>NZ_JOJM01000023.1 GCF_000720325.1 Streptomyces sp. NRRL B-1347
GGGCCGAGCGGGTCGAGGTCGCGGCCGTGAACGGGCCTTCCTCCGTGGTGATTGCTGGTGATGCCGAAGCCTTGGACGAGGTCCTGCAAGTGCTCTCCGGTGACGGCGTACGAGTGCGGCGCGTGGCTGTGGACTACGCCTCCCACACACGGCACGTCGAGGACATCGAGGACACCCTCGCCGAAGCTCTGGCCGGGGTGAGCGCGCAGGCTCCGGTGGTGCCGTTCTACTCGACTGTGACCGGTGCTTGGGTGGAGGACGCCGGGGTGTTGGACGGCGGGTACTGGTACCGCAACCTGCGCGGGCAGGTGGGCTTCGGCCCGGCCGTGGCCGATCTGCTGGCGCAGGGCCACGGCGTGTTCGTGGAGGTCAGCGCCCACCCCGTACTGGTTCAGCCGATCACTGAGATCGTCGACGACGCCGACAGCACGGCGGTGGTGACCGGTTCGCTGCGGCGTGAGGAGGGTGGTCCGCGGCGGCTGTTGGCGTCGGTGGCCGAGCTGTTCGTGCGGGGCGTGACCGTGGACTGGGCCCGCCTGCTGCCCGCCGGAGCCGCCTCCACACGCGCGGACCTGCCGACGTACGCCTTCGACCACCGGCACTACTGGCTCAAGCCGGCCGCGCAAGGCACCGACGCGGCGGCACTGGGCCTTGCGGGGGCCGAACACCCCTTGCTGGGTGCGGTGGTGCGGCTGCCGCAGACGGACGGGCTCGTCTTCACCTCGCGCCTGTCGCTGCGGACCCACCCCTGGCTGGCCGACCACGCGGTCAGCGGAGTCGTACTCGTCCCGGGCACCGGGCTCGTGGAACTGGCCGTGCGGGCCGGTGACGAGGCCGGGTGCGGGGTCCTGGAAGAGCTGGTGATCGAGGCGCCGCTGGTCGTGCCCGAGCGCGGCGGGGTGCGGGTGCAGGTCGCGGTGGGCGGGCCCGGCGAGACGGGCGCGCGGACCGTGGAGGTGTTCTCCCAGCGCGAGGACGCAGCCGACGACGGTGGCGCGGACGCGTGGACGCGGCACGCCACCGGACTCCTCGCGACCACCGGCCGACCCGGGGCCGGCGGCAGCGGCTACGACTTCGCGGCCTGGCCGCCGCCCGGCGCCGAACCGGTGGACATCAGCGACGGCTACGGCCTGCTCGCCCGGGGCGGCTACGGCTACGGGCCCGCGTTCCAGGGCGTACGGGCCGTGTGGCGGCGCGGCGACGAAGTGTTCGCGGAGGTCGCCCTGCCCGAGGAGCAGCGCGAGGAGGCGGGCAGGTACGGCATCCACCCCGCGCTCCTCGACGCGGCCCTGCACTCGACCATGCTGAACGCCGTGGCGGCGCTCACGGCGGCCGCCGACGGCGCCCCTGACCGCGAGGACGGCCTTGAGCTGCGGCTGCCGTTCGCCTGGAACGGGCTCGAACTGCACGCGGCAGGCGCGTCGGCGCTGCGCGTTCGCGTGGCGAGGCCCGAGCCCGACGCGCTTTCCCTGGAAGCGGTGGACGAGGCCGGTGGCCCGGTCGTGACGATGGAATCGCTGGTGGGCCGGGTGGTGTCCACCGAGCAACTGGCGGCGGCGTCGGACACGGCACGCGTCGACTCGCTGTACCGGGTGGAGTGGACCGAGCTGCCCCCGGCGCGGGAGGCGGGACCCGCGCCTTCACGGGTGACGGTAGCCACCGCGGAGGAAGTGGCGACGCTGGCCGACGACGTGGAGTCGGGAGCGGCGGCGGCCCCGGCAGCGGCGGTGCTGGACGCCGTCGGCGGCGACGAGGAGGACGCGGCGCTTTCCTTGGCCTCCCGGGTCCTCGACGTGGTGCAGTGCTGGCTGGCCGGGACCGGGCTCGAAGAGTCGCGGCTCCTCGTGGTGACGCGGGGCGCGGTCCCCGCGGGCGACGGAGCGGTGACGGATCCGGCCGGAGCGGCCGTGTGGGGCCTGGTACGCGCCGCACAGGCGGAGAACCCGGACCGGATCGTCCTGCTCGACACCGACACCGACACCGACGCAGGCACCGACACCGACGCAGGCACCGACACCGACACCGGCATCGACTTCGACGCCGACACGGAACGTGTTCTGGGTACGGTCCTCGCCAGCGGCGAGCCGCAGCTGGCGGTGCGCGGCACGCGCTTCTCCGTGCCCCGCCTCACCCGAGCCACCGGCCAAGTCCCGGACGTACCCGCGGTGTTCGGGCCCAACAGCACCGTCCTGATCTCGGGCGCCGGATCGCTGGGAGCTCTCGCGGCCCGGCACCTGGTCACCCGGCACGGCGTACGGCGGCTGCTCCTCGCCAGCAGGCGGGGCCGGGACGCCGAGGGCGTGCCGGAGCTGGTGGCCGAGCTGACCGAGCAGGGCGCGACGGTGTCGGCCGTGGCCTGTGACGTGTCCGACCGGGACCAGGTCAAGGCCCTGCTGGCGTCGGTACCGGACGAGCAGCGGCTCACCGGGATCATCCACACGGCAGGTGTGACGGACGACGGCGTGATCGGAGCGCTGACGCCGGAGCGCCTGGAGCGGGTGTTCGCGCCGAAGGTGGACGCGGTGCGGCATCTCGACGAGCTGACGCGTGAACTGGGCCTGGACGGACGACCTCACCAAGAGCCGGATGAGTCGGCGCGGCGGCCTGACGGCGATGACACCCACCGAGGGCATGGAGCTGTTCGACGCCGCGGTGGCGTCCGGACAGGCGCTCCTGGTACCGGCCAGGCTCGACCTGCGCGGCGTACGCGCCGGTGCGGCGGCCGGTGGCGGCGTGCCGCACCTGCTGCGCGGCCTCGTCCGCGCTGGCCGCCAACTGGCGCACACGGCGGGCGGCGCGGGCGAGCACCGGCAGCTGGCCGAGCGGCTCGCCGCACTGCCCGCCGCCGAGCGGGCGAAGGCGCTGCTCGACCTGGTGCGGGCGCAGGTGGCCGCGGTCCTCGGCCACGGCACGACGTACCACATCGACGCCGACCAGGGGCTCTTCGAGATCGGCTTCGACTCCCTCACGGCCATCGAGCTCCGCAACCGGCTGCGCGCCCTCACCGAGCGGAAACTCGCGCCCAGCCTCGTCTTCGACCACCCGACGCCAGGGATGCTCGCCGCGCACCTGCACGCGCTGATGTACGGCGCACAGGCCGCGGCCCCGGTGCCGCTCTCCGTGTGAACCCAGTGATCCCCCTGTGAATCCGTAGAAAGCAGAAAGAGGCGACGACGTGTTCGACGTGAGCGACTACCTCCAGCGGATCGGCTGCGGCGGAGAGACCGGCGTGGACGCCGCGACGCTGCGGAAGCTGCACAAGAGCCACCTCATGGCGATTCCGTACAACGGCGCCGCGCAGGACCTCCGCGACGGCATCCGCCTCGTGGACCTCGACGAGGACGCCGTGTTCGAGACGAGCGTCGTCGACGGGCACGGCGGCACCTGCTTCCAGCTCGCCCGGCTCTTCCACCGGCTGCTCGCCGCACTCGGCTACGACGTCACGCTGATGGCGGGCAGCACCGCCGAAGGCCGCGAGAACTTCGGGCTCGACGTGGAGCACATGTTCAGCCGGGTCGCCCTCGACGGCGAGGAGTGGCTCGTCGACGTCGGCTACCCGGGCCCGAACTACATCGAGCCGCTGCGGATCACCGACGCCGTGCAGAGCCAGTACGGGTGCCAGTACCGCCTCGTCGAGGACGCCTCGGGGTTCGCCCTCCAGCGGCGGGGGCGGGTCAGCCGGTGGAGCGTCGTCTACACCTTCACCAGGAAGCCCCGGCAGTGGAGCGACTGGAAGGAACTGGAGGAGTACCTCAACCGGGAGTACGCGGCCGCCCCCGCCGAATCCGACGCCTGCCCGATCGCGCGCGGCACGGACCGCATCTTCGGGGAGATCGAGGCGGCCACCGGCGCGCACGAGGGCCAGGACGTGCTGTGCGGCCGCACCTTCGACAACGGCCAGGTCGTGCTGAAGGGACGCCGCTACCTGACGGTCCGCGACGGCCGCGAAGAAGTCCGCACGATCAAGGACGACGACGAACACCGCGACCTGGTCTTCCGCATCCTGTCCGGCGACTTCAGCTGAACGCGCGCCGCGCACACCCCGCACAGCACCCGTCCGAAGGGGGACATGATGGCCACCGTTCCGCTGCGTCTCGACGACCACGCGTACGACGTGCTGATCGGCCCGGGGGTGCGCGCGTCGCTCACCGACGTGGTCCGGCGCCTCGGCGCCGGACGGGCCGTCGTCGTGTCGGCCCGCCCCGCGGAGTGGGTGCCCGACACCGGTGTCGAGACCCTGCTGCTGCGGGCCCGGGACGGCGAGCGGGACAAGACCCTCGCGACCGTGGAGGCGCTGTGCGGTGAGTTCGTGCGGTTCGGGCTCACCAGGTCCGACGTCGTCGTGTCCTGCGGCGGCGGGACGACCACCGACGTGGTCGGCCTCGCGGCCGCGCTGTACCACCGGGGCGTGCCCGTGGTCCATCTGCCCACGTCGCTGCTCGCCCAGGTGGACGCCAGCGTCGGCGGCAAGACGGCGGTGAACCTGTCGGCGGGGAAGAACCTCGTCGGCGCGTACTGGCAGCCCAGCGCGGTGCTGTGCGACACGGACTACCTCACGACCCTGCCGCGCAGGGAACTCCTCAACGGGCTCGGGGAGATCGCCCGCTGCCACTTCATCGGCGCGGCCGACCTGCGCGGCCTGCCGCTCGTGGAACAGATCACGGCGAGCGTGACCCTCAAGGCCCGCATCGTGGAGGCGGACGAGCGGGACACCGGCGTGCGGCACATCCTCAACTACGGCCACACGCTGGGCCACGCCCTGGAGAAGGCGACCGACTACGCCCTGCGCCACGGCGAGGCGGTGGCCGTCGGCACGGTCTTCGCGGGGCGCCTCGCCGGAGCCCTGGGCCGCATCGGCCCGGCACGGGTCGCGGAACACCAGGACGTCGTCGCGTACTACGGACTGCCCGCCGCGCTGCCCGCCGAGGCCGAGCCCGCGGACCTGCTGCGGCTCATGCGGCACGACAAGAAGGCGATCACCGGCCTCGCGTTCGCCCTGGACGGCCCGCACGGCGCGGAGCTGGTGAGCGACGTGCCGCCCGAGGTGGTCGCGCGCGTCCTGGAGCGGATGCCCCGGGCGCCCCTCGCCGACCTCGTCGGCGCCGCCGCGACCGGCGCCGCCGCGAACGACGCGGCCCGGACGTGAGGCGCGCGCCCCGGCCGACGGCCGGACCCGAGAGCGCGGCCGGACCCGAAGGGACGGCCGACGCCGCCGATCCGGTGCACCGCCTCCTGGCGGGGAAGCTGACGGCGGCCCTGGCCCGACCGGCCGCCCAGCAGCCGCACTGGCCGGACCCGGAGCGGGCGCAGGCCGTGGTGGCGTCCCTGAGCCGGGCCGCGCCGATCGTGACGCCCGCCGAGACCGCGCGCCTGGCGGACCGGCTCGCCGCGGTCGCGCGCGGCGAGGCGTTCCTGCTCCAGGGCGGTGACTGCGCCGAAGCCTTCGCCGAGAACACCGAAGCCCACCAGCGGGCCAACCTGGCCGTGCTTACCGACATGGCCGCGGTCCTCGCCCGCCGCACCGCACTGCCCGTCGTCGCGGTCGCCCGCATGGCCGGGCAGTACGCCAAGCCCCGCTCCCGGCCCTTCGACGCGCTGGGCCTTCCCGTCTACCGCGGCGACCTGGTCAACTCGATCGAGCCCACGCCCGCCGCGCGCACGCCGGACCCCTCCCGGATGCTGCGGGCCCGCGCCGAAGCGGCGGGCGCCATGGCCCTGGTCCGCGCCTTCCGCCCCGGCGCCACGCCCGACGCGCGGGCGCGGCCCGGCGGCGTGAGCGAGCTCTACGTCAGCCACGAGGCGCTCGTACTCGACTACGAGCGGTCCTCGCTGCAGGCGGACACCAGTGGCCCCGAACCCCGCCTGGCCAGCGGCCTCGGACACTTCCTGTGGATCGGCGAGCGCACCCGTGACCTGGACGGCGCGCACATCGCGTTCGCGGAGCTCCTGTCCAACCCGATCGGCCTCAAGATCGGCCCCCGTACCACCCCGGAGCAGGCCGTCGACTACGTGCGCAGGCTCGACCCGCACGGCGAACCGGGACGCCTCACGCTGATCAGCCGCATGGGGCACACCCGGGTCCGTGCCGTCCTGCCCGCGATCGTGGAGAAGGTCACCGCCTCGGGACACCAGGTGATCTGGAGCTGCGACCCCATGCACGGCAACACGTACACCGCGGCGAACGGCTACAAGACCCGCGAGGTCCGGCACATCGCCGACGAGATCTCCGGGTTCTTCGCCGTGCACCGGCGCCTCGGCACCCACCCCGGCGGCCTGCACGTCGAGCTCACCGGCGACGACGTCACGGAGTGCCTCGGCGGCGCCCGCGGCATCACCGAGGCCGACCTGCCCGCCCGCTACCGCACGGCCTGCGACCCGCGCCTCAACGCGGAGCAGTCGATGGAACTCGCCACCGCCGTCGCGGACCTCGCGGCGGCCGGTCCCACGGACAGAGAACGCACGGAAAGCTGAGGCCGCGATGACCGGACACCCTCCCGGCACGCCCATCAAGGGCACCACCCGGCTGTACGCCGTCCTCGGCGACCCCGTCGCCCAGGTCCAGTCGCCCGGCCTGATGAATCCGCTCTTCGCGCGGCTCGGCAGGGACGCCGTGCTCGTGCCGGTGCACGCCAGGGCGCCGCACCTCGACGCCGTCGTGCGCGGCCTGCGGCGGATCGACAACCTCGACGGCATGTTCGTCACCGTGCCCCACAAGGCGGCCGTACGCCGGCTCGCCGACCGGTGCAGCCCGACCGTGGACGTCGTCGGCAGCGCGAACGTGCTGCGCCGGGAGGCCGACGGCTGCTGGCTCGCCGAGAACTTCGACGGCTCGGGCTTCGTCACGGGACTCGTCGCGGCCGGACACGAACCCAAGGGCGCCCACGTGGCGCTGGTCGGGACGGGCGGCGCGGGCAGTGCCATCGCCGCGGCCCTCCTCGCCGCGGGCGTCGACCGCCTGTCCGCGTACGACACGGACACCGCGAAGCTCGGCGACCTGATCACCCGCCTCGACGCGCACTGGCCCGGCCGGGTCCGCGCGCTGGCCGGACCGCACCTGCGGGACGTCGACATCGCCGTCAACGCGACGCCGCTCGGGCTGCGCCCCGACGACCCGCTGCCCTTCGCGCCGGACGGCCTGCCGCCGGGCGGCGTGGTGGCCGACATCGTGATGAAGCCGCGCGAGACGAAGCTCCTGCGCGAGGCGGCCGCCCTGGGCCACCCCGTCCACCACGGCATTCACATGCTGGAAGGCCAACTGGAGGCCTATCAGGCCTTCTTCGGCCTGACCTGAGGCAGGCCAGGAGGCCCGCCCCGAGGCCCGCCCAGAGGTCTGCCCCGAGGTCGGCCCGAGGCCCGCCCCGAGGGCGCGCCGACTACCTGACCGAGGGATGCGGAGGCGTCGTCAGGCCTCTACTTTGGACCTGTTGGTCATCTTTTCTCCCCTCCGCGGCACGCGGCCCCGACTGTCCCGCACCCCGCGTCGAGCCGATCCATGGTTGGAGAAACATGAACGTGCGACAGACGCCGGAATTCCCCGAGTGGCCGCAGTACGACGCGAAGGAGCGGGAAGGCCTCGTCCGCGCCCTCGAACAGGGCCAGTGGTGGCGGATGGGCGGCAGCGAAGTCGACTCCTTCGAGCGGGAGTTCGCCGAGCACCACGGCGCCCCCCACGCCCTCGCGGTCACCAACGGGACGCACGCGCTCGAACTCGCCCTGCAGTGCATGGGCGTGGGCCCGGGCACCGAGGTCATCGTCCCGGCCTTCACCTTCATCTCCTCCTCCCAGGCGGCCCAGCGGCTCGGCGCGGTCGCGGTCCCGGTGGACGTCGACGAGGACACGTACTCCATCGACGTGGCGGCGACCGCCGCCGCCGTCACGCCCAGGACCCGGGTGATCATGCCCGTGCACATGGCGGGCTTCATGGCGGACATGGACGCCCTCGCCAAGCTCTCCGCCGACACGGGCGTCCCGCTGCTCCAGGACGCCGCGCACGCCCACGGCGCCCGCTGGCGCGGCAGGCGCGTCGGCGAACTCGGCTCCGTCGCCGCGTTCAGCTTCCAGAACGGCAAGCTCATGACCGCCGGTGAGGGCGGCGCCGTCCTGTTCCCCGACACGGAGATGTACGAGACGGCGTTCCTGCGGCACAGCTGCGGGCGGCCCCGCACCGACCGCAGGTACCTGCACCAGATCGCTGGATCCAACCTGCGGCTCAACGAGTTCTCCGCGGCCGTGCTCCGCGCCCAACTGGGTCGCCTCGAACAGCAGGTGACGACCCGGCAGCAGCGCTGGGCGCTGCTTTCCGGGCTCCTCGGCGCGATCGACGGCGTGGTCCCGCAGCGCGGCGACGAGCGCACCGACTTCCCCTCGCACTACATGGCCATGTTCCGGATTCCCGGCATCGGCGAGGAGCAGCGCAACGCGCTCGTCGACCGGCTCGTGGCGGCGGGCGTCCCGGCGTTCGCGGGCTTCCGCGCGATCTACCGCACCGCCGCCTTCTGGGAGTTCGGCGCGCCCGACGAGAGCCCCGACGAGGTCGCCGAGCGCTGCCCCCGCACCGAGGCCATCAGCCAGGACTGCGTCTGGCTCCACCACCGGGTGCTGCTCGCCGCCGAGCAGGCCCTGCACGGGACCGCGGCGATCGTCGCGGACGCCGTGGCCGCCATATGAGCGTCAGGACGGCCGTCGTCGGGCTCGGCTGGGCGGGCCGGGAGCTGTGGCTGCCGCGGCTGCGCGCGCACGCCGACTTCGACGTGGTGGCCGCCGTCGACACCGAACCCGCGGCACGGGCCGCCTTCGACACCGCCCTCGGCGTCCCCGTGCACCCGACGGCCGACGCACTCACCGCGCAGGACGTCGACCTCGCCGTCGTCGCCGTACCCAACCATCTGCACGCCGAGGTGGCGGGAGCCCTCCTCGGCCGAGGCGTCCCCGTCTTCCTGGAGAAGCCGGTGTGCCTGACCGCTGCCGAGGCCGACGCCCTGGCCGCCGCCGAACGCGACGGCGACGCCACGCTCCTCGCGGGCAGCGCCGCCCCGCACCGCAGCGACGTGGCGGCCCTGGCAGCCCTGGTGCCGGACCTCGGCCACGTCCGGCACGCCGATCTTTCCTGGGTCAGGGCGCGCGGCGTCCCCCGGGCGGGCGGCTGGTTCACCCAGCGCGGCACGGCCGGTGGCGGAGTGCTGTTCGACCTCGGCTGGCACCTGTTCGACACGCTCGCCTCGCTGCTCGGCCCCGCCCCCTTCACCCAGGTCGTCGGCGTGACGTCGAGCGACTTCGTCAACGCCGCCGCCTGGGGCGCGACCTGGCGGCGGGACCGGCCCGCCGACGACGCCGTCGGCGACGTCGAGGACACCGCCCGGGGCTTCCTGGTCCGCGCCGACGGGATCTCCGTGTCGCTGCGCGCGGCCTGGGCGTCGCACGAGGCCCTGGACGTCACCCGGATCCAGCTCGTGGGCAGCGAGGGCACCGCCGAACTGCGGTGCACCTTCGGCTTCAGCCCCAACCGCGCCCCCGAGTCGGCCCTGACCCTGACGCGTGCGGGCACCACCACGGCCGTCCCGGTGCCGGACGAGCCCATCGGCGACGAGTACCGGCGCCAGCTGGACGGCCTCGCCACCGTCCTGAAGGAACCGGCCAGCCGCGGCAGGGCCGTCGGCGAGGCCCGCACGACGGTCCGCGTCATCGAGGACTTCTACGCCTCGGCCCGTTCCGCACCCGCGCGGAACGTCGGGCCCGCTCACCGGTGGACGGGGGAGGACCAGTGACAGCAGCGGTTCCGGGAGAGCCGGCCGACGCGCTGGACGGCGATCGCGTGCCGGGCCGGGCGCCGGGGGCAGCCGCGACGGACACGCTCACCCCGGTCAGGCGCGCCGTGGTCTTCGACCTGGACGGGGTGATCGTCGACAGCTTCGCGGTGATGAACGAGGCCTTCGCCCTCGCCTACAAGGAGGTCGTCGGCGAGGGCCCGGCCCCCTTCGACGAGTACCGGCGGCACCTGGGGCGCTACTTCCCGGACATCATGCGGATCATGGGCCTGCCCCTGGAGATGGAGGAGCCGTTCGTCCGCGAGAGCTACCGCCTCGCCCCCAAGGTGCCCGTCTTCGAGGGCGTCGTCGAGCTGCTCCTGACCCTGCGCGTGCGCGGGCTCAAGCTCGCCGTGGCCACCGGCAAGAGCGGGCCGCGGGCGCGCTCCCTGCTGGAGCAGCTGGGCCTCCTCCCGTTCTTCGCCCACGTCCTCGGCTCGGACGAGGTGCCACGGCCCAAGCCCGCGCCCGACATCGTGGAGCACGCCCTGCGCCTGCTGGACGTGACCGCCGATGAGGCCGTCATGGTGGGCGACGCGCCGACCGACCTCGCCAGCGCCCAGGGCGCGGGAGTGACCGCGGTCGCCGCGCTGTGGGCCGTGGACGACACGGACGAGCTGCTCGCCGCCCGGCCGGACGCCGTCCTGCGCCGCCCGGCCGACCTGCTGGACCTGTGCCCGCCCGTGCCGGGCGCCTGAGGGAGGAAGGGCGTACGGCATGGACAGCGCCGGGTACCTGGGGGTCGACATCGGGGGCACCAAGGTCGCCTTCCGGGTGGAGACCGAGGCGGAGTGCGTCCACGAGAGCGCGTTCGCGTGGGACCCGCGGCACAGCGCCGCCCGCGACCTCCGCCAACTCGCCGACGCCGTCGCCGAGGTGCGGGCGCGCCTCGGCGCCCCCTTCCGGGCGGTGGGCGTCGCCATGCCCGCGACGGCCGGGCCGGACGAGCGCGTCACCGCCTGGCCGAGCAGACCTGAGTGGACCGGCACGGACCTGGGCGCGGCCCTGCGCCCGCTGTTCCCCGAAGCAGCCGTCGCCTGGGCGGACGACGGCGACCTCGGCGCACTCGCGGAGTCCCGGGCCGCGGGCTGCGACGACCTGCTCTACCTCGGTGTGGGGACGGGCGTCGGCGGCGGCCTCGTCCTGCGGGGCGAGCCGTGCCCCGGGATCGGCCGCGGCTCCTTCGAGGTCGGGCACGTGGTCGTCGAGCTCAGCGGCCCGCGGTGCGGCTGCGGCCGCAGGGGCTGCCTCCAGGCGGTGGCGTCGGGCCCGGCCACCCTGCGCCGCGCGCACCGGCTGCGGGGGAGCGCGGTCACCTTCGCCGACCTGCTCACGGCCTGGGGCGACGGGCGGCCGTGGGCCGTCACCGCGCTGCGCGGGACCTGCCGGGCCCTGGCCGCCGCGGCGGTGGGCGTCCAGGAGCTGCTCCGGCCGCGCCTCGTACGCGTCGGCGGCGGCTTCGCGAGCGGCATCCCGGGGTTCGCCGGGCTCGTCGCCGACCACGTCACGGAACTGGCCCGCCCCGGACTGCCCCCGCTCCCTGTGGAGCAGGCCGCGCTGGGCGGCCTGTCGTCCTTGCACGGCGCGGTGTCACTGGCCCGGCTGATCGCAGCGCGCCCCGTTCCGGATTTCGCACAGCGGGAAAAGAGCGCGGAATCCCTATCAGGTTGAGGGGTGCTCAACCGCTTATGGCTGCCCTATCGTCCCGAAGGGTCGGGCTGTTCCGGAGCGTCGGCACGCATTCCGGCACGGCGCGACGACTCATCGGCGTACTGACGGCTTATCGGCTTACCGATGATTCATCGGTAAGCCGACGAGTCATCGGTGCGCTGAAGGCCTATCGGCGTACCGACGGCATATCGGCGTACCGGCGCAGCACGGAGAGCACCGGCGTGGCCCGGAGGAATTGAGGCCGCCGGTCCTTCACCGCCCCGCACGGCAGCGCCCGTCCCTGTCGCCGTCCCACGTCGGTGGGTCGGCAGGTCACTTTCCTCGACGCAGAAGGGGTACCCCCATGACAGCCACCGCCGAGAACGCGACCGAGCCGATCGACCTGCTCTCGCCGGACCTGACTGCCGACCCCTTCGCCAAGTACGCGCGGATGCGCGAGCAGGCGCCGGTCCTGGCGGGCACGGTCCTGGGGTCACCGATGTGGCTCGTCACCGGCTACGACGACGTGCGTCTGGTCCTCACCGACCCCCGGTTCGTCACCGACGCGACGTCCGTACGAGGAGACGACCCGGACGGCGGGCACGCGATCCTGAAGAAGCTCAACATCCCGTCCGACGTGGAGGACCTCATCGCCAAGGCGATGATGAACCTCGACGGCGCCCCGCACGCCCGGCTGCGCAAACTGGTCTCGCGCGCGTTCACCGCCCGACGGGTGGCCGAGATGCGCCCGCGCATCGAGGAACTCACCGCGCGGCTGCTCGACGGGATGGCGGCGGCGGGCCGCGACGGCACGCCTGTCGACCTCGTCGAGTCGTTCTGCTACCCGGTGCCGATCGCCGTGATCTGCGAGCTGGTCGGCATCGACGAGGAGGACCGGCCGCAGTGGTCGGGCTGGGGGCGCGTGCTGTCCCTGATGCAGGTCGAGCGCCTCCCCACCATCCTGCGCGAGTGCTCCGCACACGTCATGGACGTCATCGAACGCCGCCGCGCCGAGCCGCGCGACGACCTGATCTCCGCGCTCATCCAGGCCCAGGAGGACGACGGCGACCGGCTCTCCGACCGGGAGATGGTCACGCTCGTCTTCACCATGGTCACCGCGGGGCACGAGTCGACGACGTACCTCCTCGGGAACTCCGTGCTCGCGCTCCTGGAACAGCCGGACCAGCTCGCCCTGTTGCGTGCGGACCCGTCCCGATGGCAGCCGGCGGTGCGCGAACTCATGCGCCTGGGCCCCTCGCAGTTCGCACAGCCCCGGTACGCGGCGCAGGACGTCGAGCTGAGCGGCGTGCGCATCCCCGCGGGCTCCGCGGTCACCCCGCTGCTCCTGGCCGCGAACACCGACCCGCGCAAGTACGCGGACCCCGAGCGCCTCGACGTCGGCAGGGGAGCCGCGAGCCACGTCGGCTTCGGCATGGGGGTGCACCACTGCCTGGGCGCGCCGCTGGCCTATCTGGAGGCGGAGGTGGCGCTCCAGGCGCTGTTCGACCGGTTCCCCGACCTGTCCCTCGCGGTGCCGCGCGAGGAGATCCCGTGGGCGCTGCGGCCCGGCTTCACCCGGGTCGCGGAGCTGCCGCTGCGCCTGGCCTGACCGGCCACCGCCCGCCCGCTCACCGCCCGCGGCGGATCGCGCGACGGCCCGTCAGACGGCCCCGCGCGGTGCGCCGGCCGGGACCGGGGCGCGCAGCTGGTCCCGCAGGTCGTCGAGCAGTTCCCGGATGCCGTCGGGCCCGCTCGCGGCGCCGAAGACGTGGTAGTCCGGGCGGACGAGCAGCGCCGTCGCCGCGAACCGGGCGAGGTACGGCCGGTAGACGTCATCGGTGTCCACCACCTCGACGACGCCGGGCGCCGCGGCGTCCACCGTGGCGGGCGCGTCCTTCCGCGCGGCTCCCGGCGGCAGCAGCCGCACCACGTGGGCCGCGAGGTCCCCGAGGAGGGCGAGCCGCTCCTCGTCGAGCACGGCCCGCGGGTCCTCGGTGGTCAGCAGCACGAAACCGCGGCCCACGACGTCGTCGAAGAGCCCGCCGAAGCCGTCCCGGTCCACGCGCCCTTGCGGGACGACCGCGCCCGCGGGCGCGGTCGCCGCGGCACCCCGGTGCAGCAGCCCGCCCGGGAGCGGCTTCGCGGGCTCAGGCCCCGACGGCGCGCGGCCGCGCCGGTTGGCGAGGACGGTGGCGTCGCGTTCGGCGGCGGCCTCGGGGTCCGTCACACAGATCAGCCGGCCCAGCTGGACCGACGCCAGGATCGCCTCCTTGGCCTGCGCGCGGCGCTCCCGCGCATAGCTGTCCAGGAGGGCCGGTCCTGCCTGCCCGCGCAGCGTCAGATCCAGCTTCCACGCCAGGTTGACGACGTCCCGGATGCCGGAGCACATGCCCTGCCCGGCGAACGGCGGCATCAGATGGGCCGCGTCCCCGGCCAGCAGGACGTGCCCCACGCGCCACTGGTCGGCCCAACTGGCCTGGAAGATGTACGTGGTGCTGCGCAGCAGCGTCGCCGTGTCGGGAGTGACGCCGAACGGCGCGAGCAGCCGCCAGGCCGCCTCGTCCCCGCTGAGCTCGGCGGCCCGCTCGCCCGGCAGGCGCATGAACTCCCAGCGCCGCCGCCCGGGGCCGCTGCCCACCAGGGTCGTGGGCCGCGCCGGGTCGCAGATCTGCACGTTGGTGGGGGTGAACGCGCGCGGCTCGCGCAGTTCGACGTCGCAGAGCAGCCACTCGTAGGAGAACCCGAGGTCGGTGACGGGCACGTCGAGGTGGTCGCGCACGAAGCTGTTGGCGCCGTCGCAGCCCACGACCCATCGCGCGGACAGGGCCCGGGTGGTGCCGTCGTCGGTGGCGGCCGTCACCTCCACCCGGTGCTCGCCGTCGGCGATCCCCACGACCTCGTGGCCGCGCAGGACCGTCACCCCGAGCGCCGCGGCCCTGGCCGCGATCAACTCCTCCAGGGCGGGCTGGTGCATCGTGTTGGCGTCCGGCCAGCCGTAGGGGCCCGCCGTGGTGAAGGGGATGTCGAGGAGCGCCGCGCCTGCGGCCGTCCGCCACTGGTAGCCGTTGGCCGGTTCGGTGATCCGGCCGAGGTCCGGGCCGATGCCGGTGGCGGCCAGGAGCCGGGCGGTCTCCCCGTCGAAGCTGGTGGCGCGCGGCAGCGGATACGGCCTGCGGCGGCGCTCCAGGACGGTCACGCGCAGTCCGCGCTGGGCGAGCAGCACCGAAAGCGCGGCGCCGACCGGTCCGTTGCCCACGACGACGACATCCGCGTCCGTGGGGTCCGCGGGCACTTCCAAAAGGGGTGTCAAGGAAAACCTCACAGATGCGCACCGTTTGACGAGATGAATTCCATCGTGCCGAAAAGCGCCGACAGTTGCAGGAATTCGCTGGCACCGTATTCCGCAGTACGAAACGTGTCAAGAAGCGGAAAACCTTACCAGGTTGAGGGATGCCCCGCCCGTCATTTTCGCCCTATCCTGCCGAGGAGTCGTGCCCATAACCGTAAGAGCACCGGCACTTCACGCCGCACGGCCGCAGGAACGTCGGAATTCCCGTCCGCCGGTCCCATTCAGCTCCGCACGCGCGACATCCTTGACGCCGAAGGGGAGACCTATGACAGCCACCGCCGAGAACGCGACCGAGCCGGTCGACCTGCTCTCGCCGGACCTGATCGCCGACCCGTTCGCCGCGTACGCGCGGATGCGTGAGCAGGCGCCGACCCTGACCGGCTCGATCATGGGCGGGCGCCCGATGTGGCTGGTCACCCGCTACGAGGACGTCCGCAAGGTGCTCACCGACCCGCGGTTCCACAACAACCCGGCATCGGTGCCGGACGCCCCGGACACCCGGACGACGATCATGCGCCAGCTCAACCTGCCGACCGACCTGGTCGACTACCTCGAAGACAAGCTCATGCAGATCGACGGCGCCGACCACCGCCGACTGCGCGGCCTGGTCTCCAAGGCGTTCACGGCACGGCGGGTGGCCCGCCTCCGCCCCCGCGTCGAGGAGATCACCACGACGCTGCTCGACGGGATGGCGCAGGCGGGCCGCGACGGCACGCCCGTCGACCTGTTGACCGCGTTCTGCTATCCGCTGCCGTTCACCGTGATCTGCGAGCTGGTCGGGATCGACGAGGCCGACCGCGCGCCCTGGTTCGAGTGGGGGCACTGCCTGTCCTCGCCCACGGAGCACCGCGAGCGCCTCCCGCAGGTCATGCGCGAGTGCGTCGACCACATGCTGGAGGCGATCGAGCGGCGCCGCGCCGAGCCGCGCGACGACCTGATCTCCGCGCTCATCCAGGCCCAGGAGGACGACGGCGACCGGCTCTCCGAGCGGGAGATGGTCACCCTGGTCTTCACCCTGGTGATCACCGGACACGAGACGACGACGCACCTGCTCGCCAACTCGGTGCTCGCCCTCCTGGAGAACCCGGACCAACTGGCCCTCGTACGCGCCGATCCGTCCCGGTGGCCGCAGGCGGTGAACGAGCTCATGCGCCTGGGGCCCACGCAGTGGGGCCTGCCCCGGCACCCGTCGGAGGACGTCGAAGTCGGCGGCGTGACGATCCCCGCGGGCGCCACCGTCATGCCGCTGATCCTGCCCGCGAACACCGATCCGCGCCGGTACGACGACCCCGAGCGCCTCGACATCGGCCGCGAGACCGGGCAGAGCCACCTCGGCTTCGGGCAGGGGGCGCACTACTGCCTCGGCGCGCCGCTGGCGCTCCAGGAGGCGGAGGTGGCGCTGCACGCGCTGTTCGAGCGGTTCCCCGGTCTGTCCCTCGCGGTGCCGCGCGAGGAGGTCGTCTGGACGCTGCGCCCCGGCGTCACCCGTGTCGAGAAGCTTCCGCTGCGCCTCGTCTGAGCACACAGGACGCCGTACCCCCTCGCCCGCTGCTGCCAAGGGCGAGGGGGTACGGCGTGTGCTGCGGGGGATCAGAGCGCGTCGACGGCGTACGGCACGGCCAGGGTCGGCTCAGGCGACCTTCGTCGCGCACAGGATGCCGTGGGCGATCAGGGCCCCCGGCATGGTGGTGAGGTCCTGGGCGACCGTCCTGGTGACCCGGAACCCGGCTTCCTCCAGCCACTTCCGGTACGTCGACAGCTTCTGCGGCCCGCCCTGCCCCATGGTGCAGGCGAGGAAGTAGGCGGGGAAGATGTCGACGCCGGCGCTGCTGGGCTCCGTGATGTCCTCGGGGTAGACCGGCACCAGGATGTTGACCTTCCCGCCGACGTCGAGGGCCTCGCTCACGCCGTTGAGGATCGTGCGCACGTCGTCCTTGTCGAACATGTCGAGGAAGTGCTTGATCAGGACGACGTCGAACCCTTTGGGGACGCTCTTGAAGACGTCGCCGCCGATGAAGGAGCAGTGCTCCGCCACGCCCTCGGCCCGGAAGTTCTCCAGGCACTCGGCTTCCTTCTCGGGCAGGTCGAACGTCGTCACGCGCAGGCCGGGCGAGGCCTTGAGGCGGTGGGTCAGGATCGCGCCGAGCCCGGTGTTCCCGGCCAGGTCGAGCACCCGCGAGCCCGGCGGGATGTGGATGTTGCGGAAGAACCAGGGGTCCATGTGGGCGGTGACGTCGTCCATCATCGTCGCCCAGGACTCGCGCAGGTCCTTGTGCTCGGCCACGGCCTCGTACAGGTTCCCCTCGAATCCGTACAGCTTGTCCAGGCCGACGATGCTGCCGGTCCTGACGCTGTCGGTGAGGTAGAACAACTGCCGGAGCATGACCACCTTGATCATGTTCAGGACGGGGAGCACCCGCTGGAGATCGGCGTCGGACACGCCCGCGAACGCGTCGAGGGAGTAGCCGCCGGAGGCCTTGTCGAAGGCGACGAAGCCCTCCTTGACCGGCAGGTGCAGGAGTTGCTCCACGGCGTCCGGCTTGGCGCCGACGGCCTCGCCGAGCTGGGCCGCGGTCAGACCGGGCCGCTTCCGCAGCGCGTCGACGATGCCGAGCTCGAAACAGGACAGCAGGATCATGAACCGCGAGGGCCCCACCATGTACTCGCGCAGACGCGTGAACGTGGCCACTGCATTCATCGCACTCATTCCTTCGGGTCGGCTGGTCGGCTGCCACAACGTCCCGCTCCGGCACGGCGGCTTCCGTGCCCCGCACTCACTCCGGTCGCCGGGCGACGATCCTGGCGTGGTGGAGACCGGCCTTGCCCGCGGCGAAGGCCGCCCGCAGCACCTCGTCCACGAACTCGTCGACGCGCTCGCCGAGGGCGTCGGCCTGCGTGGCGAAGCCCATCAGCTTGTACCGCCTGCGCATCTCGGCCAGCTCCGCGTCGGACGGCAGGGATCCGTTCCCGCCCAGGGAGTGCACGATCGCCGGGTCGTAGTCGACCAGTTCGAGACCGGCGTCCCGGAGCACCGCCGCCACCTCGTCGGCCGGGTAGTCCCGCATCGCGGGCGGCGCCGACGCCAGCAGGTCCCGCCACTTCGCGCTGCCCGAGACCTCGCGCACGATCCCGAACATCCCCGCGCCGTCGCCGCGCGGCTGGGCGCCGGACCACTGGAGTACGAGGTGGCCGCCCGGGCGCAGCGCGCGGGCCATCCGGCGCAGCGGCTCCTCGGCCTCGGCCAGCCAGTGCAGCACCCAGGAGGAGTGGATCAGGTCGAACTGGCCCTGCGGCAGTTCCAGGTGCTCGGCCGGGCAGACATCGGCCCGCACGGAGAGCCCCGCGCACCGCTGCCGCGTGGCCTCCACCATGGACGGCGAGGCGTCGCTCGCCCATACGTCGAAGCCCCGCTCCGCGACGGCCCGCGCGACCTCTCCGGTGCCGCACCCGATCTCGGCGAAGGAGCCGCCCTTCTCCAGGGCGCCGCCCGCGAGTTCGAGAGCGGCCAGGGCCGTCTTGATGTGTGGCGCGTTGACCTGCGCGTAGTCCTCGGCCAGCCAGGCGTTGACTGCGGTCATCGACGAAGTCCTCTCTCTGCCGGGAAGACCGCGGCGGCCGGAGCGCGAGCCGTACGGCACGCCGCTCTCGTGCGACACCGCGGTCACGAGTGCCCGGGACACCGGAAGGGATGAGGCGCCGTCAGAGTTGAGTACCGATGCGGTACTGGGGGCCGTTGTCGGCCCGCCGCGGCCCCTGCCCTTCCGTAGCCTAGGGCGGCCCCGAGCGGCTTGGCACCCCTCGATCTGATAGGGCGTCGGCCGGTCAGTCGGCCAGGGAGAGGGCCTGGCCCGGGCAGTTGTCGACGGCCTCGTGGGCCCTTCGCACCAGGAGTTCGCCCTCGGGCTCGGCGTTCAGGACGACGACCGTGCCCTCGTCCTCGCTCTGGTCGAACAGGCCCGGTTCGGTGAACACGCACTGGCCGGAGCCGACGCACTTGTCGGCGTCCGCGATGATCTTCATGGTGATGCCTCCTCCTTGCGAAACCCGTCGTGCACGGGGGAAAGAGCCACCCGTCGTGCACGCTGAAAGAGCCGCCCGGAAGGCCGCGTCGGGCATCGCTGAATTCCGCCGGTGCCAACGGTGTTGGCGAGTGGCACCGACGGGATCGGACGCGCGCCGCGGCACGGTGAATTGCTCCGTGGAAGTGCCCCGATGATCGTGCGGAAATGCGCGTGGAAATCCGTGAGGACCTCTGTCCGCACGTCGTGCGGGATATCGCGGGGCACTTCCTGGTATCCGGGATGTCCGGCCGGGTAACGTTACCACCGGACGTCGGACGACGGTGCCGGGCTCAGTAGTCGGCGCTCGAAATCCGGCTCCACGTACGCGTGAGTTCGACGCGCGAGGCCACGTTCATCTTGCGGAAGATCTTCTTGAGGTGGAAAGCCACCGTGTGCCCGGAGATGAAAAGCCGCTCACCGACCTGGGAGTTCGTGAAGCCCTGGCTCACCAGCTCGGCCACGGCCACCTCCGAATTGGTGAGAGAGCCGACCTTCACGCTGTCGTGGGCGGCGTACTGCGGATAGCGGCCGCGCCGCACTCCCAGTGACCTGAGCCTGCTCACGACCCGGCGGGCATCGCGCGGGGCCGAGGACTTCGAGTATCCGTCCACCGCCCGTTCGAGGACGTCCACCGCCCGGTCGCGGTCCTGCCGGGTGTCCGCGAGCAGCTTTCCGGCGTCTTCGTAGGCGGACGCGCCCGCCCACAGATCCCGGTGTGCCTCGGCCGCGGCGATCAGGAATTCCGGATTCTCGGCCACCAGCCCGTCGGCGTGCGTTCCCGCCGCCTCCACGGAACGGATCCCGCGGTTGCGCGCGGCGAGTTCGGACGCCTCGGCCGCCACCCGCTTGGCGAGGACCTCGTCGCCCAGCTTCCGCGCGGCCCGGACGAGCCAGGCGGCGGCGGCCGGCTGCGCGGCAAGGAGCTCCAGGATGAGCTGGTCGTCGGTGATGATGCCGACGACGAGGTGGGCGGCGCTCGGCGCACCGCCCTGCACCTCCAGGAGCTGGGCCGCCGCCCAGGCGCACTGGCTGGGGCGGTGGATCGTCTGCCCGAGGAGGGCGTCGTCCCGGAGCTGATTGGCGAAGTCCGAGCTCACGCTCATGTTGCCCTGCCTGAGGGCGCTGAGCGCCATCACGGCGTGCGCCTCGGGGAGCAGACAGGTGAGGCCCAGCTGCTGTGCCTCGCGCACCCCCTTCTCCGCCAGGTCGACAGCGGTGTCGATGTCCCCCTGGGTGAAGGCGAGTTCCGCCGCGCACGTCAGCGAGGCCGCGACCAGACCGCCGGACGTCGTGGTGCCGGCCGTCAGCTCCTCCACGCCGGCGAGTACGCGTGCTCCGGCCGCCGGTTCGCGGATTCTCACCAGGAGGGCGGAGTGCCAGATCCTGGCGAGGCCCACACATTTCCCCGAGCACTCCGGTTGTGTTTTCCCGGCTCTTTCCGCAAGGCGCAGGCCTTCTGTGAGATCGCCGCGCGACCAGGCGGAAAAGGAGAGTGTGGCAAGCCGAACGGTTTCGCAGGAGCTGTTCTCGCAGGCCCCCATGACGTACAGGGAAGGCGGCAGCTGCAGGCGGAACGGTGAATCGAGCATCACATCTCCTGTCGGTGGATCATCACTAACGCCTGGTGGTCCGCGCGCGGTTCCGGCAGCGCCGACCGTGGGAAGTGTGCACAGGAACGGTTGCAGTTATGGCGGACAGGTGCGCAAGGGGGCGCGCGCCACCACTATGTGACGCCTCGTCGACTACCGCGTGGCGCCGGCTTCGCCGACCGAAGGCGGGCAGACATGCCGCAGGGGCGGCACGAGTCGGTGCCGACGAGGGGGAACTGGCTGGAGGGGGGTGGGGGCTCAAGTTGCATCTGACATGTTCCGATGATCCAACGTTAAGCCCCGGAAGTGCAGGAGCACTTCAGCGGAGATGAAGCATAATTTCAAAGCTGCGGCAGGGCCTCAGAGGTGTCGCTTGCGATTTGACCGATTTTGCAGCGATCTTCCCGGGGGCAGCTTTCCTGTGGCCAATTCCTTACTGTGGCCAGTTTCTTACCTTAGCCGCAGCGCGGGGACTTACGGGCGAGTAACCCTCGCATTCGCGCCTGCTTCGTCAACTCCGGCGCGCCGTGGGGCGGTCGGGGCGCGCGGGGATAGGGGCTTACGGGGTCTTTGCAGGATGATCTTGGTGTGGCACGGTGGGTGCCTGCGCGATCACGTCCGGGTGTGCCGCCCGGGCGGAAGTGGGCTGGTGGGGCGCGCAGTTCGGCCCGGCCGGATCGACGGGTGAGTCAGGTGCGGACCTTGCGGCAGCCATGTGCGGAGTGACCGTCCGGGACGGGGTGGACCTTGTGCGTGAAGTGGCCCGCGGAGCGGCCCGGGGAGCGGCGTCCGGCGGTGGCGCGAAAGGCCTCGGTGCTCACCGGGAACCCGGTCGGGACCGGCGGCAACAACGCCACCGCCCGTATCCAGGGTGTCCTGCGTGCCGACGGCGACAACTGCCCCGCGACGCCCGCAAGTTCACTCAAGCAAAATTCAAGCCGGAACTACAGCTACCGTTTCGGAGCAATAGCAGCCGGGTAGGTCTTCAGGTCGGATCAATAGGGGGCGGGTAGTTCGGATCGAGGCAAGAGGAGCCGGGTAGGTCATCAGTATTTCTGGAGGGAAGCGTTTTGGGAAAGCCATCCACACGCGTTCTGCTGGTAAGCAATGATGCGCGTCTGAGCACTGCCCTGCACCACCCACCGCTCCCCGCGAAGTACTTCGTCATCTCGGTGCCGACCAGCACGCAGGCCCTGGAGAACTTCGGCGATTTCGACCTCTTGCTGCTCGACTCCTCCACACCCGGTATGGACAGCCACGAGGTGTGCAAAAGAATCCGCAACCAGGCGTCGGTGCCCATCATCATCCTCGGCCCCTGCGTGAATGAGATCGACCGGGTACTGGCGCTGAACGCCGGGGCGGACTACTGCGTGGTGAAATCGGACTCGCTCCACGAGTTGCAGGCGAGCATGGACGCCGTCATGCGGCGCTCGTCCCCCTGTCCGACCGGTCAGAATGCTCCGGGGTCAGCCGCTCAGGGCGGCGAGATCCTGGTCGCCGGGCCGCTGCGGCTGAATCCGCGCAACCGGGACGTGACCTTGGCGGGACGGCCGGTCAGGCTTACCCCCAAGGAGTTCGATCTGCTCGCCATGCTGATGGAGGATCCGGACACCCTGCACACCCGCAAGGCCATCATCGCGCGGGTGTGGAACGAGCACTGGTTCGGCTCGACTCGGACCCTGGACGTCCATATCGGGGCGCTGCGTCAGAAACTCGGTTCCTACGAATGGATCGAGACCAAACGCGGGATCGGATTCCGGCTCGGCACGGTGCCGGTGCCCGGTGCCCGGGACTCGCCGTAGCCGTGGGCATCACGGCCGCGTCTGCCCGCCGACCTTGCCGTTCGAGCCGCGCGGGCTCCGCGGGGCCGCCGCGGTGAGGTGCAACAGGGCGCGGGCGGCCAGGCGATAGCCGAAGGCCCCAAGACCGACCACGACTCCGCTCGCCAACGGAGCGATCACCGACTCGTGGCGGAATTGCTCGCGGGCCCACACGTTACTGAGATGCACTTCGACCCACGGCGGCGCATAGCTCGCCAGCGCGTCGCGCAGACTCCATCCCGCAATCATGAGGGCGCCCGGATTGACGATGGCACCGACCGTGCTCTCGCCGTGCCGGTGAATCGCGCCGACGAGATCTCCTTCCGAATCGTGCTGGACGGAGAGGACTTCCCATCCCCGGGCCCGCACTTCATCGGCGACCGCCGCCTCGATGTCGGCGAGCGTATCGGTGCCGTATATCTCGGGCTCACGTCGGCCCAGAACGCCCAGGTTGGGTCCGTTGAGGAGCAGCACGACACTCAAGGGGAACCTCGCTATTCCTTGGGAAGGCAGACGGTCGGCGAACCGGGGACCGCTCCCCATAATCGGCGATCCCGGGCACCGCACACCATCATCAGAATTGATAGTTCCGGTGGCGCGCGGGAGCGGCCGACGTGCTGCGCGGCAGGGCGGACAACAGGTCTACCAGCATGGGTAGACCTGGGTGTCGAGGCGATTGCGGACGCCCGCGCGTATACCACTCCGCGTACCCGCCGCGTACGCTGGCGGCAACTCCTTGACGGAGCGGGGGAGACGGGGGAACGGGGGTTGATGGCTTTCGGCCGAGCGATCCGGTGCGACGGTCCGCACCGGCACGGCTTCACGGCACAGGACGGCACGGAACAGAACGGCACGGCGCGGTGCGGCACCACGACAGGGAAGCCGTCTTCCCGCAGGGAAATGATCTCCTCATTCCGAAGTCGTCCGCGCGCTCACGACCGGCGCGCAATTCGAGGTCGGGAATGGCGCACGCCGACGGAGTGCGCGCGCCGGGTGATCGCCCTCCCGCTGACCCGGGGCCCTTGAGCCGACGAGCCGCACACCGGTGTCCCCGCGCTCCGGTGTCCCCGCGCTCCGGTGTCCCCGCGCTCCGGTGTCCCCGCACTCCGGACGGACCGGGTCCGGGGCAGGGTGCGCCTCCCGCCGCAACCACCTCTCCAGAACCCCAAGTTCAGCGCGACAACCGGAACCGGCAGCCCAGAAGGTGAGGACGAACCATGGTCGACCACGGCACTCCCAACGTATTCCTCAGCGGCGGCTCTCGTTCGTTGATCACGGACGAGGACCGACTGCACTATCTGCCGGACCTCAGCGTGGACAAGGTCAAGGTGCTCTGCGGCAACCGCTACGAGCACTTCGAGGCCAGCTCCGAGACGACCCGCGTCGACGACCGCGAACTGCGCGTCTTCGTATGGACCCAGCGCACGTACGTCGCGGAGTGAGGCGGCGGGCCCTCCCCGGCCGGGACGCGGGGGAGGGCCCACCGCGCGCCGGGGCGGCTTGTCCGGGCGGGCGGCCGTGTGCCAGATTTCGATGGTGCGCGCGTGCGCACATTCTGTGACCGATCTGTGCACACCATGCAGAGCGAAGGGACGTAATGAGCACCGAGACGCTGGAGTTTCAGGCGGAAGCGCGGCAGCTGCTGCAGTTGATGGTCCACTCGATCTACTCGAACAAGGACATCTTCCTGCGCGAGCTGATCTCCAACGCCTCCGACGCCTTGGACAAACGGCGCCTCGCCGGCCTGACCGATGACTCCCTGCGGGCCGACGACCTGCACATCGAGATCGAGGCGGACGGCGAGGCCCGCACCCTGACCGTGCGGGACAACGGCATCGGCATGTCGCGCGAGGACGTGGTGGGGCTCATCGGCACCATCGCCCGGTCCGGCACGGCCGAGACCCTGCGCCGCCTCAAGGAGAACAAGGAGAGCAAGGGGGCCGCGGAGAGCGGGGCGTCGGCGGAGCTGATCGGCCAGTTCGGCGTCGGCTTCTACTCCGTTTTCATGGTCGCCGACAAGGTCAGCCTGCTCACCCGCAAGGCCGGGGCGGAGCAGGGCGTCCGCTGGGAGTCGGACGGCGACGGCACGTACACCATCGAGACCGTCGAGGACGCGCCGGAAGGCACCTCGGTGACCGTCCAGCTGCGCCCGGCGGACGAAGAGGACGCGCTGTACGACTACGCCGACGACCGGAAGATCCGGGAGATCGTCAAGCGCTACTCGGACTTCATCTCGTTCCCCATCCGGATGGGCGACGAGACCCTCAACTCGATGAAGGCGCTCTGGGCGCGGCCCCGGTCCGAGGTCAAGGACGAGGAGTACCGGGAGTTCTACCGGCACGTCAGCCACGACTGGACGGACCCGCTCGACGTCATCCAGATGAGGGCGGAGGGCACCTTCGAGTACGAGGCCCTGCTCTTCATCCCGTCGCGCGCCCCGCACGACCTCTTCCAGCGCGACGCCCGCCACGGCATCCAGCTGTACGTCAAGCGCGTGTTCATCATGGACGACACCCGCGAGCTGCTGCCCGACCACCTCCGCTTCGTCAAGGGAGTCGTGGACGCGGCCGACCTGTCGCTGAACATCTCCCGCGAGATCCTCCAGCAGGACCGGCACATCCAGCTGATCCGCCGCCGCCTCGCGAAGAAGGTCCTGGCCACGGTCAAGGACCTCATGAAGAACGACGCCGAGAAGTACCGCACGTTCTGGCGCGAGTTCGGGCCCGCCGTCAAGGAGGGCCTGCTCGACAGGTCCGAGGACCACAAGGCGATCCTCGACATCGCGTCCTTCGGCTCCACCGCGGGCGACGAGCCCACCACCCTGGCCGACTACGTCGCCCGGATGAAGGACGGCCAGGACAAGATCTACTTCATGACCGGCGAGAGCCGCGCGCAGGTCGAGAACTCCCCGCACCTGGAGGCCTTCAGGGCCAAGGAGTACGAGGTCCTGCTGCTCACCGACCCGGTGGACGAGATCTGGGTCGAGGGGGTGGGGGACTACGAGGGCAAGGAGTTCCAGTCCGTCACGCGGGGCGCGGTCGACCTGCCCGCCGACGAGGAGCTGTCGGAGGAGGAGTCCGGCACCTACGCGCCGCTGCTCGGCTGGCTCAAGGAGACCCTCGACGACGTGAAGGACGTACGGCTCACCACCCGTCTGACCAGCTCGCCCGCGTGCCTCGTCAGTGACGCCGAGGGCCTGACGCCGACGCTGGAGAAGATGTACAAGGCGATGGGCCAGGAGGTCCCGGCGGTCAAGCGGATCCTGGAGCTGAACCCCGAGCACCCGCTGGTCACCGGCCTCAGGTCCGCGCACGAGCAGCGCGCCGACGCCCCGGAGCTGACCGAGACGGCCGAGCTGCTCTACGGCACCGCCCTGCTCGCGGAAGGCGGCGACCTGGCGGACCCGGCGCGCTTCGCCAAGCTGCTCGCGGACCGCCTCGCCAGGACGGTGTGACCCGTCCGTCAAGGGGAGGGCGGGACGCGTGATGCGGGGGTGCGGGCCTTCATGAGCTGTTAACTGTACGTAGCTAGATCGTACTTGACCGTAATTGTCAGAGGGTGATTGGCTGCTTGCTCCCCGTCATCGACGCGAGAGCAAGCCATGACCTCTGAGAGCTCAGACCTGCTCGCACCCCTCGATCTCGCCTTCTGGAGCATCGAGTCCGCCGAACACCCCATGCACCTGGGGGCCCTGGGCGTCTTCACGGCCGACTCGCCCTCGGCCGCAGCCCACGCCGCCGAGCTGCTCGCCGCGCGCGCCGCCGCCGTGCCGGGCCTGCGCCTGCGCATCCGGCAGGTGCTGCTGCCCCTCGGCGGCGCCGCGCGGCACCCCGCGCCCGGCTTCAACCCGCTGGACCACGTGCGGCTCGCCGCACCCGTACGGGACTTCCACGCCGTGGCGGGCGCGCTGATGCAGCGGCCGCTGGACCGCGACCGGCCCCCGTGGGAGGCGCACGTCCTGCCCGCCGCGGACGGCGGGTCCTTCGCCGTGCTCTTCAAGTTCCACCACGCGCTCGCGGACGGGCTGCGGGCGCTCACGCTCGCGGCCGCGGTCATGGACCCGGCCGCCCGCGCCCAGGCCACGGCCGCACCCGCCGCGCACCCCGCGGCGCGCCCGCCGTGGTGGCGCGCCCTCGACCCGCGCGGACTGCCAGGCCTGGCCGCCGCCGCGCCCGGCCGTGCCGCGTCGACCGTCCTGTCCGCCGTCGGTGACGTCGGCAGGGCGCTCGGCATCGGCGCGTCCGTGGCCCGCGCGACCTGGGGGACGCGCTCCACCGCGGCCCTCACGTCCCGGCCCACCGGCACGCGCCGCACCGCGGGCGTCCTGCTCGACCTCGACGACGTGCACCGCGTGCGCAAGACCGCGGGCGGCACCGTCAACGACGTCCTGATCGCCGTCGTCGCCGGAGCGCTGCGGCGCTGGCTCGACGAGCGCGGCGACGGCAGCGCGGGCGTCGCGCCGCGCGCCCTCATCCCCGTGTCGCGCCGCCGCCCGCGCACCGCACAGCCCCAGGGCAACCGCCTCTCCGGCTATCTGATCCGGCTGCCCGTCGACGACCCCGCCCCGCTGGCGCGCCTGGACGCGGTGCGCGCCGCCATGGACCGCAACAAGGACGCGGGGCCCACGCGCGGCGCGGGCGCCGTCGCGCTGCTCGCCGACCACGTGCCCCCGCTCGGGCACCGCGTCGGCGGCCGGGCCGTCGCCCACGCCGCCCGGCTGCTCTTCGACGTCCTGGTCACCAGCGTGCCCCTGCCGAGCCTCGGCCTGACCCTGGGCGGCTGCCCGCTCGCCGAGGTCTACCCCTTCGCCCCGCTCGCGCACGGCCAGGCCCTGGCCGTCGCGGTCTCCACCTACCGCGGGCACGTCCACTACGGCCTGGTCGCCGACGCGGCGGCGGTGCCGGACCTGGAGCGGCTCGCGGCCTGCCTGCGCGCGGAGCTCGCCGGGCTCGTGGCCGCCTGCGACGACCGAACGAGTTTGATACGAGGCCCCCGCGCTACGTAAAGTTCCGCTTTTGGAGTATCCGCGGCCCATCCCGGGCGAGCCGCGGCACGAGCGCGATGAGGAACGACAGCGGCGATGACGGTCACAGACGAGAGCCAGCAGGAAGGCACCGGCGCCGTCGCCGGCGTCGACGCGTACGGTCCGGGCATCGACCCCGAGCGTCTCGCCGTCTGCCTCAGCGTGCTCCAGGAGCTCGACGAGCTGGACGTCGACCACCCCGACGCGATCACGGTGCGCCGCGCCACGGCCGGGATCTACCGCACCGTGAAGCAGCGCCGCCGCCAGGAGCGCCGGGCCGCGAAGACCGCCCACGACAAGGCCGTCACCGAAGCCACCGCCACCGGCTCCGCGCAGCGCATCGACGACGAGACCGAGGGCATCCTGCCGTCGTCGGTCACCGAGGCGGGCAAGATCGCGGGGATACTCCAGCGCCCCCGCTCCTGCTACACCTGCAAGACGCGGTACGTGGAAGTCGACTACTTCTACCACCAGCTCTGTCCCGAGTGCGCCTCCCTGAACCGCTCCAAGCGCGACGCCCGCGCCGACCTCAGCGGCAAGAGCGCGCTGCTCACCGGCGGCCGCGCCAAGATCGGCATGTACATCGCGCTGCGGCTGCTCCGTGACGGTGCCCACACCACGATCACCACGCGGTTCCCCAAGGACGCCATCCGCCGGTTCAAGGCCATGGAGGACTCGGCGGACTGGATCGACCGCCTTGACGTCGTCGGCATCGACCTGCGCGACCCGGCCCAGGCCGTCGCCCTGGCCGAGCAGGTCGCCGAGCGCGGCCCGCTGGACATCCTGATCAACAACGCCACCCAGACCGTGCGCAGGCTGCCCTCCGCCTACGCCGCGCTCGTCGAGGGCGAGAGCGCCCCGCTGCCCGCCGGTGAGCTCCCCGCCCACCACGTGATCGGCGCCTTCAACTCGGGCGCGGTGGACGGCCTCGCCGCGCTGCCCCTCGGGGTCAGCGGGCTCGACGCGCAGCAGGTCGCCGACCTCGCCCTGGTCGCGGGCAACGCCAGCGTCGAGCGGCACCGCGACGGCAGCGCCATCGACGCGGGCGGCCTGGTGCCGGACGTGGTCGACAGCAACACCTGGGTGCAGTCCATCGAGCAGATCTCCCCCGTGGAACTGCTCGAGAC
The DNA here is from genome assembly GCF_000720325.1 of Streptomyces sp. NRRL B-1347. GTDB lineage: Bacteria > Actinomycetota > Actinomycetes > Streptomycetales > Streptomycetaceae > Streptomyces. The sequence continues at coordinate 28,423 of NZ_JOJM01000023.1, forward strand.
GCAGCTGTGCAACTACACGGCGCCGTTCATCCTCATCAGCAAGCTGCGCGCGGTGATGGCCGAGGCCGCGCGCAAGGCCCCGAGCAAGCGCGCGTACGTCGTCAACGTCTCGGCGATGGAGGGCGTCTTCGGCCGCGGCTACAAGGGCGCGGGCCACCCCAACACCAACGCCGCGAAGGCCGCCATGAACATGGTGACGCGGACCAGCGCCCAGGAGATGTTCCAGACCGACGGCATCCTCATGACCTCCGTCGACACCGGCTGGATCACCGACGAGCGCCCCCACTACGACAAGCTGCGCCTCGCCGAGGAGGGCTTCCACGCCCCGCTCGACCTGGTCGACGGCGCGGCCCGCGTCTACGACCCGGTCGTGCGCGGAGAGGCGGGCGACGACGTGTACGGCGTCTTCCTGAAGGACTACGCGCCCGGCAAGTGGTAGCGCGCCGTTGAGGGCGCGCCCCGGCGCCCAGGAGCCGAGGGCGCGCGCCCGCCCGGAAGTCAAGAGCCGCGCGCGCCCGACCGGGGTGACGGGGCGTCCGCGCGCAGGCGGATGTCCGGAAGTCACCCCTGAGGTCTGGCGCTATCGAGCAGACTCCCGCTCATTTGGTTAATCTGGTGCGAACGGACGGCTGGAAGGCATCCACCAGCGCCTCGCGGCTGTCCAGGGACAGGCTCGCCACCACGGCCGCGATCCCGCCCGCACCCGGCGCCACCGCGACCGCGAAGACAGCGAAAGCACTGAGGCATCGTTTGTCCGTTACGCGACACAGAGGAGTGCGCGGTGACACCAGATCTGACGAAGCAGGAGAAGCTGCCGGCCGAAGCCGGCGGTGAGCGGGCGGGCCGTCCGAAGCAGCTCCGCAACCTGGAAGCCTGGGCCAAGGCGGCCCCGATCCGTCTCGCCGGCTACGAGGACGACCTCGCCGAGCCGCACATCCTGCCGGGTATCGACTGACGGTATCCACCTGTACGAAGCACGCACCCCGCGCCGTTTCCCACGGCGCGGGGTGTTTGTCGTGCGCCGCACGTTCCCGGCCTTCTCGCACCGCGCGGCGAGCTCCACCGGCTTCCCCAAAGAAATTCTGCAAAAACTCTTTTGGAAAGTGCGGGAGGCGGCCTAGGCTCCCCGTATGGCTGACGAAGAGCGGGCTGCCCGGGACCGGGCGGCCGACGATCAGGCGCGCTCCGACCAGGGCGAGGACGCGCGCCACCGGGTCCTCGACCCCGAGCAGGACGCCGCCGCCCTGAAGGCCCTCACCCACCCCCTGCGCATCAGGCTGCTCGGCCTGCTGCGCGCGGACGGCCCCGCCACCGCGAGCGAGCTCGCCGTCAAGACCGGCGAGTCGTCCGCCTCCACCAGCTACCACCTGAGGGTCCTGGCGAAATACGGGTTCGTGGCCGAGGCCGAGCACCGCGACGGGCGCGAGCGGCGCTGGCGCTCCGTGCACGCGGTCACCAGCTGGAACAACGCGGACATGGACGCCTCACCCGGGGGCCGCGCGTTCAGGAGCACCATGGCCCGGCGCCAGATCGAGCATCTGGGCCGGTCCCTGGCCCGGCACGAGCGGGACCTGGACGACGGGCGCATCGGACCCGAGTGGCGGGAGCACGCCGGGATCACCGACCTCATGCCGCGGCTGACCGCCGACTCCCTCGCCGAGCTGTGGCAGGCCTTCGAGGGGAAGCTGGCGGAGCTGACCGCGCGGGACGCCGACGACCCGCGGGCCGAGCAGGTCGTGGTCTTCGCCGCGACCCTGCCGCTGGCGGAGCGGCTGCCGGGGGAGCAAGACCCGCTCGCGACGCCCGGCGAGGACGACGGGTCCGCGCGGACGGAGGGCACCGGCGCCGCCGCGGGCCCGCCCGGCGGGTCCGCCGACCCTGGCCCGCACGGTCCGGACGACCCTGGCCCGCACGGTCCGGACGGCCCCGGCCCGCACGGTCCGGACGGCCCCGGCGAGCACGACGGCCCCGACACGCACCGGAACGTCACCTGGGGTGTGTCGTGACGGCCCGGAAGCCCCTCGACCCCCGCGCCGCCCGGCGCCGGTACGTGATCGCCTCGGGGCTGTTCTGGCTGCCGCTCGGCCTCGCCATCGCCCCGATGGTGCCGCTGATGACCGAGCGGGGGCTCGCCCTCGCCGCGGTCGCGGGCTGCGTCGCCGCGCACTCGCTCACCGCCGCGCTGCTCGAACTGCCCACCGGCGGCCTCGCGGACGTCCTCGGCCGCAGGACCGTGCTCGCCGCCGCGGGCGTGCTCGACGTGGTGGCGCTCACCCTGCACGCGCTCGGCACCACCGCCTGGGTCCTCGCCCTCGGCATGGCCCTCAAGGGAGCGGGCCGCGCCCTGTCCAGCGGCCCCGCGGAGGCCTGGTACGTCGACACCGTGCAGGCGAGTGCGGGACCCGACGTGGAACTGCGCACCGGCCTGGCGCGCGGCGCCACCGCCACCTCCGTCGCCCTGGCGGTCGGCACGCTCGTCGGCGGCGCGCTGCCCTGGCTCCTCGGGCTCGGCCCCGACCTCAGCGGCCGTCTCGACGAGGCCACGTCGGGCCTCGTCCTGCCGCTGTCCGTACCGGCGCTGCTCGGCGTGGTCGTCGCGCTCGTCTTCATCGCGTACGTGCTGACGTCGCTGCCCGAGCCGCCCCGCCCCCGCGCCACCCTGCGCGGAGTGCTGCGCGGCGTCCCGGGCACCATCGCCGCCGGGATCCGCCTGGGCGGAAGCGACGCCCTGGTGCGCCGGGTGGTGCTCAGCGCGGGCGCGGCGGGCAGCGCCCTGGTCACCGTCGAGCTGCTCACGCCCGGCCGCGCCGCGGACCTGACCGGCGCGGCGGAGTCGGGCGCGGTGGTCTTCGCGGGACTCGCCTGCGCCGGATTCCTCTGCTCGGCCCTCGGCAGCCAGCTCGCCCCGCCCGTCGCCCGCCTGACCGGCGGCGGGGAGCGCGCCGTCCTGCTCTGCCTCGGCGCCGCCGGGGGCGGACTGCTGCTGCTCGCGGTCACGGCGAACGGCACCGGCCTCGCCCCCGTGCTCCTCGCGGTCGGCGGCTACGGGCTCGTGTATCTGGGCCTGGGCGCGGCGAACCCCAGCCAGAACGAGCTCCTGCACCGCCGCGTGCCGAGCGAGGGCCGGGCCACCGCGCTGTCCGTCCAGTCCCTCGCGCTGCAACTGGTCGGCGCCCTCACGGGGCTGATCGCCGGTTTCCTCCCGGCCGGGCCCGCGCGCTGGCTGCTCGGCGCCGCCGTGCTGCTCGCGGGCGCCGCGCTGTGGGTCCGCCGCACGGAACCGGCCGCCGGTCCCGGCGCACCCCCCGATCGGTTCCCGCTGGTCAACTCCGAGTCGGCGGCCGAACGTTGACGTGACGCGGTGGAACCGCGGCGCCGCCCACCGCGTTACCTGGGGGGTGACGTGACGGACGGCGCGAGGGGGACGCGGTGCTGGGGCTGACCATGCTGGTGACGTGGGCCAGGTCGATGCACGACCGGTTCGGACCGCAGCCGCCGGAGGTGCCGGGGGCGCGAGGGACAGCGCGGACACCGGAGGCGGCCGCGGTGACGGTCGACCGGGCGGCGGCCGAGGAGCGGCTGCGCGCCCTCGCGGCCCTGCCGCCCGCGGCCCGCCGCGACGACGTGGCGGAGCGCTCGGCCGACGCGACGACCAGCCTGCTCGCCGACCTCTTCGCGTTCGGGGCGACCTGCGAGGAACCCTGGCGGGTGCGCGAGGCGGCCGCACTCCTCGCCGACGTCCTCGAAGCGGTCGTCGCCGCGCTCGCGGTCGGCCGCGACCCCCGCAGGAGCGACGCCCGGCGCGTCGCGCAGATGCTGGCGGCGCAGACCCACCTGGTGCACGGCATCGCCGCCGACGCGATCGGCCACCGCGGCGAGGCGCACCGGCACTTCTCGCTCGCCGCGCACCCGGCGGCCGCCCGGGTCGACGGCGTCGCCTTCGCCCTCGGCACCATCGGCGCCGCCCTCACCGACGAGGAGACCGACCGCGCGCCCCTCGCCGACGTCCCGGAATCCGCCCGGGACATGCTGGACCCGCTGGAGGAGATGTGCGGGTACGAACTCGCCGGACTCCGCCGGGCGTTGGAGGTGCGCCGCGCGGCGTACGACATGGTGGCGAAGGTCGCCGAGGACGGCCACCACGAGGAGGGCAGCCGGGAAGCGGCCCTCAAGCGCTGGCTGGAACAGTGGGGGCCGGGCGCGGAGGTCGAGCTGTGGATCGCCTGGACGGGCGCGTTCGTGCGCAGGCTGGGCGAGGAGGAGAACTCCGGCGAGAGCGGGGAGGGGCAGGGCGACGAGGCGCTCCTGGAGTGGGCGGCGCTCGGCGACCGGGTGCTCACGGCCTGCCCGGACGCCCCGCGGTTCCGCTGGGCGCTCGCCCGCCAGCTGCGGGCCCAGGGCGCGACGGCCCGCGAGATCCGCGTCCTGCGGGACCTCGTGGCCGACGACCCCGCGGACCCGCAGGCGGTCAGGTCCCTCGCCAACGCCTGCGCCGAGGCCGGCCGCCTGGACGAGGCCGTCGCACTGCTGCGCGCCCGGATCTCCGACCCGCCGGTGCCCGCCGACGAGCCCTTCGTGGAGCTGATCGTGCTGCTCCTCGCCGCCAGGATGCGCCCGGAGGCGGGGCAGTGGGACGAGGAGCTGGCCCGCATCACCGGCGGCCGCCGCATCACCGACGTCCTGCCGACGACGGGCAACGCCCCCGCACCCGCCGCCCGCCCGCCCGTGTACGCGCTGTTCAAGGACGGCGAACTGCTCATCGACCCCAAGAGCGGCAGCGTGCCGCCGGGCGAGGTCGCCGCCCAGCTCCGGGCCGCGATGATCGCGGGCAGCCCGGACGGCGCTGACCAGCTCCAGCGTCTCGCCGAGGACGATCCGGGCACCGCGGCCAAGGTGGCGAAGCTGCTCGGGGTGTCCCTCGTGACCCGCGCCCAGCGCGAGGCGTCCGAGTTCATCGGCCGCGGCGAGCACCACTTCCACCGCGGTGAGTACGCCGACGCGGCGACGTACTACCAACGCGCCCTGGACGCCGACCCGGAGAGCTCGCTCGCCCTCCTGATGCTCGGCGACGTCCACTTCGTACGCCGTGAGATGGGGCTCGCCCGGGTCTACTTCCAGGAGTCGCTCGCCGTCGAGGAGACGCCGATGGCCTGGCGCTTCCTCGGCGACACCTTCCGCGACGCGCTCGACGGCGCGGAGGAGGCCCGGCGCTGCTACGAACGCGCGCTGGCCCTCGACCCCGGCTACGGCGGCGCCCGGCAGCCCCTCGAAGCACTGCCGCCCCCGACCGCGGCGCCCGCACCTGTGCCCGCACCGGCCGTCGACGAACCCGCGGCCGAACCCCCGACGGCCGAAGCCGACGCGGCCGAGCCCCGGACGGACGGACCCCCGTCGCCCGAACCCCACGCGCCCGCCCGCTTCGGCGCCCCCTACGGCGGCCCCATCGGCCTGCCCGTCTCCGGGCCCGCCACCGGCACCGGCATCAAGTCCACCCTGCCCGCCGAACTCGAAGCCGCCGTGCGGGAGCGCGAGCCCGTCATCGGCGAGCTGCTCGCCGCGGCCGCCGACGACGACCGCTTCGACGCCTGGCTGCGCACCGAAGGCGCGGACCACTGGCCGGGCGCCCTCGACACCCTGCGGATGATGGTGTTCCAGTGGGCGGCCAAGGCGGGCGACTTCGAGCGCTCCCTGCTGCTCGCCCGGCGCGGCGTACAGCTCGCGGAGCACCTGGACCGGCAGTGGCCCACCGGCGACCCCGAGGAGCCGGGCCGGGCGCGGCTGCTCGCGGACGCCCTGAAGCAGGCCGCGGCCGTCCTCGACGACATGGGGCGCTACAGCGAGGCGTACGACCTGCTGCGCCAGGCCGAGCGGTGGCTGGTGACCGACGAGCACGAGAGGGAGCGCGCGGGCCGCGACCCGTGGCTCGACTTCGGGCAGTTCAGCAGCCTCGACAACTGGGCGATGCTGTACCGCGACCTCGCCCGGGTGGCGCGCCGCTGCGGCGACGCGCCCGCGGCCGAGGAGTACCAGCGCAGGCTCGACGAGATCACCGCCGACGTCCCGGCCAGCGACCACGAGCGGATCGTGTCGCTCGTCGAACTCGCCATGGCCTGGCACAAGCTGGGGGAGCGGGAGCGCGCCCTGAGCTGGTTCCACGAGGCCCTGCCGCTCGCCGAGCGGGAGGCGCTGCGCACCCCGGTGCCGGTCGCGCTCGCCACCGTCCACCACTACCTGGGCGTGGTCCTCGGCGAACAGGGCTTTCCCCGCATGGCCCTGCACCACCTCGCCGAAGCCCGGCAGCGCAACTCCGGCAACGCCGACCGGCTCGCCCAGGACTGGCTCGCCACCGCCGCGGTGCTGCGCCGCTGGCCCGACCTCGGGCACGCCGTGCTCGCGTACGAGCAGGTCCTGCACCTGTCGGGCGTGCCGGGGCAGCGCGGCGACCCGCTGTTCTGGGCGCCCCGCGGCGAGCCCACGGCGCCGCGCGGCCACCGCGTGCTGTCCGCCGAGCGCGCCTGGCCCGCGATCCTGCCCATGGCCCACGCCGCCTGGGAGTACGGCCAGCAGTACACGGCCACCGACGTGCTCGAACTCGGCGTGGAACTGGCCGACCTGGTGCGCGCGGCCGAACCGAACCCCGAGCGGCGCACCCACCTCCAGGACGACCGCGCCGAGGCGTACGAACTGCTGACCCGCTACCGCCTCCAGCGCGCGGAGACCGAGGCCGGGCGCGCGGCGGAACGGGCCGGTGACCGGCAGGCCGGCGCGGAGCACGACCCGCGCCACCACATCGCCGCGGCCTTCACCGCGTCCGAGCGCCTGCGCGCCCGCTCCCTGCTCGACGCCATGAGCACCGCCCAGCTCCGCGCGCCCGACGGCGTACCGCCCGCCCTGCTGGCCGACGAAGCGGCCCTCATCGGCGAGCGCGCGGCCCTCGCGGCGGCGCCCGCCGTGGACTGGAAGCGCCACTACGACCTGACCGCGCGCCTCGACGCCCTGTGGCGGGAACTCGCCGGGCACGGTCCGCTCGCCGAGGAGTACGTCGCGGTCCGCCGCGCCAGCGTCATGGACCCGGCCGCGATCTCCCGCGAACTCGCGGGTCAGCGCACCGTGGTGGCCTCGTACGCCCTGCTCGACACCGGAGAGATCGCCCTGTTCACGCTGGACGGCGGCGACGACGACGGCGACGAGGGCGCCGTGCGCGTGACCCGGGTCGACGCCGACGGCGCGGCGGTACTGCGCTTCGTCGCGGACAACCTGGGCAGCGCGGGGCGCGTCCGCGAGATGGCCGAGGACATGCCGGGGCTCTTCCACCGCGTCCTCGACCCGCTGGTGGCGCCGCTCACCGCGCTCACCCGCCCCGACGACACCGTCGTCATCTGCCCCACCGGCGCCCTGCACCACGTGCCCTTCCACGCCCTGTGCCCCGACGCCTCCGGGGCGCTGATCGACCGCAACGCCGTGACGTATCTGCCGACCGTGTCGCTCCTGCGCACCCTCACCCACCGCGCCCCCGCCGCGAGCGGCGGCGCCGTCGTCCTCGGCGACCCCGGCGGCGACCTGCCGCACGCGCGCGGCGAGGCCGTGGCCCTCGGGGAGCGCCTCGGCCGCGCCCCGCTGCTCGGCGAGCGGGCGACCCGGGAGCGGGTGCTGCGCGGCCTCCCCGGAGCGGAGGTCTTCCACGCCGCCTGCCACGCGTCCTTCGACGCCGCCGACCCGCTGGCCTCCGGACTCGTCCTCGCCGACGGCGTCCTGACGGCCCGTGACATCCTGCGGCAGGACTGGCACGGCGTCCGGCTCGCCGTCCTGTCCGCCTGCGAGACCGGCCTCGGCCGCACCAGCCGCACCGACGACACGCTCGGCCTGAGCTGGTCCCTGCTGTACGCGGGCGTGCGGTCCCTGGTGATGAGCCTGTGGCGGGTGCCGGACGCCTCCACGGCCGCCCTCATGGGCGACTTCCACGATCTGACCGCCGCGGGCGAGGCGCCCGGCGCGGCGCTGCGCACCGCCCTGCGCGCGGCCCGCGACCGACCGGGCGGTGACCGCCTGGCGAGCTGGGCGGCGTTCTGCCTGCTCGGCGACTGGCGCGCCCCGCGCCCCGACCCCCGTTCCGCGACCCCAGGGAGCACCCCGTGCTGACCGCCACCGGACTGCCCGCCGGATACGAGCTGATCGACCTCGTCACCCCCGCCGTCGAGGAGGACGAGCAGGACCGCGCCCTCGCCCCCGTCGGCGAGACCACGGTCACCCTGCTGCGGCGCGAGACCCGGATCGGGCTCGCCCGCGGCGCCGTGCAGCGCGTGGCAGGCGCCGAGCCGGGCCGCACCGGCTACGACATCCCGCTGATCTGTGTGGTCCAGACGCACCCGGAGACCGATGTGCGCTGGTCGCGCCTGGTGATCGACCTGTCCCTCTCGCCCGGCGTGATCGTGGCGGACATGTCGCCCACGCTCGTCGACGGCGAGAGCCCCGTCGAGCTGGAGACCACGATGGGCGCGGGCCTCAGCTTCAACGTGGCCACCTCCGCGCTCGGCGCGCAGCTGTCCCCGCAGATCACCCGGCGCACGACGGTGTACTGCCCGCGCATCACGTCCTCCGGCGTCGGATTCACCACCGCCTACTGGGACTTCAGGACGTCCGACCGCGCCTTCCTGCACGTCAACGAGGAGCTGCGGCTGCTCGTCTCGGCCCCGGCGAACACCCCCGTGGAGGCCGCGGTGACCCTGCGGGCCCGCATCGTCCCCAAGGGCATCGGCCGGGTGGTCCGGCTCACCGGCAAGCTGGGCGGCGTCGAGGCGCGCTGCCGCCTGGCGTGACCGTGCGGGCGGCGGTTCACCCCGCCGCCCGCACCGCACCCGTGCTCTCCCGCTCGATCAGCGTCGGCAGCGGCACCTGCACCGTCCCCGCAGGGGCGTCGTCGAGCAGGCCGAGGAGCTCGCGCGCGGCCGTGCGCCCGAACGACACCGTGTCCCGGGACAGGGCGGTCAGCCACGGGTGCACCATGCGGCACAGGGCCGAGTCCTCCCAGGCCACGACCGACACGTCGGCGGGCACGGCGAAGCCGAGCGAGGCCGCGGCCGCCACCCCCGCGACGGCCATCACGTCGTTGTCGTAGACGAGCGCCGTCGGCGGGGCCGCCGAGCGCAGCACCCGGCGGGTCACGGCCGCGCCCTCCGCGTCCGAGTAGTCGGTGGTGACCGACCGCACCCCGCTCAGTCCCCGGCGCTCGGCCTCGGCGCGCAGCGTACGCACGCGGCGTTCGGTGTGCGCGAGCCCCGGAAGACCGGCGATGTGCACGATGCGGCGGTGCCCGAGCGCGTGCAGATGGCCGACGACGGACGCCATCGCGCCCGCGTCGTCGGCCCACACCGTCGAGAGCCCCGCGCGCGGCGGCCGGCCGGGGTCGGGCACGCCGCCCGTGACCACCGCGGGCAGCCCCAGCTCCTCCAGGAGCGCGGGCCGCGGGTCGTCGGTGCGCGGATCCACCACGAGGACCCCGTCGACCCGGTGCTCGGCCCACCACCGCCGGTACGCCGCGCACTCCGCCTCGACGTCCTCCACCACCTGGAAGAGAAGCCCCAGTTGGCGCTCGGCGAGCACCTCCTGGATGCCCGAGATCAGCTGCAGGAAGAACGAGTCGACGCCGAGCGTGGCGGCGGGCCTCGCCACCACCAGGCCGACCGTGGCGGCGCCCTCGCCCGACAGGGCGCGCGCCGCCGTGCTGGGCCGCCAGCCCAGCTGCTCGGCGACCCTGCGCACCCGGTCGCGGGTGACCTCGGAGACCCCGGGTCTGTCGTTGAGCGCGAAGGAGACGGCACTCTCGGAGACTCCGGCGCGCCGGGCGATGTCCTTCATGGTCGGCCGGCGCGCCGGTGACCGCTTGCCTTGCACCCGTTGCCCCTTTCCGCGTGCGGAGTGCCCGATGCACTCCGGCCGCGCAGGTACTAATGCGCTTGAGCTAGCACACCCTAAAGCGCATTAGCTGTTGCTGACAAGGCTTTCAACCAACGCTTCTGACCTGCGAGTTAGCAGGAGGTGACGGCCTCGGGCGAGACGAATCGTCACCAATCCATTGACTTTTCACCGGGACTCAATGCAGGGTCTGCCTCGGTGCGATTCTGCGATACCAAGCGGTTCGCCACCGTTGCCGGTGGCCCGCGCCGCCATACGCCGGGCCGAGCAAAGGAGCCGTTCACGTGCGTCATTCCCGGATATTCCGCAGCCCCCGCAGGGCGGTCCCCGCGGCCGCCGCCGTCGCCTCCCTGCTCGTTCTGAGCGCCTGCGGCGGCAGTGACGACGGCGGCTCGACCGACGCCTCCGGCAAGGTCGAGGGCAAGATCACCTTCCAGACCTGGAACCTGAAGGCGAACTTCAAGTCGTACTTCGAGGGCCTGATCGACGACTTCGAGAAGAAGTACCCGGACACCGAGGTCAAGTGGGTCGACCAGCCGGGCGAGGGCTACGCCGACAAGATCAGCGCGGACGCCGCGGGGGGCACCCTGCCCGACGTCGTGAACGTCTCGCCGGACCTGGTGGCACCGCTCGCCAAGGCGGGCATCGCCCTCGACCTCGACCAGGCGGCGGGCAAGTACGAGAAGGAGTACCTGCCGGGCGCCTGGAAGAGCCACCAGGTCCCGGGCGTGCAGGGCACGTACGCCTTCCCGTGGTACCTGAACACCGGGCCGCTGTTCTACAACAAGCGGCTGTTCAAGGAGGCGGGCCTGGACGCGAGCAAGCCGCCCAAGACGTACGACCAGCTCTTCGACGACGCCCTGGAGATCGCGGACAAGAGCGACGGCGACATCGCCACCCTCGCCAACGTCCCCACCATCGAGGACTTCGGCCGCTACGGCGTCCCGCTGATGAACAAGGAAGGCACCGGCTTCACCTTCAACGACGCCAAGGGCGTCGAACTGCTCACCAAGTACAAGAAGCTGTACGACGCCAAGGCCCTGGACGGGCAGGCCTTGACCGCGACGCCCGAGTCGACCGGCAAGAAGTTCCTCACCGAGGCCGTCGCGATGAACCCGGGCAGCGCTCTCGACCTGGAGAAGTTCAAGAAGGACGCCCCGGGCCTCTACAAGAACATCGGCATCACGCCGCAGATCAGCAGCACCGGCAAGGACAACATGTACGTGATGGGCGTGATGGTGAACAAGCGCACCAAGCAGACGCCCGCCGCCGTCGCCTTCGCGCACTTCGTCACCGACGCGCAGCGCCAGATGTCCTTCGCCAAGAAGGTCGCGATCTTCCCCAGCACCAAGGGGTCCCTGGACGACCCGTACTTCACCAAGGCGGACGGCACGGACGAGACGCGCGTGCGCATCGCCGCCGCCAAGTCCCTGAAGACCGCGGTGAACTACACGCCCGTGCTGTTCAGCGAGCAGATGAAGGTCGCCCTCCGCAACTCCGTCGCCAAGGCGCTGCAGGGCAAGGACAGTCCCCAGGAAGCGCTTGACAACGCTGTCAAGCAGTGTGACCGACTGCTCCAGCAGAGCTGACCCACGACCAGGAACGTCAGCCATGACCGCCATGAAGACCCCAAGTCCCGCCGCGTCCCCCGCGCTGTCCGCCGGGGACGCGCCCAGGGCGACGAAGGCCGCGCGCGCCGGTCGCGCCGGCCGCCGCGTCCGGAGGCAGCTGCCGACCAGCCCCTGGCTGTTCGCCGCCCCCGGCCTCGTGATCGTCGGCTGGTTCATCCTCTATCCGTTCGTCAGCACGGTGCTCAACTCCTTCACCGACAAACGGCAGTTGGTCGAGGGCAAGTACGTGGGCCTCGCCAACTTCCGCGAGCTGCTGCACGACGACATGTTCTGGATCGGCCTGCGCAACAGCACCCTGTACGTCCTCGTGGTCGTACCCGCGCTCGTCGTGCTGCCGCTGCTGCTCGCGATGCTCGTGCAGAAGCAGATCCCGGGCATCACGTTCTTCCGGTCCGCCTTCTACACGCCGGTGGTCGCCTCCATCGTCGTCGTCGGCCTGATCTGGGTGTGGATGCTCGACGAGCGGGGCCTGGTGAACGCCGTCCTGGAGGCGGTCGGCGCGGGCAAGGTCGGCTTCCTCAGCGACCAGTGGCTGCTGCTGTTCTCCGCCATGGCCGTCACGGTCTGGAAGGGCCTCGGCTACTACATGATCATTTATCTGGCGGCGCTCGCGAACGTCCCGCGCGAACTGCACGAGGCCGCCGCCGTCGACGGCGCGGGACCGATCCGCCGCTTCGTCAGCGTCACCGTGCCCGCCGTGCGCTCCACCATGGTCCTGGTCGCCGCGCTGTCCTCCGTGGCCGCGTTCAAGGTCTTCTCCGAGGTGTATCTGATGGCGGGCCCGGCCGGCGGGCCCGCGGGCGAGGACACCACGCTCGTGATGCTCGTGCAGCGCACCGGCACCGGTCTGACGGGGCGGGTCGGCTACGCCTCCGCGATCTCCGTCGTCATCTTCGTCGTCACCGTCGCGCTGATGCTGCTCGTGCTGCGCGCGGACCGGAAGGAGAACCGATGACGACCCCCTCCGCCGAAGTGGAGCGCGCCGAGGCCCCCCGGCCGCGGAAGCGGCGGTTCACGGACGAGAACGGGCGCCGCATGCGGGTGTGGGAGCTCGTCCTGCGCTACGTCCTGCTGCTCGCCGTCCTGGCCCTGATGATCGGCCCGTTCCTGTGGCAGCTGTCGACGTCCCTCAAGGGACCGCACGAGAACATCTTCAGCTCGCCGCCCAAGTTCCTGCCGTCCGACCCGACCCTGCACAACTACGAACGCGTCGCCGACACCATCCCGGTGTGGGACTACGCGCTCAACTCCCTGAAGGTCGCCGCGGCGAACGTCGTCACCAACTGCGTGGGCGCGGCCCTCGCCGGATACGCCCTCGCCCGGCTGCGCTACCGCGGCCGCAAGGCGGCGACGCTGGTGTTCATCCTGGCCATGCTCGTGCCCGTCGAGGGCATCATCATCGCGCAGTTCACGACGATGCGGGACCTCGGCCTCAACAACACCCTCATCGGCGTGCTGCTGCCCGGCTGCGTCTCGGCGCTCAACGTGCTGCTGATGCGCAACGCGTTCCTCAACGTCCCGTACGAGATCGAGGAGGCCGCGTTCGTCGACGGGGCGAACGTGTGGCAGCGGTTCCTCCGCATCGCGCTGCCCGCCGTGAAGGGCACCCTCGCCGTCGTGGCCATCTTCGCCTTCATGGGCGCCTGGGACGACTTCCTGTGGCCCCTGATCGTCCTGAGCGACCCCGACAAGTTCACCCTGACCATCGGCCTCAACTACCTGCACGGCACCTTCGCCAACGACGAGCGCCTCGTCGCCGCGGGCACGGTGATCGCCGTGCTGCCGCTGATCGTGCTCTTCGCCTGCCTCCAGCGGTACTTCTTCCGCGGGGTCGGGGAGGGCGCGGTCAAGGGCTGACCGCCCCGCACGCGCCTCCGCCCGCCCCACGCACCGCCCGCACCGTCCCGAGAACCAGGATCCGCATGACGTCAGACGACCTGTCCGGCGCGGCCCCCGCCGCCGCGACGCCCCGCTTCGGCGCCAACTACACCCCCAGCGAAGGGTGGTTCCACCACTGGCTCGACTTCGACCTGGACTCCGTACGCCGTGACCTGGACGCCATCGCCTCGCTCGGCCTCGACCACATCCGGGTGTTCCCGATCTGGCCGTACTTCCAGCCCAACCGGACCCTGATCCGGCCGCGCGCCGTCGAGCAGCTCGTCGCGCTCGCCGACGCCGCGGCCGAGCGCGGGCTCGACGTCAACGTCGACGGCCTCCAGGGCCATCTGTCCAGCTTCGACTTCCTGCCCGCGTGGACGCAGACCTGGCACCGGCGCAACCTCTTCACCGACCCCGACGTGGTCTCCGGCCAGCGGGAGTACCTGCGCACGCTCGCGGCCGCGCTCGCCGACCGGCCCAACTTCATCGGCATGACCATCGGCAACGAGATCAACCAGTTCGCCGCCGGGCCCCACCCCGACCCCGACCGGATCACCCAGGAGCAGGCCGAGGCCTGGCTGCGGCAGGTCCTCGCCGCCTGCGAGGAGGGGGCGCCCGGACGCCTGCACCTGCACGCCGAGTACGACGCCGCCTGGTACCAGGACGACCAGCCGTTCACCCCCGCGCAGGCCGCGCGGCTCGGGTCCGTGACCGCCGTGCACTCGTGGGTGTTCAACGGCACCGCGCAGCGCCACGGGCGCGACGGGGTCGCGACCGGGCAGCACGCCGCGTACCTCATCGAGCTGTCCAAGGCCTGGGCCCTGGACCCGCACAGGCCCGTGTGGCTCCAGGAGGTCGGCGCGCCCGCCCCGCTCATCCCTGCGGCGGACGCGGCGGCGTTCACCGAGACGACCGTGGCCGCCGCGCTCGACTGCGCGGACGTGTGGGGCGTGACGTGGTGGTGCTCCCACGACGTCTCGCGCTCGCTCGCGGACTTCCCCGAACTGGAGTACAGCCTCGGCCTCCTGACCAACGAGGGCCGGGTCAAGCCCGCCGGTGCCGCCCTCGCCCGGCTCGCCAAGGAGCGCTGGGAGGCGCCCGCGGCGCGGACCACTGCCGTGGTGGTGGACGTCGGCGCCGACGCGGGGCGGCGGGCCCGGTGCGGGCCCGGCGGGGACGTCTTCGAGGCCTTCGCGCGGCTGGCGGGGCAGGGTGTGCGGCCCGCGCTGGTTCTCGCCGAACGGGCGGCGGACGCGGGGTACCTCGCGGAGCGAGGCATCACGGAGGTGGTCCACCCGTCCGACGTCCTCTGACCGCTCCCGCCGCTGCCCGACCTGGGGGCTCCGCCCCCAGACCCCCGCTCCTCAAACGCCGGAGAGGCTGAAAGATCCAGCCCGTCCGGCGTTTGAGGACGAGGCGCGGAGCGCCGATTCGGGGGTCCAAGGGGGCGGAGCCCCCCTTGTTTCGGGAAGGGGCGGGCTAGGGGAGCCCCCGGCAGGGTCACCAGCCTCAGCCACTCACGCGCGACCTATGGAGAATCCTCATGCACGACGACCGCAAGCTCGTAGAAGGCCGGCTCAAGCGCGTTCTGGACGAGCGCATCCGGCCCGCCGTCTACCCCGAGTCCGTCCCCCTGACCGTGGCCGTCTGGAACGCCCCGGGCGAACCGGTCCCCGTGGCCGAAGGCCTCGCCGCCACCCCCGAGCCCATCGAGGCCGGGGCCCGGTGGGGCGCCCCCTGGGGCACCAGCTGGTTCCACGTCACCGGGACCGTCCCGGCCGCCTGGGCGGGCCGCACGGTGGAGGCGATCCTCGACCTCGGCTTCGACGAGAACATGCCCGGCTTCCAGTGCGAGGGCCTCGTCTACCGCCCCGACGGCACCCCGGTGAAGGGCCTCAACCCGCGCAACCAGTGGGTGCGGATAGCCACCCCGGCCGAGGGCGGCGAGACCGTGGACCTGCGCGTCGAGGCCGCGTCCAACCCGGTCATCCTCGACTACCACCCCTTCCTGCCCACGCAGCTGGGCGACAAGGACACCGCGGGCAGCGAGCCGCAGTACCGCCTGGAGCGGATGGACCTCGCCGTGTTCGACGAGACGGTGTGGGGGCTCGTCATGGACCTGGAGGTCCTGGGCGAGCTGATGCAGGAGCTGCCCGAGGACTCGGGCCGCCGCCACGAGGTCCTGCGGGCGGTCGACCGCGCGCTCGACGCCGTGGACCTCCAGGACGTGAACGGCACGGCCGCCGCCGCCCGCGCCCGTCTGGAGGGCGTCCTCGCCGCGCCCGCGCACGACTCCGCGCACCGCATCAGCGCCGTCGGTCACGCCCACATCGACTCGGCGTGGCTGTGGCCGCTGCGCGAGACCGTACGGAAGGTCGCGCGGACCACCTCCAACATGACGGGTCTGCTCGAGGACGACCCGGACTTCGTCTTCTCCATGTCGCAGGCGCAGCAGTGGGCGTGGGTGAAGGAGCACCGGCCCGAGGTGTGGGCGCGGGTGAAGAAGGCGGTCGCCGACGGGCGGTTCGTGCCCGCGGGCGGCATGTGGGTGGAGTCCGACACGAACATGCCGGGCTCGGAGGCGATGGCCCGGCAGTTCGTGCACGGCAAGCGCTTCTTCATCGAGGAGTTCGGGGTCGAGAACGACGAGGCGTGGCTGCCGGACACCTTCGGCTTCGCCGCGGGCCTCCCGCAGATCATCAAGGCGGCCGGCTCCAAGTGGCTGCTCACGCAGAAGATCTCGTGGTCGCAGACCAACAAGTTCCCGCACCACACCTTCCAGTGGGAGGGCATCGACGGCACCCGGATCTTCACGCACTTCCCGCCCGTCGGCACCTACAACTGCGCCGTCAAGGGCAGCGAGATCGCGCACGCCGCACGGAACTTCAAGGACAAGGGCGTGGCCCGGCACTCCCTGGCGCCGGTCGGCTGGGGCGACGGGGGCGGCGGCACCACCCGCGAGATGATCGCGAAGGTGGCCCGGCTGCGGAACCTGGAGGGCTCGCCGACCGTGCGGTGGGAGACCCCGACGGAGTTCTTCGAGAAGGCCGAGGCGGAGTATCCGAACGCGCCGGTGTGGGTCGGCGAGCTCTATCTGGAGCTGCACCGCGCGACGCTCACCAGCCAGGCGGGCACCAAGCAGGGCAACCGCCGCAGCGAGCACCTGCTGCGCGAGGCCGAGCTGTGGGCGGCCACGGCCGCGGTGCGCGCCGGATTCCCGTATCCGTACGAGGAGCTTGACCGGATCTGGAAGACGGTGCTGCTCCACCAGTTCCACGACATCCTGCCCGGCTCGTCGATCGCCTGGGTGCACCGCGAGGCCCGTGCGACGTACGCGGCCGTGGCGGACGAGCTGAACGCGATCGTCGACGCGGCGCAGCGGGCCCTCGCGGGCGACGGCGGCCGCACCCTGGTGTTCAACTCCGCGCCGCACTCCCGCGACGGCGTCCCCGCGGGCGGCGCCCACGCCCCGGTGGCCGACGGGCAGTCCGGGATCGCCGCGCGCGCCGACGGCGGCTACGTCCTGGACAACGGCCTGCTGCGGGTCGAGGTCGACGCGCGCGGGCTCGTGGTCTCCGCCTACGACCTCGTGGCGGGCCGGGAGACGGTCGCGCCGGGGCAGGCCGCGAACCTGCCGCAGCTGCACGCCGACTTCCCGAACATGTGGGACGCGTGGGACGTCGACGAGTTCTACCGCCACACCGTCACCGACCTGACCGAGGCCGCGGAGGTCGCCCCCGGCGAGGGCGCGTCCGTGCGGGTCGAGCGCCGCTTCGGGGACTCGCGGATGACGCAGGTCCTGACCCTCGCCCCGGGGCAGCGGCGCCTGGACATCGACACCGAGGTGGACTGGCACGAGACGGAGAAGTTCCTCAAGCTGGCGTTCCCGCTGGACGTGCACGCCGAGCGGTACGCGTCCGAGACGCAGTTCGGGCACTTCCACCGGCCCACCCACACCAACACCAGCTGGGAGGCCGCGAAGTTCGAGGCCTGCAACCACCGCTTCGTGCACGTCGAGGAGCCCGGCTGGGGCGTCGCCCTCGTCAACGACTCCACATACGGCCACGACGTGACCCGGACCGTGCGCGACAGCGACGCCGGGACGACCACCACGGTGCGCGTCTCGCTGCTCCGCGCGCCCCGCTTCCCCGACCCTGAGACGGACCAGGGCGTCCACCGCTTCCGGCACGCGCTCGCACCCGGCGCGGGCATCGTGGACGCGGTGCGCGAGGGCTACCGGATCAACCTGCCGGAGCGGCGGGTCACCGGGGCGGCGGCGGAGGTCGCGCCGCTGGTGGCCGTCGACGACGACGCCGTGGTCGTCACGGCCGTCAAGCTCGCCGACGACGACAGCGGCGACGTCGTGATCCGCTTTCACGAGGCGCGGGGCGGCCGGGCCCGGACCACGCTGCGCCTCGGCTTCGAGGCGGCGGCCGTCGACGTGACCGACCTCCTGGAGCGGCCCCTGGCCGGTGCGGACGCGCCGGAGCGCGACGGGTCCGCGATCGCCGTGTCGCTGCGCCCGTTCGAGCTGGTGACGCTGCGGGTCCGGCGGGCCTGACGCCCGTGCTCCTCGCGGCGGCGGTCAGCCCGTCGCCGCGAGGAAGTCCCGCAGCAACGCGTTGAAGACCTCGGGCCGTTCCATGTTCGGGTAGTGCGCGGTGCCCGGCACCGTCGCCGTACGGCCGTGGCGCACGGAGTGGGCGAGGCGCTCGGCCATGCCGATGTTGTCGGAGGTGTCCAGGTCCCCGGTGACGGCCAGGAGCGGCAGGGTCAGCCGGGCGGCCCGGGCCCAGGTGTCGGTGACGGGCACGAGCGGGGACGCCTCGGCGCGGCTGTGCTTGGCGACGGTCTGCTCCGTCATCTCCCGCAGGCGGCGTACGACGTCCGGGTCGACGTCGTCGAGCGCCCGGTGCGGGCCCGCGGCGAACAGCATGGTCGCGTCGACGAAGGCCGCGGCGTCCCCCGCGGCCGTGGCGCGGGCCCACTCGGCCTGCACGGCCAGCACCCAGGGGCTGCGGAACTCGGGCTCGCTGGTGCCCGCGCCGCAGACCACGAGGGCCTTGACGAGATCCGGGTGTTCGAGCGCGGTGTCGACCGCGATGCCCGCGCCCATCGACAGGCCGACGACGACCGCGGGTCCTGCGTCGAGGTGGCGCAGGAGCGCGGCCAGGTCGTCGGTCTGGCGGAACGGCCGGGTCGCGTTCGCGGATTGCCCGTGGCCGCGCACGTCCGGCGCGACGACCCGGTGGTGCCGGGCGAAGACGTCGATCTGGTCGTCCCACATGCGGTGGTCGAGGAAGCCGCCGTGGAGCAGGACGAGCGGGGTGCCCCGGCCGGTGTCGCGGTAGGCGAGCGTGCCGTCGTCGGTCGGGAACGCGTGCAGACGGGAACCGTCCGTCTCGTACGGAGCAGAAGCGTCAGTCATGACAACCAAGGTGTCATCTGGGCGCCAGGATGGCAACCAAGGTGTCATGATGCGGGGGTGAGCGATGAGCGGAGCAACCCCGGCGAGCCCCTCGACCCCGACGCCCTCGCGGGCCGGCTCGCCGAAGTGTTCGACCTGGTGGGCCCGTTGTACCGGCGCGCGCAGCGCAAGGTGGAGCAGGCCGAGCCGATCGAGGGCCTGTCCGTCGGGGTGCGCGCGGTCCTCGACCTGCTGCGCGGGCACGGCCCCCTGACCGTGCCGCAGATGGGCCGCGCCCAGTCCCTCAGCCGTCAGTTCGTCCAGCGCATGGTGAACGACGCGGCCGCGCGCGGCCTGGTCGAGAGCGCCCCGAACCCCGCCCACCGGCGGTCGTCCCTGATCCGGCTCACGCCGGAGGGGCGGTCGGCGATCGCGGCCGCGACCGCGCGCGAGCACGCCGTGATGCGGCAGGTGCGCGGTGACATCACCGACGCCGACGTGACGGCGTGCGTGCACGTCCTGACGCGGATGCTGGAGCTGTTCGACGACGTCGACGTGGACTGAGCCCGCCGCCGGACCTTCAGTCGTAGCTCAACTCCCGCTCGCCGCAGGGCTGTTCGGCTGCTGCTCGTACTGTCCTCGCAGCCACGCCTCCACCTCTCCCACGTGGGCGGCCGCCGCCGCCCGCGCCGCCTCCGGGTCGCGGGCCACCAGGGCGCGGTGGATGCGGTCGTGCTCGCGCCGGGTGCGTTCGAAGGCGCCCTCTTCCTGGTAGCCGCGCCACACCCGGGCCCGGAAGGTGTGCGACGACAGGCCTTCGAGGATCGCGGCCATCGTGTCGTTGCCCGCCGCCAGGGCGATCGTGCGGTGGAAGGCCAGGTCGTGGGAGAGGATCTCCTCGGGGTCGTCGGTGGCGTTCATGGCCGCCAAGTGATCCGCCACCTCGGCCAGTTGGGCGGGGGTGATGCGGGCGGCCGCCAGGCCCGTGGCGGTGGACTCCAGGACGCGGCGGACTTCGAGGAGCTCCACCAGGCGGGGGCCGCGGGACAGGTCCGCGACCACGCCGAAGGTCTCCAGGAGGTCACCGGCCTCCAGCTGCGTGACGTAGATGCCCGAGCCGTGCCGCGCCTCCAGGACGCCGAGCACCGTCAGGGCCCGGATGGCCTCGCGCATGGAGCTGCGCGAGATGCCCAGCTGGGCGGCCAGGTCCCGCTCGGTCGGCAGCCGCTGGCCCGGCTCCAGGAGCCCCTCCGCGATCATCGCCTTGATCTGCTCGATGGCCCGCTGCGTCACGGTGCCCTTCTGCGCGGGCGCGGCGCTCTGCGCGGCCTGGTTCACGTGACGCTCCTTCACTTGCCGGGTGCCGCGCAGTTTAGTCAGAGATGTGGTCCGACCACTACGGCTTGAATGCCGGAAAACTTGGCGTCGAGGGGTGTTGTGCGCCGTGAGTGGTCTGATAAATATTCGCCCATCCGCCGCTGAACCGCGGCTGAGTCCCGCTCGATGAGGAGCCGTCAGATGGTCGGCAGCACAGTGCGGAACACCACCGGCAGGACCCGGCGGTCGCGGGCGCTCGGCGCCACCGCCGCGGCGGCCTGCGCCGCCCTCGCCCTCGCGGCCTGCGGCAGCACCAAGGACACCGGGGGAGCGGGCGCCGGGGGCGAGGGCAAGGTGGGCGTCGTCCTGCCGCTGCTCACCTCGCCGTTCTGGCAGTCGTACAACGACTACGTGCCGAAGATGGCGAAGTCCGAGGACGTCGACGCGCTCAAGACCGTGAACTCCAACAGCGACCCCTCGCAGCAGATCACCGACATCAACAACCAGCTCAACCAGGGCGTGAAGGGCCTGGTCGTCGCCCCGCTCGACAGCGCCGCGGTCTCCGCCGGGCTCGACCAGGCCGAGCGCAAGGGCGTGCCCGTCGTCGCCGTGGACGTCGCCCCCGAGAAGGGCAAGGTCGCGATGGTCGTCCGCGCCGACAACGCCGCCTACGGCCGCAAGGCCTGCGACTACCTCGGAAGGAAGGCCCGGAGCGGCGAGGTCGTGCAGATCATGGGCGACCTGGCGTCCGTCAACGGCCGCGACCGCTCCAAGGCCTTCCGCGACTGCGTCAAGGACAAGTACCCCCGCCTGAAGGTCCTGGAGATCCCCGCCAAGTGGGAGTCGGACACCGCCGCCTCCCAGCTGGACACCCTGCTGAACTCCCACCCCGGCATCAAGGGCATCTACCTCCAGGCGGGCGGCGTCTACCTCGCGCCCACGCTCCAGACCCTCAAGTCCAAGGGGCTGCTGAAGAAGGCGGGCGAGAAGGGCCACATCACCGTCGTGTCGAACGACGGGATCCCGCAGGAGTTCGACGCGATCCGCAAGGGCCAGATCGACGCCACCGTCTCGCAGCCCGCCGACGCGTACGCCAAGTACGGCATGTACTACATCAAGGCCGCGATGAACGGGAAGAAGTTCAGGCCCGGCCCGACCGACCACGGCTCGACCATCGTGAAGCTGCCCGGCGGCAATCTGGAGGACCAGCTGCCCGCACCGCTCGTCACGAAGGCCAACGTGGACGACGCCGGACTGTGGGGCAACGCGGTCCGATGACGACGCCGAGCCCCGCGACCCCCGCCCCCGCGCCCCCCGACGCCCCGCCGCTCGTCGAGGCCAGCGGCATCGTCAAGCGCTACGGACCCACCGTGGCCCTCCAGGACGGCCGGCTCACCGTCCGGCCCCGCGAGTCCCACGCCCTGGTCGGCCGCAACGGCGCGGGCAAGTCCACCCTCGTCTCCCTCCTCACCGGCCTCCAGGCCCCGGACGCGGGCCGCATCTCCTTCGACGGCGAGCCCGCGCCGCCGCTCGCCGACCGCGACGCCTGGCGCCGCAAGGTCGCCTGCGTCTACCAGAAGCCCACCGTCGTCCCCGAACTGACCGTCGCCGAGAACCTCTTCATCAACCGGCAGCCCCGGGGCCGCGGCGGACTCATCAGCTGGCGCCGCCTGCGGGCCGAGGCCGCCGACGTGCTGCGCACCTGGGACGTGCGCGTCGACCCCGAGGCGCGCACCGCCGACCTCACGGTCGAGGACCGGCAGATGGTCGAGATCGCCCGGGCGCTCGGCTTCGGCGCCCGGTTCATCGTCCTCGACGAGCCGACCGCCCAGCTCGACAACCGCGAGATCGAGCGGCTCTTCACGCGCATGCGCGCGCTCCAGGAGTCGGGCGTCACCTTCCTGTTCATCTCGCACCACCTGCAAGAGGTGTACGAGGTGTGCCAGGCCGTCACCGTCCTGCGCGACGCCCGCTGGATCACCACCGCGCCCGTCGCCGCACTGCCGCGCACCGCCCTCGTGGAGGCCATGGCGGGCGAGGCACCCACCGGGAGCGCCGCGCGGGCCGGGGCCGGGGTGCCCGCGAAGGCGCCGGTGCGGCTCGACGTGCGCGGGCTCACCAGCCCCTCGTACGCCGACGTCGACCTCACCGTGCGCCGCGGCGAGGTCGTCGGGCTCGCCGGGTCGAGCGGCAGCGGGAAGATCAGCCTGGCGGAGTCCTTCGCGGGCCTGCACACCCCGACCGGCGGCAGCGCGACCCTCGACGGCGCCCCGCTGCCCCTCGGCGACGTGCCCGCGTGCCTGCGCGCCGGAGTCGGCTGCGTGCCCCGCGACCGGCACGGCGAAGGCCTCGTCCGCTCCCTGTCGATCGGCGACAACGCCACCCTGAGCGTCCTCGGCAGGCTCGGCCGCCACGGCTTCGTCGCCACCGACCGCAAGCGCGCCTTCGCGCGCGAGCTCATCGAGCGCCTCGACATCCACGCCGAGGGACCCGACCAGCCCGTGTCCGACCTCTCCGGCGGCAACGCGCAGAAGGTCGTGATGGCCCGCGCGCTCGCCTCCGAGCCGCGCCTGCTCGTCCTCATCAACCCCACCGCGGGCGTCGACGTGAAGTCCAAGGAGTCGCTGCTCGCCCGCGTCGACCGGGCCCGCGACGACGGCATCGCCGTGCTCGTCGTCTCCGACGAACTCGACGACCTGCGCCGCTGCGACCGCGTCCTCGTCCTCTTCCACGGCCGCGTCGTCGCCGAACACCCCGCGGGCTGGCACGACCACGAGCTGATCGCCTCCATCGAAGGAGTGGCCCGTGACCGACACGGCTGACACCAAGGCACCCCCGCTCGCCCCCCTGCGCCCCGCCGACCCCCGCGCGGCCAAGGCGGCCCTGCTGCGCCGCGCCCGCGAACTCGCCCTCCTACCGGCCCTGTTGCTGCTCATCGTGCTCGGCGCCTTCGTCAACGACTCGTTCCTGACCGAGCGGAACCTCATCTCCGTCCTCGGCGCGTCCGCGGCCCTCGCGATGGTCGTCCTCGCCGAGTCCCTCGTCCTCATCACCGGGAAGTTCGACCTCTCCCTGGAGTCGGTCGTCGGCATCGCGCCCGCCGTGGGCGCGCTGCTCGTCCTGCCCGCCGCGCAGGCCGGCTTCGGCACCGAACTGCCCGCCGCCGCCGGGCTGCTCGCGATCGTCCTGGTGGGCGCGGTGATCGGCGCCTTCAACGGCCTCCTCGTGGTGAAGCTGAAGCTCAACGCCTTCATCGTGACCCTGGCCATGCTGATCGTGCTGCGCGGCCTGCTCGTCGGCGCCACCGAGGGCAAGACGCTCTTCGGCATGCCGGAGTCCTTCTTCACCCTCGCCACCTCCACGTTCCTGACCGTGCCGGTCTCCGTGTGGCTGTCGGCGGCCGCGTTCGCCGCCACCGGGCTCGTCCTGAAGTACCACCGGGTGGGCCGCGCCCTGTACGCGATCGGCGGCAACGCGGACGCGGCCCGCGCCGCGGGCATCCGGGTGGAGCGCGTCATGCTCGGCGTGTTCGTCGTCGCCGGGACGCTCGCCGCCCTCGGCGGTCTGATGCAGACCGGCTACGTCGGCGCCATCAACGCCAACCAGGGCCAGAACATGATCTTCACGGTGTTCGCCGCGGCGGTCATCGGCGGCATCAGCCTGGACGGCGGCAAGGGCACCATGTTCGGCGCGCTCACCGGCGTCCTGCTGCTCGGCGTCGTCCAGAACCTGCTGACGCTCGCCCAGGTGCCGTCCTTCTGGATCCAGGCCATCTACGGCGGGATCATCCTCGTCGCCCTGATGATCGCCCGCGTCACCACGGGCCGCGCACAGGACTGAGCCGCCGCCTCCCCGCCTCCCTTCCGGAAAGGCCTTCTGTGTCCCCGACTCCCGGCCGCGTCACGGCGGTCGACACCTACGACATCCGGTTCCCCACCTCGCGGGAGCTCGACGGGTCCGACGCGATGAACCCGGACCCCGACTACTCGGCGGCCTACGTCGTCCTGCGCACCGACGCCGAGGACGGCCACGAAGGGCACGGCTTCACCTTCACCATCGGGCGCGGCAACGAGGTCCAGGTCGCCGCCGTCCAGGCGCTGCGCGCCCATGTCGTCGGACGCCCCCTGGACGAGCTGTGCGCCGACCCGGGCACGCTCAACCGCGATCTGATCGGGGACAGCCAGCTGCGCTGGCTCGGCCCCGAGAAGGGCGTGATGCACATGGCGATCGGCGCCGTCGTCAACGCCGTCTGGGACCTGGCCGCCAAGCGCGCCGCCAAGCCGCTGTGGCAGCTGCTCGCCGACGCCGACCCGGCCTGGCTCGTCTCCCAGGTCGACTTCCGCTACATCGCCGACGCCCTCACGCCCGAGGACGCCCTCGCGCTCCTGCGCTTGGGCCGCGGCGGCGCGGCCGCCCGCGAGACCCGGCTGCGGCAGTACGGCTACCCCGGCTACACCACCTCGCCCGGCTGGCTCGGCTACAGCGACGAGAAGCTCACCCGCCTCGCCCGCCAGGCAGTCGCCGACGGCTTCACCCAGATCAAGCTCAAGGTCGGCGCCGACCTCGCCGACGACGTCCGCCGCTGCCGCGCCGCCCGCGCCGCCATCGGCCCCGGCATCCGCCTGGCCATCGACGCCAACCAGCGCTGGAACCGGGACGAGGCGGTGCGCTGGACCCGCGCCCTCGCCGAGTTCGACCCGTACTGGGTGGAGGAGCCCACCAGCCCCGACGACGTCCTCGCGCACGCCGCGATCCGCGACGCCGTCGCCCCCGTGAAGGTCGCCACCGGCGAACACGTGCAGAACCGCATCGTGTTCAAACAGCTGCTCCAGGCGGGCGCCGTCGACGTCCTCCAGATCGACGCGGCCCGCGTCGGCGGCGTCAACGAGAACCTCGCGATCCTGCTGCTCGCCGCCCGCTTCGGCGTCCCGGTCTGCCCGCACGCGGGCGGCGTCGGCCTGTGCGAACTCGTCCAGCACCTGTCGATGTTCGACTACGTGGCCCTGTCCGGCACCACCGAGAACCGCGTCATCGAGTACGTCGACCACCTCCACGAACACTTCACCGACCCCGTGGAGGTGCGCGGCGGGCACTACACCGCGCCCACCGCCCCCGGGTTCTCGGCGACGATGCGCGCCGAGTCCATCGCCCGGTACACCTACCCCGACGGCGCGTTCTGGGCCGCCGACCGCGCCCGGCGCGAGGGAGCAGCCGCATGACGGACTTCGAAGGCCTGAACGCCCTGGTCACCGGCGGCGCGTCCGGCATCGGCCGGGCCACCGCGGAGCTCCTGGCCGCGCGCGGCGCCCACGTCGCCGTGCTCGACCTGGACCCGAGCGGCGTGGCCGGGCCGCTGCGCGCGTACCCCGCCGACGTCACCGACGACACGGCGGTACGGGCCGCGGTCGCGGCGGCGGCCGCCGACCTGGGCGGCCTGGACGTCCTGGTCAACAACGCGGGCATCGGCGCGCAGGGCACCGTGGCCGACCACGACGACGCGCAGTGGCGCGCCGTCCTCGACGTCAACGTCCTCGGCCTGGTCCGCACCACCCGCGCCGCCCTGCCGCACCTGCGCCGCTCCGCGCACGCGGCGATCGTCAACACCTGCTCCATCGCCGCGACCGCGGGACTGCCGCGGCGCGCGCTGTACTCGGCCTCCAAGGGCGCCGTGCTCTCCCTGACCCTCGCCATGGCGGCCGACCACGTCCGCGAGGGCATCCGGGTGAACTGCGTCAACCCCGGAACCGTGGACACGCCCTGGGTCGGCCGCCTGCTCGACGCCGCCCCCGACCCGGCCGCCGAACGCGCCGCCCTGGAGGCGCGCCAGCCCACGGGCCGCCTGGTGAGCGCGGAAGAAGTCGCCGCCGCCATCGCGTACTTGGCCAGCCCGCTGTCCGGCGCCACCACCGGCACGGCGCTCGCGGTCGACGGCGGGATGCAGGGCCTGCGGCTCAGGCCCCCGGCCCCCCGGTGAACGGCAACCGCACCCGGCGCCTGGGCCGCGGCCCGGTCGCCGTCGGCGCGCTGTCCCTCGGCGGCGCGGGCCTCGGCAACCTCTACGCGCCGGTCGGCGACGAGGACGCGGCCCGCACCCTCGACGCGGCCTGGGACGCGGGCCTGCGCTCCTTCGACACGGCCCCGCACTACGGCCTCGGCCTGTCCGAACGCAGGCTCGGCGCCGCCCTGCGCGGGCGCCCTCGGGACGCGTACACGATCTCCACCAAGGTGGGGCGGATCCTGGAGCCGGTCACCGGACCCGTCCGCGGCGACGACCTGTCCGACGGCGGCTTCGCCGTGCCCGCCGCGCACCGCCGCCGCTGGGACTTCAGCGCGGACGGGATACGCCGCTCCCTGGAGTCGAGCCTGACCCGGCTCGGCCTCGACCGCGTGGACGTCGTCTACCTCCACGACCCGGACGACCACGGCGAACAGGCCTTCCGCGAGGGCTATCCGGCCCTGGAGCGGCTGCGCGCCGAAGGTGTCGTGGGCGCGATCGGCGCGGGCATGAACCAGGCGGCGATGCTCACCCGCTTCGTCCGCGACACGGACGTGGACGCCGTGCTGTGCGCGGGCCGCTACACCCTCCTCGACCACCGGGCGCTGCCCGCGCTGCTGCCCGCCGCGCACGAGCGCGGTGTGTCGGTCGTCATCGGCGGAGTCTTCAACTCCGGCCTCCTCGCCGACCCCAGGGACGGGGCGCGCTTCGACTACGCGCAGGCGCCGCCCGCCCTGCTCGACCGCGCCCGGCGGCTGCGGGCGGTCGCCGGACGGCACGGCATCGGGCTGCGCGCCGCCGCCCTCGCCTTCCCGTTCGGGCACCCGGCGGTGGCGAGCGTCCTCGTCGGCGTCCACGCCCCGCACCACGTGCGGGACGCGGTGGCGCAGTTCGCCGTGGACGTCCCCGCCGCGTTCTGGGAAGAGGCACGGGCCCTCGGTCTGCTGCCGCCGCACGTGCCCGTACCGGGCGACGAGACGTCATGAGGAAGGAGGGGCCGGCGTGAGAGTCGCCCTGCACACCAAGGTCCGCACGGACCGGATCGACGCGTACGAGGCCGCCCACCGGGAGGTCCCCGCCGAGCTGGCGGCGGCGATCCACGCGGCGGGCGCCACGGCCTGGACGATCTGGCGCAGCGGAAGCGACCTGTTCCACGTCGTGGAGTGCGACGACTACGCCCGGCTGCTCGCGGCGCTGGAGCGGCTGCCGGTCAACGTCGCCTGGCAGGCCCGCATGGCCGAGCTGCTCGACGCGGTCCACGACTACTCCGCCGCGGGCGCAGACGCGGCCCTGCCCGTCGTGTGGGAGCTGCCGTGACGCGAGCGACCGAGGCAACCCCCTTGACTGAGACGGTCGTTGACGCCCATCACCACGTGTGGGACCTCGCCGTGCGCGACCAGGAGTGGCTCGCCGGGCCCGCGATGGCCCCGATCCGGCGCGGCTTCTCGCTCGCCGACCTCGCGCCGCACGCCCGCGCGCACGGCGTCGCCGCCACCGTCCTCGTGCAGACCGTCACCGTGGCCGATGAGACCCCGGAGCTCCTCGCCCTCGCGGCCACCGACGGCCTGGTCGCCGGGGTGGTCGGCTGGACCGACCTCACCCGGCCCGACGTCGCCGAGACCCTGGCCGCGCTCCGCGAACTCCCCGGCGGGCGCCACCTGGTGGGCATCCGCCACCAGGTGCAGGGCGACCCCGACCCCGAGTGGCTGCTGCGCGCCGACACGCGGCGCGGCCTCGCCGCCGTGGCGGCCGCGGGGCTCGTGTACGACCTCGTGGTGCGCCCGGACCAGCTGCCGCTGTGCGCCGAGGCCGCCGCGCGCCTGCCCGGGCTCACCTTCGTCCTCGACCACCTGGGCAAACCGCCCGTGGCGTCCGGCGCCCTCGAACCCTGGGCGTCGTCCCTGCGCGCCCTCGCGACCCCGCCGAACACCGTCTGCAAGCTCTCGGGCCTGGTGACCGAGGCCGACTGGGCGACCTGGACGACGGCCGACCTGCGCCCCTACGCCGACACGGCCCTGGAGGCCTTCGGCCCCGGACGGCTCATGTTCGGCTCGGACTGGCCGGTGTGCGGACTCGCCGCCTCGTACGGTCAAGTCGTCGACACCGCACGGGAGTTGACGGCAGGACTGACCGGCGCCGAGCGCGCCCGGGTGTTCGCGGGCACGGCCCGGCGCGTGTACGGCCTGCCGGACCGGGCCCCGGGCGACGGCCTCAGCCCTCCTGGTCCGGCGGGCCCGCCGGGACCGCGGGGGTGACCCCGGCGGGACCCTCCGGCGGCAGGGCCTCCTCCTCGGGGAGCTCCTCGGCCTTGGGGCCGTGCGTGCCGCGCGGCGGTCCCGCCCAGATGCCCAGGTCGTCGAGGTCGTCCGGGTCGCTGGGGCCGTCGGGTGCATCGGGTACGCCGGGTGTGACGGACACGCGGCCCGCGTCGGCGGTCGGGGCGTCAGGATCGGTCATCGGTGTCTCCTCGGGTCCTGCGGCGTGGTTCGTAGATCTCCACGAGGTCCAGGTCGCTCGCGCGCACGTAGAGGCCGCCCGTCTGGGGCAGCCGCGGTCCGAACGAGCCGTCGGCCTCCATGCGGTACTGGGATTCCAGGAAGAGGTCACCGGGCTGTGGGTAGGCGGAGGCGCGCGAGCGCGTTCCGTACCAGCCTCCCGCCCAGCCGCCGTTCTTGAGCCGCACGCGGACGTAACAGACCCCGCGGTCCTGGAACAGGGCGTCCCACGCCGTGGGGGTGCGCTCGTGCAGGGCCGCGCGCCGCCGCCGCACCCAGCGGGCCTCCACCAGGGCGACCAGGGCGGGCACCGCGACGGCGAGCAGCAGCAGGCACAGGCCGAACACGCGCGGATGGTCGCCGACGCCCGCCAGCGGAGCCTTCCGGTCGCCCCGCAGAAGGCGGACGAGCTGGGGCCCGGCGGCGATCAGGTACACCGTGTCGAGCAGGACGCCCACGCCGAGGGCGCGCAGGATCCGGTTGCCGCTCTCCTGCTCGGCCTCCCGGATGCCGAGGAACCCCTCCCTGGCGAAGAGGTACGTGGTGCCGGGCAGGACGAGGAGCACCACGATCGCCAGCTGCTGGACGGTGCCCGGCGTCATCCGCGTCTCCTTCGCCATGTCCGTCGGCCGCGTCTGCCGCCGCCCCGGCCGCCCCCGCCCCGGCCGCCGGTCGGGCCGTCCCGCCGGGCCTCCCAGGCCACACCTTGCGCCAGTTGCCGCAGATCGTCCAGGTCGCCCAGGTGCGCGCGCAGCTTCACCCAGTCGCCCTGCGCCTTGCCGACCTTCGCCACCTCCTCCCCGGCCCGGCCGAGCAGCTCGGCCGCGGCGCCCGCCGCGTCCTCGTCGGCGGCCTGCGCCCAGGTGAGCCGGGCGAGCACGAGCAGGAGGAAGGCGGCGAGCATCCGCTGCGGCTCCCGGGTGCGCCGCCGCAGAAGGAGCAGCGCGCGCGAGAAGCAGGTCGTCGCGCGGTCGGGCCGCTCCCGCGACAGGCTCTCCACCCCGTCGGCGACGAGGGCGTGCACCTCCGTGAGGACACCGGGGCCGAGCGTGGGCGCGCCCGCCTCGCCGGTGAGCAGTCGGTCCGCCTCCTGGAGGTGGCGCACCGTCTCGCGCCGCATCGTCCGGGCCCCGCCCAGGGACTCGCTGAGGACCAGCATCCGGTCCAGCGCGTCGACGGCTTCGGCCGCCCGCCCCCGCGCGAGGAGGGCCGCGCCCAGCAGGCCGCAGGCCCGTGCCGCCTGCGGCCGCTGGCCCGCCGCTTCGAAGACGGCGCGGCACTCCTGGAGGAAGGCCAGCTCGCGCTCGCCCGTGGGCTGCCCGGACTCGAGCGCGAGCAAGGCGTTGCTCCCGGCCTTGCCCAGCGTCTCCCGCAGGTCGGCCCGGCGGCAGTGCGTCCAGCTCTCCAGGTACGAGTCGAGTCCTTGCGCGAGGTCACCGGCCTGGCTGTGGGCCACGCCCAGGTTCAGCCGCACGTGGCCGAGGAGGGCGGAGTCGCCGGAGGCCTGTTCGGTGGCGATGCGCAGAGCCCGCCGCCCGGTGCTGATCGCCTCGGCGTAGCGCTCCTCTTCCGCGTAGGCCTGGCAGAGGAAGCAGAGGAGGTAGGCCAGGGTTTCGGGGGAGGTCGTGTCCCGGAGCCCGGGGAGCTCGACGAGCTGGAGGTACGCGATCCGCGCGTACGCGGGCATCCGCTCCAGGTCCGCGAAGTCCCGGAAGGGCGGCGGCTTCATGTGCCCACCAGAGCGAAGGGCGCCCACAAGTAGGGGTGCGCGAAGGGCCGTTCGGGCACGCCGTCGGCCGTGAGGCGGTGCCGGACCTCGGCGGGAAGCAGGTCAAGGGCGAGGAGTTCGGGCACGGTCGCGGCCCGCAGCCACAGCTGGGCTCCCCGCAGGGCGCTCGCCGGAGTGGCGGGCCCGGGCGGTGGCGGCGCACCGGGGTCAGGGCCGTCGTCGAGGCCGAGCAGCCGCCGGTAGCAGGCGAGCATCAGCAGGACGGCCGCGGTGTCGCGCGCCTCCCACTGCGTGCACACCACCCCGGCCCCGCCCGCGAGCATGATGCCCGTGGGCAGGCCGATCGCCTCGTCGGGCAGCCGGGCGTCCACGAGCCCCGACTCGCAGGCGGACAGGGTCACAAGCCGGGCGCGCTCCAGCGGCCGGGGCCGGGCGTCGAGCAGAGCGGCCAGGGTGACGCGGCCGCCGTCCAGGTCGAGCCCGGAGGCGAGCGGGTCGTCGGGGTCGTAGGCGCCGTGGCAGGCCAGATGGACGTGGGTGGCACGGGCCAGCTCCGCCAGCAGGTCCCGGGTCACGTGGTGGCCCTCGCCCGCGGCGGCGAAGAGGCGGGTGAGCGCCCGCGCCTCCTGGGCGGCGAGGATGCCGCTGTCCGCGCCGGAGTCGGACGCCGCGACGAGGACGGGCGCGGACGGCGCGGCGGCGGCCCGCCGCCGGGCCGCGAGGAGCAGCCGCACCGACGGGGCGTAGGCCACCGCGTGCGTGACGAGCAGCGGTTCGCCGGTCGCCGGGAGCGTCGCGGCGTGCAGCGGAAGGTGGGCGAGCGGACCGCAGGCCACCACGGCCGCGCCCGCAGCGGCCGGGCCGAGGGCGTCGGCGAGCGGCGCGACCAGGCGCTCCCCGAGCCGGGCGAGGAGGGGCCGCAGCCCGCGCCCGTCGGCGCGGGCGGCCGCGGCGACCTCGCGGGCCAGACCGGTGGCCTCCGTGACGGTCAGCGGCGAGCGGACGGCTTCGAGCTCCGGCCCCGCGTCGCCCGCGTGCCGGACGATCAGGGACACGCTCCCGGCGGGCGCGCAGGCCACGAAGCACAGCGGCTCCCCGGGCCGGGCCGCGGCGCGGACGTCGTCCCACGTCGTGTGCCGGAGGAACGTCCCCGTGCCGGGGAGTTCCCGGATCCGCGCGACGGCGGCCGCGAGCGCGGCACGGGCCTCCTCCAGGAGCGCGCCCACCTCGTACTCGGCGGACTCGATCCAGCGGCCGTCGCCCTCGGCGGAACGCGGCCTGCCGAGGTCGCGGTTGCGGGACTCCAGGGCCTGCACGGCCTCGGCGGCCCGCACGTACGCGGCGTGCGCCTCCGGGTCCGTCCGGGCCACCTCGTCGAGCTGGGCGTGGTCCGGTGAGAGCGCCAGGTTGAAGGTCCGCGTCCGGCCCCGCTCCAGGCACAGCACCGCGTCCCGCGGCCGCCCCGCGCGGGCGAGCGCGTAGGCGGCCCGCTGGTGCAGATCGCCCGCCGACCGCAGGTGCCGCTCCCGCGAGGCGCTCACCAGGCAGTACCGGAACAGCTCGTCGTCGGCCGACACCGCCTGCTCGTACGCGGTGCCCGCCCGGGTCCAGTCGCCCTGCTCGGCGACGGCGTTCCCGAGGCCCGTCGCCACCTCCCGCAGGACCCGGGGCCGGTCGTGCGCCTGGGCCACGGCCGATTCGAGCGCGGTCACCTCCAGCTCCCGCAGCTCGGCGGCCCGGTCCGGGTCGAGCGCCCGGCAGCGCCGGGCCGCATCCGCCAACTGCCCCTGTGCGAGGGCGAGTTCGACCCTCGTGGGCAGCCCGTCGTAGGCGTCGACGGCCTCCCGTACGTGCCGCAGCGCCTGCCGGGCCTTCGCCACCGGATCGTCAGCCGCGCCCCGCTCGGCCTGCCGGAGCAGGGCGAAGCCGAGCTTGGTCGTGGTGCGGGCCCACAGATGCGGAGCGGTGCTCTTGGGGCGGTCCGCGAGCGCGGCCCGGTGCAGCCGCACCTCCTCGTCGTACTCGTCCAGGGCGTGGGCGATGAGGGCGAGTTTGTCGTAGGTGCTGGACGCCTCCAGGCGGTCACCGACGCGTTCGTAGATCGTGAGGGCGCGCTGCGCGTGCGCACGGGCCCTCAGGAGGTTGTCCCGCCGGACGCCACGGGTGCGCTTGAACAGCGAGACCGCGAGCCTGGCCTGGGTGTTGGCCCACTGCTCGGGGTCGGTCTCCTCCGACTCGACCTCGTTGAGCCGCTCGTACAGGCGGATCACCTGCTCCTGGTTCACGGCGGGGTCACCCTGCTGCCGGGCGTTGTACGCCGCCGCGAGGTGGCTCTGGGCGTCGCACCACAGATGCTTGGCGTCGGCGGGGTCGAGCCGCTCGACGACGGGCTTCAGGAGGTCGATGGCCTCCTCGATGTCCTCAGGGCCGGACTGGGTGCCCCGCTCGACGAGCACGACCGCCAGCTCGGTGCGGGCCCGCGCCCACGTCTCCGCGGCCGTCTCCGGCTCCACCGCGGCCAGGGCCGTGCGCAGATGGCGCAGCGCGTGCTCCTGGTTGGCGCGGAAGTCGCCGATGGACCGGCGGCCGTAGGCGCGGCCCGCTTCGAGATGGGCGATGGCCCGGACCGGGGCGTGCTCGTCCCGGGTGAGGCCGCGGGCCGCGCGGACCAGCAGGCCGATGCCGCGCTCGACGTCGACCACGTCGCCCTCGCGGCGCATGGCGCACAGGGCCTGGCCCAGGCACATCCGGAGGGTGGTCCGCAGCTCGGGGTGGGTTTCGCCGTCGCCGAGCAGTTCGAGGCCCTGCTCGGCGAGGCGGACCAGCTCGTCGACCAGCGGCCCGTGCGTCACCGACCTGCCGAGGCCGGGCGGCCACTGATCGAGGATCCGCTCCAGGACCCGCAGCACCCGCTCCGGCGGCGGTCCGCTCGCGGGCTTGGCGGGGAACGAGCCGGACCGCTCCGCGGGGAGGTCGTCCGGGACGTAGGAGCGCAGGAACACCGACGCCGCCTCGAAGGGCAGCGGGACGACGCCCGACTCCTCGGCCTCCTCCGCGCTGACCGGCCCGAGCCGGTCGAGGAGGGCGTCCGCGTAGGTCTTGCGGTTCGCCTCGTCGGCCGCCGCCGACGAGGCCGGCGGGCAGAAGAAGAACAGCTGCGGGGAGGAGCGGCTGCCGTACACGAGCAGCGGCACCCCCCGGCGGGTCCTGGCCCCGCAGGCCGGGCACGTGACCGCCGGGATCTCGCCGCCGATCACCTTCGCGACCAGATCGGGGCGTGCGTCGGCGTCGACGGCCAGATACGTCTCGTCGTCCGCCGCCGCGCCGCAGTCCTGGCAGTTCCAGCGGAACCGCAGGACGGACGAGTAGTCCATCGTTCCCCCCGGGAGGCGCCCGCCGCACCCCCTGGCGCGGGCCCTTCCTCTCCCTTGGAGGGCACGGTAGGGGCCGGGCACCGAGAGTGTCCACGCCGCGCGACAAGGCGGCCGTGCCGGAGTACTATCCGCGCTCCTGCTCCCGGCCGCGCACCGCGTCGAGCCGGGTCGGCGGCAGGAACTCCCGTACGTACGTGCGCTCCCAGCACGCGCCCGTCGCGCGCAGCTCGCGCCACGTCGTGTAGCGGTAGCGGTAGAGGCGGGCCCGCACGTACCGCGGCGGCCGGTCCGGGAAGGGGCAGCGGCGCAGCAGCCGCAGGGTGTCCCGGTCGCCCTCCAGGAGGCGCTCCACCAGCGGCCCGAACCAGGCGCGCGCGTACGCGGGGGAGAGCCCGGCGAACCACATCAGCCAGTCGAGCCGCAGATGGTACGGCGCGAACTGGCGCGGCCAGCGGCGCGGGTCGCCCGGCTTGCCCCTGAACTCGTACTCCCGCCACACGGAGTCGCGCCGCGGCGCCTCGTCCGCCGTGCCCTCGATCACCACCTCCTGGCGCACCCGGCTGACGCTGCCGAACGCGCCGTAGGTGTTGACCAGGTGCAGCGGATCGAAGGAGGTGTTCATGATCTGCCGCCGGGACAGCATGTTGCGCGCCGGGCGGTGGCTCAGGCCGAGCAGCGCGGCGGTGACGGCGATGACCAGGACCTCGTACCAGAGCGGGGGAGCGGCGAGGCGGTCCGGCGGGTCCGCCGCTGCGCCGAGCAAGAGGCGGAAGTCGACGGCGGACAGGGCGAGCGCGACCGTCAGCCAGTTCAGCCAGGAGAAGTTCCCGGAGAGCACCAGCCACAGCTGGGTGACGACCATCAGGCAGGCGGCGCCCGTGGCCACCGGCTGCGGGGTGAACAGGAGGATCGGCACGACGAGTTGGGTGACGTGGTTGGCCGCGGCCTCCACGCGGTGCAGTGGCCGCGGCAGCCGGTGGAAGAACCAGCTCAGCGGCCCCGGCATCGGCTGGGTCTCGTGGTGGAAGTACAGACAGGTGAGCCGCCGCCAGCAGGCGTCCCCGCGCATCTTGATCAGGCCCGCGCCGAACTCGACGCGGAAGAGGACCCAGCGCAGCAGGAACAGGACGAGGACCGGCGGCCCGACGTCGTCGCCCGCCAGGAACACGGCGAGGAAGCCGACTTCGAGGAGCAGCGACTCCCAGCCGAAGGCGTACCAGGTCTGCCCCACGTTCACGACGGACTGGTACAGCACCCACAGCAGCAGCCAGAGCGCCATCGCGGCCCCCAGCGGAAGCCATCCGTCCGCGCCCGCGAGGAGCGCCGCGGAGACCGCGCAGCCCGCCCAGGCGCAGCCCGCGAAGAACCGGTCCGAGTAGTGCAGCTGGAACAGGCTCGGCGCCGCGCGGAACGGCACCCGCGCCACGTACCGGGGCACCGGCAGCATGCCGCGCTCGCCGATGAGCGCGCGGAACTGCAGCGCCGCGCCGAGGAAGGCGACGAGGTAGACCGCGGCGAGCGCCCGCTGGAAGACCAGGCGGCTCAGCCAGTAGCCGTCCGCCGTGAACCACTCCACCTCCCCATTGTGACGCTGAGTGAGCCGACGGTCGCGTCGGCGGGGTCACCGCGACCGCGCCACGAGCCCCGTCTCGTACGCGATGATCACCAGCTGCACCCGGTCGCGGGCGTCGAGCTTGGCGAGCAGCCGGGTCACGTACGTCTTCGCGGTGGCGACGCTGATGGTCAGGCGCTCGGCGATCTCGGTGTTGGACAGACCGCCGCCCACGAGGGTCAGGACCTCGCGCTCCCGGTCGGTGATGGCGCCGATCCGCGGCGGCTCCGGCTCGGGGACGGCGGCCGGGCGCTCCGCGAACTCCTTGATGAGGCGGCCGGTGACGCTCGGCGCGATCAGGCCGTCTCCGGCGGCGACGACGCGCACCGCGCCCAGGATGTCGTCCAGGGCCATGTCCTTGACGAGGAACCCGGAGGCACCGGCGCGCAGCGCCCCGTACACGTAGTCGTCGTCATCGAACGTCGTCAGGACCACGACCCGGGCCGCGGAACCCGACGCCGTGATCCGCGCGGTGGCCTCGATGCCGTCCGTGCCGGGCATGCGGATGTCCATCACGACGACGTCCGGCGCCAGTTCCCCGGCGAGCCGCACCGCCTCCGCGCCGTCCCCGGCCTCGCCGACGACTTCAAGGTCGTCGGCCTGGGCGATGACCATGCTCAGGGCCGTCCGCACCAGGGGCTGGTCGTCGACGAGCAGGACGCGGACCGTCATCGCGCACCCACGGGGACCGGAAGGCGCGCCGCGACCCGGAAGCCCCCACCGGGGCACGGCCGGGCCGAGAACTCGCCGTGCAACAGGCTCACCCGCTCCCGCATGCCGAGCAGTCCGTAGCCGGAGCCCTGACCGTCCATCGCGCCGGTGCCCTTCCCCTCGTCGACCACTTCGATCCGCAGCTCCTTGGGCTGCCGCTCCACGGTCACCCGGCAGGACGCGGTGCCCGCGTGCCGCACCACGTTGGTGACCGCCTCCTGGATGATCCGGTACGCCGACACGTCGACCTCCGGCGGCAGCGGCCGGGGCGGGCCGAGCCAGCGCACGTCGACGCGGACCCCGGCGGCCGTCGTGCGGGCGGCGAGCCGGTTGACGTCCGCGAGCCCCGGGCTTGGATCGAGCGGCGCCGCGCCGCCGGGCGCGCCCGGCTCGGCCTGCCGCAGCGCGCCGAGCATCCGGCGCAGCCCCGACAGGGTGTCGCGGCTCGCGGTCTCCACCGCCCCGAGGGCGTCGCGCGCCAGCTCCGGCCGGGTGTCGATGACGCGCCGTGCGGCACCGGCCTGGAGGGCGACGATGCCGATGGTGTGCGCGACCATGTCGTGCAACTCGCGCGCGATCCGCAGCCGTTCGGCGGTGACCGCCTGCGCGGCCGCCTGGGCGCGCACCTGCTCGGCGTGCGCGCGGGACTCGTGCGTCGCCCGGCCGAGCAGCCAGGCGATGACGGCGGTGAGCGCCACGGTCAGCTCGGCGGAGGTGCCGACGACCCAGCCGCACAGCAGGCGCACGGCGAGGTACGCGGCCAGCGTGCCGAGCGCGAGCGCGAGCGCGACGGCCCCCGTGCGCCGCGGCCGGGACGACGCCACGAAGTACAGCGCCACGTCGACCGCGAGGAACTGGAGCAGCGGGATCTCGCCCACGCTCAGCGGCATCGCCCCGAGCGCGGAACCGGCGAGCAGCAGCGTGAGGCCCCGCAGCGGGCGGCGTTCGATGCGGACGCAGCCCGCGAGGGTGACGGCGGTGGCGAGGGCGAGGGTCACCATGCCGTCCCACCGGAACAGCAGCACGCCCGGCCAGACGGACGGCTCCGACTCGCCGGGGAGCCGGAACCGGAAGAGGAAGGTGAGCGCCGAGCCCGCGCACCAGGCGAGCGCCATCCAGGTGGCCGGGGAATGGCGCTTGAGCAGGGGCGGAGCCGGTGTCGCGGACATGCCCGGAATGGTAGCCAGATGATCGGCGGCGGGCATCGGACCAGGGGTGTACAACCCCGGTCGACACCGGTGCGCCGCCGAGTGTCAGCCCTGGTCCGATGCCGGACGCCCCCTGTCCGCGGGAGCGTTGTCCCCATGATCGAAGTCATGGACCTGACGAAGCGGTACGGCCCCACCACGGCCGTCGACGACCTGACGTTCAGCGTGCGCCCCGGTCGCGTCACGGGGTTCCTCGGGCCGAACGGCGCGGGCAAGTCCACCACCCTGCGGATGATCCTCGGCCTGAACGACCCGACGTCGGGCACCGTCTCCGTGGGCGGCCGCGCCTTCCGCGAACGGCCGCGGGGCCTGCGACACGTGGGCGCGCTGCTCGACGCGGGGGACGTGCACGGCGGCCGCACCGCCGCCGCGCACCTGGCGGTCCTCGCCCGCTCCAACCGCATCCCGCGCCGCCGCGTCGACGAGGTCCTCGCCGACGTCGGCCTCACCGGTGCGGCCCGGCGCCGCGTCGGCGGCTTCTCGCTCGGCATGAAGCAGCGCGTGGGCATCGCCGCCGCGCTGCTCGGCGACCCGCCGGTGCTGCTGTTCGACGAGCCGCTCAACGGCCTCGACCCGGAGGGCGTGCTGTGGGTGCGCGGCCTGTTCCGGCGCCTGGCCGACGAGGGCCGCACCGTCTTCGTCTCCAGCCATCTGATGTCCGAGATGGAGCACACCGCCGACGACCTCGTCGTCATCGGGCGCGGGCGGCTCATCGCGGCCGAGAGTCTGGAGCGGTTCGCGGCCCGCGGCACCGGAGCGGGCGTGAGCGTGCGCACGCCCCGCGCGGCCGACCTCGCGGAGATGCTGACCGCCGAGGGCGCGCGCGTGCTGCGGGACGGTGCCCGGCTGACTGTGACCGGCCTCGACGCGGGGCGGATCGGCGACCTGGCCTGCCGGCACGCCCTGCCGCTGCACGAACTGGTGGCACGCCAGGCCTCCCTGGAGGACGCCTTCATGGAACTCACCGCCGACAGCGCCGAATTCCGTACGGGAGAGACCCGATGACCGCGCATCTGACCCTGCCCCGCGACGTCGCCGCCGAGGCGACCGCCGAGCCCGCCGCCCGCTTCCGCGACCTGCTCGCCGCCGAGTGGCTCAAGCTGTGGTCGCTGCGCTCCACCCCGTGGACGTACGCCGTCGTGTTCCTCGCCGTCGTGGGCTTCAACGCCGGGACGGCCTACGACACCTACCGCTACTGGACGAGCCGCGACGCGGCGAGCCGGGCGGACTTCATCCGGGACGGCATGTCGCTCCAGCACGCCTTCACCGGCAACGCGGCCACGATCCTCCTGCTCGCGGCCGGAGCGCTCGGCGCCGTCACGGTGACCGGCGAGTACGGCACCGGTCTGATCCGCACGACGTTCGCGGCCGTGCCCGCGCGCCGCTCCGTGATGGCGGCCAAGGCGGCCGTCCTGGCCGCGGTCATGACCCTGCTCGGCGCGCTGATCGCGGTGACCTCCTTCGCCGCCACCCAGGCCATCCTGTCCGGACGCGGCCTCGGCGTCCCCTTCGACCACCCCGGCGCCGTCCGCGTCCTCGCGGCCTCGGCGCTGCTGCTGCCCGTGGGCGCGCTCACCGGCATGGCGATCGGCACGCTGGTGCGGCACACGGGCACGACGATCGTCCTGGGCGTCGCCACGCTCCTCATCCTGCCCGTGGTCTTCAGCTCCGACCGGTACTGGTCCGCGCTCGTGTCGCACGCGATGCCGCTGGAGGCCTGGCAGCGCCTCACCCAGCCGGCCACCTTCCAGACCCCCTTCCCGTGGTCGACGGGCGGCGCGTGGACGGTGTACGCGGCGTGGGCCCTGGCGGCCGTCCTGATCACGGTGGCGGGGGTGCACCGCAGGGACCAGTGACCGGGGCGGTCAGCGGGACGGGCGCCGCGGCGCCCCCGCCCCGCCGCCCGCGCTCTCGGCCCGGCGCACGCCCCCTGCTCGCCCACCGCACGTGCCTGGTCACCGCGAGGCGCCCGGGGGCAGCGTCCGCTCGGCCCGGGCTGCCGCCCCGCCCGACACGCTGCCCGCACGCGGGCGCGTTCCGCTTGCGCCCCCGCCCCGGGCCCGGCCCGCCGCGCGTGTCGCATCTGCCCGGTCGCCGCGAGGCGTTGGCGGCAGCTTCCTCCGCTCGGTCCGGGCTGCCGCCCCGCCCGGGGCGCCGCCCGCACACGGGTGTATTCCACCCGCACGTGGATGGGTTGCGCCCCCGCCCTGCCGCCCGCGTTCCCCGGCCCACCTGGGCCTCGCCCCGCCCCGGGCCCGGTCCGCCGCGTGTGTCGGATCTGCCTGGTCGCCGCGAGGTGTTGGCGGCAGCTTCCTCCGCTCGGCCCGGGCTGCCGTTCCGTCCGGGGCGCTGCCCGCGCGCGGGTGCGTTCCGCCTGCGCCCCCGCCGCCCGCGTGCCCCGGTCCGTCCGCCTGGGCCCCTCGCCCCTGCCCCGCCTGGCCCCCGCCCCGCCCCCGGGGCCCCGTTCCGCTTGCGGGTCGTTCGGTGGTGGTTCAGACAATAGGGGGCAATCTGCCCGGCGACCGGCGGGAGACACCCGTGCGCGCAACGCTCCGCACCTACGCGACGACCTTCGCGATAGCCACGGCCCTGGCGGCCGCGGGCTGCTCCGGGGACGGCGACGACACCACCAAGGACACGGCCGACAGCGGGCGCGAGCTGTTCCTCCAGCCCGTCGCCGCCCAGGGCCCCGACCCGTTCACCGCGTCCACCGCCAGGGCCGCCGCGAGCCCCCCGCCCGTCACCCGTTCGCCGCAGCCCTCGCCCACCGGCTCGGCCTCGCCCACCGACCAGGGCCTGCGCTCCCTCGCGGGCGGCACGCCCGGCCTCTACGGCGGCACGCACCGGATCGGCAGCTGCGACGTCGGCCAGCAGATCCGCTTCCTGACCGCCGACTCCGCCAAGGCCGACGCCTTCGCCGAGGCATCGGGCATCGCGCGGAACGGCATCCCGGCGTATCTGCGCGGCCTCACCCCCGTCGTGCTGCGCGCCGACACCCGCGTCACCAACCACGGCTATCGCGAAGGCCACGCCACCGGCTACCAGTCCGTGCTCCAGGCGGGCACCGCCGTCCTCGTCGACGACCGCGGCCTGCCCCGGGTGCGCTGCGCCTGCGGCAACCCGTTGAAGCCGCCGGTCGCCTTCCGGCAGGCCCCGCGCCACAGCGGCAGCCCCTGGAGCGGCTACCGGCCCACCCAGGTGATCGTCGTGACCCCGGCGCCCCGCCCGATCACCCACATCACGATCATCAACATCGTCAACAACACCTGGATCGAGCGGAAGACCGGCGACGAGGACGGCGGCGACGACCGCCCCGTACCGCCCCCGGACCCGACCCCCACCGATTCCACCGACCCCACCGATTCCACCGATTCCACCGATCCCACCGACTCCACGGACCCGACCTCGCCCGACGAGACGACGCCCGACGAGACCACTCCGGACGAGACCAGCCAGGACCCCGACCCCGCCGGCTCGGACGGGAGCCTGGAGCCCGACGGCACCGACGAGGGCACCACCCCCGGCGAGGACACCACGTCCACCGACTGCCCCACGCCCGGCCTGCCGACCCCCGAGGACGCCCTCCCGCTCCCGCCCGGCTGCCCCTCGCCCACCGACCCCCTGGAGCCGGACACGGCACCGCCGCCCGGCCAGGACACCGGGCCCGGCGTCGGCCCCGAGACGGAGCCCGACGTACCGGGGCTTCCCGAAGGACCCACCGGCCCCGACTCCTTCCCCGGGTGACCCGGCGATGACCCCCGAAGACCGCTCCCACCAGGGACGACGCCGTGCACATGCGGCCGTCCCCGGCTGCGCCTAGCGTGGGCCCATGGACGCGGGCACGGAAGGTGTCGTGGCGGCCATGCGGCGCTGCTGCGGCGGCTCCGCATCCGCCGCCACCTGCTGTTTCCTCGCCAAGTACGGTCCCGGACTGGGCATGGGCAGCTTCGACTGGGACCTCGGCAGCCGGCAGCTGTTCATGGACGAGGAAGCGCTCGCCCTGTTCGACGTGAGCCCCGAGGAGTTCGACAACCGGCCCGAGAGCCTCGCCGGGCGTGTGCTGCCCGTCGAGGCCCACCGCCTGGACAGCCAGGTCTCGCACGCCATGAAGGACGGCAGCCTCAACTACGGCGCGTACTTCCGCGTCCGCCGCCGCGACGGCACCCTGCGCTGGACCCACACCCAGGGCCACATCCTGCGCGACGCCACCGGCATCCCGCTGCGCATCGTCGGCATCGTGCGCGACGCCACGCGCGAGCTCAGCGACAGCACGGCCCACCGCGAACACGTCGAGGCCGAGGCGGACCGGCGCCGCCGCACGAGCATCGTGCAGAACACCACGGCGGCCCTCGCCCACGCCCGGACCGTCGCCGACGTCATCGACGTCCTCAAGGACAAGCACGGCCTGGCCAACCTCGGCGCGTCGAACATCGTCATGGGCCTCGTCGAGTCCGGGCGGATCCGCCTCGTCGCCGAGGGCCCTTCGGGCAGTTACGTGCCCGGCACCCGCGTCACCCGGGTCGACGAGCCGTACCCGATGAGCGAGACCGTGCGCACGCTCTCGCCGCGCTTCATCGAGTCGCCGGACGACTTCGCGTCCTCGTACCCGATCCTGTGGCCGCACATCGAGCACCTGGGCATCACCGCGGCCGCCTATCTGCCGCTGATCGCACAGGCCCGGCCGATCGGCGCGCTCGGCCTGCTCTACCAGGACAGGACCGGCTTCACCGAGGAGGAGCGCAACGTCATCGTGGCGCTCGGCAGCAGCATCGCGCAGAGCCTCCAGCGCGCCATGTTCTACGAACAGGAGAAGGACCTCGCGCAGGGCCTCCAGCAGGCCATGCTGCCGCGCACCATCCCCGGCGTGCCCGGCGCCGACATCGCCGTGCGCTACCGCAGCGCGGCGCTCGGCCGCGACGTCGGCGGCGACTGGTACGACGTCATCCCGCTGCCCGGCGGCCGCGTGGGCGCCGTCATCGGCGACGTACAGGGCCACGACACGCACGCCGCCGCCGTCATGGGCCAGCTGCGCATCGTGCTGCGCGCGTACGCCGCCGAGGGCCACACCCCCGCCACCGTGGTGGCCCGCGCCTCCGGCTTCCTGCACGAGCTGGACACCGACCGCTTCGCCACCTGTCTGTACGCCGAGGCCGACCTGTCCACCGGCGTGGTCCAGCTGGTGCGCGCCGGGCACATCGACCCGCTGCGCCAGCTCACCGACGGCACCTGCCGCCGGGTCCCCGTCGACGGCGGCCTGCCGCTCGGCCTCTCCGCCGAGTTCGGGCGGCTCGACTACCCCGTCACGACCCTCGAACTCGACCCCGGGCAGACCCTGTTGCTCTACACCGACGGCCTCGTCGAGGAGCCGGGGGCCGACCTCGACGACGGCAACCGCGCGCTCGCCGAACTGGTCAGCACCGGCCCGCGCGACCTGGAGCACCTCGCCGACCTGCTGTGCGGCCGCGTCGACGACGGCCGGGGCGACGACGACGCGGCGCTGCTCCTGCTGCGCCGCGTCGCGGTGGACGCGCCGCGCTCCGGCGGACGGCTCCAGCAGCACGTCGCGCCCGGTGACCCCGAAGGGCTCGCGGAGGCCCGGCACATGATCCGCGCGGCCGTCCGCGCCTGGGGCGCGCGCGGCCGGGCCGACGAGATCGAGCTCGCCGCCGACGAGCTGATCACCAACGCCCTCATGCACACCGACGGGCCCGCCATCGTCACCCTGCGCGTCGTCACCGGCGCCGACCGGCGGCTGCGCGTCGACGTCGAGGACTCCTCCAGCGCGCTGCCGCGGCTGCGCGAGGCGTCCGACGACGGCGTCTCGGGGCGCGGCCTGCTGCTCGTGGACCGGCTCGCGGACGTGTGGGGCGTGGACTCGCGGGGGAGCGGCAAGTGCGTGTGGTGCGAGTTCCTCGTCCCGGCGCGGGGCACGGCCTGACGGGCGTGAAGGAGATCACAGCGCCTGCCTGTCACGGTTTCCCGCTGCGGCGTGTCTCGATGGGTGGTCAGCAAAGGAGCCGCGCCGCACGGCCGGTCAGGAGGGGAGCCGCATGGCCGAGGACGCCTTCACCGCACACCGCCCGCTGCTGTTCACCATCGCCTACGAGATGCTGGGCAGCGCCGACGACGCCGAGGACGTGCTCCAGGAGAGCTATCTGCGCTGGCGCGCGGTCGACCCGGCGGACGTCGAGCACCCGCGCGCCTACCTGGTCCGCGTGGTGACCCGGCAGGCCCTCAACCACCTGCGCTCGGTGCGGGCGCGGCGCGAGGACTACGTCGGCCCGTGGTTGCCCGAGCCGATTCGCACCGCGCCCGAGGTGAGCGACGACGCGATCCTGGCCGAGTCGGTGTCGATGGCCATGATGCTGGTCCTGGAGACCCTGAACCCCACCGAGCGCGCGGTGTTCGTGCTGCACGACGTGTTC
The DNA here is from genome assembly GCF_000720325.1 of Streptomyces sp. NRRL B-1347. Classification (GTDB taxonomy): domain Bacteria; phylum Actinomycetota; class Actinomycetes; order Streptomycetales; family Streptomycetaceae; genus Streptomyces. The sequence goes on from NZ_JOJM01000023.1 coordinate 72,117, forward strand.
GGCTACCCGCACGGCGAGATCGCCGCGTCGATCGGCAAGACCGAGGTCACCGTGCGGCAGATCGCCCACCGCGCCCGCCGCCACGTGCACGCGCGGCGGCGCCGCTTCGAGCCCGGTTCCGCCGCGACCCGGGACGTCGTCCGGCGCTTCCTGCACGCGACGGCCGGGGGCGCGGTCCAGCCGCTGATGGACGTGCTCGCGCCCGACGTCGTGGTGCTCTCCGACGGCGGCGGCAAGGTCTCCGCCGCCCGTCGCCCGATCACCGGCCGCGAGGACGTCGCCCGGTTCGCCCTCGGCGTGGCCCGCGCGGGCACCGACACGACCAGCTTCGAGCACGCCACGTACAACGGCATGCCCGCGGCCCGGTTCGTCGTCGACGGCGCGCTCGACTGGCTCCTCGCCTTCGAGATCCACGACGGCCGGATCACCGGCCTGTACGGCGTGCGCAACCCCGACAAGCTGCACCGCGCCGAAACGGTGCGCGTCCTCGACAGGGGAGAGCGGACCGGCGCCGGGTGACCGGGCGCGGATGCAGCGCGCGCTCAGGGGCGTGAAGATGCTGGCAGGGGCGCACGGCGTGACGAGAGGTGAGCGATGCCGGAACTGCCGGAGGTCGAGGCCCTGCGGGAGTTCCTCGACGCAGAGCTGACCGGGCACGAGATCGTCCGCGTGCTGCCCGTCGCGGTGAGCGTCCTGAAGACGTACGACCCGCCGGTGACGGCGCTCGAAGGCCGGACCGTCACCGGTGTGGCCCGCTACGGCAAGTTCCTGTCCGTCGACGCGGACGGCCTGTGCCTGGTCACGCATCTGGCGCGGGCGGGCTGGCTGCGCTGGCAGGACCCGCTGCCCAGCGGCGTGCCCCGGCCCGGCAAGGGCCCGCTGGCGCTGCGCGTGGCCCTGGCGACCGGCGCGGGCTTCGACCTGACGGAGGCGGGCACGCAGAAGCGCCTCGCGGTGTACGTGACGGACGCGCCCGCCGCGCTCCCCGGCATCGCCCGGCTCGGCCCCGACCCGCTGGCAGCCGACTTCGGCGCGGACCGCCTGGCGGAGCTCCTCGCCGCCGAACCGCGGCAGCTCAAGGGCGCGCTGCGCGACCAGAGCCTGATCGCGGGCATCGGCAACGCCTACAGCGACGAGATCCTGCACGCGGCCCGCATGTCCCCCTTCAAGCGCGCCGACCGTCTCACCGCCGAGGAGACGAGCCGTCTGTACGCCGCCCTGCGCGCCACCCTCGGCGAGGCCCTGGCCCGCGCCCACGGCCTGGCCGCCGCCGGTCTGAAGGCGGAGAAGAAGTCGGGCCTGCGCGTCCACGGCCGCACCGGCGAGCCGTGCCCGGTCTGCGGCGACACCATCCGCGAGGTGTCCTTCGCGGACTCGTCCCTCCAGTACTGCCCGACGTGCCAGACGGGCGGCAAGCCCCTGGCCGACCGCCGCATGTCGCGGCTCCTGAAGTAGCCCGGAGCGGCCCCGGGGGAGAGGCAACCCCGGTCCCCTGTGCCGGGGTTGCCCCACGTCAGTGGGGGCGCAGGGTGAGCAGCCTGGCACCGCCCGCGGCCCGTACCTCGAAGCGTGCGATGCGGTCCGGGCCGAGCCCCGTGCCGCCGTGCGTGGTGAGCGCCCGTCCGTGGCCCCGCCAGGTCGTCACGGTCTCCTCGCCGCCGTCGACCCCGACGGCGACGAGCTCGCAGACGCGCCGCCCCGCCGTGTCCCGCACCCGGAGGTCGACCGCGGTGCCCCAGGCGTACGCGCGTGCGGTGAGCACGGCGGCCAGCTCGCCGCGCTCGTCGGTCGCGGCGGCGCGCAGCGGAGCGGGCCCTTCCGAGGTGAGCACGGCCGCGGCGGGGGCGGCGACGGCGAGTGCGAGAGCGGCCGCCGCGGCGCCGAGCCACCGCTTGCGCCGGACGCGCCGCGAGCGCGCGGCCTCGCCGAGGAGGCGGTCGAGCAGCAGCGGGCCGGGGGCGGGCGGCAGGGTGCGGCCGTGGGCGCGCAACATCCGCGCGGGCAGGGCGAGTTCGTCGACGATCGCCCGGCAGTGCGGGCAGTCCATGAGGTGGTCCTCGAAGCGGAACGCGTCCGCCCGGTCGAGGACGCCGAGCGCGTAGGCTCCGGCGTCGCGGTGCCGCTCCAGGGACCTCATGGCGTTCCTTGTCGGTGGGGGTGCTCCGTGCCTGCCCTTCCGTACGGGAACGGCCACCGAATCACTCAACGGGCGGGGCGCCACCCCCGGCGCCGACCGCGCGCGGCGCGGCACCGGTGGCGGCCGTGAAGGGCCCCGCCGGCGCCGCGCCGCGCGGCGGTCAGAACAGCTGGATCGCCAAATGGCCGAGCGGCAGGCCCAGCTGCCACGCCGGGGTCCACACCTTCGGCACGTCGTCCTCGCCGGGCCCGGGGCCGCCGCCGGGCACCGCGTCCAGGTCCGGGGCGAGCAGCTCGGTCTCCTCCAGCCAGCGCCACGCGGCCTCGGCGAGCACCAGGTCGGGCGCGGGGCCGCGCGCGGCCATCGCGTCCGCCGTGCGCCCGTCCATGCGCTCGCGCACCCAGTCCTGCCACTCCTTGTCGTGGGCCGTCAGGGACAGCCACGTCTCCAGTTGCGAGACCACGCGGATGCCGGACAGCTCACCGCGCGTGTCCGACAGGAAGATCGTGAGCGCGAGCGCGTCGCGCCCCGCCCGGTACTCGAACGACGTCGGTGGCATCAGGTCACCCGTGCGCAGCAGTTCGTCCGCGATGTACTCGGCGTACAGCCACGCCATCGGCACCGTCAGCTCGTCTCCGCTGGGGCCTCCGGTGCCGCCCGTGCTCTCGTGCAGCATCACGCTCCGCCTTCCTAGCTTTCCAGGCTCCGTGTGTGCGTCACCGGCTTCTGGCCCCCCAACCCGGAACACGGATGAGGCAAGACGATTACCCAACGGGGGTGCTGAGCAAGGCACTTTGCCGAGCCTTGACCATCCGTGCGGTTTCGTCGCAGGTCGGCGGCTCTGTGTTTTTCCGCTCAGATCACGCTGTGTTGAGGTCCGTTTCAGTGATACGGGCGGCATTGGTCCTTGACTGCTATCTGTCTTCCCTTCTGTATCTGTTTATCTGATTTCCCATCATATGTACCACCCTCATGGAAGACAGGCCGATGACACAGCGCACCCGGGCCGCCGCCCCGCACCCGCGGCCCTCCCGCCGGGCCCTGGCCCTCCTCGCGGCCGCCGTGGCCGCCGCCACCACGGCCTGCGGCGCCCCCGCCGCACCGGATCACGACGAGCGACGGGCCTCCCGGCAGCCCGCGCCCGCCCTGTCCGCGGCGGGCGGCAGCACCGGCGCGGCCCGCCCCTTCACGCTCGTCGCCTCCGGCGACGTCCTGCCGCACTCCTCGATCATCCGCAGGGCCCGTGCGGACGCGGGCGGCGACGGCTACGACTTCGCGCCGATGCTCGCGGGCGCCCGCCCCGTCGTCGCCCCGGCGGACCTGGCGATCTGTCACATGGAGACGGTGTACGGAGCGAACGGCGACTACACCGGCTACCCCACCTTCAAGTCCCCGCCACAGGTGGCCACCGGCCTCAAGGCGACCGGCTACGACTCCTGCTCCACCGCCTCCAACCACACCCTCGACGCCGGGACCCCCGGCATCCACCGCACCCTCGCGGCGCTCGACAAGGCCGGGATCAAGCACGCCGGGTCGGGCCGCACCGCCACCGAGGGCCGCTCGCCCGCCTGGCTGCGCGCGGGCGGCGCGAAGGTCGCCCAACTGGCGTACACGTACGGCACGAACGACATCCCGCTGCCCCAGGGCAGGCCCTGGTCGGTGAACCTCATCGACCGCGCGCGCATCGTCGCCGACGCGCGCGCCGCCCGGACGGCGGGCGCCGACGTGGTCGTCGTCTCGCTGCACTGGGGCTCCGAGTGGCAGGACGCGCCCGATGGCCAACAGCTGCGCCTGAGCCGCCAGTTGACGGCCTCGCGCACGGCGGGCCGCCCCGACGTCGACCTGATCCTCGGCACCCACGCCCACGTCCCGCAGGCGTACGAGAAGGTCAACGGCACCTGGGTCGTCTACGGCATGGGCGACCAGATCGCGGGCGACATGATCAACCACGCGGGCGCCCACGACCCGCGCGGCAACCAGGGCACCGTCGGCCGCTTCACCTTCGCCCCGCCCGGCGCGCCCGGCGGCCGCTGGGAGGTGACGAAGGCCGAGTTCGTCCCCCACTGGTTCGACACCGGGGCCGGACGCGTCGTCAACCTCAACGCCGCCCTGGACCGGGGCGCCGACGTACGGGACGTGCGCGACCGCATCCGCCGCGTCGTGCTGAGCCGCGGCGCCGCGAAGGACGGTCTGGTGATGGGGAAGTGAGGGCCGCCCCCTGAGGCCGGCGGGGCGTCGGCCCTCGCCCACGCGTCCGACGATTCCAGCCTCGGGGTGGCTTTTCACCGTCAATCACGGGTAAAGCCACCACCTCGGCGCCCGGTGATGGCTATGCAGGAAGGGTGGGGTACGTCCGGCGCCGCGCCGGTGCCACGCCTGACGGGAGGCCTGCCGGGTGAGCATGTCGATCAACGTGGCGTTCCTGCTGGCCGTCATCATCGTGCTGCGCGTGCGCGGCCACGCGCTGACCGGAGGGCGGCCGGGCGACCTGCTGATGGCGGGCGTCGTGCTGCTCTTCGTCGTGCTCGTCGTCCCGACCGACCTCGGGCAGTGGGTGGTGGACTCCGTGAGCGCCGTCGTCGGCGGGCTCACGGGCGCCGTCGTGGACCTCCTCACCCCCTGAGGGGGCTCACGCCACCGGTCCCGTGTCCCGGGGCTCGCCCCGCTCGCTCCGGGCGAGCTCCGACTTGCGGTACGAGTACGCGAAGTACACCACCAGGCCCACCGCGAACCACACCGCGAAGCGGACCCAGGTCTGCCACTCCAGGAACGTGATGAGCCAGATCGAGAAGACCACCCCGATCGCGGGCACCACCGGCATCCCCGGGCAGCGGAACGTGCGCGGCAGGTCGGGCTGCTTGTAGCGGAGCACGATCACCGCGACGCACACCACGACGAAGGCCAGCAGGATGCCGATGTTGGTCAACTCCGCCGCCTCGCCGATCGGCAGGAATCCGGCGATCGCGGCCGAGGCGAACCCGACGATCCACGTCACGCGCGTCGGCACGTGCCGCGTCGGGTGCGTCTTGGCGAACCACTTCGGAAGCAGCCCGTCGCGGCTCATCGAGAACCACACGCGCGTGCAGCCCAGCATGAACGTGAACATCACCGTGAGGATGCCGATGATCGCGCCCACCGCGATCACGTCCGCGAGCCCGCTGAGCCCCACCGCCTTGAACGCCGAGGAGAAGCCGCTCTCCGGGTCGATGTCCTTGTAGTCCTGCATGCCCGTCAGGACCAGGCAGGCGAGGACGTACAGGACCATCGAGATGGCCAGCGAGTACAGGATGGCCTTCGGCATGTGGCGCTGCGCGTCCTTGGACTCCTCGGCGGCCGTGCTCATCGCGTCGTACCCGAAGACCGCGAAGAACACCGTGGCCGCGCCCGTGAAGGCGCCGCTGACGCCGAACGGGAAGAACGGCGAGTAGTTGCCGGTCTCCACGTGGAAGAAGCCGATGCCGATGACGAGGAGGACGACGAACACCTTCAGGACCACGACGACCATCTCGAAGCGCGCCGCGTTCTTGATCCCGAGGGTGAGCATGTACGCGATGAACAGACACAGGACCGCGGCGAACAGGTCGACCTTGTGGCCGTCGCCGGTGCCGGGTGCGCCCAGCATCCAGTTGGGCAGGTCCGCGCCCATCTCGTTCAGCAGGAAGTTGAAGTACCCCGAGATGCCGATCGCGACCACCGCCACGATCGCGGTGTACTCGAGGAGCAGGTCCCAGCCGATGAACCAGCCGGTGATCTCGCCGAGCACCGCGTAGCCGTAGGTGTAGGCCGAGCCCGCCTTGGGGATCAGGCCCGCGAACTCCGCGTAGGAGAACGCCGCGGCGGCGCTGGCGACGCCCGCGATGAGGAACGAGATGAGGACCGCGGGCCCGGCCTTCTCGTTCGCGACGGTGCCGGCGAGCGTGAAGATCCCGGCGCCGATGATGCCGCCCACGCCGATCGCCGTGAGCTGCCACAGACCGAGGGTGCGAGTGAGCTGCGTGCCCGCGCCGCCCGCCTCGGTGGCTTCGATGTGCTCGATGGGCTTGCGCCGCAGGACGCCCTGCCCCATCCGTAGTCCGGCCATGAGCCTCACCTCTTCGCTGGCGGCGGTCGGCTGCTGGCGGATCATCCTGGCTCAGGCGCACCCGGCACGGAAGGCACCACGCGCCACGCGTCGGCGCGCCCCCTTCGCGCGGGCGAGGTTCCCCCGGTCGGCCCTACGGCACCACGGTGACCGGCCAGCGCCCGGCCTTCACCAGACGCACCGCGACCGAGCCGACGATCCGGTGGCCCGCCTGCTCGGACGCGCCCACCACGACGGCGTCGGCCTTGAGCTCGTCGGCGGCCGTGACCAGGCCGTTGTACGGGTCGCCGCGGAAGGTGTGGAACTCCCAGCGCACGTCGAATATGCCCTTCACGCGCTCCGTGGCGTCCCGGATCTCGGCGATCAGGCTCTCGGCGATCTCGTCCGTGGTCTCCGCGACCGGCGCCCCGAGCGCGGCGCCCGCCGCGAGCACCGGCTGGACGTACACCACGGCGAGCAGCGCCCGCTGCCGCCGGGCCAGGCCACCGGCATATGCAGCGGCGCGCAGCGAGGAATCCGAGCCGTCGACCCCGACGACGATCACCTTGGGGCCGTCGGTGCCCCGTTCGAACTGCTGGGACGGCTGCTGAATGGGCTCTTCGGTCACGCTTCCGAGGCTATCGGAGGACCCCGTTCCGCGGCCCGGCGGCCTCGGCGCACCCGGCGGTCCGGCCGCTCGACGGGCGGCGCGCCCCAGCTGTTCTTACAGTCGTGACCATGAGTGCCACCGTGCAGGAGCCGGGCGCCGCGGGCGGCACGCGCCCCGGCGGCCTCCGCGTCAGCGGCCTCAACCGCGTGCCTGAGGTGTTCGCGGCCTTCTTCGGCACCCTCGGCCTGTGCTGCGCCGTGCTCGCCGTGATCGCGCCGCTGCGGCGGCTGCTGCGGCCCGTGATCCGCTTCCTCGACCAGCTCACCGTGCCGGTCAGCCCGAACCTCGCCTACGCCGTCTTCCTCTTCCTGCTCGCCGCGGCCATCGCGGCCCGCAAGAAGGTCGCCTGGTGGCTCGTGGTGATCTACCTGGGCCTCCTCGTCGCCTTCGACGTCCTCGGCTTCGCCCTCGGCTACTGGGGCGAGTCGCTGCCGTCCTTCGTCGTCTGCGGCGTCGCCCTGGTCGTGCTGATCCTGGCGCGCGCCGAGTTCTACGCCGACTCGCGCCGCGGCGCCCTGTGGCGGGCCGTCGCCGTGCTCGCCGCCGGGCTCGGCATCGCGGTCCTCCTCGGCTGGGGCCTCGTCGAGCTCTTCCCCGGCACCCTGCCGCGCGGCGAGCGGCTGCTGTGGGCGGCGAACCGGGTCTGCGGCGGCCTCCTCCAGGGCCACGACTACTTCGACGGCTCACCGCCGCGCCCGCTGTACTTCTTCCTCGGCCTGTTCGGCGCCCTCGCGCTGCTGAACGCCGCCGCCACCCTGTTCCGCTCCCAGCGCATGGAAGCCGCCCTGCACGGCGACGAGGAGCCCCGCATCCGGGCCCTGCTCGGCGCCTACGGCGACCAGGACTCGCTCGGCTACTTCGCCACCCGGCGCGACAAGGCCGTCGTCTTCTCGCCCAGCGGCAAGGCCGCCGTGACCTACCGCGTCGAGGCGGGCGTCTGCCTGGCCAGCGGCGACCCCGTCGGCGACCGCGAGGCCTGGCCGCACGCCATCGGCGCCTGGCTCGACGTGGCCCGGCGCTACGCCTGGGCGCCCGCCGTGATGGGCGCGTCCGAGGACGGCGCGACGGCCTTCGCCCGCGCCGGGCTCGGCGCCCTCCAGCTCGGCGACGAGGCCATCCTGCACGTGCCGGACTTCGACCTCGACGGCCGCGACATGCGCGTCACGCGCCAGGCCGTGAACCGGGTCCGGCGCACCGGCGCCACCGCCCGCGTCCGCCGCCACGCCACGCTCACCGACGAGGAGATGGAGGCGATCATCGACAAGGCGGACGCCTGGCGGGACACCGAGACCGAGCGCGGCTTCTCCATGGCGCTCGACCGGCTCGGCGACCCCGAGGACGGCGACTGCCTGCTGGCCGAGGCCCTCGACAGCGACGGCAGGCTGCTCGCCCTGCTGTCCTTCGTGCCCTGGGGCAGGGACGGCATCTCGCTCGACGTGATGCGCCGTGACCGCAGCGCGCCCAACGGCGTCATGGAGTTCATGGTCGCCGAGGTGTGCGCCGTGGCGCCCAAGCTCGGCGTGCGGCGGATCTCACTGAACTTCGCGGTGTTCCGCTCCGTCTTCGAGGAGGGCGCCCGCATCGGCGCGGGCCCCGTCCTGCGCCTGTGGCGCAAGCTGCTGCTCTTCTTCTCCAAGTGGTGGCAGCTGGAGGCCCTCTACCGCTCCAACGCCAAGTACCACCCCGAGTGGTACCCGCGGTTCCTCTGCTACGGCGACACCGGCTCGCTCGCCCGCATCGGCCTGGCCTCCGGCATCGCCGAGGGCTTCGTCTCCGTGCCCTCGCTGCGCAAGCTCTGGGGCAAGGGGCACCGGACCCGGGGCGTCACCAAGCCCGCCACCACCGAGGGCCTGCCGTCCATCGCCGCGCTCGGCCTCGGCGGCCGCGCCGACGCCGCGCTCGACCCCGTCGAGGCGCTGCCCGAGCAGATCCGCATCCGCCACCGCGCCCTGGAGCGGCTGCGCGCCGAAGGCGTCGACCCCTACCCGGTGGGCATCCCGCCGCGCACCCACGAACTGGCCGCGATCGGCCAGGACCTGGCGGGGGAGCGGGTCACGGTCGCGGGCCGCGTCATGCTGGTGCGCGACTTCGGCGGCGTCGTCTTCGCCGTCCTGCGCGACTGGTCGGGCGACCTCCAGCTCGCCCTCACCCGGGACCGCTCGGGACCCGACGTCCTGGCCGCCTTCACCGCCCGCACCGACATCGGCGACCACGTCACCGCCACCGGCGAGGTCGGCCGCAGCGACCGCGGCGAGCTGACCGTCTTCGTCACCTCCTGGCAGCTCACCGGCAAGTGCCTGCGCCCGCTTCCCGACAAGCGCCGCGGCCTCGCCGACCCCGAGGCCAAGGTGCGCCGCCGCTACCTCGACCTGGTCGCGAGCCCCGCCGCCCGCGACGTCGTGCGGGCCCGCTCCACCGCCGTCCAGGCGCTCCGCCAGGGCCTGCTCGACCGCGGCTACCTGGAGGTCGAGACCCCGATGCTCCAGCAGATCCACGGCGGCGCCAACGCCCGGCCCTTCACCACCCACATCAACGCCTACGACCTCGACCTGTATCTGCGCATCGCCCCCGAGCTGTACCTCAAACGGCTGTGCGTCGGCGGCCTGGAGAAGGTCTTCGAGATGGGCCGCACCTTCCGCAACGAAGGCGTCTCGTACAAGCACAACCCCGAGTTCACGATGCTGGAGGCCTACCAGGCCTTCGCCGACTACGACGTGATGCTCGACCTGACCCGCGAGCTCATCCAGGGCGCCGCCACCGCCGCCTTCGGCACGCCCGTCGCCCGCAAGGACGGCAGGGAGTACGACATCTCCGGGCCCTGGCCCGTCAAGACCGTGTACGGCGCACTGTCCGAGGCCCTCGGCGAGGAGCTCGACGCCGACACCCCGCTGGCGCGCCTGCACCGCCTGTGCGACCGCGTCCACGTGCCGTACACCGCCGACGACGGGCGCGGCGACGTGGTCCTGGAGATGTACGAGCGGCTCGTCGAGGAGCGGACCCAGCTGCCCACCTTCTACAAGGACTTCCCCACCGACGTCTCCCCGCTGACCCGCCAGCACCGCGCCGACCCGCGCCTCGCCGAGCGCTGGGACCTCGTCGCCTTCGGCACCGAACTGGGCACCGCATACTCGGAGTTGACCGACCCCGTCGAGCAGCGCCGCCGCCTCACCGCGCAGTCGCTGCTCGCCGCCGGGGGAGACCCGGAGGCCATGGAGCTGGACGAGGACTTCCTCGACGCCCTGGAGTACGCGATGCCGCCGACCGGCGGCCTCGGCATCGGCGTCGACCGGCTCGTCATGTTCCTCACCGGCCTGACCATCCGCGAGACGCTGCCGTTCCCGCTGGTCCGCCGCCGGTGACGCTGCGCTGGCACTGCCGCGCCGGGCCGTCGCTCGTGTGCCGGTCCGCTGCGGCTGGTCGCGCCCACGCGGCGGAGCCGCACATTGACTCAGCCTCGCGCCCCTTCGGGGCGCTGTCCTGGCCGCCTCGTGTCTCCTTGAGCCCGCGCTGGTCCCATCGGGTGCTTTCGCGCGCCCCCGCAGTGTTGCTGAGACCGCCGGGCCTTCGGCCATGCGAGGCATTAGTCATGAAAGACGATCAGATGCCTCCGGGGCGTCGCGCGCTGCTTCGCGGCGCCGCCGTCGTCGGCCTCGCCGCGGCCACCGGCTGCGCCGGGGCCGAGCGCGCGAGCACCCCGGGGCGGACGGCCGCTTCCGGCGCCCCCGCCGCGGGCCCGCAGGCCCTCCGCGCCCGCAAGCCCTCCGCGTACCGGCTGCGGCCCATGACCGGACACGGGCCGCAGCGCGCCGCACCCGCCCGCCCCGCCGTGCGCCGCGCGCCCATCCTGCGCCTGCCGGGCCGCGCCCGCGCCATGGTGCTGACCTTCGACGACGGGCCCGACCCGCGCTACACCCCGGCCATCCTGCGCACCCTGCGCCGGTACGACGCCCGCGCGATGTTCTTCGTGTGCGGCGAGATGGCGGCGGACCGGCCGGACCTGCTGCGGCAGATGGCCGACGACGGCCACGTGATCGGCAACCACACCTGGAGCCACCCGCTGCTGCCCGCCCTGACCAGGTCCGCGATCCACGAGCAGATGGAGCGCACCTGCGAGGTGGTGGAGCGCACCGTGGGCACCCCGCCGCTGTGGTTCCGCGCCCCGTACGGCGCCTGGAACCGCGCGGCCTTCGAGCTCGGCGCCGAGCTCGGCATGGAGCCGCTCGCCTGGACCGTCGACACCCTCGACTGGCGCACCCCCGGCACCGGCACCATCGTCCGGCGCGTCCTGAACGGCGCGGGCCCCGGCGTCGTCGTCCTGTCCCACGACGCGGGCGGCGACCGCACCCAGAGCGTGCACGCCCTGGACGCCTATCTGCCCGAGCTCCTGGACGCCGGGTTCCACCTCACGGTGCCGAGCCGCTATCGCGTGTGAGCACCTCGCCCCCACGCGGACACGGGGGCGAGGACGCGCGGGCCGGGGCTCAGCGCACGTCGACCAGGCGGGCGAACACCACCACGTTCCCGTCGTAGCCGCTCTGCTTCGAGAAGCCGCCGCCGCAGGTGATGACCCGCAGCTCGGGCACGCCCGTGTCGCCGTACACGCGGTGGCCGGGGAAGTCGTTCTTGGCGAACACCTCGATGCCGTAGACCTCGAAGACGGCCGTGCGCCGGTCCTGGCGCCGGACCTCGACGCGGTTGCCCTTCTTGAGCGAGCCGAGGCCGTAGAACACCGCGGGCCCCTGCTGGTTGTCCACGTGCCCGACCAGGACGGACGTCCCCTTCTCGCCCGGCGACACCGCGCCCGTGAACCAGCCGGCGAGGTTCGGGTCGTCCGGCGGCGGCGCGTCCACCCAGCCCTCCGCGTCGAGCCCGACCGCCATCACGGGGGCGTCCACGCGGATCGCCTTGATGCGGACGCGGTCGGCCGCCGCGAACGCCAGGGGAGCGGGGGCGCCGTCCGTCTCGGCGGGCGCGCGGTCCGCCGCCGCGGCCGACGCGGGCTGCGGCGGGCCCACGTCGAACTCGCCGGAGCCGTTGCGGATCAGCGCGAGCCCGGTGAGCAGCACAAGGGCCATCGCGCCCCACGGCGCGCGCTTGCGCGGCCGCTCCTCCTCGCACTCATCAAACTCCTCGAACGCGGCCGCGTCAGAAGGCTGCTTCGCGGGCTCGGACGGCTGGGACGACGACATTCCCTATCCCCTCTCGACACGGCGTGTCCTGCCGTGTCCGTGGCGCGTACGAAAACGCTAAGTGCAGCGCGCGCGGCGTGCGAAAGGGCGGGCGCGAACGGGTGGCGGGCAAAAGCGGCCTGCGCCATCCGAGTCGTTCGCCCACAGGTTTTTTCTGACGGTCCGTGACCTGCGGTGATGGCCACTCCTACGGACACCTCCCGGCGTGTCCCTCACCAGGACGGACGAGCCCCGAAATGCGGCTGTGCGCAGGCCGTCTGAGGGTCTGTCTGAGGGCGCTCTCGCCGAACGCCGGGGAATTGGTTTCCCCGGGGTGCCTCTCGCGGAGGAATTCCATGCGTAACTCTCGAGCACTGGCGGCCGTCGTCGCCGCGGGGGCCGTCGTCGGCCTCGCCGCGCCGACGGCCGCCGCCTGGGCAGGGCCCAGCAACATCGTCGCCATGCCCAGCGTGATCGCGCGGGGCGGGCAGCTGACCGTCACCGTCGACGGCTGCGACCACCCCGGCAGCGTCGAGTCGCCCGCCTTCCCGAAGACGGACCTGAAGCAGATCCCGGGCGGCACCACGTCCAGCGCGACCGTCACCGTGAACCACCACGCCCACCCCGGCGCCTACGACATCACCGCGCACTGCCACGGCAAGCCGCCGCTCACCCGCCCGCACGCCTTCACCGTCATCCACGGCGCCGCCCGCGGCGGCCTCGGCGGCAGCACGACGTCCGGGGCGACCAGCACCGACATCGCGATCGGCGGCGCCCTGGTGGCCGCCGCGGTGGTCGGCGGCGGCGTGTTCTGGATGCGGCGCCGGGCCGAGAACAAGGCCTGAGGAACCAGCTGTGAGCAACGGCTGTGCAGAACCTGCTGTGCAGAACCGGGTGTGAAGAACCGGGTGTGAACAGACCACGACCGGCCCGGCGCGTCCCCCTTCCGCGCCGGGCCGGTCGGCCGTGCGTGCCCCGGTGGCCCCGGGGCCGGTGTGCCCCCGGGTCAGCCGTGATCGGCGTCCGTGCGGCGGCGCGTCCAGTAGTACGCGGTGCCGAGCACGCCCGCGATCAGCGCGCCGCCCAGGGCGATCTGCTGCCCGTCGAACCCGGCGACGCTGCCGCCGGTGCCCGCGTGCACGCCCCTGGAGTGGTGCGTGCCGGGGCTGGAGCGGCCGCCGCCGGTGGCGATGGTGAGGTCGGTCCTGCCCGACTCCTGGCCGCAGGTGAACGTCACCTCGTACAGGGCGCCCGGCTTGGCGTCCCAGAAGACGTGCGCGGTGGCCGACGACTGGCCCTTGGGGATGGTGACGTCGTCGAAGACGCCGGAGGTCACCTTGGTGGTGTTCTCGCAGCCGTCGACGGTCAGGGTGACCTGCCCGCCCGCGGCGATCGTGGAGGGGGTGACGCGGAAGCCGAACGAGGTGATGTTCTCGTCGCCCGCGACGGCCGCGCCCGCGGCGGGTGCGGAGAGGGCCAGGGCTGCGGTGGTGAACAGGGCGGCCGAGGCGACGCGTATCGCGCGCATGGCGAATCCTCCGGGTCCCCGAGGAGCGGCCGCGGACCTTCTTCCGCCGGCGCCTGATGCGCACCTCGATGCGGTGAACGCTAGGCAGGCCGGGGATGCGCCGCGATCGCTGTCGTGCGAACGGGGCATTCCTGTGGGCCGGACAGGGGAACGGGGGCGTGTCGCGCTCCGCCGGGGCAGCGGAAACCGCCCGGCGCCGGGCCCTCGCAAGAGGACCGCGGCCACCGGGCGGCGGCGTTCAGCGGACCGGAATCAGCGGAACAAGGCAATCAGTGAGGCGGTACCCCTCCTGGGCGCCGACTACTGGGTGACGACCGTGCCCTCGGGGCTGAGGGCGTCGAAGGTGGCGGGCAGCGCGGCCGCGGCCTTCTGGGCGACCTCGTCCGCGCTGACCCCCTGGAGGGCGGCGATGCGGGCGATGCTGTCGCCGAGGGCCTTGGTCAGCTCGTCGGCGCCGAGGGGCTGGTTCTCGCCCGTGCCGACCCACGAGTCGACCTTGTCGCCGAGGCCGGCCGCCCGCAGCTCCTCGATGGCGGGGGCGATGTGGCCGCCGTCGAAGAGGGTCGTGATGATGAACAGCTCCAGAGGGGTGGCGGGGGCGTCGATGGCAGCCATGTCTATACTCCTTGCAAGTGATAACTGAATCGGTGGTTCTGGGGCGCCGCGGCGGACTCACTGCCTCCGCGGCGCCCTCGTGGGACCAGACGTGGCGTGCGTGTTCGAGGGTTGCCCGATCGGGTGAAGGCAGGCCGAACTTGCCATGGCCCAGGGCGATTTGACCCGTCAGGAACCGCTATTCCAGATCGTTTTCCGCCAGGGCGCGGACGTGGGCCCGAGCGGTCACGGCGTCAGGCCGGTGTGCGACGCGAGCCAGCCCAGGTGCTCCTTGAGCCCGGGGCGCCACACCTGCCAGCTGTGGCCGCCGGGCAGCTCGACGAGCTCGGCCTTCATCCCCGCCTTCTTCGCGGCCGCGTACGCCTTGAGCGCCTGCGGCCGGTACGTGGAGTCGTCCTTCCCCGCGACGAACACGGCCGAGGTGTCGGGGAAGCGCTCACGTGCGAGCACGTCCAGCGGGTTGACCTTCTCGAAGGCCGCCTCGTCGCCGCCGAAGGCCGCGTCGACGGTCTTCTTGCGGCTGCCGAGCGTCGGCTCGTCCTGCCCGGAGATGTCGACGAAGGAGCCGTAGCGGCCGGGCGCGTTCACCGCCATCTGGAGCGAGCAGGTGCCGCCGTTGGACAGACCGGAGATCGCCCAGTGCGCGCGTCCGGAGGCGACCTGGAGGTGGGTGGCCGCCCAGTGCGGGACGTCCTCGGCGAGGTACGTCTGGACGTCGCCGAGCCGGGAGTCCATGCACAGCGGATTGTCGAACGAGCCGCCGAGCGGGTCCACGACGAGCACGACGGGCGCGAGGCCCGCGTGCGCGGCGGCGAAGTCGTCCAGCATGTCCGGCAGCTGGCCGGAGGTGATCCAGTCCTCCGGCGCGCCGGGCTGCCCCGCCATCAGGACGAGCACGGGCAGCGGCGGCCGCGGGGAGGCCCGGTAGGCGGGCGGCAGATAGACGTACGCGTCCCGGGCGTCGAAGTGCGACTTCGTCCCCGGGACGGAGGTCTTCGACACCGTGCCCTTGGCGGGCAGGCCGACCGGGGCCCGCCAGACCTCGGACACCGCCTTGCCCGGCGGCACCTCGACGAGCGGCTCCTTCCGGCCTGCGGCCGCCTTGAAGCCGACGGTGTCCCGCGGCCCGAGCAGGGTGCGCAGGGTCGGGTAGTTGTCGTAGTGGATGTTGACCTCGGAGAGGCCGAACAGGACCACGCACGCCCCGGCGGCCAGCGCCCCGGCCCGGCCGCGCCAGCGCAGCGTCGGCATCCGGAAGAGGGCGAGGCACACGCCGAGGACCGCCACCCCGATCCACACCACCACGTCGGTCGGCAGCGCGTCGGGGAACGGCTGCCACCAGTCGTCCACCACCACCGGGACCAGGAACGACAGGAGCGCGGCGAGGACGAGCGCGGCGGGCAGCAGCCGCGTCCACCAGCGGCGGTCCCGCGAGAACAGCAGCACGGCGAGCCCCAGCGCGCCGAGCGCGCGCAGCAAGGCCGGCACGGTTCCGGCCACCAGCGACCAGTCCAGCGGCCCCGCGGCCGTCATCACCCGCTCCACACCCGCTCGCTTCCTGCCGACTGCCCCGCTCCGGAGCAGGCCTCCCCACCAGAGTGCGCTGGTCAGGGCCGTGCCGCAGCGCGGGCGCTGCGAGGGCGTGACCGGGGGCGCGCGGGCAGGGCGCGGCAGGGGGCGTGCGGGCGGAGCGCGCGCGGCGGCGCCATCCGGGTCACACGCCGTGTGCTCGCCGCACCCGAACTGGCGCGGCGCACACACTCCCCGGACGGCACCGCGAGGGGGTTCCATATCGCATATGCCGCACGGATGGGGCACGACGGGGGACTGCGGGGGCATCCGTGCGGCGGGGCCACCGGTACTTCCCCTGCGATGCGCCGGTGGCCCGCCGGGCAGCCGGGCGGGGCCGGTGTCCATGCCTCCCCATGGACGGTCCCGGCCCGGCGCGCACGCCCGCGACGGCCGCGCCCCGGAGGGCGTCCCGGGGGTTCCGGCATGGCTGATTCGCCCTCGTTGATCTTCGGTACGAAGGCGCCGAGGCTTGGCCCATGGCCCTCGAAGGGCAGCGAGGCCGACCGGCGAGAGGTGGCAAGCGGCTATGAGCAAGGACGTGACCGCAGCGGGCACGGGCGCGGGCGAGGACGCGACGCGTCGCTACTACGAGACCAGTGACGTCGACGCGTTCTACGACATCGTGTGGGGCGGCGAGGACATCCACACCGGCATCTACGCGCACGAGCGGGAGCCGATCGCGGACGCGTCCCGGCGCACCGTCCAGGAGCTCGCGGACCGGCTCCAGGGCACCCTCGGCCCGGAGCGGACCGTCCTGGACCTCGGCTCCGGATACGGCGGGACCGCCCGCTACCTGGCCGACCGCTTCGGCTGCCGGGTCGTCGCGCTCAACCTCAGCACCGCCCAGAACGAGCGGCACCGCGCGGCCAACGCCAGGCGCGGCCTCGGCGACCTCATCGAGGTCGTCACCGGCTCCTTCCACGACGTGCCGTACGCCGACGGCCACTTCGACGCCGTGTGCTCCCTGGAGGCCTTCT
The DNA here is from genome assembly GCF_000720325.1 of Streptomyces sp. NRRL B-1347. Lineage (GTDB taxonomy): Bacteria > Actinomycetota > Actinomycetes > Streptomycetales > Streptomycetaceae > Streptomyces. The sequence goes on from NZ_JOJM01000023.1 coordinate 88,844, forward strand.
GCCACAGCGGCGACCGGAACCGGGTGCTGAGCGAGGCGGCGCGGGTGCTGAAGCCCGGAGGGGTCCTTGCCTTCACCGACCTGATGGCCGACGAGGCGACGCCCGCCGACGTGCTGCACGCGGCCGTGTCCCGGCTCGGCGTGGACGCGCTCGCCACCCCGACGTTCTACCGGGAGCGGCTCACCGGACTCGGCCTGGGCGCGGTCGACTTCGCCGACCACAGCGACCAGGTGGTGCGCCACTACGTCCGCCTCACCGACGAGACGCGCGCGAAGGAGGCCGAACTGCGCGCCGTCATCAGCCCCGGCTACGTCGACGGGCTGCTCGGCAACCTGCCGCTGTGGGTGGACGCGGCCCGCGCCGGACGCCTGCGCTGGGGCATCTTCAGCGGCCGCCGCCCGGGGGCCTGAGGACACGCGAAGGGCGCGGCGGAGCCGGTGGCCGCCGCGCCCGGTGGAACGCCTGCCGTCAGCCGTCGACCCCGGGGAAGAGCAGCGTGAACGGCTCCGCCGTGGCCGCGATGCCGCGGCTGTAGGGGGCGTCGAAGTCCCAGATCAGGAAGAGCAGGAAGGCGATCAGGGCGGAGAAGAGACCCGCGAGGACGAGCTCGCGGACGTTGCGGCGGATCTGGAAGGCGAAGATGAGGCCGACGGTCACGAGGCCGCCGGTGATCAGGCCGAACCAGACGACCCCCGGCATGGTGGCCTCCGCGCTGTCGCCGCGGGCGCCGCGCGCGTCGTCGACGAGGGCCACCTGGTCGACGAGGGGCTGGTAGGCCTGCGCCTCGAAGTCGGACTTGGGCTCGTAGTCGGTGACGTCGTGGCGGAGCGTGGCGAGCAACGCCGTGCCGCGCGCGGTGAGTTCACCGTTGTCGGCCATCTGGTCCCACTCCTTCGTCACCACATGGCCGACATACGCCGTTACGTCGTCGCGGATGCGGTCGCGGACCTCGGCGGGGTAGACACGGACCCGCTCATGCACCTCGTGCAGCGCCTGGGCCTCGGTACGGACGTGGTCCTGGGCGGCGCTGCGGGCCTCCCAGACGCCGGCGATGGCCAGGCCGAGGACGATGGCGTAGACAACGCCGATCATCATCGTCATGTACTCCATCACGTCCGGAGTTTCCGATACGTCAGCGTTCGCGGAGGTTCGCCAGTGGCGCAGCACGACGATGAGGAGCACGACGGCGCACGCGGCGGCCATCGCGAGGGTGAGAACAAGCCATTCCGTCAAGGGAGTCCTCCGGCGGTCAGCGCGGCCGCAGCGCGGCGACGGCGAGTACCGCGGGTGCGGTGATGAGCAGGGTCAGATGGACGAGGGAAGGCCCGTCGCGAGGCGGGCTCTTGCGCGCGGGCGTGTGGTACGCGGGGTAGTGCACGGGCTCCGACGGGCGGTCGGGGCGCCGGGTCGAGGGCGTGGGCCGGGGCGCCGGGGGCGCGGGCCGCGGCGGCGGCTTGACCGACGGCGCGGGCGGCGAAGGAGCCGGTGTCGTCGGGGCGATCCGGGGCGCGGGCGGCACGGGCCGTGGCGGGGGCGGTGGCGCGGGCTCCGGTGGCGCGGGCCGCGGCGGCGGGGTCGGCTTCGGAGGCGTGGGTTTCGGGGGCGTCGGCTTGGGCGGCGTCGGCGTCGGCTTCGGAGGGGTGGGCGTGGGTTTCGGAGGCGTGGGCGTCGGCTTCGGGGGAGTGGGCTTCGGCGGGGTCGGCGTCGGCTTGGGCGGCTTGGTGGGCGGCGGCGGGCAGTGCCCGCCGCCCGCGTGGGCCGTGGCCGTCCCGCCCGGGCCGGTCGACGCGTACACGCAGGCGTCGGCCTCGACTACGGCCGAGCCCGCCGGGACGCCGACGAACAGGGCCAGCGTGAGCAGCGCGAACGCACGTGTGACGGGGACGAGGAAGCCCCTGGAGGATCCGGGCACGACGCAGAGCATGAGGGGCGCACGCCCCGCTCGCGCGCGAACATGAGGTAAAGAGACCGAAGGAGGGAGCGGCCGCACGCAAGTTCGCGCGGGGGCTCCGCTCTGGAGCGCCGCTCCGCGCGCCGTGCGGGCCCTGCAGTCACCACCCCCGCAAAGAATCTTGAACCGGTGTTGAACGCTCTCCCCCGCCCCACCCGTACCTAGGGCCATGTGCGACGCGAGCGGTCGTCGCCACCAAGCGGACAGCGGGAGTGAGTGAGAGATGAAGACCTGGCGGAGCGCCTCGCTCGTAGCGACAGCTGCGGCCGTGCTGGCGCTGACGACGGCGTGCGGTCAGGACGAGGGGGAGCAGTCCCCGAAGGGCCAGAACGTGGGCAACGAGGCGCCCGCCGGTGACGGCTACGGCTCGGGCGACGGCGACGGCGACGGCTATGGCGCGGACGCGGACAGCGCCGCGAAGGGGGCGGGCAAGGCGAAGGCGGCGGGGCAGCTGGCCGTCCGGGACAGCGAGAAGCTCGGCAAGGTCGTCACGGACAGCGCGGGCTTCACGCTGTACCGCTTCGACAAGGACACCGCGGAGCCGCCGAAGTCGAACTGCGACGGTGCCTGTGAGCGGGCCTGGCCGGTGGTGCCCGCGAAGGGTGCCGAGGCCGCCCCCGGTGTCGACGAGTCCCTGCTCGGCGAGGTCACCCGGTCCGACGGCGGCAAGCAGCTGACCATCGACGGCTGGCCGATGTACCGGTTCGCCAAGGACACCAAGCCCGGCGACGCCAAGGGGCAGGGCGTGGGCGGCACCTGGTTCGCGGCGGCGCCCGACGGCAAGAAGGCCAAGCCCGCGGCTCCCGGCGGCGGGGCCGGCGCGGCGCGGCCCGCCGACCGTGCCGGGCTCTCCACCCGCAACGACCCCGAGCTCGGCGAGATCGTCGTCGACAAGAACGGCATGACGGTCTACCGCTTCACCAAGGACTCCGCGTGGCCCATGAAGTCCGCCTGCACCGGCGCCTGCCTGGAGAAGTGGCCGGTCGTGGAGCCCGTGGAGAAGAACGACACCAAGGGCATCCTGAAGAAGGGCTTCGTCACCTTCGACCGCCCCGACGGCCGCGAGCAGCAGACGATCGACTGCTGGCCGCTCTACACCTTCGCCGGGGACAAGAAGCCCGGTGACACCAACGGTCAGGGCGTGGGCGGCACCTGGTTCGCCGCGGCCCCCGACGGCAAGGCGGTGCGCGCCACCCCGTAGGCCCCCGCCGCCGCGCGGCACCCCGTCCGTCCGGCGCCCCGCCCCGGGGCCCGGCACGCGCCCGGCCGACCGGCCCGTTCCTTCCGTACCGAACGGAAGGAATGGGCCGGTTCTTCGGCGTTTCTCAGGATGCGTACGGCATGTGCCACCGGCAGTGACCCAGGCAGTGACCGAGAACGGACGGCCAATTTCCGGTTTGACTCGCTCCCTTGGCTGGCGATCAGTAGCCTCACCCTCGAACACCGGCTCGCCTCCGCCCGATGTCTAAGCCTTGGAGTGTTGATGGAGCGTCCCGCCTGGGCCCCGCCCGGCATCGACATCGCGATGCCGAGCGCGGCCCGGATCAACGACTGCTACCTGGGGGGCTCGTACAACTTCGAGGCGGACCGGGAGGCCGCCCGCCGGGCGCTGGAGTTCCTGCCCGGGCTACCCAAGATCGCTCAGGCGAATCGTGCCTTCACTCGCCGTGCTGTGCGTTTCGCCGTCGACGCGGGCATCGACCAGTTCCTCGACATCGGCTGCGGCGTCCCGTCCTTCGGTGCGGTCCACGAGGTGGTCCGGGCCGCGGACCCGGGGGCGCGCGTCGTCTACGTGGACCACGACCCGGTCGCCGTCGCGCACGCCCGCGCGACCGTGGACGGCGAGCCCCGATACGACGCGGTCTTCGCCGATCTCCGCAAACCCCGCGACATCCTGGGCAGTTCCGAGGTCAGGGCGCTGATCGACTTGGACAAGCCGACTGCGCTTCTCCTGTCGGCCATACTCCACTTCGTCGAGGACGCGTACGATCCCTACGCGGCGGTCGGAGAACTGCGGGACGCGACGGCGTCCGGCAGCCTGCTGGCCGTCACGCACCTTTCGTACGAAGGGATACCGGTTCCGCAGGAGCAGGTCGCCGGCGCCGTCGGCGTGTACAACGACATCCGCAATCCATTGATCATGCGATCGCGTGCCGAGATCGCGCGGTTCTTCGAGGGATACGACATGGTGGAACCCGGCCTCGTGCCGATGCCGCAGTGGCGGGCCGACACGGAACTCGACGAGTTCGAGGCCGAGGACCCCTGGTCCTTCTCCGGTTTCGCCGGCGTGGGACGCAAGCGTTGAGCGCGGAGCCGGACGGGCCGGAGGACAGACTGCGCAGATTCGCCACGATCTGGAGTCGCGCGCTCTTCCCGGTGACCGCCACCTCGCTGACCCGGCCCGAGTTCGAGCAGCAACTGCAGCCGCTCGCCCGGTGGTTGCGCGACGCCCTGGAGGAGCGGCCGTTCCGTGCCGCCACCGGCGAGGCGGTCGGCGCGGCCCTGGTCGCGGCGCACTGCACCGAGCCGGAGGCGCTCAGCCGCACCCTGAACGTGGTGGACGCCTATCTCGTGCTGTACTGCGGCGCCGAGGGCGAGCGCGAGGAGCTGCGGGCCCGCTGCGCCCGCATCCAGCACGCGGTGGCCGCCGGTTTCGCGCGGGCGCTGCGGACGCGCACCCTGGCCGAGCAGGAGGCGATATCCCGGGCGGCCCTCGACGCGCGCGGCACCGTCGCCGAGGCCCTGCACGCGAGCGAGGCCCGCTTCCGCGCGGTGTTCCACGGCGCCGCGGTCGGCATCGGCATCGCCGACCTCGAAGGCACCGTCCTGGAGGTCAACGACGCCCTCGTGCGGATGTTCGGCGGCCTGGAGCACCAGCTGCGCGGGCGCAACGTGGGCAGCTGGACGCACCCCGACGACTCCCCGCACGTGTGGAAGCTGTACGAGGAGCTGGTGCACGGGGAGCGCGAGCACTACCGCGTCGAGAAGGCCTTCTACCGCCCCGACGGCACCGTCCTGTGGACCAATCTGACGGTCTCTCTGCTGCGCGACGCCGACGGGGTGCCGCAGTACCAGCTGGCGCTCGTCGAGGACACCACCGAGCGCCGGCTGCTGAATCTGCGCCTGCGCTACGAGGCGACGCACGACGCGCTCACCGGACTGCCCAACCGCACGCTGTTCTTCGAGCGCCTGGAGAAGGCGCTCGCGGCGGGCGAGAGCGCCCGGTTCGGGCTCTGCTACCTGGACCTCGACGGCTTCAAGACGGTCAACGACAGCCTGGGCCACGCGGCGGGCGACCGGCTGCTCGTCGAGGTCGCCGACCGTCTGCAGGCCTGCGCGACCGCGCCCGGCGAGATGGTGGCCCGCCTCGGCGGCGACGAGTTCGTGGCGCTGACCACCGGACCCGACACCGAGCGGGAGGTCGACGAGCTGGCCGGGCGCATCATGAACGCGCTCGCGACGCCGATCAGCGTCGACGGCCGCGAGCTGACCGTGCGCGGCTCCATCGGCATCGTCGAGGGCCCGGCCGCCGAGCGCGGCGCCGCCGAGGTGCTGCGCAGCGCCGACATCACGATGTACCGCGCGAAGCACGCGGGCGGCAACCGCTACGAGCTGGCCGACCCCGAGGCCGATGCCCGCGCCATCACCCGGCACGGCCTGACGACGGCGCTGCCGGTGGCCCTCGAGCGCGGCGAGTTCTTCATCGAGTACCAGCCGCTCGTGCACCTGGAGGACGGCAGCGTGCGCGGCGCGGAGGCGCTGGTGCGCTGGCTGCACCCGCAGCACGGCGTCATCGGCCCGGACCGCTTCATCCCGCTCGCCGAGCACACCGGCCTGATCGTGCCGCTCGGCCGCTGGGTCCTGGAAGAGTCCGTGCGCCAGGCGCGCACCTGGGAGGCCCGGCACGAGCACGCGGGCCCGGTGCGGGTGAACGTGAACCTCTCGCCGTGCCAGCTCACCCACCCCGGCCTGGTCTCCGACACCGTGGAGATCCTGGAGCGGACCGGGCTCGCGCCCGGCGCGCTCTGCCTTGAGGTCACCGAGTCCGCGCTGATCGGTGCTGACGAGGACCTGCTCAAGCCGCTGCGGCGGCTCGCCGAGATGGGCGTCGACATCGCGCTCGACGACTTCGGCACGGGGTACTCGAACCTGGCGAACCTGCGGCGCCTGCCGGTCAGCGTCCTGAAGCTCGACCGGGCCTTCACCCAGGGCATGCAGCACTACCCCGTCGACCCGGTCGACCTGAAGATCGTCGAGGGCATCGTGTCGCTCGCGCACAGCCTGGACCTGGCCGTGACGGTCGAGGGCGTAGAGACGGGGGCGCAGGCCGACCAGCTGCGGGAGCTGGGGTGCGACACCGCGCAGGGCTGGTACTACGCCCGGCCGGGACCGCCGGACCGACTGCACGAGCTGGCACTCGCCGACGTGCCCTAACCTCCTCCGGGCGGTGGCGGCGCCGTCGTGGAGGAGTGGGACGGGCTGGGGGTCTCCACGGGGGCCGTGACGTTGTTCGCCCATGTGGTGGCCAGGACGGTGGCGATCGCGGCCACGGCTGCCACCAGGACCGCGCTCACCGGCGTGGCCAGGGACGACAGACGGCGGAAGTTGCGGATGTGGCCCCACAGGAGGTCGGCCCGGCGGACCAGGCGCATCTCCCAGTACAGCGCGAGGCCCAGGGCCATGACGGTGCTCTGCGCCAGGATCAGGAAGACCGAGAGCGCGGTCGGCCCCTGGGGCACGCGCAGGCGGGGCACGAGCAGCAGGAGCTGGACCGCCGACATCACCGCCCACAGCCAGCCAGCCTTGCCGACGGGCGTGCTGCCGCGCAGCCACGGATACAGATAGCCGTACGTGAAGCCGTGGGCCAGCCAGACGCAGGTCGGCGCGCCCGCCACGGTCACCGACTGAGGTACGCCGCTGTAGCCCTCGGCCTGCCACGCGGTCCACGCCGTCCACGGCAGGGTGAGCAGCGCGGTGGCCGCCGCGGCGGCGACGCCGTTCGACCAGGCCGTGCGGCCCGCGGAGCCGCCGAGCGCGACGGCCTTGAGCTTCGCCGTCTCCCGGGCCGCGTCCGCGGCGGTGGGCTGCCGCAGGCTCTGCCACTTCTCCTCCCAGCTGCCGGCGGGCAGCGAGGTGTCGGCGAGGGTGCCCCGTGACGACGTCAGGAAGCGGTGCCGGCCCTCGGCGAACAGCAGGGCGCGGGCCAGGGAGTTGAGCAGCCGGGCGTGCGCGGCGCCGGAGAGGCCGTGCAGCTGCCCGGCGCGCTCCGCACGGCCGGACGGCAGCAGCAGGTGGGCGCCCGCCCAGGCGACGAGGAGCGCGGCGGCGGTCGTCCAGTACGGCAGCCAGCTGTCCGGGGCGCCGACGACGGTCGCGGCGGCGGCGAGCAACAGCAGGGTGAGACAGTTCCGGCGCGCTCCGGAGCCCCACCGGCCCTTCTCCACGCCGGTGGCGTAGAGCTGGGTCAGCAGGACGGTGACGGCCATGCACCACATCACCTGCACGCAGGGCGCGATGGTGCGCACGCCGTAGACGAGGCTGTCGCCCGGCCACTGCCCGACGAGCTGCGCGAGGAGGTCGCTGGTCGCGGGGCGGTCCGTGGAGGTCATGCCGGTCCACCACGGGAGCAGGGCGGGGACGAGCACGGCCGCGAGCGCCAGGCGCCCCTTCCAGCCGATCCGGGCCGCGGGCGGCAGGAGCGGGACGGCGACCAGGAGCAGCGCGCTGACCCAGGGCACGAGCAGGGTGAAGAGCAGCGGCCAGGACGCCCCGGCGCTCCGCCCGGTGAAGAGCCACTGCCCGGTGAACGGCGTCGCCAACTCGTGTTCCCAGGGCAGGACCTGGAGGACGACGCAGGAGACCGCCGCGGTCCAGGTGACCAGGGCGAGCGGCACCGCCCACGACCGCGCCGCGCCGCCGCGAAGCCGCAGCGCCGCGTACACGACGCAGGTCGCGACCACGGCGGTGACGAGACAGGTCACGACGGCCCGCGTCCACGGGCCGCCGCCCATGAGCCAGGCCAGCAGGACGAGGGCGGCGGTGGGCGCGGCGAGGACGCCCGCCTCGACGGCGGCGGGGCAGCGGGCGCCGCGCCGCCGGTGGCTGACGACGACGGTCAGTACCGGGAGGACGAACAGGACCGTACCGAGGAGCGCGCCCTCCGTACGCGACTCCATGGGCAGCGGCTCCGAGACGAGCCCGGTGTGTCCGTACACCAGGCCTCCCCACAGCCAGGAGAGCACCTTCCAGTTGGTGGAGTAGGAGTCGAGCAGCAGCGCGCCCACGGCGACGGCGAGGCCCGCGGCGACGAGCGGCACGAGGGGCCCCGCGCGCGGGCCCCCGCCCGGCGCGCCGCGGTAGCCGACCAGCGCGGCGCAGACCACGACGGCCAGGACCACGAGGGAGAGCAGGGCCTCGGGGCTGCTGCCCGGCGGATCCTGCGGCGATGGCGAGTCGAACGTGGTGAAGGCCGCCTCGCGGGGCGTCAGGAGGCGGGCCGCCACCCGGGCGGGGTTCTCCTGGCGGGTCAGGGCGAACTCGACCGCGCGGGCCGTCTGCCGGGTCGGCGTGCCGGTGACCGCGAGGCCCCAGCCGCGCGGCACGTCGATGCTCCAGGTCCAGCGGCCGGGGAGGCGGGGGCGGGGGATCAGCTCGCCCTTCCCGTCCTTGAAGGAGGAGCCGATGGCGTACGCGATGCCGCCCGCGGCCGTCGTGGCGGGCAACGCGACGCGGTGTTCGGCGGTGACCGTCACCTGCTCACGCGCGGACGTCTGGCTGACCGCGCACCAGTTGGGGTAGCCGGGTCGCCGCACGCCGCCGTGCAGGGCGACGGCGGTGGCGTAGCCGCCCGGCATCCGGCTGGCGACCTCGGCGAACCACTCCGGCCGCGCCCGGAGCCGGTCGGCCAGCGGATCCGCCGCGCGCAGCCGCAGCCGGTAGCGGACCACGGCCCGCCAGGACTTCTGGGACGCGCGCTCGACGCGCACCGCGATCTCGCCGCGGCTGCCGTCGCCCGGGGTGTCCGGCAGCGAGCCCGCGGGTACCTGGTCGGGCGGCTTCTTCGTCCCCCGCGGCTGCCACCACGGCAACCGGACCCGCGTGCTGTCGACCTCCGCCCGCTGGGCCAGGACCTGGGCGCGCGCCGTGTCACCCCATTCGTCCGACGCCCACGTCACACACGTCGCGACCACGCCGCACAGCAGCAGCGCGGCCGTCGCGCGCGCAGCTCTGGCGACGCCGTCGCGCACGCCCCGCGCAGCCCCCATGCGCGCCCCCTCCCGCGTTCGGAGGGCCAGGGTAGGGCGGGATGCGGGGTGGCCGGGAGGCGTCGGTTGGCGGGAAATCCGCTACGCACATGCCGTTCTGAGGGGCGCATGGGAGTGCGTGGAGGCGCACTTCTTGGCGCGTGGTGAGGTGTGCGCCGCATCGCGCCCCGCCGCACCGGACCCGCCCGGCCCCGTGTCGGCTCGCCGGACCGCCGGGCCCCGTGTCGGCTCGCCGGACCCGCCCGGCCCCGCCTCACCGGGCGAGGAGCATCCGCTGCAGCTCCCGGGCCGCCCGCGGGGGCGCCACGTCGCTGCGGTGGGCGAGCGCGATGGTGCGGCGGAGCCGCGGCCGGGCGAGCGGCGTCATCCGCAGGTCGCTGCCCGCGCGCTCGGCGACCATACGGGGGACGACGGCGACGCCGAGGCCCGCGCGCACGAAGCCCAGCACCGCGTCCATCTCGCCGCCCTCGACGGCGAACTCGGGCTCGAAGCCCTCCGCGCGGCAGGCCGCGACCGTCAGCTCCCGCAGGTCGTAGCCGTGCCGGAACATCACGAGGCGCTCGCCCTGGAGGTCGGCGACGCGGGCCGTCGCGCCGAAGTCCGGTGCGTCCGGCGCGTCCGGCGACGACACCACGACGAGGTCCTCGCGCAGCAGCTCCACCGTGGTCAGGGCGGGCGAGGGGCTCGGCAGCGGCAGCACCACGAGCGCCAGGTCGAGGGCGCCGCGCGCGAGATGGCGGACGAGGTCGTGGCTGCCGCCCTCCTCGATCAGGAGCTGGATGCCGGGGTGCCGATCGTGGAAGTCGCGCAGAACCTGCGGAAGCAGGCCGGTGCAGACGCTCGGGGTCGCGCCGAGGCGCACCCGGCCGCGGCGCAGCTGCGCCAGCTCCTGCACCTCGATGCGGGCGGTGTCGGCGTCGGCGAGGATGCGCCGGGCCAGCGGCAGGAGCGCCTCGCCCGCGTCGGTGAGCGTGATGTTGCCGCGCGCCCGGCTGAACAGCTCGGCGCCCAGCTCCTTCTCCAGGGCGCGCACCTGCTGCGAGAGCGAGGGCTGCGAGACGTGCACCCGCTCGGCGGCCTGCGTGAAGTGCCGGGTCTCGGCGACGGCGACGAAATACAAGAGCTGCTGGAACTGCATGTCCTACACCCTAGACTTTCCATAGTCGCAACCTATGGAGATGAGCGCCACCATCTCTTGGACTGATCGGGACCTTCGGCCGTAGCGTTGCTGACATGGCTCTGGCAACGCGGACGGACCGACGGCCGTCACTTCCGCGATCGGTGTGGGACTCCACCGTCGGCAAGAAGACCGTGATGGCGGTGAGCGGCCTGATCATGCTGCTCTACCTGGTCGCCCACATGATCGGGAACCTCAAGATCTTCTTCGGTCCCGGCGACTTCAACCACTACGCGCACTGGCTGCGCACCCTCGGCGGGCCGGTGATGCGCTGGGAGTGGACCCTGTGGGTCATCCGCGTCGTGCTCGTCGTCTCCGTCGTCGCGCACGCCGTGTCCGCGTACCAGCTGAGCAAGCGCGACATCAAGGCGCGTCCCACCAAGTACGTGCACAAGAAGCCGCGCAGCAGCTACGCGACGCGCACCATGCGCTGGGGCGGCATCATCGTCGGCCTGTTCATCGTCTGGCACATCCTGGACCTGACGACGGGCACCGCGCACCCCGGCGAGTACGAGCACCTGCACCCGTACCAGAACGTCATCGACACCTTCTCGACCTGGTACGGCAACGTCGTCTACATCGTCGCCGTCGTCGCCGTCGGCTTCCACGTGCGGCACGGCTTCTGGAGCGCCGCACAGACCCTCGGCGTGGGCAGCGCGACCCGCGACCGCGCCCTGAAGACCCTGGCCAACGGTCTCGCGTTGCTGCTGACCGCGGGCTTCGTCTCCGTCCCCGTCGGCGTCATGACCGGAGTGGTGAGCTGACCGATGAATTCCTTCGCCGACTACAGCACCGGAGAGCCGGTCGTCGACACCAAGGCGCCGCGGGGGCCGATCAACGAGCGCTGGGACACCCGCCGCTTCGAGGCCAAGCTGGTCAACCCCGCCAACCGCCGCAAGCACACCGTGATCGTGGTGGGCACCGGCCTCGCGGGCGGCTCCGCCGGGGCCACGCTCGCCGAACAGGGCTACCACGTCGTGCAGTTCTGCTACCAGGACTCGCCGCGCCGCGCCCACTCGATCGCCGCGCAGGGCGGCATCAACGCCGCCAAGAACTACCGCAACGACGGCGACTCCATCCACCGCCTGTTCTACGACACCGTCAAGGGCGGCGACTTCCGCGCCCGCGAGTCCAACGTGCACCGGCTCGCCCAGATCTCGGTGGAGATCATCGACCAGTGCGTGGCGCAGGGCGTGCCCTTCGCGCGCGAGTACGGCGGTCTGCTCGACACCCGCTCCTTCGGCGGCGTGCAGGTGTCCCGCACGTTCTACGCCCGCGGCCAGACGGGCCAGCAGCTCCTGCTCGGCGCGTACCAGGCGCTCAGCCGCCAGATCGCGGCGGGGAACATCGAGATGCACCCGCGCACCGAGATGCTCGACCTGATCGTGGTCGACGGCCGCGCCCGCGGCATCGTCGCCCGCGACCTGGTCACCGGCAAGATCGACACATACTTCGCGGACGCCGTCGTCCTCGCATCCGGCGGCTACGGCAACGTCTTCTACCTGTCGACCAACGCCATGAACTCCAACGCCACCGCCGTGTGGCGGGCCCACCGGCGCGGCGCCTACTTCGGCAACCCGTGCTTCACCCAGATCCACCCCACCTGCATCCCGCGCACCGGCGACCACCAGTCGAAGCTGACGCTGATGAGCGAGTCGCTGCGTAACGACGGCCGCATCTGGGTGCCCAAGGCGAAGGGCGACACGCGCCCGGCGAACGAGATCCCCGAGGACGAGCGCGACTACTACCTGGAGCGCGTCTACCCCTCCTTCGGCAACCTCGTCCCGCGCGACATCGCCTCGCGCGCCGCGAAGAACGTCTGCGACGAGGGCAGGGGCGTGGGCCCCGGCGGCCAGGGCGTCTACCTGGACTTCGCCGACGCCATCGCGCGCATGGGCCGGGAAGCCGTCGAGGCCAAGTACGGCAACCTCTTCGACATGTACCAGCGGATCACCGACGAGGATCCGTACCGGGTGCCGATGCGGATCTACCCCGCCGTGCACTACACGATGGGCGGCCTGTGGGTCGACTACGACCTCCAGACCACCGTCCCCGGCCTGTTCGCCATCGGCGAGGCCAACTTCTCCGACCACGGCGCGAACCGGCTCGGCGCCTCCGCCCTCATGCAGGGCCTCGCCGACGGCTACTTCGTCCTGCCGGCCACCATCAACGACTACCTCGCGAGGAACCCGCACCAAGGCGAGATCACCGACGAGCACCCCGCGGTGCGCGAGGTGATCGGCGCGACCGAGGAGCGGGTCGCGCGGCTGCTCGCCGTCGACGGCGACCGCACGCCCGACTCCTTCCACCGCGAACTCGGCGAACTCATGTGGGAGTTCTGCGGCATGGCGCGCACCGAGACGGGCCTGCGCAAGGCCCTGGAGCGCATCCCGCAGATCCGCGAGGAGTTCTGGCGGCGCCTGAAGGTGCCGGGCACCGGCGAGGAGTTCAACCAGTCCCTGGAGAAGGCCAACCGCATCGTCGACTACCTGGAGCTCGCCGAGCTGATGTGCCTCGACGCGCTGCACCGCGCCGAGTCCTGCGGCGGCCACTTCCGCGACGAGTCCCAGACCCCCGACGGCGAGGCCGCCCGCAGGGACGAGGAGTTCTCCTACGCGGCCGCCTGGGAGTTCACCGCCACCGGCACCGCCCCCGTCCTGCACAAGGAAGACCTGGTCTTCGAGTACGTCCACCCCACTCAGCGGAGCTACGCATGAAGCTCACCCTGCGCGTCTGGCGCCAGCGGAACGCCGGCGCCGAAGGCGCCATGTCCACCTACGAAGTGGACGGGATCTCCCCGGACATGTCCTTCCTGGAGATGCTCGACACCCTCAACGAAGAGCTCATCGTCAAGGGCGAGGAGCCGGTCGCCTTCGACCACGACTGCCGCGAGGGCATCTGCGGCGCCTGTTCGCTCGTCATCAACGGCGACGCGCACGGGCCCGAGCGCACCACGACCTGCCAGCTGCACATGCGGTCCTTCGCGGACGGCGACACCATCGACGTCGAACCGTGGCGCGCGGCCGCCTTCCCGGTCATCAAGGACCTGGTCGTCGACCGCTCCGCCTTCGACCGCATCATCCAGGCGGGCGGCTACATCAGCGTGCCGACCGGCTCCGCGCCCGAGGCGCACGCCACGCCCGTGCCGAAGCCGGACGCCGACTACGCCTTCGAGCACGCCGAGTGCATCGGCTGCGGCGCCTGTGTGGCCGCCTGCCCCAACGGCTCGGCGATGCTGTTCACCTCGGCCAAGGTCAACCACCTGAACGTCCTTCCGCAGGGCGCGCCCGAGCGCGAGACCCGCGTCCTGGACATGGTCACGCAGATGGACTCCGAGGGCTTCGGCGGCTGCACCCTCACCGGCGAGTGCGCCACCGCCTGCCCGAAGGGCATCCCGCTGCCGTCCATCGCGGCCATGAACAAGGAGTGGCTGCGGGCCACCCGCAAGGCGCCCCGCTAAGGGTGCCGCCGACGGGGCCGCAGGTCCGCCCCGTACACCGTCGCGTAGTCCGGCACCACGAGCCGGGAGCGGGGACTGGCCGCACGGGCCTGGGCGAGGAAGTCGTCCAGGCCCGTGCCGTCCTTGCGGGGCGGCCGGCTCAGCGGCTTCTCGAAGTCGTCCCAGTGCACCGGTACGAGCACGTCGGGGCGGCCGAGCGCGTCGAGCAGCCGCGGCACGTAGCGGTGCGTCGACGCGCTCGACGCCACCGCGACCATCGCGATGTCCGGCTCCAGACCCCGGAACGAGCGCTCGTCGAAGTCGCTCGCCCCCATGAACAGCGCCGACGGCGCGCCGTCCGGCGTCACCTTGAACGCAAGGGTGTCGCCCTCCGGCAGGTCGGAGACCGTCCGGGGCGCGGCCGCGGGCGGGGCGTGCAGGGTGCCGGGCGCGAAGTAGGAGTACGAGCCGTTGCGGCTGTGCCGCGAGCTCGCCACCTCGATCACGTACCCGTCGAAGTCGAGGACCTCGCCGCCCTTCACCACGGAGAGCTGCCCCGCGTCCACACCGAGGGAGCGCAGCACGTGGTACGTCGTCTCGGTGCCGATGACCCGCGCCCCCGTCGAACGGGCCAGATGGGGAACGTCGTTGAGGTGGTCCCAGTGGGTGTGCGTGACGCAGACGACCTCGGGCGTGCCCGCGTGCTCGCGCACCAGCGCCTCGTCGGTGCGCAGCCGGGTCGTGGGGTCGAAGGAGCCGGTGAACAGGCCGGTGTCGAAGCGGGTGACGTACGGATCGACGAGGACGGTCCGCTGCTTGCCCTCCCCGCGCAGGTCGATGCGCCAGCCGGAGGTGCCGAGCCAGCGGTACGAGACGGCCGCGGCGGAACGGCGGCGTGCGGGGGCGCCCCCCTCGGCGGACGCCGCGGCGGGGACGAGGGGGACGGCGGCGCCGAGGGCGGCACCGCGCAGCAGGGTGCGACGGCCGGGGCCGTGGTGTCGTGCGTGGGTGTTCATGGCGGCAGCAGATCAGGAGCCCGGACCCGCCGTCCAAGATCAGAGAGCTGTGCACTCGATATCCGATCCCCTATGACACCAGGTCAGAGCGGCTGATGCGGCTGGTCCTGCCGGTCGGCGCCGGTACGCAGACTGTCGACGGCGATCCGGGCGGCGGTGCCGATCGCGGCATCCACCCGGGTGAGGTCGGCGACCATCGCACGGCTCCTGGCGAACACCGCCACCGCGTAGGTGTCGCCCTCGGGCCAGCGCACCACGCCCGCCTCGATGTGCAGCCCCGGCAGCGTGCCGGTCTTCGCGGCGATCCGCACGTCGTCGGGGAACCCCGAGGTGAGCCGGTGCCGGAACACCTGGCGCCCCATCAGCTCCCGTACCTGCGCACACGCCTCGGGCGGCCCCGCCGCGTCCCGCCAGATCAGGTCGAGCAGGCGGGTGACCTCGCGCGGCGTACTGGCGTTGGCGCGCCGCGGGTCCAGGACGCTCAGGCGCCGCTTCCCCTCGTCCGGCAGGGCGCGGTACCGGGTGGCGAACTCCTCCGCCGTACGCGCCCCGACGTCGCCGAGCATCGACGCGAGGGCCTCGCGCGGCCCGCCCACGACCCGGGTCCGCGCCAGGCCGAGCTCCCGCGCCAGCAGCCCCACCGTGTCCAGGCCGACGCGGGAGAGCAGGATGTCCGCCGCGGAGTTGTCGCTCACGGTCAGCGCGAAGTACGCGAGGTCGCGCAGCGAGATCTCCACGTCGTCCACGCACCCGGCGGTCCCCCAGCCGCCCAGCCGGTGCTCGTCCGTCACCAGGACCCGCTCCCGCGGGTCGAGCTGGCCCGCGGCGGCCTGCCGGGCGAACTCCAGGACGAGCAGCACCTTGAAGACGGAGGACAGGGCGACGGGGGTGTCGGCGGCGACGGAGACACCGGCCTGCCCGTCCGCCACCGGTGCGGCGGCCGCGCCCGGTGCGCCCGGCGGCGGTGCGTCGCCGGTGTCGATGCGCAGCGCGTGCAGCGCGCCCTCCGCGCCCGCCCGCGCGAAGACCTCCCGTATGCGTTCCTCGACCCGCATCCCGCCCCTCACTTCCTCTCGCCTACGCTCGTCGCGTGGATCTCTTGCGGCACCTGCGTATTTTCGTCGTCACCGCGGAGGAGCTGCACTTCAGCCGGGCCGCCGAACTGCTCGGCATGGCACAGCCGCCGCTCAGCCAGGCCGTGCGGCGCCTGGAGAAGGAGCTCGGCGCCGAACTCTTCGACCGCAGCAACCGGCAGGTCCGGCTCACCGCGGCCGGGGCCGTCCTCCACGACGAGGCCCGTGACCTCCTCCTCCGCGAGGAGCGGCTGCGGTCCCTGGTGCGGCGCGCCGTCGACGGCGACGTCGGTACGCTGCGCGCGGGCGTGCCCGAGGACGCCGCCGCGCCCGTGCTGCACGCGCTGCTCGCCGCCTGCGCCGAGCACGCGCCCGAGCTCCGCGTCGACCTCCAGGAGGTGTCCACGCAGGAGCAGCTGCGCCTGCTCGCCTCCGGAGGCCTCGACGTCGGCCTGCTGCACCTGCCCGCCGACACCACCGGTCTCGTCCTCGGCCCCGAAGTCGCCGTCGAACTGGGGGTGGTGCTGCCCCGCACGTCCCCGCTGGCCCGGCTCGCGGAGGTCGACCTCGCGGACCTGGCCGGGCACGACCTGGTGCTGTGCCCGCGGGACGCCGCGCCGGGCCGGTACGACACCACGCTCGACGTCTGCCGCGGGGGCGGCTTCGTGCCCGGCCGCGTCCGGCACGCCCGGAACCCCGAGTTCCTGCTCGGCCTCGTGGCGGCCGGGCAGGGCGTGGCCTTCGAACGGGGCACCGTCGCGCGCAAGGAGCCGCGGGTGGCCTGGCGGCCGCTCGCCGGGCGGCCGCTCGCGCAGCGGCTCGCCGGGGCGTGGCCCGTGCAGGGGACGCATGCGGGGGCCGGGCGCTTCGCGGGCCTCGCGACGCAGGTGCTTGCCAGCAGCGGCACGGCGACACCAAGGCCCCCCTCCGCACCGGGCCCGGCCCCCCGCCCCTGGTCAGTGGTCTACGACCCACCGTGAGCCCTGCCCCCGCCCACGGGGCACTCCCGCACC
>NZ_JOJM01000024.1 GCF_000720325.1 Streptomyces sp. NRRL B-1347
AGGCCTCCGTGCGGTGTAGTCACTAGACAGCTCCACCACACCGGAGGTCTTCGCCATGATCAAGCCCGGCAAGCGTTAACAACGCTCGTGAGCAATACAGCTAGAGCGTCTCCAGGAAGCCGAAGGCCGTGCGCCAGGTGGCGTCGGCCGCGTCGGCGTCGTAGTCGTCCAGGTCCGGATCGGTGTACAGGTGGCCCGCCCCGGCGTAGCGGTAGACCTCCACGTCGGCGCCCACGCGGCCCATCTGCAGGTACCAGGAGCTCAGCCAGTCGTCCGTCTCGAACGGGTCGGGCTCGGCGACGTGCAGCTGCACCGGCAGGCCGTCCACCGCCGCGTTCTCGGCGATGTCGCTGGTGCCGTGCAGGAGCAGCAGGCCGCGCGCCTTGTCGTCACCGAGCGCGAGCGTCTGGGCGACCGAGGCGCCGAACGAGAAGCCCGCGTAGACGAGGCCGCGGTCCGAGTACGGCGCGGCGGCCAGAACCGCACGTTTGAGGAGCTCGTCCCTGCCTACCTCTTCCTGGTGGGCCATGCCTTCCTCGACGGTGTCGAAGACGCGCCCCTCGAAGAGGTCGGGGGTCCACACCTGGTGGCCCGCCTCGCGCAGCCGGTCGGCCGCCGCGCGCACCGCGGGCCGCAGCCCGTACGTCGAATGGAAAAGCACGATGTTCATGGAGCCATCGTGCCACCTGGGCCCACCCGTCCCACCTACCCTCGTCCGTCCCACCCGCTCCACCTACCCTCGGAGACATGGAGAACGTCCTGCGTCCGTTGATCGTGGTCGGCGTCGCGCTCGTGCTCACCCTGGCCGTCGGCTGGCTGGTGGACACGGCGCTGCGCCGTGCCGACGCCCTGCAGCCGCAGCGTCCCCTGTGGGGGCTGCTCCGCCGCTGCCGCCTGCCCTTGCAGGTCGTCCTGTGCACCGCCCTGCTGCGCGGCACGTACGCGCGGGCGAAGGTCGCCGAGGACCACTCGGCGGGCATCGGCAGAGCCTTCACCCTGGTCCTGATCGGCTCGGTGGCCTGGCTCGCGGTGCGGATCTCCACGGCGATAGTGGAAGCGTCGTACGCGCGCTACGCCGCCGCCCACCGCGACCCCGCCCGGGTGCGCCGCGTCCGTACGCAGGTGACGCTGATCCAGCGCGTCGTCGCGGCCCTGATCGGCGTGGTGGCGGTGGCCGCGATGCTGCTCACGTTCCCCGCGATGCAGGCCGCCGGGGCCTCGCTGCTGGCGTCCGCGGGCATCCTCGGCATCGTGGCGGGCGTCGCCGCGCAGTCCACGCTCGGGAACCTCTTCGCCGGGCTGCAGATCGCGTTCGGTGACATGGTGCGGATCGGCGACACCGTCGTCGTGGACGGCGAGTGGGGCACCGTCGAGGAGATCACGCTGACGTTCCTCGCCGTGCGCACCTGGGACGAGCGGCGGATCACCATGCCCGTCTCGTACTTCACGTCGAAGCCGTTCGAGAACTGGTCGCGCGGCGGCTCCCAGATGACCGGCACGGTCTTCTTCCAGCTCGACCACACCGCCCCGATCGCGGCCCTGCGCGAGAAGCTGCACGACGTGCTGCGCGAGTGCGCAGCCTGGGACGGCAGGGACTGGGGCCTCGCGGTCACCGACACCACGGTCAGCACGATCCAGGTGCGCGCGCTCGCCACCGCCAAGGACGCCGACGACATCTGGACGGTCCGGGTCACGGTCCGCGAGCAGCTCGTCGCCTGGCTGGCCGAGCACCATCCGTACGCGCTGCCGCGGGTCAACACCGCCTGGGCGGAGCTGCCGCCCGACCGCACGGACCGGCGCCCGGCGCCGCCGCACGCGCCGCGCACGGGCCGGGGCTGAGCGGCGGGCCCGTCAGCGCAGGCTGCGGACGTCCAGCTGGCGCAGCACCCGGTCCACGATCTCCGGGTCGGAGCCGGGCTCGCTGCGCGCGGCGAGGACCGCGTGCCGGGCGGCCGACATCATCTCGCGCTGGATGCGCTGGACCGCCTTGAAGCGGTCGGCGCGCTTGGCGTACCGCTCGCGCCGCTCGTCGTCGACGATGTCCGGGCTGATCCGGGCGCCGATGTCGAAGGCGCCGCGCAGGAGCCGCTCGGACAGTTCCTCGGGCAGCTCCTCGACCTCCTCGATCTCCCGCAGCCTGGCCTTGGCGGCCTTGGCCGCGCGCAGCGCGAGGGCGCGCTCCAGGGCCCGTTCGGCGTCGGTGTCCGCGCGGACGTCGAGCTTCTTCACCAGCCAGGGCAGCGTCAGGCCCTGGGCGACGAGCGTGGCCATGATGACGCAGAAGGCGATGAAGACGACCTCGTCGCGGCCCGGGAACGGCGCCCCGTCGTCCGTCTTGAGCGGGATGGCGAGGGCGAGCGCGACCGAGGCGACGCCGCGCATCCCGGACCACCACATGACGACGGTCTCGCGCCACGTCATCGGGATTTCCTCGTCGTAGTCGCGCCGCTGGTGCAGCCGCTTGGCGAGCCACGTCGCGGGCAGCAGCCACAGCAGCCGTACGCCGACGACGACGGCCACGACCACGGCGCCCCAGCCGAGCATCTGCCACTCGCGTCCCTCGGAGGTGCCGAAGACGTTGTGCAGTTCGAGCCCGATGAGCCCGAAGGCGACGCCGGTGACCAGGGTGTCGACGATCTGCCAGAAGGACTGGCCGGTGATCCGGCCGAGCACGTCGTCGGCGTCGACGGCGTTCTCGGCGAGGTAGAGCGCGGTGGTCAGGACGGCGAGGACGCCGGAGCCGTGCAGTTCCTCGGCGAGTACGTAGGCGACGAACGGCACGAGCAGGGTCAGGCCCGTCTGCAGCGTCGCGTCGGCGAGCCGGCCCATCAGCTTGTTGCTGAGCCAGCCGAGCGCGAGCCCCACGGCCACGGCGACGACCGCGGAGAGCACCAGCTGACCGGCCGCCGACGGCCAGGAGAAGGTGCCGCTGACGGCGGCGGCGATGGCCACGTGGTAGAGCACGATCGCCGTGACGTCGTTGAACAGGCCCTCGCCCTCCAGGATCGACACGAGGCGCCGCGGCAGTCCGAGCGAACCGGCCACGGCGGTCGCGGCGACCGGGTCGGGCGGGGCGACGAGCGCGCCGAGGGCGAGCGCGGCGGCCAGCGGCAGGCCCGGCACGATCGCGTGCGCGACGGCCGCGACCGCCGCGGTCGTCACGAAGACGAGGGCGACGGCGAGCAGCAGGATGGGGCGGATGTTGGCCGCGAACTGCCGCCAGGACGTGCGCTGCACGGCGGCGTAGAGCAGCGGCGGAAGCACCAGCGGAAGGATGAAGTCCGGCGGGACGTCCACGTTCGGCACGAAGGGCAGGAACGCGAGGACGATGCCCCCGAGGGTCATCAGGACCGGCGCGGGAAGGCCGAGCCGATCCCCCAGCGGCACGGTCACCACGGCCCCCAGCAACAGGACGAGCAACAGCGCCAGTTGATCCACGGGTGCCCTCCGGGGGCCGAGGCCTACACGATCAAGACCTCAACCTTGCCACGGAACGCGGCAAATGACGCAAAAGCGGCATCGGCGGCGCTAGCCGTGCAGCGACTTCCTCATCGCCCGGTGCGGAATCCCCGCGTCCGGGAACTCGGGACCGTACGCCACGTACCCGAGGCGCTCGTAGAACCCGAGGGCCTGCGTCTGCGCGTGCAGGTCGACGGCGGCCAGCCCCCGCTCCCTTGCAGCGTCCTCGATGGCCCGCACCAGCGCGGCACCCGCGCCGAGCCCGCGCGCGGAGCGCAGCACGGCGAGGCGGCCCAGGGCGCCCACGGTGGCGTCCCCGCCGTTCTTGACGGCGGCGGCTTCGCCGGTGAGGAGCCGCCCCGTCCCGAGCGGCGCCCCGTCCTCGCGGCGCACCGCGAGGACGTGCACCGCCCCCGCGTCGTACTCGTCGTACTCCAGGTCCTCGGGCACGCCCTGCTCGGCGACGAAGACCTCCTTGCGGACGGCGAAACAGGCGTCCAGGTCCGCCCGGCCCTCCGCGACCCGGCAGCTCACGCCGCCCGCGGCGGTCACGCGCTCTCCGCCCGGACCCGGTCGAGGGCCAGCTGGAGGTCGTCGGGGTAGCCGCTCTCGTACTCGACCCACTGGCCGTCCCCGGGGTGCTCGAAGCCGAGCCGCACCGCGTGCAGCCACTGCCGGGTCAGGCCCAGGCGCTTGGCGATCGTGGGGTCCGCGCCGTACGTCATGTCGCCCACGCACGGGTGGCGGTGGGCGGCCATGTGGACGCGGATCTGGTGGGTGCGGCCCGTCTCCAGCTTGATGTCGAGCAGCGACGCCGAGCGGAAGGCCTCCATCAGGTCGTAGTGCGTGACGGAGGGCTTGCCCTCGGCGGTGACCGCCCACTTGTAGTCGTGGTTCGGGTGGCGGCCGATGGGGGCGTCGATGGTGCCGCTCATGGGGTCGGGGTGGCCCTGCACGAGCGCGTTGTACCGCTTGTCGACCGTGCGCTCCTTGAACTGGCGCTTCAGCGACGTGTACGCCCGCTCGGACTTGGCGACCACCATCAGGCCGGAGGTGCCCACGTCCAGACGGTGCACGATGCCCTGGCGCTCGGCGGCGCCGGACGTCGAGATGCGGTACCCCGCCGCCGCGAGGCCGCCGATCACGGTGGTGCCGGTCCAGCCGGGGCTCGGGTGCGCGGCGACGCCGATGGGCTTGACAATCACGACGATGTCGTCGTCGTCGTGCACGATCTCCATGCCCTCGACGGGCTCGGCGACGATCTGCACCGGCGCGGGCGCCTGCGGCATCTCCACTTCCAGCCAGGCACCGCCGTGCACGCGCTCGGACTTGCCGGCGACCGCGCCGTCGACCAGCACCTTGCCGGCGGCCGCGAGCTCGGCGGCCTTCGTGCGGGAGAAGCCGAACATGCGCGAGATGGCGGCGTCGACGCGCTCGCCCTCCAGGCCGTCAGGCACGGGCAGGGTACGGATCTCGGGAATCGTGCTCACCCCACGAGTATGCAGGAGGGGGCGGACACTCCCGTACCGAAGGCCCCGCGCGCGGCCTCCGTGAACGGGTCAGTCCTTGTGCACGGTCCCGTCCGGGTCGAGCCCGCGGAAGGAGAGCAGCACGATCAGGATGCCGCCGCAGACGATCGCCGAGTCCGCGAGGTTGAACACCGCGAAGCCCTTGGGCGCGATGAAGTCGACGACCGCGCCCTTGAAGACGCCGGGCGAGCGGAAGATCCGGTCGGTCAGGTTGCCGAGCGCGCCGCCGAGCAGCAGCCCGAGCGCGATCGCCCACGGCAGGCTGTACAGCTTGCGCGCCAGGCGGGCGATCACCACGATCACGCTCGCGGCGATCACCGTGAAGATGATGGTGTAGGCCTCGCCCATGCCGAAGGCGGCGCCCGCGTTGCGGATCGCGTTGAAGCGCAGCAGGTCGCCGACCACGTCGATGGGCTCGTGGTGCTCCAGCTTGGCGACCACGATCATCTTGCTGACGAGGTCCAGGGCGTACGCGACCAGGGCCACGCCGAACAGCACGGCGATCTTGCGCTTGCCCCGGGGCGTCCGCTCGCTCTCGGCGTCCTGCCCGCCGCCGTCGGCGCCGTGCTCTGCCTCAGGGATGTCCGGCGTACCGATGATGCGCTCCGCCTCTGCCACGTGAATCCCTCAACCTAGGTACCTGACTGGGACGAGGGTACGACACACGCGTGCGGCCCCAGGTGTCCAGGCCGCGCTCAGGAACGCCGTTCCTGCTTCTGCTTGCACTCGACGCACAGGGTCGCGCGCGGGAAGGCCTGCATGCGGGCCTTGCCGATCGCGTTGCCGCAGTTCTCGCAGAGCCCGTAGGTGCCCGCGTCGAGGCGCTCCAGGGCGCGCTCGGTCTGCTCCAGCATCTCCCGGGCGTTCGCGGCCAGGGCCATCTCGTGCTCGCGCGTGATGTTCTTGGTGCCGGTGTCCGCCTGGTCGTCGCCCGCCCCGTCCCCGGAGTCCCGCATCAGGCCCGCGAGGGACGTCTCGGACGCCTCGATCTCGGCGCGAAGGCGCAGGGTCTCCGTCATCAGCTCGGTCCGCGCCTCGGCGACCTCCGCCGGGGTCCACGGGTCCTCCCCCGGCCGCACCGCGAGTTCGCCGGGCGTGGCCGCGGCCCGCGCCTTCGGTACCGTTCCCGCCTTCGTCGCGGCTCCCGCCTGCTGCGTCGCCGTCGCCGTGCCCGGAGTCTTCTTCGCAACCACCGTCGTGGCTCCCGTCGTCTCCGCGGCCTGAGCCGCATCCTCGGCCGCGGGCGCGACCGTCTTCTTGGCCGAACGCTTGCTGGTCCCTCGGTCCTCCGCCGTGGCCCCCGTCCCCTTCTTGGACGCACCACGCCCCCCGCTCACCTGCTTGCCGGGGGCAGCACCTCCCGCCTCGCCCTCGCTCCCGGCCGCGACCTTCTTGGCAGCTGTCTTCTTGGCAGCCGCCTTCTTCGCCGCGGCCTTCTTGCCCACGGTCTTCGTAGCCGCCGTCTTCTTGGCCGCCGCCTTCTTCGCCGGTGGCGCCTGCTCGGTAACCGTCTCCTCGGACCCGGCCTTCGCGGCGGCCGTCTTCTTGGTCGCCGTCTTCTTGCTCACGGTCTTCTTGGTCACGGTCTTCTTGGCAGCCATCTTCTTGCTCACGACCTTCTCAGCGGTCGCCTTCTTGCCAGCGGCCTTCGTGGTCGCGGCCCCGGCAGCGGTGGCCTTCTTGGCCGCGGTCCCGGAGGCAGCTGCCTTAGGGACACCCTTCTTGGCCGCGGTCTTCTTGGCCGCAGCCTTCGTCGCGGTCTTCTTCGGCTCCTCGGCGGCGGATCCCACCGCTTTGCCCGCCCGTACGGTCTTCACGGCACGGGACGCCTTGCCGCCCCCTCCTCCGGCCGCCCCGTCGGCCCCCGCGGCTGTGGATCTGCTGGACGCCGACTGCTGTACGGCGGTCTTCTTCGCCACCATGGCCGCGGCCCCTTCACATATTGTGATCTTGCACGCGAATCGTGCTGGGACGATAAATCGACTCCAGGCCCGCGGCAACGGGGCACGCCGCCCGATTCGCCCGCCCCACGGGTGCCGCGCGACGAGCCTTCAAGCGTTGTGCCCAGCTCCCCGCCCCGTAATCCGCCGACCGGGGCGCACCGGGACGCGTTGGCGCACGTCTCGCCATTCGGGTCAGTACGGCCCTCCCGGCCCGCACCGCCCGGAGCCCGCCGAAATCCGGTGGGCCACCCCTCCCCGGGCGCCGTACACTGGCCGGAGCGAAAAGCGTGGATGGGGACGAGTAGCGACGTACGCAGCCATGAGCGACCCGGGGACGGTGAGAGCCCGGGGGCGAGCGCGACGTGAAGATCACCCCGGAGCCGCCGGAGGAAAGCCGCAGCCCACAGCCGTACCGGCCGGGCCGAAGCGAGTAGAACCGGTATCGCGACCCCAATGAGGGGGTCGTCAGCAGCGCCACCGGCGCCACGACGGCCAAGGAGGGTGGTACCGCGGGAGCGCAGACAAGCCTCTCGTCCCTCCGACGGAACGGAACGCACGTCCGCCGGAGGAAGCGCGATATGACGCCGCCGCAGTACCGCCAGGTACCCGCCCAGGTCGACCTGCCCGCCCTCGAGCACGCCGTGCTCGACTTCTGGCGCGAGCAGAAGATCTTCGCCAAGAGCCTGGAGCAGTCCGAGGGCCGCCCCGAGTGGGTGTTCTACGAGGGCCCGCCCACCGCCAACGGCATGCCGGGTGCCCACCACATCGAGGCCCGCGTCTTCAAGGACGTCTTCCCGCGCTTCCGCACCATGCGCGGCTACCACGTGGCCCGCAAGGCCGGCTGGGACTGCCACGGCCTGCCCGTGGAGCTGGCGGTCGAGAAGGAGCTCGGCTTCAACGGCAAGAAGGACATCGAGGCGTACGGCATCGCCGCGTTCAACGCCAAGTGCCGCGAGTCCGTGACCCGCCACACCGACGCCTTCGCCGAGCTCACGACCCGCATGGGCTACTGGGTCGACATGGACGACGCGTACCGCACCATGAACCCGGAGTACGTGGACTCCGTCTGGTGGTCCCTGAAGGAGATCTTCAAGAAGGACCTCCTCGTCCAGGACCACCGCGTCGCCCCCTGGTGCCCCCGCTGCGGCACCGGCCTGTCCGACCACGAGCTGGCGCAGGGCTACGAGACGGTCGTCGACCCGTCCGTCTACGTCCGCTTCCCCGTCACCGGCGGCCCCCTCGCGGGCGAGGCCGCCCTCCTGGTGTGGACGACGACCCCCTGGACCCTGGTGTCCAACACGGCCGTCGCCGCGCACCCGGACGTCACCTACGTGGTGGCCACCGACGGCAAGGAGAAGCTGGTCGTCGCCGAGCCCCTGGTGGAGAAGGCCCTCGGCGAGGGCTGGGAGACCACGGGCGAGAAGTTCACCGGCGCCGAGATGGAGCGCTGGACCTACCAGCGCCCCTTCGAGCTGGTGGAGTTCCCCTCCGAGGCGCACTTCGTCGTCAACGCCGACTACGTGACCACCGAAGACGGCACCGGCCTCGTCCACCAGTCCCCCGCCTTCGGTGAGGACGACCTCAAGGTCTGCCGGTCGTACGGCCTGCCCGTCGTGAACCCGGTCCGCCCGGACGGCACCTTCGAGGAGGACGTCCCGCTGGTCGGCGGCGTCTTCTTCAAGAAGGCCGACGAGACGCTCACCAAGGACCTGGACGACCGCGGTCTGCTCTTCCGGCACATCGCGTACGAGCACAGCTACCCCCACTGCTGGCGCTGCCACACCGCGCTCCTCTACTACGCGCAGCCGTCCTGGTACATCCGCACCACGGCCGTCAAGGACCGCCTCCTCCAGGAGAACGAGAAGACCAACTGGTTCCCCGACTCGGTCAAGCACGGCCGCTTCGGCGACTGGCTGACCAACAACGTCGACTGGGCCCTGTCCCGCAACCGCTACTGGGGCACCCCGCTGCCCATCTGGCGCTGCGAGGAGAACCACCTGACCTGCGTCGGCTCCCGCCAGGAACTGACCGAGCTGACCGGCACCGACCAGTCGGACCTCGACCCGCACCGCCCGTTCATCGACGACGTCACCTTCACCTGCACCCACGAGGGCTGCTCCCTCGAAGCGGTGCGCGTGCCGGAGGTCATCGACGCCTGGTACGACTCGGGCTCGATGCCGTTCGCACAGTGGGGCTACCCGTACAAGAACAAGGAACTGTTCGAGTCCCGCTACCCGGCGCAGTTCATCAGCGAGGCCATCGACCAGACCCGCGGCTGGTTCTACACGCTGATGGCCGTCGGCACGCTCGTCTTCGACAAGTCCTCGTACGAGAACGTGGTCTGCCTCGGCCACATCCTCGCCGAGGACGGCCGCAAGATGTCCAAGCACCTGGGCAACATCCTCCAGCCGATCCCGCTGATGGACCAGCACGGCGCCGACGCCGTGCGCTGGTTCATGGCCGCGGGCGGCTCCCCGTGGGCGGCCCGCCGCGTGGGCCACGGCACGATCCAGGAGGTCGTCCGCAAGACCCTCCTGACGTACTGGAACACGGTCGCCTTCCAGGCGCTGTACGCCCGCACGTCGAAGTGGGCCCCCTCGGACGCCGACCCGGCGCCCGCCGACCGCCCGCTCCTCGACCGCTGGCTGCTCAGCGAGCTGCACGCGCTCACCGACCAGGTGACGCAGGCCCTGGAGTCCTACGACACCCAGCGCGCGGGCAAGCTCCTCTCCGCCTACGTCGACAACCTCTCCAACTGGTACGTACGCCGCTCGCGCCGCCGCTTCTGGCAGGGCGACAAGGCGGCGCTGCGCACCCTGCACGAGGTCGTCGAGACGGTCACGCGGCTGCTCGCCCCGCTGACGCCGTTCATCACCGAGCGCGTCTGGCAGGACCTGATCGTTCCCGTCACCCCGGACGCCCCGGAGTCGGTGCACCTCAGCACCTGGCCCGAGGCCGACCTGTCGGCCGTCGACCCGGAGCTCTCGCGGCAGATGGTCCTGGTCCGCCGCCTGGTGGAGCTCGGCCGCGCCTCGCGCGCGGAGTCGGGCGTCAAGACCCGCCAGCCGCTGTCCCGCGCGCTCGTCGCGGCCACCGGCTTCGAGACGCTGGGCGAGGAACTGCGCGCCCAGATCACCGAAGAGCTGAACGTCTCCTCGCTCGCCTCCCTCTCCGAGGTCGGCGGCTCCCTGGTCGACACGACGGCGAAGGCGAACTTCCGCGCCCTCGGCAAGCGGTTCGGCAAGGGCGTCCAGGCGGTGGCCAAGGCGGTCGCGGAGGCCGACGCGGCCGCGCTGTCGCTGGCGCTGCGCGAGGGCACGGCGTCGGTCGAGGTCGACGGCGAGACCGTCAGCCTCGCCCCGGACGAGGTCATCATCACCGAGACCCCGCGCGAGGGCTGGTCGGTGGCGTCCGACTCCGGCGCCACGGTCGCCCTCGACCTGGAGCTCACGGACGAGCTGCGCCGGGCGGGCCTCGCCCGTGACGCGATCCGCATGATCCAGGAGGCCCGCAAGAACAGCGGCCTGGACGTCGCGGACCGCATCGCGCTGCGCTGGACGTCCACGGACGAGGCCACGGTCACGGCCCTCACGGACCACTCCGCGCTCATCGCCGACGAGGTCCTGGCCACGGACTTCGCCTCCGGCGATGCGGACGACAGCTACGGCGAGCCGTTCGAGGACGACTCCCTGAACCTGACGTTCCGCCTCCGCAAGGCGTAACGGCAACGACGAAGGCCCGGTCCCGCCAAGCTGCTTGGCGGGACCGGGCCTTCGTCATGTCCGCGTCGCGGGCCGCGCCCCCAGCGGGGGCGCGCGCACAGTGAGCGCAAAAGGGCGGAGCCCCCGGGAATCCGGGGGCTCCGCCCTGAACGCTGCCGACGCCTATGGCGTGGTGACGCCCGTCAGTTGTCGTCCTCGTCGATGAGGAAGCCACGCATCGGGGACGGAGCCTGCTGCATCGGCGGCTGGCCCTGCGGCCGCACCGGCGCCATCGGCTGCGTCATCGCGGGCGACATCTGCTGCTGGCCGCCGTACGACGGAGCACCCGCGGGCTGGTTGCCGCCCATCGACTGGTTGCCGCCGTAGGACGGGGCACCCGCGCCGGCCGAGGCCATCGAAGGCGCCGGGGACGGCGGCAGCGAGGCGGTCGCCGGAGTGCGCGGCGGGGCGAGCGAGTCGTCGGCCTGGGTCTCCAGCTGACGCAGCTGCGACTCCAGGTAGGACTTCAGACGCGTGCGGTACTCGCGCTCGAAGCCGCGCAGGTCCTCGACCTTGCGCTCGAGCGTGGCACGGGCGGACTCCAGGGAGCCCATCGCGACGCGGTGCTTCTCCTGCGCGTCCCGCTCCAGGGCGTCGGCCTTGGCACGGGCGTCCCGCTCCAGGCCCTCGGCGCGCGAACGGGCCTCGCCCACGATCTTGTTGGCCTCGGAACGGGCCTCGGCGATCGCCTGGTCGGCGGTCTGCTGCGCGAGCGAGAGCACACGGGCGGCGCTGTCGCCACCGGGGCCCTGGCCGGGCTGGGGCATCTGCGGGCCGTGGCCACCCATGGGACCGCCCATGGGGCCGCCCATCTGACCCTGGCCCATCTGGCCCTGACCCATCGGGCCCTGGCCCATGGGACCCTGACCCATCGGGCCGGGACCCTGCGGACCGCCCTGCGGGCCGTGCCCGCTGGGGCCTGCGGGCAGCTGCGGCGCACCGCCGGGAAGCTGCGGCGGGCCGCCCATCGGGCCGCCCATCTGCTGCTGCGGCGGAACCGGCTGCGGACCCGATATTGCGGCGGGCACGGGCGCACCGGGACCTCGCTGGTCCTGGGGGCCGCCCTCGGGGCCCTTGCGCATGTTGCCCTGCTGCTGGTTCTGCGCGGCCGCGCGCGTGGCCGCGGCCAGCTTGGCGCGCAGGTCCTCGTTCTCGCGGAGCAGGCGGGTCAGTTCGGCTTCGACCTCATCGAGGAAGGCATCGACCTCGTCCTCGTCATAGCCTTCTCGGAGGCGGACGGTCGTGAACTGCTTGTTCCGCACGTCCTCGGGGGTCAACGGCATCTCTTCACCTCAACGTAGTCGTCGGCATTCGGCAAGACCGTATCGTTCACAGCTGGCTCACGACGGTGATCAGGATGTAGACGATGATCATCAGTACGAAGAAGGACAGGTCGAGCGCCACGCCGCCGAGGCGCAACGGCGGAATGAACCGCCGCAGAAGCTTGAGCGGTGGATCGGTGACAGTGTAGGTGGCCTCCAGAACGACCACCATCGCCTTGCCGGGTTGCCATGAGCGGGCGAACTGGAAGACGTAGTCCATGACCAGCCGGAAGATCAGCACGATGAGGAAGCACATCAGCGCGATGTAGATCACTTGCAAGACCACGCCCATGTTCGCGTTTCCCTCTCCCCTGCTTCTGGTCGCATCCGCGCTGTATCGGTCCGGTACTGCTGCTGTCTACTGCACTGCGTCTCAGCTCTGGTTGAAGAACCCGCCCTCTGCGATACGGGCCTTGTCCTCCGCCGTGACATCGACGTTAGCAGGCGACAACAGGAACACCTTCTGCGTCACTCGCTCGATGCTGCCGTGCAGACCGAAGACCAGACCGGCGGCAAAGTCGACAAGTCGCTTCGCGTCGGTGTCGTCCATCTCGGTCAAGTTCATGATCACCGGAGTGCCTTCGCGGAAGTGTTCCCCGATGGTACGGGCTTCGTTGTAGGTCCGGGGGTGAAGCGTGGTGATGCGGTAGGGCTCACGCTCGGACACGACCTTGGGCATGATCACCGGTGCGTTCTTCTCCAGGTTCTGGCGTTCAGGTGTGATAGATGCCACGGGGGCGATTCGCGCCGGTCGTACCGATTCAGCGGCAAGCGAAGCGGCTCGCGGCGCCGGGTCGCGCTGCGCCGGTGGTTGTACCACTCGTACCGATTCGTCCCGTTCCAAGTCCCGGTCCGCGAGGTGGGACTGGTGCGACTGGTGCGGTGGTTCGTGCCGCCGGCGGTCGCGCTCGGGCTCCGGCTCGGGCTCGAAATCGTCATCGGGGTCGAAGCCCCGGCCGTCGTAACCGTCGTCCTCCACGAGGCCGAGGTAGACCGCCATCTTGCGCATCGCGCCGGCCATGCTCTGAGTCCTCCGCTCTGTGGTGGATCGAGAGGTCGTCACCAACTTCCCGCGATCCACGAGCCATCCCCGCTCAGGGGCGGGGATGACCATATTTTCTGCTGTGGTCCGACTTCCTGGCGACGTTACCCGAGCCCGCGTCGGACTCCGAGTACCGCTGTACCGACGCGCACATGTGTCGCACCGGCCGCAACGGCCTGTTCGAGGTCCGCACTCATACCTGCCGAGACCATGTTCGCAGCCGGATGGGCCACGCGCAGGGCAGTCGACAAATCCATCAGCCGCTCGAACGCCGCCTGTTGCCGTCCCGCGTATTCCCCGGTGAGCGGCGCGACCGTCATCAGACCGTCGAGCCGGAGCCCGGGGGCGTCGGCCACGAGACCGGCCAACTCTTCGATTCCGCCGGGACCCACGCCGCCGCGCTCCCCGCGACCGCTCTCCCCGGCGTCAAGGGCGACCTGGAGCAGGCAGCCCACCTCCCGCCCGGCCCGGACGGCCGCGGCCGAGAGCGCGGTGACGAGCTTCGGCCGGTCCACCGACTGCACCACGTCCGCGTAACCGACCACGGAACGCACCTTGTTGGTCTGCAGCTGGCCGACGAAGTGCCAGCTGAGCGGCAGGTCCGCGCAGGCGGCGGCCTTGGGGGCCGCGTCCTGGTCGCGGTTCTCGGCGACATGACGCACACCGAGCCCGGCGAGCGCGCGTACGTCGCTCGCGGGATAGGTCTTGGTGACCACGATGAGGGTCACTTCTTCGCGCTTGCGTCCGGCGGCCGCGCAGGCCGCCTCGATGCGCTGTTCCACATTCGCCAGGTTTGCGGCGAGTTCCGACTTACGGTCCGTCATGCCCCATCAGTCCAGCCAGACATAGCCCGCGAGCCGACCGGTGACGCGGTCGCGGCGGTACGAGAAGTGGTCACCCGACTCCAGCGTGCACACCGGCGACTGCTCCCGGTCGCGCACCCCGAGCCGCTCCAGCTGCGCGTGCACCCCGGCGGTCACGTCGACCGCCGGTGTGCCCCAGCTCGTGACGGCGTACGCCGCGGATTCCACGGCGGCGACGTCGGCGCGCATGTCCGCGGGTACTTCATAACAGCGGCCGCAGACGGCCGGGCCGGTGCGGGCCACGATCCGGCCGGGCTCAGCGCCCAGGCCCACCATGGCCTCGACGGCCGCGGGCACCACTCCGGCGACCATGCCCGGACGGCCCGCGTGCGCCGCGGCGACGACACCGGCCACCGGGTCGGCGAGGAGTACGGGGGTGCAGTCGGCGGTCAGTACGGCGAGGGCCAGGCCGCGCTCGGCGGTGACGACGGCGTCGACCGCCGGAATCTCCTGGTCCGCGGGCCAGGGCCCGTCGACCACGGCGACGTCCCGGCCGTGCACCTGGCGCATCCAGACCACCCGCCCCGGGGCGACGCCCAGGGACTTGGCGGCCAGTTCGCGGTTCCGCAGTACGGCGTCGGGATCGTCGCCGACCGCTCCGCCGAGGTTGAGCTCTTCGTACGGAACGGCGCTCACCCCGCCCCACCTGTCGGTGAAGGCGAAGTGCGCGCCGCTCACAGTGCTCGTTCCGGAGCTTTCGCCTATCACTTCAGGAAGTCCGGCACGTCCAGCTCTTCGGCCTGGCTGTCCTGGTGCAGACGGGTCGGCGGGACCTGCGGGGGCGTCACCGGCGAGGCGGGCGCCTCGTTCACCGGGGCCGGTTCGACCGGCTCCGGGGCCGGGGGCTCCTCGCGCGGAGTGACGCTGCCGAGGCCGCCGAAAGCCGGTGCCGGGCGGGACGATTCAGCGGGACGGCTCGCGGGAGCGGGCTCCTCGCGCTTGCTGGAGGCCGATCCCAGGACGTTGTCCCGCTTGGCCGGCGGCTGGCCGCCGTCGAACCCGGCGGCGATGACGGTGACCCGGACCTCGTCGCCGAGCGCGTCGTCGATGACCGCGCCGAAGATGATGTTGGCCTCCGGGTGGGCCGCCTCGCTGACCAGCTGGGCCGCCTCGTTGATCTCGAAGAGACCGAGGTCGGAGCCGCCGGAGATGGAGAGCAGCACGCCGCGGGCGCCGTCGATGGAGGCTTCCAGGAGCGGCGAGGAGATCGCCATCTCGGCGGCGGCCACCGCGCGGTCGTCGCCGCGGGCCGAGCCGATGCCCATGAGCGCCGAACCGGCCTCGGACATGACCGACTTGACGTCGGCGAAGTCGAGGTTGATCAGGCCGGGCGTGGTGATGAGGTCGGTGATGCCCTGAACGCCGGAGAGCAGGACCTGGTCGGCCGACTTGAAGGCGTCGAGCACGCTGACCTGGCGGTCCGAGATGGAGAGCAGCCGGTCGTTCGGGATGACGATGAGGGTGTCGACCTCTTCGCGGAGCTCGGCGATGCCGTCCTCCGCCTGGTTCGCGCGCCGACGGCCCTCGAAGGTGAACGGCCGGGTGACCACACCGATCGTCAGGGCGCCGAGCGAGCGCGCGATGTTGGCGACCACGGGCGCGCCGCCCGTGCCGGTGCCGCCGCCCTCACCGGCCGTGACGAAGACCATGTCGGCCCCCTTGAGGACCTCCTCGATCTCCTCGCGGTGGTCTTCGGCGGCCTTGCGGCCGACGGCCGGGTTGGCGCCGGCGCCGAGTCCGCGGGTGAGTTCACGGCCGACGTCGAGCTTGACGTCGGCGTCGCTCATCAACAGGGCTTGCGCGTCGGTGTTGATGGCGATGAACTCGACGCCCTTGAGACCGACCTCGATCATCCGGTTGATGGCATTGACACCACCGCCGCCGACACCGATGACTTTGATGACTGCGAGGTAGTTCTGCGGTGCTGCCACGTCGAAGGCCTCTCGCCTCGAGTTACGTGTCGCCGTATCACGCTGCCGCGATACGCCGACTGATGCCGAATGGGACGGTCCGAATCGCCGACCCGAACCCTAACGCTGAAGTTTAGGGTTACCAGTGTGTCTGTTCCCTGGACTCTTCCGAACAGGACACTAAGTCGACAAGTGGCGCGCGTTCAACGAACACGCCGAACCTCCCGTTTTTCTTTTCACCCTATGTGATCAGGCGTAGCAATGCCCATCCAGGGTGCTGGCCTGCGCAGATGTACGTCAACTCGCCGATGACGCGGGGGCGGTGGGGACGGTCACGTCGAAGTGCCGTGCCTTGGGGACGGCTTTCATCAGGGCGCTCAGGGCTTCGGCCTTCATACGGCCGTTCTCGCTGCTCCCCCAGGCGACCGTGCGCCCGTCCGCCAACTCCAGCGAGATGGAGTCGTACGACCGGACCTTGACCACGGTGGTGTCGCCTGCCACGGCGCCGGGCAGGTCCGTGGCCACCCGGACCGCCTCCCGGCGCAGCCGGTCGGGGCCGAAGCGGCGCAGGCTGGCTGCCGCGCCGCCGGACTGATGCGGTGTCAGGACAAGGCGCGGGGTGCCCTTCGGGGCCTTGTCGACCGTGGCGAAGCGCACACCCTTGGCGTCCACTTCGACGAACTTCCCGCCCTTCTCGATGAGCAGGGCGGGGGTGCGCTCGGTCACTTTCAGTGTGATTCCGTGGGGCCAGTCGCGGATGACGTCAACCGAGTCAATACGGGGCAATTCTCTCCGCAGCCGCTCCTCGACGGCGTCGGAGTCGACCGAAATCAGCGGTCCGCCGCCGCGGATGCCCGCCACCTCGCGCACCCGATCCGGCTTGAGGACCACGGTCCCGGTCGCCGTGACCCGCTCCACGCGCAGCCAGGGCGAGCCGTAGAGCACCCAGATCGTGGCCCCGCCGATGACGCACAGCAGGGCCGCGAGCAGGATCAGGGTGCGCGACTTCGGCAGCCGGGGGCGGCGCGAGCGCGGGCGGGGCGGGCCGGACTTGGGCCCCTGC
Organism: Streptomyces sp. NRRL B-1347; assembly: GCF_000720325.1. Classification (GTDB taxonomy): domain Bacteria; phylum Actinomycetota; class Actinomycetes; order Streptomycetales; family Streptomycetaceae; genus Streptomyces. The sequence goes on from NZ_JOJM01000024.1 coordinate 16,893, forward strand.
CGTTCGGCGGTCTTCTGTCCGGCCACTCTCCCCTGCCTTCTCACGCGCTGCGGCGTGACGCAATCGCCTCGTGCACCATGTTGACCAGGAGGTCGTCGGCGTCCCTGCGCCCGAACTCCGAGGCCGCACGGGACATCTCGTACAGGCGGTGCGGGTCGGCGAGCACGGGAAGGACCTGGGACTGGACCCATTCGGGCGTCAGTTCCGCGTCGTCGACCAGCAGTCCGCCGCCCGCCTTGACCACCGGCTGGGCGTTGAGCCGCTGTTCGCCGTTGCCGATGGGCAGCGGGACGTAGGCGGCCGGGAGCCCGACGGCGGAGAGTTCGGCGACGGTCATCGCGCCCGCGCGGCAGAGCATCATGTCCGCCGCCGCGTACGCGAGGTCCATCCGGTCCACGTACGGTACCGGGATGTAGGGCGGCATTCCGGGCATGTTCTCGACGTACGGCAATTCGTTCTTCGGGCCGACGGCGTGCAGGATCTGGATGCCCGCGCGCTGCAGGACCGGGGCCACCTGCTGGACGACCTCGTTCAGGCGCCGGGCGCCCTGGGAGCCGCCGGAGACCAGGAGGGTGGGCAGGTTCGGGTCGAGGCCGAAGGCGTCCCTGGCCTCCGGGCGCACCCGCGCGCGGTCCAGCATGGCGATGGCGCGGCGCAGCGGGATGCCGATGTAGCGCGAGCCGCGCAGCTTGCTGTCGGGCGTGGAGACCGCGACGGCCGCCGCGTACCGGGAGCCGATCTTGTTGGCGAGGCCGGGGCGCGCGTTGGCCTCGTGCACCACGATCGGCACGCCGCGGCGCTTGGCCGCGAGGTAGGCGGGCAGCGCCACGTAGCCGCCGAAGCCGACGACGCAGTCCGCCTTGGTGCGCTCCAGGACCTGCTCGGCCGCCTTGATGGTGCCGCGCAGCCGCCCGGGCACCGTGATCAGCTCAGGTGTGGGCTTGCGCGGCAGGGGGACGGCGGGGATCAGGGCGAGTTCGTAACCGCGCTCGGGTACGAGTCGGGTCTCGAGGCCGCGCTCCGTGCCGAGGGCCGTGATGCCCACGGTCGGGTCCTGCCTGCGCAGGGCGTCTGCGAGGGCAAGCGCGGGCTCGATGTGGCCGGCGGTCCCCCCGCCGGCGAGTACGACATGCACCGAAATTCACCGCTCTCCGGACGAACGCGCCTTGACGCGCCGTCGCATCGTGTTCCATCTCACCCGAGGTTGCCGCATGGCCAGGGCCGCCTTCGCCGCGGGATCCTGTCGCGCGAAGGCGATGAGGAGTCCGACGGCGAACATGGTCGGCAGCAGGGCTGAGCCTCCGTAGGAGAACAGCGGGAGCGGGACACCGGCGATCGGCAGCAGGCCGAGCACCGCACCGATGTTGACCACGGCCTGGGCCGTGATCCAGGTGGTCACACCTCCCGCGGCGTACCTCACGAAGGGGTCCTCCGTGCGTCCGGCCACGCGGATACCCGCATAGCCTAGAGCCGCGAACAGGGCGAGCACCGACAGAGTCCCCGCGAGACCGAGTTCCTCGCCGGTGATGGCGAAGATGAAGTCGGTGTGCGGTTCGGGTAGTTGACCCCATTTTTCCACACTCGCGCCCAGTCCGGAACCGAAGAATCCGCCCGAGGCGAGGGCGTAGATGCCGTGCACGGCCTGCCAGCAGGAGTCGCCGGGTCCCGGCTCGGTCGCGCCGATGCACTCCAGGCGCGCCATGCGGTTGGGGCTCGTCTTGATGAGGATCACACCGAGGAGGGCCGCGATGCTCAGCACGCCCGCGAACAGCCGTGTGGGCGCACCGGCCAGCCAGAGCAGGCCGAACAGGATCGCGGTGAGGATGATCGCCGTGCCCATGTCGCCGCCCAGCATGATCAGGCCGAGCAGCATGAAGGTGACGGGCACGAGCGGCACCAGCATGTGCTTCCACTGGGTGAGCAGCCGCTTGTCCTGTTTGCGCGCCAGCAGGTCGGCGCCCCAGAGCACGAGGGCGAGCTTGCCGAACTCACTGGGCTGGAGCTGGAACGGACCCCCCAAATAGATCCAGTTCTGATTGCCGTTGACGCTGCGCCCTATCCCCGGGATCTGGACGAGGACCATCAGGAAGACGGACCCCGCGAGGATCGGGTAGGACAGCGCCCGGTGCAGCTTCACCGGCATCCGCATGGCGGCGAGCAGCAGCGTGCCGCCGAGGACCGCGGCGACGAACTGCTTGCGGAAGAAATAGGAGGCGGGCAGGTTCAGCTGCAGCGCCTGGATCATGGACGCCGAGTAGACCATCACCAGGCCGAGGGCGGTGATGAGCAGCGCCGCGCCGAAGATCAGGTAGTACGCGGTCAGCGGCCGGTCCCAGGCCCGCCGGGCCCTGGTGTAGAGCCGTCGCACGGGGCTCTCGCGCGGCACGGGGGTGCTGCGCGGGCGGGGCGGTCGTTTCGGCGTACGCGGGACACGGGGCGTACGGACCGGGGCGCGCCCGGCCATCAGCGCCGCCCCAGACCGGCGCGCGGCCGTACCCGAGAACGCCCCCACACCCACAACGCCGACGCTTTCACGTGCCCTCCTCACGGTGCCGGGTGCCTGACGGCGGCGCCCTCCCGGGCCCGTGTCAGGCGTTCGCGCCGAGTTCGCGAACCGCTTCCGCGAACGCGTCACCACGCTTGTTGTAGTTGGTGAACATGTCCATCGACGCACAGGCCGGAGCCATCAGGACGGTGTCCCCCGGCGCTGCGAGCCGTGCCGCCTGGCGTACCGCCTCGGCCATCGCCCCAGTGTCGGTCCGGTCGAGGTCGACGACCGGCACTTCCGGCGCGTGTCGCGCGAGGGCTTCCCTGATCAGGGCGCGGTCGGCGCCGATCAGGACGGCGCCGCGCAGCCGCTTCGCCGACGCGGCGACCAGCTCGTCGAAGGTCGCGCCCTTGGCGAGGCCGCCCGCGATCCACACGATCGACTCGTACGCCGCCAACGAGGCCTGGGCCGCGTGGGTGTTGGTGGCCTTGGAGTCGTCGACGTAGGCGACACCGGCCACGTCGGCGACGTGCTCGATGCGGTGGGCGTCGGGGCGGAAGGCCCGCAGCCCGTCGCGGACGGCCTGCGGGGCCACGCCGAAGGCGCGGGCGAGCGCCGCCGCCGCGAGGGCGTTGGCGATGTTGTGCGGGGCCGGCGGGCTGACGTCGGAGACCTCGGCGAGCTCCTGGGCCTGCTTCTGGCGGTCCGGTACGAAGGCACGGTCGACCAGGATGCCCTCCACGACGCCGAGTTGCGAGGGGGCGGGCGCGCTCAGCGTGAAGCCGATGGCGCGGCAGCCCTCCTCGACGTCGGCCTCGCGGACCAGATCCTCGGTGGACGGCTTGTCGGTGGCGTCGGCGTTGTAGACGCACGCCACCTGGTTGCCTTCGTAGATCCGGCCCTTGTCGGCGGCGTACGCCTCCATGGAGCCGTGCCAGTCGAGGTGGTCGGGGGCCAGGTTCAGGACGGCGGCGGAGTGCGCGCGCAAGGAGGGCGCCCAGTGCAGCTGATAGCTGGACAGCTCGACGGCGAGTACGTCGTAGGCCCCGTCGCCCTCCCGTCGCCCACCACCCTCGACCGAACGCGCTGCGCGCGCCGCCTCGTCTTCCAGCACGACGTCGACGATCGGCGTACCGATGTTGCCGACGGCGGCGGTGCGCAGGCCCGCGGCGCGCAGGATCGACGCCAGCATCCGGGTGGTCGTGGTCTTGCCGTTGGTGCCGGTGACGGCCAGCCAGGGGGCGGCACCGGGGCCGCGCAGGCGCCAGGCGACCTCCACGTCGCCGACGACGTCGACGCCCGCTTCGGCGGCGGCGAGGAACAGCGGGCTCTGCGGCTGCCAGCCCGGCGAGGTGACGACGAGGCCGGTCCCCTCGGGCAGCGTCTCCGCGTCCCCGAGGCGCACGGTGACGCCCGCCCCGGCGAGCTCCGCGGCCCGCGCCTCGAGCGCGGGGCCCGAGCCGCCGTCCACGACGGTCACCACGGCGCCCAGGCCCGCGAGCGCGCGGGCGGCGCTGACACCGCTGACGCCGAGCCCGGCGACGGTGACGCGCAGACCCTTCCAGGAGTCCTGCCAGTCGCTCACTTCTTGGCTGCCCATCCGGCGTAGAAGAGGCCGAGTCCGACGATGACGCACATGCCCTGGATGATCCAGAAGCGGACCACGACCAGGACTTCGGACCAGCCCTTGAGTTCGAAGTGGTGCTGCAACGGTGCCATCCGGAAGACCCGCTTACCGGTCAGTCGGAAGGAGCCGACCTGGATGACCACCGACATGGTGATGAGGACGAAGAGGCCGCCGAGGAGCGCGAGCAGCATCTCCGTGCGGGAGCAGATGGCGAGGCCGGCGAGCGCGCCGCCGAGGGCCAGCGAGCCGGTGTCGCCCATGAAGATCTTGGCGGGCGAGGTGTTCCACCACAGGAAGCCGAAGCAGGCGCCCATCAGCGCGGAGGCCACGACGGCCAGGTCGAGCGGGTCCCTGACCTCGAAACAGGCGGCCGGGTTGGTGAGGTCCTGGGCGTTGGCGCAGGACTCCTGGAACTGCCAGACACCGATGAACGTGTACGCGCCGAAGACCATCACGGAGGCGCCGGTGGCGAGGCCGTCGAGGCCGTCGGTGAGGTTCACGCCGTTCGACATCGCCAGGATCATGAACAGCGCCCAGACGACGAACAGGACCGGGCCGATCGACCAGCCGAAGTCCTCCACGAACGACAGCTTCGTGGACGCCGGGGTCTGGCCCCGGCCGTCGGCGAACTGCAGCGAGATGACGGCGAAGGCGATGCCGACGATCAGCTGTCCGGCCATCTTCGCCTTGGCACGCAGACCGAGCGAGCGGCGCTTGACGATCTTGATGTAGTCGTCGAGGAAGCCGACCAGGCCCATGCCCGCCATCAGGCCGAGCACGAGCAGACCCGAGATGGTGGGCTCGGCACCCGTGATGATCTTGCTCAGGAAGTACGCGATGAGGGTCGCCAGGATGAAGGCGATGCCACCCATGGTCGGCGTACCGCGCTTGCTGTGGTGCTCGCGCGGGCCGTCGTCGCGGATGTACTGGCCATAGCCCTTGCGTGCCAGGAGCTTGATCAGCAGGGGCGTCCCGACCAGGGTCAGGAAGAGCCCGATCACACCCGCGAAGAGAACTTGCTTCATCATCGGGCGTCAACTCCGCCCGTCGCGGTGCCGGCGGCGGTGTCCGCCACGAGCGTCTGCGCGACGCTCTCGAGGCCCACCGATCTGGACGCCTTCACCAGCACGACGTCTCCTGGGCGCAGCTCGCTGCGCAGCAGGTCGATCGCCGCCTGTGCGTCGGACACGTGCACCGACTCCTCACCCCACGAACCCTCGTTGTATGCGCCCAGTTGGAGCCAGGACGCTTCCCTGCCCCCGACTGCCACGAGCTTGTTCACGTTCAGCCGGACGGCAAGGCGTCCGACCGCGTCGTGCTCGGCGAGCCCCTCGTCCCCGAGCTCGGCCATGTGGCCGAGCACCGCCCACGTGCGGCGCCCCTTGCCCATGGCGGCCAGCGCACGCAGGGCCGCGCGCATGGACTCGGGGTTCGCGTTGTAGGCGTCGTTGACGACCGTCACGCCGTCCGGGCGCTCGGTGACCTCCATACGCCAGCGGGACAGCGTGCCCGCCTCGGAGAGCGCGAGGGCGATCTCGTCCACGGGCATGCCAAGGTCATGGGCGACGGCGGCCGCGGCGAGCGCGTTCGACACGTGGTGCTCACCGTACAGGCGCAGTCGCACGTCGCTGCACCCGGAGGGTGTGTGCAGCGTGAAGGCCGGCTGTCCGTTCTCCGTGAGCCGGACATTCTCGGCGCGTACGTCGGCGTCGGCGGCCTCTCCGAAGAGCAGCACGCGCGCCTGCGTGCGCGAGGCCATCGCGCGCACCAGCGGATCGTCGGCGTTGAGGATCGCGGTGCCGTCCGCCGGGAGGCTCTCGACCAGCTCGCCCTTTGCTTCCGCGATCTGCTCGCGGCCGCCGAACTCGCCGATGTGGGCGGTGCCGACGTTCAGGACGAGACCGACCTTGGGCGGCGTGAGCCCGGTCAGATAGCGGATGTGGCCCTTGCCGCGCGCGCCCATCTCCAGGACCAGGAACCTGGTCTCCTCGGTGGCGGACAGCGCGGTCAGCGGCAGCCCGATCTCGTTGTTGAACGAGCCGGGCGTCCACACCGTCGGCGCCTCGCGCTGGAGCACCTGCGCGATCAGGTCCTTGGTGCTGGTCTTGCCCGCGGAGCCGGTGAGGGCCACGAGGGTGGCGCCGAGCCGGGCGACGACGTGCCGGGCGAGCGCGCCGAGCGCCGTCTGCACGTCCTCGACGACGATGGCGGGCACGCCGACGGGCCGCTGCGCGAGGACGGCCACGGCACCCGCCGCAACGACCTGCGCCGCGTAGTCGTGGCCGTCGACGCGCTCGCCGACGAACGCGGCGAACAGGCTGCCGGGCTCCACCTCACGGGAGTCCCGGACGACCGGCGCGGTGACCCGGACCGACGGATCCGGTATGTCGTACGTCTGCCCGCCGACGACGGTGGCGATCTCGGCGAGGGAGAGGGCGATCACAACTTCATCCCTGGGTTTGCTGGATAGCTTCGCGAAGCACCTGGCGGTCGTCGAAGGGACGGACCACCCCGGCGATGTCCTGGCCCTGCTCGTGGCCCTTGCCCGCGACGAGGACGGTGTCGCCGGGCTCTGCGCGGGCGACGGCCGCGGCGATCGCGGCGGCCCTGTCCTCGAAGACGGCGACCTCGCCGCGCTCGTGGGCGGGCACCTCGGCGGCGCCCGCGAGCATGGCGGCGAGGATCGCGAGGGGGTCCTCGGAGCGGGGGTTGTCGGAGGTCAGTACGGCGGTGTCGGCGAGCCGGGCGGCGGCGGCGCCCATCGGCATCCGCTTGGTCTGGTCGCGGTCGCCGCCGCAGCCGAGCACGATGTGCAGCTTGCCCTCGGTGACCTTGCGCAGCGCGCGCAGGACCGATTCGACGGCGTCCGTCTTGTGGGCGTAGTCGACGACCGCGAGGTAGTCCTGGCCGGCGTCGACGCGCTCCAGGCGGCCCGGGACCCCGGGTACCGCGCCGATGCCGTCGGCCGCGGTCTGCGGGTCGATCCCGGCGACGGCGAGCGCGACGATCGCGGCGAGCGTGTTGGCGACGTTGAACGGGCCCGCCAGCGGCGACTTCGCGGAGACCCGCTCACCCTTGGGGCCGACGGCGGTGAACGTGGAGTCCAGCGGACCCACTTGGACGTCCTCGGCGCGCCAGTCGGCGTCCGGGTGGCCCTCGGCGGAGAAGCTGGTGACCGGCACCTCGGACTCGGCCAGGAGTCTGCGGCCGTACTCGTCGTCGTAGTTGACGACGCCGAGCCGCGCGCGGCGCTCCGTGAACAGCTGCGCCTTGGCCCGGAAGTAGTCCTCCATGTCGGAGTGGAACTCCATGTGCTCCGGGCTCAGGTTGTTGAACACGGCCACGTCGAACACGCAGCCGTCCACGCGCCCGAGTACCAGGGCGTGGCTGGAGACCTCCATCGCGACCGCTTGGACGCCGCGCTCGCGCATCACCGCGAACAGCGCCTGCAGGTCGGTGGCTTCGGGCGTGGTGCGCTCGGACTTGATCCGCTCGTCGCCGATGCGCATCTCGACGGTGCCGATCAGGCCGGTGCTGCGGACCTGCCGCAGCCCGCCCTCCATGAGGTACGCGGTCGTCGTCTTGCCGGACGTCCCGGTGATGCCGATCTGGAGCAGGTCGCGGCCCGGGTGGCCGTACACCGTGGCGGCCAGCTCGCCCATGCGGCCGCGCGGGTCCTCGACGACGAGGACCGGCAGGCCCGTGGCGGCGGCGCGCTCGGCGCCCGTCGGGTCGGTGAGGATGGCGGCGGCGCCGTGGTCGGCGGCCTGGGCGACGAAGTCGGCGCCGTGCATGCGGGCGCCGGGCAGCGCGACGTACAGGTCGCCGGGGCGCACGGCGCGCGAGTCGTGGGTGATGCCGGTGACGCCGGTGGCGCCCGGCGCGGTGCCCGGGACCGCGGCCCCCAGCTGATCGGCGAGCTCCGCGAGAGGGGTGGCGGAGACCTGGGCCGGCCTCGGCGGTCCCGGATAGTTCACGGGAGCGTCCTTCTGGGTGGTTTGGGACTGATCAGCGTGTGGCACGGCGGTGAGCGTACCGGGCGTACCCCCGCTGGGGCCAAAAGGGAGGGGCCCTGGTGTGCGGTTCCCCGGATCCGGGGTGATCGTCGTCACGGCGGATCCCGCTCAGCGGCCCGGCTTGTCGGCGGCCGGGGGACGGCCGGGGGTCTCGGTCTTCCCCGGGGTGAAGGTGACCGGGAGGCGGGCGGGCGTGTGGCCGGTGGGCGGCACCTGGAGGGTCTTCAGGGAGAACTGCATGACCTTCTTGTAGATGGGTCCGCAGATCTGGCCGCCGAAGTAGCTGCCCTTCTTGGCGTTCTGGATGACGCAGTACACGGTGACGCGCGGCTTGTCGGCGGGCGCGAACCCGGCGAAGGACGAGGTGTAGCCGCGGTAGCGGCCGGTCTGCGGGTCGACGCGGTTGGCCGTGCCGGTCTTGCCCGCGACGCGGTAGCCGGGGATGCGCGCCTTCGTACCGGTGCCTTCCTCGTCGTCGACGACGGACTCCAGCATCCGCGCGACGGTGTTCGCGGTCTTCTTGCTGACGACGCGGTTCTTCCCGGGCGCGGACGCGGGCGTGAAGCGGCCGTCGGGCCCCTTGGTGCCGCGCACGAGCGTGGGCTCGATCCGTACGCCGTCGTTGGCGATGGTCGAGTACACGGAGGCCGCCTGCATGGCGTTGATGGACACGCCCTGGCCGAACGGGATGGTGAACTGCTGCGAGGTCGACCACTTGTCGGGCGGCGCGAGGATGCCCTTGGTCTCGCCCGGGAAGCCGAGTCCGCTGGGCTTGCCGATGCCGAACTTCCGCAGGTACGCGTAGAGGGTCCGGTTCACCTGCCGCTGGGTGTTCCCCAGCTCGCCGGTGGCGAGGATCGTGCCGATGTTGCTGGACTTGGCGAGCACGCCGTTGAGCGTGAGGTACCAGGTCGGGTGGTCGATGTCGTCCTGGAAGAGCCGGTCGCCGCGGTGCAGCCGGTTGGGGACGGTGACCCGGGTGTGCGGCGTCGCCGCGTTCTCCTCCAGGACGGCGGCCATCGACATGACCTTGGCGGTGGAACCCGGTTCGTAGGCGTCCTGCACCGCCGCGTTGCCGAGGCTGCCGCTCGCGGCCCGCGACAGGTCGTTGGGGTCAAAGCCGGGCGCGTTGGCCATGGCGAGGACCTCGCCGGTGCGGGTGTCCTGCACGACCACGTAGCCGCGGTCCGCCCGGGACTTCCTGACCTGCTCGGTGATGGCGTCCTGCGCGGCCCACTGGATGTCGCGGTCGATGGTCAGCTCGACGTCCGAGCCGGGCACGGCGGGCTTCTCGTTGGTGCCCGCGGTCGGGACTTGGCGGCCGCCGGACTGGGCGTAGCGGATCTCGCCGCGCTTGCCCGCGAGGTCCTTCTCGAGCTGCTGCTCGATGCCGCCGCCGCCCTTGCCGTCGGCGTTGACCCAGCCCAGTATCCCGGCGGCCAGGTCGTCGTTCGGGTACACGCGCTTGCTGGTGGGCACGGCGAAGACGCCGGCGAGGACGTTGACCGCCTCGGCGTCGGCGTTCGCCTTGTCGGCGAGCGTGGCGCGCAGGTCCTTGATCTGCTTCCACACCTGCGGGGTCTCGCGGCGGGCGAGCAGCGTGAAGCGGGTGTCGGGCGTCCTGAGCTTCTTGGCGAGGACGTCGGTGTCCTCGTCGACGATCGGCGCGAGCAGGGCCGCGGCCTGCTCGGGCGCGTCCTTGATCTTCGTCTCCTCGGCCGTGAAGAGCGTGGGGTCGGCCGTGATGTCGTACGCGTCCACGCTGGTGGCGAGCTCGACGCCCCTGCGGTCGGTGATGGCCCCGCGCTCGGCGGCGATCTTGTGGCTGGAGTACCGGTTCTTCTCCGCCTTGGCGGCGTACGCGTCGGCGTCGACGGCCTGCACCTGGAGGAGCCGCACCACGAACGCCAGCATCACCAGGGTCAGGGCGAGGCTGACCAGGCGGAGCCGCGGCCGGGGGCTGCCCAGGCGCAGCGGCTTGGCCCGGGCCGCGGCCGGGCGCGGGCCGCGGCCCTGCCGCGGGCCCTGCTGGGGGCGGCGCGGCCCGCCGCCGCGCGCGGGCCGGACGGGGCGGGCCGGTCCGGGGACGCGGCGCCGGGGCGGCGGTTGACGGTCCGTCACTTACGTCACCTGCCGGAGGTCGTGGGGGCGGGCTTCGCGGAAGGGGGCGGCACCGCGCCCGGCGCGGTGCCGCTCGCGGGCGGTACGGCGGCGGGGCTGGGCGCCGGGGACGGCACGGCCCCGGGGGTGGGCAGCGCCTCGGGGGCCTGGGGCGCCGGGGCCGCAGGGGGCAGCGGCGCGGGCGGGCGGGCCGCGGACTCGCGCAGGGCGGACGGCCCCGGCGCGGCGCCGGGCACCCCGCGGACGGTGCCGTCGGGGTTCAGGAAGGCCGGGTCGCCGCCGGGGACCATGCCGAGCTCACGGGCGCGGCGCTGGAGCGCCTCCGGGGCGGCATGCTCGTCGACGTCCCGTTGGAGCTGCTGCTCCTCGTCGGTGAGCTCCTGGGTCTCCTTCTTCAACTTGCTGAGCTGGAAGGACCCTTCGTTGAGCGAGGAGTTGAGCAGCAGGAGCGTGATCAGGCCGCCGCCGAGCAGCAGTACGACCAGGAGCATGAAAGGGGTGCGGGCGGCCTGGCTCGGGCCCGCGGGCAGCAGCCGCGCGAGCCGCGCCGCCCTCCCCCGCAGCTGCGGTCTCTTGCTCACGGAGCCACCTCCTTCACGAAGCCACCTCGGTCATGCGGACCCTTCGCCACCGCGGTCCGCGCGGGCGCTCTCTCCCGCGGGCACCTCGTGGACGCCTCTCACCGAGTGACGTCCTCGCGGATGCGCTGCGCCCCGCGCAGCCGCGCGGGCGCGGCTCTGCGGTTCTCCGCGATCTCCTCCTCGGTGGGCAGTTCGGCACCGCGCGTGAGCAGCTTGAGCCGCGGCTGGTACTCCTCGGGCACGACCGGCAGGCCGGCCGGCGCCGTCGTCGCGGCACCGGCCGCGAACACCTGCTTGACCAGGCGGTCCTCAAGGGAGTGGTACGACAGGACGGCGATGCGGCCGTCCACGGCGAGCGCCTTCACGGCCGCGGGGATGGCCCGCTCCAGGACGCTCAGCTCGCCGTTGACCTCGATGCGCAGGGCCTGGAAGGTGCGCTTGGCGGGGTTGCCGCCGGTGCGCTTGGCGGCCTGCGGCAGCGCGTCCCGGATCAGCTCGACGAGCCGGGCGCTGTTGCTGAAGGGCTCCTTGTCGCGCTCGCGCACGACGGCGGACACGATCCGCTTGGCCTGCTTCTCCTCGCCGTACGCGCGCAGGATGCGGACCAGCTCGCCCGGGGGGTAGGTGTTGAGGACCTCGGCGGCGCTCATGCCCGTCGTCTGGTCCATGCGCATGTCGAGGGGCGCGTCCTGGGCGTAGGCGAAGCCGCGGTCCGCCTCGTCGAGCTGCATGGAGGAGACGCCGAGGTCGAACAGGACGCCCTGCACGCGCGGGACGCCGAGCCGGTCGAGCACCTCGGGCAGCTCGTCGTAGACCGCGTGGACGAGGGTCGCGCGCTCGCCGTAGGGCGCGAGCCGCTCGCCGGACAGGCGCAGCGCCTCCTTGTCGCGGTCCAGGGCGATGAGGCGGGCCTCGGGGAAGGCGGCGAGGAGGGCCTCGCTGTGGCCGCCGAGGCCGAGGGTGCAGTCGACGACGACGGCCCCCGGCCGTGCGAGTGCCGGGGCCAGCAGGTCAAGACACCGCTGGAGCATCACCGGGACATGTCGACTGCTGCTCAAGGGGCCCTCTCAGGTCCGGCGGGCGCCGTACGCACCGCCGGGTCCCCGCCCGCTCGACGAAGGGGAACCGGTGTGCCGGCGCCGGGGGGCGGCGTCAGCCGACCGGGAGCGGGAGGAGGCCGAGCCGTACGTACGCGCCACGCACGTGGGGAATTCTGCGAATCTCCGGATGTACCAGCGGGGAGCAGGTCTCCGCTCCCGCTTCGCGTCACTTTAGTCCACCCTGTCTCGCGGTCAATCAACCGGCCTGCGCGGCGCGGCCCGACCGGAATCCCGTCGGCGATCCGCGCGGTTTCACCCGTTCGGCCGCCGCGCGCCCACTCCTGTGGGTTACCTCACAACAACGTTCAATGATGTTCTTTGTCCCCTCTCACAACGGGCCCGCACCCGCTGTGACCACTACCGTCATAGTCATGACGACTTCCGCATCCCTCCCCACTGAGCCCGAAGGCGCCATACCCACCGGCGGTGCGCACGAGGGCGGCACCGTCACCGACCGCCTGGTCGACGCGAACACGCGCTACGCGGCGCGCTTCACCGACCCCGGCATGGACGCCCGGCCCGTCCTCCGGGTCGCGGTCGTGGCCTGCATGGACGCCCGCCTCGACCTGCACGCCGCACTCGGGCTCGAACTCGGCGACTGCCACACCATCCGCAACGCCGGCGGCGTCGTCACCGACGACGTCATCCGCTCGCTGACGATCAGCCAGCGCGCGCTCGGCACCCGCAGCGTGGCCCTCATCCACCACACGGGCTGCGGCCTCGAGTCCCTCACCGAGGAGTTCCGGCACGACCTCGAGATGGAGGTCGGACAGCGGCCGTCGTGGGCCGTGGAGTCCTTCCGCGACGTCGACCAGGACGTGCGCCAGTCGATGCAGCGGGTGCGCACCTCGCCGTTCCTGCTGCACGCCGACGACGTGCGCGGATTCGTCTTCGACGTGCACACGGGCCTGCTGCGCGAGATCGACCCCGCCTGACGCGCTGACGCGTCCGTCCGCCCGAGCGGGACGGTGCCGCCCGGGAGCGGTGCCGCCCCGCCGGTGCGCGGCTCGGTGAGCCGCGTGACCAAAGCGACAGTGTGTGACGCAGAGGTACCGGGTACCGGACAATTTCCGGCACCTGAAACACCGCAAGATCCGACATAACGGCGCCAGTTATCCACAGGCAAGTGACACGAACCGGTATGCCCAACAAGAATGCCTGTGTGGCACCGCGCTGAACCATTCACGCGTGGTGTCCGTGTTTCGGGGTGGGCCGGTCCGCACGCGAGTGTCGGCCCGGGGAACCATGAAAAGAGGTGTCCCTTGCTCCTTGCCGAGCGTGGGGAAGGGCCGAGGAGGGCCGGGTGACGACCTATGACGATCGAGCGAGCCTGACAGATCTGACCGCCACGGCGGAGCGTGTCCGCGGGTCGGTCGAGGGTGTGATCGAGGGCAAGCCGGAGGTCGTACGGCTTTCGCTGACCGTGCTCCTCGCCGAGGGGCACTTGCTCATCGAGGATGTTCCGGGCGTGGGCAAGACCATGCTCGCCAAGGCGCTCGCGCGGTCCATCGACTGCTCGGTGCGGCGTATCCAGTTCACGCCGGACCTGCTGCCGTCGGACATCACGGGTGTGTCCATCTGGGACCAGCAGCGCCGTGACTTCGAGTTCAAGCCGGGAGCGATCTTCGCGCAGATCGTGATCGGCGACGAGATCAACCGCGCGTCCCCGAAGACGCAGTCCGCGCTCCTGGAGTCCATGGAGGAGCGCCAGGTCACCATCGACGGGCAGACGTACGAACTGCCCAGCCCGTTCATGGTGGTGGCCACGCAGAACCCGGTGGAGATGGAGGGCACCTATCCGCTGCCCGAGGCGCAGCGCGACCGCTTCATGGCGCGCGTCTCGATCGGCTATCCGGGCCCCGAGGCCGAGCTGCAGATGCTGGACGTGCACGGCGGCGTCTCCCCGCTGGACGACCTCCAGCCGGTGGCGCACGCGCACGACATCGTGAAGCTCATCGACGCGGTCCGCACGGTCCACGTCGCCGAGGCCGTGCGGCGGTACGCGGTCGACCTGGTCGGCGCCACGCGCAACCACCCCGACCTGAGACTCGGCGCCTCGCCGCGCGCGACCCTGCACCTGCTGCGGGCCGCCAAGGCGTCCGCGGCGCTCAGCGGCCGTGACTTCGCGCTGCCGGACGACGTGCAGGCGCTGGCCGTCGCCGTCCTCGCCCACCGGCTGCTGCCCACGGCCCAGGCCCAGCTGAACCGCCGCACGGCCGAATCGGTCGTCCTGGAGATCCTCCAGCGCACCCCGGTCCCGGCGGCCCAGCAGCCCGGCCAGGGGTTCTTCGGTCAGCAGCCGCCCGGCGCCCGGAGGCTGTGATGACGGCCGGGGGGAGGCCGTCGGAGCGCCCCGACGGCCCCGGCGGCTCAGGGGACGGGGGAGACAGGGGCGAGCGGGGCGGGCTGCGCACGGCGCTCGCCGGGCTCACCACCCGGGGCCGCTCCTTCTTCGCGGCGGGCATCGCCGCCGCCGTCTGCGCCTACGTGCTCGGCCAGGGCGATCTGCTGCGGGTCGGACTGCTGCTCGCGGCCCTGCCGCTGGTGTGCTCCGCCGTGCTGTACCGCACGCGCTACCGCGTCGCGGGCAGCCGCCGGCTCTCCCCCGCGCGCGTGCCCGCCGGTTCGGAGGCGCGCGTGCACCTGCGGATGGAGAACGTCTCGCGGCTGCCCACGGGCCTGCTGATGCTCCAGGACCGCGTTCCGTACGTGCTCGGGCCGCGGCCGCGGTTCGTGCTCGACCGGGTGGAGCCGGGCGGCCGCCGCGAGGTGTCCTACCGCGTCCGCTCGGACCTGCGCGGCCGCTATCCGCTGGGCCCGCTCCAGCTGCGCCTCACCGACCCCTTCGGGATGTGCGAGCTGACCAGGTCCTTCTCCACGTACGACACGCTGACGGTGGTCCCGCGCGTGGAGGCGCTCCCGGCGGTGCGGCTGACCGGCGAGGCCAAGGGGTACGGCGACGGACGGCACCGGTCGCTCGCCCTCGCGGGCGAGGACGACGTCATTCCGCGCGGCTACCGCTACGGCGACGACCTGCGCCGCGTCCACTGGCGCTCCACCGCGCGCTACGGCGAGCTGATGGTGCGCCGCGAGGAGCAGCCGCAGCGCTCCCGCTGCACGGTGCTCCTGGACACCCGCGCGGTGGCCTACCAGGGCGCGGGCCCGGACTCGGCCTTCGAGTGGGCCGTCTCGGGCGCCGCCTCCACGCTGGTGCACATGCTCGAACGGGGCTTTTCCGTACGTCTGTTGACGGACACGGGCAACTCGCTGCCCGGTGAGGGCGCCGACGGCTTCGCGGGCGCGAGCCAGGAGTCGGCGGACTCGGCCGGGCTGATGATGGACACGCTCGCCGTGATCGACCACTCGGACGGCGCGGGCCTCTCGCGCGCGTACGACGTGCTCCGCGGCGGCAACGAAGGCCTCCTCGTGGCCTTCATCGGCGACCTGGACGAGGAGCAGGCCACGGTGATCGCCAAGATGCGCCAGCGCAGCGGCGCGGCGGTCGCCTTCCTCACGGACAGCCACGCCTGGCTGCGGGGCGCGGGCGCACCGCCGTCCGCGCAGGCCGCGGACCGGCTGCGGCTGCTGCACGAGGCGGGCTGGACGGCGGTCGTCGTGCCACCCGGGGTGCCACTGGTCGACCTGTGGCGCCAGGCGGACCACCTGCGCACCAGCGCGGGCGCGGCCCCGGCGGCGGGCACGGCCCCGACGGCGGGCGGAACAGGGGGATGGTCATGAGCGGGCGTACGCGACTCGCGCTGTGCGCGGCCGCCGCGACGCTGATGGCGTCGGGCGCGATGCTGCCGCTCGTCGACGAGTCGGGCTGGCTGGTGCAGGCGGCGATCCTGCTCGCGCTGCAGAGCGGCGTGGGCGGCCTGGCCCGGCGGGTGCCGCTCGCCCGGCCGCTGACGGTGGCCGTGCAGGCCCTGGTCACCCTGCTGCTCCTGACGCTGGTCTTCGGCCGGGAGCAGGCGCTCGCCGGGGTGGTCCCCACCCCCGAGGTGTTCCGGCACTTCGGCCTGCTCCTGGAGGCGGGCGGCGACGACGTCGGACGGTACGCGATCCCGGCGCCGCTCACCGACGGCATCCGGCTGATGCTGGTCGGCGGCGTGCTCGTGGTCGGGCTCCTGGTGGACGCCCTCGCGGTGACGTTCCGCACGGCGGCACCGGCGGGACTGCCGCTGCTCGCCCTGTACTCGATCGCGGCGGGCCTCGCCGAGGACGGCGCCGGGTGGCTGTGGTTCCTGCTCGCGGCCGCCGGGTATCTGCTGCTGCTCCTCGCGGAGGGCCGGGACCGGCTCTCGCAGTGGGGGCGGGTCTTCGGCGGGGCGGCCCGGCCGCCCGGCCGGGTCTCGGCGGGCCTGGACGGCGACGGCGGCGCCCTCGCCCCGGTGCGCACGGGCCGCCGCATCGGCGCGGTCGCCCTGGGCGTCGCCCTGGTGGTGCCGCTCGCGCTGCCCGCCCTCGACGGCGGCCTCCTGGACGACTCGAACGGGCCGGGGGGCGGCGGCCGCGGCGGAGGCGGCACGATCTCCGCGGTGAACCCGCTGGTCGCGCTGCAGGACAGCCTGAACCAGCCGGAGGACCGCGAGGTCATCTCGTACCGCACGAATGCGAAGAACTCGCAGGAGATGTATCTGCGGATCGTCTCGCTCGACCAGTTCGACGGGACGACGTGGAAGACCACCGTCCGGGACATCGAGGACATCCCCTCGCGCCTGCCGGACCCGCCGGGCCTGTCCCCCACAGTCCGCAGGACCGAGATCCAGACGAACATCTCGGCGGCGGAGGGCTACGCGCAGAACTGGCTGCCCATGCCGTACCCGGCGAGCCAGGTCCGCATCGACGGGCGCTGGCGGTACGAGCCCGTGGGCCGCGCCGTGGTCGGCGACCGCGGGCAGACCACGCGGGGCGTGCAGTACTCCGTCAACAGCCTGGTCGTGGAGCCCACGGCCGAGCAGCTCGCGGCCGCGCCCCCGCCGCCCGACGCCGTGAAGCGGGAGTTCACCAAGGTGCCGGACACGCTGCCCGCGGTGGTGGGCGAGACGGCCCGCAGGATCACCCGGGGCACGGCGAACGACCACGAGCGGGCGGTGAAGCTCCAGGACTGGTTCGCCTCCGACGGCGGCTTCACGTACAACACGCAGGTCCGCGCGGGCAGCGGTCCCTCGGCGATCGCGCGCTTCCTGGACCAGAAGGAGGGCTTCTGCGTCCACTTCTCCTTCGCCATGGCGTCGATGGCGCGCACGCTGGGCATTCCGGCGCGCGTGGCCGTGGGCTTCACGCCGGGCTCCGCGCAGGCGGACGGCACCATGTCGGTGGGGCTCCGGGACGCGCACGCCTGGCCCGAGCTGTACTTCGAAGGCGTGGGCTGGACCCGCTTCGAGCCGACGCCGTCCCGCGGTTCCGTGCCGGACTACGCCCGTGACCAGGCGCCGACCGACGACGCCGACGACCCGGCGGCGCCCGAGCCGTCCACGTCGGCGGCTGAGTCCCCGCAGCCCTCGCAGTCCTCGGACTGCCCGCGCGACCAGCGTCAGGCGGGCGGCTGCAACAGCGCGCTGCCGCTGCTCGCGACGGGCTCCGACGACGGCGGGCCGCCGATCGGGATGATCGTGGGCGGCTCGTTGGCGGGCCTGGCCGTGCTCCTGGTGCCCCTGTTGCCGCTGCTGTGGCGGACGCGGGTGCGCGCGGTGCGGCTCGGCGTCGGCGGGCGCACGGAGACGGACGCGGCGACGCGGACCCTCGCGGCCTGGCTGGAGGTCACGGACACCGCGTGGGACCACGGCATCCCGCCGGACGAGTCCCAGACACCGCGGAAGGCGGCGGCCCGGATCGTCCGCGTCGGCGGCCTTGAAGCGGGCGCCGCGGCGTCCGTGCACCGGGTCGCGGCGGCGGTGGAGCAGGTCCTGTACGCGCCGCAGCCGCGGTTGACGACGGGGCTGCCCGACGACGTGCGGCGGCTGCGGGAGGGGCTGCGCGCCTCGGCGAGCCGTTCGGCCCGGCTGCGGGCGACGCTCGCGCCGCGTTCGGCCGCGCGGGTGATGTGGTCCCTCTCGGAGCGCTGGACGGCGCTGCGCGCCCGGTGCCAGCGCCGTCTGGCCAAGCGGTGGCCCGCCCGCCCCGCGGCGCGCGAAGGGGGCTGAGCCCCCGGGTCCGGCCGTCCTGGCCTGGCCCGAAACATGTGTGGGGTGACCGCGTTCCTGCGGTCACCCCACACATGTGTGTGGACCCTTCACCATCAACCGATGTGCGAGTGCACATGCGCGAGCAAACGCCGGAGGGGGCTGGGTCCCGGGCGGGGCCACCAGTGCGCCCACTGGATCTTCGGGGCGTCCGGGGTGGTGGGGCCGTCCGGATCACGGGGGCGCGGGATCGGCGAGTACGGCGGCTGACAGGACTTCGGGCAGGACTCAGCCAGGACGCGGGCAGCGACAAGGCCCGGCGCGCACGATGCGCGACCGGGCCTTGGGCACGACAGAAGTCAGGCGCGGCGGGGAATCATCGGAGGCTATTGGCCGCCTTGCTGCTCGTCCCTGCGGCGCTGCCAACGCTGCTCGATGCGGTCCATCATGGACCGCCGCTGCCTGGGCTGATGCTGCCGCCGCCCGTGCGGGGCAGCGGTTGCACTGGGGGTGCCGGGGGCCTGCTCGCCCGGCTTGGGCGCCTTGCGCCAACCGGTGACGGCGAGCACCGCGCATCCCAGCATGACGAGGAATCCCACCACGCTCACCCAGATCAGCTGGGCGACCATTCCGGCCATGAGAAGGGCGATACCCACCAGGAAGCCCGCGACCGCTTGGTAGACCCGCTTCCGGGTGTACGTACGCAGCCCGCTTCCCTCAAGCGCTGTCGCGAACTTGGGATCTTCGGCGTACAGCGCTCGCTCCATTTGCTCGAGCATGCGCTGCTCGTGCTCCGAGAGCGGCACGGAGTCCTCCTCATCGTGCAGTCGCCGGGGCGACCGGGGGGTCCCCTTCAGGATAGGCAGGGAATCGCCCCCGTGAAACCCGCCCCTCTGCGCCAACTTCGCCAAACCGGACCGTCAGGTCGCTCCGGCTCGCTGAAGCCTGCATTCCCCAGCGGCCGGTCTGTCATGCCGGACGGTGTCCCTCGATCATACGGCGCCCGTAGCCCGTTCGGGGGGCCTGTGGCGTACTCCATGCGCTGCTGCGTCCCTGATCAGCGTGGTAGCCCCAGGTATCACAGGAGTCCCAGCGGCCGGTCGGAGCTCAGGCCCCGCTCGCCTCGGGCGTCTCGCCGAGCACATGCAGCTGGGTGGCCACGGAGTGGAACGCGGACAGCTCGGCGGCCGCCGCCTCCAGCTTCAGGAGGGCTTCCAGGGCGCCGGGCTCGGTGTCGACGAGGACGCCGGGCACGAGGTCGGCGAAGACCCGCACGCCGTGCACGCCGCCCACCCGCAGGCCCGCGCCCTCGACCAGCTCGGTGAGCTGCTCGGCGGTGAAGCGCCGCGGCACCGGGTCGCCCTCGCCCCAGCGCCCGGCCGGGTCCTCGAGCGCCTTGTGGGCCTCGGTGAAGTGACCGGCGAGGGCCCGGGCGATGACGGCGCCGCCGAGGCCCGCGGCGAGCAGGCTCAGGACGCCGGCGGGGCGCAGCGCGCCGACGGCGTTGCGCACGCCTTCGGCCGGGTCGTCCACGTACTCCAGGACGCCGTGACAGAGCACCGCGTCGTAGCCGCCGCGCTCGACGACGTCGAAGAGGCCGTGCACGTCGCCCTGGACGCCGCGCACGCGGTCGGCCACGCCCGCCTCGGCGGCGCGGCGCTCCAGCGCGAAGAGCGCGTTGGGGCTGGGGTCGACGACCGTGACGCGGTGGCCGAGGCGGGCCACGGGCACCGCGAAGTTGCCGCTGCCGCCGCCGGTGTCCAGGACCTCGAGGCCCCCGGGGGCGTCGCCCGCGGTGGCCTTGACCCGGCGGTCGAGGGCGTCCTTCAGGACGTCCCAGACCACGGCGGTACGGAGGGAAGCGCGCGGGCGAGGGGGGTCGGAGCGCAGCGACGCCGTCTGCGGGTGACGGGGGGAGGCGGGCGGGCGCATCGGGTCCGACACGGCAGTTGACTCCTCGGCGCGGCTCCGCCTGGGTGTCGGCGGGCTGTTCGGGTACGGGCGGTCCCACCCTATTGCCTTCGGAGCCGTGCCCCGGCATCCACGGGGGCGGGCGGCGCGGGCGGCCGCTCGCGTCGGCACCCGGGCGCGCCCGGGCCGGGCGCGCGCCGCGGGGCCGCTCACGGGCCGCGTGGCGCACGCCCAGGTCAGCCCGCATCCGGTGACTCCTGGCGCGCTTGCGGAAGGACCGGCTGGAGGACCAGCATCCGCTCGACGATGCGCAGGAACATCGCCGCGTCGCGCAGCAGGTCGTCGGCGTCGCGGACGCTGGCCGCACCCTGGATGCCCGCTTCCGCGCGGGCCCTGCGGGCGGCTCCGGAGGCGAACAGGGCGCTCCACTCGGTCAGCTCGGGGGCTATCTCGGGCAGCACTTCCCAGGCGCTGCGGATGCGCTGCCTGCGCCGGGGGTTGAGCTCGGGGCGGCCGCGGGCGGCGAGGACCGCGGCCGCGGTGCGCAGGGCGGCCAGGTGGGCCGTGGCATAGCGCTCGTTCGGAGGGTCCAGGCGGGCGGCCTCGTCGAGTCCGGCGCGGGCCTGGGCGAGCAGTTCGAGGGCGGCGGGCGGGGCCGTGGCGCGGCGCAGGACGGGGTGCACGTCGCTCGCCGGACCGGTCAGTGAGGGGGCAGGGCCTGCGGCGCGGCGCCGGTGTGCGGCGGCCGCTGCGTGCGAACGGGCCATGACGAACCTCCTGTCGTCTGTGTGACGGCGCAGTGGCCGTATGTGCCCATCGTGGGGTACGCCACTGACAATCGCGCTGACCTGGCCCTTTGCCTCGATCGGGGGTTCGGGCTACCTTTTGTACTGACTGGTCAGTTCAAAAACTCTCGGCTCGGCTCGACTCGGCTCGACGACTCGGCTCGGCCCGGCCCGGCGGCCCGGCCCGGCGTCTCGGCCCGGCGGCTCGGCTCGCCGACTTGCCCGGCCTTTGGGCTTGCCCGGCTTTTCGGCTCACACGCTTCGGACGACGTGGAAAGGCGAGGAAGACCGTGAACGGTTCGCACGGCGCCGCCGTCAGTGCGGCGGACTTCGGACTCCAGGGACCACGGGGCTGGGCGTTCCGTGGCATCGGCTTCACGGCGGAGCCGGGCGCGCTCATCGCCGTCGAAGGCCCCTCCGGGTCCGGCCGCACCTGTCTGCTGCTCGCCCTCACGGGGCGCATGCGGACCACCGAGGGCACGGCGTCCGTGGGCCGCGCCCGGCTGCCCGGGCAGCTCGCCGCGGTGCGCCGGATCAGCGCGCTCGGCCCGGTCCCCGGCGTCAACGACCTCGACCCCGCGCTGACCGTCGCCGAGCACCTGCGGGAGCGCGCGCTCCTGGAGCGGCGGTACGAGGGCTCGCTGCGCGGGCTGCTGCGCCCGCACAGCGAGCGGGCGACCGAGTCCCGGCTGCGGATCGACACCGCGCTCAGGGCCGCCGGGCTCGACGCCGGCGCGCTCCCCAAGGGCTCGCGGACGTCGGTGCGGGACCTGGAGCGCCTCGACGCGCTGCGGCTCTCGGTGGCGCTCGCGCTCATCGGGCGCCCCCGGCTGCTCGGCGTCGACGACACCGACCTCAAGCTGTCGGACGCCGAGCGGGACGCCGCCTGGGACCTGCTGCGGTCCGTCGCCGCGCGCGGGACGACGGTCGTGGCCGTGTGCAGCGAGGCCCCCGAGGGCGCGGTCGTCGTATCGACGGTGGCGGGCAGCACGTCCGGCACCGCGCCCTCCCCCGCCGAGCGGACCGCCCCCTCCAGCCCTACTGACTCCACTGACCCCACCGACGACAAGGAGACGGCGGATGCGCTCCCCGAAGCTCGCCGCGCTTGAGCTCAAGCGCTTCGGCAGGGGCAGGCTCCCGCGCGCGGCACTCGTCGCGCTCCTGCTGCTCCCCCTGCTGTACGGCGCGCTGTACCTGTGCTCGTTCTGGGATCCCTACGGCCGCCTCGACCGGATCCCCGTGGCCCTCGTGAACGACGACAAGGGCGCCACGGTCGACGGCAAGAAGCTCGCGGCGGGCGACGGCATCGTCAAGAAGCTGCGCGACAGCGAGACCTTCGACTGGCGCGAGGTGAGCTCCGCCGAGGCCCGCGAGGGCGTCGAGGACGGCACGTACTACCTCTCGCTGACCATGCCGTCGGACTTCAGCGAGCGCGTCGCGTCGAGCTCGGGCGCCTCTCCGGCGGCGGGGGCCCTCCAGGTCCGCACGAACGACGCGAACAACTACATCGTCGGGCAGATCTCCCGCACGGTGTTCTCGGAGGTCCGCACGGCGGCCTCCACGAAGGCCTCGCGCGGCTTCCTCGACAAGATCTTCATCTCGTTCTCCGACATCCACGGGGCGACGGCGAAGGCGGCCAAGGGCGCCGACAAGCTCGAAGGCGGCATCGGAAAGGCGAAGAAGGGCTCCAAGGACCTCGTCGACGGCCTGAAGAACGCCAAGGACGGCAGCGGGGACCTCGCCTCGGGCATCGGGAAGCTGCACACCGGCGCGGGCGACCTGGAGGACGGCTCGCGCCGCGTCGCGGACGGCACGCGGAAGCTGGCCGACCGCGTCAACGGCGAGGCGGCCAAGGTGCGGCCGTATCTGAAGGACAACGGCAAGACCCTCGGCGACAGCGCGCAGCTCGTCGCCGACTCCTCCAAGGCGGTCCGCCACAACCTGGCCACCCTGGTCGAGCGGGCCCCCAAGGCGGCCGCCGACGCCAAGGAGGCGTCGGCCGCCCTGGACGGCCTCTACGAAGAGCAGTGCCGGCAAGCCCCCGAGGCCCCTTCCTGGTGCCCGAAGCTGAAGAAGGCCAAGGAGGTCGCGGCCGACGTCTCGACCGTCGCCGGGGACGTCGACACGCTGGTCGAGGACCAGAACGGCGACCTGAAGCGGCTCGACACGAGCCTCGCCACGCTCCAGAAGAAGGCCCAGGGCCTCGCCGACCGCGCCCCGCACCTGGACGAGGAGCTGGACAAGACCGTCAGGGACGTCAACGCGCTCAACAAGGGCGCCGGAGACGTCGCCAAGGGCGCCAAGAAGCTGCACACGGGCCTCGGCACCGCCAGGACCGGCGCCACGGACCTGGACACGGGCGTCGGCAAGCTGAAGACGGGCGCGAGCGACCTCGACGGCGGCATGTTCAAACTGGCCGACGGCTCCGAGAAGTTGGCGGGCGGCCTGCACGACGGCGTCAAGAAGATCCCCGACTACGACAAGAAGGACCGCGACCAGCGCACCGATGTCATGGCCGACCCGGTGCAGCTCGCCTCCCAGTCGCTGCACAAGGCGCCCAACTACGGCACCGGCTTCGCCCCGTACTTCATCCCGCTGTCCCTGTGGGTCGGCGCGATGGTGGCGTACATGCTGATCCAGCCGCTCAACCGGCGGGCGCTCGCCGCGGGCGCCGCCGCGTGGCGCGTCGCGCTCGCGGGCTGGCTGCCGGTCGCGGCCCTGGGGGTGCTGCAAGTGGCCGCGCTGATGTCCGTGCTGCACTGGGGCCTCGGCCTCCAGATGACGCGGGCGGCCGGGACCATCGGCTTCCTGACCCTGGTGACGGCCTGCTTCGCGGCCATCGTGCAGTGGCTGAACGCCCGCTTCGGGGCGGCCGGGCGCATCCTCGTCCTCGCGGTCCTGATGCTCCAGCTGACGTCGGCGGGCGGCACGTACCCCGTGCAGACGAGCCCGGGCTTCTTCCGCGCGATCCACCCCTACTTGCCGATGAGTTACGTCGTCGACGCCCTCAGGAGGCTCATCACGGGCGGCGGCCTGGGCCCGGTATGGCAGGCGTGCGCGGTCCTGGCGGCGTTCACGGCGGGCGCCCTCGCGCTCACCGCCGTCACCGCGCGCCGCAAGCAGGTGTGGACACTCGACCGGCTGCATCCGGAGCTGAGCCTGTGAACGGGACGGAACCTGTGAAAATCAGGCACATGGAAAGCAGCGCGAGCAGCACGCGGCGTGAGGCCACCCGGCAGAAGTTGTACGAAGCCGCCGTCACCCTCATAGCGGAACAGGGGTTCTCCGCCACGACAGTTGACGAGATCGCCGAACGGGCGGGTGTCGCGAAAGGCACGGTCTACTACAACTTCGCCAGCAAGTCCGTCCTCTTCGAAGAGCTGCTGCGGCACGGCGTCGGCCTGCTCACCGCCTCCCTGAAGGACGCCGCCGAGCGGACCGTCCTGGAGGGCGGCAGCAAGGTCGACGCCCTGGACGCGATGATCCGCGCGGGCCTCCTCTTCATCGACCGCTACCCGGCCTTCACCCAGCTGTACGTCGCCGAGCTGTGGCGGACGAACCGGGCCTGGCAGTCCACGCTGATGGTCGTCCGCCAGCAGGCCGTCGCCGTGGTCGAGGACGTCCTGCGCGCGGGCGTCGCCAACGGCGAGCTCAGCGAGGAGATCGACATCCCCCTGACGGCGGCGGCGCTCGTCGGCATGGTCCTGGTGGCCGCGCTCGACTGGCAGTCCTTCCAGCCGGAGCGCTCGCTCGATGACGTGCACGCGGCGCTGTCCCGGCTGCTCCAGGGGCGGGTGAGCGGCAGCCGCTGACCCGGGCGGGCCACCGGCCGGCACACGGCCTCCGGTTCACCCGTTCGTACGCGTCCCCGTCGCGCGGCGCCGGTCCGGTGCGGCCTGGCACAGGCACACCGGACCGGCGCTTTCTCGGTCCCCCGCGCGACCCCCGTGGTCGTTCCCCCGGTCGCCCCCGTGACCTCGCTCCCGCCCTGTGCAGGCAGGAGGAGCGGCCAAGGGCGCCGCCCCGTTCCGCCGCCCCGTGTCGGCGGTGCCGGTGCCGCGCCCTTCTCCGTGTCATCACTCTCCCGTCCGCGCACGTCGGACCCCATCCGCGCGCGTACTCATCTCCGCCCCTAGGTACGGATACTCAGACCCGGGTGCTCAAGCGCAGGCCGGAACGTCGCTTGCTAGTTACGATCACGTCCGTGTCCGTACTTCCCCTGGTGTTCACCAGCGGCTGGGCCAGCGGGATCAACGCCTACGCGGTGGTCCTGCTGCTCGGCGTCTTCGGCGCCACGGGGCTCTCCGACGACGTGCCCGAGTCGCTGCAGAGCCCGGGGGTGCTGATCGCCGCGGGCGTGCTCTTCGCCTGCGAGGCTGTCGCCGACAAGATCCCGTACGTGGACTCGGTGTGGGACGCCGTGCACACCGTCATCAGACCGCTGTCCGGCGCCTGGGTGGGCGCGCTGCTCGCCGGGCAGAGCGGTTCGCTGTCGGACGTGGCGGCGGGCGCCATCGGCGGCTCCACGGCCCTGGCGAGCCACGCCGTGAAGGCCGGGACGCGGATGGCGGTCAACACCTCGCCGGAGCCGTTCAGCAACGCGATCCTGAGCACGGCGGAGGACCTCGGCGTCGGCGGGGTGGTCAGCTTCGCGATGTTCCACCCCGAGGCCGCGGCGATCATCGCGGGCGTGCTGCTGCTCCTCGGCGTGCTGCTGCTTGCCTTCCTCGCCTCGCGCATCCGCCGGTTCCTGCGGCGCAGGGCGCAGCGCCGCGAGGAGCGCCGCCTCGCGGCCGCGGCGGACCGGCCACCGGACTGAACCGCTCCCGGTCCGCGCCGCCGCCGGGGCGGGGGCCGTAGGGGCGGGCGGCCGACGGCGTTGTCAGTGGCGGCGGATAAAGTCCCTGGCATGGCACGGATTGTGGTGATCGGCGCCGGGATGGGCGCGATGACGGCCGCCGCCCGGCTGGCCGTCGCGGGCCACCGGGTGGTGGTGCACGAGCGCTCGCGGACGTACGGCGGCGCGGTCGGCCGCGTGGAGCGCGACGGCTTCGGCTTCGACACGGGCCCGGCCCTGCTGCACCTGCCCGCGGTCTACCGCGACCTGTTCGTGAAGACGGGCAAGCAGTCCCTTGAAGACTGCGTCGAGCTGTCGCAGGTCGAGCCCGCGGTCCGGCACGTCTTCGCGGACGGCACGACGACGGACCTGCCGAACGCCTCGCGGGCGGGCGTCAGCGAGGCCCTGGACGCGGCCCTCGGCTCCGGCGCGGGCGACCTGTGGTCGGCGTTCATGAACCGCGCGCGGGAGGCCTGGGACCGCACCCGCCGCCCCCTCCTGGAAGAGCCCCTGTGGCCGAACTGGCAGGTGCTCGCCGACCGCGAGCCCTACCCCTCGGTCGCCCGCCGCAGGCTGCTGCGCAAGGAGCGGCGCGCGGTCACGCTCGCCGAGATCGGCGCCTTCGAGCTGGACGGCGAGCCCCGGCTGTGCGCCCTCCTTGAGCACTTCGCCCTCGCCCACGGCCTCGACCCGCGGACGGCGCCCGCGAGCGCGGCCGTCCTGCCCTATCTGGAGCAGACCTTCGGCTCGTGGTCGGTGCGCGGCGGCCTGCACGCCCTCGCCGGGGCGGTGTACGAGCGGTGCCGCGCCCGCAGGGTCGAGTTCGCCTTCGGCTCGGCCGTGACGCGGATCGTGGTCAAGGACGGCCGCGCGGCGGGCGTCGAGCTGGCGGACGGCACCGTGGTCGACGCGGACTTCGTGGTGGCGGGCATCCCGCCGCGCGCCCTCGACGCCCTGCTGTCCGACACGACCGGCCCGGACACGGGCACAGGTACGGACACAGGCACCGGCATCGGCACCGGCACGGGGACACCGGCCCGCGCCTCCGGCGACGTCCCCGCGCAGTCCGGCCTCCCCAGCCGTCTCACCGTCCTGCTGGCCCTGCGCGGAGCCCGCCCCGACGGCACCCCGCATCGCACGGTGCTGCACACCCCGGACCGCGCGGACGAGCTCGACCGGGTCTTCGGGCCGCGCCCCGGGCTCCCCGCCGCCCCGACCCTCGCCGTCCTGCGCCCGGACGACCCGGCGAGCAGGCCGGACGCGGACCACGAGGCCGTGACCCTTACCGCCACGGTCCCCGCGGGCGCCACCGTCACGGACGCGGACGTACGAGGGCTCTTGGAGCGCGCCGAGTCCGCCGTCCCCGGCCTGCGCGACCGCCTCCTGTGGCACGAGGTCCGCACCCCGGCCGATGTTGAGGAGGCCACCGGCGCCGTCGGCGGCGCGGTCCCCGCGCCCGCTCTCGCGGCGGCCGGAGGGCGCCTGCTGCACCCCGCCAACAGCACGGCCGTGGCGGGCCTGTTCGCGGCCGGAGGCTGGGCGCACCCCGGCGGCGGGCTGCCGCACGCGGGCATGTCCGGCACGCTGGTCGCCGGGCTGATCGTGGAGGGGCCGGAGTTCCGCGGCTCCCAGTGAGCCGTCAGTAGCGGTACTGCTGCTCGCCGTTGTACCCCGGCTCGTAGCCGAAGACGTTCCCGTGCTCCGGCTCGCCCTCCGCGGGGTCGAACGGCGGGTACGGGGGCTGCTCGGGCGGCGGTTCGGAGCCATAGGGCGCGGCGTCGCCAGTGCGCTGGTGCGGCACCCAGACGCCGCCGGGCGGGGTGTCCTGGAAGCCCGCGCTGTAGGTGTCCCCGCCGTAGGGCGCGTAGGCGGCCTTGTCGGCGTACGCGTCGTAGCTCGGCTGGGCGCCGTACGTCTGCGGGCCGATGTACGGGTCGGAGTAGGCGGCGTACCGCTGCTCCCCGGTGTCGCCGTAGGCGAAGTTCAGGGGGTCCTGCTGGGCCGGTGCGCCCTGCTGGTCGTACGGGGCGTAGGTGTCGAAGGCGTAGCCGTCGGCGGGGGCGGGCGGGGCCTGCGGGGCGCCTCCGTAGACGCCGTACTGGCCGGTGTCGTCGGGCATCGGCTCGGGTGCGTACACGCCGGGCCCTGCGGTCTGCACCTCCATCATGGCCGTCGACTCCAGCGCGTCCGGCTCGGCGGACGCGCCCGGAGCGGCGGCGTCCGCCTCGTACTCCAGGTCGGAGACCTGGAGCGTGGGCTGCTGGGCGGCGGCGCCGGAACCCGCCTTGCGGCGCTTGCTAGCGCCGGGCTTCCCGCCGATCGCCCAGCCGCTGGCGAAGCCGCGGCGGAACGACAGCGTCACATAGGTCTGCCCGACGGCGAAGGCAACGGCGCCCGCCGCGATCACGAGGACGGACGACAGCAGCACGCCGACGACCACGCCGAGGAAGCCGCCGAACGCGAGGATCCGCCAGCGCAGCCGCGCCTTGTACTGCAGCAACACCTCGCCGAGCAGCCACAGCGCGACCGCGCCGAACGCGATGTAGAGGACCGTCAAGCCCATGTACGCCCCTCTCCCCTGCGGTCGCCGCGCGGGTACGACCGGTCAGGCCTGCTGGTGGTGCAGGCCCAGGTTCTCGTAGATCTCCAGTGTCGCCGTGGAGTTGTTCAGCGTGATGAAGTGCAGCCCCGGGACGCCCTCGGCGAGGAGCCGCGCGCAGAACTCCGTCGCGAACTCGATACCAATGGAGCGTACAGCGGCGGGATCGTCCTGCGCCGAGAGGATCCGCTCTTTGAGCGCGGGCGGGAAGTCCGCGTTGCTGAGCTGCGGAAGCCGCTCCAGCTGGCGCACGTTCGTGACCGGCATGATCTCGGGGATGATCGGCGTCTCGCAGCCCGCCGCGGCGACGCGGTCGCGCAGCCGCAGGTACTCCTCGGGGTGGAAGAACATCTGCGTGATCGCGTAGTCCGCGCCCGCGCGGCACTTGTCGACGAAGTGCCGGACGTCGGAGTCCCAGTCGGCCGAGCGCGGGTGCCTCGCGGGGAAGGCCGCGACGCCCACGCAGAAGTCGCCGGACTCCTTGATGAGCTGGACCAGTTCGGCGGCGTATGTCAGGCCTTCGGGGTGTTTGACCCATTCGCCCATCGGGTCGCCGGGCGGGTCACCGCGGAGCGCGAGCATGTTGCGGATCCCGGCGTCCGCGTACTGCCCGATGATGTTGCGCAGCTCGGCGACCGAGTGGTCGACGGCGGTGAGGTGGGCGACCGGGGTGAGCGTCGAGTCGGCGACGATCTGCTGGGTCTCCTTGACCGTGCCCGCGCGCGTGGAGCCACCGGCTCCGTACGTCACGGACACGAAGCTCGGCGCGACCGCCTCGACCCTGCGCAGCGAGTTCCACAGGTTCCGCTCACCCTTGGGGGTCTTCGGCGCAGAGAACTCGAAGGAGTACGTGGTCTTGCCGGTCGCGAGCATGTCGCGCACGGTGCGTGCGCGGTCCGTCCTGGTGGAAGCAGTGCCTAGGGCCATACCGGCAGGTTAGCCAGGCCACGCCGGTCGCCCAACCAAAGGCAGGTGATATGTCCATTTGGTCAGCTTGTTGTCCGCTCCTCGGACACCCACAAGCTATTGATCAGACGGGTGTACGTACATATTGATGCGATCGGCGTACCTCTCAGGCGCACGCCTCGGGCGCGTGCCGCCGTCGTATGCCAGTCGGCCGCGCACGACGGCCGCCACCGTCCTGTCAGACCGTACGGAGCCGCTTCAGCCGTACGGAGCCGCTTCAGGCCGTGCGGAGCCGCTTCGCGAAGTCCGCCGCGGCGGCGCCGGGGTCGTCCGCCTCCGTGATCGCACGGACGACGACCACCCGACGGGCGCCCGCTTCGAGAACTTCATCCAGATTGCCCGCGTCGATGCCGCCGATCGCGAACCAGGGGCGGTCCGTGCCGAGCCCGGCCGTGTAGCGCACGAGGTCCAGACCAGGAGCGTGCCGGCCCGGCTTCGTGGGCGTCGGCCAGCAGGGCCCTGTGCAGAAGTAGTCCACGCCCTCCTGGACGGCGGCCGCGGCGGCCTCGTCCTCGGCGTGCGTGGAGCGGCCGACGAGGACGTCCGCGCCGAGGATCGCGCGGGCCCCGGGCACCGGCAGGTCGCCCTGGCCCAGGTGCAGCACGTCGGAGCCGATGGCGTGCGCGACGTCCGCGCGGTCGTTGACCGCGAGGAGCTTGCCGTGGCGGCGGCAGGCGTCGGCGAAGACCTGGAGGTGCTCCAGCTCCTCCGCGGCCTCCATGCCCTTGTCGCGCAGCTGCACGATGTCGACGCCGCCCGCGAGGACGGCGTCCAGGAACTGCGGGAGGTCCCCCTGGCGCTTGCGCGCGTCCACGCACAGATAGAGCCGCGCGTCCGCGAGCCGGGCGCGTGCGGAGCCGCCCGCCGTGTCGGTGGCCATGGAGCGTTCCCCCCGGATGTCGGTGGCGTACGGGCCGGGCCGTTGCCCGCGCCCGTACGCCAGATGGTGGTCAGGTCAGACGGCGAGCGCCTGCGCGCGGCGCTTCACCTCCGTGCCGCGATTCTCGCTCAGTGCCTGCGCGGGGGTGCCGGGCAGGGTCGGGTCGGGGGTGAAGAGCCACTCGAGCGCCTCTTCGTCGGAGAAACCGTCGTCCCGCAGGAGCGTCAGCGTTCCGGACAGGCCCTTGACGACTTTGTCGCCGTCGATGAAGGCCGCCGGCACCTGAAGCGTCCTGTTCTCACCGCGTCGCACGGCGATCAGCTGGCCCTCCTTGACCAGCTGCCGCACGCGCGTCACCTCGATGTCGAGCATCTCTGCGATGTCGGGGAGGTGGAGCCAGGCGGGGACGAGAGCATCGGTCTTTGCGTCAATCTCGGTCACGGATCAAGCGTGCCACCTCCGGCCGGGTGCCGGTAGCGGGGGGCCGTGGCTTCGGCCCCGGGCCCGTGTGCTCTAGGACACCGCCGCGGTCCGCCGCGCACCGGGCCTAGGCGCGGATCGCCTTCTTCAGCGGAATCGCCGGGTCCGCGACCAGGGCCGGGTCCATCGGGGTGGCGGCGTCGATCAGCTTCCTGGACTGCGCCAGGTCACGGGGGCGGCCCACCGCGAGGACGGCCACGAGGGCGCCGTCGCGGAGCCAGCAGACCGTCCAGGACGGGGTCGCGGGGTCGCCGCGCCAGATCAGCTCGTCGGCGGCCGCGTGGTGGCCCGCGTACTGGACGAAGCGGCCGAACTGCTCGGACCAGAAGTACGGGACCGGGTCGTACGCCTCCGGTGCCTCGCCGACGAGGGCGGCGGCCACCGTGCGCGGACCCTGCACGGCGTTGTCCCAGTGGTGGACGAGGAGCCGCTCGCCGTACCGGCCCGAAGGGAAGGACGCGCAGTCGCCGACCGCGTACACGTCGGGCGCGGAGGTGCGGAGGCGGTCGTCGGCCACGACCTCGTGGTGGACACCGAGCTCGATGCCGGAGCCGGCGAGCCAGGCCGTCGCGGGCCGCGCGCCGATGCCGACGACGACGGCGCCCGCGGGCAGCCGGCTGCCGTCGTCGAGGAGGACCGCGCCCGGCTCGACGCGCGCCACGCGCGTGTGGGTGCGCAGTTCGGCGCCCGCCTCGGCGTACCAGGCCGCCATCGGGGCCGCGACCTCGGCGGGCAGCGCGCCCGCCAGCGGACGCCCGGAGGCCTCCACGACCGTCACCGCGCAGCCCGCGTCCCGCGCGGCCGTGGCGAACTCCGCGCCGATCCAGCCCGCCCCGACGACCACGACGTCGTGCTGCTCGGCGAGCACGGGCCGCAGCCGCTCGGCGTCGTCGAGCGTGCGCAGCAGATGGACTCCGGGAACGCCGTCGGAGCCGGGCAGGCGCATCGGTTCGGCACCGGTGGCGAGCACCAGGCTGTCGTATCCGACCGGGCCCGCCGCCGTGTCCAGCTCGTGGTCCGCGGGGCGGACGCCTGTGACCTCGACGCCGAGGCGCAGCTCGATGCCGAGGGCCTCGAAGTCGATGTCGAAGGCGGAGCCCTCGGCCTTGCCGAGCAGCACCGCCTTGGACAGCGGCGGCCTGTCGTACGGCTGGTGGGGCTCCGCGCCGATCAAGGTGACCGAGCCGGTGAACCCCTGCTCGCGCAGCGCCACGGCCGTCTGCACCCCGGCCATGCCCGCGCCCACGACGACGACCCGCTGTCCCGCCCGCTTCCGCTCTTCGCTCACCCGATCAACTGTAGGACGGGCCCCGGCGCGTGCACACGACGGGCTTACCGGCCCGGCGGGCGACGGGCTAGGGTGGCCGGTGCAGAGCACTCGCGGGAGCCCGGACGACCGGGCTGAGAGGGAGGCTGGGACGGCCTCCGACCGTACGAACCTGATCCGGGTCATGCCGGCGAAGGGAGGGGCTGGACGCCCATGCGTTCCCGTACGAATCCACCGAACGCGTCCGTTTCCCGTACGTCACCTTCTCGTACGTCATCTTCTTGTTCGTCACCGCCGACGTCACCATCACAGTCGCCGCCGACGTCACCATCACAGTCGACGTCGCCGTCGACGTCGCCTTCTCGTACGTCACCACCGCCGTCGCCACCGACCGGCCGCACGGCGGACGTCGTGGTCGTCGGCGGTGGCGTCATCGGTCTCGTCACGGCCTGGCGGGCCGCGCGGCGCGGCCTGTCCGTCACGGTCGTCGACCCCGAGCCCGGCGGCGGCGCCGCGCAGGTCGCGGCGGGCATGCTGGCCGCCGTCACCGAGCTGCACCACGGCGAACAGACGCTGCTCGGCCTGAACCTGGCCTCCGCCCGGCGCTATCCGGACTTCGCCGCCGAGCTGACGG
Organism: Streptomyces sp. NRRL B-1347; assembly: GCF_000720325.1. GTDB lineage: Bacteria > Actinomycetota > Actinomycetes > Streptomycetales > Streptomycetaceae > Streptomyces. The sequence goes on from NZ_JOJM01000024.1 coordinate 49,310, forward strand.
AGGCGTCCGGCGAGGACATCGGCTACCGCGCGTGCGGCACGCTGGCCGTCGCGCTCGACGCCGACGACCGTGCCCACCTGCGCGAACTGCACCTCCTCCAGCAGCAGTCGGGCCTGCGGTCGGAGTGGCTGAGCGGCCGCGAGTGCCGCCGCCTCGAACCGATGCTCGCCCCCGGGGTGCGCGGCGGCCTCCGCGTCGACGGCGACCACCAGGTCGACCCGCGCAGGCTCACCGCGGCCCTCCTCGTGGCGTGCGAGCGGGCCGGAGTGGCCTTCACGCGCGCGTGGGCACGGGAACTCGTCGTCGTACGGGACCGCGCCACCGGTGTCGTCCTCGCCGACGGCACCACGCTCGCCGCCGGGCAGACCGTCCTCGCCGCGGGCAGCCTCAGCGGGCGCCTCACCGGTGTCCCGGACCACGTGCTGCCGCCGGTGCGGCCGGTGAAGGGCCAGGTCCTGCGGCTCACCGTGCCGAAGCGGTACGCGCCGTTCCTGAGCCGCACCGTGCGCGCCGTCGTCCGCGGCAGCCACGTCTACCTGGTGCCGCGGCTGAGCGGCGAGCTCGTCGTGGGCGCGACGAGCGAGGAGCTCGGCTGGGACACCACGGTCACCGCGGGCGGCGTGTACGAGCTGCTGCGCGACGCCCACGAGCTGGTCCCGGGCATCACGGAGCTGCCGCTCGTCGAGACCCGGGCCGGGCTGCGGCCGGGTTCGCCCGACAACGCGCCGCTGCTCGGGCCCACCGCCCTGCCCGGCCTGCACCTGGCCACCGGCCACTACCGCAACGGCGTGCTCCTGGCCCCCGTCACGGGCGACGTCATGGCGCACGTCCTGACCACCGGCGAACTGCCGCAGGAGGCCCGGCCGTTCACGCCGCGGCGCTTCGCCGCGGCCGTTCACGCCACCTCCCAGCACCTCTCGGAGCTGCCCGTATGACCACGCCCTCCGCCGTCTCCGCCATCTCGGTCAACGGCGCGGCGCACGCCGTCGCCGCGGGCACCACGCTCGACGCCGTCGTCGCCGAGCTGACCGCCGCGCCGTCCGGCGTCGCCGCGGCCCTCAACGAAACCGTCGTCCCGCGCGCGCAGTGGGCCACCACCGCGCTCCGGGACGGCGACCGCGTCGAAGTCCTCACCGCCGTCCAAGGAGGCTGACGACATGGCGGACGACCCCCTCGTCATCGGCGGCCTCACGCTGTCCTCCCGGCTGATCATGGGCACGGGCGGAGCGCCGAGCCTCGACGTCCTCGAACGGTCCCTGGTGGCCTCGGGGACGGAGCTGACCACCGTCGCGATGCGACGCGTCGACCCGGGTACGCACGGCTCCGTCCTGTCCGTCCTGGAGCGCCTCGGCATCCGCGTCCTGCCCAACACGGCGGGCTGCTTCACCGCGGGCGAGGCCGTGCTCACCGCGCGCCTCGCGCGCGAGGCGCTCGGCACGGACCTGGTGAAGCTGGAGGTGATCGCCGACGAGCGCACGCTCCTGCCCGACCCGGTGGAGCTGCTCGACGCCGCGGAGACACTCGTCGACGACGGCTTCACCGTCCTTCCGTACACGAACGACGACCCCGTCCTCGCCCGGAAGCTGGAGGACGTCGGCTGCGCGGCCGTGATGCCGCTCGGCTCCCCCATCGGCTCCGGGCTCGGCATCCGCAACCCGCACAACTTCCAGCTCATCGTGGAGCACGCGCGCGTGCCGGTGATCCTGGACGCGGGCGCGGGGACGGCGTCCGACGTGGCGCTCGCGATGGAGCTGGGGTGTGCCGGGGTGATGCTGGCCTCCGCGGTCACGCGGGCGCGGGAGCCGGTCCTCATGGCGGAGGCCATGAGCCACGCGGTCGTCGCCGGGCGCCTCGCCCGGCGGGCCGGGCGGATCCCCCGGCGGCACTTCGCCGAGGCGTCGTCCCCCGCGGACGGCCTCGCGGCCCTGGACCCGGAGCGGCCCGCCTTCTGAGCCGTGGGCTCGGTCACAGGTCCGCTGCAGTCTGCCCCGGGCGGGGCCCGGGGCGGTCCGGGCGTCAGTGGCGGCTCGTAGACTCCCCTGCGTGGACACGACCCTTAAGGACCCCCTCGTCGGGCAGGTGCTCGACGGGCGGTATCGCGTGGACGGGCGGATCGCGGTCGGCGGGATGGCCACGGTCTACCGGGCCGTGGACACCCGCCTGGACCGCGTGCTCGCGCTCAAGGTGATGCACCCGACGCTGGCCGCCGACGCGTCGTTCGTCGAGCGCTTCATCCGGGAGGCCAAGTCGGTCGCCCGCCTCGCCCACCCGAACGTGGTCGGGGTCTTCGACCAGGGCACCGACGGCCCGTACGTGTACCTGGCGATGGAGTACATCGCGGGCTGCACCCTGCGCGACGTGCTCCGCGAGCGCGGCGCCCTGCGGCCGCGGGCCGCCCTCGACATCCTGGAGCCGGTCCTCGCCGCCCTCGGCGCCGCGCACCGCGCCGGGTTCGTGCACCGCGACATGAAGCCGGAGAACGTCCTCATAGGGGACGACGGCCGCGTGAAGGTCGCCGACTTCGGCCTGGTCCGCGCGGTGGACTCGGTGACGAACACCACGGGCACCGTCCTCGGCACGGTGTCGTACCTGGCCCCCGAGCAGATCGAGCACGGCACCGCGGACACCCGCGTGGACGTGTACGCGTCCGGGGTCGTCCTGTACGAGATGCTGACCGGCGCCAAGCCGCACTCCGGCGACTCCGCCGCACAGGTCCTGTTCCAGCACCTGAACGAGGACGTGCCCCCGCCGTCCGCGGCCGTGCCGGGCCTCGCCTACGAACTGGACGAGCTGGTCGCGACGGCCACCGCCCGCAACCCCGACCTCCGCCCGTACGACGCGGTGGCCCTGCTCGCGCAGCTGCGCGAGGCCCGCTTCGCGCTCACCGACGAGCAGTTGGACACGGTGCCGCCGCTGGCCCGCTCCGCGGAGCACGACGCCTCCGAGGACCGTACGAGCGTCATCCCGCGCGCGGTGGGCGCGGTGCAGCTGCCGCTGCCCGCCACCCGGGACGTCGGGAACCCGGGCCAGGTCGGGCAGAACGGGCAGGACGGGCTGAACCGGACCAGCGTCCTGCGCACCCCGCCGCCCCCGCCGCGCCCCGCCGGGGCACCGGCCGCCCGCCCCGCCTCCGTCAAGGAGCGCATCCGGCAGCGGCTGCTCGCCCGGCGCGGGATAACCGTGGCGATAGCGGCCGTCCTGCTCGTCCTGGGCGTCGGCGCGGGCGTCTGGTACATCAACTCCGGCCAGTTCACGACGGTCCCCGCGGTGCTCGCCAAGACCGAGAAGGAGGCCCGCGCGCGGCTCGACGACGTCGGGCTCGACGTGCGCAAGGTCCAGGGCAAGTACAGCGACACCGACAAGCGCGGCACGGTCATCGCCACCGACCCCGACGTGGGCGACCGCATCCGGCAGAACGGCAAGGTGACCCTGACCGTCTCACTGGGCCCGCAGACCGTGAAGGTCCCCGACCTGGAGGGCACGCCGCTCTCCGAGGCGAAGGACAAGCTGGACGACGCCGGGCTCGGCGCCGGAATGGTCACCAAGACCTTCAGCGAGGACGTGGCCAGGGGCTCCGTGATCAGCGCCGACCCGAAGCCCGGCACGGTCCGCAGGACGGGCACCGCCGTCGCCCTCCTGGTGAGCAAGGGCAGCCCCATCGACGTGCCGGACGTCACCGGCGACTCGGAGAGCGACGCGCGCGAGGAGCTCGAAGAGGCGGGCCTCAAGGTGAAGATCGAGCCGAAGCGGGTCTTCTCCGACGAGGACAAGGGAACCGTGGCCGAGCAGTCCCCCGAGGAGGGCAAGCGGCTCGCCGGGGGCGACACGGTGACGCTGACGCTGTCCAAGGGCCCGGAGATGATCGAGGTCCCCGACGTCGAGGGGATGAAGGTCGACGAGGCCGAGGACACGCTGAAGGCCGCGGGGTTCGACGTCGAGAAGGACCGGGGCCTGCTCGGGCTCTTCGGCGACACGGTCAAGGACCAGTCGGTGGACCCGGGCGACACCGCCCCCAAGGGGTCGACCGTCACGATCACGATTCGCTGAGCGGGTGGCCCTCGCGGGGGCGCCCCCGCGAGGGACCAGTCCCCGCGGCATGCCACCCTGGATCCAATGAGCAGCAAGAAGTCCCTCATCGGCAGCCACGTCCCCGTCGCCGGCGGCCTCGCCCGCATCGGCCTCGCCTACGCCCGCGACCTCGCGGCGGAGACCGTCCAGGTCTTCGTCGCCAACCCGCGCGGCTGGGCGACGCCCCCCGGCAACCCCGAGCAGGACGAGGCGTTCCGCGCGGCCTGCGCCGCCGAGGGGATCCCGGCGTACGTCCACGCCCCGTACCTCATCAACTTCGGCTCGCACACCGAGGCCACGGTCGAGAAGTCCGTGGAGTCGCTGCGGCACTCGCTGCGCCGCGGGCGCGAGATCGGCGCGCTCGGCGTGGTCGTGCACACCGGCTCGGCCACCGGCGGCCGCCACCGCGACGTGGCGCTGCGCCAGGTGCGCGAGCACATGCTGCCGCTGCTCGACGAGCTGACGCACGACGACGACCCGTTCCTGCTCCTGGAGTCGACCGCGGGCCAGGGCGCGTCGCTGTGCTCCCGCACCTGGGACTTCGGCCCGTACTTCGAGGCCCTGGACGCCCATCCGAAGCTCGGCGTCTGCCTGGACACCTGCCACATCTTCGCGGCCGGGCACGACCTGGCCGGCCCCGGTGGCGTGAAGCAGACGCTCGACCTGCTCGTCGACACCGTCGGCGAGGGCCGTCTGAAGCTGGTGCACGCCAACGACTCCAAGGACGTCGTCGGCGCGCACAAGGACCGGCACGAGAACATCGGCACCGGCCACATCGGCGCCGAGGCGTTCCGCGAGCTGATGGCCCACCCGGCCACGGACGGCGTCCCGCTGGTCATCGAGACGCCCGGCGGCAAGGAGGGGCACGCGGCGGACGTGGCCCGCCTCAAGGAGCTCCGCGACTCCTGACCCCGGACCTCGGACCCCGGACCCCGCCGGGATCAGAGCTCGGGGCCGTCCCCGGGCTCTTCCTGGTACGAGTAGCGCTGCTCGCGCCAGGGGTCGCCGATGTTGTGGTAGCCGCGCTCCTCCCAGAAGCCGCGGCGGTCAGCGGTCATGTACTCGATGCCGCGGACCCACTTGGGGCCCTTCCAGGCGTACAGGTGCGGCACCACGAGCCGGAGCGGGAAACCGTGCTCGGCGGTGAGCAGCTCGCCGCCCTTGTGCGTGGCGAAAATCGTGCGGTCGCTGAGGAAGTCCGCCAGGCGCAGGTTCGAGCTGAAGCCGTACTCGGCCCAGACCATCACATGGGTCGCGTTCGGCGCGGGCGGCGCGAGGGCGGTCAGATCGCGGGCGAGCACACCGCCCCACTCGGCGCCGAGCATGCTGAACTTCGTGACGCAGTGCAGGTCCGCGACCACCGTCGCGTACGGAAGGGCCGAGAACTCCTCGTGCGTCCAGGCGTGCTTCTCACCGTCGGCGGTGGCGCCGAAGACCCTGAAGTCCCAGCGCTCCGGGCGGAACTTGGGAACCGGGCCGTAGTGCGTGACCGGCCAGCCGCGCTGCAGTCGCTGCCCCGGCGGAAGGTCCGGCTCCACTACGTCTCGAGATGTGCGACCCACCGGCTGACCCATGGCTCCATCCTGACAGACCGGAAGCAGTGGACGTGACCAGGTATACGCGGATTCGGGCAACTCCTACTAAGCGTGCACTTACTGGACGTCTCTCGGACGCCAGTGCAAGGATGCGCGCTACCTGCCAGTCCCCCCGCTTGGAAGGAGCCTCTGCGATGCAGGGCGACCCCGAGGTCATCGAATTCCTCAACGAGCAGCTGACCGCCGAGCTCACCGCGATCAACCAGTACTTCCTGCACGCCAAGATGCAGGAGAACAACGGCTGGACGAAGCTCGCCAAGTTCACCCGGTCCGAGTCGATCGACGAGATGAAGCACGCCGAGGTGCTCACCGACCGGATCCTGTTCCTCGACGGCCTGCCCAACTACCAGCGGCTGTTCCACGTACGCATCGGCCAGTCCGTCACCGAGATGTTCCAGGCGGACCGCCAGATCGAGGTGGAGGCGATCGACCGCCTCAAGCGCGGGATCGAGGTGATGCGCGCCAAGGGCGACATCACGTCCGCGAACATCTTCGAGTCGATCCTCGAGGACGAGGAGCACCACATCGACTATCTCGACACCCAGCTGGAGCTGGTCGAGAAGCTCGGCGAGGCGCTGTACATCGCGCAGCTCATCGAGCAGCCGGAGAGCTAGGCGGCCTCGTCCAGGTCGAAGAGCACCGGCTCTCCCTGGTCCACGAGCTCACGGCGCGGGCACGCGCCCCGGCCGAGCAGCGCCTGGATGCGTCGTACGCACGAACCACAGTCCGTGCCCGCCTTGCAGGCCGACGCTATCTGGCGGGGGGTACAGGCGCCGTCCGCCGCGTGCTTCTTCACCTGCGCCTCGGTGACCCCGAAGCAGTTGCAGACGTACACGCGGTTCACCTCCCGGTCAGGACTCATCGGTAACGCCGTCCCGATTGATCGGTGAGGCTAACCTAACCTTACCCGCGACATCGGGCACACAAAAGCCCCGGATACGCCGGTGGGGCACGGATCACACGGATCCGTGCCCCACCGGCGGTTGTCTCTGCGCGCTGTTCCTACTGGTCGCGGTACATCTCCGCCACCAGGAACGCCAGGTCCAGGGACTGGCTGCGGTTCAGCCGCGGGTCGCAGGCCGTCTCGTAGCGCTGGTGCAGGTCGTCGACGAAGATCTCGTCGCCGCCGCCCACGCACTCCGTGACGTCGTCGCCGGTCAGCTCCACGTGGATGCCGCCGGGGTGGGTGCCGAGCGCCTTGTGGACCTCGAAGAAGCCCTTGACCTCGTCGAGCACGTCGTCGAAGCGGCGGGTCTTGTGGCCCGATGCCGCCTCGTAGGTGTTGCCGTGCATCGGGTCGGTGATCCAGGCGACGGTCGCGCCGGACGCCGTGACCTTCTCGACCAGCTCGGGGAGCTTGTCGCGGACCTTGTCCGCGCCCATGCGGGCGATGAAGGTCAGCCGGCCGGGCTCGCGGTCGGGGTCGAGGCGCTCGATGTACTGGAGCGCCTCCTCGGCCGTCGTCGTCGGGCCGAGCTTGATCCCGATCGGGTTGCGGATCCTGGACGCGAACTCGATGTGCGCGCCGTCCAGCTGGCGGGTGCGCTCGCCGATCCACACCATGTGGCCGGAGACGTCGTACAGGTCGCCGGTGCGGGAGTCGACGCGGGTCAGCGCCGACTCGTAGTCGAGGAGCAGCGCCTCGTGGGACGAGAAGAACTCGACCGTCTTGAACTCCTCCGGGTCCGTGCCGCAGGCCCGCATGAAGTTCAGCGCGTTGTCGATCTCGCGGGCGAGCTGCTCGTAGCGCTGGCCGGAGGGGGAGGACTTCACGAAGTCCTGGTTCCAGGCGTGCACCTGGCGCAGGTCGGCGTAGCCGCCGGTGGTGAAGGCGCGCACCAGGTTGAGCGTCGACGCGGAGGCGTTGTACATCCGCTTCAGGCGCTCGGGGTCCGGGACGCGGGCCTCCTCGGTGAAGGCGAAGCCGTTCACCGAGTCGCCGCGGTAGGTCGGCAGCGTCACGCCGTCGCGGGTCTCGGTCGGCTTGGAGCGCGGCTTGGAGTACTGACCGGCGATCCGGCCGACCTTCACGACGGGCACGGAGGCGGCGTACGTGAGCACGGCGCCCATCTGGAGGAGGGTCTTGAGCTTGTTGCGGATGTGGTCGGCGGACACGGCGTCGAAGGCCTCGGCGCAGTCGCCGCCCTGGAGGAGGAACGCCTCGCCCTTGGCGACGGCTCCCAGCCGGGCGCGCAGCTGGTCGCACTCGCCCGCGAAAACGAGCGGCGGATACGACTCGAGGTCCGCGATCACATCGCGCAGAGCCTCGGCATCGGGGTACTCGGGCTGCTGCGCCGCGGGCAGGTTTCGCCAGGTGTTGCCAGCGCTCGCGCTGGTCTTAGCGTTCACGGTCACGCCGTCAACACTAAGGGGTCACCCGGCCCGTCCATTCACCCGCTCACAAAGTGAGACGGGACAGACACCGAGCGCTCGGCGGCGCTCGGCGTCACCAGCGCGAGCCTGCGGTGTGTGCGGCGCAGTGTCAGGCGGGCCAGGAAGGGGTGGCCGAGGCGGACCACGCTCCAGTAGAGGCGGCCGCGGGTCGTATCAGTCCGCACGGCTGTACTCAGGGTGACGTACTGCTCGTCGATCAGGATCGACCCCCGTGCGGTCAGCCCCTTGACCTGGACGTCCATGAGCACCTCGCCGCCCTCGCGGGCCAGCACCGGGAAGCCGCGCAGGACGCCGGTCCAGGCGTCGGGGTCGCGGGGCTGGCCGGGGAGCAGGGGCATGCGGTACGCGTCCCGGTATCCGGGGCGGTCGACGGCGGTGCGGATCAGCCGGGCCGCTTCGGGCCAGGCGACGGCTTCCGCGCGGTCCCAGGAGAGCAGGTTGAACAGTCGGACACGGGGCATCCAGCGGGCGGGGCGGGCGCAGGTGCCCGTCGCGGCGCGCTCGGCGTTGTCCAGGAGCTCCTCGACCACCGTGTCGTGCACGGGCCGGATCGCCGCGTGCCACGTGATGCGCTCCAGGCCCTTCGGCCGGGCCTCCAGGACGTGCCGCACGCGGCAGCGGCGCTCCCCCAGCGGCTCGACGGTCAGCTCGTGGAAGCCGCCCGACGGGCCGGTGAAGTCGAAGCGGACCCGGCGTCCCGGCTCGTACGCCGCCACGCGGTAGCGGATCGGGCCGTGGCCGCCGACGGCGCCGACGGCGAGCGGGCCGTCGAAGGTCATCGCGGGCCAGGCGGGGGTGGGGAAGAGCGGGTCGTCCGGCGCGGACAGGCGGTCGAGCAGGGCCCCCACCGCGTCAGCCGGGGCCTCGACCACTCGCTCGTGCTCATTGCGTACGACACCCGTGACACTCACGACGCACCTCCATACGCTGGCGTACGGAAACCATACGGTAGCGTATGGACATGGCGCAACGGCAGCGGAGGACGACCCCGGCGAAGCCCCGGCTCAGCGCGCGGGACTGGGCGGACGCGGCGCTCGTCGCGATCGGCGAGGGCGGGCTCGCGGCCGTCGCCGTGGAGCCCCTCGCGGTCCGCCTCGGCACCACGAAGGGCAGCTTCTACTGGCACTTCGCCAACCGCGACGCCCTCATCGAGGCCGCCCTCGACCGCTGGGAGGAGCGCCACACCGACGAGACCATCAGCGAGGTCGAGGCGGAGCCGGACGTGCGGCGGCGCGTCCGGCTGCTCTTCGCCGAGGCCATCGGCTCGGCGGCCGACGACCCGCTGGAGGTCGCGCTGCTCGCGACCGCGTCCGATCCGCGGGTCACCGAGGCCATGCGGCGGGTGACCGAGCGCCGCGTCGCGTACGTCGCCGAACTCTTCGCGCAGCTCGGCTTCCCCGGCCCGGAGGCGCGCCGCCGGGGCCTGCTCGCGTACTCCGTCTATCTGGGCCACGCCCAGCTCGGGCACGCGGTGCCCTCGGTGCTGCCCGGCGAAGCCGAGTTCGGTGCCTATTTGGACGAGGCGCTGGACGTGCTGATGATGCGCTAGGGTGCGGGCATGTTCACGCAGTCGACCCGTTCCTGGTGGTGGCCCGCTCTTCCGGCGGCCCACTGACTGCGCGTACCCAGCAGACATCGCGAAGGCCGCCCGAGGGGCGGCCTTCCGTGCTTCCCGGACGGTGTCCGGGACCGGCCGTTCCTCTCCCTCCCAGCGAAGGAACAGCTCCCATGCACCTCTTGGACCTCCTGACCGACGACCGTCCCTTCGCCCTGCTGCGGCGCCGCACCCCGGGCCGCGACCACGACGTGGTGGAGGTGCTGCGGGGCCCCGTGACCACGTACGAGCGCCTCGCCGACCTGCCCGAAGGGCTCGCGCTCGTACCGTTCCGGCAGATCAGGGAGCGCGGCTTCGACGTCACGGACGACGGCACGCCGCTGGCCGTGCTCACCCCCGACGAGACGTACGAACTCCCGCTGGAGCAGGCCCTGTCGGAGCTGCCCGGACACGACGTCCGGGTCACGGGCCACGGCTTCGACGTGAGCGACGACGCGTACGCGGAGATCGTCGGCCGGGTCCTGCGCGAGGAGATCGGGCGCGGCGAGGGCGCCAACTTCGTGATCCGGCGTACGTACGAGGGCGAGATCCCCGGCTTCGGCCGTGCGGACGCGCTCGCGCTGTTCCGCAGGCTCCTGGAGGGCGAGCGGGGCGCGTACTGGACGTTCGTCGTGCACACCGGGGACCGGACGCTGGTCGGGGCGAGCCCCGAGGTGCACGTGCGGATGTCCGGCGGCACGGTCGTCATGAACCCGATCAGCGGGACCTACCGCTACCCCGCCGAGGGGCCGAGCGCGGCCGGGCTGCTGCGCTTCCTCGACGACGCCAAGGAGACCGAGGAGCTCTCGATGGTCGTCGACGAGGAGCTCAAGATGATGTGCACGGTCGGCGACATGGGCGGCGTGGTGGTGGGGCCCCGTCTGAAGGAGATGGCGCATCTGGCGCACACCGAGTACGAGCTGCGCGGCCGCTCGTCGCTCGACGTGCGGGAGGTGCTGCGCGAGACGATGTTCGCGGCGACGGTGACCGGCTCGCCGGTGCAGAACGCCTGCCGGGTGATCGAGCGCCACGAGGCCGGGGGGCGCGGCTACTACGCCGGTGCCCTCGCGCTCGTCGGCCGGGACGCGGGCGGGGCGCAGACCCTGGACTCGCCGATCCTGATCCGCACCGCCGACATCGACGCGGACGGCCGCCTCCGGGTGCCGGTCGGCGCGACCCTGGTGCGCGGCTCGGACCCGGCGGGCGAGGTGGCCGAGACCCATGCGAAGGCGGCGGGGGTGCTCGCGGCCCTCGGGGTGCGGCCCGGGCGGCCGCGGGCGGAGGGCGGGCGGCCCGCGCTCGCCGACGACCCCCGGGTGCGGGCGGCGCTCGACGCGCGGCGGGCCGGGCTCGCGCCGTTCTGGCTGCGGATGCAGGAGGTGGCGCACGAGCTGTCCGGGCACGCCCTGGTGGTGGACGGCGAGGACACGTTCACGGCGATGCTCGCGCACGTGCTGCGCTCGGCGGGCCTCGGCGTGACCGTGCGGCGCTACGACGAGGCGGGGCTGCGCGCCGCGGTGCTCGGCCACGAAGGTCCCGTGGTCCTCGGCCCGGGGCCCGGCGACCCGTCGGACACCGCGGACCCGAAGATGCGGCTGCTGCGCGGGCTCGCGGCCGAGCTGCTCCGGGAGCGGCGCGGCCCGGTGCTCGGCGTGTGCCTGGGCCATGAGCTGATCGCGGCCGAGCTGGGCCTGGACATCGTCCGCAAGGACGTCCCGTACCAGGGCGCGCAGACGACGATCGACCTGTTCGGGCGGGCCGAGACCGTCGGCTTCTACAACAGCTTCGCGGCGCGCTGCGACGACGACGCGGAGCTGGAGCTGGGCGCGCACGGCATCGACGTGAGCCGGGACCCGGCCACGGGCGAGGTGCACGCGCTGCGCGGCCCCGGCTTCGCCTCGCTCCAGTTCCACCCGGAGTCGGTGCTGTCCCTGCGCGGGGCCGCGGTGGTGCGCGAGCTGCTCGGTCAGCTGGCCGGGAGCGCGGGCACCAGCACGTTCTCGGAGCGGCGGCCCGCCAGGTAGTCCAGGACGTTGGTGACGGTGGCCTCGATGATCTGCCCGACGGCGTCCTCGGTGTAGTACGCCTGGTGCGAGGTGACCACCACGTTCGGGAAGGTGACGAGGCGGGCCAGGGTGTCGTCCTCGACCACCTCAAGGGACTTGTCCAGGAAGAAGAGCCCGGCCTCGGCCTCGTACACGTCGAGGCCGACGCCGGTGAAGCGGCCCGCGCGGAGCTCGGCGACGAGGGCCTCGGTGTCGATGAGGCCGCCGCGGCTGGAGTTCACCAGGATCGCGTCGTCCTTCATGGCGCGCAGCGCTGCGGAGCCGATCAGGTGCCGGGTCGCGGGCAGCAGCGGTACGTGCAGGCTGATCAGGTCGGACTCGGCGAGGAGCTGGTCCTTGTCGACGTACTTCATGCCGAGTCCGACGCAGGCGGGGTTCTCGGCGACGTCCCAGCCGAGCAGGTTCATGCCGAAGCCGTGCGCGATCCGGGTGAAGGCCTCGCCGATCTTGCCGGTGCCGAGGACGCCCGCGGTGCGGCCGCGCAGGTCCCGGCCCATCAGGCCGTCGAGGCGGAAGTCGAAGTCGCGGGTGCGGTTGGAGGCGCGGACGATGCGGCGGTTCACGGCCATCGCCAGGGTCCAGGCGAACTCCGCGACGGAGTACGGGGAGTAGGACGAGACGCGGGCGACGGTGAGGCCCAGGCGCTCGGCGACCTGGAGGTCGATGTTGTTGAAGCCGGTCGAGCGCTGGGCGATCATCTGGGTGCCGCCGGCGGCGAGGGTCTGCAGTACGCGGTTGTCGAGGATCGCGTTGACGCTGGTGGAGATGACCTCGTAGCCGGCGGCGATGGGGGCGGTGTCCTCGGTGAGGAAGACGTCCAGGCAGCGGATGTCGTGGTGCGGGGCGAAGGCCTTCTCGATGAGGGGGCGCTCGTCGGCCTGGACGCCGAAGGCGAGAATCTCCACGGTTTCACTCCCGTTCAGGGGGCGCGGGTCCTGTACGGGGTGAATATACGTTTTGGCCTGGTCAGTGGCGCGGGGCGGTGGGGGGCTGCGCCCACAGCGGTGGAGGACGCAGGTGTCAGCCGAAGAAGACTCCTACCTCCTTGTAGAGGGCCGGGTCCACCGTCTTCAGTTTGGCCGTGGCCTCGGCGATGGGGACGCGGACGATGTCAGTGCCGCGCAGCGCGACCATCTTGCCGAAGTCGCCGTCCCGGACGGCGTCGATCGCGTGCAGGCCGAAGCGCGTGGCGAGCCAGCGGTCGAAGGCGCTGGGCGTGCCGCCGCGCTGGACGTGGCCGAGGACCGTCGTGCGGGCCTCCTTGCCGGTGCGCTTCTCGATCTGCTTGGCCAGCCACTCCCCCACGCCGGAGAGGCGCACGTGCCCGAAGGAGTCGAGGGACTGGTCCTTGAGGACCACGTCGCCGTCCTTGGGCACCGCGCCCTCGGCGACGACCACGATCGGCGCGTACGAGGCCTTGAACCGCGAGGTCACCCAGGCGCAGACCTGGTCGAGGTCGAAGCGCTGCTCGGGGATGAGGATGACGTTGGCGCCGCCCGCGAGCCCGGAGTGCAGCGCGATCCAGCCCGCGTGGCGCCCCATCACCTCGACGACCAGGACGCGCATGTGCGACTCGGCGGTGGTGTGCAGCCGGTCGATGGCCTCCGTGGCGATGCCGACGGCGGTGTCGAAGCCGAAGGTGTAGTCCGTGGCGGACAGGTCGTTGTCGATGGTCTTGGGCACGCCGACGACGGGCACGCCGTACTCGTCGGTGAGGCGCGCGGCGACGCCGAGGGTGTCCTCGCCGCCGATCGCGATGAGCGCCTCGACCTCCAGTTTGGCGAGGTTCTCCTTGATGCGGCGGATGCCGTTCTCGGCCTTGAGGGGGTTGGTGCGCGAGGAGCCGAGGATGGTGCCGCCGCGGGGCAGGATGCCGCGGACGGCCGGGATGTCGAGCTGGACGGTGTCGCCCTCGAGCGGTCCGCGCCAGCCGTCGCGGAAGCCGACGAAGTCGTAGTCGTACTCCTGTACGCCCTTGCGGACGACGCCCCGGATGACGGCATTGAGTCCGGGGCAGTCGCCGCCTCCGGTCAGAACTCCGACCCGCATGGAAATGTCCCTTCGCCGCAGTTGCGCTGACGCGGGCCACGCTAATGGTGATCCGCGTCACTCCGGGATGGGGCGAACGGTGAATTCCCTTGTGTGGGGCGGGAGTTGCTGGAGAGGCGATCGCCGCGGTTCACCCGAAGGGGGCACGCCCGGGGTCGCTCCCCGGGCACCCCCCAGGGGTCACGCGTCGTCCGTGTCGAGGCCGCGTTCGATCGCGTACCGCACGAGCTCCACCCTGTTGTGCAGCTGGAGCTTGCCGAGGGTGTTCTGGACGTGGTTCTGGACCGTGCGGTGAGAGATGACGAGGCGCTCGGCGATCTGCTTGTAGCTCAGGCCCTTGGCGACCAGGCGGAGGACCTCCGTCTCGCGGTCGGTCAGGCGCGGGGCGCCCGGCTCGTCGGCGGTCGCGGGCGCGGGCTCGGAGGCGAGGCGGCGGTACTCGCCGAGGACCAGGCCCGCGAGGCCGGGGGTGAAGACGGCGTCGCCGACGGCCGTGCGGCGCACCGCGTCGATCAGCTCGTCGGTGGACGCGGACTTCAGCAGATAGCCGGTGGCGCCGGACTTGACCGCCTCCAGGACGTCGGCGTGCTCGCCGCTCGCGGACAGGACGAGGACGCGCAGGGCCGGGTTGGCGCCGACGAGTTCCTTGCACACCTGGACGCCGGGCTTCAGCGGCAGGTTCAGGTCGAGGACGAGGACGTCGGGCGTGGCGGCCCGGGCCCGGCGCACCGCCTGCTCGCCGTCGCCCGCGGTGGCCACCACGTCGAAGCCCGCCTCGCCGAGGTCGCGGGCGACGGCGTCGCGCCACATCGGGTGGTCGTCGACGACCATGACCTTGACCGGGTCCGTGGTGTCCCGCTCCGTCGGTTCCGTGTGCTGTGCGCTCATGTCCGTGCTTCCGCCTTCCCCCGTGCGCCCTTCGGGACGCGTAGTTCCACTTCCGTGCCCTGGCCCGGTACCGAGATCAGCTCGGCCGTGCCGCCGATGTCCCGCAGCCGGCCGCGGATCGACAGGGCGACGCCGAGCCGCCCCTCCCCCTCGGCCTGCGCGAGGCGCCCCTCCGGGATGCCGGGCCCGTCGTCCCGGACGGTGACGAGCACGGCGTCCGGTTCGTCCTCGACCAGGATCCAGGCCCGGGCGCCGGTCCCCGCGTGCCTGCGCACATTGTCCAGGGCCGCGCCGACGGCCGCGGCGAGTTCCCGGGCCGCGTGCGGGGCCAGCGGCACCGGGGCGCCGGGCTCCGACAGGGTGACCTTCGAGCCGGCGTACGGGGACAGGAGCGTCCGCAGGTCGCACGGCGAGGCCTCGGCCGACGCGTCGTCCGGCTCGTCGACGACGCGGACGACGGCCCCGAGCGCGGCGTCCTCGGAGACGCGCGAGGCGGGCACCAGGCCGCCCGCGACCAGCGAGCGCAGGGCGACCTCCTGCTCGCCCGCCATCCGGCCGAGCTCGGCCGCCTCGCCGCCGATGGCGGTGCCCTGGCGCTGCACCATGGCGAGGACCTGGAGGACGCTGTCGTGGATGTCGCGGGCGAGGCGCTCGCGCTCGCGGGTCGCCGCCTCGATCTCCAGGGCGCGGGCGAGGGTGCGCTCGGAGGCGCGGGCCACCTCCACGACGTAGCCGATGGCGATGGAGGCGATGCAGACGAGCAGGACGTTGTGGACCGTGTCGCGGCTGAAGGCGCCGCGCTGCACGACGTTCGCGACGCCGACGAGCAGCGAGGCGAAGGCCGCCCAGCGCCAGCCGCCCTTGATCGCGAAGGCGAGGACGGCGCCCGCGGTCCATATGGAGGGCAGCGTCGGGCCGCCGTCGGTGATCCGCTCGGCGGCGTCGGCGGCCCGGGTCAGCAGGATGCCGGTGAGGGCGACCGCGAGGTCCACGGCGAGGAAGCGCTTGGTGCAGCTCGCGGCGTTCGCGACCTTCGGCAGCGTGGCGAGGGTCCAGACGGCGAGCACCGCGAAGTAGGCGACGGCGACCCAGGGCCGGGCGAAGTCGTCGTGCGCGGCGACGAACAGGCCGATGGCGTACAGCATCGTCAGGACCCGGTACCCGGCAAGCGCGCGCCACAGCGGCTGCTCGACCGACATCCTCATGACTCTCTCGCGCTTGGCCATGCCCCCCCACCCCACGGGACGCCCGGTGCGCCCCTCTTGCACCGACGCCGCGGGGAGCCGGACCGTTCCGTTCCCGCGGCGGCCGCCCGGAAACTACTCGGCGTCGGCCCGCTGCGCCTTGTCGGTCCCGGCCTGCTCGGTCCCGGCCTGCTCGGTCCCGGCCTGCTCGGTCTTCTCGGCTTCGGCCTTCTGGGCTTCGGCCTTCTGGGCCTCGGCCTTCTGGGCGCGCGCGAGGTCCTTGGCGGCTTCCTTCTCCGCCTTGGCCGCCTCCTGGAGCTGACGCTTCGCGGCGGTGGCGTAGATGTCCACGTACTCCTGGCCGGAGAGCTTCATGATCTCGTACATGACCTCGTCGGTGACCGCGCGCAGGACGAAGCGGTCGCCCTCCATGCCCTGGTAGCGGCTGAAGTCCAGCGGCTCGCCGATGCGGATGCCGGGGCGCATCAGCTTGGGCACGACCTTGCCGGGCGGCTGGATCTTCTCCGTGTCGATCATCGCCACGGGGATGACGGGCGCGCCGGTGGCGAGGGCCACGCGCGCGAGGCCGCCGGGCTTGCCGCGGTAGAGGCGGCCGTCGGGCGAGCGGGTGCCCTCCGGGTAGATGCCGAACAGCTCACCGCGCTCCAGGACCTCGATGCCGCTCTTGATCGCGGCCTCGCCCGCGCCGCGCGCGCCGGAGCGGTCCACCGGGAGCTGGCCGACGCCCTTGAAGAAGGCGGCCGTCATCCGGCCCTTGATGCCGGGGGTGGTGAAGTACTCGGCCTTCGCGATGAAGGTGACCTTGCGGTCCAGGACCGCGGGCAGGAAGAAGGAGTCCGAGAACGACAGGTGGTTGCTGGCCAGGATGGCGGGGCCCTCGGCGGGAATGTTCTCGAGGCCTTCCACCCAGGGCCTGAAGGCGAGCTTCAGGGGCCCTCCGATGGAAAACTTCATTGCGCCGTAGATCAAACCGAGTGCCTCCTGTGTCTGTGGATCAGACCATAACCCGAGCGGGGCTCCGGCTCTCCCCGGAGCGGGGCCGACGGGCCCGGGCCGCCGCCCGGAGCAGGGCCCGACGGACCTGGTCGGTGTCAGTCCGGTCGCGTACGGTGAGGTACTCCCCGAACGCGACGTGCCCCACCGCAGAGCCTCATCGCACGACCCTTGTCACCACCCCTGTCACGACCCTGCACGACCCCTCTCACGAACCCTCTCCCCTCTCACGAAGGAGACCGAAGGTGCCGGTCCTCCCCGGAGCCGAGCCGTACCGCCACGAGGGCGGCGAGGTCGGCGTCCTGCTGTGTCACGGTTTCACCGGATCCCCCCAGTCGCTGCGCCCCTGGGCGGAGTACCTGGCGGAGCGCGGCCTGACCGTGTCCCTGCCACTGCTGCCAGGACACGGCACACGCTGGCAGGACATGCAGGTCACGGGCTGGCAGGACTGGTACGCGGAGGTGGACCGCGAGCTGCGCCTGCTCCTGGAGCGCTGCACGGAGGTGTTCGTCTTCGGGCTCTCCATGGGCGGCGCCCTGACGCTGCGGCTCGCGGCCAAGCACGGCGACGCGGTGCGCGGCGTCGTCCTCGTCAACCCGGCGAACAAGGTGCACGGCCTGGCGGCGCACGCCCTGCCTGTAGCCCGCTTCCTGCTGCCCACCACCAAGGGCATCGCCAGCGACATCGCCAAGGACGGCTCGGAGGAGATCGGGTACGACCGGGTGCCGCTGCACGCCGCGCACTCGATGCGCCGCTTCTTCCGCCTCGTGGACGGCGAACTGCCCCAGGTCACCCAGCCGCTGCTGCTCCTGCACAGCCCGAACGACCACGTGGTGCCGCCCGCCGACTCCGCCCGGATCCTCAGCCGCGTCTCGTCCACGGACGTCACGGAGATCCTGCTGGAACAGAGCTACCACGTCGCGACGTTGGACCACGATGCGGACCGGATCTTCGAGGAGAGCTACGGATTCATCGGCCGGCTCGCCCCCAGCGCAGGCAAGGAAGGGACGGCCACCGGTGGCTGAGCAGCAGGACCGCGACGAGAGCCGCGAGCCCGACGAGCGGGCCGCGCCCCCGGGCGAGGAGCGCGCGGTGCCCCTGGACGAGGACGCCGCGTGGCGGGCCATCGTCGCGGGGTACGGCGAGGAGCCCGCGGACCCGCCCGGCGCCAAGCCGTTCAAGTCCGTGGAGGACCTGGCCCTACTGGAGACGGAGGCCAACGACACGCCGGGCGACGGGCCGCGCCCCGACCTGTCGAAGGACACCGGCGACAAGTCCGGCGGCGGCGACGCGGCACGCCCGCTGGGCAGCTCCGTCTCCTTCGCCCCCGGCGTCGGCGGCGCGGGCCCGCGCGACTACACCGAGACCGAGGCCTCGGACGACGACTTCGACGCGGACGACGAGGGCCACTTCGTGCCGCCCGAGCCGCCGCCGCTGCCGGACGCGGACGTCACCGCCAAGTTCGCCTGGCTCGCGGTGCTCGGCGGTCCGCTGCTGCTCCTGCTCGCCGTGCTGTTCGGCTGGCAGATGACGTGGTGGCTCACCACGATCGGCATCGGCGGCTTCCTCGGCGGCTTCGCGACGCTGGTGGCCCGCATGAAGAGCGGTGACGACGAGGAGGACGAGGACCCCGGGCGCGGGGCCGTGGTCTAGCCCGTCGGCTCCGCGGGCACTCTGAGCGCCGCGAGCACCGGCAGGTGGTCCGTGGCCGCCCTGAGGTCCTCGTCACGGACGCCGGGGTGGCCCAACGGGACGCCGCAGCCGAGGACTTGGACGCCCGGCGTGGCGAAGATGGCGTCGATGCGCTGGTGCGGGTCGGCCGGTGTCGAGGTCTGTTCGCCGCCCCAGGGGGCGGTGGCCCAGCAGTCCTGGAGGCCGTCGGCGAGCCTGCGGAAGGTGCGCCCGCCGGGCCGGTCGTTGAGGTCGCCGCCCGCCACCGCGTGCGGTACGCCCATCCCGGCGAGCCGGTCGAGGAGCATGCCGCCCTGCGCGTAGCGCTCCTCGCCCTGGAGGCTCAAGTGGCAGCTCAGGACGCCGAGCCGGGCGCCGCCGAAGCGGACGACGGCCGTCGCGAAGCCGCGCCGGTGCAGGCCCGGCGTCAGCGGGAGCAGCACGTCCTCGGTCCGCTCGACGGTGGCCCGCAGCGAGCACAGCAGCGCGGGGCCCGCCGCGCTGCCGCCGCCGGAGAGCATCACCAGGTCGCTGGCGCGGGCCAGCCGCGCGAGCTTCTTGCGCCAGCGGAAGAACCGGGGCGCCTCCTGCACGAGGACCAGGTCGGGCTCGCACGCGGCGACGACACGGGCGAGCGCGTCAGTGTCGTCGCGCATCGAACGGATGTTGTAGCTGAGCACCCGGATGACGGCCGAACCATCCGGTTCGGTGCGGGAGTTGGGCAGCGTACGCGTCGGGCTCGTGGGCATGGCGATCAAGATACGGGAAACGCCGGGCGAGCCGGACGGTGCCGGCTCACCCGGCAGGCATCCGGCCCGTCCGGCGTTCGGGGACGAGCGTGCGGCGCGATCGACGGCGGCCCCGGTTCCGCGCGGCGCGGTCGACAGCGGCCCCGGCTCCGCGCGGCGGGGGGGCCGGTGGCGTCACATCACCGGGTCGGGCTCCCTGGCGAGGTCGGCGGCGCCGACCAGGCCCGCCTTGTTCCCGAGCTGGGCGGCGATCACCTTGGCCTCGGGGCGCCACTGCGCGCCGACGAGCCAGCGCTTGAAGGACTTGCGGATCGGTTCGAGCACCAGCTCGCCCTCGTCCGAGAGGCCGCCGCCGATGATGAACGCCGACGGGTCGAAGAGCGAGGCCAGGTCGGCGAGGCCCGCGCCGACCCAGCGGGCCAGCTCGCGGTAGGAGTCCACGGCGACCAGGTCGCCCTGGCGCGCGGCCATGGAGATGTGCTTGCCCTCGATGCCGTCGGGGGTGCCGTCGCCGAGCGAGAGGAGGTACTCGGCGTTCTCCGGGGCGGCGTTGGCGCGCTGCTTGGCGTACCGCACGAGGGCGCGGCCCGATGCGTACTGCTCCCAGCAGCCCTGGCTGCCGCAGCCGCACAGCAGGCCGTCCGGCACCATCCGGATGTGGCCGAACTCGGCGGCGACGCCGAAGTGGCCGCGGCGCAGCTTGTTGCCGATGATGATGCCGCCGCCGAGGCCGGTGCCGAGGGTGATGCAGATGGCGTTGCGGTGGCCCTTGCCGCCGCCGAACTTGTACTCGCCCCAGGCGGCCGCGTTGGCGTCGTTCTCGACCACCACCGGCAGGCCCACGCGCTCTTCGACCTTGTCCTTGAGCGGTTCCTGGCGCCAGTCGATGTTCGGCGCGAAGTAGACCGTGGACCGCTGGCGGTTGACGTATCCGGCGGCGCCGATGCCCACGCCGACGATCTCGTGCCCGGCTCGCGCGCCCGCCACGGCGGAGGCGATCGCGTCGACGATGGCCTCGGGGGTGCCCGGCGTGGGCACCTTGAACGTCGACAGGATGTGACCGTCCTCGTCGACCACTCCGGCCGCGATCTTCGTGCCGCCGATGTCGACGCCGATGGTGAGTCCCATGTATCCCTCAGTTCGATCGAGCCCCGCTACGGCCCACCGTACCGGAGGGGGGTCAGTCCAGATCGATGTGTTCCCCGGGTCCGGGACCCTCTTCGGGACGCCCGGAGCCGTCCGGGGCCGCGGTGCGGCCGCCCGCGTCGCGGGTCCAGCGGCCCTCCTGTCCCGTGACCGCGCTGCGGTAGGCGGCGAGGAGTTCGGAGCCCGCGGCGGCGAGGTGGTCGAAGACGTCGGGGTTGCGCTCGATGACGGGCTCGACCGCGGCCCTTGCCTGCCGGACGACCTGCTGCACCGTCTCCTGCACGGCGCCCTGGGCGACCGCGCCGAGCAGCGGCGACTGGAGGCCGGACAGCTTCTCCGACACGGCGTCGACGAGCTTGCGCAGCTCCTCGGCGGCGGAGCCGGGCGGCGGTCCGTACTGCGCGCGGCGGCGGGCCTTCTCCGCCGCGAGGTCCTCGGCGCACGCGGTCGCCCAGGCGTCGTCGTCCGGGGCCGCGGCCGGGTCCTCGTGGGGCTCGGGGCCCCGGGGGGCGGCGTCCCGCGGACGCTCCGGCTCGGCGGCGTCGTACGCGTCACGCTCAGTGGCATCGCTCATGGCGGGCTGACTCCTGCGCAGGGCCGACGATTTCGTACTCTCGACGTTACCCGAATGGCGGCAGGGCGTTCACCGGGCCCGGGGCCACAGGTCCGGGTCCGGGGTGAAGCGGACGTGCAGGGCGCCGTCGCGCAGGCCCGCTCCGCTGACGGTGCAGCGGCGCAGCGCGGAGGGCAGCGAAACGATCCGGCGGAACGGGCCCGCCCGCACCACGAGTTCGTCGCCGCGCCGCACCAGGCCGAGGTCGTCGCGGACGGCGCCGGGCAGCGGGACGGTCCAGATCAGCAGGGACTCCTCGGCGAGCGCGTCGGTGACGGGCCAGTCCAGGGGCGCGGGCGCGGGCCCCGGGCCCGCCGGGCGGAGCGCGGCGAGGTCGTCGAGGCCGCGCGGGTCCTGGCCGAGGTGCGGGACGCGGTGCGTGGGGTGGGCGGCGTCCCACTCCGCAAGGGCCTTGTGCTGCTGGGCGCGGAGCGCGGCGAGCCAGGGGGCGTCGCCGTCGTCGGGCAGCACGCGGTTGGCGACGAGGCCGTCCAGGCGCAGGCCGTGCAGGGCGAGGCCGAGCGCGGTGCGGGCCACGGCGTCCACGGCGGCGGGCCCCGGTTCGACGACGAGGCGCACGCTGGTGCCCGGGGCGTCGAGCAGGCTCCGCGCGGCGGCGAGCCGGTCGTCCCAGCGGGCCGCGTTCTCGTACAGGGAGGCGGCGGGCACGGGGACGCCCGCGAGCCGGCCGAGGACCGGGCGCAGCGCGCGGGCCGCCTGCCGCTCCGGGGGCAGCAGGCGGCGCAGATAGCGGCGCAGCTGTTCGGGCAGGGCGAGCAGGGCCAGGGCGCGGGGCGCGGCGGGCAGGTCGACGACGACGGTGTCGTACGTGCCGTGCGCGCCCTCCGTGACGGCGCGCAGGGTGCGCAGCAGGGCCAGCTCCTCGGCCCCCGGCAGCGGGGTCAGCTCCTCGCCGTCGAGGCGGTCGGCGCCGAGGAGGTCGAGGGCGGATCCCGCGTGGTCCTGCAGGGCGAGCAGGTCGTCGCGGAAGGAGCCGTCCGGGTCGGGCCGCAGGGCCGTCAGACCGTCGGTGACGGCCCGGGGACGGGGTCCCGTGGGGGCGCCGAGGGCCGCGCCGAGGCTGTCGTGGGGGTCCGCGGAGAGCACGACGGCGCGCCGGCCCTCGCGGGCGGCGGCCAGGGCGGTGGCCGCCGCGAGGGTGGTCCGCCCGGCGCCGCCGGGGCCGGTGATCAGGAGGGTGCGCATGCTTCTGTACGAGGCCTAACTGTCCGGTTGCTCGGCACCTCGGGCTGCGCGCCCTCGGGGCTACTTCGTCTCCACCCGCTGCTTCAGGCCCGCCAGGGCGCGGTCGATGATGACCTTCTCCGCCTTGCGCTTGATCATCCCGAGCATGGGGATCTTGACGTCGACGGTGAGCCGGTAGGTGACCTCGGTGCCCGTGCCCGCCGCCTTGAGCAGGTAGGAGCCCTCCAGGGAGCGCAGCATCTGGGACTTGACGAGGGTCCAGGAGACCTCGTGCTCGCCGGTCCAGGTGTAGGCGAGGGTCTGGTCGTCCTTGATCGCGCCCGCGTCCATGACGAGGCGGACCTGCTCGGCGCGGCCCGCGTCGTCCGTCGCGAGGACCTCGGCCTGCTTGACCTCTCCGGTCCACTCCGGATAGCGCGCGAAGTCGGCGATCACGCCCATGACGTCGGCCGGTGCCGCCTCGATCGTGATGCTCGAGCTGGTGTGTTCCGCCATCGCGGTGGCTCCTCCAGATGCGGTCCCGTACGGGGTGGTGTGTCTGCCGCGTGAAGGCTACCTCGGGCGCTGCGGGCGCACGTCACCACTCCAGGGTCCAGGGCCGCCCGGCGCTCGCGAAGTGCCCGACGTTGACGCACTCCGTCGACCCGATCCGCATCCTCCTCACGAGCGGCTGGTGGACGTGGCCGAAGAGGGAGTAGCGCGGCCGGGTCCTGCGGATGGCGTCGAGCAGGGCGCGGCTGCCGCGCTCGAAGCGGCGGGCCACGGTGTCGTAGACGAGCTCGGGGACCTCCGGCGGGATGTGCGTGCACAGCACGTCCACCTCGCCGACGGCCTCGATCTTGGCGGCGTACTCCTCGTCGCTGATCTCGTACGGCGTGCGCATGGGGGTGCGCAGGCCGCCGCCGACGAAGCCGAAGACGCGGCCGCCGATCTCCACCCGCTCGCCGTCGAGGACGGTGGTGCCGGGCCCGGCGTATTCAGGCCAGAGACGCGGAATGTCGACATTGCCGTACGTGGCGTACGTAGGGGCGGGAAAGGCCGCGAACAGTTCCGCGTACTGCTTGCGGACCGCGCTCTCCACGGCGGGGCCGCGGTCGATGCCCGCCCACAGGGACGCGCCGAACGTGCGGGCCTCGTCGAAGCGGCGCGCGGTGCGCAGCTCGACCAGGCGGGTGGCGTTCGCCTTGCCGAACAGGTCCGGGAAGATGCCGCGCGCGTGATCCGCGTAGTCGAGGAAGAGCACGAGATCGCCCAGGCAGACCACGGCGTCGGCGCCGTCGCCCGCGCGGGCCAGATCCTTGGCGTTGCCGTGCACGTCACTGACCACATGGACCCGGAAACCTGGCATGCCGGTCACCCTAAGCCGCCCGGTACGGGGCGGGACAGGGCGGGGTGAGGGGACCGGGCGCGGCGGGGGACCTGCGGTTACTTCCGAGTCAGGAAGTGCGTGGCGTACTGTGCGGTTCAGACCACAACGTCGTGTGACGCACGGAACATCTGGCCCGGCCCCCCTACCGAACCAGCCATACCGGTGGGTAACGTCCGGGCAGTCCAGTAGCGCTCGGCCCCTCGACGAACCCCCGAAAGCCCCTTCGGCTGAGCGCCTGCCCGACCTTGGACCGCACCGTCGCATCGCACAACGTCGTGGCGTCGGCGCCCTATGTAGGAGCAGCAGTCTTGCGCGAGTTCAGCCTTCCGGCCCTGTACGAGGTCCCCGCGGACGGCAATCTGACCGACATCGTCCGCCGCAACGCCGCGCAGCATCCGGATGTCGCCGTCATCGGCCGCAAGGTGAACGGACGTTGGGAGGACGTCTCGGCGACGGCCTTCCTCGCCGAGGTGCGGGCCGCC
This sequence comes from Streptomyces sp. NRRL B-1347, assembly GCF_000720325.1. Classification (GTDB taxonomy): domain Bacteria; phylum Actinomycetota; class Actinomycetes; order Streptomycetales; family Streptomycetaceae; genus Streptomyces. The sequence continues at coordinate 73,398 of NZ_JOJM01000024.1, forward strand.
GCCAAGGGGCTGATCGCGGCGGGCGTCGGGCCGGGCGACCGGGTGGGCCTGATGTCCCGCACGCGCTACGAGTGGACGCTGTTCGACTTCGCGATCTGGAGCGCGGGCGCGGTCACCGTGCCGGTGTACGAGACCAGCTCGGCCGAGCAGATCCAGTGGATCCTCGGCGACTCGGGCGCCGTGGCCTGCGTCGTCGAGTCGGACGCGCACGCGTCGGCCGTGGAGTCCGTGCGCGACCGGCTTCCGGCGCTCGCGCACGTGTGGCAGATCGACCGGGACGCCGTGGCGGAGCTGAACCGCACGGGCGCGGAGGTCTCCGACGAGACCGTGGACGAGCGCAGCGCGGTCGCGGGCGCCGACGACCCGGCGACCATCGTCTACACCTCGGGCACCACCGGGCGCCCCAAGGGCTGCGTCCTCACCCACCGCAGCTTCTTCGCGGAGTGCGGCAACGTGGTGGAGCGGCTGAATCCGCTGTTCCGCACGGGTGAGTGCTCGGTGCTCCTCTTCCTCCCCGTCGCGCACGTCTTCGGCCGTCTGGTGGAGGTGGCCGCCCTGATGGCCCCCATCAAGCTGGGGCACGCCCCCGACATCAAGCACCTCACGGACGAACTGGCCGCGTTCCGGCCGACGTTGATCCTCGGGGTGCCGCGCGTCTTCGAGAAGGTCTACAACGGGGCGCGCGCCAAGGCCCAGGCCGACGGCAAGCTCAAGATCTTCGACAAGGCCGCGGACACGGCGATCGCGTACAGCCGCGCGCTCGACGCCCCGAGCGGCCCTTCGCTGGGCCTGCGTCTGAAGCACAAGCTCTTCGACAAGCTCGTCTTCAGCAAGCTGCGGGCCGTCCTCGGCGGGCGCGGCGAGTACGCCATCTCCGGCGGCGCCCCGCTCGGCGAGCGCCTCGGCCACTTCTTCCGCGGCATCGGCTTCACCGTCCTGGAGGGCTACGGCCTCACGGAGTCCTGCGCGGCCACCGCCTTCAACCCCTGGGACCGGCAGAAGATCGGCACGGTCGGGCAGCCGCTGCCCGGCTCGGTGGTCCGCATCGCCGACGACGGCGAGGTGCTGCTGCACGGCGAGCACCTGTTCAAGGAGTACTGGAACAACGAGGGCGCCACCGAGGAGGCCCTCGCCGACGGCTGGTTCCACACCGGGGACATCGGCACGCTCGACGAGGACGGGTACCTGCGGATCACCGGCCGCAAGAAGGAGATCATCGTGACGGCGGGCGGCAAGAACGTCGCGCCCGCCGTCATCGAGGACCGCATCCGCGCGCACGCGCTCGTCGCCGAGTGCATGGTCGTCGGGGACGGGCGCCCGTTCGTGGCCGCGCTCGTCACGCTCGACGAGGAGTTCCTCGGGCGGTGGGCCCAGGAGCACGGGAAGCCCGCCGGGGTCACGGCGGCCTCGCTGCGGGAGGACCCCGAGCTGCTCGCCGCGGTGCAGCGGGCCGTGGACGACGGGAACGCGGCGGTGTCCAAGGCGGAGTCCGTGCGCAAGTTCCGGGTCCTGTCCGCGCAGTTCACGGAGGACTCCGGGCACCTCACGCCGTCCCTGAAGCTGAAGCGCAACGTGGTCGCGAAGGACTACGCCGACGAGATCGAGGCGCTGTACCGGGGGTAGCCCGCAGCTCGATCGGCGCTCCGCGCCTCGTCCTCAAACGCCGGACGGGCCACATCACCTCGGCCGCGTCCGGCGTTCGCCCCGCGAGGCCCTACAGCAGCTCGCGCAGCCGCTCCGCCAGGAGGTCCCAGCGCCAGCGGTCCTCCACCCAGGCGCGGCCCCGCTCCCCCATCCGCGTCCGCAGCTCCGCGTCAGCGAGCAGCGCGACGATCCGTTCGGCCGCGTCCTCGGGGGAACCGCCCCGCACGACCCAGCCGGTCTCCCCGTCGAGGACGGCGTCCGGCGCCCCGCCGGAGTCCCCGGCGACGACAGGCAGGCCGGTGGCGGAGGCCTCCAGGTAGACGATGCCGAGGCCCTCGACGTCGAGCCCGCCGCGGCGGGTCCTGCAGGGCATCGCGAAGACGTCGCCCGCGCCGTAGTGCGCGGGCAGCTCGGCCCACGGCACGGCCCCGGTGAACACCACGGAGTCCGCGACCCGCGTCTCGGCGGCGAGCTTGCGCAGCTCCTTCTCGTACGGCCCGCCGCCCACGATCAGCAGCACCGCGTCCGGCTCGGCGGCCAGTATCCGGGGCATGGCGAGGATCAGGGTGTCCTGCCCCTTGCGGGGGACGAGGCGGGACACGCAGACCACGACGGGGCGGTCGGTGAGGCCGAGCCGCGCCCGCACCGCGGCGCCGCCGGAGCCGGGGTGGAAGGTCTTCTCGTCGACGCCGGGCGGGAGTTGGACCATGCGCCCGGCCGCGGCGGGAGTCAGCGCGGCGGCGATGCGCGAGCGCGTGTACTCGCCGAGGTAGGTGATGGTGTCCGTGGACTCGCCGATGCGGCGCAGGAGCTGACGGGACGCGGGCAGCTGGGCCCAGCCCGCCTCGTGCCCGTGCGTCGTCGCCACAAGCCGCCGCGCCCCCGCCTTGCGCAGCGCGGGCGCCATCAGGCCGAGCGGCGCCGCCGCGCCGAACCACACCGACGTACAGCCGTGTTCGCGCAGCAGCGAGACGGCGCGGCGCGTCACGCGGGGCGTGGGCAGCAGCATCGTCGTCCGGTCGCGGACGACCGTGAAGGGCTGCTCGGCGTCGAAGGCGGCGGTGGCCTCGGCGCCCTCGCGGCCGTGCTTCCAGGTGGAGGCGTAGACGACGAGCTCGGCCGGGTCCAGGCGCAGCGCCATGTTGTGCAGGAACGCCTGGATGCCACCGGGCCTGGGCGGGAAGTCGTTCGTGACGATCAGGGTCTTGTGCATCGCGGCTGACAGTACCGGCCGCACGCCCCCGCGCGCCGCACGGCCCCGCCTCACGCGGCCCCGCCCCCGGTCCGGGCATCATGACGCCACGAATAGGTATGAAGTACTAGAAAACGGGCGAGGTGCGCATGGCGGGCACGAGCACGGGCGCGAGCACGAACGCTGCCGCGAGCACGGACGCTGACACGGGCTCAGGCACGGACACTGACGCGGGCCCGGCTCCGGCCTCGCCCCCGGCCCCCGCACCGCGGACCGGCGCGCACGAGCTGGGCCTCCTGGCCGGCTGGGTCCTGACCCGGGCCGTGCTGCTGCTGTGCGTGTTCCGCGTGATCGTCACGCCCGGACCCGACGTCACCAGTGACGTCACCTTCATCTACCAGGGCTGGTTCGAGGTCCTGCGCACCGGCACGTTCCCGCTCGACGACGTCACCTGGCAGTACCCGCCCGCCGCGGCGCTCGCGGTGCTCGGGCCGGGGCTGCTGCCCTTCCTCAGCTACCCCGCCGCGTTCTTCCTGCTCTCGTTCGTGGCGGACGCGGTGGTCACGGGCCTCCTCCTGTACGCGGGCGGGCGGCCGGGCCGCACGCTGCGCGGGGCGTGGGTGTGGACGGCGGGCGTGGCGCTGCTCGGCCCGACCGCCTACGCCCGGTACGACCTGATGGTGACGGCCCTCGCGGTCGCCGCCCTGCTCGCCGGGGCGCGCCGGGCCCGCGCGGCGGGGGCCCTGGCCGGCTTCGGCACCCTGGTGAAGGTGTGGCCGGTGCTGCTGCTCGTGGGCGCCCCGCGCGGTCGGGCGACGCGGCGCTCCTGGGGCGCGGCGGCGGCCACGGCGGCCGCGGTCACGGTGGTGTTCGCGGCGACGATGCCGGGCGCCCTCGCGTTCCTGGCCTTCCAGCGCGACCGGGGCACGGAGGTGGAGTCGCTCGGCGCGCTCGTCTTCCACGTGGCGCGCCACCTGGGCTGGCAGGGCTCGGTGCAGCTCAACTACGGCTCGGTGGAGTTCCTCGGCCCCTACGTCCCGGTGGTGAGCACGGCGGCGCAGGTCCTCTCGGTGGCGGCCCTCGGCTGGCTGCTGCTGTGGCGGGCGCGGGCCCGCGCCTGGTCGGTGACCACGCCCGCGGACGCGGCCTTCGCCGCGGTGCTGCTCTTCACCACGACGAGCCGGGTGATCAGCCCGCAGTACCTGGTGTGGCTGGTCGGCGTCGCGGCGGTGTGCCTGGTCCACCGGGACAGCCGCATGGCCGTGCCCGCCCGGCTCGTGCTCGTCGCCACGTTCGTGACGTTCCTGGAGTTCCCCGTGTGGTTCTCGCACGTGGTGGCGAGCGACCCGCTCGGCGTGACGCTCCTCGTCGTCCGCAACGGCCTCCTTGTGGCGGCGACGTTCCTCGCCTGCCGGACGCTGTGGCGGCGGACGGTCGTCGAGGCCGCCGCGGTCAGCCCAGTTCCCGCCGCAGGTAGTCCCGCCAGCGCGCGGTGAAGTCCTCGGGGCCGATGTCCAGGACGTCACGCAGCTCTTGGGCCACCGCGCCCGCGCGCTCGTCGTGGGCTCCGACGGCCGCGTAGAACTCCACGAGCTTCCGCTCGCCCCACTGCTCGGCGATCATCCGGCAGGCCAGCCAGGACCCCTCGTACGCCCGGGAGAGGCGGTTCGCGTCGCCGCTGAAGCCGAAGTCGGCGTCCTCGGGCAGCGCGGCGGGCAGCGCGCCGTCCACGACCGCGCGGCGCAGCTCCGGGGCGGCCTGCTCGGGGTCGCGGCCCGTCCCCCGGTAGCCGACCCAGTCCGCGAAGCCCTCGGAGAGCCACAGCGGGGTGGCCCGCGAGGTGTCGGCGCGGGTGGCGACGTGCGTGGCCTCGTGCGTGAGGACGACCTGCTTGCCGAGGTCGCCTAGGACTCCGTACGCGTCGGGGTTGATGATGATCCGGTCGGCGGGCGCCGCGCCCGAGCCGCCCGCCTCGCCGGTGGTCACCGCGGCGATGCCCTGGTAGCCGGAGGCGGGCGCGCCGAGCAGGTCGGCCATGCCGTCCAGGGACCTCGGCACGAGGACCACGACCCGGCCCGCCCAGGGGCGCGGCCAGGCGGCGCTCACGTCGGGCACCGCGTCGTCGGCCAGGCGCGCGTACCGCCTGAGGTCCGCACGCTCCCTGCCGACGCCGAGGACCAGGCTGTGGGTGCCGCGCACGGACTCGACGCGGCCCTGGTCCCACAGCTGCTCGGCGGCCTTGCGCGCGGGCCGCTCGGAGCTGACGTACCAGCGGCCGTCACGCCGGCGCAGGGCCAGCGTGCGGTCGACGCTCAGCGGCGCCCGGTCGTAGCCCGCGACGCGGTAGCGCAACGCGACGGTGGCGGTGGCCCGTGACCCGTCGCGGTCGAAGTCCTTGAGGCGGTACGACCACGACCGCAGCGGCAGCTCGCGGAGGTTGTCGTACGCGGTGACCGGGCCGCCCGTGGCCCGGTAGGCCCGCTCGTCGCGGTCGAGCACCGCCGCCGCCCGCCGGTCCAGGAGCCGCTGCACCCCGTCGGGCACGGCGTCCGCCGACTCGGGGCCGCCGCAGCCCGCGAACGCGAGGGGAGCGAGCACCGCGAGACCGAGTCCCGCCGCCCGCACTCCACGTCCACGCCGTCGACCAGCCACGTTGTCGATCGTACGGGGGCGGGCCGCGCCGCCCCCGGCCGACGGCGGCCCACCCGCACAATCGCGTCACTCAGACGCGTGTCACGGACGACACCGGCATCATGCCCACCGGGTCGTAGCGCACCGCCGCGCCCGGGTAGGGCGCGTGCACCACCTGGCCGTTGCCCACGTACATCCCGACGTGGCTGGCGTCGTCGCGGTAGGTGACCAGGTCACCGGGTTGCGCCTGGGAGAGCGGGACCTGCGTCCCGGCGTACCGCTGCGCCTGCGAGGTGCGCGGCAGACCGACGCCCGCCTGCGCGTACGACCACTGGGTGAGGCCCGAACAGTCGAAGCCGGAGGGGCCGTTGGCGCCCCACACGTAGGGCTTGCCGACCGCCGAGCGGGCCGCGGCGATGGCGGCGGCCGCGCGCGAGGACGCCGGTGCCCCGGCAGTGGAGAGGTCGGGCCGGGACTCGCCGCCGCCCGTGGAGCGCGAGGACCTGTCGTACTCCTCGCGCTGCGCCGCCGAGAGGGAGTTGAGCAGCCGCCTCGCCTTGGCCAGCTTGTCCTCGACGGAGCGCTTGTGGCGGGCGACGGTCTTGCGGCTCGACTCCAGTTCGGCCAGTTTGCGTCCCGCCTCGGTGCGCTCCTGGGCGAGCGCGCGCTGGGCCCGCTGGAGCTTGGTGAGGTGGCCGGTCTGCCGGGAGCTGATGCGGTCGAGGGCCGAGGCCTTCTCCAGATAGGCGTCCGGGTCGGAGGAGAGCATGAGGGCGAGCGAGGGGTCGATGCCGCCCGAGCGGTACTGGGCCTCGGCGAGCGTGCCGATCGCGCCGCGCATCTCGTTGATGCGCTCCTGGCCGCGGGCGACCTTGTCCTTGGACCGCTCGACCTGGCGGCGCAGCGTGTCCGCGCGCTCGTCCGCCTTGTTGTACGCCTCCGTCGCCTGCTCGGCCTGCTCGTAGAGCCGGTCCACCCTGGCCTTTGTCGCGGCCGGTGTATCGACGGGGGCGGCGCTCGCGGGGACCGCGAGGGCCGCGGCCGCGGTGGCGGCGGACAGCACGGTGACGGTGGCGGTGCGCGCGCTCCGGTCGAGGCCGGTGATGGCGGGACGGCGATGGGACCCCACGGGTAGCCGCTCTCCCTTCCGCTGGACGGACCCCCGCCGAGGCGGGAGCCGCACCCCGGTTGTCGGGGAACGCGCGCGACAGTAGCCGCGTGATCAGGTCGCGGCCAAAGACCCTCGGTGCCTACGCACGGTGACGCCCCGCCTCAGACGCAGGTCATCGGCGGGGCGCGGGGTCACTGGAAGGTGGCAGAATTCGCCCGATTGGGCGGTGCCGCTACGGCCGTCGGGGTCAGATGCGGACGCCGAACTGGAACGGCATGTTGTTGATCGACTCGTAGCGCACCACGGCGCCGGTGCGCGGGGCGTGCAGCACCTGGCCGTTGCCCGCGTAGAAGCCGACGTGGTGCAGGTCGCCGTAGAAGATGACCAGGTCGCCGACCTTGAGGTCGCTCTGCGACGCGATGCGGGTGCCGAAGCTGGCCTGGGCCTGCGAGGTCCGGGGTATGGAGACGTCGGCCTGGGCGTAGGCCCAGGAGGTCAGGCCGGAGCAGTCGAAGGAGCTGGGGCCGCTGGCGCCGTAGACGTACGGCGAGCCGATCTTGCTCTGCGCCGCGGCGTAGGCGGCCATGGTGCGGCTCGAGCCCTTGACGCCGCCCTTGGGCGCGTCGGTCTTGGGCGCGTCGGCGGCGTCCGACGCCTTGCGCTCGGCGTCGCGGCTGGCGCGGTCCTCCTTGGCCTTGAGGGCGGCGCGCTCCTTGGCGGACAGCGTGTTGAGCAGCCGCTGCGCCTCGCCGAGCTTGCCCTGGACCTCGCGCTTCTTCTTGCCGAGCTCCTCGCGCGTGGTGGCGAGGTCTGCGAGCTTGTCGGAGGCCTCCTTGCGCTGCTGCGCGAGGGTGCGCTGCTTCGCCTGGATCTTCTTGAGGGCCTCGGCCTGCTTGGTGCTCAGCTGGTCGAGCGCGGAGGCCTTGTCCAGATAGCTGTCCGGGTCGGAGGAGAGGAACAGCTGCAGGGAGGGGTCGATGCCGCCGGAGCGGTACTGCGCGCTGGCGAGCGAACCGAGGCCGCCGCGCAGGTCGTTGAGGTCGTCCTGGCCGCGGGCGACCTTGTCCTGGAGGCGGTCGACCTGCTTCTCCAGCTTCTGCTGCTTCTCCTTGGCGCCGTTGAACTTCTCGGACGCCTTCTCCGCCTCTTCGTAGAGCTTGTCGACCTTGGACTTCACCTCGTCCTTGCTCGGCTTCTCGCTCGGCGCGGCGTTGGCGGCCTGCGAGGTGAGCGCCACGGCCGCCGCCGCGGTCGCGGTGAGCACGGTCACGCGGGCGCGGCCCGGCTGCTTGAGACGACGGTGGGAAGCCACGAAGGCGGCTCCTTCGATGAGTGATCAACAGAGCGGAGGTCTGGCCGCGACCCTAGTGACCCCGTTGTGATCAGATCAAATCCTGACCGCGAAAAATTCGGTCAACGAGCGTTTTCTTTACAGTTGATCGACGGACCGTAGCGGTCAGTTGACGCTCCGTCGCATGCGACAGCGGTCCAATTCGGGCATAGGGAACGCCAGTTACGGATCCCGGCTAGCCGCGCGTAAGCCGCTTCAGGAGCACCGCGGACGCCACGGGCCGCGCCCCGGCCTTGGCGATGCCGTCGGCCACCTCGCGGTCGGTGGAGGCGACGATCACCGGCCGCCCCGGCGGCTCGGCGCGCACCAGCTGACGGATCAGCTCGTCCGCCGTGACGCCCGGCTTCGAGAAGAGCACCCGCACCCCGCGCGGCGGCGCGAGCAGCACGGGGGCGGCCAGCTCGGCGCCGTCGAAGACGCAGGTGACCTCGGCCCCGGTCTGCAGCGCCAGCTGCGAGAGCGAGCCGAGAAGGCGCAGGCGCTGCTTCTCCAGGGGCATCGTGGGATAGCCGGTCTTGGTGACGTTGTAGCCGTCGACGACCAGATGGGCCTGCGGCAGCGCGAGCAACTGGTCCAGGATCGCCGGGTCGTTCTCGGACAGGGCGCGGGCCGCGATGTCCTTGGGCGTCATCCGGCCGGGCTCGACGGCGTCCACGGTCTCGGCGGGGCGCACCGACACCGGCGGCAGCGCGAGTTCGCGGCGCAGCCCCTGGGCCGCGTCGAGCACCGTGTCGAGCAGCAGGCGCAGCCGCATGTCCTCGACGCTGCGGCCCTCGCGCGCGGCCCTGCGGGCGGCCTCGAGGGCCGCCTCCGCCTCACTGAGGCGGGACTTCAGCCGCCGGGTCTCGCTGTCGGCCGCCGACAGCTGCGCCTGGTCCTCGGCGCGCGCGGCCTCGGCGTCGGCGGCGGCCTTGCGCAGGGCCGCCTCGCCGCGTTTGACGTCGCTGAGTGCCCCGCGCAGCTTGCGGTGCATCGATTCGGCTTCCTTCTTCGCCGCGTCCAGCTCCGTGCGCAGGCGTTCGGTCTCGGCCTTGGTGTGGGCGCGGGCTGCGGTGAGCTCCGTGCGCAGGCGCTCCAGCTCGGCCCGGGTCTCCTCGTCGGCGCGCTCGGCGTCCGCCCGCTGGGCCTCCTCGCCCGCGGCGGTGACGAGCTTCACCCAGCCCGTGGGGCGCAGCACATAGGCGGCGGCCGCCACGTCGAGGGGGTCGGCGGCGGGCGGCGGGGTGCCCGCGTCCAGGGCGGCGGTCAGCTCGGGCTGGGCCTCGCGGAGGCGTTCGCCGATGCGCTGGCGGAACACCGGGTCGTTCTCCAGGGCCGTGGCCATGGCGTTGCCCGCGAACTTCACGCGCCTGGTGGGCGTGAAGCGCGCGTACTGGCGCAGCTGCGGCGGCAGTTCACCCACCGTGAGCCCGCCGAAGCCGTCCGACACGATCTGTACGACCGCCCGCCGCACGCCGTCGGGCAGCGGACGGTCGAGCACCTCGGCGGCGCCGTCCTCCGGCGTTCCGCCCGCGCTCTCCACCATCGGTCACCCCACTAGCTGTGCGGGGCCCGCTCCGTTCAGGAGCCGGCCCCGGGCCTGTCCACGAGTTCCACCTGGTCCACCGCGTTGCACCAGCGGCAGCGGACCGACTCGATGGTCTCACTGACCACCTCGCGTTCCTCGACCTTCGGCTCTCCGGCCAGGTCGAGGTGCACATATTCGACGACCTTCGAGGAGCGGGTCACGTCGAACCGCGTGAGGTTGCCGCAGAGCGTGCAGCGCCATCGGGTGGTGTCGGTCGGCAGGGGAACCGTCATCGTGACGTTCGCTTTCCTTCGGGAGGCCGTGATGCGTATTTCCCGTAACCCTAAGGCCTGCGTAAGGACCACCGTGCGCACCTCTGGAGGGTGCCCCTCTGGCACACGGGACCGCCCGGGCGAGGCGGTCTGTACCGTTTGGCTCGCTTACGCCATGCTCTGCGCATGATCAACACGTGGGGCGTGGCGACGGGCCGCGCACTCAGGCACCCGACCGCCCCGGTGACGTACGCGCTGATCGCCGTCTGCTGCGCCGTCTTCGTCCTGTCCCCGCTGTCCGGGCTCAACCCCTCGTACGGCACGGGCGACCGGATCGTCGCCGCCCAGCAGGCCTACTTCGAACGCTGGGGGGTGGTACCCGTCGAACTCCTCAGCGGCAAGCCGCGCGCCGCCCTCACCCCTCTGACGGCGCTCTTCGTCCACGGCAGCTGGCTGCATCTGCTGGGCAACATGCTGTTCTTGTACGTGTTCGGGGTCATGGTCGAGGAACGCATGGGCCACCTCCAGTACGCGCTCTTCACCGTGGGCTGCGGCTGCCTCGCCCTGTTCGGCTACGCCGTGGCGCACGCCGGGTCCGGCCAGACGCTCGTCGGCGCGTCCGGGGCGATCTCCGCCGTGCTCGGCGCCTTTCTCTATCTCTTCCCGAAGGCGCGCGTCACCAGCCTCTTCCCGTTCCTGTTCTTCCTGCCGCTGCGGTTTCCCGCCTGGGTGGTGCTGCCGTTCTGGGTGGCGCTGCAGTGGGTGGCGGCGGGGCAGCAACGGCAAGGGCCGGGCGTGGCGTATCTGGCGCACCTGGTGGGCTTTTCGCTCGGGTTTGTCTACGCCTGGGTGCGCTACCGGCGGGCGGATAGAGTGAATGCCTCAGGACCGGCCACCGAGGGAGACAGCCAGCCGTGATCACCGCGATCGTGCTCATCAAGACCAGCGTGGACCGGATCCCGGAGATCGCCGAGTCGATCGCCGCCCTCGACTGCGTCAGCGAGGTCTTCTCCGTGACGGGCACGTACGACCTGATCGCCATGGTCCGGGTGTCCCGCCACGACGACCTGGCGGACGTCATCCCCGGCCGGATCAGCAAGATCCCGGGCGTCGAGGGCACGGACACGCACGTCGCGTTCCGCACGTACTCGCAGCACGACCTGGAGGCCGCGTTCGCGATCGGCCTCGACTCCTAGCGGCAGCGCGCCGCCGGATGAGGGTTTCTTCATCCCCGGCTCATCCAGATGACGCGGTACGCCCCGCACGCTCGCTGCCATGGTCTTCTCCCACCGCATGGCAGCCCTGGCGGCCGTCGTGGCGATCCCCCTCGGCATCGCCGCGACCAGCTACGCCCTGACGGACTCCCCGTCGGAGCCGAAGGTCCCGCCCAAGGTGGAGCTGGAGAGCGGCTCCCCGTCGGGCACGCCGACCGCGCCGGAGCCCACCCCGAGCGACCAGGTCGTCGACCGGCCTCCGGTCAGCGAGAGCTCCGAGGAGAGCGGCAAGGGCAAGGGCGGCACGGGGGACGCGGATGACGATGACGACGACCGGGGCTCCGGATCCGGCACCCCCGGGAAGCCGGGGGACGACGCCGACGACGCCGACGACGGGCCGGGCGACGACGGCTGAACCCCACGGCTCCCAGGGCCCCCACAGCTCGGCCGACTCCCCTGACGCCCCCGGCTCCCGTGCCGCGCACGACGCCCGGGGAGCCGTGCGCCGCCGCATCTCGGCGCGCGTCCGGATCCTGCTGTGGCTGCTCGTGGTGATGGCGGTGGCGTTCGCCGCGGTCGCCGCGACCACCCGCTCGATCCTGCTGCGCGACGTCGACCACCGGGTGAGCCGGCTGCTGACGCAGGAGACCGGCGAGTTCACCCACTTCGTGGACCGGGGCGTCGACCCGGTGACCGGCGAGCCGTTCACCGACCCGCGCCGCCTCCTGGAGGTCTTCCTGGAGCGGCAGTACGCCGACCCGGGTGAGGAGCTGATCGGCCTCGTGCGCCGCTCAGGACAGGGCCCCGCCCAGCTCACCCAGGCCCGCGAGCTGTCCGTCGCGCACCCGCTGCACCGCGACCCCGCGGCCCGCCGCCAGATCTTCGCGGCCGCGGGCTCCACCGGCACCCTGGACCGGCCCTCCGGCGAGCTGCGCTGGGCCAAGGTCGAGGTGGCCCCGCACGGCGGCGAGCCGGAGGCCGCCTTCGTCGTCGCCTTCCACCCGGGCGCCGAACAGGCCAAGGCGGACGACGTGTTCCGCATCCTCCTCGCCATCTCCGGCGTGGCACTGCTGCTCACGACCGGCATCGGCTGGGTGGTCGCCGGGCGCATCCTCAAGCCGGTCCGCCTGGTGCGCACCGCCGCAGCCCAGCTCACCGAGCAGGACCTGACCCGGCGCATCCCGGTGCGCGGGCACGACGACATCGCCGCGCTCGCCGAGACGTTCAACGGCATGCTGGACCGCCTGGAGCGGGCCTTCGCGGCCCAGCGCGAGTTCGTCGACGACGCCGGGCACGAGCTGCGCACCCCGATCACCATCGTCCGCGGCCACCTGGAGCTGATGGGCGACGACCCGGCCGAGCGCGAGGAAACCGTACGCCTGGTCACCGACGAACTGGACCGGATGAGCCGCATCGTCGAGGACCTGCTGCTGCTCGCCAAGGCCGAGCGCCCGGACTTCATCACCCCGGAGCCGGTGCGGCTCGCCGAGCTCACCGCCGACGTCTTCGTCAAGGTCCGCACGCTCGGCGAGCGCCGCTGGGAGCTGGCCGAGGTCGCCGACCGCGAGGCCGTCCTCGACCCGCAGCGCATCACCCAGGCCATGGTCCAGCTCGCCCAGAACGCCGTGCAGCACACCACCCGCGGCGAACGCATCCGTGTGGGCTCCCGCATCGCGGGCCCGCACGTCGAGCTGTACGTGGCCGACAGCGGGCCCGGCGTGCAGGCACAGGACGCCGAGGTCATCTTCGAGCGCTTCCGGCGCGGCACGTCCCGGCGCGGCGCCCGCACCAGCGGCGCGGGCCTGGGCCTCGCCATCGTCCGCGCGATCGCGGAGGCCCACGGCGGCCGCGTCGGCCTCGACGCCACCGAGGGCGGCGGCGCCACCTTCGCCCTCACCCTGGAACTCGTCCGACCCCTGGAAGAGGTACGCACGTGAACCGCATCCTCATCGTCGAGGACGAGGAACGCATCGCCTCCTTCGTCGAGAAGGGCCTGCGCGCCAACGGCTTCACCACCACCGTGGTCGGCGACGGCGACGCGGCCTACGAATACGCCCTCACCGGCGGCTTCGACCTGGTCGTCCTGGACATCGGCCTGCCCGGCCGCGACGGCTTCACCGTCCTTCGCGAACTGCGCGAGGCCCGGGTGACGGTGCCGGTGATCGTGCTGACCGCCCGGGACTCCGTGCGGGACACGGTGGCCGGCCTGGAGGGCGGCGCCGACGACTGGATGACCAAGCCGTTCCGCTTCGAGGAGCTCCTCGCCCGGGTGCGCCTCCGGCTGCGCACGGCGGCCCGGGCGCCGGAGGTGACGGTCCTCAAGTCGGGCTCGCTCTCCCTGGACCTGCGCACCCGCAGGGCCCGCGCCGGGGAGCGGACGGTGGACCTGACGGCCCGTGAGTTCGTGCTCCTGGAGCTGTTCCTGAGACACCCCGGACAGGTGCTCGCCCGCGAACAGATCCTGTCCCACGTGTGGGGCTACGACTTCGACCCCGGGTCCAACATCGTGGACGTCTACGTACGGGCGCTGCGCAAGAAGCTGGGCGCGGAGCGCCTGGAGACGGTGCGCGGGATGGGGTACCGGCTGCCTGCGTGAACTTTCCTTCATGCGGGCCTCATTGAGGGCTCACCGCGCCCCGTGACGCTGAACGCGTGACAGCGACACCGCGGCAACTGATCCTCCTGTGCCTGGCCCTGAGCCTGTGCGCGCTCCTCGCCGTCCCCGGCAACTTCGCGGGCCTGAGCAGCGACGCCCGGCTCACGCTCGCCGTGTTCGCGCTCGCCACCTGTGCCTGGATCGGCACGCCCATCGACGACACGTACATCGCGCTCGGCGCGGGGCTCGCCCTCACCGCCACCGGGGTGATCAGCAGCGACACCCTCTTCGGCACCCTCGGGGACGCGACGGTGTGGCTGCTGATCTGCGCGTTCGTGCTCGCGGCCGCCGTGGCGCGCAGCGGCCTCGCGGGCCGGGCCGCGGCGTTCCTCGTCAGCGGGGCGCGCAGCGTCCGGCAGCTGACGCATCTGACGACCGCCGCGCTCGTGGTCACGGCGTTCGCGGTGCCCGCCACCTCCGGCCGGGCCGCGCTCGCGCTGCCCGTCTTCCTCGCCCTCTCCAAGGTCCTCGCCGACCGCAGGCGCCTGGTCGTGATGCTGGCGCTGCTCTTCCCGACCGTCATCCTGCTGTCGGCGGTGGCGACCCTGATCGGGGCCGGCGCGCATCTGATCACGGTGTCCGTCCTGTGGGAGAGCACCGGGCAGGAGATCGGCTTCACGAAGTGGCTGCTGCTCGGCCTGCCGCTGGCGATCGCCTCGTCCCATCTGGCCGCCGAGGCCGTGCTCCTGACGACCACGCGCCGCGCGGACCGCGAGGGTCCGGTCGCGATCACCGCCGAGGACATCCAGGCGCACAGCGACCGCCCCGTGACCGGCCCCTGGGAGCCCGCGGAGACGCGCTGCGCGCTGCTGCTCGCCACGGTCGTCGCGCTGTGGTGCAGCGAGCCGCTGCACCGCGTACCGCCCGCCGTGGTCGCGCTGATCGGCGCGGTCGTCGCGTCCTCGCCCGCGCTCGGCACCGTCCGGCTCAAGGACGCCCTGAAGACCGTGCCGTGGTCGCTGCTGCTCTTCATGGCGGCGACGATGGCGATGGGCGTGGCGCTCGCCGAGTCCGGCGCCGCGAAGTGGCTGGTGACGGGGGTTCCCGTCGACGTGCCACCCTGGGTCTTCCTCGCCGTCGTCATCGCGGTCAGCACGGCGGCCCACCTGGTCCTCCAGTCCCGCTCGGCCCGCTCGTCGGTGCTCGTGCCGCTGGTCGTGGCCGCCGCCGTCGGCGCGGGCGTGAACCCGGTCGCCGCGGCCCTCGCGTCCACGGCCGCCGCGGGCTTCTGCCACACCCTGCCCGCCTCCGCGAAGCCGGTGACCCTCTTCGCGGAGATACCAGGGACCCCCACCTACACCCCGCGTGACCTGCTGCGGCTCTCCGCCGTCCTGGCCCCGCTCACGGCCGCGCTCGTCCTGCTGTTCGCCCTCGCGGTGTGGCCGCTGCTCGGCGTGCCCGTCAGCCGCTGAGCCCGCCCCCGCCCCAAGGAGTACGCCCCATGCCGCACACACCCCCCGCCCCGTCCTCGCTCAGCCGTGTCGCTGTCGCCCCCAGCGGCTTCAAGGAGTCCCTGTCCGCCCAGTCCGCGGCCGAGGCCATCGCGCAGGGCGTCCGGCGCGTCCTGCCCGCCGCCGAGGTCGATCTGATCCCGCTCGTGGACGGCGGCGAGGGCACCGCTCAGGCCCTCGCGGCGGCCACCGGCGGGCGGCTCGTCGCGCTGCCCGCGACCGGCCCGGTCGGCGAGCGCATCGGCACCCACTTCGCGCTCCTGGACTCGGGCACCGCCGTGGTGGAGATGGCGGCGGCCGCGGGCCTGCGCCTGGTGCCGCGCGAGCTGCGCGACCCCGGCGCCACCACGACGTACGGCGTGGGCGAGCTGATCCGCGCCGCGCTCGACGCGGGCGCCCGGCGCATCCTGGTGGGCTGCGGCGACTCGGGCACGTCGGACGGCGGCGCGGGCGCGCTCCAGGCCCTCGGCGTCCGCCTCCTGGACGCGGACGGCTGGGAGCTGCCGCGCGGTGGCCGCGAACTGCCGCGCCTGCACCACGTCGACGCCTCCCGCGCCGACCCGCGCCTCGCCGAGGCCGAGCTGCTCGTCGCCTGCAACCAGCACAACGTCCTGTGCGGCGAGCAGGGCGTGGCCCGCGTCTTCGGCCCGCAGAAGGGCGCGACACCGGCCCAGGTCGAGGAGCTCGCCGCGGGCCTGGAGCGCTGGGCGTACGTCCTCACCCGCGATCTGAAGGTCACCACCGACCTGTTCCACGGCCCCGGCACCGGCGCCTCCGGCGGCCTCGGCGCGGGCCTGGCCGCGCTCGGCGCCCGGCTCCTGCCCCGCTTCGACGTCCTCCTCGACCACCTCGACCTGGACGCCCGACTGGCCCGCGCCGACCTGGTCGTCACCGCCGAGGGCGCCCTCGACCGGCAGACCCCGCGCGGCAAGGTCCCGGCCGAAGTGGCCCGCCGCGCCAAGCTGTTCGGCCGCCCGGTGCTCGCCCTCGCGGGCACCATCGGCGACGGCGCGCACCTGGTGCGGGCCGCGGGCGTGGACGCCTACAGCGCGATCCTGCCCGCCCCGGTGACGCTCACGGAGGCGCTCGGCCGGGGCGGTGAGTTCCTCACCGACGCCACCGAGCGGGCCCTGCGGATGATCGTGCTCGGCTCGCGCCTGCCGGGTCAGGCGGCCGTGGCCCCGCTGTCGGTGTCGGGCACGCAGCGCCCGTCCTCGGTGCGGTAGCTCCACCGCGCGCCGTCGCTCACCAGCTCCTTGACGGCCCGTACGAACCGCTCGACGTGCTCGTCCGGAGTGCCCGCGCCGAAGCTCACGCGGATCGCGTTCAGCGACCGCTCGCCGGGCGCGGCCTCCGGGGCGCCGCACTCGCCGGGCTCGTCGGGCGCGCTGCCGAGGAGCGTGCGCACCAGCGGGTGCGCGCAGAACAGGCCGTCGCGCACGCCGATGCCGTACTCGGCGGACAGCGCGGCGGCGAAGTGCGAGCTGTTCCAGCCGTCGACCACGAAGGAGATGACACCGACGCGGGGCGCGTCGTCGCCGAACAGCGACAGCACCCGCACCTCGGGCACCTCGGCGAGCCCCTCGCGCACCTTCTGGATCAGCTGCTGCTCCCGCGCGACCAGGG
The DNA here is from genome assembly GCF_000720325.1 of Streptomyces sp. NRRL B-1347. Lineage (GTDB taxonomy): Bacteria > Actinomycetota > Actinomycetes > Streptomycetales > Streptomycetaceae > Streptomyces. The sequence continues at coordinate 90,053 of NZ_JOJM01000024.1, forward strand.
CCTCGAACCCGGCCTCGTTCAGGGCCTTGCAGGCGGCGGCGATGGAGTAGGCGCCGATGACGTTGGGCGAGCCCGCCTCGTGCCGGGCGGCCGTGTCGTGCCACTCGACGTCCACTCCCCCGTCGGTGCGCCGCGTCACCGTGCGCGAGGCGCCGCCACCGGCCAGGTAGGGCTCGGCGGCGCGCAGCCAGTCGGCCCGCCCCGCGAGCACGCCTGAGCCGAAGGGCGCGTACAGCTTGTGCCCGGAGAAGGCGACCCAGTCGACGTCCAACTCCGCGATGTCCACGGGGTGGTGGGGCGCCAGCTGCGCGGCGTCGAGGACGATCCGGGCGCCGTGCGCGTGCGCCGCGGCGGCCAGCTCCCGCACCGGCCACAGCTCACCGGTGACGTTCGACGCGCCGGTCACGCACACCAGGGCGGGCCCGTAGGGGTCCCGGTCGGCGAGCGCGCGCTCCAGGTTCCGCACCGCGTCGCCGGGCGTGCGGGGGGCGTTCAGGTACGTGACGCGCGCGTCGCGCCAGGGAAGCAGCGAGGCGTGGTGCTCGGTCTCGAAGACGAAGACCTGGCAGTCGGCGGGCAGGGCGGCGGCCAGCAGGTTCAGCGAGTCCGTCGTGGACCGGGTGAAGACCACCTGGTCGCCCTCCCGGCAGCCGAGGAACTCGGCCACGGTCCTGCGGGAGTTCTCGAACAGGTCGGTCGACAGCTGGGACAGGTATCCGGCGCCGCGGTGCACGCTGCCGTAGTACGGCGCGTACGCGGCCACGTCGTCCCACACCCGCTGGAGCGCCGGGGCGCTCGCCGCGTAGTCGAGGGCCGCGTACGTCACCTCGCCGCCGGTGACGAGGGGCACGGTGACGTCGCGCCCGAGCACGGGCAGCGGCTCGGCGCAGCAGGGGTCGGCGGAGTCGGCGGCGGTGGCGGTGGCAGCGGTGGAGGCAGACATGGCGAACTCCCGTAAGAGGCAGGCGAGATCACTGTGCGGACAACGGCCGACGCGACCGGTCAACGGCACAGGAGAAGTGAGAAAGGGGTACGGAGAACGGGGCCTTCGGCCCTATCGCATTCGCTGGCTCACGAGACTGCTCCCTCGACGACCAGGACCCCTGGTGACGCGAGGGGTCCGCGCTTGCGGTGAACCTTGCTGTTCACCGCCTGGTCTTCACCCGGGGCACCCCGCCACGGACGGAGGGTTGCCGGACAGCGGGCCGGGGCCGTAGTCGCTGTCACTCATGACCTGCGCAGCATCTTGCCACACGATCTTGCGGGCGCAACACCGACGTCCACGATCCGGACCGGCGGGCCCCGTCAACCGGGCCGGGTTGAGGTGCCCCGAAGGGGCGCGGGGAACTGCGCGCTCAGCGCGCGAAAAGCCGCAGACGCGTCTGCTGAGATCCCGGCGGACGCGTCTGCGGCTTTGTGGGGGCTGGTCGCGCAGTTCCCCGCGCCCCTCACGGGCGGGGCTCAGGCGTTGCTGGCTGCTACCCAGCGCGCCAGCGCCGCCCTCGCCGCGCCGGAATCGATGGCGTCGGCCGCCTTGGCCATCCCCGCGCGGATTCGCTCCACGAGCGGGCCCTCGCCCGGCTCCAGGGCGACCAGGGCCGCCGCGGCGTTCAGCAGCACCGCGTCCCGCACGGGGCCCGTCTCACCGTCCAGGAGCCGCCGCGCGACCTCCGCGTTGTAGGAGGCGTCGGCGCCCCGGAGTGCCTCGACGGGCACCACGTCGATGCCGACGTCACGCGGGTCGAAGGCCTCCTCGCGGACACTGCCGTCGCGGACCACCCACACCCGGGACGTGGCGGTGGTGGTGAGCTCGTCCAGGCCGTCGTCGCCGCGGAAGACGAGGGCGGAGGAGCCGCGCTCGGCGAGCACGCCCGCGAGGATCGGCGCCATCCGCGCGTCCGCGACACCGGTGGCCTGGGCCCTGACCTTCGCCGGGTTGGTCAGCGGGCCGAGGAAGTTGAACGTCGTGCGGATGCCCAGTTCGCGCCGCGCGGGCGCCACGTGCCGCAGCGCCGGGTGGAACTTCACCGCGAAGCAGAAGGTGATCCCGGCCTCCTCCGCCACCTCGCGCACCCGCTGCGGCGTCAGCTCCAGATTGACGCCGAGCTTCTCCAGGACGTCCGAGGCACCGGAGGCGCTGGACGCCGCCCGGTTGCCGTGCTTGACGACCTTCGCGCCGGTCCCGGCGACGACGATCGCGGACATGGTGGAGATGTTGACGGTCTTGGCGCCGTCGCCGCCGGTGCCGACGATGTCGACGCTCGGCCCGGGCACGTCGATGACGTGCGCGTGCTCGTACATGGCGCGGACGAGACCGGAGATCTCCTCGACGGTCTCCCCCTTGGCGCGCAGCGCGACGGCGAAGCCCGCGATCTGCGCGTCGGTGGCCTCGCCGCGCATGATGCGGTCCATCGCCCAGGCGGTGTCGTCGGCGCTCTGGTCGCGGCCGTCGAGGAGGCCGTTCAGCACGTCGGGCCAGGAACGGGCCGCCGCGGTGTCGCCTCCTGCGGGGGTCACAGCGCTCATGGCCGCTCCTGAGTTTCGTCGAGGGATCCGTCCCCACCTCTGGGGGTGAACCCCACCCTATCCAGCCCGGGGACGGCGAAGAGCCCCGTCCAGGTGCTGGACGGGGCTCTTGCCGTGGCGACCGTTAACGGTCTGGAACCTCAGGGATCAGTGGTGACCGTGGCCGCTCGTGATCTCCTTGTACTCGTCGACCGTCGGCTTCGGGATCTGGCCGTCCTCGCCGTACATGCCCTTGGACAGCTTCGCCCGCAGCTTCTGCGAGCCCGTCACCTTGCGCTGGACGCCGTTCTCGTCGACCGTCGGGCCGATCTCGAGCGGCTTGTACTGCTCGTGCGCGGTGAGGGTGTGCAGCTGGTCCTGGTCGAGCGGCTCGTGCACCTCGATGAACTCACCGTGCGGCAGGCGCTTGATGATGCCGGACTCGCGTCCGTGCAGCACCTTGTCCTTGTCGCGGCGCTGGAGGCCCAGGCAGATCCGCTTGGTGACGACGAACGCGATGACCGGTCCGACGAAGAAGAAGATCCGGACGAACCAGGTGATCGAGTTGATCGACAGGTGGAAGTGCGTGGCCCAGAGGTCGTTTCCACCACCGACCAGCATGATCATGTACGCGGTGATCCAGGCGACACCGAACGCGGTCCGGGTCGGGGCGTTGCGCGGGCGGTCCAGGATGTGGTGCTCGCGCTTGTCGCCGGTGACCCAGGACTCGATGAACGGGTAGACGGCGATGGCCGCGAGGACCAGCGGGAAGATGACCAGCGGGATGAACACGCCCAGGACCAGGGTGTGGCCCCAGAGGTTGATCTCCCAGCCCGGCATGACACGGATCAGACCCTCGGCGAAGCCCATGTACCAGTCGGGCTGGGCGCCGGTGGACACCTGGTCCGGACGGTACGGGCCGATCGCCCAGATCGGGTTGATCGAGGCGATCGCGGCGACGACCGCGATGACGCCGAAGACCAGGAAGAAGAAGCCTCCGGCCTTGGCCATGTAGACCGGGAGCAGCGGCATGCCGACGACGTTCTTGTTCGTCTTGCCGGGGCCCGCGAACTGCGTGTGCTTGTGGTAGAAGACCAGGATCAGGTGCGCCACCACGAGGCCGAGCATGATGCCCGGCAGCAGCAGGATGTGGACCGAGTAGAAGCGGGCCACGAAGTCGCCGCCGGGGAACTCGCCGCCGAACAGGAACATCGACAGGTACGTACCGACGATCGGCACGGACAGGACCGCGCCCTGCATGAAGCGGACACCGGTGCCGGAGAGCAGGTCGTCGGGCAGCGAGTAACCGGTGAAGCCGGTGAACATGCCGAGGACGAACAGCAGGAAGCCGAACAGCCAGTTGACCTCACGCGGCTTGCGGAACGCACCGGTGAAGAACACGCGCATCATGTGCACGAACATGCCGGCGAGGAAGATCAGCGCCGCCCAGTGGTGGATCTGCCGGATCAGCAGACCACCGCGCACATCGAAGGAGATGTGCATGGTCGAGTTGAACGCCTCGGACATCAGCTGGCCCTGCAGGGGCACGTAGCTGCCGTGGTACTCCACCTCGTTCATCGACGGGTGGAAGAACAGCGTCAGGTACACACCCGTGAGGATGATGATGATGAAGCTGTAGAGGCAGATCTCACCGAGCATGAAGGACCAGTGGTCCGGGAAGATCTTGCGCATGTTGGCCTTGGCCAGGGAGTAGATCCCAAGGCGGCCGTCGGCCCAGTCGGCGACCCGCTCGCCGGCGGGCGCTTTCTTGCGTGAGTCGGTCGACGGGGCCGCCGTCGCCGTGGTGTTCTCGGTGCTCATCCGCGCTCCCAGAAGGCAGGACCGACGGGCTCTTCGAAGTCGCCGTGCGCCTCGAGGTAGCCCTCCTCGTTCACGCCGATCTTCAGCTGCGGAAGGGCGTGACCGGCGGGGCCGAAGATGACTCGGGCGCCGTCGGAGAGGTCGAAGGTGGACTGGTGGCACGGGCAGAGGACGTGGTGCGTCTGCTGCTCGTACAGGGAGATCGGGCAGCCCACGTGGGTGCAGATCTTGGAGTACGCGACGATGCCCTCGTGCGACCACGCCAGCTCGCGCTTGTCCTTGATGTCGGCCGGCTGGAGCCGGACGATCATCAGGGCGGCCTTGGCGATCTGGGTCTGGAAGTCGTGGTCGTGCTCCTCCAGGCCTTCCGGCTTGGCGAAGGTCAGCGAACCGACTGCCACGTCCGAGGGACGCAGCGGCTCGTTCGTGTTCATGTTCACGAGCAGCTTGCCCTTGGACCACAGGGTGTGCCGCAGCTTGTCCTCCGGCAGCGGACCGAGGTCACGCAGCAGGACGACACCGGACAGCGGAACCAGGGTCAGCGCGCCGAACATGGTGTTGCGGATCAGCTTGCGCCGGCCGAGCTGGGACTCCTTCGCGCCCTCCGCGAAGTCCGCCATGACCTTGGCCTTGACCTCGGGCTCGGCCTCGATCGGGTGCCGGTCGTCGGCGACCTCGACGTCGGACATCAGGGTGCGGGCCCAGTGGACCGCGCCCGCGCCGATGCAGAACAGCGCCACGCCGAGGGTCATGCCGAGCGCGAAGTTCAGCGCGCTGATGTGCCCGATCGGCCAGATGTAGACGTTCTTGTCGACCGGGAACGCCACGTACGAGGCGATGAAGGCGACGGTCGCCAGCATCGAGATCGTGAAGAGCATCGCGACCGTGCGCTCGGAGCGCCGGGCGGCCTTCTCGTCGATGTCCTGGACGCGGTTCTCGTGCGGCGGCAGGCCCGGGTCCGCGAACGGGTCCTCGGCCACGGCCACCGCGCCGTGCGCGGACTCCTGCTCGCTGGGCAGGTTCTCTTCTGGGGTTTCTTGGCTACTCATGACTTCTTGGCCTTTGCGGTCCGGGCGGCGACCCACACGGCGACCGCGATCAGCGCGCCGAGGCCGAAGATCCAGGCGAACAGACCCTCACTGACCGGTCCGAGACCGCCCAGCTTGAGACCGCCGGGGCTCTCGGTCTTCTCGCTGTTGACCGCGTCGATGTACGCGATGATTTCCTTCTTGTTCTTCTCCGGCATCGTCGTGTCGGGGAAGGAAGGCATGTTCTGCGGGCCGGTCTGCATGGCCTCGTAGATGTGCTTCTTGCTCACGCCTTCGAGGCTCGGCGCGAACTTGCCGTGGGTCAGCGCGCCGCCCTCACCGGTGAAGTTGTGGCACTGGGCACAGTTCGTGCGGAACAGCTCGCCACCCTTGGCGATGTCGGCGCCCTTCGGGTCGACCTGCTTCTCGGTCGGGACGGAGGGGCCGGCGCCGAGCGAGGCGACGTACGCGGCCAGCTGGTCGATCTCAGCCTGGCTGTAGATGACCTTCTTCTTCGGCGCCTGGGCGCCCTGCTGCTGCAGCGGCATGCGGCCGGTGCCGACCTGGAAGTCGACAGCCGCGGCGCCGACGCCGACCAGGCTCGGGCCGTCGGTGGTGCCCTGACCGCCGGTTCCGTGGCAGCTGGAGCAGCCCACGGCATAGAGCTTCTTGCCCTCGTCAATGGCGAGGGACTGAGCGGTTTCGTCGGCCTGCGCCTTGTCCGCCGGCGCGAACGCGGCGTACAGCCCCCCGGTGGCCGCCAGCGCGAGGAGTAGGACGACGACCGCCGCCAGCGGATGGCGTCGTCGTGCGGAGAGCTTTTTCACGGATTACCCCGGTGTCAGGATCTTCTGCGTCGATGCTTCTGGAATGTGTCGGTACGTCGGGCTCTTCGGACGGCACGGGGCCGCCGTGATCCCGGCGTCGACTACTTGATCATGTAGATCGTGGCGAAGAGGCCGATCCAGACGACATCGACGAAGTGCCAGTAGTAGGACACGACGATGGCGGCGGTCGCCTGCTCGTGAGTGAACCTTCGAGCCGCGTAGGTACGACCGAGGACCAGCAGGAAGGCGATGAGTCCGCCTGTCACATGCAGTCCGTGGAAACCGGTGGTCAGGTAGAACACTGAGCCGTACGGGTCAGACGAGAGCGAGAGGCCCTCGTGCTTGACCAGCTCCGTGTACTCGAAGACCTGACCGCCGATGAAGACCGCACCCATGATGAAGGTGACGATGAACCACATCCGGAGCTTCTTCACGTCCCCGCGCTCGGCGGCGAACACGCCGAGCTGGCAGGTGAGGGAGGAGAGCACCAGGATCGTGGTGTTCGTCGCAGAGAACGGGAAGTTCAGGCTTGACGCCATTTCCTTCCAGTGATCTGGACCGGTCACCGATCGCAGGGTGAAGTACATCGCGAAGAGGGCCGCGAAGAACATCAGCTCGGAACTCAGCCAGATGATGGTTCCGACGCTGGTGAGGTTCGGTCGATTGACCGGCGGGTGCGCGTGCCCGGTGTCTACTGTCGTTGCTGTCGCCACGACCGACATTATGTCGGTCGCTTATCCCGCCCTCACCCCGGGGGGTGCCGTTCGGAGTGTCTGCGGCGTGTGTCCTGCCCGGATGGCCCATCGCGGCACTGTCCGAACCGGTGTTGACGGGGTGTCGGGAGGAGTAGCATCCGCGCGAGATCCCTCGACGACGCGGAGGAACCATGCAGCCGACCGCCACGGTGTTGATCTACAGCGATGACGCGAGCACGCGCGAACAGGTCCGCCTCGCGGCCGGGCGCAGGCCCGCCAGTGACGTCCCCGAGGTCCGCTTCGTCGAATGCGCGACGCTGCCCGCGGTCCTCAAGGAACTCGACCACGGCGGCATCGACGTGTGCGTGCTCGACGGCGAGGCCGCGCCCGCGGGGGGCATGGGCGTCTGCCGCCAGATCAAGGACGAGGTCTTCCAGGCCCCGCCGGTGCTGCTGCTCATGGGGCGGCCGCAGGACGCGTGGCTGGCCACCTGGAGCCGCGCCGAGGCGGCGGTGACCCTCCCGGTCGACCCGGTGGAGTTCGCCGCCGCCCTGGCCTCCCTGCTGCGCTCCAGGGCCGCCCTGAGCGCGTAGGAGCGCGGCTTTCCGCCGTTCGTCGGGGGCGGGGCGCCTGTGGTTGCTCGCGCGGTTCCCCGCGCCCCTTCGGAGCGCCCCTCCGACCGGCCCCGGCTAGACGGACCGGGGGCGCAAGCGGGTCGCCTGGAGGGCCGCATGGCCCTTCTTCGTGTCCGCCAGGAGGGCGCTGCCCTTGCGCCAGGTCTTCCACGGGACGTTCCAGTCGCCGTAGCCGTTGCCGAAGTGGTCCATGTCGGCGCCGTAGCTGTTGACGACCTCGACGATGTCACCCTGACGGACCGTCTCGTAGAACCAGGCGGCGTTGCCCGTGCTCATGCCGGTGCAGCCGTGGCTGGTGTTGGCGTAGCCCTGGGAGCCCACCGACCAGGGGGCGGCGTGGACGTATTCGCCACTGTCCGTCACCCTCGTCGCGTAATAGACCATTTTGTCGTAGAAGTCCGAGGCGCCGATGCTGGCGCTGGTCATCCGTACGACGTACTCCTTGCCGAGCACCACCTTGATGCCGTTGCGCGTGGAGTACCCGGGCTTGCCGGTGGTCACCGGGATGGAGTTGATCTCCTCGCCGTTGCGGTAGACCGTCATCCAGTGCGAGCCGGCGTCCGTGACGGCCACGACCTTGTCGCCGGTGGTCAGCTTCAGGGGCTTGGACTCGGCGCCCCAGAGCTTGTCGGTGACCTTCACGCCCTCCAGGTTGCTGTGGGCGTGGATGGTGGCGTGGGTGGGCCAGAACTCCTTGGGGCGGTAGTGCAGCGTCTTGCTGTCCACCCAGTGCCAGGAGCCCTCCGTCGCGGGCTGCGAGCGGACCTTGAGCGCCCGTTCGACGACGGCCCTGGCCGCCTTGGCCTTGACGGGGGCGCTGAGCTTCGCGGTGACGGGCTGGCCCACGCCGTACTTGCCCGCCTCCGGGCCGAAGGTGACCTTCAGCTGCCGCTTCTTGGCGGCGGCCGCGGTGTCGAAGGCCAGGACCTTGCGGCCGGGCGAGCCCTCGTCGTCCTCCGTGCTCACCCGGACGGTGTAGCGGGCGCCCGCCGCCAGGGGCACGGTGCTGTGCCAGCGGGTGCCGTCGGCGGCGAGTTCGCCCGCCACGTAGCGGCCCTGCTGGTCGGTGGCCGTGACGTCCGTGATGCGCCCGTCCTCGCCCTGTGCGGTGACTTCCAGGGGCTTGTCCGGGTCGGCCTTCCCGCTGCTGCCCGCGGGGCCGTTGAAGGCGACCTGGCTCGCCGCGTCGTACGGCTTCGCCGAGAGCGGATGGCCGCCCGCCCCGCAGGCCGTGGTGACCGTGCCGACGGCGACCACAAGGAGGGTGCAGCTCAGTACCGTGCGGATTCGCGGAGAGTGGCTCATGACCACACGGTATGAAGGTTCGACACGCCGTGCGCGGTGAGTGACCCGTACGAGGGTTCACCCGGAAGGCGGACGCGGGAGGGCGGCGGGAAAGGCCAGGGGCCCGGACGCTCCTGACGGAGTGTCCGGGCCCCTGGGGGTGCGGCGGGAGTTCCCTACTGGTTCTGGTTCTCGCCGCGGTAGTACTCGAAGACCCAGCCCCACAGGCCGATCAGGATGATCGGGGCCGAGAAATACAGCAGCCACCAGCCGAAGACGACGCCCATGAAGGCGAGCGCGCCACCGACGGCCAGGGACAGCGGCTGCCAGCTGTGCGGGCTGAAGAAGCCCACCTCGCCGGCCTCGTCCGCGACGTCCGCTTCCTTGTTGTCCTGCGCGGCAGCGTCGACACGCCGGGCCGTGAAGGCCAGGTAGTAGCCGATCATGATGCACAGGCCGAAGGCCAGGAAGAGCGCGGTGGTACCGGCGGGCTCCTTCGACCACCAGCCATAGACGATCGCCATGGCCAGTACGAAGACGCTCAGCCAGATGAACATCTTGCCCTGGATCTTCACTTGCCGGCCTCCTTGTTGCCAGCGAGCGCCTTCTCGCCGTGACCGGCGTTCTCGAGCTGGTCGAGTGCGGCGATCTCCGGGTGGTGCAGGTCGAACGCCGGGGATTCGCTACGGATGCGCGGCAGCGTGAGGAAGTTGTGCCGCGGCGGCGGGCAGGACGTGGCCCACTCGAGCGAGCGGCCGTAGCCCCACGGGTCGTCGACCTCGACCTTCTTGCCGTACTTGGCGGTCTTCCAGACGTTGTAGAAGAACGGCAGGATCGACAGGCCGAGCAGGAACGAGGCGATCGTCGAGATCGTGTTCAGGGCGGTGAAGCCGTCGGCGTCCAGGTAGTCCGCGTAGCGGCGCGGCATGCCCTCGGCACCCAGCCAGTGCTGAACGAGGAACGTGCCGTGGAAGCCGATGAACAGCGTCCAGAAGGTGATCTTGCCGAGCCGCTCGTCGAGCATCTTGCCGGTGAACTTCGGCCACCAGAAGTGGATCAGGAAGCCGACGGCCCAGAGCATCGGTGTTTCGAAACTCAGTGAGCCCTTCCACATCGTTCCGATCCAGTTGAAGAACTTCACGCCCGTTGGCACGGCGATGAGGAACGTCATGAAGGAGAAGAACGGAAGTAGCACGCCACCGGTGACGTACATGTGGTGCGCCCACACCGTCACGGACAGACCGGCGATCGCGATGGTCGCACCGACCAGGCCCATGTAACCGAACATCGGCTTGCGCGAGAAGACCGGAATGACCTCGGAAATGATTCCGAAGAATGGTAGGGCGATGATGTACACCTCTGGATGGCCGAAGAACCAGAAGAGGTGTTGCCAGAGCAACGCGCCGCCGTTGGCCGCGTCGAAGATATGGGCACCGAACTTGCGGTCCGCCTCGAGGGCGAACAGCGCGGCCGCCAGGACCGGGAAGGCGAGCAGGACCAGAACACCGGTCAGGAGCACGTTCCAGGTGAAGATCGGCATGCGGAACATCGTCATGCCGGGAGCGCGCATGCAGATGATCGTGGTGATGAAGTTGACCGAGCCGAGGATCGTGCCGAAGCCGGAGAAGGCCAGACCCATGATCCACATGTCGGCGCCGATGCCCGGGGAGCGGACCGCGTCCGACAGCGGGCTGTAGGCGAACCAGCCGAAGTCGGCCGCGCCGTTCGGCGTGAGGAAACCGCCGACCGCGATGAGCGAGCCGAACAGGTACAGCCAGTAGGCGAACATGTTCAGCCGCGGGAAGGCGACGTCGGGTGCGCCGATCTGGAGCGGCATGATCCAGTTCGCGAAGCCCGCGAACAGCGGCGTCGCGAACATCAGCAGCATGATCGTGCCGTGCATCGTGAACGCCTGGTTGAACTGCTCGTTCGACATGATCTGCGTGCCAGGACGGGCGAGCTCGGCGCGCATGAAGAGCGCCATGACGCCGCCGATGCAGAAGAACGCGAACGACGTGACCAGATAGAGCGTGCCGATCGTCTTGTGGTCAGTGGTGGTCAACCACTTGATGACGACGTTGCCCGGCTGCTTGCGCCGTACCGGCAGCTCATTCTCGTACGAGTCGTCTGCTGCCGCGGCACCCTGAGATTCGTTGAGGATGCTCACAGTTGGTTCGTCTCCCGGTTCTTCTCGCGGTCCGTCTGCTCGATGCCGGCCGGGATGTAACCGGTCTGGTTCTTCTTCGCGAGGTCTTCGAGGTGCTTCTTGTAGCGCTCGGGGGAGACGACCTTGACGTTGAAGAGCATCCGGGAGTGGTCGACGCCGCACAGCTCGGCGCACTTGCCCATGAAGGTGCCCTCCTTGTTGGGAGTCACCTCGAACGCGTTGGTGTGGCCCGGAATGACGTCCTGCTTCATGAGGAACGGCACCACCCAGAAGGAGTGGATGACGTCACGCGAAGTCAGGACGAAGCGGACCTTCTCGCCCTTGGGGAGCCAGAGGGTCGGACCGGGGTTGCCGTTCTGCGGGTTCCGCTCGCCCGGCGTGCCGACCTCGTAGACGCCGCCGGCGTTCGCCGGGAAGTCGTCGCGGAAGCGGTCCGGGATCGCCTTGAGGTCCTTGGACGTCTTGGCGTCGCCCTTGTTGGAGCCCGGAACGTCCTCGATGTAGTTGAAGCCCCAGCTCCACTGGTAGCCGACCACATTGATGGTGTGGGCCGGCTTGTCGTCGAGCGCGAGGAGCTTCGACTCGTCCCGGGCGGTGAAGTAGAACAGCACCGAGACGATGATGAGGGGGACGACCGTGTACAGAGCCTCGATGGGCATGTTGTAACGGGTCTGCGGAGGTACCTCCACCTTGGTGCGGCTGCGCCGGTGGAAGATGACGCTCCACAGGATCAGGCCCCAGACCAGCACGCCCGTGGCGAGCGCAGCCGCCCACGAGCCCTGCCAGAGGGAGAGGATCCGCGGAGCCTCCTCCGTGACCGGGGTCGGCATACCCAGGCGGGGAAAGTCCTTGTATGTGCAACCGGTGGCGGTTACCAGGACCAGGCCCGCAGTCAGTGCCTGCAGCAGCTTCCGCCGCATCGGGCGCCGCGGCGAGCGGTCGGAGCCGTTGGGACTCACGTAGCGCCTTCCCGAGAGTCTCGCCCGCGCTGTTCGGCTGCGGCCTTCTCGCTGGTAGGTCGCCGCCCTGCGTCGGGCAGGGGTTTGGATGTTTATGCGGACCAAACCCTACTGGACGCTATTTGGGGTCGCGCGGGGAGGGTGCCTAACGCGCCGCGGGTCACTCCGAAGGGGGGCGGATCGCCGCCCACGGCGGCGATCTGACGGTCGTTCGGGGCGCCCACCAGCCCGGGAGGCTCCCCCCTCTTCGGCGGGGGGGGGGGCGCCCCCCCCCCCCCCCCCCGCCCCCGCGCCCCCCCCCGGCCCCCGCCTCTCTGGCGGGTGGTTGACGCGGCGCGGGAGGCGGCGGCCGAGACCGTGGGCTGCCGCCCGGACGAGCTGGTGTTCACCACGTCCGGGACGCGGTCCCTGTGCGACGGCATGGCGGGGGCCCTCGCCGGGCGGCGCCGGGCGGGGCGGCATCTGGTGGTGTCCGCGGTGGAGCACTCCGCCGTACTCCATTCGGCCGCGGCGCACGAGCGGGCGGGCGGCACGGTGACCGAGGTGGGCGTGGACCGCGCCGGGGCGGTGGGCGTGTCGGCGTTCGCGGCCGCCCTCCGGGACGACACCGCGCTCGCCTGTCTGCAGTCCGCCAATCACGAGGTCGGCACCCGCCAGCCGGTGGCCGAGGCCGCGGCGGCGTGCCGGGCGGCCGGGGTGCCGCTGCTGGTGGACGCGGCGCAGTCACTGGCGTGGGGCCCGGTGGACGGGGACTGGTCGTTGCTCACGGCGAGCGCCCACAAATGGGGCGGCCCGTCAGGCGTCGGGCTCCTCGTGGTCCGCAAGGGCGTGCGGTTCGCGCCCCAAGGGCCGGTGGACGAGCGGGAGTCGGGCCGGTCGGCCGGGTTCGAGAACATCCCGGCGATCGTGGCGGCGGCCGCGGCGCTGCGGGCCGTACGGGCCGGGGCCGCGGCCGAGGAGGCCCGGCTGCGGGAGCTGACCGAGCGGATCCGGGCCCGGGTGCCCGCCCTGGTGCCGGACGTGCAGGTCGTCGGCGACCCCGAGCGGCGCCTTCCGCACCTGGTCACCTTCTCCTGTCTCTACGTCGATGGCGAATCGCTCCTGCACGAGCTGGACCGGGCGGGGTTCTCCGTCTCCTCCGGCTCCTCCTGCACCAGCAGCACGCTGACCCCGAGCCATGTGCTCAAGGCGATGGGGGTGCTCAGCGAGGGCAATGTGCGGGTGTCGCTGCCCGTCGGTACGGCCGAAGCGGACGTCGAGCGCTTCCTGGAGGTGCTGCCGGAGGCGGTCGCCCGGGTCCGCGCGACGCTGGGCGCGCCGCCGTCCGCCGCCGCCGTGGCCGGCGCGCTCGACGAGCTCACCGTCGACGCCCTGGGCGAGCGCTGCCCGCACCCGGTCATCGAGCTGGCCAAGGCGCTGCCGCGGGTGCGGGTCGGGGGGACGGTGACCGTGCTCGCGGACGACGAGGTGGCCGCGGTGGACATTCCGGCGTGGTGCTGGACGCAGGGCCAGGAGTACGTGGGTACCGAGCCCCGGGGGCTCGGCGCCGCCTATCTCGTACGCCGCCTCGCCTGAGGCTCTGCCCCCCACCCGCCCGCCCTTCGCATTCGGCGCTCCGCGCCTCGTCCTCAAACGCCGGACGGGCTGGGTGGTCTCGCCTGAGCGCCGTCGCCGCCCGCCCGCCCCTGAGAGGGCGGGCGGGTGGGGTACGCCGCGGAGCGGCGAAGCAGACGGACGACGGCGTGCAAGCCGCCAGGTCGGGGTCGCCCCGGGTCCGGCCGGGTCAGGACAGGTGGGTGCGGACCTCGGCTGCGGCGGGCTCGCCGTAGGCCTCGGTGAAGCGGTCCATGAACTGGCTGCGCCGCAGCTCGTACTCCTGCGTGCCGGTCGTCTCGATGACCAGCGTCGCGAGCATGCAGCCCACCTGCGCCGCCCGCTCGTGCGAGACGCCCCAGATGAGTCCGGAGAGGAACCCGGCGCGGAAGGCGTCGCCCACGCCCGTCGGCTCGACCTTGGCCTCCTCCTGGGGCACGCCGACCTCGATCGGGTCCTGCCCGGCGGTCTCGATGCGGACGCCCTTCGCACCGAGGGTGGTCACGCGGTGGCCGACCTTGCCCAGGATCTCCGCGTCGGACCAGCCGGTCTTGGACTCGATGAGCCCCTTCTCGTACTCGTTGGAGAAGAGGTACGTCGCGCCGTCCATGAGGGTGCGGATCTCGTCGCCGTTCATGCGGGCGATCTGCTGGGAGAAGTCCGCGGCGAAGGGGATGTTCCGGCTGCGGCACTCCTCGGTGTGGCGCAGCATCGCCTCGGGGTCGTCGGCGCCGATCAGGACGAGGTCGAGGCCGCCCACGCGGTCGGCGACGGTCTTGAGCTCGATGAGGCGGGCCTCGCTCATGGCGCCGGTGTAGAAGGAGCCGATCTGGTTGTGGTCGGCGTCCGTGGTGCAGACGAAGCGGGCGGTGTGCAGCGTCTCGGAGATGCGCACCGACTCGGTGTCCACGTTGTGCCGGTCGAGCCAGGCGCGGTACTCGTCGAAGTCGGGGCCCGCGGCACCGACCAGAACGGGCCGGGTGCCCAGCTGCCCCATGCCGAAGCAGATGTTGGCACCGACGCCACCGCGACGGACATCGAGGGCGTCGACGAGGAACGAGAGGGAGACCGTGTGCAGTTGGTCGGCGACCAGTTGGTCGGCGAAGCGGCCGGGAAAGGTCATCAGGTGGTCGGTGGCGATGGAGCCGGTGACTGCGATACGCACGGCTGGAAGCTCCTGCGGCGTGTAGCGGCGGCGTACCGCCCTCGTGGTCAAGGCGGTGACGGACGTCGCGTGGGCGGTTGACGGTTAACGCTATCCGGTCGGACCCGAAACGATGAACGGCTGAAAATACCCGATAGTAGGTCTTTCTCCTTGCGCCCGGCGGTGCATACGGTTCCGGTATGACCCTCTTTCCGCAGGACAGCGCGGCGCCGCAGGCTTCCGAACAGGGAGTCGAGACCTGGGAGACATTGCGTGGTGCTTGCACGCGCATGGTCCGGCACTGGGCGGTGCCCGCGGTGCCCACCGGCACGCCGGTGCCGCCGTCCCGCATCCACGGCGTCACGGTCCCGGCGGCGTCCGCGCGCCTCCTCGACGGGATGTCCGAGTACGGGGACTGAAACCGGCCTCGTCGCCGGACCCGCACCGGGCCGGGGGAACCGGTCGCTCCCCCGCCGCGTCCCATCGCCGTCCCCCGTCGGGGGGATGTCATGTACGACGGGACGCCGCGGCGCGCATGCACCGCGACGGATCGCCGTGCAGGCTCGTGAGGAAAGCCCGGCACGCGAAGGAGCGATGCGGTGAGCACCGAGCAGGCACAGGACGGACGGCGGCGACGGCCCTCGCTGGTGGTCGCGTCGGTGGCGGCCGCGGTCCTGCTGGCGGGCGGCGGCGGGGCCTATCTCGCCGTGGACTCGGCAGGCAAGGACGGCACTCCGGCGGGCGACGGCGGGAATCCCCCTCCGCTCGCCCTGGACGGATACGCGGACGGATCGGGCGGACACTCCGATTCCGGTACGGCGCGTACGGACCCCACGGACGGCACGAACGGCGGAGGCGGCACCACCGAAGGCATCGCCCCGGGCGAGCCCGACCCCTCCGGCGTGGTCTACCGGGCCGTGGGCGAGCTGCCCGAGGGCCCGGACGGGGCCGCCGTGTACGAGCCGCGCGGCGAGGTCACCAAGGACCAGGTGGTCCGCCTCGCCAAGGCGCTCGGCCTGTCCGGCACGCCGACCGTGCAGGGCGGCGCCTGGCGGCTCGGCCCGGCGAACGACGGCTCGGGCCCCTCGCTCCAGGTGGCCCGCAAGGCGCCCGGCACCTGGTCGTTCACCCGGTCCGAGCCCGGTGGCGGCGACAACTGCCTGAAGGGCAGGCCGTGCCCGCCCCGGACGTCCCCGGATCCGCTCGGCACCCCGGTCGGCGAGCGGGCCGCGAAGGACGCCGCCGCCCCCGTCCTGAAGGCCGTCGGCCAGGACGGCGCCAAGCTGGACGCGCGCCAGCTCATGGGTTCGGTACGGGTGGTCAACGCCGACCCCGAGGTGGACGGGCTGCCGACGTACGGCTGGTCGACCGGCGTCCAGGTGGGGACGGACGGCGAGGTGGTAGGCGGCAGCGGCCAGCTGGTCAAGCCGCACAAGGGCGCGACGTACCCGGTCGTGGGCGCGGCCGAGGCCCTCGCCCTGCTGAACGCGGCGGGCAAGGGCGGCGGCGTGAGCATCGGCGGCTGCGCGACGCCGGTGCCGCACAAGGGCGACGGGCCGAGCAGGCGCGACGTGAAGCCGTGCAAGCCGACCGTGCCGCCGAAGCAGGAGCCGATCGCCGTGGAGGGCGCCGCCTTCGGCCTGGCCGCGCACTTCGTGGCCGGGCGGCAGACGCTCGTACCGTCGTGGCTGTTCGAGGTGCGGCCGCAGGGCGCGCGGGACGCCTACACGGTGTCGCACCCGGCGGTGGAGCCGGCGTATCTCAAGGCGCCCGGAGCGCCGGGTGACCCCGAGCCCAGGCCGAAGCCCGAGCCGGACCAGGGCGACACCTACACCAGCGACATCAAGGTCGAGGGGTACAGCGCGTCGGGTCGGACGCTGACGCTGCACTTCACGGGCGGGGTGTGCAGCACGTACGAGGCGTCCGCGCGGGAGAGCGGCGGGCGGGTCAGCGTGAAGGTCACGGCGACCGAGGAGCGGGGCAAGGTGTGCATCGCGCTCGCGAAGTTCTACACGCTGCCCGTGACCTTGGAGAAGCCGCTCGGCGACCGGAAGGTCGTCACGACCGGCGGCACGGCGGTGCCGCGCGACAAGGGCGAGGTGAAGGGCGAGCCCGCGCCGCGGTCGTAGGCCCTGACGTACGAAGGCGGCGGCTCCCCGTGGAGGAGGAGCCGCCGCCTTCGTACGTACGGCTTAGCTGAAGGAGTCGCCGCAGGCGCAGGAACCCGTGGCGTTCGGGTTGTCGATCGTGAAGCCCTGCTTCTCGATGGTGTCGACGAAGTCGATGGAGGCGCCGCCCAGGTACGGGGCGCTCATGCGGTCGGTGACGACCTTCACAGTGCCGAACTCCTTGACGACGTCGCCGTCGAGCGAGCGCTCGTCGAAGAAGAGCTGGTACCGCAGACCCGAGCAGCCACCGGGCTGAACGGCGACGCGCAGCGCCAGGTCCTCACGGCCTTCCTGGTCGAGCAGGGCCTTGACCTTGGCCGCGGCGGCGTCGGTCAGGATGATGCCGTCGGTGACGGTGGTGGTCTCGTCCGATACGGACATCTACATCGCTCCCGGGTAGTACGGAGACTGCTTGCCGACCGGTTCCAACCGGCGTGGCCGCGAATTCATTCCCATGCTCGCACACGGGCGCCCACAGGGGATGCGTCACATCGACACTATGGCCATCGTCAAACTGACGTGAAGCGGTTATGATAGATAACGTCAATTAGACGAAAAGGCATCGTCTGCAGAACAGAAAGGGTGCGTGACGTGACCACCGCCCAATCCCCCGCGGCCCCCGTGGACCTCGACGTCGAGCCGACCCCGCTCGCCCTCCTGCTGCTCGGCCGCGAGGCCGACCCGAGGAGCGAGCGCGGCGTGGAGTGCCCGGGCGACCTGCCCTCGCCGTCGGACCCCGGCCTGGTGGAGCGCGCCCGCGCCGCCAAGGAGAAGCTCGGCGACAAGGTGTTCGTGCTCGGCCACCACTACCAGCGCGACGAGGTCATCCAGTTCGCCGATGTCACCGGCGACTCGTTCAAGCTGGCCAAGGACGCGGCCGCCCGGCCGGACGCCGAGTACATCGTGTTCTGCGGCGTGCACTTCATGGCCGAGTCCGCGGACATCCTGACCACCGACGACCAGAAGGTCGTGCTCCCCGACCTGGCCGCGGGCTGTTCGATGGCCGACATGGCCACGGCCGAGCAGGTCGCCGAGTGCTGGGACGTGCTGACCGAGGCCGGGATCGCCGAGCAGGTGGTGCCCGTCTCGTACATGAACTCCTCCGCCGACATCAAGGCGTTCACGGGCAAGCACGGCGGCACCATCTGCACGTCGTCCAACGCCCAGCGGGCCCTGGAGTGGGCCTTCGAGCAGGGCGAGAAGGTCCTCTTCCTGCCGGACCAGCACCTGGGGCGGAACACCGCCGTCCGTGACCTGGGGATGTCCCTGGACGACTGCGTCGTCTACAACCCGCACAAGCCGAACGGCGGCCTGACCGCCGAGCAGCTGCGCGCCGCGAAGATGATCCTGTGGCGCGGCCACTGCTCCGTGCACGGCCGCTTCTCGCTGGAGTCGGTCGAGGACGTCCGGGCCCGCATACCCGGCGTGAACGTCCTGGTCCACCCCGAGTGCAAGCACGAGGTCGTGGCGGCGGCGGACCACGTCGGCTCGACCGAGCACATCATCAAGACCCTGGAGGCGGCCCCGGCGGGCTCCAAGTGGGCCATCGGCACCGAGCTGAACCTGGTGCGCCGTCTGGCCAACCGCTTCGCGCCCGAGGGCAAGGAGATCGTCTTCCTCGACAAGACGGTGTGCTTCTGCTCCACCATGAACCGCATCGACCTGCCGCACCTGGTCTGGGCCCTGGAGTCCCTCGCCGACGGCAAGCTCGTCAACCGCATCGAGGTCGACCGCGAGACCGAGCAGTTCGCGAAGCTGGCCCTGGAGCGGATGCTGGCGCTGCCGTAGCCGGTACGCCGTACCGCCGCCGGGCGGTGGTACGGCGTCAGTCGCCCCGCGGCCGGACGAGGCCCGACTCGTAGGCGATCACGACGAGTTGGGCCCGGTCGCGGGCGCCCAGTTTCGCCATGGCCCGGTTCACATGGGTCTTCACCGTCAGCGGGCTGACCTCCAGGCGCTCGGCGATCTCGTCGTTCGAGAGTCCGCCCGCGACCTGGACGAGGACCTCGCGCTCCCGCCCGGTGAGTGCGTCCAGGCGCTCGCCGCGACCGGGCGCGTCGCTCGAACCGTCGCTCTGCGCGAGGAACTTGGCGATGAGCCCCTTCGTCGCCGTGGGCGAGAGGAGCGCCTCGCCCGCGGCCGCGATCCGGATGGCGCCGAGGAGTTCGTCGGGCTCCGCGCCCTTGCCGAGGAACCCGGACGCCCCGGCCCGCAGGGACTGCACCACGTACTCGTCGACCTCGAAGGTCGTCAGCATGACCACGCGTACGTGGGAGAGCGCCGGGTCCTCGCTGATCATCCGGGTGGCGGCGAGGCCGTCCGTGCCCGGCATGCGGATGTCCATCAGGACGACGTCCGCCGCCTCGGCCTTCGCGAGGCGCACGGCCTGGGCGCCGTCCGAGGCCTCGCCGACGACCTCCATGTCGGGCTCGGAGTCGACGAGGACCTTGAACGCGCTGCGCAACAGCGCCTGATCGTCGGCGAGCAGCACCCGGATCGTCACGCGGTCCCTCCCCTGGCCGGGCTGTGCTCCCGGCCGCCCTGTTTCACGGTCGTGACCGGCAGGATCGCATGCACCCGGAAACCACCTCCGTAGCGGGGGCCGACACTGCACCGCCCGCCGAGCGCGCTGACGCGCTCGCGCATGCCGATGAGGCCGTGGCCGCCGCCGCGGTCGGGGTCGTCGACGGGCTGCGCGTCGTCGCCCGCCCCGTCGTCGAGGACCGTGATCTCCAGGTTCGGCCCCACCCGCACGACGCTGACCTCCGCCTTGGCCTGCTCGCCCGCGTGCTTCTGCACGTTCGTCAGCGCCTCCTGGATGATGCGGTACGCCGCCAGGTCCACGGCGCCGGGAGGCGTCTGGCCGCTGTCGCCGCGGGCCACCTCCACGGGCAGGCCCGCGTGCCGGAACGTGTCGACGAGGTCGTCGAGGCGGGCGAGGCCGGGCGCGGGCTCCGTGGGCGCCTCCGGCTCGCCGTTCTGGCGCAGCAGGCCGACGGTGGCGCGCAGTTCGCCGAGCGCGGACCTGCTGGCCTCACGGACGTGCGCGAGCGCCTCCTTCGCCTGGTCGGGCCGCTTGTCCATGACGTGTGCCGCGACCCCCGCCTGGACGTTGACCAGGGCGATGTGGTGGGCGACGACGTCGTGCAGGTCGCGGGCGATGCGCAGCCGCTCCTCGGCGACCCGGCGCCTGGCCTCCTCCTCGCGGGTGCGCTCGGCCCGCTCGGCGCGCTCCCTTATGGCGTCGACGAAGGCGCGGCGGCTGCGCACCGCGTCGCCCGCGGCGGCGGCCATACCGGTCCAGGCGAAGATGCCGAGGTTCTCCTGGCCGTACCAGGGCAGGGGGCCCGCGACCATGGCGACGCCGGTGAGGCCGCTCATGGTGATCAGGCCGATGCGCCAGGTGGTGGGGCGGTTGGTGCGCGCGGCCACGGTGTACAGGGCGACGACGGCGCACATCACGACCGGCGCGCGGGGGCCGGTCGACACGAGCTCCACGATGGAGAACGCGGAGGTGGCGGCGAGCACCGTCCACGGGGTGCGGCGCCGGAAGACGAGCGTGGCCGCGCCCGCGCCCATGAGTGTGAGGCTCATGGTGCCCGGGGCGTGCACGTTCCACGTGGAGCCCTGCTCCCTGTAGGGCTCGGCGAAGGTGCCGATGACCATGAAGACGAGGGCGGCGGCCGCGAGGACCGCGTCGACGGCCAACGGGTGCGTTCTGGCCCAGCCGCGGCACCGTTCAAAGTTGGTCACGGCTAAACGGTACGGGGCGCCGTCCGGCGGGGGGAACGGAAAGTGGGTTCAGGGGGGTGGGGGGTTGACGTCACCCCCGGCCCCCGGGGGCTTGGGCCCCGTCACGCGGTTGCTCGGCACCTCGGTGCTGTGCCCACCCGTCCCGCCCCGCGGGACGATTGCCCACAGCTGGCGGGGGCTGCGGTGTCAGCCGGGGATCAGGCCGTCGTCGGAGAGCATGTCGCGGACTTCCGCGAGGGTGGCGTCGGGGGCGGGGAGGATGAGTTCCGAGGGTTCCAGGGCGTCGTCGGGGAGGGGTTCTCCCAGCTCTCGGACCTTGTCCAGGAGGGCGTGCAACGTGCGGCGGAAGCCGGGCTCGTCGCCGCCCTCCATCTCTTCGAGCAGTTCGTCGTCCAGCTTGTTCAGTTCGGCGAAGTGGCTGTCCGCCAGCTTCACCTGCCCCTCCCCCATGATCCTTACGATCATGACGCCCTCCTCGGACGTGAGCGGTGGCTACTGCTTGTCGAAGCGCGTGACGTCCTTCGACTGCGCCTGGGACTGGCCCTGGCCGCCCTCGATGGCCGGCTTCGACGTGCTGGAGCCGCCGGCCAGCTCGGCCTTCATGCGCTGCAGCTCCAGCTCTACATCTGTACCACCGGAGAGGCGGTCCAGCTCGGACTGGATGTCGTCCTTGGCGAGGCCGGAGGGGTCGTCGAGGGCGCCCGAGGCGAGGAGCTCGTCGATCGCGCCGGCGCGGGCCTGGAGCTGGGCCGTCTTGTCCTCGGCGCGCTGGATCGCCATGCCGACGTCGCCCATCTCCTCGGAGATGCCGGAGAAGGCCTCGCCGATGCGGGTCTGGGCCTCGGCCGCGGTGTACGTGGCCTTGATGGTCTCCTTGCGCGTACGGAACGCGTCGACCTTGGCCTGCAGGCGCTGGGCCGCGAGGGTGAGCTTCTCCTCCTCGCCCTGCAGGGTCTGGTGCTGCGTCTCCAGGTCGCTGACCTGCTGCTGGAGCGCCGCGCGACGCGAGAGCGCCTCACGGGCCAGGTCCTCGCGGCCGAGCGCGAGCGCCTTGCGGCCCTGGTCCTCGAGGGTGGAGGACTGCTTCTGGAGCTGGTTCAGCTGCAGCTCGAGGCGCTTGCGGGAGGTCGCCACGTCGGCGACGCCGCGGCGCACCTTCTGCAGCAGCTCCAACTGCTTCTGGTACGAGTAATCGAGGGTTTCGCGCGGGTCCTCGGCCCGGTCAAGGGCCTTGTTCGCCTTCGCGCGGAAGATCATCCCCATACGCTTCATGACACCGCTCATGGGCTTCGCGCGCCCCCTTCTGACGGACTCCAGCTCCAGCTGCTGCAACAGAACCCACGGTACGGGGTCTGTATCCATTACCGCACTGTTCGCGGGTGGATGCGCTCATCCCCAAGGACGACTGCACCGCCCGCCTCTCCGGCGCAAGGAGTAGGTGCGCCCCCGGGAACGGCCCGGGACGGCACCCTCCGTCGCTCCGCCACATCTGCAAGACGGCCGGTGTTGCGGGATCGTTCCCCGGGGAGCGGGGGTCCATGCGCCCGCCGGTCTCCCGCCGGTGCGCCCCGGGGAAAGCGCGGGAGAGCCGGGAATGCCGGGGGAAGCCCGGAAAGGGGAGTCCTCCGGCCCCGCGCCTCCCGCTTACCCCGTACCCTTGGCTTTTGTGTTCCGTAGCCGATCCAAGGACGAGAAGGCCCCGGCCGCCAAGGCGCCGGTAGCCGAGAGCGCGTCTTCCCAGTCCTCGCCCCGTGACCCCGAGGCCCCTAAGGGCCGCCCCACCCCCAAGCGCGCCGCGGCCCAGTCGCAGCGCCGCAGCGTGATGAACACGCCGACGTCGCGCAAGGAGGCAGCCAAGCGGTCGCGCGCGGAGCGCCGCGCGAACATGGAGAAGCAGCGCCAGGCGCTGGCCAGCGGCGACGAGCGGTATCTGCCGCCGCGGGACAAGGGCCCGGTGCGCAAGTACGCCCGCGACTTCGTGGACTCGCGGTTCTGCGTCGCGGAGTTCTTCCTGCCGATGGCCGTGCTCATCCTCGTGCTGAGCCTGGTCCGGGTCGCGCAGCTGCAGAACATCGCGCTGCTGCTGTGGCTCGTCGTGATCGTCCTGATCGTGCTCGACTCCGTCGTCACGGGCTTCCGCCTGAAGAAGCGCCTGAACGAGCGCTTCCCCGACGAGCACCGGAAGGGCGCCGTCGCGTACGCCCTGATGCGTTCGCTCCAGATGCGACGGCTGCGGCTGCCGAAGCCGCAGGTCAAGCGCGGGGAGCGACCCTGAGCGAGGGCCAGGGCGCAGGCCCTGGAGAGCGTACGGCCGTGTGCCAGGAACTGGTGGCGCGGCAGCTGGACGAGCAGATCGCGGCGCGGTTCCCGGTGGGACAGCGGCTGCGGGTGCTCGACGTCGGCATGGGGCACGGGGCGCAGGCGCTCCGGCTCGCCCGTGCCGGACACCAGGTGACGGGCGTCGAGCGCGAGGCCGACGGCCTCGCCGCCGCGCGGGCCGCGGCGGCGGCCGAGCCCGAGGGCATCCGGTCGCGGATGCGGATCGTCGAGGGCGACGGGCGGGACACGGGGGTGCACTTCCTGCCCGGGAGCTTCGACGTCGTGCTGTGCCACGGCGTACTGATGTACGTCGACGAGCCCGACGCGCTGCTCGCCGGGCTCGGCCGGGTCCTCGCCCCCGGAGGGCTGCTCTCCCTGGTCGTACGGAACGCGGACGCGCTGGCCATGGCGCCGGCGCTGCGGGGCGACTGGGGCGGGGCGCTCGCCGCCTTCGGTGCCGACACCTACGAGGACCCCTCCGGGGGGCGTGCGCGGGCGCATCGGCTCGACGCGGTCGCCGGGGCGCTCGCGGGGATCGCCGCGCCGTTGCGGGCCTGGTACGGGGTGCGGGTCTTCTCCGAAGCGGTGCCCGACGCCGGGGCGGCGCTCGACGGGCTGCTCGCCGCCGAGGAGCGGGCCGGGCGCACCGACCCCTACCGCACGGTGGCGGCCCTCCTCCACGTCTGCGGCACCCGCGACTGATACCCCTCGGGGAGGCGCCCCCTGTTCGGCCCCGTAGCGGAGGACGGTCGGGGCGGTGGCGGTGAGACTCGGGGGGTATGAGAGCTTCGCGTGGGTTCGTGGTGGTGGGGGTGTTGGTCTCGGCCGGGCTCGTGGCCGGGTGTGCCGGGGAGGGCGGGGGCTCCCGGGAGAAGGGGTCGACCACTCAGGCGGCCGCTCCCGCCGCGGCAAGTGACCTCCAGGACGACTACTTGAGGGTCATCAAGGACGTGCTCCCCTCCGTCGTGCAGATCGACGCCTCCGACAGCCTCGGCTCCGGCGTGGTCTACGACGACAAGGGGCACATCGTCACCAACGCCCATGTGGTGGGCCGGGAGAAGACGTTCAAGGTGACCACGGCCACCGGCGAGCAGCCCCTCGCGGCCACGCTCGTGTCGGCGTATCCGGAGCAGGACCTCGCCGTCATCAAGCTCGACGAGGTGCCGCGCGGCCTGAAGGCCGCGGACTTCGGCGACTCCGGGAAGGTCGAGGTCGGCCAGATCGTGCTCGCGATGGGCTCGCCGCTCGGCCTGTCGTCCAGCGTCACGCAGGGCATCGTCTCGGCGACCGGGCGCACGGTCAGCGAGGGCCGGTCCGGCGGCGGCACCGGCGCCACCATCGGGAACATGGTGCAGACGTCCGCCGCGATCAACCCGGGCAACAGCGGCGGCGCCCTGGTGAACCTCGACGGCGACGTCATCGGCATCCCGACGCTCGCCGCGACCGACCCGGACATGGGCGACAGCGCGGCGCCGGGCATCGGCTTCGCGATCCCCGCCTCGATGGTGCGCACGGTGGCCGGCCAGATCGTGAAGAGCGGCAAGGTCACCGACTCGGGCCGGGCCGCGCTCGGCATCAGCGGGCGCACGGTCCTCGGGGACGACTACCGGCCCGCGGGCGTCGCCGTGGCCGAGGTGAAGAGCGGCGGCGGCGCCGACGAGGCGGGCATCAGGCCCGGCGACATCATCACCGGGCTCGGGGACGACGAGGTCACCACGGTCACCTCCCTCTCGGAGGCGCTCGCCGCGGAGAAGCCGGGCGACAAGGCGCGGGTGACGTACGTACGGGACGGCGCCGAACGGACCGCGGAGGTCACCCTCGGCGAGATGTGAGGCGCAACGACACCGCGCGGCGCGCAGAGAGCACCGCGCGGCGCACAGAGAGGGGCGCGGCCAGTGGCCCCGCCCCTCCTCGTGCGCATGGGATCCGCGGGCGTCAGCCCTGGGCCGCGTCCTGCGCGTGCAGGCTCATCGGGCCGTAGATCTCCGAGGTGTCCTCGAAGAGCGTCACCTGGTCCGCGCCGCCCTCGGCGAGGTCCTTCCAGTGTTCGCCGATCCAGGTCTCCGCGTCT
Organism: Streptomyces sp. NRRL B-1347; assembly: GCF_000720325.1. GTDB lineage: Bacteria > Actinomycetota > Actinomycetes > Streptomycetales > Streptomycetaceae > Streptomyces. The sequence continues at coordinate 115,022 of NZ_JOJM01000024.1, forward strand.
CCCTGAGTGGTGAACTCCTCCGGCTGCACGGCGGGCTGGACCTCCGTCCCGTCCGCCTTCTCGAACCGCCACGTCCATGCCGCCATGTCAGCCTCCCGAGGTCCAGTGGTGTCCCGAAGCCGCTTGAAGCCTAGCCGGGCGCGCGGCGCGCGGGGCGACGCGGGAGGATCTTCCTGTGGAACTGACTCTGCTCGGCACCGGAGCCCCCGAGGGGCTGCCCCGCCCCGGCTGTCCCTGCGCCGCGTGCGCGACCGCGCTCGGCGACCAGGCGCGGGCGGCGACGGCGCTGCTCGTGGACGGTGTGCTGCTGCTCGACCTGACGCCGGGTGCCGCGTTCGCCGCCGCCCGCGCCGGGCACTCGCTCGGCGGGGTGCGCCAGGTGCTGCTCTCGCATCCGCACGACGGGCCCGCCGTGGAGGTGCCGGCCGGGCTTCCGCAGCCGGGCCGGGTGCCGGACGGCCGGGAGCTGGCGCTGCTCACCGGGCACCGGGTGCGGGCCGTCGCGATGGACGCGCCGGGCACGGGCTACGAGGTGACGGGGACCGACGGCGAGCGGCTGCTGTACCTGCCGCCGGGCTGCGCGCCCGCGGGAGTGGGCCCGGAGAACGGCGGCGGGCAGGTCGTGTACGACATGGTCGTGGCCGACGTGGCGGCCCGCCCGGACGGGCTCGCGCGGCTGCGGGCGGCCGGGGCGGCGGGCCCGACCACGGACGTGATCGCGGTGCACATCGGCCACGAGGTGCCGCCGGGCCCCGAGCTGGCCCGGCGGCTCGCGGCGGCCGGTGCGCGCGCGGTGCCGGACGGCACGACCCTGGAGGTCGGCGCGTACGAGGACGTACCGGACGTGCCGCGGCGCACCCTGGTCCTCGGCGGCGCCCGCTCCGGCAAGTCGGTGGAGGCCGAGCGGCGCCTGGAGGCCTTCCCCGACGTGCTGTACGTGGCCACCGGCGGGCTGCGCGGCGGGGATCCGGAGTGGGCGGACCGGGTGCGGACGCACCGCGAGCGGCGGCCGGGCTCCTGGCGCACCACGGAGACCTGCGACCTCGTGCCGCTGCTCGCCGAGCCGGGGCCGCCGCTGCTCATCGACTGTCTTTCGCTGTGGCTGACGCAGGCGATGGACGAGGTGAACGCGTGGGACGACGCCGAGTGGGCGGGCGGCGGCGAGCGGGCGCTGCGCAAGCGGGTCGCGGAGCTCACGGACGCGGTGCGGGCCGCGCGGCGCACGGTGGTCACGGTGTCGAACGAGGTCGGCTCCGGCATCGTCCCCGCGACCGCGTCGGGGCGCCGCTACCGCGACGAACTGGGCCGGCTGAACGCCGCGTTCGCCGCCGAGTGCGAGCACGTGCTGCTCGTGGTGGCGGGGCAGGCGCTGCCGCTGCGCGGCTGAGGCGGGCCGGGGCGCGCTCAGCCGTCGCTGTCGCGGCGGGCGATGACGCGGTAGGTGTTGCCGAAGCCGGTGCGGGTGAGCAGGGGCGCGAGCAGCTGGTCGAGGGCGTAGGCGAGCACGACCAGGGGCGCTGTCGCCCAGCCGCACGCCCGGCGCGGCCCCGCGGCCTTCGGCAGCAAGCGGTCGGCGACGAGGACGGCCGCTCCGGTCAGGTCGAGCGGCAGGTGCGGGGCGCGGCGTTCGACGTCGACGAGGGTGAAGCCGAGCTCGTCCAGGGCGTGGCGGAGCCGGCCGATGGGCAGCAGGCGCTCCCGCGGTGTGCGCGCGTGGGCCGGCCACCACGGGCCGAGGAGCCAGGCGGAGCGGGACTCGGGGTCGGCCGCCTCGATCAGCAGGTGTCCGCCGGGGCGCAGGACGGTGCGGGCCGCGGCGAGCTCCGCGTCCGGGTCGGGGACGTGCTCCAGGTGGTGGACCATGCTCACCGCGTCGTACCGGTCCGCGAGGCGGTCCGCGAGGTCCGGCAGGAGCCCTTGGTGGGCCTCTTCGATGTGCCCGGCCTCGCGGGCGCTCTCGACGGCGTCGCCCGGGTCCGTCCCGTCGTACGCGGTGTACGGCAGGACGTCCTTGGCGGCGGCCGGGAGGCGGCCGTGGCCGGTGCCGACGTCGAGCCAGCTCTCGGGTTCGAGGTGCCGGGCGAGGGCGTGGGCGGTGGCGTGGTGGCGCCGGGTGGAGTGCCGGGCGCGGAGGACGCGCGCGACGGGGTCGTCGGTGGCCTGCTGACGGACGTACGAGACAGGGCGATTCGGCACAAACGGAACGTAAGGGATCAGTGGTGGCAGGGCAACGACGTCGCGGGGCCGGTGTCACCGGTGGCGGACCGGTGCGGGGCCGTTCGCGCGCCTGTCACCCCCCGCCGGTACTGTTCGCCGAATGAGCTCGCTGATTCTCGACGACTTCACCGACCTGATCGAGCGGCCCGACGGCGGGGTGCGCCGCGACGCCGAGGAGCGCAGAGAGCGGCAGAGCGTGCCGCCCGGCGCCCTCGGCCGCCTGGACGAGCTCGCCGAGTGGCTGTCGGCGGCCCAGGCGTCCGTGCCGGTCAAGCCGATCGAGCGGCCGCGGGCGCTGCTCTTCGCGGGCGACCACGGCGTCGCCGAGCTCGGCGTGTCGGCGCGGCCCGCGGGCGGCGCCGCGGACCTCGTGCGCGCCGTGCTCTCCGGCGAGGCGCCCGTGGCGGTGCTCGCGCGGCGGCTCGACGTGCCCGTGCGGGTGGTCGACCTGGCCCTGGACTGCGACCCGGACGAGCTGCCCGCCGAGGTCGCGGGCCACCGGGTGCGGCGCGGCTCGGGCCGCATCGACATCGAGGACGCGCTGACCGCGGACGAGGCCGAGCGCGCGGTGCGCGCGGGCATCGCGCTCGCCGACGAGGAGGCCGACTCCGGCACCGACCTGGTCGTGCTCGGCGACGTCAGCGTCGGCGGCACGACGCCCGCGGCGACGCTGATCGCGGCCCTGTGCGGCACCGACGCGTCCGTGGTGACAGGGCGTGGCGGCAAGCCGATCGACGACCTGGCGTGGATGCGCAAGTGCGCGGCGGTCCGGGACTCGCTGCGGCGCGCGCGGCCGGTGCTCGGCGACCAGCTGGAGCTGCTCGCGGCGGTGGGCGGGGCCGATGTCGCGGCCATGACCGGCTTCCTGCTCCAGTCCGCGGTGCGGCGCACGCCCGTGGTCCTGGACGGCGTGGTGGCCGCGGCGGCGGCCCTCGTGGCCCAGCGGGTCGCCTTCCGGGCGCCGGACTGGTGGCTGGCCGGGCACGACAGCGGGGAGCCCGCGCAGGCCAAGGCGCTCGACCGGATGGCCCTCGAACCGCTGCTCAGCCACGGGGTGAAGGTGGGCGAGGGCGTGGGGGCGCTGCTCGCGGTGCCGCTGGTGCGGTCGGCCGCGGCGCTCGGCGCGGAGCTGCCCGTGGTCGACTAGCCGCGGCCCGGCCGGCGCGGCGGGAACGCGACGGGAACAAGGCGGGAACGCGGCGGGAACCGGGACAGTAAGCCCCATATCACACCACAACACCCCATAAGATCTTGCTTTATGGGAGATGAACGGCCGAAGGAAGAGCAGCGCAAGACGTCCACCCCGGCCTCGCGGAGAGCCGCGGCGGCCGCCGTCTGGTATCTGCGGGCCGTCGCGTTCGTCAACTTCCTCAGTGCCGTCTGGGTCTCCCTGGGGCAGGACCTCAGACGGCACAACACGGAGAACTACTTCACCCCGTACATGCTCACCGCGGGGTTCGCCTCCGGCGTCTTCACCGCGTTCCTCGCGGTCACGATGCGCCGCCGCAAACGGGCCTCCTGGATCCTCAACACCGTGCTGAGCGGCCTGTTCCTGCTGCTCTTCGCGGTGGCCATGGTCTTCCCCGAGATCCGGCAGTACGCGCAGAACTGGATCTCGCTCGGCCTCACCGCGGGCTTCGTCGCCGCGCTGCTCGTCGGCCGCCGCGAGTTCTACGCCAAGGGCGACCGGTCGAACCCCAAGCTGGCGGCGGCCGTCGCCGTCGGCGGGCTGCTCGCGACCTCGCTGCTCGCCGCGCTCCTGGTGACCGTCACCAACCACGCGCACGACGACTACCGCTCGACGTTCCTCGACCGCTGGCGCTACGGCACGATGCGCCTGGTGTCGCTCGCCGCCGACGACTCCCGGTTCGCGGGCATCTCCACCCCCGGCTGGGTCAACGTCACCATCAACGTCCTGAGCACACTGCTGCTCATCGCCGTCCTGTACGCCGCCTTCCGCTCCCGCCGGGCCGTCGACCCGCTCAGCGAGGACGACGAGGCACGCCTGCGCGCGCTGCTCGCCAAGCACGGCGAGCGCGACTCGCTCGGCTACTTCGCGCTGCGCCGCGAGAAGAGCGCCGTCTGGTCGCCGACCGGCAAGGCCGCGGTCACCTACCGCGTGGTCGGCGGCGTCTCGCTGGCCTCCGGCGACCCGATCGGCGACCCCGAGGCCTGGCCCGGCGCCATCGAGCCGTGGCTCGCCGAGGCGCGCGAGCACGGCTGGACCCCGGCGGTGATGGGCGCGAGCGAGGAGGCGGGCACGATCTACGCCCGGCACGGCCTGGACGCCCTGGAGCTCGGCGACGAGGCCATCGTCGAGATCGCCGACTTCACCCTGGAGGGCCGGGCCATGCGCACGGTCCGCCAGGCCTACAACCGCGTCAAGCGCGCCGGGTACGAGGTGCGCGTCCGGCGCCACGCGGACATCCCCGAGGACGAGCTGGCCCGCCTCCTCGAACGCGCCGACGACTGGCGCGACGGCGCCACCGAGCGCGGCTTCTCCATGGCGCTCGGCCGCCTCGGCGACCCGGCCGACGGGCAGTGCGTGATGCTGGAGTGCACCGACGGCAAGGGCGAGCTGCGGGCAGTGCTCTCCTTCGTCCCCTGGGGGCCGCACGGGCTCTCGCTCGACCTGATGCGCCGCGACCGGGACTCCGACAACGGCCTGATGGAGTACATGGTCATCGAGCTGCTCCAGCGCGCGGCGGAGATCCAGATCACGCAGGTGTCGCTGAACTTCGCGATGTTCAGATCAGTCTTCGAGCGTGGCTCGCGGCTCGGTGCGGGCCCGGTGCTCCGGCTGTGGCGCTCGCTGCTCAGCTTCTTCTCCCGGTGGTGGCAGATCGAGTCGCTGTACCGCGCCAACGCCAAGTACCGGCCCATCTGGGAGCCGCGTTTCCTGCTCTTCGAGAAGAGCGCGGACCTGCCGCGCATCGGTGTCGCTTCCGCTCGCGCCGAAGGCTTTCTGGAAGCTCCGGGCCTGCCGAAATGGCTGCACCGCACACACTTGGAGTCCCGAAGATGAGCACCCTGTCCCGGCTGGCCCGTGCCGAGTGGGGCGACCTGTACTCCACCGTGCGCGGCGGGCTCGTCGCCCGGCGCTGGCGCGCGATCCCGATGACGCTCGCCGCCGTCTTTCTGACCGCGGCCTTCCAGTACGTGCAGAACCAGTCCTGGGGCTACCAGTTCGTGCAGAACATCGGCTCGGTGCGGGCCGAGGAGCCGCTGTGGCTGGCGCTGATCCGCACTCCGCTCTCGCTCTTCGTCCCCGCGCTCGACCTGCCGGTGTGGGGCGCGCTCGCGCAGATCCTGCTGGTGTTCGGCATCGCCGAGATCTGCATCGGCTGGTGGCGCACGCTGCTCGTCGGGTACGCGGCGACGCTCGCGGGCACCCTCTACGCGCGCGTGGGCATCGCCGTCGGCCCCGACAGCTGGATCGGCCTGCCCGCGTCCGACGCGCAGGTCATCGACACCGGCCCGTCGGCCGCGGTCGTCGGGCTCGCGGTGTTCGTGTGCTGGCGCCACCGGGCGTACGCGACCGGCGCCCTGGTCGTCGCCCTGATGGTCGTCGAGGTCCTGATCAAGAACAACCTCGCGGGCAAGGAGCACCTGGCGGCCATCGCGGGCGTCCTGCTCGTGTGCGCGCTGACCACGGCGGTGCGTCACGTGCGACGCCGCGTCGCCGACCGCGGCTCCGGGTCCGGCCTGCCGCCGATGGCGTCCTGAAGCCAGCGGCGCTTGGCCGTCCAGCGGCGGTCGTGGCGGAACGCGCGCAGGCCCGCCCGGGCCCGGACGCGCGGCCGGTTGCGGTAGAACCGCCGCGCCCAGGCCGAACCGGGCCGGGCGAGGCGGATCGCGCCGACGAGCGCCACGAACGGCACCACCATGCCGATCAGGGCCGTGCGCAGCTTGCCCTTGAGCAGCGCGATGAGCGCGAAGGCGCAGTTCACGGTGATGTTCAGGGCGAAGGCGAAGCGGTTGTGCCGCTCGGTCACGGAGATCTCGTTCACGCCGAACGGCGTGAAGCCGGTGAGGATCAGGACCACCAGGGCGGCGGTGAGGATCACCACCTCCACGCTCTTGCGGCCCTGCTCGCTCCAGTACACGTCGTCCAGGTGCAGGATCAGCGCGAACTCGTCGAGGACCAGGCCCGCGCCGACGCCGAAGATCACGGCCGCGCACATCGAGCCGAAGCTGTGCCGCCCGGCGGCCACCGCCCAGAAGCCGCCCACCAGCATCAGGAAGATGCCCGGTACGACGTGGTGGACGTGCACGCTCCCCGTCGTGATGTTCCGGAACGGCCCCTTCCCGGCGCGGATGAGACGGGTGATGGTGCGCGTGACGAGGAAGCAGCCCACGAACGAGACGAGCGCGAGCAGCAGGGGCAGCTTCCCCGGCTCCACGACGTTCCGGTACCACCAGCCGTCCATGGGCCCATCTTGCGGTTCGCCGCCGCCGCGCGCAGGCCGGGATGCCCGGCCGAGCGGGGCGGCGGCGGCCGGCCCCGCCCTCCCGGGTAACCTCGCCCAATGCCCAGACCCACCCCCGCCGACGGCCTCCGCTTCGCCTTCGGGACGCTCACCGCTCTGCCCGTGCGCGTGCGCCGGTGGGACCGCGAGGCCGCCCGTGCGGGCATGCTGTGCGCCCCGGTCGCGGGGCTCGTGCTCGGCCTGCTCGCGGGGGGCCTCGGGGCGGCCCTGCTCGCCCTCGGCGCGAGCCCGCTGCTCGCCGCGGTCGCCGCCGTCGCCGTGCCCGCCGCGGGCACCCGGGGGCTGCACCTGGACGGTCTCGCCGACACCGCCGACGGCCTCGGCAGCGGCAAACCCGCCGCCGACGCACTGCGGATCATGAAGCGGTCCGACATCGGCCCGTTCGGCGTGATCACGCTGGTCCTGGCCCTGTTCGCACAGGTCGCGGCCCTCGCCGAGCTGTACGACGACGGCTGGGCGCAGGGGGTCTGCGGCGCCGCCGTGGCCGCCACCGCCGCCCGGCTCGCGCTCACCCTCGCCGCCCGCGCCGAGGTGCCGCCGGCCCGGCCCGAAGGCCTCGGCGCGGCCGTCGCGGGCACGGTCCCCGCGGGCGCGGGGATCGCCGTGCTCATGGTCACCACCGCCGCGGCCGCCGCCGCGGGCGCGGCCACGGGCACGGGCACCGTCCTCTCCGCCGTCCGCGGCGCGGCCGCCGTGCTGCTCGCCTGCGCCGCCGCCGAGGGCCTGCTGCGGCACTGCGTGCGCCGGTTCGGCGGCGTCACCGGCGACGTCTTCGGAGGGCTCGCCGAGACCGCCGCCACGGCTGGCCTGCTTGTGCTCGCCCTCGGCCAGCACGCACAGTGATGCGCACCGCATTGCTTACGGGCGTAGGCTCGCGACGGGCTCACCACCCCAAAGCCCGCAAGAACCCAATGAAAACCTCCTATGAAAGAGGGACTTCAGCACCGTGACTGCTCTGACTCTCAGCACCGCCGCCGCGTCCGGCCTGCGTGCCGACGCGATCGTCGTCGGTGTCGCGAAGGGCGCCAAGGGGCCGGTCGTGGCCCCTGGCGCCGAGTCCGTGGACAAGGCGTACGACGGCAAGCTCGCGTCCGTCCTGGAGACCCTCGGCGCCTCCGGCTCCGAGGGCGAGGCGACGAAGCTGCCCGCGCCGTCCGGCTTCAAGGCGCCGGTGATCCTGGCAGTCGGCCTCGGCGCGGTCCCCGAGAAGGACCAGGCCTTCGACGCGGAGGTGCTGCGCCGGGCCGCCGGTGTCGCCGCGCGCGCTCTGGCCGGTTCGAAGAAGGCCGCGTTCGCGCTGCCCCTGGAGTCCGCGGGCGACGCGGGCGCGATCGCCGAGGGCGCGATCCTCGGCGCGTACTCCTTCGACGCCTACAAGGGCATCGCCGACAACGCCAAGGACGCCAAGGACGCCAAGGACGCCAAGGCCAAGAAGGGCGCCAAGGACACCAAGGGCCCGCTCGCCGAGGCCGCCCTGCTCGGCGGCAAGCCGCGCGACAAGGCCTACAAGGCCGCCGTCGAGCGCGCCCTGGCCGTCGCCGAGGAGCTCAACCGCGCCCGCGACCTGATCAACACCCCGCCGAACGACCTCTACCCGGAGGCGTTCGCCGCGGTGGCCCAGGCCGCCGGCAAGGAGCACGGCATCAAGGTGCAGGTGCTCGACGAGAAGGCGCTCACCAAGGGGGGCTACGGCGGCATCCTCGGCGTCGGCGCGGGCTCGGCTGCCCCGCCGCGCCTGGTGAAGCTGTCGTACACCTCGGCCAAGGCGAAGAAGCACCTGGCCTTCGTCGGCAAGGGCATCACGTACGACTCGGGCGGCATCTCGCTCAAGCCCGCGGGTCACAACGAGACCATGAAGTGCGACATGAGCGGCGCCGCCGCCGTGTTCGCGGCCGTGGTCGCCGCCGCGCGCCTCGGCCTCGAGGTCAACGTCACCGGCTGGCTGGCCCTCGCCGAGAACATGCCGTCCGGCTCGGCCACCCGGCCGGGCGACGTCCTGCGCATGTACAGCGGCAAGACGGTGGAGGTCCTGAACACCGACGCCGAGGGCCGTCTGGTCCTCGCCGACGCGCTCACCAAGGCCTCGGAGGACAAGCCCGACGCGATCGTCGACGTGGCGACGCTGACCGGCGCCATGGTCCTGGCCCTGGGCGACCGCACCTTCGGCATCATGGCCAACGACGACGCCTTCCGGACGTCGATCCACGAGATCGCCGACGAGGTCGGCGAGCCGTCCTGGCCGATGCCGATGCCCGAGCACCTGCGCAAGGGCATGGACTCCCCCACCGCCGACATCGCCAACATGGGCGAGCGCATGGGCGGCGGCCTGGTCGCGGGGCTGTTCCTGAAGGAGTTCGTGGGCGAGGGCATCACCTGGGCCCACCTGGACATCGCGGGCCCGGCCTTCCACGAGGGCGCCCCGTTCGGCTACACCCCCAAGGGCGGCACCGGCTCCGCCGTGCGCACCCTGGTGCGCCTCGCGGAGCGCACCGCCGCGGGCGACCTCGGCTGAGCGTGACCGACTGACGTACGGCCCCGGGGCGCCCTCGCCCACGGGGCCGTACTCATCCGTAACCCATCGGGACGCGTCCGCCCGGTCATCCCGTACGACGATTTCGCTGTCGATGAAATCCGTATGTTTGTACGTGGCTCTGACCTCTCGCTACGGGCGATCAGCCCGGCCCGGCGTCCCGCCTGCCGCCGACAAGTGCGAAGATGGGTTCTCGGCAGGACAGGGCCCCCACCAAAGGGCCGAAGAAGAGCGGCCGTATACCAGCCGACCGACCGGTCGTCCCCCGGCAAGAGGGGTCCGGCGCACGGCGCACATGCATGGAGGACGTGACGTGGCGAACGACGCCAGCACCGTTTTCGACCTAGTGATCCTCGGCGGTGGTAGCGGCGGTTACGCCGCGGCCCTGCGCGCCTCGCAGCTGGGTCTGGACGTCGCACTGATCGAGAAGAACAAGCTCGGCGGCACCTGCCTGCACAACGGCTGCATCCCGACCAAGGCCCTGCTGCACGCCGGCGAGGTCGCCGACTCGGCCCGCGAGGCCGAGCAGTTCGGTGTCAAGGCCACCTTCGATGGCATCGACATCAACGCCGTCCACAAGTACAAGGACGACGTCATCGCGGGCCTCTACAAGGGCCTGCAGGGCCTGGTCGCCTCCCGCAAGGTCACGTACATCGAGGGCGAGGGCCGCGTCTCGTCCCCGACCTCCGTGGACGTGAACGGCCAGCGGATCCAGGGTCGCCACCTCCTCCTGGCGACCGGTTCCGTGCCGAAGTCCCTGCCGGGCCTGGAGATCGACGGCAACCGCGTCATCTCCTCGGACCACGCGCTGACCCTGGACCGCGTGCCGCAGTCCGCGATCATCCTGGGCGGCGGCGTCATCGGCGTCGAGTTCGCCTCGGCGTGGAAGTCCTTCGGCACCGACGTCACGGTCATCGAGGGCCTCAAGCACCTCGTGCCGGTCGAGGACGAGAACAGCTCCAAGCTGCTCGAGCGCGCCTTCCGCAAGCGCGGCATCAAGTTCAACCTGGGCACCTTCTTCGAGAAGGCCGAGTACACCGAGACCGGCGTGCGGGTCACCCTCGCCGACGGCAAGACCTTCGAGGCCGAGGTGCTGCTCGTCGCCATCGGCCGCGGCCCGGTCTCCCAGGGCCTCGGGTACGAGGAGCAGGGCGTCGCCATGGACCGCGGCTACGTCCTGGTCGACGAGTACATGCGCACGAACGTCCCGACGATCTCGGCCGTCGGCGACCTCGTCCCGACCCTCCAGCTCGCGCACGTCGGCTTCGCCGAGGGCATCCTGGTGGCGGAGCGCCTGGCCGGTCTGAAGACCGTGCCGATCGACTACGACGGCGTGCCGCGCGTGACGTACTGCCACCCCGAGGTCGCGTCGGTCGGCATCACCGAGGCCAAGGCCAAGGAGATCTACGGCGCGGACAAGGTCGTCGCCCTCAAGTACAACCTGGCGGGCAACGGCAAGAGCAAGATCCTGAAGACCGCGGGCGAGATCAAGCTCGTCCAGGTCAAGGACGGTGCCGTGGTCGGCGTCCACATGGTCGGCGACCGCATGGGTGAGCAGGTGGGCGAGGCCCAGCTGGTCTACAACTGGGAAGCCCTGCCCGCCGAGGTGGCGCAGCTCATCCACGCCCACCCGACGCAGAACGAGGCGCTCGGCGAGGCCCACCTCGCCCTCGCCGGCAAGCCCCTGCACTCCCACGACTGACCTTCAGTCCACGGACGCGACGACCACAGACTTTCGTAATTCGTAAGGAGCAACCGAAACCATGGCGGTTTCCGTATCCCTTCCGGCGCTCGGCGAGAGCGTCACCGAGGGCACTGTCACCCGTTGGCTGAAGGCCGAAGGCGAGCGCGTCGAGGCCGACGAGCCGCTGCTCGAGGTGTCGACCGACAAGGTCGACACCGAGATCCCCTCGCCCGCCTCCGGCATCCTGGCCTCCATCAAGGTCGCCGAGGACGAGACCGTCGAGGTCGGCGCCGAGCTGGCCGTCATCGACGACGGCTCCGGCCCCCCCGCCGCGGCCCCGGCCCCCGCTGCCGAGCCCGCCCCCGCTGCCGAGCCCGCCCCGGCCGCCGAGCCCGCTCCGGCGCCCGCCGCCGAGGCCCCGGCCGCTCCGGCCGCCCCCGCCGAGGCGCCCGCCGCCCCGGCCGGCGGTGCCGCCGAGGGCACCGACGTCACGCTGCCCGCGCTCGGCGAGTCCGTCACCGAGGGCACCGTCACCCGCTGGCTGAAGGAGGTCGGCGAGGAGGTCTCCGCCGACGAGCCCCTCCTTGAGGTCTCCACCGACAAGGTCGACACCGAGATCCCCGCGCCGGTCTCCGGCGTGCTCCTGGAGATCACCGTCGCCGAGGACGAGACCGCCGAGGTCGGCGCCAAGCTCGCCGTCATCGGTGCCGCCGGTGCCGCCCCCGCGGCCGCTCCGGCCGCCGCCCCGGCCGCCCCGGCCGAGGCCCCGGCGCCCGCTCCGGCGCAGCCCGCCGCTCCGGCCGCCCCCGCGGCTCCGGCGCAGCCCGCTGCCGCCGCCCCGGCCCCGGCTCAGCCCGCGGCCCCCGCCGCTCCGGCTCCGGCCGCTCCGGCTCCGGCCAAGCCCGCCGCCCCCGCCCCGGCCGCCCCGGCTCCGGCCACCCCGGCCGACGACGGCGCGTACGTCACCCCGCTGGTGCGCAAGCTCGCCGCCGAGAACGGCGTGAACCTGGGCGCGGTCAAGGGCACCGGCGTCGGTGGCCGCATCCGCAAGCAGGACGTGCTCGCCGCCGCCGAGGCCGCGAAGTCCGCCCCGGCTCCGGCTGCCGCCCCGGCCGCCGCCGCTCCCGCGGCCGCGTCGAAGGCTCCGGCCGTCGAGGTGTCCCCGCTGCGCGGCCAGACGGTCAAGATGACCCGCATGCGCAAGGTCATCGGCGACAACATGATGAAGGCGCTGCACGGCCAGGCCCAGCTCTCCAGCGTGGTCGAGGTCGACATCACCAAGCTGATGAAGCTGCGCGCCCAGGCCAAGGACGGCTTCGCCGCCCGCGAGGGCGTCAAGCTGTCCCCGATGCCGTTCTTCGTGAAGGCCGCCGCGCAGGCGCTGAAGGCCCACCCGGTCGTCAACGCCCGCATCAACGAGGACGAGGGCACCATCACCTACTTCGACTCGGAGAACATCGGCATCGCCGTTGACTCCGAGAAGGGCCTGATGACCCCGGTCATCAAGGGTGCCGGTGACCTCAACCTGGCCGGCATCGCCAAGGCGACCGCCGACCTGGCCAACAAGGTCCGCGCCAGCAAGATCACCCCGGACGAGCTGTCCGGCGCGACCTTCACCATCTCCAACACCGGCTCGCGCGGCGCGCTGTTCGACACGATCATCGTGCCGCCGAACCAGGTCGCCATCCTGGGCATCGGTGCCACGGTCAAGCGCCCGGTGGTCATCAACCACCCGGACCTCGGCGAGACCATCGCCGTGCGCGACATGACCTACGTGACGCTGTCCTACGACCACCGTCTGGTGGACGGCGCGGACGCCGCCCGCTACCTGACCACGGTCAAGGCCATCCTGGAGGCCGGCGAGTTCGAGGTCGAGCTCGGCCTGTAAGGCTTCGGAGACGGACTGTAAGACTCGTCTCATCGGCGGCTGCGCCCCCGTCCGGAGGTTTCCGGACGGGGGCGCAGCCGTATTGTCTAGAGGTCGCCCGCCGCCTCTGCCCGTGGAGCCTCCCTATGACCGCGCCCGTCGTTCACTCGCTGCGCGAACAGATTCGCGAGCACATTGTGGAAGGCATCGTGAGCGGTCGCTGGAAGCCGGGCGAGCGGATCGTGGAGCGGCGCATCGCCGTCGAGCTGGAGGTCAGCCAGACGCCGGTGCGCGAGGCCCTGCGGGAGCTGGAGTCGCTGCGCCTGATCGAGTCCGCGCCCAACAAGGGCGTGCGCGTGCGCAACCTCTCCGCGGCCGACCTGGAGGAGAGCTACCCCGTCCGGGCGGGCCTCGAGGCCATCGCGGCCGAACTCGCCGCCGAGGGGCTCGCACGCGACTGCTCGGCCCTGGAACCGCACGTCACGGCCCTGTACGAGGCGGACCGCGCCAAGGACGGCACCGGGCAGGTGCGGCACACGGTCGCCTTCCACCGCGAGATGGTGCGCGCCGCGGGCAATTCGGTGCTCCTGCACACCTGGGAAGGCCTCGGCATCGAGGTCTTCACCGCGCTCTCCATCCGCTGGCTCGGCACCGTCCAGCAGTCGTACGCGGAGGAGCACGAGGCGCTCGTGCAGGCGTTCCAGCGCCGTGACCCCCGGATCGCGGAGCTCGTGAAGGCCCATGTCCTCGGCTGCGCGCCCCGGCCCGACCACGACGCTCATCCTGAGTGAGCCGCGCTCACACGTCGTCCCACCTGCGCAAATCCTGCGAATCAAAGGCACCCGGTGCCCTATGCCGTGGCACCCTGTGCCTACTTTTGCCCCGAGGGGGAAGTTTTCCGCTCAACGCTTTGATCGATCATCGATCGCTGGCTTACAGTCGACGACGGGCTCTCACCCGAGCCCCACGCCCTGTCCTGCCAAAGACCTAGGGCACCCCCGACCCTTTCCGTTAAGGGCCCCCGCCTGACCAGGCACGGGAACCCCTCCGACTCAGGAAGGCGGCGTAATGACCGACCCCTCCCGCATCCAGCCGAGCGAGCTCGACCAGCTCCCGGACCGCGACCCCGAGGAGACCGCCGAATGGCAGGCCTCTCTGGACGCCGTGACCAAGGCGGCCGGGCCGCACCGTGCCGCATATCTGATGCGCCGCACGCTGGAGCGCGCCGAGGGCGCGGGCCTGGCGCTGCCCAAGCTTCTTGAGACGGACTACGTCAACAGCATCCCGACCGCCGCCGAGCCCGTCATCGACGGCGACGAGGCGATGGAGTCCCGCATCACCGCGTGGAACCGGTGGAACGCGGCGGCGATGGTCACCCGCGGCTCGAAGTACGGCGTCGGCGGCCACATCGCCACCTTCGCCTCGGCCGCCTGGCTGTACGAGACCGGCTTCAACCACTTCTTCCACGGCAAGGAGGGGGACGGCTCCGGCGACCAGCTGTACATCCAGGGCCACGCCTCCCCCGGCATCTACGCCCGCGCCTTCCTCGACGGCCGCCTCGGCGAGGCGCAGCTCGACAACTTCCGCCAGGAGGCGGGCGGCGACGGCCTGCCGTCGTACCCGCACCCGCGCCGGCTGCCCTGGCTGTGGGAGTTCCCGACGGTCTCCATGGGCCTCGGCCCGCTGTCGGCCATCTACCAGGCCCGCTTCAACCGCTACCTGACGAACCGCGGCATCAAGGACGTCTCGTCCTCGCACGTGTGGGCGTTCCTCGGCGACGGCGAGATGGACGAGCCGGAGTCGACGGCGGCCCTCGCACTCGCCGCCCGTGAGGAACTGGACAACCTCACCTTCGTCATCAACTGCAACCTGCAGCGCCTCGACGGCCCGGTCCGCGCCAACTTCAAGATCGTGCAGGAGCTGGAGGCCCAGTTCCGCGGCGCGGGCTGGAACGTCGTCAAGTCCCTGTGGGGCGGCGCCTGGGACGAGCTGTTCGCGCTCGACACCACCGGTGCCCTCGTCCGCCGCCTGCGCGAGGTCCCGGACGCGCAGGTGCAGACGTACCAGACGCGTGACGCCGCGTACATCCGCGAGGACTTCTTCGGCAAGGACCCGGCGCTCGTCGAGATGGCGAAGCTGCTCTCCGACGACAAGATCCTGGAGTGCTTCCACCTGTCGCGCGGTGGCCACGAGCCGCGCAAGGTGTACGCCGCGTACAAGGCGGCCCTCGCGCACAAGGGCGCGCCGACCGTCATCCTGGCGCAGACCGTCAAGGGCTTCACCCTCGGTGAGGGCTTCGCGTCCAAGAACGCGAACCACCAGATGAAGAAGCTGACGACGGACGAGTTCAAGAACATGCGTGACCTTCTTGAGCTGCCCATCTCCGACAGCCAGTTCGTCGACGGACAGGTGCCCTACGGCCACCCCGGCGCCGAATCGCCCGAGGTCCGCTACCTCCAGGAGCGTCGCGCGGCCCTCGGCGGCCCGGCCCCGGCCCGTCGCACGCACGCGCTCGCCCCGCTGCCCGCGCCCGCCGACAAGGCCTTCGCGGCCTTCGACAAGGGCTCCGGCTCGCAGTCGGTCGCCACCACCATGGCGCTCGTCCGGCTGGTCAAGGACCTGGTCCGCGACAAGGAGACCGGCAAGCGCTGGGTGCCGATCGTCCCGGACGAGGCGCGCACCTTCGGCATGGAGTCGCTGTTCCCGTCGCTCGGCATCTACTCGCCCAAGGGCCAGACGTACGAGCCGGTCGACCGCGACCAGCTGATGTACTACAAGGAAGCCAAGAACGGCCAGATCCTCAACGAGGGCATCACCGAGGCCGGCTCGATGGCGGACTTCATCGCCGCGTCGTCCGCGTACTCCACGCACGGCGAAGCGATGATCCCGTTCTACATCTTCTACTCGATGTTCGGCTGGCAGCGCACCGCCGACCAGATGTGGCAGCTCGGCGACCAGCTCGGCCGCGGCTTCCTCATCGGCGCCACCGCCGGTCGTACGACGCTGACCGGTGAGGGCCTCCAGCACGCGGACGGCCACTCGCCGCTCATCGCCTCCACCAACCCGGCGGCGCTGACCTACGACCCGGCGTTCGCCTACGAGATCGGTGCCATCGTCAAGGAGGGCCTGCGCCGCATGTACGGCGAGGCCAAGCCGGGCGAGGACCAGGACGTCTTCTACTACCTGACGGTCTACAACGAGCCGATGCCGCAGCCCGCGAAGCCCGCGGGTGTGGACGAGGGCATCGTGAAGGGCCTGTACCGCTTCAACACGGCCGAGACCGCGGGCCTGTCCGCCGCGGCCAACGCCGCGCGGATCCAGCTCATCGGCTCGGGCACGGCCATCCACTGGACCCTGAAGGCCCAGCGGATGCTCGCCGAGGAGTGGGGCGTGGCCGCCGACGTGTGGTCCGCGACCTCCTGGACGGAGCTGCGCCGGGACGCCCTGGAGGCGGACGAGGCGCTGCTGCGCGGCGAGGAGCGGGTGCCGTACGTGCGCCAGGCCCTGGCCGGTGCGGAGGGCCCCGTGCTCGCGGTGTCCGACTACATGCGCCAGGTGCCCGACCAGATCGCCCAGTGGGTCGAGCAGGACTACTCCTCGCTCGGCGCGGACGGCTTCGGCCTCTCCGACACGCGTGACGCGGCCCGCCGCCACTTCGGCGTCGACGCCGAGTCGATCGTCGTCGCGGCGCTCGCGCAGCTGGCCCGGCGTGGCGCGGTGCCCGCTGCCGCGGTGAAGGAGGCCCGGGCCAAGTACGGCCTGTAAGCCTCCGGCTCGGTACGGGCTCGTGGGTGCGGGGGGGTGCTGCCCGGAGTGGGCGGCACCCCCCGCACCCCTTTCTATGATTGGGGTATGCGTGCTGCCCGGCTGATCAAGATGGTGTTGCTGTTGCAGGCCCGGGCCTCCATGACCGCCGGTGAGCTCGCGGCCGAGCTCGAAGTGTCGGAGCGGACCATCACGCGGGACGCGCAGGCGCTGTCGGAGGCGGGTGTCCCGGTGTACGCGGACCGCGGCCGTGCCGGTGGCTACCGGCTCATCGGGGGCTATCGGACCCGGCTCACCGGCCTGGCCCGCAGCGAGGCGGAAGCCCTGTTCCTGTCGGGCGTGCCGGGCGCGCTGCGCGAGATGGGCCTGGCGGACGCCGCGTCCGCGGCCCGCCTGAAGGTGTCCGCCGCGCTCCTGCCCTCCCTGAGCGACGCCTCGCAGAACGCGGCCCAGCGCTTCCACCTGGACGCCCCGGGCTGGTTCAGGGAGACCCCGGCGCCCGAGCTGCTGCCCGCGGTGGCCGACGCGGTGTGGGACGACCGCCGCGTCATCGCCCGCTACCGCCGCCAGGACGCCGAGGTGGAGCGGGAGTTGGAGCCGTACGGCCTGATCCTGAAGGCGGGCGTCTGGTACCTGTGCGCCCGCGTCCCGGACACCGGCTCGTTCCGGGTGTACCGCATCGACCGCTTCACCGCCGTCTCCTCGGCCGCCTCCGGCGACGACCGCTTCGTACGGGACGAGGAGTTCGACCTGCCCGGCTTCTGGGAGGAGCGGGCCGCGCAGTTCGCGCGGGCCATCCTGCGGGAGGAGGCCGTGCTCAGGCTGTCCCCGGACGGGGCCCGGCAGCTGCCGTACGTCACGGACCGCACCGCGGCGCGGGAGGCCCTGGACGGGGCCGAGCCCGACGAGCGGGGCCGGGTGACCGTCACCCTGCCCGTCGAGTCCCCCGTCGTCGCGTACACCCAACTGCTCGCCCTGGGGCCCGAGGTGGAGGTCCTGGAGCCGCCGGAGCTACGCGAGCGGCTCGCGGCCACGGCGGCCCGGATGGCCGAGCTCTACCGCTGACGGACCGCCGCTGACGGGCCGCCCTGCCGGACTACCGGTAGCCGGTCACGTCCGCGGTCGGGCTCTCCTGGTCGACCTCCGTGATGTACCGCCAGGCGTCCGGACGGGAGCCGTCCACGTCCGTGAAGCCGTACTCCGCGGCGAGGCCGCCGCTGGACAGGGACGCGCCGTTCCACCGCGCCACGTCGGGGTCGGCGGCGAGCGCGGCGAGGGCGCGGCCCACGTACGTGGGGGTCTCGGAGATGGCGAAGTGCGGGTTCTGCTTCGTGCCGTCGAGCCAGTTCTCCTCGGAGACCTTGAAGTAGGTGTCGAGCATGGCTTCCGAGCGCAGCCAGCCCGGTGTCAGACAGACCGCCGTGCAGCCGTACTCCTTGAGCTCGTCGGCGAGCGCGCGGGCCATCCGCAGCGGGGCCGCCTTGGCGAGGTCGTAGTAGTAGGGCTTGCGGTAGCGCTTGTTGTACTCGTCGGTGCCGTCGGTGACCTCGACGACCAGGCCGCCCTCGTTGCGGATGAGCAGCGGCAGCGCGAAGCGGCTGGTGACGATGTGGGTCTCGACGCCGAGGCGCAGGACGCGCAGGCCCTTGTCGAGGTCGTGCTCCCACATCTTCTTGTCCCACTCGACGTGGACGTCACCGCCCCAGATGTCGTTGACGAGGATGTCGAGGCGGTGCTGCTCCGCGTCGATCCGCTCGACGAGGGCGCGGACCTGCTCGGGGTCGAGGTGGTCGGTGGGGACCGCGATGCCGCGGCCGCCCGCCGCCGTCACGAGCTCCGCCGTCCCCTCGATGGTCTCGCTGCTCCGGCCGACCTCGCTGACGTGCTCGCGGGTCGTGCGTCCCGTCACGTACACGGTGGCTCCGGCCCGGCCGAGCTCCACGGCCATGGCCCGCCCGGCGCCGCGCGTGGCCCCGGCGACGAGGGCGATCCTTCCGGCCAGGGGGCCCGTGACTTCCTGTGGTTTCTCCATGGGGCGAGCCTTCCACCGAAAGCCGACATCTCCTGTCGGGCTTTCCACGGGCATGTGCACACATAACGACACAGCCGCATTCCGGCGCACTCCGCGTGCGCCCCCACCCGCCAGGGCAGATGCTTGTCCCGTGATGGACGAGACGGAGTTCTGGGAGATCGTGGACAGCACCCGGGAGGCCGCGGACGGCGACCCGGAGGACCACGCCGAGCTGCTGGTCGAGCGGTTGCTGCGGGCCGACCCGGACGCCGTGCTCGACTTCGCGCGGCACTTCGAGGCCCGCTACAACCGCGCCTACCGCTGGGACCTGTGGGGCGCCGCGTGGGTGCTGCTCGACGGCGTGAGCGACGACGCCTTCGACTACTTCCGGTGCTGGCTCATCGGGCAGGGCCGCGAGGTCTTCGAGGGCGCCCTGCACGACCCGGACTCCCTCGCCGACCTCCTCGACGGCTTCGACGAGGAGCTCGACGGCGACGGCGAGGAACTCGGCTACGCGGCCGACGAGGCCTACGAGCAGCTCACCGGGGTCGTGGCACCGGACCTGGGCATCGCCCCCGCCCCGCCGGAGCCGGAGGGCACCGCGATCGACTTCGAGGACGACGCGGTGCTCGCGCAGCGGTATCCGAAGCTGTGGGAGCGGTTCGCGGCCCGCTGAGCCGCGCGGCCCGGCCGCCGCTTCACCCCGGCCCTCCTCAGCGCCTCTCAGCGCCTCTCATGCCTCTCGCGCCTCTCGCGCCTCTCGCGCCTCTCAGTGCTCCCACGCGAACACCAGGAGCGCCACGTCGTCCCGTACGCCGCCGGAGAACCGCACCAGGTCGCGCCAGATCGCGTCCGTGAGGGCCGCCGGGTCGTCCTGCTCGGCCTCGAAGAGCGCGGGCAGGCGCGCCGCCAGCGGGTAGAAGGCCCCGGAGGCGTCCCGGGCCTCCGTCACGCCGTCCGTCACGGTCAGGAGCCAGTCGCCGGGACGCAGCCCCACGACGGTCTCCCGGGGCGGTGCGACCCCGGCGATGCCGAGGCCGAGCGGCGGTCCCGGGGACACCTGGAGCTCGGTGACGGCGGTGCCGCGCAGGAGCAGCGGCGGCGGGTGGCCGCAGGAGAGAAGGCGCAGCTCGTCGGCCTCGCCCCCGAACTCCAGGAGCACGGCGGTGGCGAAGAGCTCGCCGGGCTCGCCGCGCTCCGCGCCTTCGGCGTCCCGGGCGTCGGTGACCAGGCGCCGGTCCAGGCGGGCGGCGACGCCCTCCAGGTCGGGCTCGTCCAGGGCCGCCTCGCGGAAGGCGCCGATCAGCGCGGCCACGGTCCCGACGGCCGCGAGACCGTGCCCCTGGACGTCGCCGACCATGGCCCGCACGCCGCAGGGGCCCCTGCGGACGTCGAAGAGGTCGCCGCCGACCAGGG
Organism: Streptomyces sp. NRRL B-1347; assembly: GCF_000720325.1. Taxonomy (GTDB): domain Bacteria; phylum Actinomycetota; class Actinomycetes; order Streptomycetales; family Streptomycetaceae; genus Streptomyces. The sequence continues at coordinate 135,002 of NZ_JOJM01000024.1, forward strand.
TGCCGCGCTGCGCCGCCCGGTACAGGCCCGCGCAGCGCACCGGGCCCACCCGCTCCGGCAGCGGCGGCAGCACCGCGAACTGCGCGGCCTCCGCGACCGTGCGGACGGTGATGAGCTGGGCGTCCCTGCGGCTGCGGACGGAGGCGAAGAGCACGCTGAGCACGGCCACGAAGGCCACGGTCGCGGTGTCGCTCTCGCCGGGGTGGCCGAGGTCGTAGCGCGGCAGGTTGAGCATCAGGAGCACGAGGCCGCCGAGGAGGGCGGTGGCGGCGGGCCCGTAGGCGAGGGCGGCGAGCGGCGGGACGGCCGCGAGCAGGAAGCTCAGGTCGAGGGTCTTGGGCGTGAGGACCTGGATGACCACGGTCAGGACCAGGAGCACGGGCGCGGGCCAGCGCATCCAGGGCGGGGTGGGGGCGCGGCGCGGCCAGTCGGGGTCGCGCGCGCTCCGCCGCCCTACCGCGGGCCTGGGCATGGGTGCTCCTTCCCGGCGACGGGGGTGGTCCTCACGCTCCTACGAGCACGGGACGCCCGCACGCCGGGCCGGTCAGGTCGGGTGTCGCTCCGCGCCCGGCGCGGCCGCCGGGGAGGTCACAGGGGGCGGCCCATCAGCACGTCGTCCACGTACTGCCCGTCCAGGAGGAACTCCCCGGGGAGGACGCCCTCGGTCACGAAGCCCTCGGACTCGTACAGCGTGCGGGCGGGCGCGTTGTGGCCGAGCACCCGCAGGGTGAGGCGGCGCGCGCCCTGGCGGCGGGCCTCGGCCACGACCGCCCTGATCAGCTCCCGGCCCACGCCCTTGCCGCGCGCCTGCCCGTCGACGACGAAGCCGAGGATCTGGCGCACGTGCGCGTTGACGACGAGCGGCGTGGGGAAGCCGAGCCGGATGTAGCCGACGATCCGCCCTTCCACCTCGGCGACCAAGTGGTCGCGGGGGCCGAAGCGGTCGGTGAAGAACGGCTCGTGCGGGGGTGCGGGGCGGGGCTGCACGGAGTGCACGGTGGACCAGTTCTCGCGGTCCAGGCGGGCCAGCACGTCGTCGTCGCCCGCGCGGGCCGCGCGTATGTACGTCTGCTGCATGAGCGTCACTGTACGGCGCGGGTACGACGCGCCACCCGTCCTTTTCGCGGCAGGATGGGGCCCATGGAGCCTACGCGTCCGCAGCCTTCGGACTCTTCGCAACAGCCGTCCCGCGTCGCCGTCGCCGGTGCCTCCGGGCTCATCGGAGCGGCCCTGACGCGCTCTCTGGCCGCCGAAGGCCACGAGGTGGTGCGGCTGGTGCGGCGCGCCCCGCGCACGGCGGCGGAAGTGCGCTGGGACCCCAAGGCGGGCCGGGTGGACACGGCGGGGCTCGCGGGCTGCACCGCCGTGGTCAATCTGGCGGGCGCCGGGGTCGGCGACCGGCGCTGGACCGACGCGTACAAGCGGGAGATGTACGACAGCAGGGTGCTCGGCACGAAGACCCTCGCCACCGCCGTGGCCTCGCTCGACGAGCCGCCCCGGGTCTTCGTGAACGGCAGCGCGATCGGCTACTACGGGACCACCGGTGACCGCGCGGTGGACGAGAGCGCCCCGGCGGGCGAGGGCTTCCTGCCGTCGATGTGCGTGGACTGGGAGGCGGCGGCCCGGCCCGCCCAGGACGCGGGCATCCGCACGGTCTTCGCGCGCAGCGGCCTGGTGGTGGCGCGCTCGGGCGGTGCGTGGGGGCGGATGTTCCCCCTGTTCAAGGCCGGCCTGGGCGGGCGGCTCGGGAACGGGCGGCAGTACTGGAGCTTCATCGCGCTGCGCGACGAGGTGGCCGCCCTGCGGCATCTGCTCGCCCGCGACGAGCTGTCCGGCCCCTTCAACCTCACCGCGCCGACGCCGGTGACCAACCGCGAGGTGACGGCCGCGATGGGCCGGGCGCTGCACCGGCCGACGCTGTTCCCGGCCCCCGCGCCGGCCCTGCGCCTGGTGCTCGGGGAGATGGCGGGGGACGTCCTGGGCAGCCAGCGGGTGCTGCCCGCGCGGCTGTTGGAGTCCGGGTTCGCCTTCGCGCACCCGACGGTCGACGACGCGGTGCGGGCGGCGCTGCGCCCCTAGGGCGCGGGGCCGTGCCCTTCGTGCGGCTCCGCCGCGTGGGGTCGGCCCCGGCGTTCACGGCGCCCCCGCGTGCCCACGCGCAATCGTTTCGCCGTCTGCGTGCGACCGTCGTGCGACCATGCCCGGTCCATGCGCGACTGGCACCGGCCGACGGGGCTCCTACCCTCAAGCGGAACTCGGGGATTCCGCCGCCCTGTGTAGGGCATAAGCGTCCCCAGCAGCCGCGCAACCTCCGGGAGGAGCACGTGCCAGAGCCTGCGCACCATGCGGATGTCGTCATCGTGGGAGCCGGGGTCTCGGGACTGTCGGCCGCACACCAGCTGATCAGGGCCGGAGTAACGACCGTCATCCTGGAGGCCGCCCCTTACGTCGGGGGCCGCATGTCGACCGAGAAAGTGGACGGATTCCGGCTCGACAGGATCGGGCAGCTGCTCAGCACGTCGTATCCGGAACTACGCCACACGCCGGGACTCGACGCGCTCGCCCTGCGCCCGTTCGCACCGGGGCTGCTCGTCCACAGCGAAGGGCAGCACCACCGGGCCGCCGAGTTCATCGGAGCACCGGGCCCCAGGCGCGCACGGGGCGCACTCCATGCGGCGCGCGCCCTGGCGAGCGCCCCCCTGGTCCCGCGCCCGGCCCGCACGGCGGCGCGGACACCGTCGGGGACCGCGCCCGGCCGCGCGCTCCGGACGTCACGGCCGCCCGCGCGCAGCACCCCGCTGGGGAGCGCACTCGACCAGGCCCGCCTCGGCGCCGCCCTGGCCCGGCTCGCCGCCACCCCGGTGCGGCGGCTGCTCGCGCGCCCCGAACTCCCGGCCGCGCGGGCCCTGTCCGCGCGCGGCCTGCCCACCCGCACCATCGAGGGCTTCCTGCGCCCGCTGCTTTCGGCGCTGCTCTGCGACCCCGACCTGACGACGTCCAGCCGGTGCGCCGACCTCGCCCTGCACGCCTTCGCGCGCGGCCGCCTGTGCCTGCCCGAGGGCGGCGCCGACGTCCTGCCCGAGCTGCTCGCGGCCGCGCTGCCGCCGGGGACGGTGCGCACCGGCGTCCGCGTCACCGCGGTGGCCGCCAACCGCGTCATGACCGCCGAGCACGGCGAACTGACCTGCCGCGGCGTCCTCCTGGCCACCGACGCGCGCGCCGCCGCCGAGTTGCTTCCCGGGCTGCGGGTGCCGTCCTTCCACCCGGTGACCGTCGTGCACCACGCGGTCCCCGAGCCGCCGCTCGCCGAGCCCGCGCTGCTCCTGGACGCCGACCGGCGGGGCCCGGTCGCGCACACGGCCGTCGTCAGCCACGTCGACCCCACGCGCGCGCCCGCGGGCCGTTTCCTCGTCTCGTCGACCGTCCTCGGGCCGCCGCCGGACGACCTCGACCGCACCGTCCTCGCCCACCTCGCCGCGCTGTACGGCACGCCGACGGACCGGTGGGAGCTGCTCGCCGCGCACCACACCCGCGAGGCGGTGCCCGCGATGCCGCCGCCGCACGACCTGCGCCGTCCGGTGCGGCTCCTGTCGGGCCTGTACGTGTGCGGCGACCACCGCGACACGAGCACGGTGCAGGGCGCCCTGCACTCGGGCCGGCGCGCGGCCCGGGCCGTCCTGGCCGACCTAGGCATCGAACCCACGCACACCGAGGACCAGCTCCCGACCGCCGCGTAGGGGGCGGCGCCCCGAAGGGGCGCGGGGAAGGGGGAAGGGGGGCGCCCCGCCGGAGGCGCCCCCGTGGTCTCAGCCGAGCGCCGCGACCTTGTCGCGGTACCCGCGTACGGGAGCCGCGTCCCGGTACGGCTCCAGGCGGCGCTCGAAGTCGCGCACGTACTCCACCGCCCGCACCGAGCGCATCTCGCCCGCCGCCTGGGCCGCCTCCGCGCCCAGCTGGCAGGCCTGCTCCAGCTCGCCGAGGCCGAGCCGCGAGGTGGCCAGGACGACGCGGCAGAAGAGCCGGGAGCGGGCGTACCCGGGAGCCCGCAGCTGGAGCGAGCGCTCGGCGTGCTGGGCGGCCGCGCGGTACTGCTGGAGGTCGCGGTTGCAGTGCGCGAACTCGTCGGCGAGCTGGGCCTCGTCGAAGAAGCGCGCCCAGTACGGGACCTCGTCACCCGGCCGGGCGGCTTCCAGGGCGCGCTCGGCGCGCACCATGGAGGCCGTGCACGCCCGCACCTCGCCGAGCACGCCGTGGCCGCGCGCCTCCACGGCGTGCAGCAGGGCCTGCACCACCGGCGGCGCGGAGGAGCCGACGCCCTGCTGCGCGACCCGGGCCAGCTGCACGGCCTCGCGGCCGTGGCCCAGATAGACGGCCTGGCGGCTCATCGTGACCAGGACGTAGGAGCCGTACGCGCGATCGCCCGCCGCCTGGGACAGGCGCAGGGCTTGCACGAAGTACCGCTGGGCGAGGCCGTGCGCCGCGATGTCGTACGACGTCCAGCCCGCGAGCCGGGTGAGGTCGGCGGCGGCCGCGAAGAGGCGGCGCCCGGCCTGCTCGTTGTAGGTGCCGCGGAGCATCGGCTCGGCCTCGTGCTCCAGGTAGCGCACCAGGGCCTGGCGGGCATGGCCGCCGCCGTAGGCGTGGTCGAGCGCGCGGAACAGCTCGCCGACGGAGCGCAGCGCGGCGATGTCGCCGCCGGACACCCGGTGGCCGGGTCCGCGGTCGGTGTCGCGGCGCTGGCGCGGCACCCCGGGACGGCCCTGCGGGGGCACGCGCGGGGGCTGCGGCGGCTCGCCGCCGCGGGCGACGCGCTCGTCGGCGCGGCCGATGAGCCAGTCCCGGCTCGGCACCACGAGCCCGGCCGGGGTGAAGGCGATCTTGCGCAGCTCGGCGTGGCTGCCGGAGTCCTTGCGCCACAGGCCGCCGACGATGTCGATGGCCTCCTCGGGCGACGCCGCGAATTCGAGGCCCGCGTAGACGGGCGCGCAGGCGTCGAGCCCGAGGTCCTGCGCGGACAGGCGGCGGCCGAGGCGGCGGGTGAAGACCTCGGCGATCAGCGCGGGCGTCGTACCGCGCGGCTGCTGGCCGCGGAGCCAGCGTGTCACCGATGTTTTGTCGTACCTGAGGTCGAGCCCGTGTTCGAGCCCTAGCTGATCGACGCGACGGGCCAGGCCCGCATTGGAGAATCCAGCTTCCGCGATGAGTGCGGCGAGCTGGCGGTTGGGGGTGCGCTGCGGGGGTCGTTCCGTCATCAGCTGTGCGGTCTCCTGCCCTTTGGGTCTGCCTTGAGCAGCCCATTTGGCCTCGTGAACGGCGTGAATGTAACGGCCTGTACCGCCCGCATCGCGACCTTCAAGCCGCATTCATCCGATCGTGTGAGGATTGGCCGGAGGGCTGACGGGAGAACGCCAGTCGTACAGTGGCTGGGGCGCGATCCGTGCACGGTGAAGGTTTCCGTGCGCGGTGAGGTTTCGGTGCACGGTGAGGTTAGGGAGGCACGCGCCGTGGGCGAGTTGCGATTCATCCGGCTGGGCTTCGGCCCGGAGTACGTCGAGTACCAGGACGCCTGGGACGAGCAGCGCCGCGTGCACGCGGCCCGGTTCGCGGACGAGGTGCCGGACACCTGCCTGCTCCTCGAGCACCCGCCGGTGTACACGGCGGGCGGGCGCCCCCCCCGCTAGCACATGTGCGGCGCCTGGAAGAGGCACTTATCCGAACGTGTGCCGAGTTCGGTCTGGTCACCACCCGGGTCGAGGGCCGCAGCGGCGTGTGGGTCCTCGGCGACCCGGTGGAGCAGCGCGCGGCCCTCGGCGGGCTCAGCCTGGACTTCGACCCGCGCCTCACGGACGACGAGTTCGACCCCCGCCTCAACGGCCCGGAGTACGCGCCCTCCAACGCGGGCCAGCGCCGCGAGGACCGCAAGATCGCCGCGATCGGCATCCGCGTCGCCAAGGGCGTCACGATGCACGGCTTCGCGCTGAACGTGAACCCGGACAACACCTGGTTCGACAAGATCGTCCCGTGCGGCATCCGCGACGCGGGTGTGACGTCGATCGCGAACGAGCTGGGGCGCGACATCACGATCGCCGACGTCCTGCCGGTGGTCGAGAAGCACCTCACGGACATCCTGGAGAACGCGGACCTCAAGCCGCGGGTCATCGAGCAGCAGCCCGCGGAGGTCGCCGGGCCCGCCGCTTCCGGACCGGCGCCCGCCGCCGCGGGACCGGCCGCCGGGCGGGTCCCCGAGACGGCCCTCTCCTAGTCACCGCGCGACTGCGGGGCGCATTCGGGAATGCACCCCCTTGGCCAGAGGTTGGCCGCAAGTAAGCCCCATGAGACAACGGGCGTACCCTGGGGTGCGCCGACGAATCGAAGTTACGCCAGCTAGCAGGGAGCCGATGTGTCCGCAGTCGCACCCGACGGACGCAAGATGCTGCGCCTGGAGGTCCGGAACGCCCAGACCCCCATCGAGCGCAAGCCCGAGTGGATCAAGACCCGGGCGAAAATGGGCCCCGAGTACACACAGATGCAGAAGCTCGTGAAGAGCGAGGGCCTGCACACGGTCTGCCAGGAGGCGGGCTGTCCCAACATCTACGAGTGCTGGGAGGACCGCGAGGCGACGTTCCTCATCGGCGGTGACCAGTGCACGCGGCGTTGCGACTTCTGCCAGATCGACACCGGCAAGCCGCAGGCCCTCGACCGCGACGAGCCCCGTCGCGTCGGTGAGTCCGTCGTCACGATGGACCTGAACTACGCCACCATCACCGGCGTCGCGCGCGACGACCTGGAGGACGGCGGCGCCTGGCTGTACGCGGAGACCGTGCGCCAGATCCACACGATGACCGCCGGGCGCGAGGGCGGCCACACCAAGGTCGAGCTGCTGATCCCCGACTTCAACGCGGAGCCGGACCAGCTGGCCGAGGTCTTCTCCTCCCGCCCCGAGGTGCTCGCCCACAACGTGGAGACGGTGCCGCGCATCTTCAAGCGCATCCGCCCCGGCTTCCGCTACGAGCGCTCCCTGAAGGTCATCACCGAGGCCCGCGAGGCGGGCCTGGTCACCAAGTCGAACCTGATCCTCGGCATGGGCGAGACCCGCGAGGAGGTCAGCGAGGCGCTCCAGCAGCTGCACGACGCGGGCTGCGAGCTCATCACGATCACCCAGTACCTGCGCCCGTCGGTGCGCCACCACCCGGTGGAGCGCTGGGTCAAGCCGCAGGAGTTCGTCGAGCTCAAGGAGGAGGCCGAGGAGATCGGCTTCTCCGGCGTCATGTCGGGCCCCCTCGTCCGCTCCTCGTACCGCGCGGGGCGGCTCTACCAGATGGCGATCGAGCGGCGCGGCGCGTACGTCGCCTCGCAGGCGGTCTGACGCGCGAGCGGGTGCCCCGGCACCCGGTCCGGGCCCGGTGTGCGGGGATCCGCACCCGGGCCCGACGCATGTGCGGACGGGCCCGGCGGATGCACGTACGCGGCGACGGGTGTGGGTACGGGACCGACGGGTGCGCGCCCGGCCCGGAGCTTGGGAATCCGCATCGGGACGGGCGTGTGTGAATCCGCGCACAAGCGGCTACCGACCGGTAGTGGCCGAGAAGTCGCGACCCGTACGGTCTCCGCAGGTAGGGGCGACCGTATGGGCCGCGTCAGCGTTCGGGCCCTTCGCGTCAAGGCTTCATCGGCGTTTGACCGCTCAGTCACGCCCTGGTAACACCAATCAGTGACGCTGGAACTACCGCACGTAGGGCCTTACCCAGAGGCCTGGCGGCGGCCCAGCCACTGGCCCCCACCGCACGACGCTGTGCCAGCGAGAGCCACTCGTAGCGTTCCCCCGTTCACCATCGCTTCTCGGATCTCGGAGGGCATCACATGCAGGCCGCGCCCGTACGCGCCACCGCCATTCCGTCCGTCACCGACGCGCTGCGCGCCGTCGAGTCGCTGCTCATGCGCGGCGGCCAGCGCACCGCCCGCCGCAACGCCTGGACCTCCGTGCTCGAGGACCGGCGCCGCGCGAAGGACCGGGTCGAGGCCCAGCGCGTACTGGAAGAGGCAGGAGCAACCCGCACGTCGTAGCAGCCCGCGGGGACACGTAGACTCAGGGCATGGCGAGGAAGGAAACCACCGCGGCGGACGCCGCGGCGAACCCGGGGCGACTCAAGCAGATCGCCCTCACGTACAAGATGACCCGGCGGACCGACTCCAAGATCGGTCTCGTCATCGCAGCTGTGGGAATCGTCACCTTCGGTGTCTTCCTCGCGATCGGCCTCTGGATCGACCACCCCGTTTATCTCGGCATCCTGGGCTTCGTGCTCGCCTTCCTCGCGATGGCGATCGTCTTCGGGCGCCGCGCCGAGCGGGCGGCCTTCGGTCAGATGGAGGGCCAGCCCGGCGCGGCCGCCGCGGTGCTCGACAAGATCGGCCGCGGCTGGACGACGACCCCCGCGGTCGCGATGAACCGCAGCCAGGACGTGGTGCACCGGACCGTCGGCAAGGCGGGCATCGTCCTCGTCGCCGAGGGCAACCCGAACCGCGTGAAGCCGCTGCTGGCCGCCGAGAAGAAGAAGATGGCCCGCATCGTCGCGGACGTCCCCGTGCACGACGTCATCGTCGGCACCGGCGAGGGCCAGGTCGAGCTGAAGAAGCTGCGCACGACGCTCCTGAAGCTCCCCCGCGTCCTCCAGGGCCCCCAGGTGACGGCGACCAACGACCGCCTGAAGGCGATGGGCGACCTCATGAGCAACATGCCCCTGCCGAAGGGGCCGATGCCGAAGGGTGTGAAGGGCGTACGCCCGCCCAAGGCGCCCCGACGATGAGTTCTGGCCTCACCTTCCCTGTCATCTCCATGGATGGCAGGGGGTGAGGCTCAGCTATTGGTTCCCCTTCGCACCCTTCCAGCGCCGCTAGAGCCGCCTCCCAGCGCCCGGACTTGAGCCACCTCCTCCAGTGGCCCCGGAGTCCCGTAGAGCCACACCTGGCGTCCAGTTCAGTCCACGTGGCGCCCGTGCGAGCCTTCTCCAAGAACGCTTCCAGCACGACACGCGGCGCGAGCCCTCCCTTCTGCCGAGGCCGCGTCCCGCCATCTGGGAACGCCTCCGCCACGCGAGACCACGCCTCCTCTTCCATGGTCGGCACAAGACGCTCCCTCTCGTGGAACCAGGTCGCCACCGGGCAAGCCAAACCCCTGTGCATCGGCGGGGGTGGACCAAGCAACCTGATCTTGATGTCGAGCAGGTCGTACAGCTCGGCGATCTCGTCCGCGCTCAGATTCCGCAGCCGACCTTGAGCCAAGCAAACCAGCTCGTCGAGGCTCGCCGATCGCACCTCAACATCTACGGCCTCTACTTGCGCAGCGGCAGCTTCCGCACGCTCACGCTCTAGGTATTCCAATTCCTCTTGGAGTGACGCCAGAGCCTTTTCGACTGCGGATTCCGCAGCATTTCCGGAAAGCCCTCTACGCACTACCTCTTTCGCGCTCAAGGAACGCGCAATGTCGATCGCCGCACATTGCTCTGCGATCTTTCGATCCAGCTCAAACAGCCGGGCAGTAGAATCCACCGCCTCTTCTTCGTCCTGCCCTGCCCAATCACTAGCTAGTTTCTTGAGTCTTCCTCTATCCCCTAAGAGCCCGAATAACTGACTCCAAGCCCAACGCTCGATTCCGTCTGCGTCGAGTTGCGAACAGTCGCACACCGACGCGCCCGGGAAAGCGGCACTCTTCCCCTTGCAGCGATAGTGCACGGTGGAAAGAGCGCTGGCGCTCGCCCCGACATAATGCTTTCCGCACAGACTACGAAGGCGACTGGACAGCGGGTAAGGACGCTGGGACACGGCAGGTTTCCGATGGGACTTTGTGGCAGCCCTCCGAAGTTCCGTCACTTCATCCGGCGTAAACATGGGCGGCAATGGGATAGTGACACTCTTTCCCCAAACTGGTTGACCGTCTGGCCCGAGTATCGCACGGCGTTCACTGCGAAATACGTAGCGTGCATTGAGGAAATCCTCATCCATAAGGCGGGATCGGATATTTGCTCCTGTCCACGGCACCCCGGAGCGCGTCATGAAACCTTCCGCATTGAGGTAGAGTGCGACCGTGTCCCATACCCCTTTCACCCGGACTGCAATCTCTCTCGCGAAACGGAGTACGGGTGCCTCATGAATTACGGAACATGGGTCAGTGCGGCTGCACGCCGAGCCACCATCACAGTCATCTAGGACGAGAGCCTGTTCGCCTTTACGCCCCTGGTTTTCGATGCGGTATCCGTATCGCGCGACCCCGCCGGGAAATTCTCCTAGCTCAGCCTTCCTCTGGATTCCTCCTTGCGTCCTCATCCGGATCTTCTTCAGTTCCCTGAAGTCTTCAGTGGCTCTTTCCTGCATACGCGCTTCACCGTCTTCGGTTGTATTGTCGATATCTTCATCGACAACCGCCACGAAGACGCCGAGGTCTTGCAGGGTCCAAACCCATTCCCAGAAGATTCGATTCCGCCGCCCAATAGCCCGCGTCTCGTACACCACAACCACATCAAAGGGGCGCGGCCTCTGGCAGGCCAGAGTCATGATCCGAGCGGCATCCTTACGTTGACGCCAAGGCAGCTTGCCGCTCTCGCCCTCATCCTTAAAGGTCTCTACGTGCGCCCATCGCTTGTCCGCTATGAAGGCGGCCGTCCGCGCACCCGTGTAGGCGATCCCGTACCCCTTCTTCTGCTGATCAGTAGAGACCCGCAAGTAGTCGACGGCTCGAAGCGGCGATTGCGTGGCTTGAGCTGCGATCTCGATGGCAGCTGTGACAGACTTCCCCATGTCACTCCTCCCAGAGTGGCCAGACCCCGGAGCGTTGCACCGCTGCCGGGGTCACCTATGCGGTCACTCGAATGTAGAGGATGATCGCCGGAATCCAAATAGGATTTCCAATATTCGGCGATGCGCCGCCTCCGATCCTGGCTCAGCCGTCTCCTCCCACACAACACGAAGATCAGGATCTCCGCGATTTCGATCTTGACTGTGCTTCAACTTCGCTCGCTCATCATCATCTGGCAACAGGTCTTCACTCGGCAATGAATCCAACGAATAGTGTTTACTCCTTTCGTATTCGATAGTCAAAATTCCCCCGAGTGATGCGCTACCCCGGCAGCCAATTCGGCTTCAGCTAAGGAATGGCCGACCCCGACGTACCGCCAGGCAGATTCTGTGACCGTTTCTTTGGCCTCCTCATCGAGATGGCTAGTGCCGGTTTGGTGGTCTGCGCGTGCTGCCCGCAGCTGCCCGTACGTGGTGGAGTAGCGGCGGGATTTGGTGAGTACGTGGCCCCGGTATCCGAGGGTGTGTGTCCAGGCGCGCAGGTTGAGGGATGCGAGTTCGGGCAGTGCTCCGAGGCGCCAGCAGGTAGCCATGAGGGCGCGTAGGTGAGCATTCACGGGCGCGTGGTGGATGCTCGCGTAATGCGTGATCCGGTAGTCGACTCCGCCCGCGTCACCGACGCTCTTGGAGACGTATTTGGCGATGTATGCCGCAACGGCGTCATCCGTGACGGCAGTTGTGGAATCCAGGGCCGTGGTGATGGGGTGCACGTCCAGTTGGGTGCCGAAGCGGATCAGCCGTTCGCCGGTGGCAGGTGAGTAGGGCGAGTGGACGTGGGCGGAGTCTGCAGCCTCCCGTACGGCCTGTTCCAGGAGTTCGGCAGTCGCCCATGCCGAGGGCGGTGTGCTGGGTCCGTTGGGGCCGTCCACGCGGATGACGGCATGGAAGTGAACGGCTCCGCGTCGCTGGAATTCCGCGACTTTGGCGAAGGAGAGCACCAGGTGTTCCCGCAGCCGGGTTTGGGCGATGCCCGCCAGGGTGGCCAGGCGCCGCCGGACAGCGTGGCAGAAGCGATTCCAGAGCCGTCCGGCGCAGGCGTGCCAGAGGACGTGTCCGGTGTGGTCGTAGCAGTCGGGGCACAGCGGCTGACCCACCAACGGTGCGCGGCTGTCGTGGCGTTGGTGGCAGGCGAGGGGGCGCCCGTGCTCGCAGCGCGCTGCCGGGTCTTGGGGCTTGCAGGGGCCCGTGTCGCTGGCGCGGTGCACGGCACCGAAGCCGGGGGGTGTGAGGGTGAGGAAGAGCCGGGGGTGGAGCTGTACCCGCTCGCTGACTCCCTTGCCGCCCTGGAGGCCGGAGCGGACCAGGTGGTAGGTGTCGCCCGCGTGCTGGCGGGAGCAGGGCTCGCAGCGGCTCTGGCGCCGGTTGCGGCAGCGGACGGGCATCCGGCCGCCGGGCTCGTCGGCGGTGGTGTAGTGGCGCAGCACGGCGCCGGTGGCCGCGTCGCGCACGGTGGTGTGCCCGGACAGGTAGACGGGGCGGGCGCAGCCGCCGGTGGCCTTGATCTGGTCGAGCCAGCGGGGGAAGCCGGGCTCGTGGGCGAGGCGGATCAAGTCGCGGTCGATGGAGGGCAGGCGGCGCAGTCGCTCGGCATCGTCCAGTGCCGAGCGCCGCGCCGCCGGGTCGGTGGGATAGGCGCGCATGCGGGGGACCTCTCTGTGTGGGAATGGGTGCGGTCGTCGTCATGTCAGCTCCTTTGAGGAATCGCTCTGTGGCGAGGAGGAGTGATGCGCCAGCGCGCGGTGTATCCGGTCAGCGGGTGGCCGGAAGCGGAAGTGCATTGCTGCCGTAGGGAGTTCCGCATTCATAGGGGATGTAGCCGGAGATGGTGACGCGGTCATGCCCGCGCACGATCTCTCCGCGCGTGTACCAGGCGCGTTCGCTGCGGTGGTAGGTGAATTGGGTGTAGGTGAACGCGTCACCGCGATAGGCGACGCCGCGCGCTAACGCGTTCGCTGCGGGTTGGGATCTGACTTTGACCGCCGAGCACCCGACTTCCGTGACGCCGCTTTCGGTCGGCGTGGCCGGGTGCGTCGAGGACGAGACCAGCCCGCCGAGGGCCGTGATCAGGCTCATCACGGCGTAGAGGAGGCTCCGGGCGAGGTACACCAGCAGGTGATCCATGATGGTCCTTCCAGCTGAGGGCCGCAGAGGCCGGATGTTGATCTTGGGTTGGGGCCGGCTGCCGGGCCGGTGATCTTGGTCGTGGGCGGGGTGCCCGCTCTCAGCCGAAGACCCCGTTGCCGACCGCGAGGACGAACAGCCAGATGGGATAGCCGAGCGGGGTCATAGCCAGCAGGAAACCGCCTAGTGCGATGAGCAGGACCTGATGGATTTTGAGTTCGCGGGAGCGCGCCAGCATGAACGCGTAGAACATCAGGAACGCGTCGACCACATACAGATTTGAGTGCGTCATTCCGTCCGTCCTCCTTCCGCAGGCTCGGGGTAGAGGCCGGAAAGGAACACCCGAAGGGGTGGGCCGGTGGCCGCGATTTCCGCCCGCTCCTCCGGTGAAATCAGATGGGAGCGGGCACGGGTCCAGCGCCCTTGCATCGCGACGACGCACACGCCTTGCTCGTTTTCCGTGATGCTCTGCGCGACCACGACCGCGTCTTTGTTGATATCGCCGAGCGTCATTTCGGCGGAGGCTTCATCGTGGGCCCGGTGGGCGACGCGTCCGCCGAGCTGCGCCCGCAGCGAGGTGACCCGGGTGCCGAGATCGGAGCCGACACGCTGCCCGGCGACCACCAGGTGTACGCCCAGGGCGGCACCGAGTTGGGCGATCCGCAGCAGCAGCGTCCCGCACCGCTCAGCGGCCTCCCGCTCCGAGCGGGAACCGTCGGTCAGGTACAGCTCGGCGATCTCGTCGACGAGGAGCACCAGCGGCACGGGGCGGCTCTTCTCCGGCAGGTCCCAGATCGAGCGCGCTCCCGCGTCCCGGCACACTCGCGTGCGTTCCTTGATCTCCCGCACCAGCCGTTCCAGCAGCGCGACCGCCTCACGCCGACTGGTGGCCAGCAGGGTCAGCCGCCGCCCGAAAGGGCCCAGCTCCATGCCGCCCTTGCAGTCGAGACCCAGCAGCGCGACCGGCTGTGGAGTCAGGGCACGCACCAGCGCCGCCAGCAGCGTTGACTTCCCGCTCTGCGTTGCCCCGGTGATCATCCAGTGCGGCGTACGCCGGAAGTCGATCACGAAGGCCACGCCGTCCTCGCACCAGCCGACATCCGCCGACAGCAGCTCCCCGGTGCACTCTGCGGCAGGCAGCTGACCCGTCAGCGGATCAACGGCCGTGATGGTGAGCAGCACATGCCCCCGCCGGGGCGAGGTCACGTGGACGTGGTGGACCCGCCATGCGTGCTCCATGGCCCGCGCCGCGGCGTAGTAGGGGGCGGGGGTCTGCCCGGGGTGCATCACCACCCGCACCGTGAGGCCGCGCCGCGTCGGCAGGGGCCAGCTCAGCCGGGGCACCGAGGGCCGCAGCGCCCGGCCCTCCACCACGGTCCCCTTGCCGATCACCCTCTGGTGGGAGGCGCGCAGGCTCACGGCCAGGCTGGTGACCTGGCACAGCCGCCGCCAGCTGAAGACGATCCGCACGGCCGTCTGCGGGTAGCCGACCAGCCACCACCGCACCGGCAGCTCGCGCACGTCCAGGCCCCGGGCCGCCAAGCGTGGCTGCCACCAGCGGCGCGTGAGCCAGCCGAGACCGGCCAGGCCGAGGAGCACCCACACGATCACAGGAGGCATCACGCCTCCCCGTCGCCGGGCTCGTTGCTGCGCATCCGGTCATAGATCACCCGGGAGCGCGCTGCGGCGAGCCCCGCGTGATGCTCCGTCAGTTCCAGCAGGAACAGCAGGGTGGGGATGTCCGTGATCGCAGCGAGCAGCGCTTCGTTGCCGACCAGGATGCGCATCTCCCGCAGCAGCGCGCCAAACTCGCCATCCTGGCCCAGCGAGGCATCCTGGCTGAGGGCATCTGTGCCAGTGATCGCGCGGAGTTCGGCCGCCATCCGCTCAGCCTCCGTGGCCACGCCGACCGCGCAGGGGTCCTTGCAGGCGTAGACCTGCGTTTCGGTCGCCGGGTCACGGCCCACCATCGCCATGGCCGCCCCCTCAGACATCAGGTCAGCGCCGCACACCACACACGCCATACCGGACGCCTGGGCGCTCGACAGATGCCAGAAGTACCGGTCCATCAGCTCTCACCGCCGCCCGACTTGCCACCGCGCACGGAGCCGCCGGAGCCGCCGCCGGACGGGCCGCCCGCCGACACGGGGGTGATCGCCTCAGCCCGCCACGTCGTCCCGGACCGGCCGTCCATGGCCCACTCGTTCGCCCACAGGTCCGTGATCTTGACCTCGGCGCCCTCCTTCACACCCTGCGGCTGCACGCTGGTCACCACAGTGATCACGTCCGCGCGGCGCGTCTCGCGCTGCCGGACAGAGATCCCGGTCGTCCACAGCGTCCGGCCCTCCCGGTCGCGGCGCACCGCCCCATCGGGAGTCATCCGGGCCTCGGGGGCGATCACACAGCGCATGACGCCGAGGCGGGCGGTATCAATCGGTTTGGTCTGCACAGGAGTTCCTCTCAACTTGACTCATCAGTTCACCACTCATCCGAATGAGTGGTGAATAGAGTCACCCCCTATGCGGTTCACGGTCAACCCCATATCCTGCCGGTGGGGAGCTTTACGCACTGACAAGATCATCAACCGACCGCCGAAGGGTAGCGGCATGGCCACCGAACGCCAGCACATCGCACGACCCGACCCGCTATACGTGCATGTTGCACGCAAACTGGCCGAAGAGATCAAGGAGGGGAAGTACCAGCCCGGCGACCTCCTGCCGTCCGAGAACGCCATGGTCCAGATGTACGGCATTGCCAAGGCCACGGTCCGCTCGGCCATCGCCGAGCTGCGCGGCATGGGACTCATCGAGGTCCGCCAAGGCAAGGGCGCCACCGTGCTGGACCGCAACCGCAGCCGGGCCACGTACCGCGTGGACCGGTCCGTCTACCGCAGCGGGAAGACCTGGCAGCTGCCGGATCTCACCGAGGCGGAGGCGCCCGCCGTGTCCCGCACCACGCTGACCGGCGACATGGGCGACCTGTTGCGGCAGCGGGACCAGGACGCGTTCAGCGTCGACCGCACGTTCCGGGACCCGCAGACCGCCGCCCGCGTCGCGCACCGCACCATCATCCCGCTCGCCACGGCCGCCGAGGTACCCGCTCTCGCCCAGGCGCCGGACGCCCCGCTCGCCGAGGTCTACGCGCACCTGGCCGAGGGGCGCACGCTCACCATCACCGAGCACATCACCGCCCGCCTGCCCTACCCGGACGAGCGCGCCTCCCTCGCCCTGACCGACCCCGGGCCGCTCATGGTCACCTACCGGATCATCAGCGACGCCGACACCGACTGTCCGTTGATCTGCGAGGAGCTGCGTGCCCCGGCCGCCAGCACCCGCGTGACCTTCCATCTGGCCCCGACCCGGCGCCCGGCAGCGAAGAAGACGCCCCCGAAGTCGGCGTAACTTTTCTCTACTTCCTCAAGGGCGCGCCCTGCGGGCGCGCCGGGCGGCTCCGGCCGCTCCGGACGGGCATGCGGCCTCCGGCCGGTCCCGCCCGGACGTCCGGGCCGCCCGACCCCCTTGCATCATGATCACGAAGAGGCCTCCGCGGGGGCCTCTTTTTGATCTTCAACGGCGCCGCGGCGACAGCTAGTTGATCTTGGGCGGGGGTCGGCTGGAGGTTGATGATCTTCGCCTACGGGTCGGGGCGTTCCTCACGCCTCCGGCGCTGCGGTACGACCGACGAGGGGTGCGCGCTCCATGGCGTCCGCCGACCGCAGGGGCCCAAGGCGCCGGTGGCGTGGCCGGGCCCGTCCGTGGTGCACGGGACCTCCCTGCGGCCGCCGTTCGTCCGCGCCGCCGTCGTGGCTGGCTTTCGGTGGCTCAGGTTCAGAACGGGCGATGATCAGAGGAAGGTTGGGAGTGTGACGCGCGTAGGCCAACAGCCGGATCCGGGCAACTCTCAGACTGCCAGGGAGGTTTGGCGCAACACGCGCGCCCTAGCGCGTGCAGGTGCGCGCGTGCTCCTCCGCAGCGGCGCGGGCGGGTCCGGCGCCCGTGATCCGGATGAGCCCGGGGCAGCCTTCGCAGCGAATGAACTCCCCATCCCGCTCCCTCTGGATCCGCACCCGCGAGCCCCGCCGGGTCTGCCACTCGTTGTGCCGCATGATCTCTCCTCTCAGCTCTCGCCTAAGCCGGTCTGCCCGCCGTGCGCCCACAGCGCCAGCACCTCGGCAACCCGGGCAGCCCCGTTCGGGCACATCCACACCACCGCCTCACCTCGGGCGTCCGCGTGCGGCGTGGCCCGCACGTCGCCTTCCAGCCCGCACAAAGCGGCCGCAGCGTTCACCGCATCCGCCGCCGCGCGCGCCTCCACCCACCCCGCCACGTAATCCACGTCGGGCACCCAGAGGCCGTCATCTGGACCGCCGTTGCCAATTCCCGAATTGTTCACCACTGCAAATCTCTCCCTGCACGAGCAAATCAACTCCCGGGTCAGAGTCCGACAACCCCCCGCGACCGTAAGGCGATTGGAAAGCGCCAATCGAGCGGCCGAGTCTCGCGCGATGTTCAGTAGTGCACTCCCGATGGTATCCACCGCGACTGTTCTGGATTGCCAAGACACGAAAATATTCAAAAATGCCGTGGGAATATCTAGCGCCACACTGGCCACAAACCCGTCAAAGCGGCCCCCTCTCCGCAAACCACGCGAAGAGGGGGCCCACTCAGACCGCGCCGGACCTCAGTACAGGTACGCCGCCGTCACCCAGCCGCGATACCCGGAGGGCAGCCCGTAGGCCGAGCCGCCCCGCAGGGTCACCCGGTGCCAGATCTGCCCCCGCGCATCCTGCTTCGCGCCGACCAGCTTGACCCGGTCCCCCTTCGCCAGCATGCCCAGGATCCGGTACTGGGTCCCCGGACCGGTGCGCAGCCGGAGGCCGTTCACCGTCGCCCGGGCGATCTCACCGCGCTGTAACCCGTCGGCGCCCGCCGCAGCCGCAGCCGCAGCAGTCCCCGCAGGCCCCGGCACCGGGACCGGTGTTCGCACCGCCGCCGAAGGTCCGTGCTGCGTGGACGGGACGTCCGGCATGGCCGACGCCGCCGACACACCCACCATGCCGACGCCGACCGCCACCGCCGCCGCCAGCGCCATCCCGCGAATCTTGCGTGCCATCTGAAAACTCCTTCAGGTCGAGGCGAGCAGCCAACCCATCGGTCAACCACTCATCCGAATGAGTTTCCAGACTTGCGCCCCATCTGGTCATGGGTCAACCACTTATCCGAATGAGTGGCATGCCAGGCCTCACCCTCACGACAGGAAGCCCCCGTTCCGCATTCGGAACAGGGGCTTCAAGGGTTAGCGACTTAACGTCGCATAAGGGGTATCTCATCCCATTGCGGGAGTTGAGCGAACAAGTGCGCGTGATCCGCGCATGAGGAGAGGGTGTCCCCCGCTCCTCCGCTCGCACTCTGCGTAGAGCCGATCGCCACGGGCGCGGTAGTCCAGTGCCCGCAGACAGTGAACACGCGCTCCGGCCCCGAGCGCTCACCGGCATCTGTGCTGCCGCTCATGCGATCACCGCCGAGGCGAGCCCGGATGGCACGTAGCCGCACCAGTCGTAGCCCAACTCAGAGAAGGCGAGGGCGACTTGTCGCAGCCTCACGCGCTCCCGCTCGTCTATGCCTATGCCGGATGGCTCCGCCTCCTGTTGGCGGGCACGCTCAGAACGCGGCGGCCGGATGTGCTCTCGTTGCCGACCGCGTCGCCTGAAGGCAAGCGGCATGGTCGCTTCGGCCCGGAAGAGAGCTTGCGCCTCCTCCTTGGTCGGGCACGTCCAGGGCCGGGACCATGGGGCCACGTAGACGGGACCGTGCACTAGCGGGTTGTGTGCGGCTAAGAACTCCTCCGAGTGACGGCCGGGCCCGTCGGGGCGTCGAGCCCCTGGTAGCCGGTCCAGCACCCATCCGAAGGCTTTGGCGATAGCATCGCGCATGGTCGATTCAGCTCCTAGTCAGCTGTGTCGGCAAGCCCCGGCGGATCGGGCCTAATCGATCCCTCGGGGCGCTTCATCCGCCAACGGAGATCACTCCGCTGACGACGGTGGATCTACGCGGGCGCCTCTTCCAGCGCCTTGCAGACCTCATGGACGGTCGGTCGGTCTTCCGACACGGGACGCAGCATGTCGACGATCAGCCGCCCCAGCGCACCCGCCACGTTCACCGGTCGGTGCGGCCCAAGCGCCACCGCCTGACGCTGTACAGCGCGCGGTGCGTCATCGGGGTACTCCACATGGCGCCACCCGGTGGCCGCCATGAACAGCGACGCTCCCAGCGCGTAGACGTCCGCAGACTGTGTCGGCTCCGCCTCCCCGTACTCCAGGACTTGCCGGGCGATCTCCGGGCTCTCGTAGTGCACGAGACAGCCCCGGTACGGGAAGTCGACCCGCTGCGGGATCTCAGCGCCTCGCGCCAGCGCGAGATCAATCAGCACGGCCTGTACGGGGTCCTGGCGCACGATGAAGTGAGCAGGCTGCACGTCACCGTGCACGTACCCCTTGTCGTGCAGTGTGGCGAGAACCCGCGCACAAGCCAGAGCATCACGAGCCGGAGGAGCCACGACGCGCTCACGGGACCGGAGGGACGTCCACAGGACTTGCAGGCTGACTCCGTCATGCCACGGCTGCACGTTCCAGGTTCCGCGCTCCCACTTGCCGTACACGGCCACGTCGCACCCCAGCTCCTGAAGCACCGCGCCCTCCCGTGCCGGAGCCAGAGCAGGCCACTCCGCAGCCTCCCACTCGTCGGTAGCCGTGATCGGGTATCCGAGCTTCACCGCGTACTCAGCCAGGCTCGTACGCACATGCCATACGGTCGAGCCGCGCCGATGGAGCACCAGCGTGCTGGACTCCGCTTGCAGCAGGTGAGCCACGGGCGCCGGGATGGGGTAAGGGTCGTTCACTGGAGATCCTTTCAACAGGGCAGAGCCGATCCGTTACAGCCCCGGATCGGCTCTGCCGCTAGCGCGCCACTAGCGCGGACAGATCACTTGCCGTAGGGGCGTCCGCAGTCCGCATCACACTGCGCAGCGTTCTCCCCGTTCACGGTCCACAGGTCATCCAAGACCACGAAGCCAGCCGCCTTGAGAGCGCGCGCCGACGCGGTGACGTCCTCCACCGTGCGGCAGCCCGCGCCGATCGCGGGGGTGTGGTGCAGGAAGTGACCCGCGTGACTCTGGCAGAACTTGGCGTACTCCCGCGTGTGCAGGATGAACGCATGTAGGCCCAAGTCCACGTCATCGCTCGGGACCATCCGCTGGGTCGTCGCAGCGGTGTAGACGAACGCGAACGCTTGATCAGCTATCCGCTGCGCACGCTCCATCGACTGCCCACTGTGGACGTGGACGAAGTGGGCGACGCTGCGGGCAAGTTCCTCGCTCACGAGCGAGGAGCCCGTGCGGAGTTCGGTCGCTGTTGCGGTCATTGCACGTTCCCTCCTAGGTGGAGTGGTGCACCTTGCGAACCGCCCCCGCCGCCCAGCCTCACCAGTCGGGGGAAGCAGGCCAGAGCCAAGACGACAGGGACGGAACCGATGGACGGTGAGCCCCCGACAAGCAGCACCCCTTGCAGCAGAGTCGGGGGCTAACCGCTGGCCCGGCAGCCCCGATGTCAGAGTCAGGGCCATAGGGCCGGGCCATACCGCGCCCATCCCTGATGCACGGGACGAAGACGGACGCGGGGGCCTTGCTGGCTCCGCCCTGCCGACCGTCCCCCGAAGCGGGGTCCGGGCAGAAAGGGCGCGGCGCGGAGGGCGGAGCCACCCGTTCGGTTGCGCCCCGCCGACAGGGCGCAAGCGAACGGAGTTTCGGTTACGGCGGATGCGCCGCGGCGATATCTGTGGGTGCCATGTGCTCTGCTCCGAATCGAGCGGCGGCGAGTTCGACACCAAGACAACTCCCGTGCGGGCAAAGGGAGTAGCGTCTGAGGGGGTGGTAAACCTTGGCACTTCTGACCGGAGCCAAAGGAGCAGCGTGCAGCGATGACGAACCCGAACGGAAGACTCCGCGACATGCTCACTCGCTCCGGGATGAGCCAAGCCGAGCTGGCTCGGCGAGTACAGGCCCGAGCCAAGGACATCGGACATGTTCAGGTCAGCCCGGATGCCAGCAGCGTCCGGCGCTGGATGGACGGCATGACCCCACGGGCCCCGCTACCCGTGATCATCGCGGATGTCCTCTCCGCTCGCCTCGGCCGCCGCATCACTACGTACGACGTTGGCCTAGGAGACCCGCCAGACCTTGACCGTTCGCTGACGTACCACGCATCGTGGGCAGAAACTGTCGAGGCCGTGACCGAACTCGGGAGAGCGGATATGGATCGCAGGAAATTCCTGGCAGCAACGCCGTTCGCAGTGGGAGCCGGTATCGGCCCATCGCGTGACTGGCTTTTGAGCACTCTCGACCAGGCCCCGGAACCCACGAGCAGTGAACGCCTCCGACTTGAAGACGTCACGAAGGTTCGCAACATGTTTGGCGCATTCCAAGAGATTGACGTCATGCAAGGCGGGGGTAGTGGGCGTGATCTGCTCAAGAAGTACATGAACGAGCACGTCTATCCGCTGTTGCGGCAGGCCTACTCCAAAAAGGTCTATCGCGCCCTCACTGCCGCCATCTGTGAGCAGACCTACTTGCTTGGATGGATGGCATTCGATAATGGAGAGCATTCGGCCGCGCATCGGTACTTGATTCAAAGCCTTCGGATGGCTGACGAGTCACACGATGCAGCACTAGGTGCCCACGTCTTGGCAGGCATGGCCGACCAAGCGACACTCACCGGGAACCCGGAAGAGGGGCGAAGGCTAGCGCAGACGGGGCGTCACGGCCTCGCCAAAGTCGATGCGCCGTCGTGTCGCGCAGACCTTTGGGTCCTGGAAGCACGCGCCCTGGCAGCCCTTGGAGACAAGGCGGGCACCGCGCGAGCAGTGCTGAATTCCGAGAAGGAATTTTCACGTGCGGAATCCGAAAAGGATAAGCCCGCGTGGGCGAAATTCATTGATGGAGCCTACCTCCATGGAGAAATCGCCAACGCCTTCCGCGACTTGGAGCAACCGGAGCGGGCAGCCGAGCATGCAACGCGCTCCATCGAATATGCCAAGAAGCAGAATCGAGCGCGGCGCGGAGCGATGTCACAGGCCGCGTTGGCCGTCACGCACCTACAGCGAAAGGATCTAGAGGCCGCTCACTCTGCGAGCGTGAAGACAATTGATCTCGCCCGACAGGTGAAGTCCTCCCGTGCCGTGGAAGCACTGCAAGATGTGCAGCGGCGGATGGTCCCCTTCGGCGCACACCCTCTCGTCGCAGATATCAACGAGCGGGCCCGCGCCCTCTTGGCTGTGTAGCGACGTATGCGGCATCTCTCGATGCGCCCGAAGGGACACCGTCCCCAGCTTCTGCCCGTAGGCTTCACGCGGGTCAACGACTGGCCCCACAATGATCAAGGGCGGTCCCCCGGCAGGTACCGCCCTTGATCCACGCATTACCCCAGGTGAGACCCTACGAGCGCAGAGTGAACGCAAATGCTACCTGCGTGAACAGTCCCGAAGGGGCCGATGCCGAAGAACGTGCGCATGCCGCGCGGTCCGAAGGCGCGCTAGCGCGTCGTACCCGTATACGTCGATGGGGCGGCCGGAACCCAGCAGGTTCCGGCCGCCCCATCGACGTATGTCCGAAGACCGCCGCGGCTGTGAGCCAACGCGTGTCTGTCTGAAGTCTCTGAAGGCGCTGAGGGCCGCGTCCCAGAAGCCCGGGGCGGCGGGTGGCGGGGAGCCGCCCGGGCAGCGGGGAGCTAGCCGCGCACCTGCACGGCGCGGGCCAGGCGGTCGTGGAGGCCGCGGCCGTCGCGGTCCCAGATGATGGCGGGGATGCCCAGGCAGAGCAGCACGCTGCGCACCACCACGCGGCCGATGCCGAGGCGGCCGCCGCCCTCGGCGATGACGCGCAGGCCGAAGAGCCGCTTGCCGGGCGTGCAGCCGACCGTGCCGACGGTCAGGACGCTCATCACGAAGAGCAGGCCGAGCGCCCAGTTGCCCGCCGCCTGCGCGTTGTCCCGCGCGAACAGGCCGTACGCGATGACCATGACCAGGGCCCAGTCGACGGCGATCGCCCCGATCCTGCGCCCCGGCCGCGCAATCGAACCCGGGCCCTCCTCGGGCAGGCCGAGCTGCTCTCCCCGGTATCCGAAGTCGACGCCCGCGTCCTCCGCTGCCGCGCGGGGGCCGGAGAGCCACGATCCGATTGCTTGCCTGTTGTCCACCCGTCCACGGTACTGCGCCCGATCGCGTACGGGTCCTGGCGGGGTCCCGGTGGGGTCCTGATGGGAGCCGGGCAGGAGGGCGTCGGCGGGGTCCGGGGCGGGCCGGGGCACCCCCGCCCGGTTAACTTCGGCGAAACAAACGGGTCACGCTTGAGAAATGCCCCCTCCCTATGGTCGGGTCCAGCGTGTGCCACCGCACTGGCCGCACGACCGAGCTGCAACCCCGCTCCTCCTTGGGCGGGAGTAGGAGGAGCTGGATGTTCCAGAACGCCGACGACGCCAAGAAGTTCCTCGCGGATGAGGACGTGAAGTTCGTAGACGTCCGCTTCTGCGACCTGCCGGGTGTGATGCAGCACTTCACGGTGCCGGCCGAGGCGTTCGACCCCACGGAGGAGCTGGCCTTCGACGGCTCCTCCATCCGCGGCTTCCAGGCCATCCACGAGTCCGACATGGCGCTGCGCGCCGACCTGTCGACGGCCCGCGTGGACCCCTTCCGCCGCGACAAGACGCTGAACGTCAACTTCTTCATCCACGACCCGATCACGGGCGAGCAGTACTCCCGCGACCCGCGCAACGTCGCCAAGAAGGCCGAGGCCTACCTCGCCTCCACCGGCATCGCGGACACCGCGTACTTCGGCCCCGAGGCCGAGTTCTACGTCTTCGACTCGGTGCGCTTCGAGACCTCCGCCAACCGCTCGATGTACGAGATCGACTCCGAGGCGGGCGCCTGGAACACCGGCGCGGTCGAGAACAACCGTGGCTACAAGGTCCGCTACAAGGGCGGCTACTTCCCGGCCCCGCCGGTCGACCACTTCGCCGACCTGCGCGCCGAGATCTCCCTGGAGCTGGACAAGCAGGGCCTGAAGGTCGAGCGCCAGCACCACGAGGTGGGCACGGCAGGCCAGGCCGAGATCAACTACAAGTTCAACACGCTGCTCGCCGCGGCCGACGACCTGATGCTCTTCAAGTACATCGTGAAGAACGTCGCCTGGCGCAACGGCAAGACCGCGACCTTCATGCCGAAGCCGATCTTCGGTGACAACGGCTCGGGCATGCACGTCCACCAGTCCCTGTGGACCGGCGGCGAGCCCCTCTTCTACGACGAGCAGGGCTACGCGGGCCTCTCGGACACCGCCCGCTACTACATCGGCGGCATCCTCAAGCACGCCCCGTCCCTCCTCGCCTTCACCAACCCGACGGTGAACTCGTACCACCGCCTGGTCCCCGGTTTCGAGGCCCCGGTCAACCTGGTCTACTCGCAGCGCAACCGCTCCGCCGCGATGCGCATCCCGATCACGGGCTCCAACCCGAAGGCCAAGCGCGTCGAGTTCCGCGCGCCCGACCCGTCCTCGAACCCGTACCTGGCGTTCTCCGCCCTCCTGCTCGCAGGCCTGGACGGCGTCAAGAACAAGATCGAGCCGGCCGAGCCGATCGACAAGGACCTCTACGAGCTCGCCCCCGAGGAGCACGCGGGCGTCCCCCAGGTCCCCACCTCCCTCCCCGCGGTCCTCGACGCCCTCGAGGCGGACAACGAGTACCTCCAGGCCGGCGGCGTCTTCACCTCCGACCTCATCGAGACCTGGATCGACTACAAGCGCACGAACGAGATCGCCCCGATCCAGCTGCGGCCGCACCCGCACGAGTTCGAGCTCTACTTCGACATCTAGGAGGCGAGGCTCCGCCCGCGGACGCGGACAGCGGCGAGCCAGCGTTCTCCCATGCGGAGAGGCGGGGGCCGGGGGGGGGGGGGCTCCGGGCCCCCCCCCCCCCCGGGGGGGGGTTTTTCTCTTTCTCCCGGTTTTTTTTGTGTGCGCTCGTGTCCGCGACGGTGTTCAGCCACGGGGCTTCCGCCGTGCCGATTCCCGGAATGCACTGTCCCAGCGCTGACAACAGGCGCGGGTAGCCCATGAGAACGATGCGCGCGTGAGGCGCTCGCTTGTGGATTTCGTTGAGCGTCTTGGCGATGCGTGGACGGATCTCGTCGTGGAGCCACTTCGGAGCCCAGTCCTTCAGCGGTCCGGTCTCTCCGTCGGTGCCGGCACCGGTGTCCGGGTTCTTGTTGCCCATCGACGAGTTCTGGCACAGGCCCAGGGACTTGAACACGCACTGCTTGAACACATCGGTGAACCGGGCGTCGTTACCGCCGATCGACAAGGTGACCAGGGTGGTGTTGTTGTCGAGGTAGCCGGTGTCGATCTGTTTGCCCTCGCCCATCTGGTCCTTGCTCAGGATGTGGTAGTGACGCGCGCCCGAGCAGGCGACGAGATGGTAGTCCAGCTGTGGGTCTAGGTCGTCGGCCAGCTCGCCGATGGACCTCGTCTGGCCCGGGAGGGCCGCCTGCCGCGACCACGCGTACCTGGAACGGTGGCAGCTGTCGGTGGCCTTCTCGTTGAGCTTGTCGTAGTGGTCGCTCTCCGGGTAGAAGTCCTTGCCTCCCGCCTCGGAGGCGCCTTCGCCCGAGGAGTAGGAGTCGCCCATGGCGACGACGGCGTTCTTCGGCTTGCCGGGGAGGGGTTGGAAGGCGATCGAGCCCCAGGCGATGTCCTCGTCGGCGGTCCCGTCCTGCGTGGTGTTGGACAGTTCGACCTGCGGTGTTCCCGTGAACTGGAACACGCCGAGGCTGACCCACCGGTCCGCGCGCTGTGTCACGAGCCGCTTGGGGCTGGTGGTGTCCGCGTTGTGCACGACGTAGGCGGCCTGCCGGGTCTGTGCACCGGTGTCGGGCAGGTGCACCAGGACCCGCGCCCAGTCGAGCTTGTGTCCGAGCGTCCACTTGCCCTTGATCGTCATCCGGTTGTCGTCGCCGCCGAGGTTGTCCTCGTTACGCGTGTGGGAGTACCAGAAGTGGCCGCCGTGGCCGCCGCCGATCGAGTGCAGGTCGGCCTTGGCCTCGTACCGCTGGTCCGAGTCGGGAAGGAAGGTGAACTCGAACGAGCCCTTCGACGAGGCCCTCCCGCAACTGGACCACGTGTCCGTGTCGTTGGGGATGGAAGTGACGACCTCGGCGCCCTTCGGGGCGGCGGCGCACACCGGCTCACCGTTCTTCAGCCGGTAACCACGTCCGGGCTCGGAGCGCAGCGTGTCGTACTTGATGTTCTCGCGCCCGCACTGCTGGTCACAGTTGGCCTTCCACGTCGCGTTGTCCTCCGCCCACCAGAACTGCCGGTAGCAGGCTTCGTCCGGGCAGTCCTTGGGGTTGGCCGAGTCGCAGTTGTTCTTCTTGTTGCAGAAGGTGTCCAGTGGCGGGCTGACACGGGAGCGGTCAGCGGCGTTGAGCCACCAGGCGGGCCGGAAGCCGGCGGAAGAGAACCCGGATTCGTCCTTCCAGTCCTGACGGCCGTCCGTGCCGTAGGAGAAGCCGGTGTCGATGGACCAGGCGGACCAGCCCATCACCTTCTCCTCGTAGGGCCAGTACTGCGGGTGCGCCGCGTCGCGGATGTTGTCCTGGCTGAGGCTGACGTCCATGAAGGGGTGGTCCCACGCGCCCTTCTTGTACATGGGGTTGGCGGGGTTGTTGTACCAGCCCAGGCCCCAGTGACCGCCGTTCTTCGAGGCATCGGACTTCGGGTTGAAGCCGAGGTTGTAGTTCCAGGCGGCGGTGAACCAGTTCTCCACGCGGGAGGGGTCGTCGTTGTTGACCGTGATCTTCTGACCGTCGGCGTGCACCTCGTTCCACTTGTCGGCGAGGATCTTCATGGAGGCCGCGATGTTGGTCGCGTAGTCGACGGCGACGGCCTTCTGCAGCTTCGGGTCGAGGCTCGTCTCGCCCTCCTTCTCGCGCCCCTTCAGGCGCATGCCGTCGGTGACCTGCCCGACGCCGTAGCCGCAGTCGGACTTCTCCCAGTTGATGCGCCAGTAGCCGAGCAGGGTGTCCTTCTTGTTGTGGCCGTAGTAGCCGTCCACCGCGGCCAGCGGGTTGCCCATCTGGCCGGGGATCGCGCCGGACTCCGCCTGCCACAGGTTGGACTCCTGCGCCATGATGCCGAGCAGGACGTTGGCGGGGATGCGGCCTCCTCCGATCAGCTTCGGCAGGGGGAACAGTCCCTGCGGGTCGATCGAGCCGAGTCCTGCCTGGCCGCGGTAGCCGTCCTGACGGATCCACTTGTCGCGCAGCTCGCCGCGGACGGCCATGTCCACCGCCCATTCGACCTGGTTCGGCGTCGGCTGCAGTGCCTGAGCGCTCATGTCGTTGCGGGAGACCGAGCACCAGCGGTCGGTGTCACGGGGATCGTGGGAGTCGGGCGCGGACGCTGCGGCCAGCGCCCGCGGCCGGGTGGCACCGGTCAACGCGGGCGAGAGACCGTTTCCGCCGTGCGACCGCTCCGAGGTGACCTGCTGCTCGACCGTGCGTCCCGTCACCGTGGCGGTCGAGGTGACGGTGATCGGCGCGTTCCCGTCGGCCGTGCCGGGAGCCCGCCCGGAGCGGGCGCGCACCCCCGCCGCGGGTTCGTCCGCCTTGTCGAAACCCTTTCCGGCCGACTGGATACGGGTCAGTCCGGCCCGGACGCCGGGGGTGAGGACGGGGTTGACGGCGAGGTGGCCGTGGGAGGAGACGTCGGTGTCGGCAGGCGCGTCGAGCTTGGTGATGCCGCTCCCTTCCGTCTTCGTGTCCTCGGGGTCGCCCGTGAGGAAGGCGCGCCCTTGCGCACCGGAGGTGAGCTCGAGGTCGCCGAGGCGCCCGGTGGCGACCGTGCGCGGCTCGCCGTGGCCGTCATAGACCTTCGCCCGCGCCGTCTTCGTGCCCTTGCGGTCCACGAAGCCGATACGTCCGCCCGTCATGGGTCGGATGTCGAAGGGGATGCTGGCGCCCTGGGCGAGACGGCGGACCCCGCCCTTGTCGTTGATGTGAACGAGTCCGCGGCCGAGGCCCGCGACCACGCCGTCCTTCACCGGGACGGCCGAGGACACCTGCCCTCGCAGCTCGCCCGTCGTGGTCACCGTCCTGCCGCCCGTGTCCACCGTGACGACGCGCGTCTTCACCTTCGACGCGTCGTTCATGTCGCGGTACTGGGTGAAGGCGGCGGTGTGCGTGGTGGTGTTACAGGAGGGGTCGAAGTAGGCGAGGGTGGCGGTGAACGGCAGTTTCGTCACCTCGCCGCTCCTGGTGTTAACGATCGCCGTGAACGCGCCGCCCTGCATCAGGTCGGGCTTGTTCGTGAACGCCCGGGGAGCGTAGACGGCCGCGACGTGGGAGTCATCCATGACGCACTGGTTGCCGATCCACGAGTCGGCGGGCATCCCGGGCTCCGAGAGGGTCGCGACGGCCTTCCAGGCGTACGCCTTGGACTCGTCGGCGACGAGGATCCTGAAGCCCTCGGCGTCGGCCGCGCCGGTCACGGCCCGATCCTCGCTGTTCTTCCAGCCCTTGCCGAGATCGGTGTCCGGGCTCGGCATCGAGCGGGGTGCCTCGGGCCGCTTGGGTCCGGCGGCCGCGTCGCGGATCGCGGACGGTGGGGGGTGGGACTCGCTGGCGAGTGCCTGGGACACCAGGGGCGCGCTCACCATCAGCGTGGCCGTGGTGAGGAGCAGCGGTGTCCGCAGGCGCTTCGACACACTGTGACGGCGTATCAAAACAGACCTTACCTAGTTGTTGCGTGAGACGACGCCGATCAACTCGCCCGATGTGAGCGGTCGGTTCGCGAGCCGTGCGCGTCGAGGAGCACGGCCGGGACGACCTCTCGCCCCGAAGAACCGGAGCGGGTGGCGGGCGGAGCCGCGCGGGAGGTCAGCCGACCGCGGCGGCGAGGACGGCGCCGGAGGACGGCTTTCGCGACCGGGCCGGAGACAGCGCCGGAGCGCCGCGCCTCGGGACGCGCGCGGCACCCGTGCCGTGATCGGGGGCGGCGGGGGCATCCGCGTGAACCGTGTCCGGTGGGTCGTGGACGACTCACCGGACGTGTCCAGCGGAAGTGCCTCATGCGCGCCCGCGGTGCCGACGGCGGCCGGAGGAGCGCGTCATCCGTTCGTCTGGGCGTAGTTGCACGCCGTGACCGCGTCGGCGTACCTGACGCCCGTGCCCTCGAGCCCGAACCGGCACGACTGGTAGTTGATGGCCTTTTCCAGATCGCTGTTGAAGTGCCCGCCCGTGGCGCAGAAGTCACTTCTCTCACTGGTGGGCGCATAGTTCTTGCTCTGCAAGTACCTGACGCAGGAAGCCGACACCGCCGAAGCGGATTCGGCCGCCATGAGAGAGGCCGTGGAGGCCGCTACGAGAATGCCGACGGAAGTCACCGCGCTCGCAATCTTTGCGTTCATTTTGTTCCTCTCAACGATCTTGGGTTGTGTCATCACATACGGGGGCCGCGAGCCCTCAACAGGCTTCCGACCAGGGGAAGCGCGACAGGCATGCCGTCGCGCGGGAAAGCGGTGAGCGCTATTCCCGCGAGGCACTCACCCGTGCCGTGTCGTCGCGGCCCGCATCCACTCTCCGCGTATCCGAAACCGTGATCAAGACCAAGATCATCTACGATCGGTGCGCCAAACTCACCAACCAACGACGACAGGGGGACAGACGGTGGAACGGCATGAGATGGAGGCTTTCTTGGCACTGGCCGAGGAACTCCACTTCCGCCGCACCTCGGAACGGCTCGGCCTGGCCCAGGGCCGGGTCAGCCAGACCATCCAGAAGCTGGAACGCCGCATCGGTGCACCACTGTTCGAGCGCACCAGCCGCAAGGTGGCCCTGACCCCGGTGGGTGAGAAGCTCCGTGACGACCTGCTCCCCGCCTACCAGCAGGTACGACGGGCCCTCGCGGACGCCGCGGCCGCCGCGCGGTGCACGCGCGGTGTGCTGAGGGTGGGCTACTCCAGCCCCATGGCGGCCGAACTCGTCCTCAAGGCCTCCGACAAGCTCTCCGCCCGCTGTCCAGGCTCGGAGGTCCAGATCCAGGAGATCCAGCTCTCCGACCCCTTGGGTCCGATCCGCAGCGGGCAGGTGCACGTGCAGATCACCGAACTCCCCATCGACGAGCCCGACATGACCGTCGGTCCCGTCCTCATCTCCGAGGAACGCAGGCTCCTGGTCCACCACGAGCACCCGTTCACCCGCGCAGCCGAGGTGACCTTGGAAGAGCTGGCCGCCACCACGCTCATCACCTTCGCCGAGACCATCCCCCGGTACTGGCGGGATTACCACTGGCCCCGCCGAACCCCCTCCGGCCTGCCCATCCCCCAACGCACGGCCGGTTACTGGCAGGAGGCGCTGGCCATGGTCGGCGCAGGCAGGGGCGTCACCTTCGCGTCCGCGCAAGCCGAGCGGTACTACGCTCGCCCCGACATCGCCTGGCTGCCCTTCCCCCAGCTCCCCCGCATCGAGTACGCCCCCATCCGACCCCGCGACGGCGACGGTCCGCTCGTACGGGAATTCCTCCAGGCCGTCGCCGAGGTGGCCCTGGACGGTAGCGGCCGGGGCTCACCGGGCAGAGGGCAGGGTGCTGGCCAAGCACGGAGCAGCTCTCAGAGCGGGCGCCCCCCGATGCAGCCACCGATGGCCTTGTACAGGCTGTGAACGTGTTGCGTGAGGCCAGCGATCAGGCTGCCCTCTCCCGTACCCTCGCGGCTTCGTTCTTCCTTGAGATGGGGGACTCAGCCGGGAAGCGCTCGGCAGCCGCGCATCTCCGATCGGCCCTCAGGGGGCAACCGGCTGGTGGGCGCGAGTGACTGCTCACTGAGCATCGGCCAAGTGGCCTTCGGCTGTCAGCCGAGGGCGTCGGCGGGCGGGGCCGTTTCCGTCGGCGCGGCCGGGGTGTGGCGTGGCGGGCCGGTGATTTCGTTCACGATCTCCAGGAAGGGGGCCACCAGGGGGTTCTTGCCCGCGGTCGGCCACATGAGGCCGTACTCGATGGGCGGGGCGTCGTGGAACGGTACGAAGACCATGCCGGGGCGCCGGTGGAACGCCTCGGCCCGGCGGGAGACCGTGCTGACGCCGACGCCGTTGGCGATGTGCACGAGGGCTTCGGGCCAGAAGGTGACCGCCGGGCCCTGCGGGATCTTCCGGCCTGACGGGGTCGTGCGGGGGAAGTAGCGGTCCATCCAATAGCGGGGTATCTGCGCGTCGTTGAGGGTGACCAGCGTGGTGTCGGCCAGGTCCTCCATCGACACCGAGTCCCGCCGGGCGAAGGGGTGGCCGGACGGGACCATGAGTGCCCGCGGCTCCGAGAAGACGAGTGCGCCGGTGGTGATGTCCGGTTCGCGGACGGGGAACTCGGTGAGCTGGAGGTCGATGGTGCCCGCGCGCATCCCGCCGAGCGGATCGCACAGCTGCACCTCCGTGAGCTCGACGTCGCAGTCCGGATGGCGCACGCGGAACCGGTCCGCCGCCTGGACCATGAGGTTCCCGCACCACGCCGCCGACCAGCCGACCCGCACGACTCCCTTGACGCGCACGCCGCGGCCCACCGCGATGGCCTGGGCGAGTCCTGCGCTGATCTGCTCGTAGGCGGGCAGCAGGTCGTCACGCAGCTGGCGGCCGACGTCGGTGAGGGCCACCTTGCGGCTGTTGCGTTCGAACAGCGGCGCACCGATGCGGCGTTCCAGCTTCTGGATGGTCTGGCTGATCCGGCCGGTCGTCACGTGCAGGCGCTCGGCCGTACGGCCGAAATGCAGCTCCTCGGCCAGCGTCAGGAACGCTTCCAGCTCCAGTCGCTCCAGCATGTCCGCCGCCCCCGTCCTCAGCGCCGCCTCCGGCGTTTAGCGCTGCTCAACGGAGCATGCCACGCTCCGATCTTGATGGCTCAGCCATTGATCACGGACCCTGATGGGGCCGCGTTCGACGGGCTTCGCGCCGGGTCGAGGCCGTGTCGGACGTCGGTTTCCCGCCAGATCGATCGGAGCCCCACGCGTGAGCGAAGTCGTCGTCCTGATGCACGTCTCCCTTGACGGCGCGGTCACGGATCCACCCTGGGCACGGCCGTCGCGGTACGGCGGGCACGAGAAGTACCAGCTGGGCCAAGTGGCCGCGAGCCGGGCGCTGTTGCTGGGCCGGGTGACGTTCCAGGAGATGGCCGCGGCCTGGCCGTGGCGCGACGCGAAGGAGGAGTACACCAGGCTGGTGGACGCCATGCCGAAGTACGTGGTGTCCACGAGCCTCGAACACGTCCCGTGGAGCGGCGTACTGATCCCCGGTCAGATGGCCGAGCACATCGCGAAGCTGCGCGCCGAGCCGGGCCAGGACCTGCTGGTGCTCGGCGGGGCCGAGCTCGTCGGGCACCTGCTCCGCCTCGGCCTGGTCGACGTGCTCAAGCTGTGCGTCCACCCGGAGACCGTGGGCGCCGGGCGACGCCTGTTCCCGGAGTCCGGCGTTCCGGGCACATGGACACTCACCGGAACCTCGGTGTTCGCGTCCGGGGCCGTCGTCCTGGAGTACCGGGCGCCGGCACGCCCCTGACCGGCCCGACCGCGCCCGCCCTCACGGGGTCGGGGCATCGCCGCACCACCCCACAGGCCCATCACCGCACCATCCCACCGGCCCGTCACCGCACCATCCACCACGGGCCCGCCACCGCGCCCATTCACCGCACCCATGAAAGGGGCACTCCCGTGCGCACGTTGAAGCTCCAGGTACAGGTATCCGTCGACGGCTACACGGCAGGGCCGGACGACGCGATGGACTGGCTGACGTTCCCGTGGCCCGAGGGCCTCTCCGCCCATGTCGCCGCGCTGCGCTACGAACCCCGGCGCGCCTGACCCGCGGACCCGGCACCCGCCACTTCCGCAACCGATCCCCATCCCGTCAGCAGGAAAGCGAGTCACCCATGCGCATCACGATCGGCGAGTTCATCAGCCTCGACGGCGTCGTACAGGCTCCGGGCCACCCGGACGAGGACGGCGACGGCGGCTTCGCCCACGGCGGCTGGTCGCACCCGTTCTTCGACCCGGAGGTGATGGGCCCGGCCCTGGCCGACTGGTCCAAGGACACCGGGGCCATGCTCTACGGCCGCCGCACCTGGCAGGTCATGGCGGCGGCCTGGCCCGGCCAGGCGGGCGACCCGTTCGCCGACCACATGAACAGCGTCGCCAAGTACGTCGTGTCCAGCACCCTCGGCACGGACGACGTGGCGGCCTGGAACAACTCCACGCTCATACCGGGCGACCAGGCGGTCGACCGGATCAAGCAGCTGCGTGCGGCCGAAGGCGGCGACCTGACCGTCCTGGGCAGCGCGTCGCTGTCCCGGACCCTCCTGGCCGAGGGCCTGGTCGACGAACTCCGGCTCATGATCATGCCGGTGCTCCTCGGCGGCGGTAAGTCGATCTACCCGACGGACGGCGTCCTGCGCTCCTTCGAGCTGGTCTCCACGGTCACCAGCGGCACCGGCGTGCACGTGTGCACCTACCGGGCCAAGGACCCGGCGACCGCCGCCGCGTAACCGGCACGCAGCACCTTCGCCCTCTCCCGTGGGCCGGCCGGCGCCGGTGCGCCGACCGGCCCGCCCCGTCCGATGAGTTCCCCGTCGGCCGAGGGTCTTTCCCCGCATACGCCGAACGTTGAAGGACGAAAGGAGTGCTCCTGATGAGCAGACGAGGAAGAAGCGCCGCCGTGGCCGCCGTGCTGGTGGCGGGCTCGGTCGTCGGGACCGGCACCACGGTGGCCGCGGAGGCGGCGGACAGCGCGGGCGAGCGCCGGTCGTACACCGGGGAGATCGACGGGGCGAAGTACCGCGTGGAGGTCCCGGAGCGCTGGAACGGGACCCTGCTGCTGTACAGCCACGGCTACTACCCCGCGGGCTGGGCACCGGAGAAGACGGCCCTGACCAACAGCGAAGAAGCCGAAGAGGCCCTGCTCGGCAAGGGCTTCGCCCTGGCGGCATCCGACTACAAGGGCACGCACGGGTACGCGGTCGCGGACGCGCTGACCGACCAGATCGCGCTGCGGGACTGGTTCGCCGAGCACGTCGGACGGCCGCAGCGCACCTTCAGCACCGGCCAGTCGATGGGCGGAACCGTCGCCACCCTGCTGGGCGAGCGGTACCCGGACCGGTTCGACGGCGTGCTTTCGATGTGCGCGGAGTACGACGGCAACGGGACCTGGAACACCACCCTGGACATGACCTACGCCCTCAAGGCACTCCTGGTGCCCGAAGCCGACCAGGACATCGACCTGGTGCGGCCGCGCGACCCCGAGCGCGGCGTCAGCGTCCTCGTGGCGGCGATCGACCGCGCCCTGGAGACCGAGCGCGGCAGGGCTCGCCTCGCCCTCGCCGGCGCGCTGGGCAACATCCCCGGGTGGTACTCCGCGCACGAGGCCCAGCCGGTGACGACCGCGGACCGCGTGCGGGCGCAGGCGCAGTGGCTGCGCAACGCGTACGTCGCGGGCACCGGCCCGCTCGGCCGGGTCGACCTGGAGCGCCGGGCGGGCGGGAACCCGACCGCCAACACCGGCGTCGACTACCGGCAGCAGCTGGCCGGTTCGGCACGGAAGGACCTGGTCCGCAAGGCGTACCGGGCCGCCGGCTCTGCCGACGCCGGTCTGGCCGCCGATCTGGCGAAGCTGAACGCCGGCACCCGGATCACGGCGGACCCGAGGGCCGTCGACTACATGAAGCGGTACACGATCACGCGCGGGACGACCCCCCGGCCCGTGGTCACGCTGCACAACACCCAGGACGGCGGCGCGGTCTCCGACCAGGCCGGGTGGTACGCCGACCAGGTCCGCCGCAACGGCGAGCCGGACAACCTCCGCCAGCTGTACGTGAACCGCGGCTCGCACTGTGCCTTCAGTGCCGCCGACGAGATCACCGCACTGGAGGCGCTGGTGGCCAAGGCCGCGACGGACCGCTGGCCCCGCACCGGTCCGCGGGCACTGAACCGGTCCGCCGGGCGCCACGAGCCGAGGCTCCAGCAGGTGCTGGACCTCGCGACGTTCGAGAAGAAGACCGTGCCCCCGGCCTTCGTCCGGTTCACCCCCGCCCGCTTCCCCCGGCCGTCCCGCTGATGAACACCGCACCACCGTCGGGGAGGCCCGGCCCATGACACCTCTTTGGCTCCTCGGACCCGCTCACCTTGATAGATTTGCCCGGATTCATGCTAGTCAGTACGCATGTCGCATCCCGGGACGCTGATCCTGATCATGGCCATGGCGGTGCTCGCCCCGCTCCTCGCGTACGCGGTCGGGCGCCGGCTCACCGTCCCCGTGGCCGTCTTCGAGATCGTCCTGGGAATCGTGATCGGTCCGGACGTGCTCGGCTGGGCCAGGCCCGACGCCGTCATCGACACGCTGTCCAGCCTGGGCCTGTCGATGCTGATCTTCCTGGCCGGGTACGAGATCGAGTTCGCGGCCGTCCGCGGTGACACGCTGCGCCGCGCCGTCGGGGCCTGGGCGGCGTCGCTCGCGGTGGCCCTCGCGATCGCGTTCGCCCTGACCGGCGCGCAGGCCACCAAGAGCTTCGTCATCGGCACCGCCCTGACCAGCACCGCGCTCGGTGCCGTGCTGCCGCTGCTGCGCGACGCGGACCTGCTGCGCGGCCGGTTCGGGACCGTGGTGATGGCGTTCGGGGCGGTCGGCGAGTTCGGGCCTGTCATCGCGATCTCGCTGCTGCTCAGCGGCCGGGCCCCAGGCGTCGCGACCGCACTGCTCGTCGCCTTCGCCGCTGTGACGGCCGCCGCCGTCTTCTGGGCGCTGCGCCCGCGGCCCCCGTGGTTCGCGCGCGTCGTCGCCAAGACCCTCCACTCCAGCGGCCAGTTCGCCGTGCGGTACGTGATGCTGCTGCTCGCCTCGATGCTCGGCCTGTCCGCCGCGTTCGGCCTCGACACCCTCCTCGGCGCGTTCGCCGCCGGGCTGCTCACGCGACTGGTCCTGCGCGGCGCCGGCGCCGAGGCGGGCGCCGAGGTCCTCGGCCGGATCGAAGCCATGGGCTTCGGCTTCCTGGTCCCTGTCTTCTTCGTCGTCACCGGCATCGGCTTCGACCTCTCGGCCCTGCTCGACGGCGGCCGTCCGCTCGCCCTCCTGCCGGTCTTCCTCCTGCTGTTCCTCCTGGTGCGCGGCGGGCCCACCTGGCTGCTGGCCCCGCGCGACCTGTCCGGGCGCGAACGCGCCGCGCTCACCCTGTACTCCTCCACCGCCCTGCCGCTCGTCGTCGCCATCACCACCATCGGCGTCGACGACGGCGTCCTGGCGTCCGGCGAAGCCGCCGCCCTGGTCGGCGCGGCCCTGCTGTCCGTCCTGGCCTTCCCGCTGCTCGCGCTCAAGGCGCTCGCCGGGCACCGGGCGGGCCCCTCCTCTCCCACCGCCGGGGCGGCCGAGACGTGGTGACGCCGCCGGCTCACGGTGGCGTCAGGGGCGGGCGCCCTCCGTGGACCGCGCCCGGGGCTCCGGTCCGCCGACGGGGGCGTCACTCCGTGCGCGGCGGATGGTGGCGTGGGCCGCCTCCGCCGTGCCGAGGCCGAGCACGATGAAGGCCGCGCCTATCGGGCCCAGCCAGTGGGGGCCCGCCCAGGCCATGCCCGCCTGGCCGACGAGCGGGGCCGCCGAGACGCCTACGTACACCATCGCCGAGGCGAGGCCCGTGAGGAGGGGGGCCGCGGCCGGGAGGGCGGTGATCAGGCGGTGGGTCTGCGGGGCCAGGAGGCCCCAGCCGCACACGCCCCAGACGAGCAACGCCACCACGGTGGACGGGAGGTGGGCGCTGGTCCACGGGAGCAGGGCGAAGTCGATCGCCGCCACCACGATCGCGGTGTTGATGACGCGGCGGCTGCCGACTCGGTCGGTCAGGCCGCCCGAGCCGAGCGTGCCGACCGTGGCCGCGAGGCCCCAGACGAAGAGCAGCACGGCCAGGGTGGTGCCGCTGCCGCCCGTCGCGCGGTCGAGGCTCTCGCTGATGAAGGAGTACACCGTGTAGAGGCCGGTGTAGACGAGGAGCGTGGTGAGCAGGGTAAGGCCGATGCGGCGGTCCGCCAGCGGGGCGAGGCGCGTGCGCAGCGGGACCGCGGGGGGCGTGGGGATCGTGGGGAGAAGCAGCGCTACGGCCGCCGCGGCGAGGACGCCGAGGGCCGACACGAACACCATGGTGAGGCGCCAGTTGCCGGTCACGCTGCCGATCGCCGTGCCGAGGGGCGAGCCGAGCGCCGTGGCCGCGCTGAGGCCCGTCATCACGGTGGCGATGGCGCGGCCGCGCCGCTCGGGCGGGGCGAGGGCCGCGGCCGCCGCGACGGCGGCCGGGGTGACCATCGCCCCGCCGAACCCGGCGAGCGCCCGTCCGGCCAGGGCCACACCGAAGTCGGGGACGAAGGCGGTCAGGAGGTTGCCCGCGGTGAAGACGGCGAACCCGGCGAGGAACAGCGGGCGCCGGGCCCTGCGCGCGGTGCACGCGGCCATGACGGGGCCGAGGACCGCGTACGTGAAGGCGTAGGCGGTGAGCAGCCATCCCGCCGTTCCCACGGACACGCCGAGCGAGTCGGCCGCGTCCGGCAGGATGCCGGCGATGACGAAGCTGTCGGTGCCGATGGCGAACATTCCGGCGGCGAGGACGAGGAGTGAGCGGTACACGGGGGACGGGACCTCCTGTGTGGGCGATGGGTGGGGCGAGTTCATTGGGATGGGCGTGGTGGGTGGGGTCGGCCGCACCGACTCCATTGATGTAACTGAATCTGTTACAACACAGGGCTCAAGAAAGGCCGGTCCGCTCGGACCGGCCCGTTGGGCGGTGGGTGGGTCAGGCGATGGTCTCCTTGAGGGTGACCGTGCCCTCGGGAGCGACCGTCTCTTTGAGCACGTCCGCGACGGTGACGTCGGCCAGTTCGGCCTTCATCGCCTCCTCCGCGCGGGCGTACGCGCCGCGAAGGACCGGCGGGATGCCGCGTCCCACCGGGCACTTCTGGTTGGGGGTCGAGGGGTGAAGGGCGAACAGCGGGTCGGGCTCGACCGCGAGGTACACGTCCCGGAGCGTGATCGACTCGGGCTCGCGGGCCAGTCGCCAGCCCGCGCCCTGGCCGCGCTGCGACACCACGAGGCCCGCGTCGCGCAGGCTGCCGAGCGTGCGGCGGATGACGACGGGATTGGTGTTGACGCTGGCGGCGATCTGGTCGGACGTCACGATGCCGTCCGGCCGCTTCGGGCAGACCAGGGCCATCCACGTCAGCGTGTGCGTGGCCACGGTCATGCGGCTGTTGGCGCTCATGGACCCTCCAGCGCTCGATTCCCCGTCACAACCGATTCTGTTACGACAGAGGCGCGGCTGTCCAGCCCTGTTCGTCGAGGAGCGCCGTGAGCTTCTTGGGGGCCAGGGCCCGATAGCTCTCCACGAGGAGTTCGGCGACCTCCGCCCAGTCCGTGGCGGCCGCGTCCAGGTGCATGCCGACCACGTTCGCGCCCCAGCCCAGGCGGAAGAAGGGGGGGCCCGCGTGCGTCAGGGCCTCGAACTCCTCGCCCCGGGCGCGGAAGGTGAGGGTCGTGGTGGGCACGGCCGCGTGGGCGTGGGTGGCGGCGGGGCGCGTGGGGTCGGTGAGGTAGACGTGGGCGAAGGTGCGGTCCCGGACGCGCCAGCGAGTGCCGGTCCAGGCCCGCTCCTCGTACGCGTCGGGGAGGCGGCCGCAGATCGCCCGCAGGCGTACGAGCGTGTCGAGGGGCACCTCGTCGTCGGGTGGCGTGGTCATCCGGGGAGTGTAGGCGGCGGGTCCGACGGCCGCAGGAAGGTGACGGTCGGGTGGTCGTGCGGGGCGAGGGACGGGGTGACGCGGGCCCGGACGCCGTAGACCTCCGCGATGAGGGGCTCGGTGATGACCTCCTCGGGCGTGCCGTGCGCGTACGCCCTGCCCTCCTTCAGGACCAGGATCTCGGCGCAGAACATCGCCGCCAGGTTGAGGTCGTGCAGGGCGATCACCGTGGTGACGGGGAGGGTCGCCACCAGGGTGAGGAGGTCCAGCTGGTGGTGGATGTCCAGGTGGTTGGTGGGCTCGTCGAGGAGGAGTTCGCGGGGCGACTGGGCCAGGGCCCGGGCGATGTGGGAGCGCTGGCGTTCGCCGCCGGAGAGGGTGTGCCAGGGCTGGTCGGCGCGGTCGGACAGGCCCGTGCGGGCCAGGGCCTCGGTGACGACCCGCTCGTCGTCGGCCGTCGCCGGCACCCAGGCGCGGCGGTGCGGGACGCGGCCCAGGCGGACGACGTCCCGTACCGTCAGGTCGACCTGGGTGTCCGCCTGTTGCTCCACCAGGGCGAGCCGGCGGGCGACCGCGCGGCGGCCCAGGTCGCGCAGCGGCTCGCCGTCGAGGGTGACCACTCCGGAGGCCGGGGTCAGGACGCCCGCGAGGAGGCGCAGGAGCGTGGACTTGCCGGAGCCGTTGGGGCCCAGGAGGCCGACCACCGTGCCCGGCCGGGGGGTCAGGGTCACGCCGTCGACGATGAGGCGGCCGCCCGCGGCCCGGGAGACCCGGTCGGCGCTGAGGCCTTCCGCGCCGGAGGCCCGGCCTGCGTCGGCGGTCCGGCTCGTGTCGGCGGTCCGGCCCGTATCGGAGGCCCGGCCCGTGTCGGCGGCCCGGCTCGTATCGGAACGCCGGTCCGTGTCGGCGGCCCGACCCGCATCGGAGGCCCGGCCCCTGTCGGAGCCCCGGCCCCCATCCGAACCCCGGCTCACGTCAGAACCCCGGCCCCCATCCGAACCCCAACCCCCCGCGCTCACCCGACCCTCCTGGTCCGATAGAGAACCGCCACGAACGCGGGCACGCCGATCAACGACGTGACCACCCCGACCGGCACCTCCTGCGGGTCCAGGAGCGTACGGGCCAGGGTGTCCACCCAGATGAGGAAGACCGCGCC
Organism: Streptomyces sp. NRRL B-1347; assembly: GCF_000720325.1. Classification (GTDB taxonomy): domain Bacteria; phylum Actinomycetota; class Actinomycetes; order Streptomycetales; family Streptomycetaceae; genus Streptomyces. Next base: position 174,958 of record NZ_JOJM01000024.1, read on the forward strand.
GGTCAGGGCCGTCACCGGAAGGAGCCGGGCGTGGCGCGGGCCGACGAGCAGTCGGGCCGCGTGCGGCAGGGTCAGGCCGACGAAGCCGATCGCCCCGGCGGCGCTGACCAGGGCCGCCGTGAGGAGGGCCGTGGTGCACAGCAGGAGCAGCCGGACCCGGGTGACGTGCACGCCCAGGGCGGCCGCCGCGTCCTGGCCGAAGGCGAAGGCGTCGAGGGTGTGGGCCTGGGACAGGCAGATCGCCAGGGCCACGGCGAGGACCGCCGCGCACACCGCCACGTCCGTCCAGTCCGCGCCGCTCAACGAGCCGAGCAGCCAGAACAGGACGCCGCGCGTGGTCTCCGCGTCCGCCGCCGTCAGGATGACGAAGGAGGTGAGGGAGGAGAAGAGCTGCATGGCCGCGACGCCCGACAGGACCACGCGGTCCGTCGTGGCGCCCAGGGCCTGGCTGAGGAGCAGCACGAAGCCGAACGCGCACAGGGCACCGGCGAAGGCCCCGCCGGAGACCGACAGCGCTCCCCCGCCCACCCCGAGGACCACCACCGCCACCGCGCCCGTGGACGCCCCGGAGGACACGCCGAGGACGAAGGGGTCGGCGAGCGGGTTGCGCAGGAGCGACTGGAGGACCGCGCCGCACACCGCGAGGCCCGCCCCGCACACGCCCGCGAGCAGGGTGCGCGGCATGCGCAGGTTCCAGACGATGCCGTCGCGCAGCGGGGTGAGCTCCGCCTCGCCCCAGCCGAGGTGCGCGGCCACGGCGGCCCAGACGTCCGGTACGGAGATGTCGGCCGGGCCGATGGTGACGGCGCCTGCCACCGAGAGCGGCAGCGCCACCAGGCCCGCCGCCCACAGCAGGGCCGTGCGCCAGGCGCCGTACCGGAGGCGCGGACCGCCGCGGGCCCGCTCGGGTGCGGCCGTGCTCACCGCGCCAGGCCGAACTCGCGCAGCCCCGCCGCGACTTGTTCGATGCCGTCGACGGTGCGGATCGTCGGGTTCAGAGCCTGGCCGCTGAGCAGCACGTACCGCTTCTTCTTCACGGCCGTGAGGTTCTTGGTGACGGGGTTGGACTCCAGGAACGCGATCTTCTGGCGGGCGCTCTCGGCCGACTGGGCCTTGCGGGTGAGGTCGCCGATGACGAGGACGTCCGGGTCGCGATCGGCCACGGTCTCCCAGTTGACCTGGGGCCACTCGGCGCGGGTGTCGGCGAAGACGTTGCGGACGCCGAGGGTGCGGGTGATGACGCCGGGCGCGCCGCAGCAGCCCGCGATGTAGGGCGCCTTGGAGTCGGAGAACCAGTACAGGACGGACGCGTCGGACGACTTGAGCGTGCGCTTGGCCTTGGTGACGCGGGACTTGAGGTCCGCGACGAGGCGCTCGCCGCGCCGCTCCACGTGGAAGACCCGGGCCAGGTCGCGGATCTCGCCGTAGACGGTGTCCATGGTGAGCGTCTTGGTGCGGGTGCCGTCGCCGTCGCCGCTGTTGTCCTTGCCCGCGCAGTCGGTGGGCGAGACGTAGACGGGGACGCCGAGCTCGGTGAACTTGGCGCGGTCGGCGACGCCGCCCTTGCCGACGGTGTAGAGGAAGGAGGCGCTGACGAAGTCCGGCTCCTTGGAGAGGACCTTCTCCAGGGACGGGTAGCGGTCGGCGAGGCGCTCGACCTTCGCGTTCTGCTTCTTCAGGCCGGGCAGGACCGGGTCGGTCCAGGTGCCGGTGCCGGCCATGCGGTCGGCGAGGCCGAGGGAGAGCAGGATCTCCGTGGAGCCCTGGTCGAGGGAGACCGCCCGCTTGGGCGGGGCCTTGACCTCGGCCTTCTTGCCGCAGGAGGTGACCGTCACCGGGTAGCCCGCGGCCTTGGCCCCCTCGTCCTGCCGCTCGGCCGAGCCGCCGCCGCAGGCGGTGAGCAGGACGAGGCCGCCCGCCGCGAGCAGCGCGGTGAGGCGCGCCCCGGGCGCGGTGCGGGCACCGGGGGCGGTGGTGCGGGGACGGGCGGCCGCGCGGGGTGCGCGAGGGGCAAGAGGAGGCACAGGTCTTCCCGGGTCTCATGGCTCATGCGCGGAGCCTGGTCTGCGAAACCCCGCCGCCCGGCGCGCGGTCGGCGGTGCCAGCAGGTCTTCGGACTCGGGTTCGTCCGGGCGGGGCCGCCTTCCCGGATGTCCGGTGACATCCAGTGGCCGCTGGTCCCGCCCGTCCCCCTCACCGCTGCGCGTCAGTTCCGGATTCCCACCGGATTCCCTGGCCCGGGTGCGGGCGTTGACTGGCGTGCGCAAGCTATCACCCGGGCGGGCGTCACCCCTGCTCGGGGCGTGGTTCGCCGCGGTACGTACCGAAGGACCACTTGTTGCCCTCCGGGTCCGCGACGGCGAACTCGCGGCTGCCGTACGGCTGGTCCTCGATCTCGCGGACGATCCGCACGCCCGCCTCCTTGAGGCGGCGGTGGAGGGCGTCGACGTGGTCCGTGACGACGTACGCGCCGAACGTGCCCGGCTTGAGGCACCACTCGGCCGACTCCGGGTCGTACGAGCCGAGCATGACGCCGCCGCCCTCGGGCCAGTCGAGCTGGGCGTGGGCGACGCGGCCGCCGTCCTCGTACACGGCGGTGCGCAGGAAGCCGACGGTGGTGACGAGGAAGTCGATGAGCGCGGGGGCGTCGTGGGCCTGGAAGGCGGGCCAGACGTCGGGGGCGCGCAGGTTCGGGGAGGTGTGGGTGCTCTGTGCCGCTTCGGTGGTGTTCATGCCGCTCAGTCTTCGCCGTCGCGGTGTCCCCCGGCTTGGATATTCCGGCACTCCTCGGCCAGCCAGGCGCTCGGGCTCGCGCCCGTGTACTGGCGGAAGTCGCGCACCAGGTGGGAGTGGTCGTAGTAGCCGCAGTCGGCGGCGACGCGGGCGAGGTCGGCGGGGGCGCCCGCGACGACCGCGCGCACGATCCGCGCCTTCGCGTGCTGGAACCGCAGCAGCCGGGCCGCCTGCTTGGGCGTGACGCCGGTCTCGGCGCGGAACAGGGCCGAGAGGCGGCGCTCGCTGAGCGCGACGTGCGCGGCCAGGCCCCGCAGGGTGCCCGCGCCCCGGTGCCGGGCGAGCCAGGCCCAGGCCTCGGCGACCTCGGGGCGCACCGGGCCGAGGCGCCCGGCGTCGGCGGCGCGGCGCGCCAGGTAGGCGTTGAGGCAGGCGAACCGCTCGTCCCAGCCGTCGGCCGCGCACAGCCGCTCGCGGACCTCGGCGGCCATCCGGCCGAGGACGTCCGTGCCGTCGGCGACGAGCACGCCGGTCAGTTCGGCGGCCGGGAGGCCGAGGAGCGAGCGGGCCGCGAGCGGGTGCACGGCGAGCTGGATGCCCGCCTGGTGCTCGGGCTGCACGACGTACGCCGGGCTCTGGTGCAGGCCGCCCACGACGATGTCGGTGCGCACGGCGTCGGGCCCGGTGGCCTGCTCCGCGGTGCGGCCGGTGACGACGGGCCCGTCGAGCGAGAAGATCAGCGTCAGATACGGGGACGGCAGGCCGCGGTGCAGGCCCGGCGTCTCGCCGCTGGTGCGGTAGCCCACGGCGGACACGACCCTGCCGCCCTGCTCCGGCGGCAGCGGGGCGCGGACGAACTCGCGCAGTGCGGTGTCCATGGGTCCATTGTGACCGCGTACGGGACCGGGCGCGGAGTCGGCCGCTGGGTCGGCCGCGGGGTCGGGCACGGCCTCGTGCGTGCCCTCGCGGCTACCCGCTCCCCCGCGTCCCATGCCCGCCACGCACGGTGACATCGATCATGGGAATCGCCGCCGCGCGCTCGTAGCATGTCCCGCCGCTCCGCACCGGGCGGCGCACCACTTCCGAGGATCCGAGGAACGGACACCACGGCTGTACGAGCACGGAGCAGGAGCAAGCGGGTGGCCTTCGGCCTCGCGGGGGCGCTCGCGGCGGCGGTGTTCGCGGGCGGCGCGCTGTGGCCGGACGCGGGCACGGCCGACGCGCGCCAGGCGGGTGCGGAGGGCCGCGTCGCCGCCGGTCTTGAGCACTGGCCGAAGCCGGTGGCCGCCGAGCTCGGCAAGGTCATCGCCGCGAACGAGCACAAGGGCGCGTACGCCGTCTTCGACGCGGACAACACGACGTACCGCAACGACCTGGAGGAGGCGCTGCTTCCGTTCCTGGAGATGAAGGGCGTCCTGACGCGGAAGTCGATGGCCCCGTCGCTGAAGGTCATCCCGTTCAAGGACACGGCCACGCACAAGGAGAGCCTCTACAGCTACTACAACCGCCTGTGCGAGGTCGACGACCAGGTCTGCTACCCGTGGGCCGCGCAGATCTTCTCCGGCTTCACCCTGAAGACCCTCAAGGGGTACGTCGACGAGCTGCTCGCGTACGACGAGCCGATCCCGGCGACGTACTACGAGAACGGGAAGGTGACGCGGACCGAGGTCCACCGCCCGGTGCTCTCCCCCGGCATGCGGGAGCTGTACAAGTCGCTGCGCGCGCACGGGATCGAGGTGTACGTCGTGAGCGCCGCGAGCGAGGATCTGGTGCGGATGGTGCTCGCCGACCCGAAGTACGGGTACGGGGTGAAGCCGCGCAACGTCATCGGCGTCGGCCTCCAGCTGAAGGACCCGAGGACCGGCCGCGTCACCAGCGCCCGCAAGGAGATCGCCGAGGGCCGCTTCGGGCCGAAGGACCGGGCGCGCCTCGCCCGTTACGAGCTGACGCCGAACCTGTGGGCGCCGCTGACCTGGTACCAGGGCAAGCCCGCGGCGATCTCCACGTACATCGACGAGTGGAAGAAGCCCGTCCTCGTGGCCGGGGACACGCCGGTGAGCGACGGGCCGATGCTGTTCCACTCGGCGGACGTGCGGCACGGGGGCGTGCGCGTGTGGGTCAACCGCAAGGACAGCTACATGAAGCAGCTGGACGGAATGAAGCGGAAGAACGCGGCGCGCCAGCGGGAATTGGGGCAGCCGGTGACCGCCGACAAGCGGTGGCTCACTGTCACGCCGGAGCAGATCGGCTAGGCACCGCTCCCGTCCAGGCGCCGGAACGCCTTCTCGATGGTGGGCCGTTCCGCGCCGTCCGCGAGGAGGGCGTGGAGCAGCAGGCGGGCCTTGGGGGCGTCGAGGGGGCCCGCGGAGATCAGGCCGCGGGAGAGCAGGTCGGCCTCCGATCCGGGGCCGCGGTAGGTCTCGCTGAGGAGCGGGCCCGCGCCGGTGCGCGAGGCGAGGACGACGGGCATCCGGGCGGCGCGGGCCGCGAGCGGTTCGACCAGCCACTGGGGGGCGTGGCCCGCGCCGAAGGCGGCCACGACCAGGCCGTCGAAGCGGTCGTCCACCGCTTCGACGAGCTCTCCGCCGTCGCCGATGCTGAGGGTCAGCAGGGCCACGCGGACGGCGTTCCCGAGCCTCAAGGGGCGCTCCACCGTGGGTTCCTGGGGGCGCAGCAGGATCCGCGGCACGCCCTCCACCACGCGGCCGAGCGGGCCCGCGCCGGGCGAGGCGAACGTGGTGAGCGACGTCGTGTGCGCCTTGCGCGCGTGCCGGGCCGCGTGGATCTCGTCGGCGAGGACCACGAGGACGCCGAGACCCCGGCAGCGGGGGTCCGCGGCGACCGCGAGCGCGGCGGCGAGGTTCGCCGGGCCGTCCGCGCCGGGCAGGTCGGGGCGGCGCATGGCGCCCGTGACCACGATCGGGGTGCGGGGCGCGCACACCACGTCGAGCAGGAAGGCCGTCTCCTCCAGGGTGTCGGTGCCCTGGACGACCACGACGCCGTGGCCCGCGGCGGTGGCCTCGTCGACGCGCTCCGCGAGGGCGGCCAGGTCCTGGAGGGTCAGGGAGGAGCCCGGGAGCCTGCGGAAGTCGTGCAGCTCCGTCTTGACGCCTTCGGGGACGGGGACGGCGGCGAGGGTCTGGGAGCCGGTGAGGCGCGCGGCGCCGCCGCCGGAGTGGGCGGAGATGGTGCCGCCGAGGGTGAAGACGCTGACGGTTGTGGTCATGCCGGAGGCTCCCCGGGCCCGTACCGGACCGAAACCGGCGGGCGGGGTTGCGCGCGTCACACCGCCGTCCGTACCGCCCGGGGGTTCAGTACGCCGTCGTCGCCGTGAGGACCCCGGCCTCGATCGCGCCGGTCAGCGCCTTGTGGTCGGTCGCGTTCTGGGAGACGTAGCGCACGGCGAAGGCCGCGACGGCCCGGTCGAAGGTGTCGGCAGAGCCCAGGTAGGCGGCGATGGCTATGCGGTCGCCGGAGCGGGCGTGGGCGCGGGCGAGGGCGGTGCCGCAGAGCCGGGCGTAGGCGAGGAGCTCGGCGGGTTCGAGCTCGGCGATGTCCACGGAGCCCTTCATGTCGCGCAGTTGGCGCCAGTAGTACGCGCGGCCCTGCGGGCCCGTCATCCAGCCGAGGAAGATGTCGCCCGCGGCCTGCAGCAGACGCTGGCCCGCGACCACGCGGTGGCCGGGGTGGAGGTAGGGGCCGGTGGGCAGGTGCTCCTCGAGGACGGACCGCACGGCCTCCTTGATCTGGAGGAACAGCGGGTCCTCGGTGTCACGGCCGGTGAGCAGCACGATGAAGCAGCGGGTGCCGACGCTGCCGACGCCGACGACCTTACGGGCGGCGTCGACGAAGCGGTAGCGGTCGAGGAGGAGGCGGCGTTCCTCGGCGAGCGTCGAGCGGTAGTCGCCGAAGATCTTGCGCAGGGCCGCCATGTCGGGGGCGCCCGCCGGTTCGAGCAGGGGCGGGTCGTGGACGATGCGGCGGCGGTCGTCGACGACCTCGGTGAGTTTGCCGAGCGCCTGGAGGCTGGTGCGGCGGCGGGCGTGCGCGAGGCGGGCCGCGGCGCGCTCGCGGCGGCGCGCGGAGTCGATGAGGCGCAGCAGGTCGTCGGTGTCGACGCTCGCGTACCAGACGTCCAGCTCGCCCTTGCGCGCCAGGCGCCGGATGGCGGTGCGGTAGGCGGTGACGGCGGCGAGGGCCGCGTCGTGGGCCCCGTCCTCGCCCCGGCCCGTCTCGCGGGCGGCCACGGCGACGCTGGCGGCGAGGCGTTTGACGTCCCATTCGAAGGGGCCGGGGTAGGTCTCGTCGAAGTCGTTGAGGTCGAAGAGGAGCCGGCGCTCGGGCGAGGCGAACACGCCGAAGTTCAGCAGGTGCGCGTCGCCGCAGAGCTGGACGGTGAGGCCGGTGTGGCGCTGGGCGGCGAGGTCGCCCGCCATGACGGCGGCGGCCCCGCGCAGGAACGCGAACGGGGACGCGGCCATGCGGCCGTAGCGGATCGGCAGCAGGTCCTGCACGCGGTCGGCGGACTGCCGCTCCAGGACGGCCACCGGGTCGGCCCGGTCCGCCGAGGGGATCCAGGCCCCGTGCGAGGACCGGGAGGCCCGTTTGCGGGCGGCCTTGCCCCGCTCCGCACGCTCGGCCGCGGTCGTCATGAGCGGTCCCCTTTCGGCGGGGCGGGCGGGACCCCCGCGGGGCGTCCCGGGCCCACCCCTGTCCCGTACTCCCTCGACCTCCGTCTATCGCGCTTCGCGCTCGTCCTCAATCGCCGGACGGGCTTGATGGGCCAAGAGCAGCCAATGCCGAAGCGCGGGGGCGCGCATGTCCGATTAGGCCGAGCGGGTGACGCCGTCACAGCACGTCAGAACACATCGGAGCACGTCAGGGCGCGTCAGGGCGGGCCCTGTGCCGTGGCCCAGCGGGCGATCCGGCGTGCGAGGGGTCCGGCCGCGCGGGTCCAGGCGAAGTGGTCGAGGCGGGCGCCCGCCTCGCGCTCCGTGTAGCGCCACCGGGTGACGCGGGCGGCGGCGGCCTTGCCGACCAGGTGGTCCATGGCGGATGCCGGAGCGTACGTGTCGTTCTCGACGCAGACGGCGAGCACCGGGACGTCCAGGGCGCGCAGCGCGGATTCGTAGTCCCGTGCGGAGCCCGTGGGGCGGTAGCGGCCGGTGCGGCCCTGGCGCGCCCAGTCCCGCATGACGCCCGTGGCCTGGTCGCCGCCGAAGCCGAAGCGGGTGCCGGGCCAGCGGCCCAGGAGCGTCGCGGTGGCCGCGATGAGGGTGGTGACGAGGAGCAGCGCGGGGGCGCGCAGGGTGCCGTAGGCGCGGTACCAGACGGTGCCGGAGGCGACGAGCGCGACGCCGTCGACGGGGCCGGGCCGGGCGGCGGCGTGCAGCAGGGCGAGCTGCCCGCCGAGGCTGTGGCCGAGCAGGAACAGCGGCGCGTCCGGGCCGAGTTCGGCGCGCACGGCGTCGACCATCGCGCCGAGGTCCTCTTCGAGGATCACGCGGTAGCCGTGGTCGCGGGCGGCGGCGTCCCTGACGTGCGGGGTGCTCTCGCCCTGGCCGCGCAGGTCGACGGTCAGGGCGGTGAGCCCCGCGGCGTGCAACTCGCGGGCGAAGTGGCGGTAGAAGCGGGCGGGGGTGCCCATGGCGGGCACCACGAGGACCGCGGGGGCGGTGGGGTCGGCGCGCAGGCCGCGCACCGCGAAGCGGGTGCCGTCCGGCAGGTCGACCGTGGTCAGGGGCGGCAACTCCCCGGCGGAACGGGGCCCGTTGACGAGGCTGGGCGGCTGGGTCATGGGGATCAGTATGACCGGACCCTGACAGCGCGCCCCGCCCCCGGACCCATCGGCCGGAGGGGGACGGGGCGCGGGGCGCGCCGCCGGGATCAGCGGTTGTAGCGCATGAAGGCGCGCACCATGTGGCACGTGGTGTCGGACGGGGGGTGGATGCCCACCGTCTCCGCCATCGTGCGTATCCGTACGTTGCTCGCCTGGTTCGGCACGTAGACGCCCGCGTCGAGCAGGGCGATGGCCAGGCGCATGGCCTTGAGGCGGCGGTTGTGCGTGATGTACCACTCGCGGGGGCGGCCGGGCGGCAGGGGGTGCTTCTCCAGGGGGACATACGGCACGTCGAGCAGCGGCTGCTTGGCCGGGCACGGGGTGCGTCGGGAAGAGGTGCGGTTACGGGAGCGGGCGGTCGGCTTGGCGGGCGCGGACGGGACTGCGGCAGCGGGCACGGACATCCTCCTGTCGCGGTTCGGAAACCCTCGCGGGCCCCTTCGAACATTGCTTCCATTCTACGTGCCGGCACTGACAACGGCCCGTGCTCAGAATCGCAATCCTCCCTGGCCAGAGGGGGTTTGAGGGGGCGTGGGGCGGATGGTTCGGAGGTAGCGTGCGGGCATGGAGATCTGGATCAACCCCGCCTGTTCGAAGTGCCGCAGCGCGCTGACGCTGCTCGACGCGGAGGGCGCCGCGTACACGGTGCGCCGCTATCTGGAGGACGTGCCCACCGCCGACGAGATCCGCGACGTGCTCGGCAGGCTCGGCCTCGAACCCTGGGACATCACCCGCACCCAGGAGGCCGCCGCCAAGGAGCTCGACCTGAAGGACCGCGCCCGCTGGCCCCGCGACGACTCCGGCCGCGAGGCGTGGATCAAGGCGCTCGCCGCGCACCCCAAGCTCATCCAGCGGCCCATCATCACGGCGGACGACGGCACGGCGGTGGTGGCCCGCACGGAGGAGGCGGTGCGGGACGCGCTCGGCCGTTAGCCGCCCGACCGAGCGACAAGAGCGGGCAAACCTTTACGAATCCCTGCGTATCGGTACGTAGGGTGGAGCGCTCCACCCGGGCCGGACCGGCGGCGCGGGACGAGTGAAGGGAGCGCGCCGTGCGGAGCTGGCTGGCCGGGGGTGTGTACGGCACGGTTCTGGCGAGCGCGCTGCTCGCCGCCCTGCAGTCCGAGGGCGAGCGGTTCACGCCGTACTACGACGCCGCCTGGGTCATGGTCACCGCGGGCACGGCGGCGCTCGCGCACGGCTACGCCCACCACATGGCCACGCACGAGCCGGGCAGCGGCAGCCACCGCTGGCGCCGGCTCGGCTGGGCGCTGGCCGACGAGTGGCCGGTGGTCATCGCCTGCTGGCCGACCGTCGCGCTCCTCGTCCTGGCCGGGATCATGGACTGGCCGGAGAAGAGCGTCACGTACGCGGGGCTCACCCTGAACGCGGCGCTGCTCTTCGGCTGGGGCACCTTCGCCGCACTGCGCTCCGGCTACCGCAGACGCTCGGCCGTGCTCATCGGCGTCGCCGACGCGGCGATCGGGCTGCTGATCGCGGCGGCCAACGCGGTGATCAAGTAGCGCGGCGCCCGGCCCGGACCGGCCCCGCGAGGTGATCTGCGCCACTCCCGCCCCAGGTAACACGGGGTTCACATACGGGCAACGGACGGGAAATCGCGCGTTGACAGGCTGCCGTCATCGCCACGGCCCGCAGCACCCGCACGACTGCGCCGTACCAAGTGTTTTAAGGATGAGGCCCGTGACCTTCAAGGCTGAGTACATCTGGATCGACGGCACCGAGCCGACCGCCAAGCTCCGTTCGAAGACCAAGATCCTCACCGATGACGCGCAGGGCGCCGAGCTCCCCCTGTGGGGCTTCGACGGCTCGTCCACCAACCAGGCCGAGGGCCACGCCTCCGACCGCGTCCTGAAGCCGGTCTTCACCTGCCCGGACCCGATCCGCGGCGGCGCCGACATCCTGGTCCTGTGCGAGGTCCTGAACACGGACATGACGCCGCACTCCTCCAACACGCGGGCCGAGCTCGCCGAGGTCGCGGAGCGGTTCGCGGCGCAGGAGCCGATCTTCGGCATCGAGCAGGAGTACACCTTCTTCGAGGGCGACCGCCCGCTCGGCTTCCCGGCCGGCGGCTTCCCCGCCGCGCAGGGCGGCTACTACTGCGGCGTCGGCTCGGACGAGATCTTCGGCCGTGACGTCGTCGAGGCGCACCTGGAGAACTGCCTGAAGGCCGGTCTCGGCATCTCCGGCATCAACGCCGAGGTCATGCCCGGCCAGTGGGAGTTCCAGGTCGGCCCGCTCGCCCCGCTCGAGGTCTCCGACCAGCTGTGGGTGGCCCGCTGGCTGCTCTACCGCACGGCCGAGGACTTCAAGGTCTCCGCCACCCTCGACCCCAAGCCGGTCAAGGGCGACTGGAACGGCGCGGGCGCGCACACGAACTTCTCCACCAAGGCCATGCGCGAGGGCTACGACGCGATCATCACCGCGTGCGAGTCGCTCGGCGAGGGCTCCAAGCCGATGGACCACGTCAAGAACTACGGCGCGGGCATCGACGACCGTCTCACCGGCCTGCACGAGACCGCCCCGTGGAACGAGTACTCGTACGGCGTCTCCGACCGCGGCGCATCGGTCCGCATCCCGTGGCAGGTCGAGAAGGACGGCAAGGGCTACATCGAGGACCGCCGCCCGAACGCGAACGTCGACCCGTACGTGGTGACGCGTCTGCTCGTCGACACCTGCTGCTCCGCCCTGGAGAAGGCCGACCAGGTCTGATCGAGTCTGACCCTTTCCATGCCGTTCTGTCTGGTTCCGGCCGGACCCCGAGGGGCGCCCACCGAATCGGCGGGCGCCCTTTCGTGCTGCGCAACGCCCCTTGCGGCGGGGCCCAGTTCACGCCACCAGGGCGCCAAGACTTCGTATCAGCAGGTGAGAGGAGTCAGCCGGACCCGCTCCCATCTGCTTCAATGGGAGGCATGGGCAGCTTCCAGAACATCGCGACGGGTCATCATGACCTCGAGCCCTTCTGGCCTTCCCGGCAGCACCATGACTTCGACCGGGTGTGTTGCCGCGCGCTGAACGCGCGGGCCCTCTAAAGCCGTTCACCCGGCCTCCGGCCTGACGCGCACGACGTACGTCCTCGACGACTCCCAAGCGCGAAAGAGCTGACTCATGGCGAACTCCCGTTCCTTCACCGCTGCCAAGGCCGCCGCCACCGCCACGGCCGCACCCGTGCAGACCGCCACCCGCATCGCCGCTCCCTCGGCACGCGGGCGGCTGCGCGCGGTCGCGCCCGACGAGGTGGCACAGATCGCCGACCTCACCGACTTCTCGGGCTTCCTGCCGCCCGGCGCGACGCTCCTGCCCGCGCCGCAGCACACCCTGCCCGCGCTGCCGGGCCAGCCGCCGATGATCGGCTATCTGGTCCTGCTGCCCGCGGGCCAGGAGCACCTCGCGTCCGTCACGCCCGACCCCGAGCAGACGCCGGGGGCCGGGGGCGAGGGGCCCGTGCGGATCGACACCGCGCGGCGCTCCGCGCACGTCGACGGGCACCAGCTCGACCTCACGTACCTGGAGTTCGAGCTGCTCGCGCACCTCGTCGCGCACCCGCACCGGGTGCACACGCGCGACCAGCTGGTGACGACGGTGTGGGGCTACGGCCACGTGGGCGACGGGCGGACCGTCGACGTCCACGTGGCCCGGCTCCGGCGCAAGCTCGGGGCCGAGCACCGCAGGACGATCCAGACGGTGCGGCGCGTGGGCTACAAGTACGCGCCGCCGACCGCGGGCTGACCCCCCCGGTCCTCGGCCGGTCCTCCGGCCGGTTCTCCTGCCGTTTCTTCTGCTGGCGGAATCCTGTTCCCGTACGGCGGGCCCGGCGTGCAGAGTCGGATCATGAGACTTCTGATGCTCGGTGGTACGGAATTCGTGGGGCGGGCCGTCACGGAGGCCGCGCTCGCGCGCGGCTGGGACGTGACGGTCTGCCACCGCGGGCGGCACCCGGCCCCCGCGGGCACCCGGTCGGTCCGCATCGACCGTACGACGCCCGACGGGCTCGCCGCGCTCGCCGCCGCCGACGGCACCTGGGACGCCGTCGTCGACACCTGGTCCGGGGCGCCGCGGGCCGTGCGTGACGCCGCGCGACTGCTCGCGGGGCGCGCCGGACGGTACGCGTACGTGTCCAGCGCCTCGGTGTACCGCTACCCCGGCGAGGCCGGATCGGACGAGTCGTTCCCCGTCGTGGACGGCGATCCGGACGCGGACGCTGTGGCGTACGCGGAGGACAAGCGGGGCGGGGAGCTCGCCGCCGGCGCCGCCTTCGGGGCGGAGCGGACGCTGCTCGTGCGGGCCGGGCTCATCCTCGGTCCGTACGAGAACATCGGACGCCTGCCGTGGTGGCTGAACCGGGTCGCGCGGGGCGGTCCCGTGCTCGCGCCCGGACCGCGGGACGCGGGCATCCAGTACATCGACGTGCGGGACCTCGCCCGGTGGACGCTCGACGCGGTGGCGGCCGGGCGCCACGGGCCCTACAACCTCGTGTGCCCCCAGGGGCACGCCACGATGGGCGACCTGCTCGAAGCCTGTGTGGAGGTGGCCGGGGGGCCGGGGGCCGAGCTGCGGTGGACGGCGCCCGACGCCGTGCTCGGGGCGGGGATCGAGCCGTGGTCGGAGCTGCCGGTGTGGCTGCCGCCGGGGGAGCTGTACGACACGATGCACGACACGAGTGCGGTGAAGTCCGGGGTGCGGTGCCGACCTCTGGCCGCCACCGTCGCCGACACCTGGACCTGGCTCCAGGGCCTCGGCGGGGTGGCACCCCACCGCCCCGACCGGCCCGAGGTGGGCCTGCCTCCGGCCAAGGAGGCGACGGCTCTGGCATGACGACGGCCTGACGCTCGGGTGCGGCCCCACCCGGGCCTCCCTCCGCGTGCGCGGGGAGGCCTCACTCGCCTTGCGGGACGATTGCCCACGGCGGGGTGGGGACGGGCGCCGGCCCCACCCCGCCAGGCCTCGCGCGGGGCGCCCCCTCCTGGCCAGGGCACGTGGCCCCGAGGCGGGGGCGGCCCACCCGCCGGGGCGGTCCCACCCGCTGCCCTCCTGCCCGGGCACGTTGCCCCCGAGGCGGGGGCGCCCACCCGCGACCCCGGCCACACAGGGCCGCGCTGCGCGCCGCCGGGATGGACC
>NZ_JOJM01000025.1 GCF_000720325.1 Streptomyces sp. NRRL B-1347
CTTTGTACTCACCCTCTCGGGCTTTCCTCCGGGCGCTTCCCTTCGGTATTTCGTGTTTCCGACTCTATCAGATCTTTCCGGCTTCCCGGTCCGTTCCGACTTCCTCGGTGCTTTCCGGCCCTTCGGCCTTCCGGCGGTGTTGACTCTATCAGATCCTTTCGGGCCTGATTCCCAGTCAACCGGGTTTGTCTTCGCGGCCGTTGGGCCGTTCCGACGAGTGAGACTTTAGCGGAATCTCGGCTCCCGACCTAATCGGGGGCGTTCCTTCGAACGCCGATTCCTCATTTCGCAAAGACACATGAAAACGAGCCGACGACGGACCCTTCGCGAACACGAAGAGGCTGCGCGTCGATCATTTGATGGTTCTTACGGAATGGCCGCCCGGGGACCGACCGTTAAGTCGGCGCTCACGTCGGGCAACTCGGAGAACACTACGTTCCGGGTCTGGGGGTGTCAACTCCGGGCCCTGGGGCGCTACGGTGGAGCCGTGACTACGCACGCGTGCATCCAACTGTGGTGGGCCGCCTGACGGCGGCCGTACTCACGCGTGTACTCAACGGCCGCCGCCTCGGCGGCCGTTCGTGTATCTCCCTCCGGAGGACCTGAGCCCGGCCGTCGGGGCGACGGCCCCGTTCTGGAGGTGGAGAGCAGTCATGACGCGGATCTTCAGTGGGGTCAAGCCGACCGGGCATCTGACGCTGGGGAACTACCTGGGAGCCGTCCGGCGCTGGGCCGAAGTGGATCAGCACCGCGCGGAGGCGTTGTTCTGCGTGGTGGATCTGCACGCGCTGACCGTGGAGCACGACCCCGGCCGGGTGCGCAGGCTCAGTCGGCAGGCGGCGACGCTGCTGCTCGCCGCGGGGATCGACCCCGAGCGCTGCACCGTCTTCGTACAGAGTCATGTGGACGAGCACGCGCGGCTCTCGTATCTGCTCGAGTGCGTCGCGACCGACGGCGAGATGCGCCGGATGATCCAGTACAAGGAGAAGTCGGCCGTCGAGCGGGCGCGGGGCGGGAGCGTGCGGCTCTCGCTGCTGACGTATCCGGTGCTGATGGCGGCGGACATCCTGGCGTACGGGGCCCACGAGGTGCCGGTCGGGGACGACCAGACGCAGCACGTCGAGCTGACGCGGGATCTCGCGGTGCGGTTCAACCAGCGGTACGGGCACGCGTTCGTGGTGCCGCGGGCGACGCCGCCGCAGGTGGCGGCGCGGGTCATGGACCTGCAGGACCCGACGTCCAAGATGGGCAAGTCCCACGAGTCCGGGGCCGGGATCGTCTATCTGCTGGACGAGCCGGACGTGGTGCGGAAGAAGGTCATGCGGGCCGTGACGGACAGCGGCAGCGGGGTCGTGTACGACCGCGAGGCCCAGCCGGGGGTGGCGAATCTGCTGGAGATCCTGGCCGCCTGCACGGGTGGGAACCCGGAAGAGCTGAGCGGTGCATATGAGTCGTACGGAGCGTTGAAGAAGGACACCGCGGACGCCGTGGTGGAGCTGCTGCGGCCGGTGCGGGAGCGGCACAAGGAGCTGGTCGCGGATCCGGCGTATGTAGAGGAGGTGTTGAGGGCCGGGGCGGAGCGGGCCAGGGGGATGGCGCGGCCGACGGTCGATGCCGCCTATCGGGCGATCGGGCTGCTGCCCCCTGCGGCCGAGGTGCCGGCGGCGGTGCCGGTGAACGTGGCGCGGTAGGCGCGTGGGCTGGTGGCGAGGCGCGAGGCGAAGTGCTGTCGCATCGTGATCTCGCTGCCGAAGCCCGCGCGGCGGGCGACTTCGGGCATGGGCAGGTCGGTGCGTTCCAGGAGTTTCTGCGCGGCGGCGACGCGCTGGTCGAGGAGCCAGCGCAAGGGGGTGGTGCCGGTCGCCGCGGTGAAGTGCCGGGCGAAGGAGCGTGCCGACATGCCCGCCCGGGTGGCCAGGTCAGCGATGGTGAGCGGCTCGTGGAGGTGACGGAGGGCGTATTCACGGACGGCGGCCAGGGCGTCGGCGTCCCGGTCGGCGCGGGGTGTGGGGTGCTCGATGAACTGCGCCTGGCCGCCGGTGCGGAAGGGCGCGGTGACCATCGAGCGGGCGATCGTCGCGGCGGTCTCGGATCCGTGTGCCGCGCGGACCAGGTGCAGGCACAGGTCGATTCCGGCGGCGGTGCCCGCGGCGGTCCAGATCTTGTCGTCCTCGATGAACAGGGCGTCGGGCACGACATCGACGAGGGGGTGATGGGCGCGCAGGAGATCGACGAGGTGCCAGTGGGTGATGGCCCGGCGGCCGTCGAGCAGGCCGGCCTGGGCGAGCGTGAAGGCGCCGCCGCAGAGGGCCGCGACGGGGACGCCGCGGGCGTGGGCGCGGCGTAGGGCTTCGAGGATCGGAGGTGGTGCGGGGGTCAGGTGGTCGTCGAGGCCGGGGACGACGATCAGGTCGCCGTCGGTCAGACGGGTCAGCCAGGCGAGGGTGCGGTCGGGGGTGAGGCTGAGGCCGCCGCGCATGGGGACGGGCGCGGGATCGGCGGCGACGCGGCGGAGGTCGAAGAGGGGTACGCCGCGGTCGGTGCGGTCGGCACCCCAGACCTCGGTGATCACGGAGACGTCGAAGGCGCGGATGCCGGGAAAGGCGAGCAGGGCGATGCGCTGCGGGCGTGTGCCCTCCGGGGTGGCGGGCGTCGGGGTGGCGGGTGTCGGCGCGGCGGCGGTGGGCACGCTGGCAGTAAACCATCGATCGGTGGCTTCTGTACCTCTGGGACGACAGGCCCGCGGGCGGCAGCATCGAGGGCATGGAGATCGCAGAGAACGCAGCACTGGTCGTGGTGGACGTACAGAAGGGCTTCGAGGAGGTGGAGTACTGGGGAGAGCGGAACAACCCCGGGGCCGACGAGAACATCGCCGCGCTGATCGGGGCGTGGCAGGAATCGGGGCGGCCGGTCGTGTTCGTACGGCACGACTCGGTGAAGCCGGACTCGCCGCTGCGGTCGGGGTACGTGGGCAACGACTTCAAGGAGTACGTCGAGGAGCGGCGTGGGAAGGGGGCCGGTGGTGAGCTCCTGGTGACGAAGAGCGTGAACTCGGCCTTCTACGGGACGCCGGATCTGGACGCCTGGCTCAAGGAGGCGGGGATCTCGCAGTTCGTGGTGACCGGGATCCAGACCAACATGTGCGCGGAGACGACGGCGCGGATGGGCGGGAACCTCGGGTACGACGTGCTGTTCGCGCTGGACGCGACCTACACCTTCGACCTGGAGGGGCCCTTCGGCTGGCGGCTCGGGGCGGAGGAGATCGCGCGGGCGACGGCGGTGTCGCTGCACGGGGGCGGGTTCGCGGAAGTGGTGACGACGGAGAACCTGATTGCCGGAGTATCCGGCCCGGCCGGGATCTCCAGCCCGTCCGGCGTTTGAGGACGAGGCCGAAGGCCGATGGCGGGCGGGCCCGGGGGGGCATCCCCCGGACCCGGGGCCGGGGCCGGGCGCCCGGCGGGAGAGGGCCCGACTGTCAGCCGCTGCCGGAGGCGAGCTCGCGGCTGCGGTCGCGGGCGGCCTCCAGGGCGGCGATGAGCGCGGCGCGCACCCCGTGGTTCTCGAGCTCGCGGATGGCGTTGATCGTGGTGCCCGCGGGCGAGGTCACGGCCTCGCGGAGCTTCACCGGGTGCTCGCCGCTGTCGCGGAGCATCACGGCGGCGCCGATCGCGGCCTGGACGATCAGGTCGTGGGCCTTGTCGCGGGGCAGGCCGAGGAGGATGCCCGCGTCGGTCATGGCCTCGACCAGGAAGTAGAAGTACGCGGGTCCTGAGCCGGACAGGGCCGTGCAGGCGTCCTGCTGGGTCTCGGGGACGCGGAGGGTCTTGCCGACGGCGCCGAAGACGTCCTCGGCGTGGGTGAGGTGGGCGGCGGTGGCGTGGCTGCCGCCCGAGATAACGGACATGCCCTCGTCGACGAGGACGGGGGTGTTGGGCATGACGCGGATGACGGGGGTGCCGGCGGTCAGGCGCTCCTCGATGAAGGAGGTGGTGATGCCGGCGGCGGCGCTGATGACGAGGCGGTCGGTGGTGACGTGCGGGGCGAGTTCGTCGAGCAGCCGCTCCATGTCCTGCGGCTTGCAGGCGAGGATCAGGGTGTCGGCGCGCTTGGCGGCCTCGGCGTTGGTGAGGGGCTCGACGCCGTAGCGGGTGCGGAGCTCGTCGGCGCGTTCCTGACGGCGGGTGGTGACAAAGAGGTCCGCGGGCGCCCAGCCGCTGCGGATCATGCCGCTGAGCAGGGCTTCGCCGATCTTTCCGGTGCCGAGGACCGCGACGGTCTGGCTCGGCTTGCGCGTCTGGCTCATGAGCGAGGGCCTCTCCCGGGGTGCGTCGTTCGGGCCATCCTCGCATCGGGCGGGGTGAGCCGCGGCGGGGCGTCCGGTGGGCGGACGGTCGCGGTCCGTGGTCAGGCCGTGCGGCGGCGCAGGGTGGCGGCGCCCAGGGCGAGGACGAGTACGGCGCAGGCGGCGACGATGACGGCGTCGCGGACGAAGTCGCCGGTGATGTCGGGGTGGCGCAGGACCTCGTTCATGCCGTCGACGGCGTACGACATGGGGAGGGCGTCGGAGAGGGCTTCGAGGACGGGCTGCATCTTGTCGCGGGGGGTGAACAGGCCGCAGAGGAGGAGCTGGGGGAAGATCACCGCCGGCATGAACTGGACGGCCTGGAACTCGGAGGCGGCGAAGGCCGAGACGAACAGGCCGAGGGCGGTGCCGAGCAGGGCGTCCAGGAGGGCGACCAGGAGCAGTAGCCAGGCGGAGCCGGTGACGTCGAGGCCGAGGCCCCACAGGGCGAGGCCGGTGGCGAGGGCGGACTGGATGACCGCGAGGGTGCCGAAGGCGAGGGCGTAGCCCGCGATGAGGTCGGCCTTGGCCAGGGGCATGGCGAGGAGGCGTTCCAGGGTGCCGGAGGTGCGTTCGCGCAGGGTGGCGATGGAGGTCACCAGGAACATCGTGATCAGCGGGAAGATCCCGAGCAGGGACGCGCCGATGGAGTCGAAGGTGCGGGGGCTGCCGTCGAAGACGTAGCGCAGGAGCAGCAGCATCACGCAGGGGACGAGGATCAGCAGCGCGATGGAGCGGGGGTCGTGGCGGAGCTGGCGCAGGACGCGGGCGGCGGTGGCGAGGGTGCGATGGGTGTTCATCGTGGGCTCCGGTGGTGCCTGGGTTCGGTGGGTCGGGGGGGCTCCTGGGGTGCGGGGTCAGGGGAGCTGGGGCTCCCGGCCTCGGTGCGGCCGTGCGGCGTTCGCCTCGTCGACGAGGTGGAGGAAGGCCTCCTCGACGGTGTGGGAGCCGGTGCGGTCGCGCAGGGCGTCGGGGGTGTCGTCGGCGAGGATCTCGCCCTCGCGCATGAGGAGCAGCCGGTGGCAGCGTTCCGCCTCGTCCATGACGTGGGAGGAGACGAGGATCGTGGTGCCGCGTTCGGCGGAGAGGGTGTGGAAGAGGTGCCACAGGTCGCGGCGGAGCACGGGGTCGAGGCCGACGGTGGGTTCGTCGAGGACGAGGAGTTCGGGGGCGCCGAGGAGGGCGACGGCGAGGGAGACGCGGTTGCGCTGCCCGCCGGAGAGGTCGCCCGCCAGGGCGTCGGCGTGGCTGGTGAGGTCCACGTCGGCGATGGCGCGGGTGACGTCCTCGCGGCGGCGGGCGGCGGCGGGGCCGCGGCCGGGGGTGAGGACGGCGGCGAAGTAGTCGAGGTTCTGGCGGACGGTGAGGTCGGCGTAGACGGAGGGGTCCTGGGTGACGTAGCCGATGCGGGAGCGCAGGGCGGGGGTGCCGGCCGGGTGGTCCAGGACGTGCAGGGTGCCGGTGACCTTGGCCTGGGTGCCGACCACGGCGCGCATCAGCGTGGACTTGCCGCAGCCGGAGGGGCCGAGCAGGCCGGTGATCTGGCCGCGCGGGACGGTGAAGGTCAGCTCGCGCAGGACGGTGCGGCGGCCGCGGACGACCTTGAGTGCGTGGGCGCGGACGGCGGCCGCCGCGGTGGCCGGGGACCGGGCCGGGGTCTCGATATTCATCATGTGATGATTATTGCGCCCGCGAGGCCCGGTCCGTCAAGACGTCGGTCTGTCACCGGGCCTTGCACAGGGGGGCGCGTACGACCGTGAGGTCCACGGCGTAGGTCTCCTCCACCGTGCCGTCGGGGAAGTGTGCGAGGAGGTGGGTGCGTTCGTCCGCGAGGACGGGGGCGGACCGGGCGGGGCCGAGGGAAGCGAAGTACGAGCGGCTGCCGAGGTGCGCGAGGTGGACGTCGATCGGGACCCGGCGCGTCCAGCGCAGTCGGCGGTGGACCGGGGCGAGGCCCGGGGCCACGCGGTCGACGATGCGGGCGGCGTCGCCGGTGATGCCGTGGGCGTGGTAGCCGGGGAGGCGGGCCTTCAGGCGGGCCTCCTGGGCGGCGGACCAGGGGACGTCCGGGTCGGGCGCGTTCCACCACAGGGCGAGGGCGCCGCCGGGGCGCAGCACGCGCAGGGCCTCAGGGACGGAGCGTTCGGGGTCGGTCCAGTGGAAGGCCTGGGCGTAGGTGACGAGGTCGGCGGAGGCCGTGGCCAGGGGCAGGGCGTCGCCCGAGCCGCGGACCAGGGGCGTGCCGGGCAGGGCGGCGCGCAGCTGTGCGCCCATCTCGGGGCCGGGCTCCACGGCGATGACGTGGGCGCCCCGCTCGCGGAGGAGGCGGGTGGCGATGCCGGTGCCCGCGCCCACGTCGGCCACGGTCGCGCCCTTGAGGGGAGTGTTCGCGAGGTCCTCGACCGTGGTGAACAGGGCGGGTGGGTAGCCGGGGCGGGGTGCGGCGTACTGGGCCGCGACGGATTCGAAGGAGAGGGCGAACTCGGCGGAGGCGGTGGGGTGTTGGTCTGCCATGGGGGCATCCTCACACCGCGGGGGCGGAGGGGGCGCGGGGCCCTCGCGGGGCGCCCCAGGCCCGCCCCTTCCCGTTCCGGGGGCTGCCGCCCCCGTGCCCCCGCCCTCATCGGCGCTGCGCGCCTCGTCCTCAAACGCCGGACGGGCTGAGAGGCAGCTACTTCTGGCGGCGCTTGCGCTTGGCGGGGTTGCCCGCGCGGCGCTTCGTGCGGCGCTCGTACTGTTCGAGCGCCGTCTCGTACTCCTCGCGGTGCAGTCGCTCGCCCGGGGCCTCCTTCAGGGAGCGGAAGAAGTAGGCGAGGAGGGAGCCGATGAAGCCGATGGTCATCAGGCTGCGCATGGACGCCACCGACTGCGGGTCGTGGCGCTTGGAGAACCCCTCCCAGGTGCGCCGGAACGCGATCGCGCTGCAGATGGCGAACATGACCACGACTAGCACGTTCACGAAGGCGCCGACGTCCGCGATCTCCAGGCCCTGGTAGGCGAAGCGCAGCACGAGGCAGCCCGCGGCCGCCGCGACCAGCGAGCCGGCCGCGACACCGGCGCGGCGCGCGGCGTAGCCGTCGGTGTGTTCGAGCCACGACGTACCGAAGAAGCGGATGGGCTCGGGGCGGGGGCCCGGCGGGGTGCCCTCGGTCTGTTCGGTACGTCGTTCGTCGCTCACGTCCCCGATTATCGCCCGTGCCGCGGCGGCGCGCGGGGAGCGTCGCGCGGCGGCGCGAGCACCCGGGAGAGGGCCGAAGGGCGGGCCGCCTTGCTCCGCCTCCCCGTCCGGCCGCTAATTTGTGCGGGCAGGCAGTAATACGGGGGACGACCGGTACCGGGAGGTCGAAAGAGGTGTCGCTCCGCTCAGGGGACCCTGAGGAGATCGGTGGCTACCCACTGGAGTCGCGGCTCGGCTCCGGCGGCATGGGCACGGTCTTCCTCGCGCGTACGGCGTCGGGGCGGCCGGTCGCGATCAAGCTGATCCACCAGCAGTTCGCGGGCGACGAGGAGTTCCGCATCCGGTTCCGACAGGAGGTCGCCGCGGCCCGCCGGGTCAGCGGCGCGTTCACCGCGGCCGTGGTCGACGCCGATCCCGAGGCGGAGCAGCCGTGGATGGCCACCGCGTACATAGAAGGCCCCACGCTCGCCCAGCGCATCGCGCGGCGCGGTCCCGTCGGCGGCATGGAGCTGCGCACGCTCGCGATCGGGCTCGCCGAGGCGCTGCGCGACATCCACCGCGCGGACGTCGTGCACCGCGATCTGAAGCCGTCCAACGTCGTGCTGTCCGCCGAAGGGCCGCGCGTCATCGACTTCGGCATCTCGCGCGCCGCCGACCAGCAGACGCTGACGATGACGGGGCGGGTCATCGGCACGCCGCCGTTCATGTCGCCGGAGCAGCTCCAGACGCCGCGCGGCGTCGGTCCTTCGTCGGACGTCTTCTCGCTCGGCACGCTCCTGGTGTACGCGGCGACGGGGCAGGGGCCCTTCGACGCGGACAGCCCGTACATGACCGCGTACCAGGTCGTGCACGAGGCGCCGGCCCTCGACGACGTCCCGGGCGCGCTGCGCACGGCCGTCGAGCCCTGCCTCGCCAAGGACCCCGCCGTCCGCCCCACCATCGACGAGCTCCTCGTCCGGCTGCGGGACCTGCCGGTGGACCTCGGGGCGGCGGCCGGGGACGGCGGCAGCCGCACGCGGGACACGGACACGCAGCACCATCTGTCCACGGCGTCCGAGAAGACCGGTGCGCCCGCCGCGCCGGGCGCGGGAGACGCCGGGGTCGCCCCGCCGCCCCGCGGTCTCGGCGGGCGGCTGCGCCGCCGCTGGCGGCCCGTGCTCGCCACCGTCCTGGGCATCGCCGTGATCGCGGGCGGTGTCGCGCTGCTCAAGCCGGGCGCGGACGGCTCCGGCGGCGACCGGCCCGACGACAGCGGCCGCAACGTGGCGGCGACCGGCGCGCCGCTCCCCGACGGCTTCAAGGCCTGGCGGCAGAACGTTCCGGCCGGCGCGGCGAAGCTCCCGGACGAGCTGCGCTGCGTGCCGCGCGGTGGCTCGGCGTACTGCGGGGGCGGCGGCGTCATCGCCACCCGGATCCGCGTCGCCGACGGCCACCGGATGTGGACCGCGCACCACCCGGGCGTCCCCATGCAGAACACACACATGGTCGGCGTGTCCGGGAACACGGTCCTGGGCTACCGGCTGCTCCCCGACGACTCGGGGCCCGGCGAGGTCGTGGCGCTCGACGCGGCCCGGGGCAAGGAGCTGTGGTCGGCCCGGTTCGCCAGCAAGTCGATGGCCGTCACGAGGCGTGCCGCCGACGCCGAGGTGATCGGCTCCACCGTCGTCACCCTCAACGGGGCGGGCACGCACATCGAGGGCCGCGCGGTGCGCTCCGGAAAGGTGCTGTGGCGGACCCCGGTCCCGGCGGGCGCCACCTGCGCGCCGCTCGCCGCCGGTGGCGCGGCGTACGTGATGTGCGGTCCGACCGCCGAGGTGTCGGACACCGTGGTCCGGCACGTCACGGTGCGCGGCCTCGACCTCGCGTCCGGGGACCTCGGCAGGGCCGTCGCCCTCGACGGTCCGGTCCAGGTGCTCGGCGCGCACGGCGGACGGCTCGTCCTGGCCAAGGAGCGGGTGGGCGAGGTCGGCGTCATCGAGTACGAGGCCGTCGTCCGCGTGGACGTGGCGCGGGGCGAGGTCGCGACGGCCCGGCTGCCGAAGCGGTTCGGCGGCGCCCCGGGGCTCGCCGCCGGGACGGTGTACTTCACCGAGCAGAACGGCGAGGTCAGCGCGGTGAACGCGGTGACGGGCAAGCTCAGGTGGACACGGCAGGCGGGTGTGGAGGGGGCGTCGGGTCCGGTCGCCGGGCCCGGGGCGGTGTACTTCAGCTCGGCCAGCGGCCGCGTCGCCGCGCTCGCGCCGCGCGACGGCGCGCGGCTCTGGGCGACGGACCCGAGGACCAACGGCTCGGCCGAGGTGGGCGCGAGCCCGCGCGTCGCCCTCGCGGGCCGCGCGGCGATCGTGACCGGGGCCAAGAACCTGGTGTACGCGTTCGACACGGCGAAGCCGCCGAAGTCCGGGTGACCCCGGGCCCGGCGGCCCCACGCACTGGCATCGGTACCCGTGCCCGTACCGGCGCCGGTCAGCAGCGCGGCGCCACGTAGCCGTTGCTGCCGGTGCGCACGTAGGTGTCGGAGATGTACCGGCCGCTGCCTATGCGGTCCCAGATCTTCGACGTCCCGGTGGGGCCGGTCACCGTCTCGCCGGGCTTCTGGCAGCTGATGGTGACCTGGGTGCCCGCGGAGAGGCGGCCGACCTTGTCGTACGCGGTGCCGGGGCCCGAGCGGACGTTGACGTCGTCGACGACCGCGTACCGTCTGGCCGTCGCGGCCTCTATCGTCAGTTCCGCCCCGTCCGCCACATCGGCGGTGGCGGGCATCGTCAGTTCTTCGCTGCTCATGGTGATCCCCCGTGTGTCCCCGTGTTCCACGTGAAACGGGCGGCGCGGGCCGCCCATGGCATGTACTCCACACCATAGACGCGCCCGCGCTCCACACCAGTTGCAGGACAAACCGGGACAGTCGGCCCGTGAGGCGGCGGATCGGCCCGCCGCGCCAGGCCTCGGCCCGGTGGCGTGCGGGGCCTCAGCCCAGTCGCGACACGTCGCGCACCGCGCCCTTGTCCGCGCTCGTCGCCATCGCCGCGTACGCCCGCAGGGCCGCCGAGACCTTGCGCTCGCGGGACTTGGGCGCGTACGTGCCGCCGAGGGCTTCGCGGCGGCGGGCCAGCTCGGCGTCGTCGACCAGGAGGTCGATCGAGCGGCCCGGGATGTCGATCCGGATGCGATCGCCGTCCTCGACGAGGGCGATGGTGCCGCCGGACGCGGCCTCGGGGGACGCGTGGCCGATGGACAGGCCCGACGTACCGCCGGAGAAGCGGCCGTCGGTGACCAGGGCGCAGGCCTTGCCGAGGCCGCGGCCCTTGAGGAAGGAGGTGGGGTAGAGCATCTCCTGCATGCCGGGGCCGCCCTTGGGGCCCTCGTAGCGGATGACGACGACGTCGCCCTCCTTGACCTGCTTGTTCAGGATCTTCTCCACGGCCTCCTCCTGCGACTCGCAGACGACGGCCGGGCCCTCGAAGGTCCAGATCGACTCGTCGACGCCCGCGGTCTTCACGACACAGCCGTCGACGGCGAGGTTCCCCTTGAGGACGGCGAGGCCGCCGTCCTGGGAGTAGGCGTGGGCGACGTCGCGGATGCAGCCGCCCGCCGCGTCCGTGTCGAGGGTGTCCCAGCGCTCGGACTGCGAGAAGGCCTCGGCGGAGCGCTTGCAGCCGGGGGCCGCGTGCCACAGCTCGAGGGCCTCGGGGCCCGCGGAGCCGCCGCGCACGTCCCAGGCGTCGAGCCACTCCTTGATGGAGGGCGAGTGGACCGTGTGCACGTCCTCGTTGAGGAGGCCGCCGCGGTAGAGCTCGCCGAGGATCGCGGGGATGCCGCCCGCGCGGTGCACGTCCTCCATGTAGTACGTGCCTTGCGGCGCCACGTTCGGGGCGACCTTCGCCAGGCACGGGACGCGGCGCGAGACGGCGTCGATGTCGGTGAGGTCGTAGCCGGCCTCGGCCTCCTGGGCGGCGGCCAGGAGGTGCAGGATCGTGTTGGTGGAGCCGCCCATGGCGATGTCGAGGGCCATGGCGTTCTCGAACGCGGCGTGGGTCGCGATGTTGCGCGGCAGGACGGAGGCGTCGTCCCCGTCGTAGTAGCGCTTGGTGATCTCGACGACCGTCGCGCCCGCTCGCTCGTACAGCGCCCTGCGGGCGGTGTGGGTGGCGAGCACCGAGCCGTTGCCCGGCAGGGACAGGCCGATGGCCTCGGTCAGGCAGTTCATGGAGTTGGCCGTGAACATGCCGGAACAGGAGCCGCAGGTCGGGCAGGCGTTCTCCTCGATGCGGAGGATGTCCTCGTCGGAGACGTTCTCGTTCGACGCGTCGACCATCGCGTCGATCAGGTCGAGCTTGCGGACGGTGCCGTTGACGAGGGTGGCCTTGCCCGCCTCCATGGGGCCGCCGGAGACGAAGACCGTCGGGATGTTCAGGCGCAGGGCGGCCATCAGCATGCCGGGCGTGATCTTGTCGCAGTTCGAGATGCAGATCAGGGCGTCGGCGCAGTGGGCCTCCACCATGTACTCGACGGAGTCGGCGATCAGGTCGCGCGAGGGCAGGCTGTAGAGCATGCCGCCGTGGCCCATCGCGATGCCGTCGTCCACGGCGATCGTGTTGAACTCGCGCGGGATGCCGCCCGCTTCCCGGACGGCATCGCTGACGATGCGGCCGACCGGCGCCAGGTGCGTGTGGCCGGGCACGAACTCGGTGAAGGAGTTGGCGACGGCGATGATCGGCTTCCGGCCGATGTCCGCGCCCGGTACCCCGGAGGCCCGCATAAGGGCGCGGGCGCCCGCCATGTTGCGTCCGTGGGTGACTGTGCGGGACCTCAGCTCGGGCATCGTCGCTCGCTCCTTCAGGGGCAGATCTCGATACGGCTATCGATACAGCTCTGGATACAGCTCTCGATACGGCCGAGCGTACGCCGATGATCCAAGATCCGGACAGGGTGTCCGGATGGCGGGACGGCCGTCTCATGCGGATCCGCGCGCGGAGCGGGCGGCCGACCGGCTGACCTGCGGGCGAGACAGGCGGTCCACCGGCCCCGCGAGGCCGGTCCGGCCGGTCCGCGAGGCCGGTCCGGCCGGTCCGGGAAAGCCCGTCAGACCGGTCCGGGAAAGCCCGTCAGATGTCCCTGCACCACCGGTGCCACCCGCGCCACCAGGTCCTCCATGTCCGCCGATGCCAGCGGCTCCACCTGGATCACGTACCGGAGCATGGCGATGCCCACCAGCTGGGCCGCCGCCAGTTCGGCGCGCAGGTCCGCGTCGGGCAGGTCGAGGGTGCCGGCGACGCGGGACAGGAGCTGGGTGGTGACGAGGCGGCGGAAGACGGCGGCGGCCGTCTCGTGGTTGACCGCCGAGCGGACGATCGCGAGCAGCGGCGTGCGGGTGGCCG
This sequence comes from Streptomyces sp. NRRL B-1347, assembly GCF_000720325.1. Taxonomy (GTDB): domain Bacteria; phylum Actinomycetota; class Actinomycetes; order Streptomycetales; family Streptomycetaceae; genus Streptomyces. The sequence goes on from NZ_JOJM01000025.1 coordinate 12,896, forward strand.
GGTTCTCCCAGACGCCGAGGACGAAGCGGGTCAGACGCTCGCCGACGGAATCCAGCGGGCCGTCCTCGATCGCGGCGGGGGCCTGCAGCGCGGGCGCGAAGGACACCTCGATGGCGGCCGCGAAGAGCTGCTCCTTCGTACCGAAGTAGTGGTGTACGAGGGCGGAGTCGACGCCCGCTGCCTTGGCGATGGCGCGTACGGAGGTCTTCTCGTAGCCGTGCGCGGAGAACTGGTCGCGGGCCGCTTCCAGGATCACCTCGCGGGTGGCGGGCCCGCGCTCGGTCTGGGTGCGCGAGGGGCGGCCCCGGCGCCGGGGCGCGGGGGCGCTCGCCGTCACGAGCGCGGCACCTTCACCGACGAGGCCAGGTGCAGCCGCGTGAAAGCCAGGGCCTCGGCGAGGTCGGCCTCGCGCTCGGCGCTCGACATGGCGCGGCGGGTGTTGACCTCGATGACCACGTGGCCGTCGAAGCCGGAGGTCGCGAGGCGCTCCAGGAGTTCGGCGCAGGGCTGGGTGCCGCGGCCGGGCACGAGGTGCTCGTCCTTCGCGGAGCCCCTGCCGTCGGCGAGGTGGACGTGGCCGAGCCGGTCGCCCATGCGGTCGACCATCTGGAGGGCGTCCGCGCGGGCGGTGGCGGTGTGGCTGAGATCTATCGTGAAGTGGCGGTAGTCGTCCTTGGTGACGTCCCAGTCGGGGGCGTACGCGAGCATCTCGCGGTCGCGGTAGCGCCAGGGGTACATGTTCTCCACGGCGAACCGCACGTCCGTCTCCTCCGCCATCCGCCAGATCCCCTGGACGAAGTCCCGGGCGTAGCCGCGCTGCCAGCGGAAGGGCGGGTGCACGACGACCGTCGACGCGTCCAGCTTCTCGGCGGCGGCCCTGGCGCGCTGGAGCTTCACCCAGGGGTCGGTGGACCAGACGCGCTGGGTGATCAGCAGGCAGGGCGCGTGCACCGCGAGGATGGGGATCTGGTGGTAGTCGCTGAGGCGGCGCAGGGCCTCGATGTCCTGGCTGACGGGATCGGTCCACACCATGACCTCGACGCCGTCGTACCCGAGGCGCGCCGCGATCTCGAAGGCCGTCGCCGTCGACTCCGGATAGACGGAGGCCGTCGACAGGGCGACCTTCGCGTCCGGGATGCGCACGACTGGTTCCACCACGGGGAACAGCGTACGGGGCCCTGCGAGGGAGCGGGGAGGCGCGTCTGCGCCGGGGCACGGTCGATCGGCCTGCGGCCTCGTCCTCAAACGCCGGACGGGCTGAAAACCACTGGCGCGAGCCGGCACTATTCAGCCCGTCCGGCGTTTGAGGACGAGGCGCGGAGCGCCGATGAACGGGGGCGCGGGGGCGGAGCCCCCGGATCGGGAAGGGGCGGGCCTGGGGCGCACCCGCGAGGGTCAGGGCGGGGGCAAGTGGTCCAGGCGGCGCAGGATGACGCCCTCCCGCAGGGCCCAGGGGCAGATCTCCACCGACTCGACGCCGAAGAGATCCATCGCGCCCTCGGCGACGAGCGCCCCCGCGAGCAGCTGCCCGGCCCGCCCCTCGGACACCCCGGGCAGCTCCGAGCGCTCCCCCGTGGTCATCGCGGCGAGCTGCGGAACCCAGTCCTCCAGGGACTTCCGCTTCAGCTCGCGCTGCACGTACAGACCCTCGGTGGAGCGGGCCGCGCCGCCGAGCCGGGCGAGCTGTTTGAAGGTCTTGGAGGTGGCCACGACGTGGTCGGGGCTGCCGAAGCGGGCGAACTCCCCCACCGTCCGTGCGATCTGTGCCCGTACGTGCCGCCGCAGGGCCCGGACGTCGCCCGGCTCCGGCGGGTCCTCGGGCAGCCACGCGGCGGTGAGCCGCCCGGCGCCGAGCGGCAGGCTGACCGCGGCGTCGGGCTCCTCGTCCATGCCGTACGCGATCTCCAGGGAGCCGCCGCCGATGTCGAGGACGAGCAGCTTGCCCGCGGACCAGCCGAACCAGCGGCGGACGGCGAGGAAGGTGAGCCGGGCCTCCTCCTCGCCGGTGAGGACCTGGAGGTCGACGCCGGTCTCCGCGCGCACCCGGGCGAGGACGTCGTCGGCGTTGGTGGCCTCGCGCACGGCGGAGGTCGCGAACGGGAGCAGGTCCTCGACGCCCTTGTCCTCGGCGGCCTGGAGGGCGTCACGCACCGTGGCGATGAGCTGGTCGACGCCGTCGGAGCCGATCGCGCCCGCGGGGTCGAGCAGTTGGGCAAGGCGCAGGTCGGCCTTGTGGGAGTGCGCGGGCAGCGGGCGCGCGCCGGGGTGGGCGTCCACCACCAGCAGATGCACCGTGTTCGAACCCACGTCGAGGACACCGAGTCTCATATACGGAACGCTACTGCGCCCGCGGCTTTCGCTGGTCCCGGGGCGGGTGTGAGCGCGCATACCCTGGAGGCGTGCCAAAGACGAAAAAGGCGAAGGCCGACAAAACGAAGTCCGCGCGCTCATCGGAGCCCTCGGACCTGTCGGCGCCGCCCGCGCGCGGCGGCGCGGACGGCAGCAAGGGCGAGAAGACCGGCAAGGCGGGCAAGAAGCCCAAGACGGGCAAGGAAGCCAAGGCCAGCAAGGCCGACAAGGCCGTGCGGAAGCTCCGCAGGACGGCGGAGGGCACCGTGCCGGTCGACGACGAGAAGGGCCTCGACTTCCCCCGCGCCTGGGTGGAGTTCCCCGACCCGGCGGACGACGAGCAGGTCTTCCGCTGCGATCTGACCTGGCTGACGTCCCGCTGGACCTGTGTCTTCGGCAGCGGCTGCCAGGGCATCAAGGCGGGCCGCGCCGACGACGGCTGCTGCACGCTCGGCGCGCACTTCTCGGACGAGGACGACGAGAAGCGGGTCGCGGGGTTCGTGGAGCGGCTCACGCCCGACATCTGGCAGCACCACGACGTGGGCCGGGAGACCGGCTGGGTGGCTGAGGACGAGGACGGCGAGCGCCAGACGCGGCCGTACAACGGCTCGTGCATCTTCCAGAACCGCCCGGGCTTCGCGGGCGGCGCGGGCTGCTCGCTGCACATCCTGGCGCTCAAGGAGGGCCTGGAGCCGCTGGAGACCAAGCCGGACGTGTGCTGGCAGCTGCCGGTGCGGCGGACCTACGACTGGATCGAGCGGCCGGACGACACCAAGATCCTCCAGGTGTCCATCGGGGAGTACGACCGCCGGGGCTGGGGTCCGGGCGGCCACGACCTGCACTGGTGGTGCACGTCGGCGACCTCGGCGCACGGGGCGGGCGATCCCGTGTACGTCTCCTACCGTCCTGAGCTGGTCGAGCTGATGGGCAAGGCGGGCTACGACCGGCTGGTGGAGCTGTGCGAGGCGCGCCTCGCGTCGCAGCTGCCGCTGCTCGCCCCGCACCCGGCGGACCCGCCGCGCGCTTAACCGGGCCCCGCGCACCGCTCAGCCCTGGCCCGGGCCGCCGTCGCCGCTCGGCGGGGGCGTGGAGCCGGGGTCCGAGGGGCTCGGCGTGGGGTCGGTGGGCGCCGGGTCCGTGGGCGTCGGGTCGGGGTCGGGCGGGGTGGGCGTCGGGTCGCCGTCGCCGCTGGGCGTGGGCGTCGGGTCCGGGTCCGGGTCCGACGGTCCCGGGCGGGTCGGGGTCGGGCGGGGTCCTGGGTGGCTGGGCCGGGAACTGCCGTACCCCTGGATGGAGATGACGGCTCCCGAGGGTGCGATCGTGACGCGCGCGCTCCAGTGGCCGGCCGGCTCGCGGTCGTCGTCGACGTACACCCGGATCGTGAACGAATCGCCCGGCGCGAGCGTTCCCGACGACTGGCTCAGGACGAGCCAGGGCGCTCCGGTGCTCGCGGACCAGCGCACCGGCGAACTCCCGGACGCGGTCAGCGTGATGAGGGTGACGCCGCCGTTCGACCGGGCCTGGACGCCGACGCGTCCGGCGCCGGGGGCCGCGGGGGCGCCGGGGCTGATGACCTCCACGGAGACGCCGGGGCCGCCGCGCCCGGCGGCGAAGCGGGGGTCGGGGGTGGTCCTGGCGTTGCCCGCGTTCTCGTAGCTGTCCCGTCCGCGGGAGCCGTCCCGGCCGCCGCCGTCCTCGGCCTCGGAGGCGCTGGACGCGCGGCCGTCGCTGCCCTCGCCGGTCAGGGGCGCGCCCCGGTAGGCGGCCCACAGGGCGAGGACGGGAGCGGCCACGACGGTGGCGACGACCGTGGTCGTGACGGCACGCGCGCGGAAGCGCTCCCGGCGGGCGGCGTGGTCCTTGGGGTCCATGGGGAAGCCGCGCCGGTCGAAGCGGGGCCCGCCGCGGGCCCTGCGCTGGGCGCGCGGGGCGTGCGCCATGGCGTGGTGCAGAGCCGCGCGCGGGGCTTCGATCAGGGGCAGCGCGGCCGGGGTGACGGCGGTGCCGGGCCAGGCGCCGGACGCGGCGCGCTCGGCGGTGCGGCGGCAGCGCGGGCAGTCGTCGACGTGCCGGACCAGCTCGCGGCGCAGGGCGGTGCCGAGGAGGACCTGGTTGTCGCCGGTGAGGCGGGCGACGATGGGGCAGGTGCCGGTCTCGACGACGGCGAGCGCGGCGCGGGTGCGCTCCACCTCGCAGGCGGCGGACGCGAGCAGTTCGCGGGCGGCCGTGAGGTCGAGGCCCAGGACGGCGGCGACCTCCTTGGGCGCGAGCTGGTGGCGGACGGCGAGCTCCAGGGCCTCGCGCTGCTCGGGCGTCGTCCCGGCGGCCTCGGGCCAGGCCAGCTGGGCGAGCTCGCGGCGGCGGGCGCGCTCGGCGTCGTCCGCGGGCGGCGGGTCGGCGGCGTGCGGGGGCGCGGGCTGCGCTTTCCCTGGATTCCCCGGACTCCCCGGACCCGGATTCCCTGGCTTGCCCTGCTTCCCTGGCTTGCCCTGCTTCCCCGAGCCGGCCGCGTGCGCTCCTTGGCGGCCGCTCTTGCGGGCCTCGGCGAGGGCGCGCAGACACATCCAGCGGGCGAGCGCGTACAGCCACGCGCGCGTGTCGCCGTCCGGCCGGGCGCCCCGGCGCTCGGCGAGCACGAGGACGTCGCCGAGGGCGGTGGTGGCGGTGTCGTGGTCGCAGAGGACGGACAGGCAGTACGTGAACAGGCCGTCCAGGAACGGTTCGTAGCGGGCGGGGGGCGCCTGCGAAACCGTGCGCGGCACCACACGATTGCGGGGGCCCGCATAGGTCCGGTGCGCGCCGGTGGTGTGCGTGGGGACTTCCGGACTGCTGCTCATCACCCGTGCGAAGTTAGGCGCATGATGCAGAGGGCTTCCTCCCCCTTGAGCACATTTAATCCTTACGGGTGAACAGATCCCTCAAAAGGGGACAGGAAGCCACGATTCCGTTGTCTGTTCGACCCAGGCCGCCCCGGAGGGGCGCGATTGTGGGCCCTGGCGGGCCGGGGTGGCCCGCGGTGGCGCGGCCTGGCGGCGTTGTCAGTGGCGGCCGCTACGGTTTCGTTCCATGGCTGCCCGTACGAAAACCGCCAAGGACCGTCCGTCGTACCGCTGCACCGAATGCGGCTGGCAGACGGCCAAATGGCTCGGCCGCTGCCCCGAGTGCCAGGCCTGGGGCACGGTCGAGGAGTACGGCGCGCCCGCGGTGCGCACCACCACGCCCGGCCGCGTGACCACCTCCGCCCTGCCCATCGGCCAGGTCGACGGCCGCCAGGCCACCGCGCGCTCCACCGGCGTGCCCGAGCTCGACCGCGTCCTCGGGGGCGGCCTGGTGCCCGGCGCCGTGGTGCTGCTCGCGGGCGAGCCCGGCGTCGGCAAGTCCACGCTGCTGCTCGACGTCGCGGCGAAGGCGGCCACGGACGGCCACCGCACGCTCTATGTGACCGGCGAGGAGTCGGCAAGCCAGGTCCGGCTGCGCGCCGACCGCATCGACGCGCTCGCCGACGACCTGTATCTGGCGGCGGAGACCGACCTGGCCGCGGTCCTCGGCCACTTGGACGCGGTGAAGCCCTCGCTGCTCGTCCTGGACTCGGTGCAGACGGTCGCGTCCCCGGAGATCGACGGCGCGCCCGGCGGCATGGCGCAGGTCCGCGAGGTCGCCGGGGCCCTCATCCGCGCCTCCAAGGAGCGCGGCATGTCCACGCTCCTGGTCGGCCACGTCACCAAGGACGGCGCGATCGCGGGCCCCCGCCTCCTGGAGCACCTCGTGGACGTGGTGCTCCACTTCGAGGGCGACCGGCACGCGCGCCTGCGCCTGGTCCGCGGCGTCAAGAACAGGTACGGGGCGACGGACGAGGTCGGCTGCTTCGAGCTGCACGACGAGGGCATCATCGGGCTCGCCGACCCCAGCGGCCTGTTCCTCACCCGCCGCGCCGAGCCCGTGCCCGGCACCTGTCTGACGGTGACCCTGGAGGGCCGCCGCCCGCTGGTCGCCGAGGTCCAGGCGCTCACCGTGGACTCCCAGATCCCGTCCCCGCGCCGCACCACGTCGGGCCTGGAGACGTCCCGGGTGTCGATGATGCTGGCCGTCCTGGAGCAGCGCGGCCGCATCAGCGCGCTCGGCAAGCGCGACATCTACAGCGCGACGGTCGGCGGCGTGAAGCTGTCCGAGCCCGCCGCCGACCTCGCCGTGGCGCTCGCGCTCGCCTCCGCCGCCAGCGACACCCCGCTGCCGAAGAACCTGGTCGCGATCGGTGAGGTGGGCCTCGCGGGCGAGGTCAGACGGGTCACCGGGGTGCAGCGCAGACTGGCCGAGGCGCACCGCCTGGGCTTCACGCACGCGCTCGTACCGGCCGATCCCGGGAAGGTCCCGCCCGGTATGAAGGTCACCGAAGTCGCCGACATGGGCGACGCGCTGCGCGTCCTTCCGAGATCGCGTCGCCGAGAGGCCCCACGGGAGGAGGAGGACCGCCGGTAGACTTTGCCCTGGTCTCGCCCATCCGTACGAACTCAGGCGTACGGCAGGGGGTCGGCCGAGCCTCGGAAACCTGCGACCGGAGGAGTGCAGTGGCAGCCAACGACCGGGCAGGGGTTCCCGGCAAGCCCGGTGGCGGCTCCGGTGCCGACGGCCTGATGCGCGCCTCGCTGAGCGCCGTCGCGCCGGGCACGGCCCTGCGGGACGGCCTGGAGCGCATCCTGCGGGGCAACACGGGCGGTCTCATCGTCCTCGGCTCCGACAAGACCGTCGAGTCGATGTGCACGGGCGGATTCGTCCTGGACGTCGAGTTCACCGCGACGCGGCTGCGCGAGCTGTGCAAGCTCGACGGCGGCATCGTCCTGTCGTCGGACCTGTCGAAGATCCTGCGGGCGGGCGTCCAGCTGGTGCCCGACCCGACGATCCCCACGGAGGAGACGGGCACCCGGCACCGCACGGCGGACCGCGTGAGCAAGCAGGTCGGCTTCCCCGTCGTGTCCGTGTCCCAGTCGATGCGCCTGGTCGCGCTGTACGTCGACGGTCAGCGCCGGGTCCTGGAGGACTCGGCGGCGATCCTGTCACGTGCCAACCAGGCCCTCGCCACCCTGGAGCGGTACAAGCTCCGGCTCGACGAGGTCGCGGGCACGCTCTCCGCCCTGGAGATCGAGGACCTGGTGACCGTGCGGGACGTCACCGCCGTCGCGCAGCGCCTCGAAATGGTGCGCCGCATCGCCACCGAGATCGCCGAGTACGTGGTGGAGCTGGGCACCGACGGCCGTCTCCTCGCCCTCCAGCTCGACGAGTTGATCGCGGGCGTCGAGCCCGAGCGCGAGCTCGTCGTCCGGGACTACGTCCCCGAGCCCACGGCCAAGCGCTCGCGCACCGTCGACGAGGCGCTGGCCGAGCTGGACTCCCTCACCCACGCCGAGCTCCTCGAACTGTCCACGGTGGCCCGCGCGTTGGGCTACACGGGCTCGCCCGAGACGCTCGACTCCGCCGTCTCCCCGCGCGGCTTCCGGCTCCTCGCGAAGGTTCCCCGGCTGCCCGGCGCCATCATCGAGCGCCTGGTGGAGCACTTCGGCGGCCTCCAGAAGCTGCTCGCGGCGAGCGTCGACGACCTCCAGACGGTGGACGGCGTCGGCGAGGCCCGCGCCCGCAGCGTGCGCGAGGGCCTCTCCCGGCTCGCCGAGTCGTCGATCCTGGAGCGTTACGTCTAGCCTCCGGCGGGCCGCAGTCACCGGCTGAGCCCCGGTGGCCCGTGCCGCTTCGCGGCGGGAAGTGCCGCGCTGCGCCGTCGATCGGCTGCGGGCACGTCGTGGCTGGCCGCGCAGTTCCCCGCGCCCCTAACGGGGCGCCACCGGGGCGTCAGTCGGCCGTCAGGACGAAGGACGCGCGGTCCGAGCCGAGGGTCTCGGACTTGGCCTCCACCAGGTAGGTGTCCGGCTTCGCCGATCCCGGCGGAGGCGTGGCGCACTGGGGCGCGCTCGGCTTCAGGTCCCACTCGACGACGTGCGAGACCCGGCCGTCAGCGGGAACCCGGAAGAGCAGGCTCGTACCGCCCGCGGCGGGGCAGTCGTCGGAGGACCAGATCTCCTTGCCCGACCCGGACTGAGTGATCGTCAGGATCGCGCCCTTGGCGCCGAGGTCGACCTTGCAGGCCTTGCCGCTCGTGTTCACGGCGGTCAGCTGCAACTTCGGCTTCTGCCCGGCCCCGTACTCGTTGCGCAGGCTGCGCAGCTTCAACTTCACCGCGCCGGAGGCGCAGTTGGGGAGCGTGGAGCCCGCGGGCAGCCGGTTGCCCGAGCCGCCGCCGCCCTTCGCGCCGTCGTCGGAGCCGGAGCCGTCCCCGGCGCCGCCGGAGTCCTCGCCCGAGCCGCCGCCGGAACCGGAGTCACCGTCGCCGTCCGAACCGCCGGAACCACCGGAGCCGCCGGAACCGCCGGAACCCTCCGACTCGTCCCGGCCGCCCGGGTGTTCGCTGATCGCGGGGCCCGAGCCCGAGGGGCCGGGCGTGATGGACGTCGCGGGGCCGTTGCCCGACGACCCGTCAGCACCGTTCTTCCCGTCGCCCCCGCCCGAGGCGAGGGCCCAGACGACGAGGAGCAAGAGGAGTCCGAGCACGGACAGCAGAACGGCCCTCCGACGCCAGTAGATGGAGGAGGGAAGCGGCCCGATCGGATTGCGCAGAGATCCCACGCCCAAACCTTACGAGAGAACGGCGCGTTCTCTGGCCCCACCCGCCGCCTAGGTCCACAACTTTTGCGGATCATCATCACGGTTCCGGCCACGCGCCCCGCCCCGCGCCGGGCCCGTCACCCCTCCCCGTCCCTGTCTTTCGTCAGGTCCGATATCGGTCCATCGCTGGATGTGACGATTCGAGATCCCTACGTACGGTCCGTAATCATGGACACCATGGATTCCTCCGGCCTTTACCGCGACATCACCGAGTTCGCCCATGACACCCCCGGCTGGGTGCAGCACCTCGCCGAGGTGTGGACGGAACTCGGCCTGCTGCTCTTCGGCGCGCTGTTCGTCGTCGCCTGGTGGCGGGCCCGGCGCGGGGACTCCCGCGCGTTCGCGGTGGCGGTCCTTGCGCCCCTGGGCACGGCCCTCGCGTATGTGATCAGTGAGGCGGCGAAGTCCGTGGTGGACGAGGAGCGGCCGTGCCGGGCCGTGAAGGGCGCGCTCACGCCGCTCGTCGAGTGCCCGCCGCACGGCGACTGGTCCTTCCCCAGCAACCACTCCACGATCGCGGGGGCCGCCGCGGTCGGGCTCGCGCTCGCCTGGCCGCGCATCGCCGCCCTCACGCTGCCGATGGCGGTCCTCATGGCCTTCTCGCGGGTCTTCGTGGGCGTGCACTACCCGCACGACGTGGCCGTCGGCCTGGTGCTCGGCGCGGCCGTCGCGTTCCTCGCGGTGCGGCTCGCCACGCGCCCCCTCGCACGGGTCACCGAGACGATGCGGGGGTCGCGCGCGGCGCTCGTCACCTGGTTCGCGGGCCCCGGCCCGGCCACGGCGCACGCGTCCGGAGGATCCCCGGCCCCGGCGCCGGCGTACACGGCGCCTTCGACGTACGACGCGCCCTCGTCCGCGCCGCGCGAGGGATACGGGGCGTACGGGACATACGGCGCATCCCCGTCTTACGACGCATCTCCGTCGTACGACGCGTCCCCGGCGTACGCGCCCCACGCTGACGGCACGTACGCCCCGCACGCCTCGTACGACGACACGGCGCCGTACCCGTACGGCACGCAGGCCCCGTACGGCACGCAGGCCCCCTATGACGCCCAGGCCCCGTACGGCGACCCGGCGTACCCGACACAGAGCGCGGACGCCTACATCCCGCGCCCCCAGCAGGGCGGCTACCACCAGGACGACTACCAGCAGGGCGGCTACCACCAGGGCGACTACCAGCAGCCCCCGACGCACCGCCCGTGAGGCGGGGTCAGCCAGGGGCGCCCGGAGCGGTCCGCGCGCTGTCGTCCGCGACGAGCCCGGCCTCGTACGCGACGATCGCCGCCTGAACGCGGTTCTTGACCTCAAGACGGTCGAGGACCGCGCTCACATACGCCTTGACCGTGCCCTCGACGAGGTGCAGCCGCCCGGCGATCTCCGGGTTGGAAAGACCCGCCCCCACCAGGCCGAGGACCTCGCGCTCGCGCGGGGTCAGACCGGCCACGCGCGCGCGTGCGGCCGACTCGCGGCCGATGCGCCGCCCGCCGAGCCCGTCGATGACGTACCGGGCCACCTTCGGCGACAGGAACGCGGCCCCGCCCGCCACCGCCCGTACGCCCGCGATGAGTTCGTGCGGGTCCCCGGACTTCAGCAGGAAGCCGGTGGCGCCGCCGCCGAGCGCGCGGGCGACGTACGCGTCCTCGGAGAACGTCGTCAGCATCGCGACCGCCGTGCCCGGCACGGTCCTGACGATCTCCTCGCCCGCGGCGAGGCCGTCGAGGCGGGGCATGCGGATGTCGAGGAGCGCCACGTCGGGGCGGTGCGCCTGGGTCAGCTCGATCGCCTCCCGGCCGTCGGCGGCCTCGGCGACGACCTCGATGCCGTCGCCCGCGGTGAGAATGGCCCGCACCCCCGCGCGGATCATCGCCTCGTCGTCGGCCAGCAGTACGCGGATCACCGATGCCCTCCGTCGCCGCCCGTACCGGAGACATCTGATGTACCGGACGTGCCGGATGTACCGGATGCGCCGGCCTTAGGGATCACTGTCTTGTCCACGAGCTTTCCGTTCTCGAAGCAGAGCCTGAAGTGCGTTGACGAGGTGAAGAGTTGGCCGCTGGCGCGGTAGTAGCGGCAGTCCGCTCCCGGGGGCGGCGGGCTCGGCGCCCGCTCCACGGGCGGGTCGTTCACGCCGCGCTCCGGCAGCACGGCCGCGACGTCGGCCTGCGGCGCGCCCACCCGCAGCGCCGCGAAGTCGGCGGGCTTCAGGACGGAGTGCGTCTTCGTGTACGCGTACCAGCCAAAGGTCCCGGCGATCAGTACGGCGCCGGTCGCGGCGGCGGCCCCGAAGGCGAGCACGGTGCGGCGCCGGGCGTGGGCGAGCGTCCCCGCGGGCAGCGGCACGGCGTCCACCGGCACGCCCGCACCCATCGGAACACCCGCGTCCGCCGGAATCACCGCGCGCACCCGGAAGCCCTCGCCGTGCGGGCCCGCGTCGAGGTCGCCGCCCAGGGCCGCCAGCCTGGTGTGCAGGTCCGCGAGGCCGGAGCCGCCGCCGGGGGGTGAACCGGGCTCACGGGGCGGGCCGTTGGTGACCGTGATCGTCGTCGTACGGGGGTCCGCGCGAGTCGCCGCGACGGTGACGGGGGCGCCGGGCGCGTACTTCGCCGCGTTGGTCAGGGCCTCCTGGACCACGCGGTAGGCGAGGCGCTCCGCCGGTCCCGGCTCCTCGGTGCCGTCCGCGACGTAGCGCACCCGCAGGCCCGACTCGGCCGCCCGCGCGACCAGTTGCTCCACCGTCTCGCCGGGCGGCGCGAGGGGAGCGGGTTCGTCGCGCTCGTCCCGCAGTACGCCGATGATCGCGCGCAGCCGGTCCGTGGCGTCGGCCGCGGCCACGCGCAGGTCCGAGGCCGCCGCGCGGTGGTGTTCGGGCAGGTCGGCGGCCAGCTGGAGGGCGCCGGCGCGCACCGCGATCAGGCTCAGCTCGTGGCCCAGCGAGTCGTGCATGTCCTGGGCGATGCGGGCCCGCTCCCGCAGCCGGGCGCGGTCGGCGACGATCCGCTGCTCGCGCTCCAGCTGGTCGGCGCGGGCGAGCGCCGACGCGGTCAGGGCCCGGCTCTGCCGCAGGTAGCGGCCCGCGAGCCAGGGGAAGACCGCGCCGAACAGGAGCGTGGCCATCAGCACCAGCCACTCGACGACCGGGTCGACGTCGCGCACCACCACCTTGGCGGTGCCCGCCGCCGCGACCGCCGCGAACGCCAGGAGCGCGGGCCTGGCCCGCGGCCCGTGCCTGCCGAGCAGGAACGCGAAGGCGGCCAGGGCCATGCCGTACGAGACCGTGAACAAGGAGGGGGCGGTGGCCTCGCCGGGGGCCGCGGCGAGCAGGAACGCCAGGGTGGGGCGGCGGCGCCAGATCGCGGCGGCCGCGGCGAGGGCGGCGAGGCCGCCGAGCTGCTGCCAGGCCGTGCGCGGCTCGTTCAGGCCGATCGCGTCGGCCGTCGCGGCGGGGATGGCCAGGGCCAGCCACAGCAGGGCGTCCACATGGCGTCGGGTTCTCACCCCCTCGACGCTACGTGCCTGCGGCCGCGCCTGTACCTGCCGATCGACAGGGGCTCCTCTCCCCCACCCACCCGCCCTTCCGTCACGGTCCGCGCCCGTCCTCGCGTCGTCCTCTGCCGCCCGTCACCGCATCGCGCTGCCGCGCTCGCCCTCAAACGCCGGACGGGCTGGAGGGGGTGCGCTGGGCCCGCTCGGCCGGCTGGCGGAGGGGCCGGGGCTGGCCTGTGAAGGGGTGGGGGGGGGGGGAAGAGCTGCCGCGCAGCGGCGACGGGCGACCGGGCTCCCGGAGGCGGGGCTCGGGGTTCAGCGCGCTGCACAGCGTGCCGTGCCGTTGGCCCGGCCCCCGGGCCCTCCGTGGCAGGATCGTGGGCATGCCGACCGCACTCGCAGCCGACCCAGCCGACAGCCGAGCCGCAGAGGGGCCCTCGGCCCACGGCCGGCTCCACTCCCCCGTCATCGCCTGGTTCGAGGCACACGCGCGTGACCTGCCGTGGCGCCGTCCGGACGCCGGGCCCTGGGGGGTCATGGTCAGCGAGTTCATGCTCCAGCAGACGCCCGTCAGCCGGGTCCTGCCCGTGTACGAGCAGTGGGTCGCGCGCTGGCCGCGCCCGGCCGACCTGGCCAAGGAGGCGCCCGGCGAGGCCGTGCGCGCCTGGGGGCGGCTCGGCTACCCGCGCCGCGCGCTGCGCCTGCACGGCGCCGCCGTCGCCATAACGGAGCGCCACGGCGGCGACGTACCGACGCAGCACGCGCAGCTGCTCGCGCTGCCCGGCATCGGCGAGTACACCGCGGCGGCCGTCGCGTCCTTCGCGTACGGGCAGCGGCACGCCGTGCTCGACACGAACGTCCGCCGGGTCTTCGCGCGGGCCGTGACCGGCGTGCAGTACCCGCCGAACGCCACCACCGCGGCCGAGCGCAAGCTCGCCCGCGCGCTGCTGCCCGAGGACGAGGCGACCGCCGCGCGCTGGGCCGCCGCGTCCATGGAGCTCGGCGCCCTGGTGTGCAGCGCCAAGAACGAGGACTGCGGGCGCTGCCCGATCGCCGCGCACTGCGCGTGGCTGGCGGCGGGCAAGCCCGCGCACGCGGGTCCCGCGCGCCGCGGCCAGACGTACGCAGGTACGGACCGCCAGGTGCGCGGCAAGCTGCTCGCGGTGCTCCGCGAGGCCGTGACGCCGGTGCCGCAGACGGCGCTCGACCGGGTGTGGGACGAGCCGGTGCAGCGGGCCCGCGCGCTGGACGGACTCGTCGCCGACGGTCTGGTGGAGCCCCTGCCGGACGGGTTCTACCGGCTCCCGCTGACCTGACGGCCGAAGGCCCGCGCCCCGGGTCACCGGCCGCCGCGCGGCCTCCGTAACAAGTCCCCGGCGACAAAACGGGCAAGCACTCCCACATTGAGCTGCAGGTTTACCCCTGCCCTACTTCTGTTACACAACCGACGTACAGCCGTGCGTCCGCCGCTGGCTGCTCCGCACAGCGCCGTGACAACGCCTCCGTAACTTCATTCCCGTACCGCACAGGCAAGGGATCGCGGTCAGCGAACCGGGGACGAACGGAACGGAGGCGGTTGGGAATGGCGCACGGCGAGGTGCTCGAGTTCGAAGAGTACGTCCGCACTCGGCAGGACGCCCTGCTGCGCAGCGCCCGACGGCTCGTTCCTGACCCCGTCGACGCGCAGGACCTGCTGCAGACGGCACTCGTGCGGACGTACGGCCGCTGGGACGGCATAGCCGACAAGCGGCTCGCGGACGCCTATCTGCGCCGCGTCATGATCAACACGCGGACCGAGTGGTGGCGTGCCCGCAAGCTCGAAGAGGTGCCGACCGAGCAGCTGCCGGACGCCTCCGTGGACGACGCCACCGAGCAGCACGCGGACCGCGCCCTGCTGATGGACATCATGAAGGTGCTCGCCCCCAAGCAGCGCAGCGTGGTCGTGCTGCGACACTGGGAGCAGATGTCCACGGAGGAGACGGCCGCCGCCCTCGGCATGTCGGCCGGGACGGTCAAGAGCACGCTGCACCGGGCGCTCGCCCGGCTCCGCCAGGAGCTGGAGAGCCGCGACCTCGATGCGCGCGCGTTCGAACGTGAGGAGCGGGAGCGTTGCGCGGCCTGATTTCCCGGGCCGACCGAACCGGCCGAACAGGCCGGTCGGCGGGACAGGACAGATCAGCGGACGTGCGTCCGAAGGCGGGGAGTGCGGCAGTGGCCGTGCTCGCCGCCCTCGGGCTTTTGCTCGCCGTGACGAGCTGCTCCACGGGCGGCTCCGGCACCCGTGACGAGGGCCCGGCGCGCACCGGGGCCGTGGCGTCGGCCTCCCCTTCGGAGTCCCCGTCCCCCGCTCCCAAGAACGTCGACGCGGTCCAGCTCGTCAAGAACGACCCGAAGGTCAGCCTCGCCGTGAAGCGGGATCTGAAGCCCTGCACCGAGGACGAGTACCCGGTGGACGTCTCGTACGGCAACCTGACCGGAGCAGCGACGTCCGACGTCGTCGTGAACGTGCTGACCTGTGGTGACGCCGTGGGCATCGGAAGTTACGTGTATCGCCCGGACGGCAAGAAGTACGAGAATGTCTTCGCCGACGAGCAGCCTCCCGTCTACGCCGAGATCGACCGTGGCGACCTGGTCGTCAGCAAGCAGCTGTACGGCAAGGACGGCTCGGTGGCGGAGCCCACCGGTGAGGACGTCATCACGTACCGCTGGACGACGGACCACTTCACCGAGCGGGGCCGCGTCCGCAACAACTACAGCAGCGCGGTGGGCGGCGAGTCCACCGCTCCGAGCGACAACTGAACCCCGTCCGGACCCCGACCTTGACCACCCCTAACTGAGAGCACCCGATGGCAGAACACACCCATGTCCTGTTCGTCGAGGACGACGACGTCATCCGCGAAGCCACGCAGCTCGCCCTGGAACGGGACGGCTTCGTGGTCACCGCCATGCCCGACGGCCTCCTCGGTCTCGACGCGTTCCGGGCCGACCGGCCCGACATCGCGCTGCTCGACGTGATGGTCCCGGGCATGGACGGCGTCTCGCTGTGCCGCCGCATCCGCGAGGAGTCCACGGTCCCGGTGATCATGCTGTCGGCGCGGGCCGACTCGATCGACGTCGTCCTCGGCCTGGAGGCGGGCGCCGACGACTACGTGACCAAGCCGTTCGACGGCGCCGTCCTGGTCGCCCGCATCCGCGCCGTCCTGCGCCGCTTCGGGCACGCCAGCGGCTCCGGCACGGCGGCGCCCGCGGCCCAGGACCAGGGGCCCGCGGACGGCGGTGTGCTGACCTTCGGCGACCTGGAGATCGACACCGAGGGCATGGAGGTGCGCCGCGGCGGCCAGCCGGTCGCCCTGACGCCGACCGAGATGCGCCTGCTGCTCGAGTTCTCCTCCGCCCCCGGCACCGTCCTGTCCCGCGACAAGCTCCTGGAGCGCGTCTGGGACTACGGCTGGGGCGGCGACACGCGCGTCGTCGACGTCCACGTGCAGCGCCTCCGTACGAAGGTCGGCCAGGACCGCATCGAGACGGTCCGCGGCTTCGGCTACAAGCTCAAGGCGTGAGCTTGCGGGACGGGATACGAGGCGCTGCGCGCCGGGCGCGCCGGAGCGGTGCCCGCGCGGCGGTCCCGGGTGGGCGCGGGAACGGGGCGGCACGGCGCGGGCGCGGCGAGTGGGCCGGACCCGGCGGCCGCGGCGGCCGGTTCTGGGGGCTGCGGGACCGGCTGCTCGGCCTGGTCGGGCAGCGGCTGCGGACCGGCGTGCGGTGGAAGATCGCCACTGCCATCGGGCTCGTCGGCGCGCTCGTCGCGATCGCCCTGAGCCTCGTCGTGCACAACGCCGCCCGCGTGTCCATGCTCGACAACGCGCGCGACCTCCAGGACGAGCGCGTCCAGATCGCCCAGCGCAACTACGAGGCGCGCGGCACCACCACCATCTTCGGCACCAAGGTCGACGACCCGGAGCTGCCGCAGGAGCTGCGCCGCCAGGTCCTCAAGGGGCGCCGCGCCACCTACGTCCAGGAGCGCGGTGAGGGCCCGCCCGACATCTGGGCGGCCGTGCCGCTCAGCAACGGCCACGTCCTGTCGGTGCACACCCGCTTCACCGACCGCAGCGCCACCATCATGAAGGACCTCGACCAGGCGCTGGTCATAGGCTCCATCTCGGTCGTCTTCGGCGGCTGCGCGATCGGCGTGCTCATCGGCGGCCAGATGGCGCGCCGCCTGCGCAAGGCGGCGACGGCCGCGGGCGAGGTCGCCCAGGGCCAGACCGAGGTGTCCGTGCGCGACGCCATCGGCGGCGTCGTGCGCGACGAGACCGACGACCTCGCGCGGGCCGTGGACGCCATGGCGGACGCGCTCAAGCAGCGTCTCGAGGCCGAGCGCCGGGTGACCGCCGACATCGCGCACGAGCTGCGCACCCCGGTGACCGGGCTGCTCACGGCGGCCGAGCTGCTGCCGCCCGGCCGCCCCACCGAGCTGGTCAAGGACCGCGCGCAGGCGATGCGCACGCTCGTCGAGGACGTCCTGGAGGTGGCCAGGCTCGACTCCGCGTCGGAGCGGGCCGAGCTGCAGGACATCATGCTCGGCGAGTTCGTGAGCCGGCGGATGGCCGCGCTGCCCGTCGAGGTGGCGGTGGCCGTGGTGCACGAGTCGGAGGTCACCACCGACCCGCGCCGTCTGGAGCGCATCCTGTACAACCTGGTCACCAACGCCGCCAAGCACGGCAAGCCGCCCATCGAGGTGAGCGTGGAGGGCCGCGTGGTGCGCGTGCGCGACCACGGCCCCGGCTTCCCCGAGGCGCTGCTCGCCGAGGGCCCCAGCCGCTTCCGCACCGGCTCGGCGGACCGCGCGGGCCGCGGCCACGGCCTGGGCCTGACCATCGCGGCGGGCCAGGCGCGGGTGCTCGGCGCGCGCCTGACCTTCCGCAACGTACGCCCGCCCGGCGCGTCGACCGACGGGCCCGCCGAGGGCGCCGTGGCGGTCCTGTGGCTGCCGGAGCACGCGCCGACGAACACCGGGAGCTACCCGATGCTCCAGCTGCCCGACCACATGTGAGCCGGGGCGGGCGGCGGGGTCAGCAGCCCCAGTCCTTGTCCAGGTCGAGGCCGCCCTCCCGCTCCTGGGTGAACGAGAACCAGTTCCCCGAGTCGTCGCGGAAGATCGCCTCGGTGCCGTACGGGCGCTCCTGGGGCTCCTGGAGGAACTCGACGCCCCGGGCCTTGAGCTTCTCGTAGTCGCCGTGGATGTCGTCGGTGTGCAGGGCCGCGCCGAGCACGCCCTTGGCGACCAGCTTCCGCAGCGCCTCGGCCGAATCGGCGTCCATGCCCGCGCCGCCCGGCACCATCAGCGCCAGCATGACCTCGGGCTGGCCCTTGGCGCCCACGGTGAGGAAGCGCATGCCGCCCTCGCCGAGGGTCATGTCCGTGCGGACCTCCAGGCCCAGCTTCTCCGTGTAGAACTCCTTGGCCCGGTCCTGGTCGAGGACCCAGAGGGTGGAGATGGCGAGTCCCTTGATCATGGTGTGCTCCTGTGCGCGGGGGGATGTCCGGCTTGCCAGGCCACCGTAGGCAGGGGGTCCGGTGCGCCGCTTCTCAAGAATTGCGGTCCTGCTCGGCTCCGGCTGCCGGGGCGTCCGGGCCACCGGCGCGGCTCGGGAAGGCACCGGCCCACAGCAGCGCGTAACACCCCGGTATGAGAGCGGTGCCGCGGCCGACGTGCTTGGCGCGGTACTCGCCCGGGGTCAGGCCCGTCCGCCGTTTGAAGGTCGCGGAGAAGGTGCCGACCCCGGCGAAGCCCACCAGGAAGCACACCTCCGTGACGGCCAGGTCGGCCGAGCGCAGCAGGTCCTCGGCGCGCTCGATGCGGCGCCGCGACAGGTACTGGCCCGGGGTCTCGCCGTACGTCTCCTTGAAGGCGCGGATGAAGTGGAAGCGGGAGTAACCGGCGTGCGCGGCCACCGCGGCCAGGTCGAGGTCAGGATCGGCCCAGTCCCGATCCATCGCGTCCTTGGCCCGACGCAGCTGCCGCAGTTTCTCCACGGCTCCGATGCTGGCACGCGGCACTGACAACGGCCCCCCGGCCGGTCCCGGGGACGGCCACGGCCCCCGGCGCGGTCGCGCCGGAGGCCGTGGTGGGCCGAGGTGCGGGGCGGCCGCTCGGACGGCTCCGCGGCCGTCGCTCCCGCCCCGCGCGCGGAGTCCCCGTCCGCGCTCCCGGCCGGTCTAGTGGTCGGCGGGCGCGGCGGGGGCGGACCCCCGCAGCGGTGTCTCCCGCACGAAGACCGCGGCGAGCAGCGCGGCCACCGCCATCACCGAGCCGAGCACGAACGCGGCGTGCGTCCCGGACGACACCGCGTGCTGGTAGGCGTCGCGGACCACGTCCGGCAGCTTGGCGAGGCTCGCCGCGTCGAGCTGCGCGGACTGCTCGGTGACCTTGCCGCCCGCGGCACCGGCCCGCTCGGCCATCTCGTGCTGCACCCGGCTGTTGAACAGCGCACCCATGACGGCGACGCCGAAGGACGAGCCGAGGGTGCGGAACAGCGTGGCCGACGAGGACGCGACGCCCATGTCCTTCATCTCGACGCTGTTCTGCGCGACGAGCATGGTGATCTGCATCAGACAGCCCATGCCGGCACCGAGGACCGCCATGTAGATCCCGGAGGTCAGCCGGGAGGTCTCGGTGTCCATCTGGGCGAGCAGGGCCAGGCCCACGGCCATCAGGACGCTTCCGGCGATGGGGAAGACCTTGTACTTGCCGGTGGAGGTCGTGAAGCGGCCCGCGACGTTCGAGACGGCCATCATGGCGAGCAGCATCGGCATGAGCAGCAGACCGGAGTTGGTGGCCGACGCGCCCTGCACGGACTGCTGGTACAGCGGCAGGAAGAGCATCGCGCCGAACATCACGAAGCCGGTCAGGAAGCTGATCACGGCCATCAGCGTGAAGTTGCGGTTGCGGAAGATCCGCAGCGGCATGAGCGGTTCGGCCGCCTTCTGCTGCACGAAGTAGAAGCCGACGAGCGCCGCGACGCCGAGGCCGATGAGCTCCATGATCACGGCCGAGCCCCAGGCGTACTCGGTGCCGCCCCAGGTGGTCACCAGGACGAAGGACGTGATGCCGACGGTGAGCAGGGCCGCGCCCAGGTAGTCGATGCGCCCGGTGGCCTGCTTCTTCGGCAGGTGCAGCACGGCGCTCACCATGAACAGGGCGACGACGCCGAGCGGCAGGTTGATGTAGAAGGCCCAGCGCCAGCCGAGGTGGTCGGTGAGGGTGCCGCCGACGAGCGGGCCGCCGATCATCGCGACCGCCATGACGCCGGTCATCATGCCCATGTACTTGCCGCGCTCCCGGGGCGGCACCAGCTCGCCGATGATCGCCATGACGCCGACCATCAGGCCGCCCGCGCCGAGCCCCTGCACCGCGCGGAAGGCGATGAGCTGCCCCATGTCCTGGGCGAGACCGCTGAGCGCGGAGCCGACCAGGAAGATCACGATGGAGGTCAGGAAGGCGCCCTTGCGCCCGTACATGTCGCCGAGCTTGCCCCAGATCGGCGTGGAGGCGGCGGTCGCGAGGGTGTACCCGGTGACCACCCACGACAGGTGCTCCAGGCCGCCGAGGTCACCGACGATCGTCGGCATCGCGGGGCTCACGATCATGTTGTCGAGCATCGCGAGGAGGATCGCGACCATCAGCGCGAAGATCACCACGCGCACGCTCCGCTGGGGCGGCTCCTCCACCGCCCGTTCCTTGCCTCCCGGCTTGACCGCTACCGCACTCGCCATGGTGTTCCCCGCTCCCCGACTACTTACTTGCCGCCCGGCAAGTTGATTACACTGAGGGAAGGTAGACCCCTAACTAGCCGGGCGTCAAGCAAGTTAGCTAGCCGGTCGTCAAGCAAGTCCCAAGAGGTCGCAAAGGCGCGTCACCTGGGGGCAGCGGAGGAGTGCGAGGATCGCCCCATGGGCACAGGGAAGCAGCAGCGCCGCGGTGACACCCGCCAGCGCATTCAGGACGTAGCGCTCGAACTGTTCGCCGAGCAGGGGTACGAGAAGACGTCGCTGCGGGAGATCGCCGAGCGTCTCGAGGTCACGAAGGCGGCGCTGTACTACCACTTCAAGACCAAGGAAGACATCCTCACCAGCATCTTCGACGACATGACCCGCCCCATCGACGAGCTGATCGAATGGGGCGGGGAACAGCCCCGCACGCTCGACACCAAGCGCGCGATCCTCACGCGCTACAGCGAGATCCTCACGGACGCCGCCCCCCTCTTCCGCTTCATGCAGGAGAACCAGGCGACGATGCGCGACCTGAAGACCGGTGAGAGCTTCAAGGACCGCATGTTCGCCCTGCTCGACATCCTCAGGGGCGACGATCCGGCGACGCCGATGACCGCGCAGGTGCGCTGCTTCAGCGCGCTGTTCACCATGCACGGCGGGATGTTCGTGCTCAAAGACGCCGATGGCGACCCCGAGGAGAAGCGGAAAGCCATCCTCGAGGTCGCCATCGATCTGGTGACCCAGGCGCACCACGGCGCATGAGTCAGAGCGTGCGCGCGGAGGGGATCACACGCGCACGCCCTGCTTGCGCAGGAAGGAGACCGGGTCGACGGCCGAGCCGTAGTTCGGCGTCGTGCGGATCTCGAAGTGCAGGTGGGGGCCGCTGGAGTTGCCCGTGTTGCCGGAGAGGGCGATGCGCTGGCCGCCGGTGACGGCCTGGCCGACGCGCACCTCGACGCGCGAGAGGTGGGCGTACTGCGAGTACGTGCCGTTCGCGTGCTTGATGACGACGGCGTTGCCGTACGCGGGTCCGTCACCGGCGCCGTTCGGACCGGCCTTCACGACGGTGCCGGCGTGCACGGACTTGACCACGGTGCCGGTCGGGACGGCGAAGTCCTGGCCGGAGTGCTTGTGGGCCCACATGCTGCCGCCGAGGCCGAAGGTCGCGGAGAGGCGGTAGCGGTCGACCGGGTCCTGCCAGGCCGGGGCGGCCGGAGCCTTCGCGGCGGCGCTCGCCGCACCCGCTCCGAGAACCGTCACCGCGCCGACGCCGACGGCGACGACGGCCGCGCGGACGCGGCGGGACGGACGGCCGGAATGGTGGGACTTCGAGCGCTTCGACATGAGGACCTCCGGGGCGGGCGGCACACGGGTGCCGGGGGTGCGGACCGCGTGGACGCGGCCCGCACGCTGGGACGTACAAGGCAAGAACCGCAAAGGGAATCCGGCACGCGAGGGGGGTGCGTGCCGGATGGCCATCCCTTGGTAACCCCCACCCCGCCCGGCGCCCAAAACGCGCATCTACTAGGGGCGGCCGTAGCCCCGGGGGCGGGTTGCGGGCCGAAAGTCCCGTCCACGCCGTCGAACGGCACCACTAACCGTCCTCGTATGTGACGTATGCCCTGTGCCCCATGTCACCGCCCGGAAGATCCACCACCGGGCCGATGTGACCGGCGCTACGCTCGCGCGCATGGAACCCGCGGCCGTCGGCATCCGTCTCGCGTCCGGAATCGTCACCCCTCTGGTCAGGAAACTGTTCACGCGACCCGGCCCCGGCGCCGCCCTGGTGGACAAACCGGTACGTATCGACTCCCTGGTGTCCTTCACCGGAGAGCACCGGAAGCTGACGGAGAAGGACCTGCGCGGCCTCGCCGCCGAACTGGTCCGCCAGGCGGTCCGCGCGGGCGAGCGCCCGCTGCCCGCCGACGAGGAGCAGGCGGTGGTCCACGCCCTGACGGACACCCTGCACGCCCTCGGCGACGTCACCCTGACCGACGTGGAGGCGGTGGAGCTGGGCCACGACGACCTGGCACGGCGCCTGCGCCGGGCGGCCGCGGCGGCGAGCGGGGACCCGGCCCGCGACCTGTCGGCGGACGCCGCGTACTTCTACGAGCGCCTGCTCACCGCCACCTGTCTGCACGTCCTGAACTTCTTCACCCAGCGGTCGACGTTCGTGGCCCACACCCTGGTGCGGCAGAGCCGCCGCCAGGCGGAACTGGTAGCCAAAGTTGACGAGCTGATCAGAAGGGACCCCCTTCCGGGGGCGGAGGACGCCTCGTTCGAGCAGCGGTACCTGGAGTACGTCGCGAGGAAGCAGGGCAAGCTGACGATCTTCGGCATCGACCTGGCCAACTCGCCCGGGAAGTGGCCGCTGGACGCGGCGTACATGAGCCTCCTCGCGACCCCGCGCGAAGAGGTCCACGTCGGCGACGTCGAACCGGGCGACGACTGGCAGGAGATCCTCGGCAAGCGCCTCGAACAGGCCGAGCCCCACCCCGCCGACCAGGCCCTCGCCACCCACGACCGCGTCCTCCTGCGCGGCGAGGCGGGCTCCGGCAAGACGACCCTGGTGCAGTGGCTCGCGGTCTCGGCGGCGCGCCAGGACCTCGACGAGCGGATGGCGTACCTCTACGACCGCGTCCCCTACGTCCTGCCGCTGCGCACCCTCACCCGCCACGGCGAGCGCCTGCCCGCGCCCAGGGACTTCCTGGCGGCCGTGGGCTCGCCCCTGGCCGGGGAGCAGCCCGACGGCTGGGAGGCGCGCGTGCTCACGGCGCGCCGGGCCCTGCTCCTGGTCGACGGCATCGACGAGGTCCCCGACGCGGAGCGCGCCCGCACGCGCGCGTGGCTGGCGGACCTCATGGACGCCTACCCCGGCAACCGCTGGCTGGTGACGTCCCGCCCCTCCGCCGTACGGGACGACTGGCTGGCCGACGAGGGCTTCACGGAGCTGACGCTGGCGCCGATGCGCGGCCCCGACGTGGCCGCGTTCATCGGCCGCTGGCACGCGGCCGCGACGACGGGCGCCCCGGACGACGACGCGGCGCTCGCGGCCTACGAGACCCAGCTGCTCGCCGCCGTCCGGGCCAAGCCCGACCTGGGCCGCCTCGCCACCAACCCGCTGATGTGCGGCCTGATCTGCGCCCTGCACCGGGACCGCCGCGGCTTCCTCCCCCTCGGCCGCAAGGACCTCTACACGGCGGCCCTGTCCATGCTCCTGCTCCGCCGGGACCGCGAGCGCCACATGGGCATGCCGGAGCTGCGGGAGGAGCCCCAGCTCCAGGTCCTGCAGCGGCTCGCGTACTGGCTGATCCGCAACGGCCGTACGGAGATGGACCGCTCGCGGGCGGAGACGATCATCGCGGACGCGCTCCCCGCGGTGCCGGAGCTCGCGGCGCTCGGCGCCGCGCCCGCGGTGTACGACCACTTCCTCCAGCGCAGCGGACTGCTCAGCGAGCCGGGCCCGGACACGGCCGTGTTCGTCCACCGCACCTTCCAGGACTTCCTGGGCGCGCGGGCGGCCGTCGACGAGGGCGACTTCGGCATGCTCGCGCGCCACGCGGCGGACGACCAGTGGGAGGACGTGATCCGCATGGCGGTGGCGCAGGCGCGGCCGCGCGAGCGGGCCGAGATCCTGCGCGACCTGCTGGCCCACGGCGACAAGCTGCGCGACGCCCCGCGCGCCCGCGTCCACCTCCTCGCGGCGGCCTGCCTGGAGCACGCGGCCGAGCTCGACCCCGCGGTCCGCACGGAGGTGGAGCGGCGCACGGCCGAGCTGGTGCCGCCGCGCGACGCCGCCGACGCCCGCAAGCTGGGCGCGGTCGGCCCCATGGTGCTCGACCTGCTGCCGGGGCCCGACGGCCTGACCGCGGCCGACGCCCTCAACGTCACCATCGCGGCCACGCACGTCCCGTCCGACGCGGCGATCCCCTTCCTCGCCCGCTTCACGAGCCACCCCGACCAGTCCGTGCGCGGCCAGCTCATGTGGGGCTGGAGCCGCTTCGACCGCCGCCTGTACGCGGAGCAGGTCGTCGCCCGGCTCGACGACGGCGAGACCCACTTCACGCTCCGCTCCGACGACGAGATCACCGAACTCGTGCGCCTCGGCCTGCGCCCCCGGCACCTGGACATCAGGGAGACCGTCGGCGTCGAGGCGGCCTCGCGCATCCTCACGGCCTGCGACCCCGTCGTCCTGGACCTCCGGGTCCCGCCCGGCCGGCTGCGGCCCGAGGCGTGCGCGTCCCTGGGCTCCCTGACCGAGCTGCGCGTCCTCGACGTGCGCGAGCCGTGGAGCCTCGCGCTCTTCCCCGCCGAGGCGCCGCTGCGGACGTTCGGCCTCTTCGGTCCGCGCCGGTACCTGCGGGACGCGGCCGCGATCGACCGGTGGCCGACCCTCAACTGGGTGATCGCCGCGCGGGACTCCTACCCGTCGGCGCCCGACCACTGGCAGGCGCTCGCCCGCCTCCCCGAGCTCGACCAGCTCACCTTGTCCACTGGCCCCTTGGCCACCGCCCCGCCGGAGCTGCGCCTGCCGACGGTCCGCACGCTCCGGCTCAACCACTCGGCCCTCTGGGAGTCGGCGGCACCGCGCCTGACCGAGCTCTTCCCGGAGCTGCGCCTGCTGCGCGTGATGGCGCACAAGGTGGAACTGGACCTCTCGGCGCTCGCCCCGCACCCCACGCTGAGCCGCGTCGTGGTGCACGCCAAGCGGGTGCGCGGCCTGGCGGACCTGCCGACCCGCATGACGGTGGAGACGCACACCTCACTCACCTCGCCCTCCGACTGAACGGCCGGTCCGCACCGACCGAAGCAGCCCGTCCGCACCGATCGAAACGTCCGGTCCATGCCCCGTAAGGAGCCGAACTCCCAAACCACCCCCACACGTTCGGATGACCCCTCAGAGTTCCCGCCCCTGTAAAGCACCCGCTGCGCGAGCCTCGCCCCATGCACAAGTACGAAGATCTGCTGGCCGAAGCGAAGGCCACGGCAGAGGGGGCCCGCCTCCGCACCCGGCGGGCCGTGAACACCGAACTGGTCCAGATGTACTGGCGGATCGGCAAGCTGATCCTGGCCCGCCAGACAGAGGACGGCTGGGGCACCGGCATCGTGGCCCGGCTCGCCACGGACCTCCGGGGCGCCTTCCCCCGGCAGCGGATCTTCTCGTACCGGAACCTCGTGCAGACGCCGAAGATGGCGCACACCTGGCCCGCACTCATCGCCCAGCGCCCGGTCGCCCAGCTCCCCTGGAGCCACATCACGGTGCTGCTCGACAAACTGCACACCCGCGCGGAACGGGACTTCTACGCGACCGAGGCCGTCCGCAACGGCTGGTCGCGGGCGCATCTGAACCTGGCCATCCGCCAGCGCCTGCACCTCCCGCAGCGCGGCACCACCCCGCTCGCGGACGACGTGACCCTGCCCGCGGGCTCCCCCGCCCTCGCCGAACTCGCCTGCGACCCCTACCGCCTGGACTTCCTGCGCCTGGACGACAAGGGCCCCGCGGCCGACCCCACGTACGAGGAGTCGATCGCGAACCGGATGGTCCGGGTCCTCACCGGCCTCGGCACCGGCTTCGCCTTCGTCGGCTGCCGCTACCCCGTCCTCGCCGGTGACCAGTACCACCGCGTGGACCTGCTCTTCTACCACCTCACCCTGCGCCGCTACGTCGCCTGCGCGCTCGGGACGACCACCGCGCGCCCCACCCACCTCACCCGTCTGGACACCCAAGTGCGGGCGGTGGACCGGCTGGTGCGCGACCCCGACCGGGACGCCCCCACCATCGGCGTGCTCATCGAGACGAGCAGCGGCCAGGCCACCTACACCTCGCTGCCCCCGCGCGGCCGTCAGCTGCTGCCCACGGAGGAGGACCTGGCGCGCGTGCTGCGGGAGGCCATCGGCCCGGTCGACGCCGCCCCGCACCTGTGAGTGCCGTTCCGCCCCCGTGGCCCTGGAACCGCGTTCCCGTCGGCCCCTATGCGCGGATGAGCATTTCCGGCGCCCGCACCACCGAGGGAAGTGCCCGACTTCGTCGATCCGTACGTACTCGCCTATCTCACCCCGGCGCCCCATTGCGGCTGGAAACACTCTGCCTCTGCGGCGCGGACAATGCCGGTGCTCCCCGCCGGAACCCCGCAGGAGGCCCTCCTGATGTATTCCGGCGCCCACGGCACTTCCGGTTTGCAAGGTCCCGGAACACTCCGCCCGCATAAACAAAAGAGGACTGCCCCGGACCGTACGAAACGGTCCGGGGCAGTCCCGTCGGCGCGGCCCTGAGGGCTACGCCTCCTTGCTCAGGTTCGGCCCCGAGCCACCGGCGGCCGACTCGATCGGCGGGACGTCCGGCAGCGCGGCCTTCTCCTCGCCGCGGAAGGTGAACGTGGCGGTCTCGCCCTCGCCCTCCGTGTCGACGACCACGATGTGGCCCGGACGCAGCTCACCGAAGAGGATCTTCTCGGAGAGCGTGTCCTCGACCTCGCGCTGGATGGTGCGGCGCAGCGGCCGGGCACCCAGGACGGGGTCGTAGCCCTTCTTGGCGAGGAGCTCCTTCGCGGACTGGGAGAGCTCGATGCCCATGTCCCGGTCCTTCAGGCGCTCGTCCACCTTGCCGATCATCAGGTCGACGATCTCGAGGATGTCGCCCTGGCTCAGCTGCGGGAAGACGACGACGTCGTCCACACGGTTGAGGAACTCGGGACGGAAGTGCTGCTTCAGCTCGTCCGAGACCTTGTTCTTCATCCGCTCGTAGTTGGTCTTCGTGTCGCCCTGGGCGGCGAAGCCCAGGTTGAAGCCCTTGGAGATGTCCCGCGTGCCGAGGTTGGTCGTCATGATGATGACCGTGTTCTTGAAGTCCACGACCCGGCCCTGGGAGTCGGTCAGACGACCGTCCTCCAGGATCTGGAGCAGCGAGTTGAAGATGTCCGGGTGGGCCTTCTCGACCTCGTCGAAGAGGACGACGGAGAACGGCTTGCGGCGGACCTTCTCGGTCAGCTGGCCGCCCTCTTCGTACCCCACGTAGCCGGGGGGCGAGCCGAAGAGACGCGACACCGTGTGCTTCTCGCTGAACTCCGACATGTCGAGGGAGATCAGCGCGTCCTCGTCACCGAAGAGGAACTCGGCGAGGGCCTTGGACAGCTCGGTCTTACCGACGCCGGACGGGCCCGCGAAGATGAACGAGCCGCCGGGGCGCTTCGGGTCCTTCAGACCGGCACGCGTACGCCGGATCGCCTTCGAGAGCGCCTTGACGGCGTCCTTCTGGCCGATGACGCGCTTGTGGAGCTCGTCCTCCATGCGCAGCAGACGGGAGGACTCCTCCTCCGTCAGCTTGAAGACCGGGATGCCGGTGGCCGTGGCGAGGACCTCGGCGATGAGCTCGCCGTCGACCTCGGCGACGACGTCCATGTCGCCGGCCTTCCACTCCTTCTCGCGCTTGGCCTTCGCGGCGAGGAGCTGCTTCTCCTTGTCGCGCAGGGACGCGGCCTTCTCGAAGTCCTGGGAGTCGATCGCCGACTCCTTGTCCCGGCGGACGCCCGCGATCTTCTCGTCGAACTCGCGGAGGTCCGGCGGCGCGGTCATCCGGCGGATGCGCATCCGGGAACCGGCCTCGTCGATCAGGTCGATCGCCTTGTCCGGAAGGAAGCGGTCCGAGATGTACCGGTCGGCGAGGGTGGCCGCCTGCACGAGGGCCTCGTCCGTGATCGAGACGCGGTGGTGGGCCTCGTAGCGGTCGCGCAGACCCTTGAGGATCTCGATGGTGTGCGGAAGGGACGGCTCCGCGACCTGGATCGGCTGGAAGCGGCGCTCGAGGGCCGCGTCCTTCTCCAGGTGCTTGCGGTACTCGTCGAGCGTGGTCGCACCGATGGTCTGGAGCTCGCCGCGGGCCAGCATCGGCTTGAGGATGCTCGCCGCGTCGATGGCGCCCTCGGCGGCAC
Source organism: Streptomyces sp. NRRL B-1347 (assembly GCF_000720325.1). Lineage (GTDB taxonomy): Bacteria > Actinomycetota > Actinomycetes > Streptomycetales > Streptomycetaceae > Streptomyces. Next base: position 41,137 of record NZ_JOJM01000025.1, read on the forward strand.
CCGCACCCACGAGCGTGTGCAGCTCGTCGATGAACAGGATGATGTCGCCGCGGGTGCGGATCTCCTTGAGGACCTTCTTCAGGCGCTCCTCGAAGTCACCGCGGTAGCGGGAGCCGGCGACCAGGGCGCCGAGGTCCAGCGTGTAGAGGTGCTTGTCCTTGAGCGTCTCGGGCACCTCGCCCTTGACGATGGCCTGGGCGAGGCCCTCGACGACGGCGGTCTTGCCGACGCCGGGCTCACCGATCAGGACCGGGTTGTTCTTGGTGCGGCGAGACAGCACCTGCATGACCCGCTCGATCTCCTTCTCGCGCCCGATGACCGGGTCGAGCTTGGACTCACGAGCGGCCTGGGTGAGGTTCCGGCCGAACTGGTCGAGGACCAGGGACGTGGAGGGCGTGCCCTCGGCAGGACCGCCGGCGGTGGCGGTCTCCTTGCCCTGGTAGCCGGAGAGCAGCTGGATGACCTGCTGCCGCACCCGGTTGAGATCGGCGCCCAGCTTGACCAGGACCTGGGCGGCGACGCCCTCGCCCTCGCGGATCAGGCCGAGCAGGATGTGCTCCGTGCCGATGTAGTTGTGGCCCAGCTGAAGGGCCTCGCGGAGCGACAGCTCCAGGACCTTCTTGGCACGGGGGGTGAAGGGGATGTGGCCGGACGGGGCCTGCTGCCCCTGCCCGATGATCTCCTCCACCTGCTGGCGGACCGCCTCGAGCGAAATCCCGAGGCTCTCCAGGGCCTTAGCGGCGACACCCTCACCCTCGTGGATCAGGCCCAGGAGGATGTGCTCGGTGCCGATGTAGTTGTGGTTGAGCATCCGGGCTTCTTCCTGAGCCAGGACGACAACCCGCCGCGCGCGGTCGGTGAACCTCTCGAACATCGTTAATCGCTCCTCAGAGCGGTCAGGCAGTAAGGGGTCGGTCCCCTCCCTGTCCTTCCGCAGCTTAGTCCCGCAAGCGGGGACCGCTCATTCCAACTGCCGACACCCGTCCGGATCACCCTCACTACGGTAGGGAACGCTTCCTGACTCATACGCCGACACATGCTCCAACCCGATGGTGCGAGACGATGTTCCCGCAGGCCAGGCAGTTACCCTCGCCATCAGTACGCCGTTGGCGAACGTGAGACGCCTGAACACCGCGTGTCGCCCCTCCCCACTAGGGATGTCTTACCCGTATGCACTGACACTCCATGCGGCGCACACCGGTTCCCTCCGCTACGGGCGAACACCCTTGCGCCGGAGGGGTCCCTGATACGCGCCCGATTTCGCCACCGTGCGCAACCAGTGCGCCACCGTGCGTGACGTTCGCCGTAACTCGCGTACGCCTCGGGCGGTTGCTCCTGGCATGGCCCTCCCCAGCGTTCCGCACCCCAGGCCGCCCACCGAACCGCGTAGCCGACGCGACAGCGCGCTGCGGGACGACCCGGTACGACGGTGGTACGAGCGGGACCTCGACTGGCCGGTGCGTACCGGGCCGGGGCCCGGGACGGCCCTCCGTCTGGTCACGGGCGTGCGCTTCGACGTCCTTCAGCTGCCGGCCGAGGCGGGCTTCGCCGCGCTGCGCCACCTGGGCCCGAAGGCCCCCGTGGCCCTGCACGGCGGAACGATGCGGCTCCTGGTGGCCGCGGGCAGCGCCGACGAACTGCCGGGGCTGCTCGACTGGCTGGAGTGGGGGGACATTCCCCTGGATCTCACGGCGATCGGCACGGGCGGCCTGATCGACGCTCCGACGCCGCCGGGAATGCCCGGCTCACGGGGGGCCGCCGTGTGGCTGCGCCCCCCGGAGCCCGGACACGAAGTGGAAGCCGCACTGCCGTCGCTCACGACGCTGGCGGCCCTGGCACCGCGCACGGCGGCGCGGGCCCTGGACGGCAGCGGAACCGACCCCCATTCCGGCTCCGCCACGGGCTCCGATCTCGTACGGCTCGTGGACACGGCGGCGACGCAGTGCCACCGGGTCCGCTTGCGGCGTGCGAGCAATCAGCCGTTGGCCTTCTCGTAGGCCTCGCGGATCGACGCCGGGACGCGGCCGCGGTCGTTGACCTCGAAGCCGTTCTCCTTCGCCCACGCGCGGATCTGCGCGGTGTCCTGGCTCTGGCTCGCCGCCGGGGCGCGCCCCTTGCCACGACCGCTCGCGCGGCCCCCGGTGCGCCGACCGCCCTTGAGGTACGGCTCGAGAAGCCCGCGGAGCTTGTCTGCGTTGGCGGTGGTGAGATCGATCTCGTAGCTCTTGCCGTCAAGGGCGAACGTCACGGTCTCGTCCGCCTCGCCGCCGTCGAGGTCATCGACAAGAAGGACCTGAACCTTCTGTGCCACCGGATTTCCTTTCATCGATAACTTCAGGGCCGGGCCACGCGGCCTGAGCCGCCGATTCGCCGCCCCCTGTTATATGCAGCACTGCAGTACGTCGGAAAGCAAACCGCTTTTCCTGGAAAAACACAAACCCCTGGGAGAGACCGGCTCCACGAGATCCCGGGAAACATGCGCGTTTCGGACATAGGGCACCCGGCCATGTGACAGCCCGGAATAGCCCGGTCACGATCACAGATGCAGAAGCATCCGGCTGTTGCCCAAGGTGTTCGGTTTCACTCGTTCGAGGCCGAGGAACTCCGCGACGCCCTCGTCATAGGAACGAAGGAGCTCCGCGTAGACATCTGTGTCGACGGTATCCGCGGGCGTCTCGCCGATCTCCACGAAGCCGTGCTTGGCGAAGAAGTCGACTTCGAAGGTGAGGCAGAAAACGCGCCGGACACCGAGCCAGCGCGCGGTCCGAAGCAACTTACCGAGCAGCTGATGCCCCACGCCCGCGCCCTTGACCTCAGGATTCACCGCGAGGGTACGGACTTCGGCCAGGTCTTCCCACATCACGTGCAGGGCCCCGCAGCCGACCACGGTCCCCGCTTTGCCGTTGCCGCCGCCGCGTTCCGCGACCCAGAACTCCTGGATGTCCTCGTAAAGCGTGACGGTCGCTTTGTCGAGCAGGACACCCCGGCGGGCGTACGAGTCGAGCAGGGACCGCACGGCGGGCACATCCGTGGTGCGCGCCCTGCGTACGGAGACGGCATTTGGCGCGGAGTCGCGGAGCGGCGGGACTTCGGCGTGCGCCGCGGGGAGTTCGTCGGGCTCGGCTGGCATGGGCGGACGCTATCGCCCGGCCACCCGGTCAGGGCCGTCGGGGTTCGCGCGGTTCTCGGGGTTCGCCTGGTTCGCCGGGCTTGCGGAGCTCGCCGGGCCCACCGGGTTCTCATGGGATTCCACCATGCGGACCGCGTCGGTGAGGGCTTCCCGCTGCTGCGGCGACATCATGCCGAAGAAGGCGACGAGAGCGGCCGCGGGGTTGTCGCTCTGCGACCAGGCTTCGTTCATGAGTGCGGCCGAGTAGGCGGCGCGGGTCGAGACCGCCTCATATCGATAGGCGCGGCCTTCCGCTTCGCGGCGCACCCAGCCCTTCTGATGGAGATTGTCCAGAACGGTCATCACAGTGGTGTACGCGATCGACCGTTCCTGTTGAAGGTCTTCCAGGACTTCTCGAACGGTCACGGGGCGGTTCCACTTCCACACCCGTGTCATCACTGCGTCTTCGAGTTCTCCCAAGGGGCGAGGCACAGCAGAACAATAGTGGGCGAAGTGACCCAAGTCACTGAAGCCGCGAAAGACGGGAAGGATGGGATGGACATCCCATAACGCCGACTTTCATGACAAAAAGGGCGTACGGCCCGCGTGGAAGGGGTGGGCCGTACGCCGTTGAGGGGCCGTGGACGGGCGCCTCGGTCAGGCGCCGCCGGCCTTCGGTGACTGCCGGACGGACTCGGCACTGGCGATCGCCGCGTCGACGGCGGCGTCCTCCTTCGCCTTGTTGGCGCCGCCCTGGGTCTTGACGATCGTCACGATGAGGCCGATGAAGAACACGGCCATCACTACGGGGGGCACGAGCGCGGAGACGTATTCCATGCCCCCCAGCGTAGCTAGCCCGCCGCGAGCCGCTGCGACGGGGCGGGGGGCGGTGCCGGGCGCTTGGGCGGGAACACCTCGGCCGGGGTGGGCACCGGGCGGGGCCGCGCGGGCGGCGTCGCGGGGGGCTCGGCGGGCGGGTTCGGCCGGGGCGCGGGCTTGTCGCCGTCGGCGGCGCGGCCGCCGGGCAGGGCGAGGAGCCGGGTGCGGGACTGCGGCACCAGGGGCCGGGGCGGGGGCGCGGTGCGGCTGTCCGCCGCCCGGGCTTCGCCCGCCGCCGCGAGGCGGGCGCGCAGGGCCCGCTCGGCGAGGCCCTCGCAGCGGGCGAGCAGGGCGGCCGCGCGCGGGGTGCCGCGCAGGGCGCGCAGCGCCGCGAGGTCGTCGGGGGCGGGCCGGTAGCCGGTGGCGAGCACGTCCTCCAGGAGCTCCAGATAGCCGGCGGCGGTGCCGGGGAGCGCCGCCCGGTAACGCGCGAGGTCGGCCACCAGGAAGGCGCGCAGCCGTGCGCCTTCGCGCACCGTCTCGTCGATGTCGTCGGCGAGGCGCACGCAGTCCTGCACGGCCTGGTCGTCGAGGGCGTGAGCGGTACTGGGGTGCAGGGCGAGGGCCAGGGCGCGGCGGAGCACGCGCAGCTCCGGTGCGCCGAAGGCCATGCCGCCCCGGGATCCGTATGGCGTGGGCATGGGGTGACGATACGCGCGCAAAGGACAAAATCGTCTTAACTCACCCGTTTGCGCGACGCGTCGCCCCTGCCCGCGGCGCACCGGCGCCGGAGTCCCGCGCACCCGTCGGGACGGGGCGTGCGCACGCCCGGGCGGGGCGCCCCTAGTCGGCGCGGCGGCGTGTCGTGGCGAAGGTGACCGCCCCTACGCCGAGGGCCGCCGCTCCGCCGATCGCGATCCACGGGAGCACCCCCGCGCCGGTCTCGGCCATGCGCCCGGCCGGCCGGGGCTCGTCGGTGAGCCCGGAGGGCCCGGAGGAGCTGGTGGGCTCGACCGTGGAGAGGGGCGCGGGGGCCTCGGCTCCCGCGGGCACGTACGCGGCCTCCGCGCGCGTCACACGGGCCGTGGTCGCCTCGGCGACCGGCGCGGCGGCCGTGAGCGTCGCCGCCGCCAGGGCCACCGCGGCGCCCCACCGCCCCCTACGCCTCATGCGTCCCACGCCCATCAGGCACCCAGCCCCCACACCCGCTCAGAACCCCTCCCGGGAGAGACTCCCCGGAGGGGGCCGGGGTTGCCTGACGGAACGTCAAGTACGGGACACGTTCCGCTCGTAGACCAGGCGGAGGCCGATCAGCGTCAGCCACGGCTCGTGCTCGTCGATGACCGACGCCTCGCCGAGCACCATGGGCGCGAGCCCGCCCGTGGCGATGACCGTGACGTCACCGGGCTCCCCCTGCGGGCCCGCGAGCTCGCGGGCCATCCGCCGTACGACGCCGTCGACCTGGCCCGCGAAGCCGTACAGGATACCCGCCTGCATGGCCTCCACGGTGTTCTTGCCGATGACGCTGCGCGGCCGGGCCAGCTCGATCTTGCGCAGCTGCGCGCCGCGTACGCCGAGGGCCTCCACGGAGATCTCGATGCCGGGCGCGATGACGCCGCCCGCGTACTCGCCGCGCGCGGAGACCGCGTCGAACGTCGTCGCCGTACCGAAGTCCACGACGATCGCGGGCCCTCCGTAGAGCTCGACCGCCGCGACCGCGTTGATGATGCGGTCGGCGCCGACCTCCTTGGGGTTGTCCATGAGGATGGGGACGCCGGTCTTGATGCCGGGCTCCACGAGGACGGCAGGAACGTCGCCGTAGTAGCGGCGGGTGACCTCGCGGAGCTCGTGCAGGACGGACGGGACCGTGGAGCAGATCGCGATGCCGTCGATGCCGTCGCCCAGCTCCTCGCCGAGCAGCGGGTGCATGCCCATCAGGCCGTTGAGGAGCACCGCCAGTTCGTCGGCGGTGCGCCGGGCGTCGGTGGAGATGCGCCAGTGCTCGACGATGTCCTCGCCGTCGAAGAGCCCGAGGACGGTGTGGGTGTTGCCGACGTCGATCGTGAGCAGCATGGCGGGTTACTCCGCCCCGCGCGCGGGGGCCTCGGCGGCGTCCCGCAGGTCGAGGCCGATGTCCAGGATCGGCGATGAGTGCGTGAGGGCGCCGACCGCGAGGAAGTCGACGCCCGTCTCCGCGTACGCCCTGGCGTTCTCCAGGGTGAGGCGGCCAGAGGACTCCAGGAGCGCGCGGCCGCCGACGATCGCGACGGCCTCCTCGGTCTCGCCGGGCGTGAAGTTGTCCAGGAGGATCAGGTCGGCGCCCGCCTCCACGACCTCGCGCAGCTGGTGGAGGGTGTCCACCTCGACCTCGACCGCCACGTCCGGGAAGGCGTCCCTGACGGCCTTGAAGGCCTGGGCCACGCCGCCCGCAGCGACCACGTGGTTGTCCTTGACGAGGGCCGCGTCGGCGAGCGACATGCGGTGGTTGACGCCGCCGCCCGCGCGGACCGCGTACTTCTCCAGGGAGCGCAGGCCCGGCGTCGTCTTGCGGGTGTCGCGGACCTTCGCCCCGGTGCCCTCCAGGGCGTCCGCCCACGTGCGCGTGGCGGTCGCGATGCCGGACAGGCGGCACAGCACGTTCAGCGCGCTGCGCTCGGCGGTGAGCAGGTCACGGGTGCGGGTGGTGATGCTCAGGAGGACGTCACCGGCCTCGACGCGCTCGCCGTCCTCGACGTGCCGCTCCACCTCGAACTCGTCCGCGCAGACCACGGAGACGATGGCCTCTGCGACCCTGAGGCCCGCGACGGTGCCCGCCTCGCGCGCCGTGAAGTCGGCGGTGGCGACGGCCTCTTCGGGGATGGTGGCGACCGTCGTGACGTCCACGGCGTCCGGCGAGAACTCCATGTCCTCGGCGATCGCGAGGTGCGCGATGTCCTCGACCTGCACGGGGTCGAGCCCGGCGGCGGCCAGGAGCTCGGCGAGCGACGGGTCGAGTCCGCAGGCCATGGAGTCGGGCGCCTCGTCGCCGCAGCCGCAGGCGTCGCCGCAGCCGCTGTCGGCGATGGGGAGTTCGGGGGTGCCGGTGGTGCTCACGTCGGTCACTGCTCCTGAGTGCTGGGGAAGCTGGCGTTGTCGGTGGTGCGGGTGGCGAGAGTGCGGTCGGGATTGATGCGTACGACGATGTGGCGTCCCCACGCCGCGTCGTCGCGGGCCCCGTGGTCCTCGCGCCAGTGGCAGCCACGAGTCTCCTCGCGCCGCTGGGCCGCCGCCACCAGGACGCGGGCCACGCACAGGAGGTTGGTGGTCTCCCAGGCGTCGACGCCCGGCTCGGCGGTCTTGCCGTCCTCGGCGAGCGCGCCCGCCGCGTCCGCGTGGATCCCGGCGAGCCGCTCGGCGGCCTCGGCGAGCGAGGCGGCGGACCGCAGCACTCCGGCGCCCTCGGTCATGACCCGCTGGATGGCGAAGCGGGCCTCCGGGGGCAGCAGGGGGTGGGCGGGCTGCTCCGGGGCCGCCACCGGGGCGGGCACGCGCGCGTGGAGGGTGTCCGCGGCCTGCCGGGCGGCGATGTCCGCCGCGATGCGCTCGGCGTAGACCAGGCCCTCCAGGAGGGAGTTGGAGGCGAGCCGGTTCGCGCCGTGCACGCCCGTGCAGGCGACCTCTCCGCACGCGTACAGGCCCGCCACCGTGGTGCGGCCGTGCAGGTCGGTGCGGACGCCGCCGGAGGCGTAGTGCGCGGCGGGGGCCACCGGGACGGGCTCGGTCACCGGGTCGATGCCGTGCGCCCGGCAGGCGGCGAGGATCGTCGGGAAGCGCGTGGCCCACATGTCGGCGCCGAAGTGGCGGGCGTCCAAGTACATGTGCTCGGCGCCCTGTTCCTGCATGCGGCGCATGATGCCCTTGGCGACGATGTCGCGCGGGGCCAGCTCGGCGAGCTCGTGGGCGCCCACCATGAAGCGCACGCCGTCCGCGTCCACGAGGTGGGCGCCCTCACCGCGCACGGCCTCGGAGACCAGCGGCTGCTGGCCCTCCGCGTCGGCGCCCAGGAAGAGCACCGTCGGGTGGAACTGCACGAACTCCAGGTCGGAGACCTCCGCGCCCGCGCGCAGGGCGAGCGCCACGCCGTCGCCCGTGGACACGGACGGGTTCGTCGTCGCCGAGAAGACCTGGCCCATGCCGCCGGTGGCGAGCACCACGGCGGGCGCGCGCACGGCGCCCACGCCGTCGTGCTGGCCCTCCCCCATGACGTGCAGGGTCACGCCCGCCGCGTGCCCCTGGTCGTCCGTCAGGAGGTCCAGGACCAAGGCGTTCTCGACGGTGGGTATGCCGCGCTCGCGGACCGCCTCGACGAGGGCGCGGGAGATCTCCGCGCCGGTCGCGTCGCCGCCCGCGTGCGCGATGCGGCGCCGGTGGTGCCCGCCCTCGCGGGTCAGCGCGAGTCCGCCCTCGGCGGCCGCGTCGAACCGGGCGCCCGTCTCGATGAGGCGGCGCACGGCGTCGGGTCCCTCGGTGACGAGGGTGCGCACCGCTTCCTCGTCGCACAGGCCCGCGCCCGCCACGAGGGTGTCGTCCAGGTGCTGCTCGGGGGTGTCGCCCTCGCCGAGCGCGGCGGCGATGCCGCCCTGCGCCCAGCGCGTGGAGCCGTCGTCCAGGCGCGCCTTGGTGACGACGACGGTCTCCAGGCCCGCCGCCGCGCAGCGCAGCGCGGCCGTCAGACCGGCCACTCCGGAGCCGACGACCACGACGTCGGCGTCGAGGGACCAGCCGGGGGCGGGGGCGTGCAGCCGTATGCCAGTACCGCTCATGCGAGGGCTCCGATCACGGTCGTACGGGGGCTCGTGGCGGCCCGGGCGGACGCGGTCACGCCGGGCCTCCGAAGGTCAGCGGGAGGTTGTCGATGAGGCGGGTGGTGCCGACCTTGGCGGCGACGGCGAGCACCGCGTCGCCCTGGTGGCCGCGTGCGACCGGCCGGAAGTCCGACGGGTCGACGAGCGCCGCGTAGTCCAGGACGAGCGGGGGCCGGAGGCGTGCCGCCTCGTCGAGGACCTGCCGCGCGGCCGCGAGGACGGCCTCGGGGCCCGCGGGCGCGGCCTGGGCGACCGCGTGCGCGTCGGCTGCCGCGCGGGACTCGCCGAGCGCGTTCAGCGCGTCCGCGCGCGCGGGGGTGGCCGGGGCGAGCGCGGCCCGCGCGCGCAGGGCCTCCTGCGCGGCGTGCCGGTCGCGGCCCGCGAACAGGGCGCGGGAGAGCGCGAGCGCGGTGTGGCGCTCGGCCGGGGACAGATAGCGGTTGCGGCTGGAGCGGGCGAGGCCGTCCTCCTCGCGGACCGTCGGTATGGCGACGATCTCCACGGGGAAGTTCAGATCCCGCGCCATGCGGCGGATCAGGGCGAGCTGCTGGGCGTCCTTCTGGCCGAACAGCGCCACGTCGGGGGCCGTCAGGTGCAGCAGCTTGGCGACGACGGTGAGGACGCCGTCGAAGTGCCCGGGGCGCGTGGCGCCTTCGAGGACCGTGCCCATGGGGCCCGCGGTGACGCGGACCTGCGGCTCGCCCCCGGGATAGACCTCCTCCGCGGAGGGCGCGAACACGACGTCCGCGCCCGCCTGCTCGGAGGTCTTCACGTCGGCTTCCAGGGTGCGCGGATAGCGGTCCAGGTCCTCGCCCGCGCCGAACTGCAGCGGGTTCACGAAGACCGTGACGACGACCTCGCCGTCCTCGCCCGCGAGCCGGCGGGCCTCGCGGATCAGCGTGGCGTGGCCCTCGTGCAGGGCGCCCATGGTCATGACGACGGCCCGGCGGCCGCTACGCGCGCGTGCGCGCAGTTCGCCGGCCGTGTGCAGGAGCCGGATCGGCGTGCCGCTCATCGGTCTCCTCCGTCCGCTTCGCCGTCGCGGAATCCCTCGGTGCCGCCCGCCGCTCCTCCGGGGCCCGCGAGCACGCCGAGGAGGTCCTCGGCGAGCTCCGGCTTGAGGAGTCCGTGCGCGAGGGCGCGGTCGGCGGTGGCGCGGGCCATCGCCAGATACCCGGCGACGGTCTGCGGCGCGTGCTTGCGCAACTCGGCGACGTGCGCGGCGACGGTGCCCGCGTCCCCGCGCGCGACCGGTCCTGTCAGCGCGGCGTCGCCGGAGCGCAGGGCGTTGTCCAGGGCCGCGCCGAGGAGCGGGCCGAGCATGCGGTCGGGGGCGGTGACGCCCGCGCCGCGCAGCAGTTCCATGGCCTCGGCGACCAGGGTGACCAGGTGGTTGGCGCCGAGCGCGAGCGCCGCGTGGTACAGCGGCCGGGCCTCCTCGGCGATCCACTCGGGCTCGCCGCCCATCTCGATGACCAGGGCTTCGGCGGCGAGCCGCAGCTCCTCGGGCGCGGTCACGCCGAAGGAGCAGCCGGCCAGGCGCTGGACGTCCACGGGGGTGCCGGTGAAGGTCATGGCGGGGTGCAGCGCGAGCGGCAGCGCCCCGGCGCGCAGCGCGGGGTCGAGGATCTTCGTGCCGTACCGCCCGGAGGTGTGCACCAGGAGCTGTCCCGGGCGCACCGCGCCGGTCTCGGCGAGGCCTTCGACGAGACCGGGAAGCGCGTCGTCGGGCACGGTCAGGAGCACCAGGTCGGCCTGGGCCAGGACCTGCGCGGGCGAGACCAGGGGCACGTCCGGGAGCATCTCCGCGGCCCGCCTGACGGAGCTGTCGGAGACGCCCGACACGGCCACCGGACGGTGCCCGGCGAGCTGGAGCGCCGCGGCCAGGGCGGGGCCGACGCGGCCCGCGCCGACGACGCCCACGGTGAGCCGCGCGGGCCGGTCCTTGGGGTCGGGGCCGCGGCCCGCTCGGGGGTCGGAGTGCCGCTCCGGCCGGTGAGGTGCGTTCACGCGATGACGCCTTCCGTTCCAGTCCGCTCGGGGTACCGGACGATTTCTCGTCATGCTAACGCTATCCGTCGGCGCGGCGCCGTCGGCTGTCCACAGGCTGTGGGCATTCGTACGACCGCGCGGGATCATCTGTGGATGACCGATCACGAAGCGCGGGGCGACGCGCTCGCTCCGCAGGAGAACCCCGAGGCAGCCGGGCCGGAAGACCGGCGCGAGGACCCCGGGGCGGCCGGGCCCGGGGGCGGGGGCGAACCCGACGAGCAGGACCGGCGCATCGCGGCCGCGCGGGGCGCCCGGCGGGTCCTCTGCCGCCTCCCTGCGGCCGTTTCGCTGGGCGAGCGCCTCAGCGCCCTCGCGGCGGACGCGGCGGACGTCGCGGACCTGGAGGGGCCCGCCGACATGTACGGCGATGGCGTGGTCGCCGACCTGGAGGACGAGGTCGCGCGGCTGCTCGGCAAGGAGGCCGCCGCGTTCTTCCCGACGGGCACGATGGCGCAGCAGGTGGCGCTGCGCTGCTGGGCGGGCCGCACCGGCAACGCGACGGTGGCGCTGCACCCGCGCTCCCACCCGGAGGTCCACGAACGGGACGCCCTGGTCACGGTGAGCGGCCTGCGCACGGCGCACCCCACGGACGCCCCGCGCCCGCCCACGGCCGACGAGGTGCGGGACTTCGAGGAGCCCTTCGGCACGCTGATGCTCGAACTGCCCCTGAGGGAGCCCGGTTTCCTGCTGCCCACCTGGGACGAGCTCCAGGAGGTGGTGGCCGCGGCCCGCGAGCGGGACGCCGTGGTCCACTTCGACGGCGCCCGGCTGTGGGAGTGCGCGCCGCACTTCGGCCGCCCCCTGGACGAGATCGCCGGGCTCGCGGACAGCGTGTACGTGTCGTTCTACAAGTCCCTGGAAGGGGTCGCGGGCGCCGCGCTCGCCGGTCCGCAGACCCTAGTGGAGGAGGCCCGGGCGTGGCGGCACCGCTACGGAGGGCTCGGTTTCCAGCAGTTCCCGACCGCCCTTTCGGCGCTGCTCGGCCTGCGGAACGTGTTGCCGCGCCTGCCGGAGTACGTCGCCCACGCGCGCGTGGTCGCCGACGCGCTGCGCGAGGCCCTGGAGGCCTCCGCGGTGCCGTGGGCACGCGTGCACCCCGAGCCGCCGCACACCCACCAGTTCCAGGTGTGGCTGCCGTACCCGCCCGAGGTGCTGAACGAGGCGGCGCTCGCCCAGGCCGAGGAGACGAAGACCCTGCTGTTCTGGCGCTGGTTCGCCGACGGCCCGCCCGGCCTGTCCGTCACGGAGGTCACCGTGAACGGCCCCGGCCTGGCGTGGACGGCCGACGACGTCAAGGAAGCGGTCGCGGAGTTCGTACGCCGCCTCCCCTGAGGCCGTGCAGGAGCCGGTGGAGGGCGGACCGCAGGCGTCCGTGCGCGGGGCGTTCGTGGATCACGGCGTTGAAGCGGCCGTAGTCGCGCACCTCGCGCACGACCTGCCAGTCGTGGACGCCGGGCGCGGGCGGCGCGGCCTGCCCGTGCTGGGCGGCGCGGTAGCTGTCGAGCAGGAACTGCTGGGTGACACTCATGGCGTACGACCTTTCATGGCAAATGGTACTTAACGGGCACCGCAGAGGCAGCGGAGCCCGTCGGGCGATCGAGGGCGAGGGAGCCGGAAGAGACGAAGGAGCCGGAAGACGAGGGAGCGGGGAGGGGACGGGCCGCGGAGAGCGGCCCCGTCCTGGCGGGGCGGCGACATCGGCGCCCCGGCGATGACTCAAGCCTGCGCCAGACCCACGGGCCGCGTCCCGCCGATTGACGCCAGTCGTCAATCGGCGGCGGCGCTGTCAGTGGCCCGGTGCACCATAGGGACCATGAGCGTGACCATCGACATCACCGGCCTGACGCCGGAGCGGGTCCATGTCGTGCCCTCGCCCCTCGCCGAGCTCGGCATGGCGCTGCACGCGCTGTCCGAGACCGGCCACCACCCGGGACTCCAGGGCTGGGCGTCGGCGGTCAACGCGCGCCTGGACCAGAGCCTGGCGGACCGCCTGTGCGAGGCGGACTTCCTGTGGCGGACGACGTTCTCGGACGTCTTCGCGCCCTTCGCGGGCATCCCCGGCAAGCGCACCCTGCCCGGCGCCACGCTCGCCGAGGAGCTCGACCAGCTGGACAAGCTGACGGACGAGCAGTTCGTGGACGCCGCCCTGGAGTTCACCTGCCAGCTCGCCTACGACCAGAACCGCGTCACGGACCCGCTGAACGACCCGGCGATGGGCCGCCACGCCCTGGAGCTCGCCGCCGCCCGGGGCGAGCACCAGGTGGCGTTCACCGAGCGGCTCCTGGACGACCCGCCCGCCGTGCGCGGCTGGTTCCGGCAGCTGATGCAGGACTGCGACGAGGCGTTCTTCTCCGACACCTGGGCCCGGCTCAGCCACCAGCTCGCCGCGGACGCCCGGCACAAGACCGAGCTGCTGCGCCGCAAGGGCCTCGGCGAGGCCCTGAAGGCGATGTCCGGGGCGGTGACCCTGGACGAGGAGGCCCGCCGCATCACGGTCGACAAGATGGCGTCGGGCCACACCAGGACGGCCGAGGGCGGCCTCGTCCTGGTGCCGACCAGCCTCGGCTGGCCGCACGTGATGGTCCTCCACCGGTACGGCTGGCAGTCCTCGATCACCTACCCCATCAGGTCCCCCGGCCTGACCGAGCCCGCATCCGTGGAGCAGCTCACGCGCCGCATGGCCGCGCTGTCGCACCCGGTGCGGATGCGCCTGTGCCGCCACCTCGCGCGGGGCGCGTACACCACCGGTGAGCTGGCGGACGCCCACGGCATGACGGCTCCGGAGATATCCCGGCACCTGAGCGTCCTGAAGAAGGCCGAGCTGATCACCACGCGCCGCCGCGGCCGGTACGTGCAGCACCAGCTGGACCTGGGCGTGGTCTCACGGCTCGGCAGCGAGTTCATCGAGGGCGTGCTCCGTTAGCCGGAGGCAACGGCGTTTTCGCGCTGACGCGCTCGTCCTCAAACGCCGGGCGGGCTGGATGGTGCCGTACAGGCCGGATCCTGCCTGCGGGCCCGCACCTGAGGTCCTTCAGCCCGTCCGGCGTTTGAGGACGAGGCGCTGAGCGCCAATAAGAGCAGGGCACGAGGGGCGCCAGCCTCCGGACCGGGAAGAGCGCGGCCCCGCGAGGGGCTCAGCCCGCGCCGCCGCCCGCGCGCACGAGACCCGTCTCGTACGCGAGCACCACGACCTGCACCCGGTCCCGCAGGCCCAGCTTGGTCAGGATGCGGCCCACATGGGTTTTCACGGTCGCCTCGGACAGCACGAGGCGGGCCGCGATCTCGCCGTTGGAGAGCCCCTGGGCGACGAGGATCATGACCTCGCGCTCGCGCTCGGTGAGCCGCTCCAGCTCCTTGTGCTGCGGCTGCCCCGCCGAGCCCGGCAGCATCGGCGCGAACCGGTCCAGCAGGCGCCGCGTCGTGGACGGCGCGACCACCGCGTCGCCGCTGTGCACGGACCGGATCGCGGCGAGCAGCTCGCCGGGCGGCACGTCCTTGAGCATGAACCCGGACGCGCCCGCCTTCAGGCCCGAGAAGGCGTACTCGTCGAGGTCGAAGGTGGTCAGGATCAGCACCTTCGGGGGGTTGGGCGCGGCGCAGATGCGGCGCGTCGTCTCCACGCCGTCCAGCTTCGGCATGCGCACGTCCATCAGAACCACGTCGACCGCCGTGGCCCGCAGCTCCTGCAGGGCCTCCACGCCGTCGCCCGCCTCGGCGACGACCTCCATGTCCGGCTGGGCGGCGAGGACCATCCGGAATCCGGTGCGCAGCAGCACCTGGTCGTCGACGAGCATCACGCGGATGGACATCACACGGTCCCTTCGGGGTGGATCGGTGGCGAAAACGTCGGCAGAACGGTCGGGAGCGGGCCGAAACAGCACTCCACAGGCGGAGTCAACCACGGCCGTACGGCCGCGGTGCACCGGTGACAGGTGTCAGTGTGCGGGTTTGAGAGGCAGCAGCGCACTGATGCGGAATCCGCCCCCCGGCCGCGGGCCCGCGTCCAGGGTGCCGCCGACCATGCCGACGCGCTCGCGCATGCCGATCAGGCCGTGCCCGCTGCCGTCCGCGCCGCCGTCCTCGTAAAGCTCGTGCGGGGCGCCCTTGCCGTCGTCCTCGACGAGCAGCCCGAGGCCGTCGTCGAAGTAGACGAGCCGGACGCTGGCACCGGCGTTCTCACCGCCGTGCTTGCGGGTGTTGGTGAGGGCCTCCTGCACGATGCGGTACGCCGTCAGCTCCACGCCGCTGGGCAGCGGGCGCGGGGTGCCCTCGACCTTGAAGTCGACCGGCAGACCGGCGCCGCGCACCTGCTCGATCAGCTCGTCGAGCTGCTCGACGTCCGGCTGCGGGACGTACTCCCCGCTCTCCTCGGGCTCGCCGGTGCGCAGCACGCCGAGCAGCCTGCGCATCTCCGCGAGCGCCTGGCGCCCGGTGCCGGAGATCGTCGCGAGGGCCTGCTTGGCCTGGTCGGGCGCCGCGTCCAGGACGTACGCGGCGCCGTCGGCCTGGACGACCATCACCGACACGTTGTGCGCGACGACGTCGTGCAGCTCGCGGGCGATGCGGGCCCGCTCGGCCGCGACCGCGACCTTGGCCTGCGCCTCGCGCTCCTTCTCCAGGCGGGCGGCGCGCTCCTCCAGCTGCGCGAAGTAGGCGCGGCGGGTGCGGATCGAATCACCGAGCACCCAGGCGAGGGCGAACGGAACGATCATGAAGACGGTGTAGAGCACGTTGCCCCACGTGCCGGTCGACGGCTCCGGCCAGCGCAGCTGCGACAGCGGCGCGGCCGCCAGGCCGCCGGTGAGGGCGAACCGCGAGGCCCACTTGGGGCCGTCGGCCGCCGCCGTGTAGATGATCACGAGCATCGCGAAGTTCGCCATGCTCGGCCGCACGTCGCCGGCCATCTGCGCGGCGCCGATCACCGCGGCGAGCACGAGCATGTGCTCCGTGAACCGGCGGCGCAGCGCCACCACCAGGCACAGGCCGATGACGACCGGAATCACCAAGAGCGTCGGGTCGTGGCCTTCCGAGTCGGCGACGGCCACCACACTCAGCCCGGACAGACCGAGGAGGACGAACGCCCAGAAGGCGTCGACCCCCGTCGGGTGTCTGCGGAGAAAGTCATAGAGGCGCTGCACGTAACCCAGCGTAGGCAACCGGTCCGGGCCCCCGGGTCAACCCGAGGAGCGATCCGTACGGCCTTCTCGTACTCCCCAAGGTGGAGGCCCGCATAGCCTTCTCGCTGTGACGCATGAGGCACAGCGAGCGGCAAGCCACTCCGCACGGGGCTGGCGGGAGGCCACGGAGGAGGCCCTGTACGGGCCGTACGGCTTCTACCGCCGCCCCGAGGGACCGGCGGGGCACTTCCGCACGTCCGTGCACGCCTCGCCGCTGTACGCGGCCGCCGTGGCCCGGCTCCTGTGCCGCGTGGACGCCGTGCTCGGGCACCCGAAGGAAGTGGCGTTCGTGGACGTGGGCGCGGGCCGCGGCGAGCTGACGGCGGGCGTCCTCACGGAGCTGCCCGCCGACGTGGCGGCCCGCACGCGCGCGTACGCGGTGGAACGCGCCGCGCGCCCCGAAGGCCTCGACCCGCGCATCCAGTGGTGTGCCGCCCCGCCCGCCGGGGTGAGCGGTCTGCTGTTCGCCAACGAGTGGCTCGACAACGTCCCCGTGGACGTCGCCGAGACCGCCCCCGACGGCTCGGCCCGCTACGCCCTCGTCCACGACGACGGCACCGAGGAGCTGGGCGGCCCCGTGGCGGGCCCCGACGCCGACTGGCTGGCCCGGTGGTGGCCGCTGGGCACCGCACCCGGCCTGCGGGCGGAGATCGGCCGTCCCCGGGACGCGGCCTGGGCCTCGGCCGTGGCGACGCTGAGCCGCGGCCTCGCCGTCGCCGTCGACTACGCGCACACCCGGGATGCCCGGCCGCCCTTCGGGACGCTGACGGGCTTCCGCGAGGGCCGGGAGACGGCTCCCGTGCCGGACGGCGGCTGCGACATCACCGCGCACGTGGCGCTCGACGCCTGCGCCCTGCCCGGCAGCAGGCTGCTCACCCAGCGGGCCGCCCTCGCCGCCCTGGGAGTGAGCGGCGGGCGCCCGCCGCTGGCCCTGGCCACCACCGACCCGGCCGCGTACGTGCGCGCCCTCACGCGCGCGGGCGAGGCGGCCGAGCTGACCGCGCGGGGCGGGCTCGGCGACTTCGGCTGGCTGGCCCAGCCCGTCGGCACCGCGCTCGACGACCTACTTGTCGATGTCGCCGACCACGAAGAACAGTGACCCCAGGATCGCCACCATGTCGGCGACCAGCTGCCCCGGCAGGAGCTCGGTGAGCGCCTGGATGTTGTTGTACGAGGCCGAGCGGAGCTTGAGCCGGTACGGGGTCTTCTCGCCCTTGGACACCAGGTAGTAGCCGTTGATGCCGAGCGGGTTCTCCGTCCACGCGTACGTGTGGCCCTCGGGGGCCTTGAGCACCTTCGGCAGCCGCTGGTTGATGGGCCCCTGGGGCAGCTCCGCGATCCGGTCCAGACAGGCGTCCGCGAGGTCGAGCGCGTTGTGCGTCTGCTCCAGGAGGCACTCGAAGCGCGCCAGACAGTCGCCCTCCTCGCGGGTCACCACCTTCAGGACGTCGCCGAGCTCCGCGTACGCCAGATACGGCTCGTCGCGGCGCAGGTCGAAGTCGACACCGGAGGCGCGGGCGATGGGACCGCTCACCCCGTAGGCGTGCACCGCCTCTTCGGAGAGCACGCCCACGCCGCGCGTACGCCCCCGGAAGATCTCGTTGCCGAGCACCAGACGGTCGTACACGTCCATGCGGGAGCGCACCGAGGCGACGGCCGCCCGCGCGCGGGTGGTCCATCCGGCGGGCAGGTCCTCCTTGAGGCCGCCGACGCGGTTGAACATGTAGTGCATCCGGCCGCCGGAGATCTCCTCCATGACGTTCTGGAGCTCCTCGCGCTCCCGGAAGGCGTAGAAGACCGGCGTGATGCCGCCCAGTTCGAGCGGGTACGAGCCGAGGAACATCAGGTGGTTCAGGACCCGGTTCAGCTCGGCGAGCAGCGTGCGCGTCCACACCGCGCGCTGGGGCACCTCCATGCCGAGCATCCGCTCCACGGCGAGCACCACGCCCAGCTCGTTCGAGAACGCCGACAGCCAGTCGTGGCGGTTGGCCAGCATCACGATCTGCCGGTAGTCGCGCGCCTCGAAGAGCTTCTCCGCGCCCCGGTGCATATAGCCGATGACCGGCTCCGCGTGCTGGATGCGCTCGCCGTCCAGGACGAGGCGCAGGCGCAGCACGCCGTGCGTCGACGGGTGCTGCGGGCCGATGTTCAGCACCATGTCGGTGCTCTCGGCGGCACCGCCGACCCCGACCGTCGTCTCGGTCAGCTCCGTACCCGCCACTGTCCGCGTCTTCCTGTGCTCCGTCGTGGGGCTCATGCGCACAGTCTGACGCACCGGAGCGGCCACGCCACTGTCAGATCCCGTACGTAGGCTTGAGGCATGGAAACGGGGACGGGGACGCCGATGACGGCGCCGGGCGCGGACGCGGGCGAGCCGGTGTGGACCGGGCTGCCGCGCGGCCTGCTGAAGATGCGCCGGATGCTGCTCGTGGTCTGGCTGGTGCCGGTCGCGGTGGCGCTCGGGGTGCTGCTCGGCCTGTTCGCCGGACCCGCCTGGGCCGCCTTCGCGGTGCTGCCGCTCGCCCTCGCGGCCTGGGGCTGGCACCTCCTGGAGCGCAACTGGCTCTCCTGGCGGTACGCGGAGCGGGCCGACGACCTGCTCATCAGCCGCGGCGTGCTGTGGCGCGAGGAGACGGTGGTGCCGTACGGCCGCATGCAGCTCGTCGAGGTGACCTCAGGGCCCGTGGAGCGCTACTTCGGCCTCGCCGGCGTCCAACTGCACACCGCGGCGGCCGCCACGGACGCCCGCATCCCCGGCCTCGACCCGCAGGAGGCCGAGCGCCTCCGCGACCGCCTCACCGAGCTCGGCGAAGCCCGATCGGCGGGGCTGTGACCGGGGAACCGGTCCTCGGACCGCGCGAGGACGCCGCGCCCGGGCCCCGCGCGGACGGCACGGACAGCACCGACGGCACGGGCGGCGCGGGTCCGCGGGAGCGGCGGCTGCATCCCGTGACGCCGTTGCGGCGGGCCTGGGCGCCCGTCGCCGTCCTCATGGGCTGGGCCTTCCACGACCCGGACGGCGCCCAGCGCCGCATGGCCGACATGACCGCCACCTCGCTCGCCCTGGTCGCCACGGCGGTCGTCGTCGGCGGCTCCCTGTACGGCTTCCTGAGCTGGTGGTACACCCACTTCGCCGTCACCGACACCGAGCTGCGCATCCGTACGGGCCTGGTGTTCCGGCGCACCGCGCACATCCGGCTCGACCGGCTCCAGGCCGTCGACCTGACCCAGCCGCTCGCGGCCCGCGTCGTCGGCGTCACCAAGCTGAAGCTGGACGTCGTCGGCACGGACAAGAAGGACGAACTGGCCTATCTCGGCGAGCGCGACGCCACCGCGCTGCGTGCCGAGCTTCTCGCGCGGGCAGCCGGTTTCGCCCCCGAGACGGCCCACGAGGTCGGCGAGGCGCCCTCGCGGCAGCTGCTGCACGTGCCGCCGCGCATGCTCGCCGTCTCCGTGCTGCTCACCGGCGCGCCCTGGCTGCTCCTTCTCGCCACGCTCACCGTCCCGACCTTCCTGTGGTTCCTGACGCACAGCGTGTGGACCGTCATCGCGACCGGGATTCCCATGCTCGGCGGCGCCTTCGCCAGCAGCGTCGGCCGCTTCATCGGGGAGTACGACTGGACGGTCGGCGAGTCCCCCGACGGGCTGCGCCTGGACCACGGGCTGCTCGACAAGGCGCACGAGACGGTGCCGCCGGGCCGGGTGCAGACCGTACGGCTCGTGGAGCCGCTGCTGTGGCGCCGGTTCGGCTGGGTGCGGGTCGAGCTG
This sequence comes from Streptomyces sp. NRRL B-1347, assembly GCF_000720325.1. Classification (GTDB taxonomy): domain Bacteria; phylum Actinomycetota; class Actinomycetes; order Streptomycetales; family Streptomycetaceae; genus Streptomyces. Next base: position 60,906 of record NZ_JOJM01000025.1, read on the forward strand.
GACGTGGCCGGGTCGGCGAACGGCGTGCTCGTGCCGGTCGCGCCGCGCGAGCTCGCCGAGTCGGTGATCACGCAGGTCCTGCCGGGGGTGCGGGTGCCGGGCCCGGACGAGCTGTCCCGGCCGCCCGCGCGCGCGTCGTGGTGCGTCCCGGTGTGGTGGAAGGGGCACGGACTCGCCGTCACCGACGCGGTGTTCGCCGCGCGGCACGGGCTGCTCCGACGGCGGCTCTCCCTGGTGCCGCACGCGAAGGTGCAGAGCGTGCGGCTCGTGCAGGGGCCCTGGGAGCGGTTCAAGGGCGTCGCCGACGTGAAGGTGGACACCGGGGCGGGCCGTACGGTGACGGCTCGGCTGCGGCCCTCCGCGGAGGCGGCGGAGCTGTTGCGTGCGCAGGCGGAGCGCTCCCGTACGGGGCGCCGGGCCGCGCGGCCCGACCGGTGGATGGCCTGACCCTGGCGGCCCTCCGCGGGCGGCGCCCCACCGCTGCCGCGGCGGATGCTTCCCACCCTCCCACCCGGAACTCCCCGGGCCTTGCAAGGCCCGGCCCCGACGCGGAGCGCTTGCGGGTGGTGCCCCGGGGCAAGGGCCGGAAGGTCAGGCGCGCAAGGCCGTACGGAGGCCCTTCAGGTCGATCTGCTCCGTCTCGTCGTGGGCGGTGAGGTCGATGACCTGGCCCACCCCGCGCTCCGCGTCGGTCGCCGCGTCCGACGGCTTGAACTCTGCCTCGGCCTCCGCCTTGTGGACCGCGAGGGCCTCCTCGCCCACGACGTCGGCGAGGTCCTCGTTCTGCACGGCGTCGAGAGCGGCCGGGGCCGTGCTCTTCGTACCGAAGAAGTCGAAGCCGCCCTCACCGGCGGTCCTGCGGACCTGCGCGGGCGGCACGACGGCCGCCGCGGCCGGAACCAGCGGCTGCGCGCCCGCGGCCCGCTCGTGGCCGTCCTCGGGCTCGTCGTCGGCGGCGGCGTCGGGTTCCACGCCGTCCGTGGACTCGGACTGAACCTCGACCTCGGATTCGACCTCGGATTCGACCTCGGCCTCGGGCTCCGCCGCGACCTCGGGCCCGGCGTCCCGCTCCGCGAGGCGGTCGAGCGCCGCGTTGGCCCGCTCGTACAGCGAGACCTCGGGCGTCCCCTCCTCGGCGGAGCCCTCCGAAGAAGCCGCCGGCAGCGCGCGGGTGGGGGTCGTGGCCCCTATGGCGAGCAGCCGCCGCCCTTCGAGGGCGCTGGCCCGCTCGGTCTCCGCCGTCGCGTACCGGCGCAGCAGCGCCGCGTGTTCGTTGCGCAGCGCGGCCAGCTCCGCCCGCTTGGAGCGCAGCTTGTTCTCCAGCTTGGAGCGCAGCTCACGCGCCTCGTCGAGGTCGGACTCGCACTCCGCTATGCGCTCCTCGTAGCGCCACTCCTCGCTCGCGCGCGCCCGGCCGAGCTCCGCGACCCGCTTGCCCGCGGCCCGGTCCCAGCGGCGCATGACGACCGAGCCCAGGACGGCGCTCGCGGCCGCGGCGGCGGCGAGCCCGCGCAGCACGACGGGTTCCGCGAACAGCCAGGCGCCGCCGGCGCAGACGACGGAGAAGCCTGCGACCGCCGACGGAGGAAGCAGCCTGTGCAGTGGTGGGGAATGGCGGTGACGTCCACGTGGCATGGCCAGAAACTTACCGCGCGTAGGCGAAGTCTGGTGCCTCGCCCGCCAAAATCCCGGTGCCCCCACCACAACTCCCCACCCCGCCGAGCCACTTCTTCTCCGACCGGCCACTCCACCGCCTCCGGCCGGATTCCGCAACCCGGCACGCGATCTCCGCGCTTACTTCTTGATCAGGCCCTTGGACTTCAGATAGTCCTTCGCGACATCGCCTTCCTTCTGGCGCTCCTCGTCGACCTTGCGGTTCAGTTCGATGAGGTCGTCCGTCGTGAGCGTCTTGGTGAGCTTGCCGAGCGCGGCGGCTATCTCCTTGTCGCCCGCCGACTTCTCGTTCACCACGGGAAGGATGTTGTCGGCGTTCTGGAGCTTCTTGTCGTCCTCCAGGATCACGAGGCCGAAGTTCTTCAGCGTCGCGTCCGTGGTCGTCGTCAGGACCAGTTGGTCCGTGCCGTTCTTGACGGCCTGCTTCGACTGGGTGGTGCCGACGCCCTTGGGGTCGATTCCGGAGACGTCGATGCCGTACTTCTTCTTCAGGCCCGGGGCGCAGAACGGCCGCGTCTCGCATTCGTCACCGGCGGCGATCCTGACCTTCTCACCGGACTTGCCAAGATCCGAAAGCGTCTTGAGCTTGTGTTCCTTCGCGTAGTCCTCGGTCACCGCGAACGCGTTCTGGTCGACCGCGCCGCCCGCCGGAAGCACCTTGAGGCCGCGCGGCTCCGCGAGCTCGGTCAGTGCGCGGACCGTCGTCGCGAGATCACTGGACGCGACCGGCTTCGTGTCCGAGCCGTTCTTCTTCAGGTTCAGGAATTCCGCGAGGGTGGCCGCGTATTCGGGAGCGACGTCGATGGAGCCCTTCTTCAGCTCCGGCTCGTACACCTCGCGGTTCTGCACGGTCTTCACCGACGCGTCGTATCCGGCGTCCCGCAGTACGCCCGCGTACAGCTCGGCGAGCACCTTCTGCTCGGTGAACCGGGCCGAGCCCACCACGATCGCGCCCTTGCCGCCGGCCGAGTCCTTGTCGTCCTCCAGGCTGTCGCCGCCGCACGCGGCGAGGCCCGCGCCCAGCGTCACGACGGCCGCGGCCGCCCCTGCCATCCGTCGCGCGCGACGCGTTCTGCTGTTCATCGGTGAACCACCATTCGAGAGTTTCAGGGCCGCGAGCGTTTCGGGGCCGGAAGGCCGGTACGTGCGGCGGGGAGAGGCAGGAGGGAGCCCGAGGTGCGCCCCGTCGGATGCTCAGGCACGCATACGGGACCGCCCCCGCATCGGGTCGAAGGCCCACCCCACCGCGACGAGCACGCCCTCCACGGCCAGGGCGAGCAGCGCCACCAGGAAGGCGCCCGCGACCACCTGCGGCGTGTTCTGCAGGTTGAACCCGGCCGTGATGATCCGGCCCAGGCCGCCCTCGCCCGCCATCGCGGCGAGCGTCGCCGTGGCGACGACCTGCACGGCGGCCGACCGCACCCCCGTCATGATCAGGGGGTAGGCCAGCGGCAGCTCGACCCGGCCGAAGACCTGACGGCCGCTCATCCCCATGCCGCGCGCGGCCTCGACCACCGAGCGGTCGACCTCGCGCATGCCGACGTACGCGTTCGTCAGGAGCGGGGGCACGGCGAACAGGACCAGGGCGATCAGCGTCGGCACGTCCCCGTGCTCCCCGAGCGGGGTGAGCGTGAGCAGGACGAGCACCGCGAGGGTGGGCACCGCCCGCCCCACGTTCGAGATGTTCACCGCGAGGGCGCCGCCCTTGCCGATGTGCCCGAGCAGCAACGCGATCGGCAGGGCGATGGCGCACGACACGGCGAGGCAGACGCCGCTGAAGTAGAGGTGCTCGGCGAGCCGGTGCCACACCCCCTTCTCGCCCTGCCAGTTGGCCGATGTGGTCAGCCACTCATAGGCGCCGGATATCGCGTTCATACGGGCTCAGCCACCTTGCCCACACCGGGGGCCGCGTCCGCCTTGCGCGAGAAACGGCTCGTACGTATTCGACGCGTCCGGGTCCACGGGGTGAGCCGGCGCTGGAGCGCGAGGAGCAGCAGGTCGGCCGCGAGGGCGAGCAGGACGCACAGCACCGACGCCGTGAGCACCTGGGCCTTGAACTGGGTGTCGAGGCCGTCGAGGATCATCGTGCCCAGGCCGCCCTTGTCCACGATGGCGCCGACCGTGGTGAGCGCCACCGTCGAGACCGTCGTGATCCGCACGCCGGCGAGCAGCGAGGGCAGCGCCAGCGGCAGTTCGACCTCCCACAGCAGCCGCAGCGGGCCGTACCCCATGCCCTTGGCGGCTTCTCTGGCCTCCTCGGGCACCGCCCGCAGGCCCGCGAGGATGTTCCGCACGAGGATCGTCAGCGAGTACAGGACGAGGCCCGTGACCACGAGCGACGCGGACAGGCCGAAGAACGGGAGCAGCAGCGAGAACATCGCCAGGGACGGGATCGAGTACAACACCGTCGTCACGCCGAGGATCGGCGCGGCCAGGAACCGCCAGCGCCGCGCGAGCAGGGCGAGCGGCAGCGACACCGCCACGCCTATCGCCACGGACGCGGCCGTGATGCCGACGTGCTGCACCGTCGCGTCGATCAACTCCTGGCTGCGCGAGCGGACGTACTCGCCGCAGATCCAGTCGTTCGTCACGAGACAGTTCCGCTTGCTCACCCGCCCCGCCTCCCCCGATTCCCCGAAGCCATGCCGATCGGACGTGTGCTCCATCGCACACGTGCCCAAGCGCACACGTTCATCTGTCCCGCGACCCTAACGCCGAGCACTGACAATCGCCGAGACTCGTCGTGCGGGCGCAACACGGCCTTCACAGACGCGGGCGCACCATGGCCCTCTCAGTACACGCGCCACAATGGGGACTCATGATCCGGTTCGAGCATGTGACCAAGCGGTACGCGGACGGCACGACGGCCGTCGACGACCTGTCGTTCGAGGTCGGCGAGGGTGAACTGGTCACGCTCGTCGGCCCTTCGGGCTGCGGCAAGACCACGACGATGAAGATGGTGAACCGGCTCATCGAGCCCACCAGCGGCCGGATACTCCTCGACGGCGACGACATATCGGGCATCGACCCGGTCCAACTGCGCCGCCGCATCGGCTACGTGATCCAGCAGGTCGGCCTGTTCCCGCACAAGACGGTCCTGGACAACACGGCGACCGTCCCGCACCTCCTCGGCGTCAAGCGCGCCAAGGCCCGTGAGCGCGCCGCCGAGCTCCTCGACCTGGTCGGCCTCGACCCGTCGGTGTACGGCGGACGCTACCCCGAGCAGCTCTCCGGCGGCCAGCGCCAACGCGTGGGCGTGGCCCGGGCGTTGGCGGCGGACCCGCCGGTGCTCCTGATGGACGAGCCGTTCGGCGCGGTCGACCCGGTGGTCCGCGAGCACCTGCAGAACGAGTTCCTCCGCCTCCAGCAGGCCGTGCGGAAGACCGTGTTGTTCGTCACGCACGACATCGAGGAGGCGGTCCGGCTCGGCGACCGCATCGCCGTCTACGGCCACGGCCGCATCGAGCAGTTCGACACCCCGTCGACCGTCCTCGGCGCGCCCGCCACGGAGTACGTCGCGGACTTCGTGGGGGCGGACCGGGGCCTGAAGCGCCTCTCGGTGACGCCGATCGAGGAGGGCGACCTGGAGCAGCCGCCGGTCGTGCACCTGAACGACACGCTGCCCAAGGAGCTCGACGCCCGCTGGGCCGTCGTCCTGGACGGCGAGAACAACCTGCACGGCTGGATCTCCGCGGAGCACGCGCGCGTGGGCACTGGCACGGTGCGCGAGCACGCGCGGCGCATGGAGGCGTGGCTGCCGGTGGGCGCGAGCCTGAAGCAGGCGTTCTCCACGATGCTCCAGCACGACGCGGGGTGGATCGCCGTCATCGACGAGAACAGCGAGGGACGGTTCCTCGGGGTGCTGACGCCCGCGCGGCTGCACGAGGCGCTGCGGCGCTCCACGGCCGCGGACGCGCTCGCCATCGCGCGCGGGGACGTGGAGCTGGAGAGCGTGGCCTCGGTCACGGGCGCCTGAAGCGCTCGCCCGGCACTCATGACTGTGCCCGCCCCTCCCGTCCTGCGAGACGGGACGGGACGGGCAGGCACAGGCGAAGAGAGGGCAGGTCGAGCGGTTACCGCACGTCCGAGCCGCCCGTCAGGCGTTCGCTCATCCACACCAGGGACCCCGGAATCTCCCGTCGCCAGGTGTTGAAGTTGTGGCCGCCGCTGTCGAGGATCATCGACGAGACGCGCGTCGGGGGCTTCACCTTGTCGATGAACTTCAGGGTGTCCTTGTAGTTGCCCTCGCCCTTCTTGCTGCTGCTGAGCAGCAGGGAGGTCTTCGGGGGCGGCATGTGATCGAGGTACCACATGAGGTTGGCCTGGTTCTCCAGGTCCTTGTCGCCGTGGAAGAGGTTGCCCGTGGTGACGTCCTGGGCGGCCTTGTAATAGCCGGAGAGGCTCGCTCCCGCGCCGTACACGTCGGGGTGGTGCATCGCGAGCTTCAGCGCGCAGTAGCCACCGGTGGAGTCGCCGATGATGCCCCAGGAGTCGGGCTTCTTGCCCGCGCGGTAGTGCTGGGTGATGGCGTCCGGCAGGTCGCGGGCGAAGAAGGTCTCCGCCTGCGGGCCGCCCGGGATGTCCACGCACTCGGTGTCGCGCGGCGGTGCCACGGTCGGCCGGAGCATGACCAGGATCATCGGCTGCATCTTGCCCTGCCGGACCTGCTTGTGGGCGGTCTGCGGGTAGTGCAGGCCCTTGATGAGCGCCTCGGCGGTGCCGGGGTAGCCGGTCAGGACGACGGCCGAGGGGAAGGTGCGGTGCTTGTACTGCGGCTGGAAGTACTCCGGCGGCAGGTAGACGTACGCGGGGCTGGCGATCTTCGAGTTCCGGCCCTGGACCTGGACCTTCTGGATCTGGCCACCGACACGGGGTGTCTCGCCGCCGGGCACGTCCACGGTCTGGGTGTCGGTCACCTTGACCGGGCCCTTCTCGCCCTTGAGCACGTCGTGGTCCACGACGACGCCCTGCTCGGTCTCCTGACCGAGGAGGTCGGCCCAGCTGGCGTAGAAACCGAACGCCTGGTTGGTGTAGAGACCGATGGAGGCGAAGATCGCGACCTGCGTGGCGAGGAGCAGCCCGACGCGCCCGGTGACGGCGCGCCAGCTGCGGCGTGCGAGCCGCGGCCACAGCCAGATCGTGCCGATGAACAGCAGCACGCCCAGCGCGATCGCGAGTGCCAGCACTTTGTTGCTCGTGAGACCCATGGGAAGATCCTGCCTGCGCTTTCTGCCTGTTCACTCCCGGGGGCCGGAAGGGCGGGCTCCGGACTCGGGTCAGAGCCCTGGCCCGGGTTTGGCCGGGGCTTTCCTCGGCCTTGCCATGCCTTTTCCGCCAGCTTTGAGCTGGTTTTCCGGTTCGGAGTGAACCCGTGTCCCCGAAGGACCGTCCTAGAGGGCGCAATATTGCCGGTTGCCGGTTTTGGCACCGGATCGAAGCTCTCTCGCGGAACTACGGGATGCGATGTCTGTCAGGATAGATGGGGAAATGTCGGGTGTGGTTCCAGAAGGCAAGGGTGGGCTGCGCCGCATCCTCCGCGGCCCCCGCCCCGAAGCCGTCCCCACCCTGGTCGCCAGAGCCTGTGCGCTCGTAGGGCTCCTGAACGTGGCGGCGGGGGTGTTCCCCCGCTTCCGCCACAGCCGTCTGCACACGTTCGCCGAGGTCCTGCCCGGTCTGTTCGGGCCGTTCGCCGCCGCGCTCGCGCTCAGCTGCGGCGTCCTCCTGCTGCTCCTCGCGCACGGTCTGCGCCGCAACAAGCGCCGGGCGTGGCGCGCCGCCGTGGTGCTGCTGCCCCTGGGCGCCGTGGCGCAGTTCACATACCGCCACTCGTTCATCGGCGTGTTGATCCCGATCGCGCTCCTCGCGCTGCTGCTCCGGCACCGCAAGGAGTTCGCCGCGCTGCCCGACCCGCGCAGCCGCTGGCGGGCGCTCGCGAACTTCGTCGTCCTCGGCGCCGGCTCCCTCGCGCTCGGCCTGGTGATCGTCAGCGTGCACCCGGACAAGGTCGTGGGCGACCCCAGCATCTCCGAGCGCCTGATGCACGTCCTGTACGGCCTCTTCGGCGTGGAGGGGCCCGTGGACTACACCGGCCGCACCCCGTGGACCGTCGGCTTCTCGCTCGGCGCCCTGGGCCTGCTCACCGCCCTCACCACCATCTACCTGGCCTTCCGCCCGGAGCACCCGGCCGCGCGCCTCACCGAGGACGACGAGACCCAGCTGCGCGAGCTGCTCGCCAAGCACGGCGGCCGCGACTCGCTCGGCCACTTCGCGCTGCGCCGCGACAAGGGCGTGGTGTTCTCGCCGAGCGGCAAGGCCGCGGTCACCTACCGCGTCGTGTCGGGCGTGATGCTGGCGTCCGGCGACCCCATCGGCGACGTCGAGGCCTGGCCGGGCGCGATCGAGCGCTTCATGGACGAGGCCAAGGCCCACTCCTGGACGCCCGCCGTCATGGGCTGCTCCGAGACCGGCGGCCAGGTGTGGACCCGCGAGACCGGACTCGACGCCCTGGAGCTGGGTGACGAGGCGGTGGTGGAGGTCGCGGATTTCTCCCTGTCCGGGCGCGCGATGCGCAACGTGCGCCAGATGGTCAAGCGGATCGAGCGCAATGGCTACGAGACGCGCGTACGGCGCATCCGTGACCTCGGCGAGCAGGAGCTGGAGCGCATCCAGCGGGCCGCCGACGACTGGCGGGGCACCGACACCGAGCGCGGCTTCTCCATGGCCCTCGGCCGCATCGGCGACCCGGCGGACGGCGACTGTCTGATCGCGACCGCCCACAAGACCGACGAACAGCCCGGCGCGTACGGCGACTTGAAGGCCGTGCTGCACTTCGTGCCGTGGGGCAAGGACGGCGTGTCGCTCGACCTGATGCGCCGCGACCGCAGCGCCGACCCGGGCATGAACGAGCTGCTCATCGTGGCCGCGCTGCAGGCCGCCCCGCAGCTCGGCGTCGCGCGCATGTCGCTGAACTTCGCGATGTTCCGCGCCGCCCTCGCCCGCGGCGAGAAGCTGGGCGCGGGACCGGTCCTGCGGGCCTGGCGGGGACTGCTCGTCTTCCTCTCGCGCTGGTTCCAGATCGAGTCGCTGTACAAGTTCAACGCCAAGTTCCGGCCGCGCTGGGAGCCGCGTTTCGTGGTCTACCGCTCCAGCCGTGACCTGCCCCGGATCGGCTTCGCGGCCATGCAGGCGGAGGGCTTCGTGACGCTCGCCCTGCCGCGGTTCCTGCGCCGCCGCACCGCGGGGCCCCGACCCTGCCCGCACCAGGCGGTGCGGTCGGCCGAGCAGCACGAGGTCCGCGCGGCGTAACACCCGCGTACACGGGCCTAGGCTGGAGGCATGAGTACGTTGCGCGGGCGGGGATCGGTCGAGGGGCTCCCCCAGTGGGACCGCTGTGCGGTCATGGGTGTCGTGAACGTGACCCCCGACTCCTTCTCCGACGGCGGCCGCTGGTTCGACACCACGGCCGCCGTCAAGCACGGCGTCGACCTGGTCGCCCAGGGCGCCGACCTGGTCGACGTGGGCGGCGAGTCGACCCGTCCGGGCGCCCCGCGCGTGGACGAGGACGAGGAACTGCGCCGCGTGGTGCCCGTGGTGCGCGGCCTGGCCGCCGAGGGCGTCACGGTCTCCGTGGACACGATGCGCGCCTCCGTGGCCCGCCAGGCCCTCGCGGCGGGCGCCGTACTCGTGAACGACGTCTCCGGAGGGCTCGCCGACCCGGACATGGTCCCCGCGGTGGCCGCCGCGGAAGCGCCGTTCGTGGTGATGCACTGGCGCGGCTTCCTGACGGACCTGCACGCCAAGCCGGAGTACGCGGACGTGGTCTCCGAAGTCGTCGACGAGCTCCACGCGCGCGTGGAGGCGGCGATCGCGGGCGGCATCGCCCCGGAGCGCATCGTCATCGACCCCGGCCTCGGCTTCTCCAAGAACGCCGAGCACGACCTGACGCTCCTGGCCCACCTGGAGCGCCTGCACGACCTCGGCCGCCCGGTGCTCGTCGCGGCGTCCCGCAAGCGGTTCCTGGGCCGGGTCCTGGCGGGCCCCGGCGGCTCTCCGCCCCCCGCCCGCGAGCGCGACGCGGCCACGGCCGCCGTCTCGGCGATCGCCGCGCACCAGGGCGCCTGGGCGGTCCGGGTGCACGAGGTGCGGGCGACGGCGGACGCGGTACGGGTGGCGCAGGCCGTGACGGACGCGGCGCGGGGCGCGGCCGGAGCGGCGGGCGCTCGGTGACACGCGCCAGAACGGACATCGAGCAGGTCGAAAGGGCGAACACCGCCTTCTACGAAGCACTGGAACGCGGCGACTTCGACGCGGTCACGGACCTGTGGCTGGACCCGGCCGACCTCGCCGACGGCACCGGGAGCGGCGGCCCTTCGAGCCTGACCACCGCGCTCTCCCGCCTCCCCGTGGACCTGACGGACGACGCAGACGACACAGACGACGCGGACCACGACACCCCTGGGGCGTCCGACGGGACGCCCGACGACGGCGGGGACGACGGAGCCGACGACTTCGGTGACGACGGCTTCGGCGACGAGACCGACGGCGCCGCCGCGATCTCCTGCGTCCACCCGGGCTGGCCGGTGCTCACCGGCCGCGGCGAGGTCCTGCGGTCGTACGCGCTGATCATGGCCAACACGGAGTACATCCAGTTCTTCCTCACCGACGTACGGGTCAGCGTGGCCGGGGACACGGCCCTGGTGAGCTGCACGGAGAACATCCTCAGCGGCGGCCCCGCGCCCCGGGAGGGCGACGAGCTCGGCCCGCTCGTCGGACAGCTCGTGGTCGCCACGAACGTGTTCCGGCGCACCTCCGACGGCTGGAAGCTGTGGTCGCACCACGCGTCGCCCGTCCTCGCCGAATCCGGTGACGACGAGGACGACGAGACCCCCTCCTGAGGGAGTGGGTCCCGGCCCCGAGTGGGTAGGGGCACCGGCGAACGCCGGCGGCGGGGCCGTCCGGCAGCCCCGCGGGCGAACGCTGTCGGTGCCCGCAGGTAGATTCGAATGTGGCTGGGGTGCCGACCGCACTCGGCAGGGACCGGCCGTACCGACGACTGTCAGGAGTGATTCGCGTGGATCGTGTCGCGCTGCGCGGCCTGAAGGCCCGCGGGCACCACGGTGTCTATCCGCGGGAGCGCGAAGAGGGTCAGACCTTCATCGTGGACCTGGTTCTGGGCCTGGACACCCGTGCGGCCGCCGCCGACGACGACCTGGCGAAGACCGTGCACTACGGGATCGTGGCGGAAGAGGTCGTGGCCGTCGTGGAGGGCGAGCCGGTGAACCTCATCGAGACGCTCTCCGAGCGCATCGCCCAGGCCTGTCTGAAGCACGAGGGCGTCCTGGAGGTCGAGGTCACCGTGCACAAGCCGGACGCCCCGATCACCGTCCCGTTCGACGACGTGACCGTCACCATCACCCGGAGCCGCGTATGACCCCCCACAGCGACCCCACCGTCCAGCCGGTACCCGCCTCCGTCGTGGAGCAGGTGGACGCCGCCGACACCACGCTCTCCAACCCCCACCGCGCCGTACTCTCCCTCGGTGCGAACCTGGGCAACCGCCTGGAGACCCTCCAGGGCGCCGTCGACGCCCTGGAGGACACCCCGGGCCTGCGCGTCAAAGCCGTCTCGCCCGTGTACGAGACGGAGCCGTGGGGCGTCGAGCCCGGCTCGCAGCCGTCGTACTTCAACGCGGTGGTGGTCGTGAAGACCACCCTCCCCCCGGCCTCGCTCCTGGAGCGCGCGCAGGCCGTCGAGGAGGCCTTCCACCGCGTCCGCGACGAGCGCTGGGGCGCCCGCACGCTCGACGTGGACATCGTCGCGTACGCCGACGTCGTCTCGGACGACCCGACGCTGACCCTGCCGCACCCGCGCGCGCACGAGCGGGCCTTCGTGCTCGCCCCGTGGCACGACGTGGAGCCGGAGGCGCGGCTCACCGGCCGCGGCCCGGTGGCGGACCTGCTCGCGAGCGTCACCCGCGAAGGCGTCACGCCGCGCGCCGACCTGGAACTCCGCCTGCCCGAGTAGTCGTTAGGGTCTACCGAGAAGGCGGCAGCGGGACAGAGGCAAAAAAGGGGCGACCTCCGGAATGAAGCAACTGCGCGTGAGGACGCTGGCGGGCCTCTTCGTCGTCGCCGGAGTGCTCTCCTGGGCGGCCGCCCGGCTGTGGAACTCCGTGGGCACGCTGCCGCGCGTGCCCCTCGCCGCGCCCATCGTCCTCGCCGTGATCGCCGTGGTGCTCCTCGCCACGGCGATCTCGCTGCGCGCCCGGCTGCGGGCCCAGCGCGAGCGGCGGCCGGGGGCCAAGGGCGTCGAGCCGCTGATGGCGGCCCGCGCGGTGGTCTTCGGCCAGGCGAGCGCCCTGGTCGCGGCCCTGGTGTGCGGGATGTACGGCGGCGTGGGCGCCTTCATGCTCGAGTTCCTCGACATCCCCGACCGCCGCGACCAGGCGTACTACGCGGGCTTCTCGGTGATCGCGGGCATCGGCGTGATAGCGGCCGCGTTCTTCCTGGAGCGCGTGTGCAAGCTGCCGGAGAACGGCGACGACGAACACGGCGGCGCGGCCCCGGCGGCGTGACGTGCCCGCGACGGCGCGACCTGCCCGCGACGGCCTGCCCCGCCCCTGGCGTCTGAGCCGACCGGGCGCCTGGCCCACCGCTGGCGCCTGAGCCGACCGGGCGCCTGCCCCGCCCCTGGTGCCTGGTCCGACCAGGGCATCTGCCCCGGCCAGGGCGACCCGGCCCGGCTGTCCCGGCGGCGTGACACGGACACGACCACCGGATGCCCCGCGGCGCATCCGAAGCCCCGACAGCGCACCCCGAGGTCCCACAGCGCCCCCGAAGGCCCAGCAACGCGCCCTGAGGCCCCACAGCCCGCCCATGAAAGGCCCGGCGGCACACCCCAAGGCCCCTCAAGCGCCTCACAGGCCCCACAGACGCCCACGGCCCTCCGCAGGAGCCCCGGGCTCCCCCGGAGGGCCGCTACGCCGCGTACGGGCCTCTCAGCCGCCTCAGCGCGCCAGTATCAGGCTCATCGCCTCGGCCCGCGTCGACGCGTCCCGCAGCTGACCGCGCACCGCCGACGTCGTGGTCTTGGCGCCGGGCTTGCGGATGCCGCGCACCGACATGCACATGTGCTCGGCCTCCACCACGACGATCGCGCCGCGCGCTTCGAGGATGCGCATCAAAGAGTCGGCGATCTGCGTGGTCAACCGCTCCTGGACCTGCGGGCGGCGGGCGTACACGTCCACGAGCCGGGCCAGCTTCGACAGACCCGTGATCTTGCCGGAGTCCGCGGGGATGTAGCCGACGTGCGCCACGCCGTGGAACGGCAGCAGGTGGTGCTCGCAGAGGCTGACGATCTCGATGTCCTTCACCAGGACCATCTCGTCGTGGCCCAGGTCGAACGTGGTCGTCAGGACGTCCTCGGGCTCCTGGCGGAGCCCGGAGAGTATCTCCCGGTAGGCGCGCGCCACGCGGGCCGGAGTCTCCCGCAGGCCCTCGCGGTCCGGGTCCTCGCCGACCGCGATCAGCAGCTCCCGCACGGCGTTCTCGGCCCGCTTCTCGTCGAACTCGCCGATCGAGCCCTCGCCGGCCAGCGTCACGGGGTCGGTCATCTGTGCCTCGTTCCTGGTTCCTGATACTTGCGGACGGCCGAAAAGAGCCGTGCCCCCCAGGCTAGAACCAGGGGGGCACGGCATCCATTCCGGGCCTGCTGAGGCGTGCGGGATCAGCTCTCGGGGCGGTCCTCGGGGGCCACCTCGAGGGACTGGGTGTCACCGCTGGGGCCGCTGGAGGCGGTCACCGCGGGCGTCGCGCCGTTCGCGCCGTTCGTCAGGGACAGCTCCTTGGGCGAGAGCACCGGCGGGCGGGTCGACGGCGTGCGCCGCGTGGAACCCGTCCAGGCCGGGCGCGCCGGGCGCTTGACGATCGGGGCGAAGACCTCGGCGATCTCCTCCTTGCCGAGGGTCTCCTTCTCGAGCAGCGCGAGGACCAGGTTGTCCAGGACGTCGCGGTTCTCGACGAGGATTTCCCAGGCCTCGTTGTGCGCGGTCTCGATGAGCTTCTTGACCTCTTCGTCGACCAGCGCCGCGACCTCTTCCGAGTAGTCCCGCTGGTGCGCCATCTCGCGCCCGAGGAACGGCTCGGTGTTGTCGCCGCCGAACTTGATCGCGCCGAGCCGCTCGGTCATGCCGTACTGCGTGACCATCGCGCGGGCCGTGGCGGTGGCCTTCTCGATGTCGTTCGCCGCACCGGTGGTCGGGTCGTGGAAGACGAGCTCCTCCGCCGCGCGGCCGCCCAGCATGTAGGCCAGCTGGTCCAGCATCTCGTTGCGCGTGGTGGAGTACTTGTCCTCGTCCGGGAGGACCATCGTGTAGCCGAGGGCACGGCCGCGGGACAGGATCGTGATCTTGTGAACCGGGTCGGAGTTCGGGGAAGCCGCCGCGACCAGGGCGTGTCCGCCCTCGTGGTACGCGGTGATCTTCTTCTCCTTGTCGGACATGATCCGGGTCCGCTTCTGCGGGCCCGCCACGACGCGGTCGATGGCCTCGTCCAGCATGTGGTTGTCGATCAGCTTCTTGTCCGAGCGGGCCGTGAGCAGCGCGGCCTCGTTCAGCACATTGGACAGATCGGCACCGGTGAAGCCCGGGGTGCGGCGGGCGACCGCCGCGAGGTCGACGTCCGGAGCGACCGGCTTGCCCTTCTGGTGAACCTTGAGGATCTCCAGACGGCCCTGCATGTCCGGGCGGTCGACCGCGATCTGCCGGTCGAAGCGGCCGGGGCGCAGGAGGGCCGGGTCGAGGATGTCCGGGCGGTTCGTGGCGGCGATCAGGATGACGCCGCCCTTCACGTCGAAGCCGTCCATCTCGACGAGCAGCTGGTTGAGCGTCTGCTCGCGCTCGTCGTGACCGCCGCCGAGCCCGGCGCCGCGGTGGCGGCCGACGGCGTCGATCTCGTCGACGAAGACGATCGCCGGGGCGTTCGCCTTGGCCTGCTCGAAGAGGTCACGGACACGGGAGGCACCGACACCGACGAACATCTCGACGAAGTCGGAACCGGAGATCGAGTAGAACGGGACGCCCGCCTCGCCCGCGACGGCGCGCGCGAGCAGGGTCTTGCCCGTACCGGGCGGGCCGTACAGCAGCACGCCCTTGGGAATCTTGGCGCCGACGGCCTGGAACTTGGCGGGCTCCTGGAGGAACTCCTTGATCTCGTGGAGCTCCTCGACCGCCTCGTCCGAACCGGCGACGTCGGCGAACGTCGTCTTGGGGGTGTCCTTGGTGATGAGCTTCGCCTTGGACTTGCCGAAGTTCATGACCCGGCTGCCGCCGCCCTGCATCTGATTCATCAGGAACAGGAAGACGACGACGATGAGGACGAAGGGAAGCAGGGAGAGCAGGATGCCGACGAACGGGTTCTGCTTCGACGGCGACACCGTGTAGCCGTCGGGGATCTGCTTGTCCTGGTACTTGGCCTGCAAGGACTTGGCGATGTCGACGCCCTGGTCGCCGATGTAGCTCGCCTGGACCTTGCTGCTGCCCTTGACCTTCTGGCCGTCCTTCAGCTCGACCTTGATGGTGTGGTCATCACCGGTGGTCAGCTTCGCCGACTTGACCTTGTTCTGCTCGATGGCCTGCACGACCTGGCCGGTGTCCACTGTCTTGTAGCCGCCGCCCGAACCGACGACCTGCATCAACACGACCACGGCAAGGACGGCCAGGACGATCCACATGACTGGCCCACGGAAGTATCGCTTCACGTCCATCCACACGGAGCGATGCCGCTCCGTACCTCCTGCCATAGTGAGTTTGATAAAAGACTGTTCTTCGGACGGTACCCCAGCATTGTGACCCGAAGCCGCACGGGACGGCTGGCAATCCCGCCTTCGCATGCTCCAACGGCGGGAAACGGCTGGGGGTTCCCGGGCGTCTTACGCCGCCCGGGCCACCCCGCGCAACTCGAGCGCCGTCAGCCGCCGTACACGTGCGGGGCGAGGGTGCCCACGAACGGCAGGTTGCGGTACTTCTCCGCGTAGTCCAGGCCGTACCCGACGACGAACTCGTTCGGGATGTCGAAGCCGACCCACTCGACGTCGATCGCGACCTTCGCGGCCTCCGGCTTGCGCAGCAGCGTGCACACCTTGAGGGACGCGGGCTCGCGCGAGCCGAGGTTGGACAGCAGCCAGGACAGCGTCAGACCGGAGTCGATGATGTCCTCGACGATCAGGACGTGCTTGCCCTTGATGTCGGTGTCGAGGTCCTTGAGGATCCGGACCACGCCGGAGGACTGGGTGCCCGCGCCGTACGACGACACGGCCATCCAGTCCATGGTGACCGGGGTGGACAGGGCGCGAGCCAGGTCCGCCATGACCATGACGGCGCCCTTCAGCACGCCGACGATGAGCAGGTCCTTGCCCGCGTACTCCGCGTCGATCTTCGCGGCCAGCTCAGCCAGCTTCGCGTCGATCTCTTCCTTGGTGATGAGCACCGACTGGAGGTCGGTGCCCATGTCTTTCGCGTCCACCCGCATCACTTTCGGTCGTCCCACCGGCCCGCGGAGAAGAGTCGGGATAACAGCTGGAATCAGTTGCAACCGGTCTTCCGCGTCAGCCTTGCCGGATCACCAGTCTGCCACCCTGCCGCTGGGCGACGACTTTGCCCGGGAGATTGATGGCCCCCTGGCCGCGCCATCCGGTGATGAGCCGGTCGACCTCTTCGATGTGCCGGGCGAACAGCGCGCCCGCCGGAGCACCGGCCTCGATGGCCGCCCGCCGCACGATGCGGCGGCGCACCGCGGGCGGCAGGGCGAAGAGCTTCGCGCACTCCAGGCGCCCGGACGCGTCCCGTACGGAGGCCTCGGCCTGGGCGGCCCAGGAGTCCAGCGCGTCGGCGTCGTCCCGGGAGAGCTGGGCCGTCCGGGCGAGGGCCTCCACGACGCCCTTGCCGAGCGCCTTCTCCAGGGCGGGCAGGCCCTCGTGGCGCAGGCGGGAGCGGGTGTAGGCCGGGTCCGCGTTGTGCGGGTCGTCCCACACCGGCAGGGACTGGACCATGCACGCCTTGCGCGCGGTCTGCCGGTCGATGTGCAGGAACGGCCGGCGGTAGCGGCCGCGGGTCCCGGACACGGCGGCCATGCCGGACAGGGAGCGGATGCCGGAACCGCGCGCGAGACCGAGCAGGACCGTCTCGGCCTGGTCGTCGCGGGTGTGCCCGAGCAGCACGGCGGCGGCCCCGTGGCGGTCGGCGACGGCGTCGAGGGCCGCGTACCGGGCGTCGCGGGCGGCGGCCTCCGGGCCGCCGTCACGGCCCACCGACACGGCGAGCGCCTCGACCGGGTCGAGGCCGAGGGTGGTCATGCGCACGACGACCTCGGCGGCGCGCAGGTCGGAGCCCGCCTGCAGACCGTGGTCGACGGTGACGGCACCGGCGCGGATGCCCAGTTTGGGGGCCTCGAAGGCGAGCGCGGAGGCGAGCGCCATGGAGTCGGCGCCGCCCGAGCACGCCACGAGCACGAGCGGCGAGGGGGGCGGCTCGTGTGCGGGGTGTGCGGGGAGTGCCGGGTGCGGCACCTGGGAGGCGTGCGCGTCTACGTGGGGGGCGTGCAGGGAGTCGAGTTCGCGCTGGGCGGCGACGTCGGTCAGTACGTCGTGGAGTACGCGGCGGACCGCCAGGCGTATCGCCGCGACCGCAGGATGGGGACCCATTCCGGTTGGTTCCCTTCATGAAGTTCGGGGGGTGAGCCTCGGGGCTGTCACTCAGCGCCCTCGCGTGGGGGTCGCGAGGTACGGATCCCATGATCCCCACACAATCGGTCACTGAGAGTGTGTCGATGGTGACAGAACCGAGCCGTTACCCGAGCATTGCACGCCTACCCATGGCTCACGGTCCCTCGGACGGGTGATAACGGGGGCGTTCTCCTGCCGTCAGCCGCATCTGTTCGCTCAGTCTGCCTTACGGTGCACCCGCGCGACCCAGTCCGCTGGTTTGGCGATCTCCGCCTTGGTGGGAAGGGTGTTCGGAGAGGTCCACACGCGGTTGAAGCCGTCCATGCCGACCTCGTCGACGACGGCCCGCACGAAGCGCTCCCCGTCGCGGTACTGCCGCAGCTTGGCGTCCAGGCCGAGGAGCTTGCGCAGCGCCTGGTCCAAGCGGCTCGCGCCGCGCTGGCGGCGCTCCTTGAACTTCTCCCGGATCTCGCCGACGGACGGGACGACACCGGGGCCGACGCCGTCCATCACGTAGTCCGCGTGGCCCTCCAGGAGGGACATCACGGCCGTCAGACGGGCCAGGATCTCGCGCTGCGTGGGCGTCTGCACCAGGTCGACGAAGGAGCGGCCGCCGTCGTCCTCCTCGGCCTCCGGACGGCCGCCCGCGAGGCTCTGCGCGGCCTCCCTGATGCGCTCCAGGACGGTCATCGGGTCCACCTCGGTCTCCCCGAGGAACGCCTGGATCTCACCCTCCAGGTGGTCGCGCAGCCACGGCACGGACGAGAACTGGGTACGGTGCGTCTCCTCGTGCAGGCACACCCAGAGGCGGAAGTCGTGCGGGTCGACGTCCAGTTCGCGCTCCACGTGCACGATGTTCGGCGCCACGAGGAGGAGCCTGCCGCCGCCGTTCGCCCCGGCGGGCAGTTCGCGGGTGGCCGGGGCGAAGGTCTCGTACTGGCCGAGGACGCGGGACGCGAGGAAGGACAGCAGCATGCCGAGCTCGACGCCCGTCACCTTGCCGCCGACCGCGCCGAGGACGGCGCCGCCGGGGCCGCCGCCGCGCCGGTCCTTCATCTTCTCCAGGAGGGGCTTGAGGACCTCGCGGAACCCGGCCACGTTCGCCCGGACCCAGCCCGCGCGGTCGACCACGAGAACGGGCGTGTCATGCGTCTCCTCCGTCCCCATCCTGGTGAAGGAACGGACGTGCTCCTCCGAGGACTTGGCGTGCCTGCGCAGCTCCGCGACCACGGCGCGGGCCTCGTCCCGGCTCACCTCCGGGCCCGGCCGCACGAGCCGGGTCGCGGTCGCCACCGCGAGATTCCAGTCGACCATCTCCGCACCACCGAGGCTCGTCATGTGTCAACGGTACGTGGTCGGCCGCGCGCGCGTACCGGGTTGGGGCGCCCTTCAGCCGGGCCGTGGGCCCGGCGCCGGGGCCCGTCGGCACCGCTACGGGGCGCAGCCGCAGGCGGCGGTCGCCGAGGCCATGGCGTCCAGGGCCGCCTGGGCCCCGACCGCGTCCGTCGTACCCGTGGTCATGAACGCGAAGGCCAGGAGCCGCCCGTCGGCGGTGACGACCGTGCCGGCCAGGGCGTTGACGCCGGTGAGCGTGCCGGTCTTGGCGCGGACCAGGCCCGTGCCGGGCGACCCCTTCGGGTAGCGGTCGACGAGGGTGCCGGTGAAGCCCGCGACGGGAAGTCCGGTGACCGCGGAGCGCAGTTCGGGGTGGTCGCGGTCGGCGGCGCGGGCGAGCAGCGCGGCGAGGAGGTCCGCGCTGAGCCGGTCCTCGCGGTCGAGGCCGCTGCCGTCGGCGAACTCCGCCCCGGACAGGGGGAGGTCGAGCTTCTTCAGGCGGGCGCGGATCGCCCGGGCGCCGCCGTCGAAGCTCGGGCGTTCACCGCTCGCGCGGGCGGTCTCGCGCGCGAGGGCCTCGGCGATGTCGTTGTCGCTGTGGGTCAGCATGCGCTCGACGAGCACGGAGAGGGCGGGCGACGAGGTCCGCGCGAGCTTGGCCGCGCGGGCGGAGGCCTTGGCCGGGCCGGGGTCGCCCTTCACGTCGACGCCCCGCTCGCGCAGCAGGTCCGCGAACTTCCGGGCCGCGTCCGCCGCCGGGTCGGTGCCGCGCGGGGCGGGGCCCGACGTGGAGTCGTCGAGGCGGCCCTCGTCGACCATGAGGGCACTGACCGGCGTGATGTTCTCGTTCGGCCCGATGGGGTGCTGCGCAGGACCGGCGTACCGGGAGGTGTCGTAGGAGAGCGTCACCCGGCCCTTGGTGCCGCGCTTCTCCAGGGCGCGGGCCGTGTCGTCGGCCAGCGCGCGCAGGCTGGCGAAGCCCGTCACGTACCGGCCCTCCTTGCGCGCGGTCAGCGTCGGGTCGCCGCCGCCGACGAGGACGACCTTCCGGGAGCCGGGTTCGAGGACGGTCCGCGTGCGGAGCCGGTGGTCGGGGCCCACGGCCGAGAGCGCGGCCACCGCCGTGGCGATCTTCGTGGTGGAAGCGGGCGTCAGGGCGTCGCCCGCGCGCTCGCCGTACAGGCGCTTGCCGGTGGCCACGTCGACGACGACCGCGGAGCGCTCGGGGCCGAGCGCCCGGTCCTTCAGGACCGGCCCCAGGACCTCGGAGAGCGCCTTGCCGCCCGGCTTCGCGCGGGCGGGGGCGCCGAGCCCGGCGAGCACGGCCGGGGCGCTCGGCGCGGCCTCCGGGCCCCCCGTTCCCGGAAAGCCGAGGTGATCTGCGCCACCCCCGGCCTCCTGAGAGGCGGCGGAGCGACGCTCCGCCGTACGCTGACCGGAGGAGTCCCAGGGCCCGGCCGCGGTGACAGCCACGGCCGCGACGGCGAGGCCCACGGCGGCGGAGCCCGTCGTGACCTGCCATGTCTTGGCTGTCCGGAGTTGCCCGGCAGGCTTGACGGCAAGCCGCCGCAGCAGCGGCAGCGGCCGCCGAAGCCACCGCCAAGTCACGTGCTCGTCCACGACGACCTGCCCCTTTCGCGATCACACATCTGCGTGAGGGACACTTAACCACCCGAAGTATGTGCTGATCATGGAGGAGCCACCCGTGGAGTTCGACGTCACCATCGAGATTCCGAAGGGTTCGCGGAACAAGTACGAGGTCGACCACGAGACCGGCCGTATCCGCCTGGACCGTCGACTCTTCACGTCCACCAGCTACCCGGCGGACTACGGCTTCGTCGAGAACACCCTGGGCGAGGACGGCGACCCGCTGGACGCCCTGGTGATCCTGGACGAGCCGACCTTCCCCGGCTGCCTCATCAAGTGCCGCGCGATCGGCATGTTCCGGATGACCGACGAGGCGGGCGGCGACGACAAGCTGCTCTGCGTCCCGGCCTCGGACCCGCGCGTCGAGCACCTGCGCGACATCCACCACGTGTCGGAGTTCGACCGCCTGGAGATCCAGCACTTCTTCGAGGTCTACAAGGACCTGGAGCCCGGCAAGTCCGTCGAGGGCGCCGACTGGGTGGGCCGTGCCGACGCCGAGGCCGAGATCGAGGCCTCGTACAAGCGCTTCCAGACCAACGGCGGCCACTGAGCCGTACGCGTACGAACGGGCCGTGTGACCCCCACTGGGGCCACACGGCCCGTTCGTGCGTCCGGACGCATACTGAGACGGAAGAAAACGGCAAGGATCAATTGAGGAACCCCGACGGCGGGTGACCACATACGCGAGAGCGGCGCCGGATGAGGCGCACGGAGAGGTGCGAGGCGGAACCGGTGGCTGATCCGGAGGACGAGGACCGCAAGCCGCAGTCGGACGAGGCGCGCAGCGCCTTCGCCCCGGTGGGCGGGGTCGAGCAGACGACGGCGCCGGAGGAGGACCATCCGTCCTCCGAGTTCACGATCCCCACGGGGCTGAGAATCCCCGCCGCGCCGGAGGACAAGGAGTCCTCGGCCTTCACCACGCCGCACAGCTACGACGGACGGCAGGCGGTCCCCGCCTTCACGCCGCCCGGTGGCGTGCCGGTGGTCCGGCTCACCAAGGAGGCGCCCTGGCAGGACCGGATGCGCACGATGCTGCGCACCCCGGTCGCCGAGCGCCCCGCCCCCGAGGCGACGCAGCGGCACGAGGACGAGTCCGGGCCCGCCGTGCCGCGCGTGCTCGACCTGACGCTGCGCATCGGGGAGCTGCTGCTCGCGGGCGGCGAGGGCGCCGAGGACGTGGAGGCGGCGATGTTCGCCGTCACGCGCGCGTACGGCCTGGACCGCTGCGAGCCGAACGTCACCTTCACGCTGATCGCCATCTCGCACCAGCCGTCGCTCGTCGACGACCCCGTCACGGCGTCGCGTACGGTACGCCGCCGGGGCACCGACTACACCCGGCTGCAGGCCGTCTTCCGGCTCGTCGACGACATCAGCTCCGAAGAGGTCGACGTCTCTCCGGAGGAGGCCTACCGGCGGCTCGCCGAGATCCGGCGCAACCGCCACCCCTACCCGGGGTGGGCCCTCACGGCGGCCGGTGGGCTGCTCGCGGGCGCGGCGTCCGTGCTCGTCGGCGGCGGGCTCGTGGTGTTCGTCGCGGCGGCGATCGGCGCGATGCTCGGCGACCGGCTCGCGTGGCTGTGCGCGGGGCGCGGGCTTCCGGAGTTCTACCAGTTCGTGGTGGCGGCGATGCCGCCCGCCGCGATGGGCGTGGCGATCAGCCTGCTCGACCTGCCGGAGGTGCGGGCCTCGGCGGTGATCACCGGTGGGCTGTTCGCGCTGATCCCGGGGCGGGCCCTGGTGGCGGGCGTGCAGGACGGCCTGACCGGCTACTACATCACCGCCGCCGCCCGGCTCCTGGAGGTCGGGTACCTGATCGTCGGGATCGTCTGCGGCGTCCTGATCGTGCTCTATCTGGGCGTGCAGCTGGACGCGGGCCTCAACCCGGAGACGTCGATCCACTCCACCGACCGGCCGCTGATTCAGATCCTCGCGTCCATGGCGCTGAGCTGCGCCTTCGCGATCCTGCTCCAGCAGGAACGTTCCACCGTGCTGCTCGTGACCCTGAACGGCGGCGTGGCCTGGGTCGTGTTCGGCGCCCTCGCGCGGGCCGGGGACATCTCGCCGGTGGCGGCGACGGCGGTCGCGGCCGGTCTGGTGGGCCTGTTCGGGCAGTTGCTCTCGCGCTACCGGTTCGCGTCCGCGCTGCCGTTCGTGACGGCGGCGATCGGCCCGCTGCTGCCCGGCAGCGCCACGTACTTCGGGCTCCTGGAGATCGCCCGCAACAACCTCAACCCGGGGCTCGCCTCGCTGTCCAAGGCGGCGGCCCTCGCCCTCGCCATCGCGATAGGGGTGAACCTGGGCGGAGAGCTGTCGCGGCTCTTCCTCAAGGGGCCGCGGCCGCAGCAGGCACAGGGGCGCCGCGCGGCCAAGCGGACGCGCGGCTTCTAGTCTTCGGTACGGCTTTCGGTACGGCTGTCCGTACGTCCTTCGGTACGCCGTCAGTACCGCGGGGGGTGGCCGTGCTGGTGCGGCTCGTCGGGGTGCTGCGGCTGCGGCCGGCCCTGGTAGTGGCCCTGGCCCTGCTGGTGCGGGTACTGCTGCGGGTCCTGGTACTGCTGGCCGTCCGCGGGGGTGCCGTACTGCCCGTCGTACTGGTTGTCGTACTGGTTGTCGTAGGGGTATGGCTGCTGGGGCTGGTACTGCTGCTGGCCGTCGTACTGGGGTGCGTACTGCTGGTGGTCGCCCTGGCCGCCGTACTGCTGGTGCTGGGACTGCTGCTGGCCGGGGTACGGGTACTGCTGCTGGGGCTGGTACTGCTGCGGGTGCTGCTGGCCCGGGTACTGCGGCTGCTGGGCTTGGTACGAGGACTGGTCGGGGTACTGGCCCGGGTACTGGTGCTGCGAGGGCTGCTGGTGCTGGCCCGGGTACTGGTGCTGCTGCGGCTCGTACTGCCGGGCGGCCTCGGGGGTGCTCCCGGGGGTGTCGTCGTGGGCCGCCTGAGCGGCCGGGGTCGCCGGGGCCTGGGCGGCCGCCTTCTTCTTCTGCGAGCGGGCCCGCAGGAACTCGATGATGATCGGGACCACCGAGATGAGGACGATCAGGATGAGGATCGCCTCGATGTTCTTGTGGACGAACTCGTGCTTGCCGAGCCACGCGCCGAGCAGCGTGACGCCCGCGCCCCACAGGATGCCGCCGAGGATGTTGAACGTGATGAACGAGCGGTAGCGCATGCCGCTGACGCCCGCGATGATCGGCGTGAACGTGCGCACGATCGGCACGAAGCGGGCCAGGACCAGGGACTTCGGGCCGTGCTTCTCGAAGAACTCGTGGGCCTTGACCACGTTCTCCTGCTTGAACAGCTTGGAGTCCGGGCGGTTGAACAGGGACGGGCCGACCTTCTTGCCGAAGAGATAGCCGGCCTGGTCACCGGCGATCGCGGCGATGCAGATCAGGATGCAGGCCAGCCACAGCGGGGTGTCCAGCTTGCCCGTCGTGATCAGCAGGCCCGTGGTGAACAGGAGCGAGTCGCCCGGCAGGAAGAAGCCGATGAGCAGACCCGACTCGGCGAACACGATCAGGAGCAGGCCCCACAGACCGAACTGGTTCAGCAGGTAGTCCGGGTCCAACCAGCTTGGTCCGAGCGCAAGCGTCTGCACGGTTCCGGGCTCCTGTGGGTGTGAGGGGTGCGGCTGAGGGGCGCGGTGACGCCGCGCCGCCCAAAGCTATCAACGCAGGGCGGGAGCGGCGGGTTCCACAGGGCGAATCCGCGCCCCTCCGGGGCACTACGCGTGCCGTGCCGCGTTCGCCGTGATCGCGTCCCGCAGATAGACCGCGAGGCCCGGCCGGATGGCCTCGTACGTGGCCGTGAAGCGCGGGTCGTCGACGTACATGGCACCCAGGCACGCGTGCATCTCGTGCGAGCAGTCGTAGTAGCTGTCGTGGATCAGCAGCCGGTGGGCCTCGGCGACGTCCATGGCCTCCGTGGACGCGGCGGGCGCACCGGCGTCGAGCAGGTCCGCCATGCGCGCGTGCAGGGCGTCCATGCCGGTGTTGATCCGCTGCCAGTCGTCCTTCGTGTACGCGGCCGTGCGGCGGCGCGACTCGGCGTACGCCTCCGTGCCGCCCCAGCGGCGCTGGACCTCCTCCTCGTACTGGTCGGGATCGAAGTCTCCGAAGACCTCGAACTTCTCCTCGGGCGTGAGGTTGATCCCCATGCGTCTCGCCTCCATGGCGGTCTCGACAGCGGCTGCCATCTCCTGGAGCTTGGTGATGCGCTCGGTGAGCAGCCCGTGCTGGCGTCGCAGGTGCTCCTGCGGGTCGGCCCCGGGGTCGTCGAGCAGCGCGGCGATCTCGTCCAGCTGGAAGCCCAGCTCGCGGTAGAACCGGATCTGCTGGAGCCGGTCGAGGTCGGCGTCGCTGTAGCGCCGGTGGCCCGCGCGGCTGCGCCCGCCGGGCACGAGGAGGCCGATCTCGTCGTAGTGGTGCAGGGCGCGCACCGTGACCTTGGCGACGGCCGCCACCTGTCCGACGGAGTAGCTCACCGCTGTCTCCTTTCCTTCTGACACCGATCAGCCTGGGTCCTCACGTCGCGTGAGGTGCAAGCCCAGGATGCTCCGGATGTTGTGCCGGTTTTGTCCGCATACAGTGGCCGGAAGGGGCGGGGCGGGCACGCAGGAGCCCGGAAGAGCCGACCTTCGAGAGGCACCGCCATGTCGCTGCACCGTGGCGCGGACGAGGGCCGCGACGCCCGCCCGCTGTCCGTGAACCCGTTCTTCGGCGAGGCGAACCCGGTCGGCGGCATGACCGAGGCCCCGCCCAAGCACCGCCTTCCCCAGGACCCGCTGCCGCCCTCCACCGCGTACCAGCTGGTCCACGACGAGCTGATGCTCGACGGCAACTCCCGGCTCAACCTCGCCACCTTCGTCACCACCTGGATGGAGCCGCAGGCGGGCGTGCTGATGGCGGAGTGCCGGGACAAGAACATGATCGACAAGGACGAGTACCCGCGCACGGCCGAGCTGGAGCGGCGCTGCGTGGCGATGCTCGCCGACCTGTGGAACGCGCCGGACCCGGCGGCCGCCGTGGGCTGCTCGACGACCGGGTCAAGCGAGGCGTGCATGCTCGCGGGCATGGCGCTCAAGCGGCGCTGGATGCGGCGCAACGCCGACCGCTACCCCTCCCGCGAGGCCCGGCCCAACCTCGTCATGGGCGTGAACGTGCAGGTGTGCTGGGAGAAGTTCTGCACCTTCTGGGAGGTGGAGGCGCGGCAGGTCCCCATGGAGGGCGACCGCTACCACCTCTCCCCCGAGGCCGCGGCCGCGCTGTGCGACGAGAACACGATCGGGGTCGTCGCCGTCATGGGCTCCACGTTCGACGGCTCGTACGAGCCCGTGGCGGACGTCTGCGCGGCCCTCGACGCGCTCCAGGAGCGCACCGGGCTCGACGTCCCCGTGCACGTGGACGGGGCCTCCGGGGCGATGGTCGCGCCCTTCCTCGACGAGGACCTGGTGTGGGACTTCCGGCTGCCGCGCGTGGCCTCCATCAACACCTCCGGGCACAAGTACGGGCTCGTCTACCCCGGGGTCGGCTGGGCGCTGTGGCGCACGCCCGCCGAACTGCCGGAGGAGCTGGTCTTCCGCGTGAACTACCTGGGCGGTGACATGCCGACCTTCGCCCTCAACTTCTCCCGGCCGGGGGCGCAGGTCGTCGCGCAGTACTACACGTTCCTGCGGCTCGGGCGTGCCGGGTACCGGGCGGTTCAGCAGGCCGCGCGGGACGTGGCGACGGGGCTCGCCGGGCGGATCGGGGGCCTCGGGGACTTCCGGCTCCTCACCCGCGGGGACGAGCTGCCGGTGTTCACCTTCACGACGGTGGACGACGTGCGCGCGTACGACGTCTTCGACGTGTCCCGTCGGTTGCGGGAGCGGGGGTGGCTGGTGCCCGCGTACACGTTTCCGGCGCATCGGGAGGATCTGGCGGTGTTGCGGGTGGTGTGCCGCAACGGGTTCTCCGCGGACCTGGCGGGGCTGTTCGTGGAGGACCTGGGGCGTTTGCTGCCGGAGCTGCGCCGCCAGGCCGGGCCGCTGACGCGGGACCGGAGGGGGGCCACGGGGTTCCACCACTGAGCCCGTCCCTCGCGGGGCGCCCGAGGCCCGCCCCTTCCCGATCCGGGGGCTGCCGCCCCCGTGCCCCCGCTCTATCGGCGCTCCGCGCCTCGTTCTCAAACGCCGGACGGGGTGAAACTGTCGCCGGTTGCGGCTGTGGTTCAGCCTCGCCCCCGCGAGGGCACACGGTCAGCGGCTCAGCGCACCGAAGCGGCGTACCGCCAGGGGGAGGAACACCGCCACCAGGGCCAGTGGGGAGACGATCGCCAGGAGTTCGGCATGAGTGGCTGCCCAGGTCGTGGTGGGGGTGCCGGGGGCGTTGCCGAAGAGGTCGCGGACCGCCGTGGCCGTCGCCGACATCGGGTTCCACTCGACTGCCGCCCCCAGCCAGCCCGGCATGGTCTCCGGCACGGCGAACGCGTTGGAGAAGAACCCGACCGGCCAGACGAGGATCTGTACGGCCACCACCAGCTCGGGCCTGCCCGCGACCATCGCCAGGTAGATGCCGATCCACAGCATCGCGAAGCGCAGCAGCAGCAGAAGGCCCACCGCCCCGGCCACCCCGGCGAGGGAGCCGTGCCAGCGCCAGCCGATGGCGAGGCCCACGCCCATCAGCACGATCAGGGAGGCGAAGGACTGGAGCATGTCCGCGACCGAACGGCCCACCAGGACCGCGCCGTTGGTCATCGGCATGGAGCGGAAGCGGTCCACCACGCCCTTGTTGAGGTCACTGGTGACCGCGACCATCGTGGCGTCCAGGCCGAACACCATGGTCAGCGCGAACATGCCGGGGACGAGGAAGTCGACGTAGTCCCCTTCGATGCTCTTCCCGCCGCCGATCAGGTAGTTGAACATCAGCAGCAGCATGACCGGGAAGGCGAGGCCGACGACGACCTGGACGGGCTGGCGCGCCCAGTGGGCGAGCTCGCGCCGGGTCATGGTCCAGGAGTCGGTGAGGGCCCAGCCGACGGACGTGCCCGTCACCGCGCCCGTACGCGTGCTCGTGCTCGTGCTCATACGGCCTCCTTCGTTCGCTCGTCGGCTTCGGCGCGGTCGGCGCGACCCGTCAGGCGCAGGAACACCTCGTCCAGGGTCGGCCTGCGCACCGCGATGTCCTCCGCCTCGATGCCCGCCTCCTGAAGGGCCCGTACGACCCGTGTCAGTGCGTCCATGCGGTCCGTGACGGGCGCGCTGGCCAGGCGGCGGTCGGCGTCGACCGTGACGTCGCCGGTGTCGCCGGGGAGCAGCCGGGCCGCCCGCACCAGCTGGGCGCCGTCGCGGACGACGACGTCGATGCGGTCGCCGCCCAGGCGCGCCTTCAGGTCGTCCGGCGTGCCCTCGGCGATCACCTTGCCGCTGTCGATCAGGGAGATCCGGTCGGCCAGCTGGTCGGCCTCCTCCAGGTACTGGGTCGTCAGGAGCACCGTCGTGCCGCCGCCCACCAGGGAGCGCACCGCGCCCCACACCTCCGCGCGGCCGCGCGGGTCAAGGCCCGTCGTCGGCTCGTCGAGGAACAGCACCTCCGGTTCCGTGATCAGCGACGCCGCGAGGTCGAGGCGGCGCCGCATGCCGCCGCTGTACCGCTTGACCGCCTTGCCGCCCGTGTCGGCGAGGCCGAAGCGGGCAAGCAGCTCGTCGGCCCGCACGCGCGCGTGGCGCGCGCCCAGGTGGTGGAGCCGCCCGAACATCTCCAGGTTCTGCCGGCCGCTCAACTCCTCGTCGAGCGCGGCGTGCTGGCCGAGCAGGCCGATGCGGCGGCGCACCTCCCCGGCCTCGCGCCGCGCGTCGCACCCGGCGATCTCCACCCGGCCCTCGTCGGCCGTGAGGAGCGTGGACATGATGCGCACCGCCGTGGTCTTGCCCGCGCCGTTCGGGCCGAGCACGCCGTGCACCGTGCCGCGCCCGGCGACCAGGTCGAGCCCGTCCAGGGCCCGCTTCTCGCCGTACCGCTTCCGTACGCCGTCAAGGACGATCGCGTCCGTCATCCGACTCCTTCCGAGCCTCACACTCGCGAATCTAGTCAACTTTGACTAGGCCCAGACGGAGGAACGTACTCCCTGGAGTTCGGTTAGTCAAACTTGATTACTTGGATGGGAAGGATGGGTCGTACGGTGCGAGTCGTACGGTGCGAAAGGCCGCTCGGAGCGATCGGCGTCAGCGGGGGTCTTCGGGGTGCTTCTCCCCCGTCGCGAACGGGTTCTCCTCGCCCTCCGCAAGCACCCCGACGAACGGCTCGCCCTCGCCCGCGAAGGCGTACGCGCCGTTCTCGATCCGCTCGATGAGGCCCTTGGTCCACTCCGTGCCCGCGTCGGCCGAGTGGACCCAGAGGTTCATGATCTCGCCGATGTGGCCGAGCTGACCGGGGCCGTCCTCGGGCGTGTAGTACTCCGTGACGGCGTGGCGCCAGTCCTCGATGGCGCGCACCCGCTCCTTGAGGAGCGAGACGACCTCCTCGCGCGGCAGGTCGACCATGAAGCCGACGGCCGCCGAGAGCACGTCGGGCTTCTGGTCGTGCCCGACGGTGGTCAGGGCCTCACGGAGAAGGGCCAGGAACTCCTGGGTGCCCTTCTCCGTGATCTCGTACTCGGTGCGGGGCGGGCCGCCCGCCGTGGACGGCGCGGTCTCGTGCTCGTGCAGCAGTCCCTGCTTGGTCAGCTGCCGCAGCGCGTGGTAGATCGACCCGGGCTTGGCGTTGGACCACTCGTGGGCGCCCCAGTACTCCAGGTCGTTGCGCACCTGATAGCCGTGCGCCCGTCCGTGCTGGCGGACCGCCCCGAGGACGAGCATCCGGATCGCCGACATTCACCGCACCCTTCGGCTTGCAGTCATCAACTTTGACTAGGGTACGGCCCGGGAGCCACGCCGCACCTCAGCCCCACGACTGCCCGGACTCCAGCGCCACCAGCTCGAAGGCCGTCTTGCCGTCCAGGCTCTCGCGGATGATGTCCGCGTGGCCCGCGTGCCGGCCGATCTCCTCGACGAGGTGCAGCAGCAGCCAGCGCATCGACACCGCGCCGTCCTGGGGGAACCAGGGCGCCTCGGGCAGCGGGAAGGTGTCGTTCAGGCTCGGCACGGACCCGATGAACTCCTCGGTCTCTGCGGCCACTTCGGCCCAGAAGGCGAGGACGCCGGCGAGCGTCTCGCCCTCGACGAGCCGGAAGCTCTCGCCCCAGGCCTCCTGGGTGCGCTGGCGCTCGTTCGGCTTCTGCTGGGCCATGCGCAGCCAGTTCAGCTCGGTCTCGGCGACGTGCTTGACCAGGCCCCCGAGGGACAGCTCGCTGGCGCTCGGGCGGCTCGCCGCCTGCTCGTCGTCCAGGCCGAGCACCGAGCGGCGCAGACCGCCGCGCTGGGCCTCGACGAAGGCGAGCAGCGCTCCGCGCTCGTCGCCGTGGGCTTCCGCGTTGACGTGAGTGGGCATGGGATCCGCCTCTCCCGAAGGGTGCTCGCCGGGCTTTCCGACACCTCACACGCTACGGACCCTTGCGGACAACTACTGTCCTCAAGGGTCCGGGAGCGCTCAGATGCCGGCCCGTGTCGGCCTCAGAAGGGGAAGCGCGAGCGGCCGTGCTGGACCGAGATCCACTTCAGTGCGGTGAAGGCCTCGACGGTCGACTCGCCGTTCAGCCGGCCCACGCCCGAGTGCTTCTCGCCGCCGAACGGCACGATGGGCTCGTCGTGGACGGTGCCGTCGTTGATGTGGATCATGCCGGTGCGGATGCGCTGGGCGAGGCGTACGCCGCGCTCGGTGTCGCCGGTGTGGACGGCGCCGCTGAGGCCGTACGGCGTCTCGTTGGCGATGCGGACGGCCTCCTCCTCGCCGTCGAACGGCAGGATGATCGCGACCGGGCCGAAGACCTCCTGGCGCAGCACCGGGGAGTCCTCGGGCAGGTCCGTGAGGACGGACGGGGACACGAGGTTGCCGTCGGTGGTGCCGTGCACCAGGGCCGTGGCGCCCGCCTGGACGGTCTGTGCGACCAGCGAGGAAACGCCGTCCGCCTGCGAGGAGTTGATGAGCGGGCCGATGTGCGTCGACGGGTCCGCCGGGTCGCCGACCTTCAGGGTCTTGACCTTGGCGACGAACTTCTCGGTGAACTCGTCCCGCACCGACCGGTCCACCAGGATGCGGTTCGCGGCCATGCACACCTGGCCCTGGTGCACGAAGCGGCTGAAGACGGCGGCGTCCACGGCGTAGTCGACGTCCGCGTCGTCCAGGACGATCAGCGCGCTGTTGCCGCCCAGTTCGAGGATGCAGCGCTTGAAGGTCTGGGCACAGACCGTGGCGACGTGGCGGCCGACGGCGTCCGAGCCGGTGAAGGATATGACGCCGGGCACCGGGTGCTCCAGGAGGGCGTCGCCGATCTCGGCGATGTCCGTGATCACGACGTTCAGGACGCCCGGCGGGAGGCCCGCTTCCTCGAAGATCTTGGCGACCAGGCTGCCGCCGAGCACCGGCGCGTTCTGGTGCGGCTTGAGGACGACGGCGTTGCCGAGCGCGATGGCCGGGGCAACGGACTTCAGCGAGAGCAGGAAGGGGAAGTTGAAGGGGCTGATGACGCCGACGACACCGACCGGGACGCGGTAGAGGCGGTTCTCCTTGGTGTCGTCCGGCGAGGGAAGTATCCGGCCCTGCGGGGCGAGCGCCAGGTGCACCGCCTCGCGCAGGAACTCCTTGGCCAGGTGCAGCTCGAAGCCCGCCTTGACGAGGGTGCCGCCGAGCTCCGCGACGATCGCCTCGGTGATCTCGGCCTCGCGCTCCTCGACGATCCGCAGGGCGCGCTCGAAGACCGCGCGGCGCGTGTAGGGGTTGGTCGCGCCCCAGGCCTCCTGGGCGCGCTGAGCCGCGCGGTAGGCCTGGTCGATCTCCTCGGCCGTGGCGACCGTGATCGACGCGAGCTTCTCCCCGTCGTACGGGTTGAAGTCGATGATGTCCCAGGAACCTGAGCCGGCCTTCCACTCACCGTCGATGTACTGGTGAGCCAGATCGGTGAAGAAGGACATGAGTCGGGACCCCTTGCCACGGATGAGCAGACACCTGAATTCCAGTCATACTACTGACGATTCAGGTCAGTTGGAGTAGACCACGGAGAAGGTCGCGACTGTCGGCCGGATTCGGACAGTCCTCCTGGAGTTCGGCCATCGCCCGCTCGTACTGGGCCACTTCCTCCCGCTTGTCCAGATACAGGGCGCCCGTCAGCTGCTCCAGATAGACGACGTCCGAGAGATCGGACTCCGGGAAGCTCAGCATCGTGAACGCGCCGCTCTCGCCCGCGTGCCCGCCGAAGGTGAAGGGCATGACCTGCAGCGTCACGTTCGGCCGCTCGGAGATGTCGATCAGGTGCTGGATCTGACCCCGCATCACTTCCCGGTCTCCGTACGGGCGTCGCAGCGCGGCCTCGTCGAGGACGCACTTGAACTGCGGGGCGCGCTCGGACACCAGCAGCTTCTGCCGCTCCAGGCGCAGGGCCACCCTGCGGTCGATGTCGCCCTGGCTGACCTTGGCCGGACGGCCGCCCCGGCCTGCGGCCTTGCCCGCGGCGACCTTCATGCCGCGCTCGACGACGGCGTGGGCGTACGACTCCGTCTGCAACAGGCCGTTGATGAACTGGACTTCGTAGACGCGAATCAGGGACGCGGCGCCCTCCAGACCGATATATGTCTGGAACCAGCCCGGCAGGACGTCGGAGTAACTGTGCCACCAGCCGGTCAGGTTGGCCTCCTTGGCGAGCGAGAGGAGCGCCGTGCGCTCGGCCTCTTCGGTGACGCCGTAGAGCGTGAGGAGGTCTTCCACGTCCCTGGACTTGAAGCTCACCCTGCCCAACTCCATGCGGCTGATCTTCGATTCGGACGCGCGGATCGAGTAACCGGCCGCTTCGCGGGTGATGCCGCGTGCCTCCCTCAGGCGCCTCAGTTGCGAGCCCAGCAGGATGCGCCGTACCACCGAGCCGCTCGACTCCCCAGCGGTCACTTCGCTCAGTCCTCCCCAAGGTGTTGAGACTCGCAGTCTGCCATTAAACGCTTCGGGCGGTACTCGTTCGGTTACGGAAAGGGAAAGCGTAAGGCAGGTCTCCGCAAGAAACCGTAGGAAGAAATAGGCAAGAAGCGCCCTAGGAGCGGTCAAGTCCGGCGCGTGCACGTGCATCTGCCCTTGCATCTGCTGTACGCATTCGGAACCATGGTCGGCGCGCCACTTCTGTGCCGCTGCTCCACCGACCAGTTGTACCGACCGCGCCACCGTTCGATCGCTTTGTACCGCGAGCCGCGAAAACCGGGGAGTGCCTCGCATGGGGACGAATGGATCAACCATGCTCGAGCCATTACGGCAGGGCCTGCCTCCGCTCGATCCCTCCGCGGTCTCCAGTGCGGCCTCCTGCGCCCTCCCCGCTCGCTACGAAGCCGTGGGCAGCGCGCGCCAGTTCACCCGCAAGACCCTCGCGTCGTGGGAGCTCGACGACCGCTTCGACGACATCGCGCTCGTCGTCTCGGAGCTCGTCACCAACGCGCTGCGGCACGCGCTTCCCGGCGACAGGACGCACGCCGAGGTGCACTGCGTCGTCGGCGAGGACGCGCCCGTGCGGCTGCACATGATGAGATGGACCTCACGCCTGGTGTGCGCGGTACGGGACCCCAGCGACGACGGTCCGGTCGCGCGCGAGGCCGGTGACGCCATCGACGACTTCGCGTCGGAGTCGGGCCGCGGGCTCTTCCTCGTGGACTCGTTCAGCGACGGCTGGGGCTGGCATCCGCTCGCGGGCGCGCTGAGCGGCAAGGTGGTGTGGGCGCTGTTCCAACTGGCCTGACGGCCCGGCCCCGCAGTGGGCCGGGCGGCCTCGCGGCCGGCCGGAACAGCCCTGCCCCCCGTTTCCCGCGGGTGTTCACTCCCCGCGTCCCCGTGAACGATCGCCTTCCGCCGCGGTTCCCCCACGGATGATCGTTTCTCCTTGCGCTTTCTGCCTTGCTCCCGCTTGCGCGCTACTCGTCGACCCGTCGGATCGAAGTGGTCAGCCGCTGATCAGGTGGTCGAACTCGCCGTCCTTCATGCCGAGCAGCATGCATTCGATCTCGGCGCGCGTGTAGACGAGCGCGGGCCCGTCCGGAAAGCGCGAGTTGCGGACGGCGACATCGCCGCCCGGCAGCTTCGCGAACTCCACGCAGGAACCCTGCGAGTTGCTGTGCCTGCTCTTCTGCCAGACCACCCCGTGAAGATCCGTGGCCGCCATGCCGTTGAACACGTGGTGCACAGGTCGCTCCCCGGTGGTGCCGTGGCTGTTGTTGTAGCCGTCAACTGTCCCGGATCATAGCTGTGTTCATGTGCCGATGCATGGGCAGATGCACGTGCACGCGGCGTGGTGAGCTGGTTACAGCTCCCTCGCCACCGCGCCGAACCCCGCATGACATGCGAACGCCAGCCCCCGTCCATGATCTTCCGCGCCGTCTCGCGCGCCGGGTTGTCCGGATCCGATTCCCTCGTGCATTAGGAACAGACGCGCGCGGAGGCCTTCTGGTGGCAGGTGAATTTTCCGGCGGCGCGCGGCGGGTACCGCGACGGGGCCGACACAGGGCTGATGCGCGGCCGATACGGGGCCTTCGCGGGGCGGTCCAGGGGGGCGGGGTCCAGGGG
>NZ_JOJM01000026.1 GCF_000720325.1 Streptomyces sp. NRRL B-1347
GACACCAACCGCTCCGCCTGCGCCCGCAACGCCTCCGACGAACGCGCCGACACCACCACCGGCACCACCGGCAACGAACCCGACCGCTCCTCCACCACGACCGGCTCCTCCACCGGAGCCTGCTCAAGGATCACGTGGGCGTTCGTGCCGCTGATCCCGAACGAGGAGACGGCGGCGCGGCGCGGCCGTCCCGTCTCCGGCCAGGGGCGCTCCTCGGTGACCAGCTCGACCGCGCCCGAGGACCAGTCCACCGCCGAGGTCGGCTCGTCGACGTGGAGGGTCCTGGGCACGACGCCGTGGCGCATCGCCATGACCATCTTGATGACGCCCGCGACACCCGCGGCGGCCTGCGTGTGACCGATGTTCGACTTCAACGAGCCAAGCAGCAGCGGCTGGTCATCGGAGTCGGCCGTACGCGCCTGCCCGTACGTGGCGAGCAGGGCCTGGGCCTCGATCGGGTCGCCCAGCTTCGTGCCGGTGCCGTGCGCCTCCACCACGTCGACCTCGGCGGGCGACAGGTCGGCGTCGGCGAGGGCCTGGCGGATGACGCGCTGCTGGGAGGGGCCGTTGGGCGCGGTCAGGCCGTTGGAGGCGCCGTCGGAGTTCACCGCGCTGCCCCGGACCAGGGCGAGCACGGGCAGACCGCGCTCCCGCGCCACCGAAAGGCGCGCGAGCACGAGCACGCCGACGCCCTCGGAGAAGCCGGTGCCGTCCGCCGCGGCCGCGAACGCCTTGCAGCGGCCGTCGGGGGCGAGGCCGCGCTGCCGCGAGAACTCCACGAACACGCTGGGGCCCGACATCACGGTGGCGCCGCCCGCGAGGGCGATGTCGCACTCCCCGCTCCGCAGTGCCTGCTCCGCCAGGTGCATCGACACCAGCGACGACGAGCAGGCCGTGTCCAGGGTCACCGTCGGGCCCAGCATGCCGAGGACGTAGGAGATCCGGCCCGATGCGACGCTCGTGGTGCCGCCGGTGAGCACGAAGCCCTCCAGCTCCTCGGGCGTCTCCCCCGCGCGCGGCATGTACTCCTGCGGGATCACGCCGACGAACACGCCGCCCGAGCTGCCGCGCAGCGACGCCGGGTCGATGCGGGCGCTCTCCAGCGCCTCCCACGACGCTTCGAGCAGGACGCGCTGCTGCGGGTCCATCGCCTGCGCCTCGCGCGGCGAGATCCCGAAGAACTCGGCGTCGAACCCGGCCGCGTCGGCCAGGAAGCCGCCCTTGGTGAGGTACGTGGTGCCCGGCGTCTCCGGGTCGGGGTCGGAGAGCCGGTCGAGGTCCCAGCCGCGGTCGGCGGGGAACTCCGTGAGCGCGTCGCCGCCGTCGCGGAGCAGCTCCCACAGCTCGTCGGGGGTGCGGGCGCCGCCCGGGAAGCGGCTCGCCATGCCGACGATCGCGATGGGCTCGCGGGCGGCGGCCCGGACGTCGTGCAGCTCCCGCCGCGCTCGCTGCAGGTCCGTCGTGACCCGCCGCAGATACTCTCGAAGCTTCTGCTCGGTGGACATCCCGGGCAGCCCCCTTTCGTTCGGAACAGGCGAGATCACGCGATGTCGAGTTCGCCGTCGATGAAGTCGAAGATTTCGTCGTCGGAGGCCTCGGTGAAGTCCCGTTCCTCCCCGCCCGCTTCGGCCGGCGCCGCCAGGCGGCGCAGCACCTCCTGCAGCCCCTTGGCGAGCAGGCCGCGCTCGTCCTCGTCGAGGTCGGCCACGGCGAGCCGGTCGAGTTCGGTCACGAGTGACCCCACGGTCGTCTCCGCCGCGGGCACGAGCAGCCCGTCGAGGAACGCGGCGAGCCCGGCCGGTGTCGGATGGTCGAACACGACGGTCGGCGGCAGCCGCAGTGCCGTGGCGTTGCCGAGGCGGTTGCGCAGCTCCACCGCCGTGAGGGAGTCGAAGCCGAGCTCCTTGAACGCGCTGTCCTCGTCGACCGCGTCGGCCGTGCTGTGGCCGAGGACGACCGCCGCGGACTCCCGTACGAGTTCCAGGAGTTCCTTGCGCCGCTGCCGCTCGGGCAGCTCGACGAGCCGGTCCGCCCGGGTGGCGGCCGCGGCCGACGACGCCACGACGCGCCGCCGGACCTGCCCGGCCGGGTCCAGGCCCGTCAGGAGCTCCGGCACCGGCTGCCCGCTCTCGCGCAGCCGGGCCACGTCGACGGGGACCGCGACCGCCAGCGGACGGTGCAGCCGGAGCGCCGCGTCGAACAGGGCGAGGCCCTGCTCGTCGTCGATCGCGCCGAGTCCCATCCGGGCGAGCCGGTCCTTGTCGCCCTCGCTCAGATGGCCTGTCATGGCGCTCTCCCGCGCCCACAGGCCCCACGCGATGGACGTGCCGGGCAGGCCGAGGCCGCGCCGGTGCGCGACGAGGCCGTCGAGGTAGGCGTTCGCCGCGGCGTAGCCGCCCTGGCCCGCGCTGCCGAGGACTCCGGCGACCGAGGAGAACAGCACGAACAGGGACAGGTCGTGATCCTGCGTCAGCTCGTGCAGGTACTGGGCCGAGCGCGCCTTCGTCCGCAGCACGGCGTCGAGGTCGTCCCGCGTCAGGGCCTCCAGGACCCCGTCGGACAGGACGCCCGCCGCGTGCACCACACCGGTGAGCCGGTGCGCGGAGCGGACGAGCTCCGCGACGGACTCCCGGTCGGAGACGTCGCACGCCACCACGGACACCTCGGCGCCCGCCGCCCGCAACTCCGCGACCAGGGCGTCCGCGCCGTCGGCCGCCGGACCGCGCCTGCTCGTCAAAAGGAGGCGCCGTACGCCGTGTTCGGCGACGAGGTGCCGGGAGACGAGTCCGCCGAGCACCCCGGTGCCGCCGGTGACGAGGACCGTGCCGTCGGGGTCGGGCGGCGCGGGCAGGGTGAGGACGATCTTCCCGACGTGCCGTGCCTGGCTGAGGTACCGGAACGCCTCCGGCGCGCGGTGCACGGGGTACGTGGTCAGCGGCATCGGCCGCAGCGCGCCCTCGTCGAACAGGACGCGGATCTCTTCGAGCATCTCGGCGATGCGGTCGAACCCGGCCTCCATCACGTCGAACGCCCGGTACCGCACGCCGGGGTGCGCCGCCGCGATCTCGTCGGCGTCGCGGATGTCGGTCTTGCCCATCTCCACGAACCGGCCGCCGCGCGGCAGCAGGGCGAGGGACTCCTCGACGTGCTCGTGTGCCAGCGAGTTGAGCACCACGTCCACGCCGCGGCCGCCGGTGGCCTTCGCGAAGTGGTCGGCGTAGCCGAGGCTGCGGGAGTCGGCGAGGTGGTCGTCGTCGAAGCCCCAGGCGCGCAGCACGTCCCGCTTGGCGGAGCTGGCGGTGCCGAAGACCTCGGCGCCCCAGTGCCGGGCGAGCTGGAGGGAGGCGAAGCCCATGCCGCCGGTCGCCGCGTGCAGGAGCAGCGACTCGCCCGCCTTGAGCCCGGCCAGGTCCGCGAGCCCGTAGTACGCCGTCAGGTACACCACCGGCACCCCTGCGGCCTGCGCGAACGTCAGGTGCTTGGGCATCGGGGCGACCAGTCTGCGGTCGGTGACCGTGACCGTGCCGAGGCCGCCGGTGAACAGGCCCATCACCCGGTCGCCGGGGGTGAGTCCGGTGACGTCGGCGCCGACCTCCAGGACGATGCCCGCGCCCTCGCCGAGGGACGACCACTCGTCGCGGGCCACCATGCCGAGTTCGAGGAGCACGGCCTTGAAGTTCAGGCCGCCCGCCCGCACCGCGACCCGGACCTCGCCGGGCTCCAGCGGGCGCAGCACCTCGGGGCAGGGCGTGAGCGACAGGCTTTCGAGGTCGCCGCCGTAGGTCAGGCCCAGGCGCCAGGGCCGCTCGCCCGGCTCGGTCAGGGCCGGTGCCGCGGCGGCGCGGCTGAGCCGGGGCACGGCGGCGGACGCGCCGCGCAGGGTCAGCTCCGGGTGTCCGGCGGCCATCGCCGCGGGCAGCGCGGCCCGCGCCAGCGGGTGGTCGTCGATGTCGATGTGGCGCAGTCGGCCGGGGTGTTCGCTGCGCGCGGTGCGGAGCAGTCCGGTCACCGCGCGGTGGGTGAGGTCGTCGGCGCGGGTGAGGACCACGAGCGGGACGTCGGTGAGGTGCGGCTCCGCGAGCCACTCCCGTACGACGTGCAGCGTCCGGTCGACGACGTCCTCCAGGTCGCCTTCGGGGCAGGTCCACAGCGCGGCCGTCGCCGACACCGGCGCGGCCGGGCGGTCCTGTCCGTCGGCGGCGAGCGTGACCCAGGCCGGCTCGGCGGGCGGCTCCGGCAGTTCGACCGGCACCAGGTCGAGGCCGAACAGGGCCGAGGTGTCCACGCGCCTGTGCCCGAGGGCGGCCACGTCCACCGGCCGCAGCGCCAGTTCGCCCACGGAGGCCACGGCCTGCCCGGCCTCGTCGGTGACGAGGACGGCGACCGCGTCGGGGCCCACCGGGGTCAGCCGGACCCGCGCGGTCCGCGCGCCGGTGGCGTGCAGGCGCACGTCGCTCCAACTGAACGGGGCCCGGACGCCGTCGGCCGCGGCGAGGCCCGCCACGTGCAGCGAGGCGTCGAGCAGCGCGGGGTGCAGGCCGAAGCCGGTCACGTCCTGCTCGTCGGGCAGCGCGACCGACGCGTAGAGCACGTCGCCGTCCCGCCAGGCGGCGCGCACGCCCCGGAAGACGGGGCCGTAGGCGTAGCCGCGCTCGGCGAGGGAGTCGTAGAACCCGTCGAGGGGCACGGCGGTCGCGCCCGGCGGCGGCCAGGCCGTGAGGTCGTCGGGCGCGGCGGGGCTCTCGTCGGTCAGCAGGCCGGTGGCGTGCCGGGTCCAGTCGTCCGTGCCGCCCGGGCTGGTGTGCAGGCTCACGGGCCGCCCGGCACCGGTGTCCGCGCCGATGAGGACCTGGAGGTCGAGATCGGCGTCGAGGAGGACCGGCGCGTGCAGGGTCAGTTCGGCGAGGTGCCCGCGGCCGACCTGGTCGCCCGCGTGCAGGGCCAGTTCGACCAGGGCCGTCCCGGGCAGCAGGACGGACGTGCCGAGCCCGTGCTCCGTAAGCCACGGCTGCGCGCCGCGGGCGAGCCGTCCGGTGAGGACGAGGGTGTCCGCGTCGGCCGTGCGCAGGGCCGCGCCGAGCAGCGGGTGGTCCGCCGCGCGCAGGCCGAGGGCCGAGGTGTCGCCGACCGCGGTGGGCTCCTCAAGCCAGTAGCGCCTGCGCTGGAAGGGGTGGGTGGGCAGCTCCACGGACGCGCCGGGCGGGATGCGCCAGTCGACGTCGACGCCGTGCACGTACGCCTTGGCGAGCGCGGTGCGGAAGCGGGCCGTGCCGCCGTCGTCGCGGCGCAGCGACTCCAGGACGACCGCGTCGTCGGCCGCCGCCTCCTCGACGGTCTCGCCGATGGCATTGACGAGCACGGGGTGCGCGCTGACCTCGACGAACACTCCGTGGCCCTGGTCGAGCAGGGCGCGCGTGCCCCGGGCGAAGCCGACGGTCCTGCGCAGATTGCCGTACCAGTACTCGGCGTCGAGCTCGGGTCCGGCGAGGACCTCGTGGGTGACGGTGGAGTGGAACGGGACCCGGGCGGGCCCGGGGGTGATGTCGGCGAGCGCGGTGAGGATCTCCTCGCGCAGGGCTTCGACGTGGGCCGAGTGCGAGGCGTAGTCCACCGGGACGAGGCGGGCGCGGACGCCGTCGGCCTCGCAGGAGGCGACGAGGTCGGCGAGGTCGCCGGGGGTGCCCGAGACGACCGTGCTGCCGGGCCCGTTGACCGCGGCGACCTCCACGGAGCCGCCGTACGCCTCGATCCGCCGCTCCGTCGCGTCCTGCGGGAGCTGGACGGACGCCATGCCGCCGGTGCCCGCGAGCCGGGTGATGGCCTTGCTGCGCAGGGCGACGACGGCCGCGGAGTCCTCCAGGGTGAGGGCTCCGGCGACGTACGCGGCGGCGATCTCGCCCTGGGAGTGGCCGATGACCGCGTCGGGGGTCACGCCGTGGTGCCGCCACAGCGCGGTGAGCGAGATCATCACGGCCCACAGGGCGGGCTGGACCACGTCGACGCGGTCGAGGGGCCCGGCGAGCGCGTCGCGCAGGTCCCAGTCGACGTGCGGCTTCAACGCGGCGGCACAGGCGTCCAGTTGGGCGCGGAAGACGTCCGATTCCCGGTACAGGTCGAGCGCCATGCCGGACCACTGCGAGCCCTGCCCGGGGAAGACGAACACCGTCTTGCCGCGCGGCCGAGCGCTGCCGGTCAGGACGTCCCTCGACGGCCTGCCGTCGGCCAGGGCCAGCAGGCCCGCCAGCAGGTCGTCGCCGGTCACGGCCGCGCGCTGGGCGAGGCGCGGCGCGCGGGTGGCGAGCGCGGCGGCCACGGGCGGGACCGGCCCGGCGGTGACGAGGGCGTGCAGTTGCTCCGCCCTGGCCGCGAGCGCGGCCGTGGAGGAGGCGGAGAGGAGCAGCGGCAGGGCCGCGCCGTCGGGCTGCGGGGCGGGCTCGGGGCCCGCCTCCGGCTCCGGCGCCTGCTCGATGATCAGGTGGGCGTTGGTGCCGCTGATGCCGAACGCCGACACCGCGGCGCGCCGCGGCCGGTCGCTCGCGGGCCAGTCGCGCGCCTCGGTGAGCAGTTCCACCGCGCCCGCATCCCAGTCCACGGCGGGCGAGGGCTCATCGGCGTGCAGGGTCCTCGGCAGGAGGCCGTGGCGCAGCGCGAGGGTCATCTTGATCACGCCGCCGACTCCGGCGGCAGCCTGGGTGTGCCCGATGTTGGACTTCAGGGAGCCCAGCCACAGCGGCTGCCCCTCGGGGCGCTCCTGGCCGTAGGTGGCGAGGAGGGCCTGCGCCTCGATGGGGTCGCCGAGGCGGGTGCCGGTGCCGTGCGCGTCGACGGCGTCCACGTCGGCCGCGGTGAGGCCCGCGTCGGCGAGGGCCTGGCGGATGACGCGCTGCTGGGAGGGGCCGTTGGGCGCGGTCAGGCCGTTGGAGGCGCCGTCGGAGTTCACCGCGCTGCCGCGGATCACCGCGAGCACCGGGTGGCCGAGCCGCTGGGCGTCGGAGAGCCGCTCCAGGACCACCATGCCCGCGCCCTCGGACCAGCCCGTGCCGTCCGCGGCGGCGGAGAACGCCTTGCAGCGGCCGTCCTCGGCGAGGCCGCGCTGCCTGCTGAACTCGACGAAGGTGTCCAGGGTCGCCATCACCGCGGCCCCGCCCGCCAGGGCGAGCGAGCACTCACCGCCGCGCAGCGCGCGGCTGGCCAGGTGCATCGTCACG
The DNA here is from genome assembly GCF_000720325.1 of Streptomyces sp. NRRL B-1347. Taxonomy (GTDB): domain Bacteria; phylum Actinomycetota; class Actinomycetes; order Streptomycetales; family Streptomycetaceae; genus Streptomyces. The sequence goes on from NZ_JOJM01000026.1 coordinate 7,209, forward strand.
AGCGACGACGAGCACGCCGTGTCGACGGTGAGCGCGGGCCCTTCCAGGCCGAGCAGGTACGCGATCCGGCCGGAGGCGACGCTGGCCGCGCTGCCGGTCCCGCCGAACCCGTCGCCGCCCTGCCCGGACTCCTCCGCGCCGAGCCCGTACCGCTGGCCGCCGTGGCCCATGAGGCCCACGAACACGCCGGTGTCGCTGCCCCGCAGCGTCTGCGGGTCGACGCCGGTCCGCTCCAGGGCCTCCCACGACGTCTCCAGGAGCAGCCGCTGCTGGGGGTCCATCGCGAGGGCTTCCCTGGGGGATATCCCGAAGAACTCGGCGTCGAACTCGGCGGCCTCGTAGAGGAATCCGCCGCCGCGGGCGTAGTAGGTGCCCGGCACGCCGGGGTTCGGGTCGTAGCGTCCTTCGACGTCCCAGCCGCGGTCCGCGGGGAACGCGCCGATGGCGTCCCTGCCCTCGGCCACCAGGTCCCACAGGCCGTCCGGCGAGACGACGCCGCCCGGGTAGCGGCAGGCCATGCCGACGATCGCGATCGGCTCGCTGGCCGCCCGCTCCAGGTCCGCCAGGCGCTCACGCGTGTCCTGCAGCTCCCCTACGGCCTGCTTGAGGTAGTTCCGCAGCCTGCCCTCGTTCTCCATCGTCTCGTCACTCCTCCGGCCGGGTACTCAGCTCGGCCAGTCAACATTGCGGGGGTGGTGGGCAGCCGGGTTCGAGAACACCGGACCGGGCGGCGAATTTGGCCCCCGGGACCAACGGGCGGGCGCGTTCTCAACTGGCGACATGGCAGAGCCTCGCCAGCTGCCCGGCCCGGGGTGCCTCGGCGCGCGGCTCGGCCGCCACCGGTTCGAGGGTCATGCGGCTGGCGTGCCGCTGGCCCGCGCCCCAGTCCGGGCGCCTGCGGAACAGCTCGGGGCGGGCCGCGGCGACCACGAGCACCGGAAACGGCTGCGGTGCCTCCAGGAGCTCCTCGATGAACTCCAGGACCGCGTGGTCGGCCCGGTGCAGATCGTCGGCGAACACCACCAGCGGGCCGTGCTCGGCGAGCCGCGCCACCTGCGGCGTGCTCGCGGGGCCCGCGGGCCCCCCGGTGCCGAGCCGCACGGTCGCCGCGTTCTCCACGCGCCGCTCGAACGCCGCGAGCAGCGGCGACTTCCCGATCCCGGGGGCGCCGACCACCAGCACGAGATGCGGCCGTGAGCGGCGGCGGACCCGCTCCAGCAGGCTGTTGAGGACGCCGAGTTCGGGCTCGCGGTCGAGGACCTCCGCCCTGCCGTAGGAGTCGCGGTAGCGCCCCTTGACCGTCCAGCGCGGCCGGTGACCGCCCTCACGGCCGTACGCGATCGCGGTGCCCGTCAGTCTCCGGGTGCGGCCGCACACCACGATCTCCGTGTCCTCGGCGGCCTGGAGCAGGGACTCGCTGTCGACGAGCAGGGCGCCGTTGACGGGCAGCGGCTCCCGGGCGTCCCCGCCGGGGCGCACCCGCATCTCGCCCGTCGCCACCGCGACGCGCAGGGCGGGCCGTTCGCCGTCCGGTACGTCGAAGCAGATGCGCTGCCGCAGCGCCATCGCGGCCCGGACCGCGCGCTCGGCGGCCTGGCCCGAGCCCTCGTCGCGCGGCGACGCGGACCGGAACAGGGCGAGGGTGACGGAGCCCGTCGACCCGGCGACCACGCCGCCGAGCCGCCCCACCTCCTCCTGCACGATCCGCGCGGTGCGCTCCAGGGCCCGGCCGACGTCCCCGGCCCGTCTACCGGTGGGGTAGTCGGCGCGGATCAGCACGGTGCTGACGCTGCTCCGGCCGACGGAGCGCTGGGCCGGGATCAGCTGGACCGGCCGGGCGACCGGCCGCTCACGGGGCTCGGTCTCCTGCCCGAGCCCGGTGATCACCACCGGTCGCGCGGGGCCCGCGGGCGCCGCGATGGACGGGTCGTGCACCAGGATCGCGTGCTGCAACAGGCGCAGTTCGCGGCCGGGTTCGAGGCCGAACTGCTCGGCGAGCCGCACCCGCACCCGCCGGTAGGCGGCGAGGGCGTCGGCCTGCCGGCCGGCGCGGTACAGGGCCAGCATCAGCTGGTGGCACGCCCGCTCGCGCAGCGGCTCGGCCTCGACCATGGCCTCCAGGTCGCTGAGGACGGCCTGGTGGCGGCCGCCTGCCAGCTCGGCCTCGTAGTAGTCCTCCATCACGTCGAGCCGCGCGTTCTCCAGGGCGGTGAGCTCCGGCCAGGAGTGCCCGGACTCGACGAGGTCGGCGAGGGCCCGCCCGCGCCACAGGGCGAGCGCCTCGCGCAGGGTGGCCGCGGCGGCGCCGGGGCGGGCGGCCGCGAGCTCCGCCCGCCCCGCCCGCGCGAGGCGGTGGAAGCGGAACATGTCGACCTGCTCGGGATCGACTTGCAGCTGGTAGCCGTGCGCGCACGTCAGCAGGGCAGGCGGGCGGGCGTCGCCGTGCGCGTGCTCGGCGAACGTGACGCGCAGCCCGCGCACGGCGTTCTGCAGGACCTTCCGCGCCGTCATGGGCGTCTCGTCGGTGCCCCAAAGGCCGTCGAGGAGCTTGCTGGTCGCCACCTCCCGGTCGGCGTTGAGCAGCAGCAGGCCGAGCGTCGCCCGCCGGCGGTCGCCGCCGAGCGCGATCGGCTTCTCGTTGTCCATCAGTTGCAACGGGCCAAGAACCAAGAACTGCAAGACATCCCCCGTAGATCGTGCGTGTTCGCGTCAGCCGTGCGTGCTGTCCCCGCCTACCGCCACTCCGCCTCGCGCCCGCCGGCGAGCGGCTCGGGGGCGTGGACGCGCAGGGTCGTCGGCGGGTCCTGCCGGACCGGCTCCAGATGCAGGCACTCGGTCCCCTCGGGCGGGGAGAACGGCGCGAGGCAGGCGCACTCGGCGGCGGTGAATCCCGCGAACCGGTAGGCGACCTCCATCATCCGGTTGCGTTCGGTACGCCTGAAGTCGGCGACGAGGTGCACACCGGCGCGGGCCGCGGCGTCGGTGAGCCAGCGCAGGAGCACCGCGCCCGCGCCGAAGGAGACGACCCGGCACGAGGTGGCGAGCAGCTTGGTGCGCCAGGCGCCCGGGGTCTTCTCGATCAGCATCACGCCGACCGCGCCGTGCGGCCCGAAGCGATCGGCCATGGAGACCACGAGCACCTCGTGGTCCTCGTCGGTCAGCAGGGAGCGCAGGGCGGCGTCCGAGTAGTGCACGCCGGTCGCGTTCATCTGGCTGGTCCGCAGGGTCAGTTCCTCGACCCGGGTGATCTCCTCGTCCCTGGCCTTGCCGATCCGCATCACCAGGTCGAGCGAGCGCAGGAACTCCTCGTCGGCGCCCTGGTACTCCTCGCGCTGCCGGTCGCGCTGGAACCCGGCCTGGTACATCTCGCGGCGCCTGCGCGCGTCGACGGTGACCACCGGCGGGCTGAACTCGGGCAGGTCGAGCAGCTGTGCCGCCTGCTCGGCCGGGTAGCACCGCACCTCGGGCAGGTGGTAGGTGACCTCGGCGCGCTCGGTGGGCAGGTCGTCGATGAACGCGATCGTCTTCAGCGAGAAGTTGAGGCGCTCGGCGATGCTGCGCACGGACTCCGACTTCGGGCCCCAGCCGATGTGCGGAAGCACGAAGTACTCGGCGAGGCCGAGATCCTCCAGTTTCGCCCACGCCTCGTCGTGGTCGTTGCGGCTCGACACGGCCTGCAGTACGCCGCGGGCGTCGAGCTCCGTCACGACCTTGCGGAGGGTGTCGTCGACCTCCACGTGGCCGTCCTCGACGAGTGTGCCCTGCCACAGGGTGTTGTCGAGATCCCAGACCAGGCACTTCACGATCGGTTGTGCTTCGGACATGTTCGCTCCCCCGTTCCGTGGGACCGCTCAGGCCGCCGCCGCGGCGGCGTGCTCGGCGAGTATCAGCTGGCAGATCTCGTTGCTGCCTTCGATGACTTCCATCAACTTCGCGTCCCGGAAGGCCCGTTCCACCACGTGGCCGCCCGCCGCGCCCGCCGAGGCGAGCACCTGCACGGCGGCGGCCGCGCCGCGGGCCGCGTTCGTGGCCGCGACGTGCTTGGCGAGGACGGAAGCGGGCACCTGCTCCGGCGAACCGCTGTCCCAGGCGGCACTGGCCCGTTCGCAGGCGAGCGTCGCCGTCCGCTCGGCGGCGTAGAGCTCGGCCAGGTGCCGGGCGACGAGCTGGTGCTGAAGCAGCGGCTTGCCGAACTGCTCGCGCTCCTTGACGTGCCGGGCGACGGCCGTGAGGCAGGCGCGCAGGATGCCGACGCAGCCCCAAGCCACCGAGAGCCTGCCGTAGGTGAGCGCGATGGTGGTCAGCATGACGATCGGCTGGCCCGCCACCGCGAGCAGGTGCTCTGCGGGCAGCCGTACGTCGTCGAGCCGGACGGTGGCGTGCCCGGCCGCGCGGCAGCCGAGCGGTTCGGGCACCCGGGTGACCTGGACGCCGGGGGCCGTCGCGGGCACCACGGCGACGGCGCCGCCGCCCTCGTGACGGCCGAACACCACGATCCAGTCGGCGTATCCGGCGACCGTGATCCACGTCTTGGTGCCGCTGACGACGATGTCGTCGCCGTCGCTGCGGATCTCGGTGCTCATCGCGGCGAGATCGCTGCCCGCGCCGGGCTCGCTGAACGCCACCGCGGCCAGCTCGCCGCCGGTGAGGCGGCCGATGTACTCCGCGCGCTGCGCCTTGTCGCCGAACCGCTGGAGCGTCCACGCGGCCATGCCCTGCGAGGTCATCACGGACCGCAGCGAGCTGCACAGCGCTCCGGTGTGCGCGGTCAGTTCGGCGTTGTCGAGGCCGGACAGGCCGAGGCCGCCGAACTCCGGCTTCGCCTCGGCGCACAGCACGCCCTTGGCGCCGAGTCCGCGCAGCACGCCGAGCGGGATCTCACCCGTGACGTCCCACTCGCTCGCGGCGTCGCCGACCGTCTCGGTCACCAGCGCCGTCAGGGCGTCAAGCACCGGTGCCCCCGACGCGCAGCCGGGTCACGAGCGCGCTCATGGTGCGCAGGGTGCGGAAGTTGTCCAGGGCGAGGTCGGGACCCTCCACCTCGACGTCGAACGTGCTCTCCACGAACACCACGAGCTCCATCGCGAAGAGCGAGGAGACCGCGCCCGAGGCGAACAGGTCCACCTCCGGCTCCCAGGTCATCTTGGTCTTGGCCTCAAGGAACGCGCCGATCTGCTGCTCGATGGCGGCGACGGGCAGTTCCGTTGTCGAGTCCGTCATGGGAAGTCCCTTTCTCACTGCGCCTTGTTCTTGCGTGCCAATGTGATGCCGTCGGCCATCGGGAGCAGCGAGAGCTCCACCCGGCTGTCGACGTGGAGGGCGGCGTTGAGCTCGCGGATGGCCTCGGTGTCGGCGTCGTGCGCCTCGGGGTCCGCGACCCGCCCGAAGTAGAGGGTGTTGTCGAGCACGACGAGGCCGCCGGGCCGCAGATGGGTCAGCGCCTCTTCGTAGTAGCGGGCGTAGCCGGTCTTGTCGGCGTCGACGAAGACCAGGTCGAAGGTCTCGGGGCCGTGCTCGGCGAGCAGGTCGGCCATGCTCCGGGCGCCGTCGCCGAGCCGCAGCTCGATCCGGTCGGCGACCCCGGCGCGCTCCCAGTACCGCCGTGCGATCTTCGTCCAGCGCTCGCTGATGTCACAGGTGACGATCCGCCCGCCGGGCGGCAGCGAACGGGCCATGCACAGCGTGCTGTAGCCGGTGAACGTGCCGATCTCCAGGACCCGGGAGGCACCGGTGAGACCGACGAGGAGGGCGAGCAGCTGCCCCTCCTCGGGCATGGTCACCATGGCGTTCAGGGACGGCATGAACGCCGTCTCGTTCACCAGGTCGCGCAGGATCTCGTCGTCGCGCAGCGACACCGAGCGGACGTAGTCGAGGACGCCCTCGTTCAGCTCCACCTGACCGGCCATCAGCGGACCTCGTACTCGTAGAAGCCACGCCCGGTCTTGCGGCCGTGGTTGCCTTCGGCGACCTTGCGCAGGAGCAGCTCGCTGGGGCGACAGCCCTCGTCCCCGGTGCGCTCGTGCAGCACCCACAGGGAGTCGACGAGGTTGTCGATGCCGATCAGGTCGGCGGTCCGCAGCGGGCCCGTCGGGTGGCCGAGGCAGCCCTCCATCAGGGCGTCGACGTCCTCGGCGGTGGCCCGGCCCTCCTCGACGACGTTCGCCGCGTCGTTGATCATGCGGTGCAGCACCCGGCTGGTGACGAAGCCGGGGCCGTCGCCGACCACGATGCCCTTGCGGCCCAGGACGGCGAGGAGCTCCTTGACGGCCGCCATCGTCCGCTCCGACGTACGCGGACCGCGCACGACCTCCAGGGTGCCGATCAGGTACGGCGGATTCATGAAGTGGATGCCGGCCAGGTCCTCGGGGGTGGAGACCTGGCCGGCGAGCTCGTCGACCGGGATGGACGAGGTGTTGGTGACCCGCAGCGTGCCGGGGGCGACCGCGGCCGCGATCTCCCGGTGCACCTTGGTCTTCAGCTCGGCGACCTCGGTGATCGCCTCGATCACCCAGGTCGCGTCCGCCGCGGCGGCCACGGAGTCGGCGAGCTCCAGCTCACCGGCGGGGCCGCTCCTCGGCAGGGCGCCCATCATCTGGGCGAGCCGCAGCTCGTCGCGGAGCCGTCGGCGGGCCGTGCCCAGGCGCGCCTGGTCCACGTCCACGAGCGTGACCGGCACGCCGCGGCCGACGGCGAGCGTCGCGATGCCGATGCCCATCACGCCCGCGCCGAAGACCGCGAGCCGCTGCTGCTCTCCCCCGTTCCCGGTCATCGGGCGATCACGCCCGTCCGTCCCCGAGCGGCCGGGGGCTTCTCCGCCCCTCGACCGGCGGCACACACGACAGACCCGCTCATTGAGCACACCTCAGCTTCAGTCGCTTTACGTCCGACAAGGATTTTCCGGAAGGGAATGTCCGAATTCAGAGAATCACGCTCGATGCCTGCGGACACGAAAATGGATCGGCAGATCGGCCGAGCCGCATCCGGTGCAGCACCGACCATAAAGCACTCACCGACGAGGACTTTACGACACTCGACCCAAAGGCAATAGCCAAGAAATATTAAACATTCGTTTCGCGTGGGTTGCGCCCCGCGGAAATCGCGGGCATCGCCCTACGCGCAGATTACCCCGCCGCGGTGAATTCGGAAGCGCCACATGTACTGCTGCCGACCGACCTGCGAAACGCGGAATGCATGGATGGACGCGGCCCCCTTGGTGTTCAGCGAACAACTCCGCGGTTGCACTCTTGCAACGGCCCACAGTGTCTGACAGAACACCAGGCGGCTCCACCCCGCAGCCCGCTCATCAAGCTGCACTTCCACTTGAGGAAGCTCCCCCGACCCCCGTTCGACCTGCGCACATGACGGTGCCGGGGCCTGGCGGCCGACCGGTGCCGGCGGACCCGGCGGGTGCGGGCCGGGACCCCGGGCAGCGCGCGACCGCGCGACGTCCGGCCGTGTTGCATTAAGCCGGACGCCGCGCGGTGTCGTCGGGTTGCGCGTCAGACGTCCTCGGGTCGCGCCTTACACGTCCTCCTCGAGGTTCGCCTCCTTCACCAGATAGCCGAACTGGAATCGGCTCGTCGCGCCGAACATCTGCATGACCTGGCCGATGTGTTTGCGGCAGGTGCGGACCGAAACGCCGAGGCGCCGGGCGATGGCTTCGTCCTTGGCCCCGGAGATCAACATCTTGACGATCTCCTTTTTCATGTCGCCGCCGATGACATCGATTTCGGCCCGGCGGGTGTCGAACTCCTTCGCGGTCGCCCAGACGTGCTCGAAGCAGGAGTGCAGGAAGTCGATGAGCGAACGCTCCTGCACGACGACGGCACCGCCGTCCTCACCACTCGCCGGGATGTACGCCGCCGTGCGGTCGAAAATGACGATCTTGCCGAAGAGCGCACCTGCCGTGCGGATCTCGGCGCCGGACTCGATCAACTTCTCCGCGTGCTCACGGGTCGGCGTGTCGAACCGGGCGGCGTGCTGGTACAGGACTCGCAGACGCACCCCCCGCTTGAGCGTCTGGAAGTCCCGGGTCTGTGACTCGACCAGATCGTCGGCGGGCCAGCCGCTGCCGGGCTGCATGCAGACGACTTCCTGGGAACTGTTCGCCGCCGCCTCCGACAGCAGCAATCTGACCGTCTCGGGCACTTTCACAATGTCGAATGAATTTGTATATTGGCTGCCGAACTTGCTCGACCGGAAGAGGAGCGAGAGCCGGGCCAGATCGTTTCTGAGCTGGCCCACCGCCAGCTTGCGTTCGAGCAGATCGAGCTCGCCCTGGTTCAGAAGCTGCGACGAGGCGATGCCCGGATCCGTCGGAATGAACCAGGCCTCCCTGTCCCGGGACGGCTGAATGAGCTGGAGCTCCAGGAGTTTGGCGACGATCTCCTCACTTTCGGCAGGATGGAAGCCCAGCTCGTGTGCGACGTCGTCGACGGCGAAGCCGTCCCTGTCTAAACTCCATTCATAAACTTCAAAAACCCCAGCGACTGGCTTGGGAAACAAAGGCGCTCCAAGTTCACTAAGTATCCCCTCCAATTCCCCCAGGACGGGATAATCTGCCTGAGCGGTGTTCGATGTTTCTACCAATGCGCCAATGTATAGGACTCACCCCCGATGAGCCAGGCGCCAGGAGCCGCGCTTATGTCGTAAGTCTGGTTTAGTCGCTTCTCCGCCCCGATGGGCGACATGAGAGAAGAAAAACCGTTTCTGCAATACGCCGCACGTCCACGTCCCCTTCACCGGGGAACTCGGGAACTCGTGCGCAAGAACGGCGAATGAAAGATTCCGCTATTCCGTCCCCGGCCTCGCTGACCAGTAAGAAGGCCAAGCGGTCAACAGCCAAGCGGAACGGGCATCGGGCGGGGAGGGCGACCTCGCCCCGCCCGGTCGGCCACACCGGCCCTCACCAGGACGCACTCATCCGGACCAATGAATTCCGGGGATGCGCATTTCCCGGAAGTCCAGAATCTGGACAGCGCATACCCCGGCCCGGCCCCATGAGCACGCCCGCGGTACGGGACGCCGGCGGCCTGTGCCCCTTATCTGTGCGCGTATCCGTACGCGTATCCCTGCGCGTATCCGTACGCGCCCGGAGCTACCGGCGGTACGCGCGTGCTGCCGCCGACCTTCTGGCGGGGCAGAGCGGCCGTCGCGGCGAGCGGCTCCACACCTTCGCGGAACGACCCGAACTTCCCGCGGTGGAAAACCAGCGGCGTGGGCTCGTCCGGATTCACCCGCAGCGCGGTCACCCTGGCGATGATGATGACGTGGTCCCCGGCATCGTGCTCGACCTCGATGGCACACGACATCCAGGCGACGGCGTCACCCAATTCGGGACCGGCGGCCGATTCGGTCCACGGAACACCGGCGAACCGGTCGATGTCCTTGACCGAGAACTGTCGGCACAGTTCTCCCTGACCGCTGCCGAGGATATTCACGCAGAATCCGCCGCTGCGCCGCAGGTCGACGAGCGTCGCCGACTCCTTCCCGGCACAGATCATGATCAGGGGAGGATTCAACGACACCGACATGAAGGAATTGCACGCCATCCCCACCGGCTCGCCGAACTCCCCGGTGGTGGTGATGACCGTAACCCCGGTCGGCAGATAGCCGAGGGTCCGCCGAAACTCCGTCGCGTCGAACGGGGCAACCATAACCGACTCCTCGACTAGCCAACTCCTCGTTATATCGAAAGTATAGGAAGCCCTCGGATCCCCATGTTGGGACGAGCCACCAAGACCCTTGCCGGGATTTGGCCCTGGGGCGCAGTCGGGCCGACAGCGCGCGGCCCGCCCCTCACGGAGAGGAGCGGGCCGCCGCCCCGAGGCTCTCGTCACTTCTCCAGCGGCCCCCGGCTCATCAGCTCCCTCACCACCTCGGCCGCCGGCCGCCTCCGCGCCCGGTCGAGCGCCACGCCGACGGCCTTCAGATCGACGCGGACCTGCTCGTCCTCGGCCCCGGCCCGCTGGGCCAGCTCGTCGAGCAGGGCGAGGCCCTGGCCGACGTCGTCGTCGCCCACCACGAGCTTCGCGTCCGCGATCACCTTCCCCGCGCGCTCGATCAGCGCGGCGGCCCGGACCGCGAGCCGCTCGTCCGCCAACAGCACGGCGGCGACGGGCAGTTCGACCCGCTCGATGAGAGCGATCCACTCCCGCCCTGCCGCGGTGGTCGCGAGCTGTTCGTCGCGGACCCGGCGCACCGCGTCCACCTCGGTCTGGCGCCCGAGGATGCGCACTCCGATCAGGTCGAAGGCGCAGACGCTCTGCTGGGCGAGGGCAAGCACGCCCGCCTTGGCGTCGCGCTTGATGAGGGTGGGGTCGCGCGGATGGAAGGAGTCCGGCACGGTCTCGGCCCGCGGGCCCGTCTCCAGGGTGAAGCCGTACGTCTTGTGCAGCGCGGGCTGCGCGATGTGCCGGCTGTAGGCGTAGTCGCTCTGCGTACCGGTGGTGGCGTACAGCGCGCGGCCCGTCTGGGGGGTGTACGCGCGCCCGCGCACCGCCGCGATCGCCTCGACGATCCGCCCCGCGACCGTCGTGAAGCGGAGCAGGTCCCGGGGGGTGATGTACTCCCGGTAGCCCGGGACGGCGAGGGGCGCGCAGGTCCCGGTGGGCAGGCCCGTGAACCGCTGTGCCGGGTCGTCGGTCTGGCTGTGGGCATGGCCCCACGGATAGAGGACGAGCTCCGAGAACGAGTGCACGTCGGCGAAGCTGTGGATGTGCCGCGTGTCCAGGAGGTGCTTGACGTTGCGGGTCTCCGGTTCGGAGAACGCGCCGGACCCGACGAAGACCTCGCTGCAGGGGCTGCACGAGGTCTGGCCCTCCGCCACGCCCCAGACGAAGTCGGTGTTGCGGTTGAGGTCGACGCCGTCGCACGTGGTCCCCGGGTTGTCGCGGAGGTTGCCGCGCCACATGTCGTCGACGGTCATCACCCGGTGGCGCCCGTCGGGGTTGACGCAGGGCACGATCCACACGTCGAGGCTCTCCAGGATGAGCTTGACGTCAAGGGCGGTCCAGGTCCGGCCCCCGTACACGACCGGGGTGCCGTTCTGATAGCTCGTGACGAGGTCGACGGCGAACTCCACCAGCGCGTCGGGGTTCATCAGTTCACGCGCGTGCGTGCCGCCCACCAGGAGGACGCCGCGGCGGTTTCCCCCGGCGCCGCCGCGCAGCCGCAGGGCGAACACCGGGCGGCCCTGGAGGGAGGGCTCGGGCAGCTGGAGCCTCGTGCACAGCTGCGGGAACGAGGTGGCGAGCTGCGAGATCACCGAGTCGAGCTGGGCGACCGTGCGGTACATCACGCACCCCCCGCCCGCCGGCTCCCCTGGAGCCGCTCCTCCAGCCAGGCCCTGACCGCCTCGTCCTGCTCCACCAGCTCGCCGGGCAGCGGCCGCACGGGCACCGGGGCGTGCAGATGGACTTCGTAGCCGCTCTCCAGGAGCCGACGGCAGTCGTCCGCGGTGACGAGCACCCGGACCGCGCCCTCCGGGTCGGGGATCCGGTCCAGGTCCAGATCGGCGACCCCGCGAAGGTCGCGGTTCGCGGCTCCGGGGTGGACCGTGGCGTCGAAACGCACCGCCGGGCGTTCGGTTGGTTCGCTCATGTCCGTCTCCCTACGGGGACGGCCGGAAGGGGATGCGGCTCCCCGCAACGATCAGGGCGGCCCGTACCGAGGAGACGGAACCGGGCCGGTCACGAGGCCGCCGGGACCACCATGGCCCGAAGGATCCAGCGACGTCCGGCAGTCCACCACCACCGACGATGCGACGCCCCACACCCCCTGTCAACGCCACCACCACAACCGGTGGTCCCCACCTCCGGAACCCACCGCACGACAACGTCCCCAGCCGAACCGGCACCGGCGGGGACCGCCGCGCGTCACGGTGCGGGGCGGGTGCGTTCGGCCCAGGCGGCCACGGCCGGGGTGGCTAGTCCGGCGAGGGTGAGCAGGGCGCCGAGGAGGATCCAGCCGGGGCGGCCCCAGGTGAGGCAGGCGAGCGTCACGAGGGAGGGTCCCGCTGTGCCGGCGGCGGTGAGCGCGGTCTGGGACAGGCCCAGGTACTGGCCCTTGGCGTGCTCGGGCGCCAGGGTCATGGTGAGTTCCATCTCGGCGGACACGGTGAGCAGTTCGGCCGCGATCGAGGCGAGCAGGGCGATCACCAGGACGACGACGGCCGGGAGGACGGGCAGCCCGGAGGCCAGGGCCGTCAGCAGGCAGAAGACTCCCGCGAAGACGCCCCCGACCGCCATGGCACGGCCTGCCCTGCGGGGCGTGTTCACTCTGCGGGCGGTCCTGGTGAGCAGGCAGGCGATGGCCAGGGTGTTGGCCACGCCGAACACGGCGATGAGCCAGCCGGGCCCGGCGGTGTGCTGGGTGATCCACAGGGGCAGTGCCACGGTCACCACGGTTTCGAGCAGCACGAGGGTGGCGTAGATGAGGCAGACGCTGAGGTAGGAGAGGTCGCTGAAGGCCTCCCAGCGCGACCCGGCGCGGTCCGCCTCCGCGGCCGGTCCGTCCGGGGCGGGTCCGTCCGCGCCGGGTCCGTCCGCGGCGGCCGGTCCGTCCGCGCCGGGTTCGTCCAGGGCGGGGGCGGAGGTCGTGGCCCCCGGAGCCGCGAGGCCGGGCGGCAGGGCCAGGAACAGCAGCCCCTGGACCGCGGTGAGGACGCAGCAGAGCAGGATCGCGGCGCGGTAGGCGGCTGCCGAACCGCCGGCGATGACCAGGCTGCTCGCCGCCATGCCGACCATCATCGCCAGGTTGGAACGGGCGAGGACCTTGGCCCGGAAGACCGAGGCACGGGGCCCGCCGAGCCGGGCCACGATCGTCTGCCGCATGGTCGCCGCGGTCATCTGGAAGCCCGCGGCGACGACGAGGACGATCACGAGGCCGGAGTACGAGTCCACCGTCAGTACGCAGACCTCGGTCGCGGCGAGCAGCAGATAGGACAGCGCGGCGCCGAGCCGGGGCGGCACGGTGGTGTCGGCGAGGCGCCCCGCCGGGATGCCGAGCAGCATCGCGCAGGCCCCGGCGACGGTGAGGGCCAGGCCGATCCGCGAGGCGGCCAGGTGCAGATGGGTGCTGAAGTACAGGACGGTGATGGTGGACAGCAGGCCGTAACCGGCGTTGCCCGTCATCGAGGCACCGATGACGATCCGCTGCGCCCGCGCGTCGGAGGGGTCGGGGCGGTCCGCGGCGGGGTCCGGCACCGGGGGTGAGGTGGCGGCGGAGGCGAGGGTGTCGGTCATGGCCGCAGCCTCGCGCCCACGGATCTACCCGCTCTCTGCGCCGCGTCTGCGGCACGGGGCCGGGACCCGCCTGCCGGTGCGCGGTCTCCCCGCTGGCTACGACGCCCTCTACGACTACGACGCCTCCACGGAGGCCAGGATGCCGGAGATGCGGTCGGCGTCCTGCGTCATGGCCAGTCTGGTGTAACCGGAGAGGGCGGCGCGGAGGTGGGGCTGGGCCGCCGCGTCCCGGCCGGCCCCGGCGAGGGCCTTGCCCATGGCCTGGTGGGCGCGGGCCGTCATCAGGTCCTCGCCGCACAACGAGGCGCCTTCCACGGCTGCTTCGGCATGGACGAGCGCGCGCCGCAGCAGCAGCGCGTCGCCGGGGCTCGAGGCCGCAGCGGTGTACGCCTCGGCGGCCCGGTAGTGACACAGCGTCTCGATCAGGCTGCGGTCGAAGGTGCGGGCGAGGGTCGCCACCCGCTCGTAGACGGCGGCCGCCTCCACGGGCCGCGCCCCGTGGAGGTGCGCGAGTCCGGCGAGGACCAGGGCGGCGATCCGCATGTCGCGGTTCCCTGCCCGTTCGAACCAGGCCGCCGACTCCAGTGCCCGCGCCGCGATGGTGGCGAGGTCCGTCTCCCGGTCGGGGTCGAGCGCCTCGATCTGGAGCGCGCTGATGTACTGCTGGCGCACGAGGGCCTCGTGGCCGGTCAGGCGTGCCGCTTCGATGCTCAGCCGGGCGTGGTGGCGTGCGACGCGATGGTCCCCGAGCCGGAGCAGGACGTCCGACACCCCCTCGTGGCTGTGGCTGAGGAGATGGTGCGTCCGCGGGTCGTCCGCCGGGCTGGCGTCGGCGTAGCGGACCGCGTCCTGGAACGCCGTGAGGGAGGTGTCGTGCTGCGGCCCGCCGAAGCGGAGCGAACCCAGTGCGCAGCAGGCCGCGCCGTGGACGAGGTCGTCGGAGTGGGCGCGGCCGCCGGGCGCCGTCGCGACGGCCAGTGGTTCGGCGGCCTCCAGGAGGGCGCCCATGGGCACGGCGTCCGTCCAGCGGCTGAGCAGGCTCAGCAGGGCCACGCTGTGGGCGGCGGCGTGCCGGTCGCCCTCGGCCGCCACCTGGACGGACAGGGTCACCAGGGCGGGGAGTTGCGCGCGTATCCAGGCCACCGCGGTCGCGTTGTCGACGATGTCGGGGGCACCGGGACTCGCGGTGGGGACGTCACCGTCAGGACCGAGGTACGGGATGACGCCCGAGGCCGCGAGCCGCAGGGCGGTGCGGACGCTGGCGTGGCAGTAGTCCGTGGCGCGGGTGAGGGCCGCGGTGCGTTCCTCGTCGGCGAGCCGGTGGGCCGCTTTGGTACGGGCGTAGGCGACGACCAGGTCGTGGAAGGCGTAGTGGCCGGGCTCCGGCGAGGTCAGCAGCGCGGTGTCGACCAGCTCCTCGAGGACCGTCTCGGCCCGGTCCTCGGGGAGGTCGAGCACCGTGGCCGCGGCGGCCAGGCTCCAGTGGTGCACCTTCGGGACGGCCAGCGTGACGAAGGCCGTGGCCTGGGCCGGGGTGAGCTGGTCGAAGGAGAGCTCGAAGGCCCGGTCGACGCTCAGATCCCCGGTGCGGAGCTCGCCGAGGAGCCGGTCCTCGCTGGCCAGCCGCTCGGCCATGGACCGCACGCTCCAGCGGGGGCGCTGGGCGAGCCGGGTCGCCATGATGCGCAGGGCCAGCGGCAGGCGCCCGCAGGCCGCCGCGAGGGCGGCCACGTCGGCCGGTTCGGCCTGGGCGCGCCGCTCGCCGATGATCGCTGCGATGAACCCCTGGGCCTCGCTCTGCTCCATCCCGTCCAGGACGACCGCCGTGCTCACCCCGGTGGTCACACGGGTGCGGGAGGTGATGAGGGCCGCGCTGCGGGGAGCGGGCGGGAGCAGCGGGGTGAGCTGGGTGGCGTCGGCGGCGTCGTCCAGGACGACGAGGATCTTCTTGTCGGCCGTGACCGTCCGGTACAGCGCGGCCCGCTCCCGCGTGCCCTCGGGCAGCCGTTCCGGGGCGACGCCGAGCGCGAGCAGGAAGTCCGCCAGGATGTCGCCGGGCTTGGCGGGCGCGTCGGAGGCCCCGTGCAGGGAGGCCCAGAGCCGTCCGTCGGGAAAGTCGTCGGCGACGGCGTGCGCGACCAGGGTGGCCAGCGTGCTCTTGCCCTCGCCGCCCATGCCGGTGATGAGCCCCACCGCGTGGTCGGTCGTGCGGAGCGTCCCGATCAGGTGCGCGACGTACTCGTGGCGTCCGGTGGCGTCCGCCGGGGGTGCCGGAAGCTGGTGCGGCACGATCTTCGGCGCCGTGGGCGGGGAGGGCGGTGCGGGTGCGGGCGGCGAGGTGAGTACGGGAGCGGCGGGCCGGGGCGCGGCGTACGGAGGGCCCGGGTCGTCGCCGCGCAGGATGGCGTCGTGGACCTGGGTCAGTTCCTGACCGGGGTCGATGCCGAGTTCCTCGGAGAGCGTGCGGCGCACCTGGCGGTAGACCTGGAGCGCCTCGGCCTGCCGCCCGCAGCGCAGCAGGGCGCGCATGTGGGTGGCGTGCAGGTGCTCCGCGTAGGGGTGGTCGGCGCAGGTGTCGGCGATGTCCGACAGGATCTCGGCGTGCTGCCCCAGGGCCAGCTGCTGGTCGAACCGGCGCTGGCGGACGGCCTCGCGCAGCACGGTCAGGGACTCGCGCTGCCGGGCGCACCAAGGTCCGGGAAGCCCGGCCAGCGCGATCCGCCCGGACCACAGGTCGAGGGCCGCGGCCAGGCGTGCCGCTTCCGCTCGCGGGTCGTCCAGGGCCGGTGCGCCCGCCGCCCGGAGGAACGCGGTCGCGTCCACGCCGGCGGGGTCGGTGTCCAGCAGATAGCCGGCCGGGGTACGGACGATCATCGAGGGCGCCAGCGCCTTGCGGAGCCTCAGCACGTAGTTGGCGATCACGTTGGTGGCGCTGGCGGGCGGCGCTTCGTCGTACAGGCCGTCGATGATCTCTTCCACACCGACCGGCGTACCGGCCCGCAGGGCCAGAGCGGCGAGTATCGCCATCTGCTGCGGCGGCATCATCAGGGCCTGCCCGCCGCCGCGCGCCACGACAGGTGGCCCGAGCAGCACAAACCGGTACGCGTCCATGGTTCCCCCCTGAGACGACCGCCCGTCCAGCCCCCGCTGGACAGGGCACTTTAAGTCACGGCGAGAGGGACGGCGGCGGGTTCTCCAGGCGTGTCGGCACGGGGAAATCCGCAGGCCGCCGCCGGTGACATAACCGGGGAGCGCGGGGCAGGACCGGGCGCGTTGACTTTTTGTAGACCCCGCGTTGGCCACGACCAGCGATGTTTCTCCTGCGACCGGGACCACCGGAAGCACAGCCGCACCGGCTGGGACCAGGGGAAGGAGGGGCCGAGATGACGAAGATCTCCCGACGGGGTACGCGACGGGGTACGCGCCGCAACCCGCGATAGGGCATCCACTGATGCCACCCGGGCCGCCGCGCCTCGCACGTCCGCGAGGCCCGGCGGCCCTTTACGCGCCACGGCGCATGCGGGGACGTTGCGGCTGCAGACGTAGCTCCGGCCCGAGCTCGCCGCCCCAGCCGGTACCAGTCCGGTGGGGCCACGGTGCGGTCGCCTCGCTTGGTGCCAGGTGCCAGGTGCCACGTTTCTGCACCTGCGCCGCGCAGGGGGTGGGTGGGAATCGAAGCTAGAGCGGTGGCGCACCTCACCTGCGACTTCGCCGGAGAGTCGGACGTGTCCACCTGATTCGACCCTGCCGAGTCCTGCTCGAACCTGCTTGCTCTGACGCGGTGAGGCAATTGCCTCACAGTCCGACTCAAGACGTCAGGGCGGGACATGATGATCCGCTCGGAACGGCGGGGCTTCCGCCACAGCGCGCACAGCCACACCCCAGGGAGCAACCGCGACAGCCGTTGGACTCAACCTACCTACGACTACGCACAGTAGCCACCCGTCGAGGAGCGAGGAGTGCCGCGCACCGCTTCACGCCGTAGCGCCAAGTACGACGCGATGACGGCGAACACGCACACCGACCCAGAACCACCTACGGCACGGGAATGCACCCGGCTCTATCGATGACGACCAACCAAGAACCACACCGGCGCGTCTCAACAGACGTAGCTCCAGCATGAGTTCGCCGCCAGGCAGCTGTGATTGGGGAGGAGTTTTGCAGCATATTGCAGCGGTTTGAGCATATCCAGGTGGAATGCCGGTATCTCAAGAAGTAAGGAAAAACCCACTGCCGACCGTGTAGCGCCGCAGGTCACGGCCTGTGGTCCCCGCGCGTGCGGGGGTGGTCCCTGCACGCCGCAGACTCTGCACGATCCTGGGATGTGGTCCCCGCGCGTGCGGGGGGGTAGTCCAACGGTGGATAACTTCCCGCTAGAGCAGGTCGAGTTGGTGGCGCACCCCGTCCACGAGCGCGATGGACGCGCTGTGACGACCGGCGGCGCGGGCGTCAGCCTGGTCGAGGACGCGAGTGACGACTGGCTCGGCCGACTTCATCGGGGAGGCGATCGGCCACCTAGGGCCAGCAACTACCGCTCGGTCAGTGAGTTCCTATCGCCACACTCGACCAGACCAGATGGCCAGCCGTCAGGCGCGTACGTCCCGTTCCTGCATTTCCTTGAGGACCGCCGCCACCGTGGCGAAGTCATTGTCCACGTGGAGCACGGTATGGCCATGATGGACCGCTGTCGCGCACACCAGGAGATCGATGGCGCCGGCGGCACGGTGCTGCCCTCGCTGGGTGAGCTTGTACTGCGCCGTATCGACCCAGCGCCACGCGTTCTTGGGCACCGGCGAGAACCGGCAGAAGGCGTCCAGCTCTTCGGCCAGCTCGTCACGGTGAGCCGGGCTTGTGGCCGAGTAGAGGAACTCCGCCCGCGTCGGCTCACAGATATGAAACACGCCAGCGGCGATGTGCCCTTCCCAGGGCCGCAACGCCCCCGGCGTACGGAAGAGGTGCCACAGGGCGGAAGCGTCGAGAAGGTACGTGATCACTCGAAGGCTGCCTGCCGGGCGCGCTTGGCAGCCGCGTGCGCCGCAGCCCCGGCCTCGAACTCGCCCCGCTCACCCCGCGCGGCCAGCTTCTCCGCGGCCTCCAGCCGCTTGATACGCGCCACATAGTCCCGCAGAGCCGCGTTGACGGTCTCCTTCTTCGTCGTGACACCCATGAGCCGCATCGCCTCGGCCAGCGCCTCATCATCGAGATCGATCTGAGTGACGGACATACCAGCCTCCTCGCCAAGAGTCCGTGATGTACATAACCAAGATACATCGCCAACATCTCCACCGCAGGCCGTCGCACACGAGGCAGATACGACGCGACCATCGAATGGGCGCCCGCAGACCACACACGCAAAACCCCGCACCAGACGCCCACACCCCGGACAACTCGATCATTTCCTGGAACGACCAAGGGCTCAGATGTGCCGCGCAGGCGGGGCAGACCGGAGAAGCCGTGGGACCCAGCAGGAACGTCGTGGCCTGCTTCACGCGACAGCGCCCAATACGGCGCGATGGCGACAGAAACGCCCCGAGAGAGAACCATCCGCGATACAGGGGGGCACACCCAGCCCTACCGATGACGCCCAACCAAGGCTCACACCGACGCGTCTCTACAGACGCGGCTCCAACGCAAGTCCGCCGCGGGGACGCTGCGACAAGGGAGGCTTTTGCGGTACGTGGCAGGGATTTGCACGAATTCATATGGAATGCCGGTATCGCAAGGAGTAAGGGGAAATCCACTGCCGACGACACAGAGCCGCAGGTCACACCCTGTGGTCCCCGCGCGTGCGGGGCCCCGGCCGGCGGCCACATCTGCGGGTCCCAGGACTGCGGTCCCCGCGCGTGCGGGGCCCCGGCGGCGGATGGCTTCCCACTAGAACGGGGCGGGTTGGCGGCCCACCCCGTCTGCGAGCGCGATCGATGCGTTGCGGCGACCCGGGGCGCCGGCGTCAGCCTGGTCGAAGGCGCCAGTGACGACTCGCTCGGCCGACTTCATCAAGGGAGGCGACCTGCCAGCCAGGGCCAGCAACGAGCGCTCAGTCAGTGAGCCTCTACCGGCACACGCGGCCATGAACAGATAGATGGCCAGCAGTCAGACGCGTACGTCCCGCACGCCTCCTGGATCGACCGAGGGCGCGGACATTCCGTGCGTGTGGAGTCAGCCGGAGGAGCCGTGGGACCGGCAAACACGGATCCCATCGGCGCCATCCCTAAAACCCCAGGTCACGAGGGGTTCGGAGGCTTGCCGTGGCCACAAGGGCGCACGGTTGCCTCACCGAGTGGAGGCAACCGCCTCACGCAAAGCATCCCTCTGACCAGCGTTCCCGCAGGTCAGAACGATTCTGCGCGCAGAGCGCGCAGTGGGGCGGGTGGGACTCGAACCCACGGCCGACGGATTATGAGTCCGCTGCTCTAACCGGCTGAGCTACCGCCCCTAACGGCGCGTCGCGCACATTTGTGCGCGCCGTCTGCCGCAGCATAGCCGCTCATACGATCTCCTGCTTCGGCTGGTCGGCATCGCACGACCATGAGGACCCCGCTGTGGCCCGCGCGGTTCCACCAGGGGTGGAACGAGTTCGTGGGAGCGGGCCTGGAGGGCGCCGTCGAGGGCTCGTTGGGGGTCGGTTCGGGGGGCGCCTCCGGCGCACACGAAGACCCCTGGGCGCCGTCGTGGCGCCTCAGGGGTCTTCGTCATACAGCTCTCCCGACTGGACTCGAACCAGTAACCTGCCGGTTAACAGCCGGCTGCTCTGCCAATTGAGCTACAGGAGACCGAGCTCCCCCGACTGGACTCGAACCAGTAACCTGCCGGTTAACAGCCGGCTGCTCTGCCAATTGAGCTACAGGGGAATGACTCTTGGTGACAGAGTCACTGCAACAATGTCACCTGCCTGGGGATTCCCGGGCGGCGTGCGCTCGCTGCGACACATACATTAGCGCAAGCAGGGGGGTGCTCCGCCAATCGGTATCCCCAGGCGACCGACGTCGGCAGTCGAGGCAAGGGAAAGGGTGGCCGTCATGCGCTACCGGCTCACGTTCGTGGCAGGACTGGCTCTGGGGTACGTGCTCGGGACGCGCGCCGGGCGCGAGCGTTACGAGCAGCTGAAGAAGTCCCTCCGTGAGGTGTCCCAGAACCCCGCCGTGCGCAACACCGTCGAGTCCGCCGCCCAGCAGGGCCGCGACGTGGCGGGCAAGGCCTTCCACACGGTCTCGGAGAAGGTGGGCGACCGCGTGCCCGAGTCCGTGGCCGAGCGGGTGCGGTCGCTGCGCGAGCGCGGGCAGGGCGACGCCGAGGACGACTGGGGCACCAGTAACACCTAGGGCCGCATCACATCGCATCGCATCACGCCGCCCCGGGGCCGGAGCTTCCGCCCCGGGGCGGACGCATACCCAGGAGCGGACGCACGCCCAGGGGGCGGCCGCATGCCCGGGGGGGCGGCCGCATGACCGGGGCGCTCGCGGGGCCCTCCCGGACCCGTTCCCGAGGCCTTCCCGGACGTATGTGCGGGGCATCCCCCCGGGTGCGGCAGAATCCTCGGCATGGGGATAGTCGCGGGGTTGGACAGCTCACCCGATTTCACACGCATCGTGGTCTGTGACACCGACACGGGCGCCGTGCTCAGGCAGGGGTACGCCCCGCATCCGCTGGAGGGCCCCGACGGCGCGCGGCCCACCGACGTCGATCCGCAGGCCTGGCTGCTCTCCCTCGGCGAGGCCGCGGGCGGCGGGCTCCTCGAAGGCGTCCAGGCGATCGGCGTGTGCGCGCAGGAACACGCCCTCGTGCCCCTCGACGCGCAGGGCGCGACGGTGCGGCCCGCGCTCGTCGGGAACAACCCGCGCGCCCAGGTAGCCGCCGCCGACCTCATCGACGGGCTCGGCGGCCGCCAGGCCTGGGCCCAGGCCGTGGGCTCCGTCCCGCAGGCCGCGCAGCCGGTGGCGAAGCTGCGCTGGCTGGCCAAGCACGAACCGGAGGCGGCCCTCCGTACGAGCCTGCTCATGCAGGCCTCGGACTGGCTGGTGTGGCAGCTCCTGGGGCGGCCCGCACGGCGCACGACGGACCGGGGCGGCGCGTCCGGCACCGGCTACTGGTCGGCGGCGACCGGCGCGTACCGGCCCGACCTGGTGGAGCTCGCGCTCGGGCACCAGGCGATGCTGCCCGAGGTCATCGGGCCCGCGGACGCCGCGGGGACGACGCCCGAGGGGCTGCTGATATCGGCGGGCACGGGCGCGACCATGGCGGCGGCGTTCGGGCTCGGTGTGATGCGGGGCGACGCGGTGGTGTCGCTCGGCGCCTCCGGCTCCGTGATGGCCGTCCACCACGAGGCCCTGGTCGACCCGAGCGGCACGATCACCTCGCTCGCCGACGCCACCGGCATGCACCTGCCCGTCGTCCACACGTCGAACGCGGTGCGCGCGCTGCGCGGCACCGCCGAGATGCTGGGCGTCCCCGACCTGGAAACCCTCTCCGACCTGGCGCTCAAGTCGACCCCCGGCGCCCACGGCCTCGTCCTGCTGCCCTATCTGGAGGGCGAGAAGACGCCGAACCTGCCGCACGCGGCGGGCACCCTGACCGGGCTGCGGCGGGAGTCCATGAAGCCGGAGCACCTGGCGCGGGCCGCCTTCGAGGGCATGCTCTGCGGGCTCGGCGACGCGCTCGACGTGCTGCGCGCGCGGGGCGTGGAGGTGCGGCGGGTGTTCCTGCTCGGGTCCGCGGCCGATCTGCCCGCCGTGCGGGCCGCCGCGCCGATGCTCTTCGGCACGCAGGTCGTGGTGGTCCAGCCCGCCGACTACGCCGCGATCGGCGCCGCGCGCCAGGCGACGTGGGCGCTGACCGGGCAGCTGCCGCAGTGGCAGGGCGCGGTCGCGCAGGTCTTCGAGCCGGGCGAGGAGCTCGCGGTGGGGCAGGCGGTGCGCCAGCAGTACGCAACGGTGCGCGAGCAGGCGCACCCGGGAGCCTTCGCGCCCTGAGCCCGGCCACCTTTACACCCTGAGCTCTTCGCGCCCTGAACCCTTCGCGCCCCGAGCCGTCGGCACCCCGAGCCCTCCGCGCGCGACGAGTCCTTCGCGTGCGACGAGCCCTTCGCACCCCCAGCCCGGAATGCAGCATTCCGCCACGTTCCGTGAGGGAAGCGAAGCGTTCAGTGTGCCCAGAACTTGACCAGGGCTGATTTTTGACCCGGTCATGGGTTAATCGCTTGCACACGGCCGGGGTCGGTGGCGCAGGATGGTGGGCGGCTTTCGCCCGCCGCCCCAACTGCCGAGACTCTGCCGAGAGACGAGCGTGCTCATACGACTTCTGCGGACCTACCTGGGTCCGTACAAAAAGCCCATCGCCCTGCTGGTGCTCCTGCAGTTCCTGCAGACCTGCGCCTCTCTCTACCTGCCCACCCTGAACGCCGACATCATCGACAACGGCGTCGTGAAGGGCGACACCGGCTACATCCTGTCGTTCGGCGCCGTCATGCTGGCCGTCACCGTGGTCCAGATGGTGTGCAACATCGGCGCCGTCCTCTACGGCGCGCGCACCTCCGCCGAGCTCGGCCGTGACATGCGGGCCGGCGTCTTCGACCGCGTGCAGTCGTTCTCCGCGCGCGAGATGGGCCAGTTCGGCGCGCCCACCCTGATCACACGGACCACCAACGACGTGCAGCAAGTGCAGACGCTCGTCCTGATGGCGTTCACGCTGATGGTGTCGGCGCCGATCATGTGCGTCGGCGGCATCGTCATGGCGCTCGGCCAGGACGTGCCGCTGTCCGGCGTGCTCCTCGCCGTCGTGCCGGTGCTCGGCATCAGCGTCAGTCTGATCGTGCGCCGGCTGCGGCCGCTGTTCCGCACCATGCAGGAGCGGCTCGACACGGTGAACCGCGTGCTGCGCGAGCAGATCACCGGCAACCGCGTGATCCGCGCCTTCGTGCGCGACGACTACGAGAAGAAGCGCTTCCGGGGTGCCAACGCCGAGCTGACCGACGTCTCGGTCGCCAGCGGCAAGCTGCTCGCGCTGATGTTCCCGGTGGTCATGACGGTGGTGAACCTGTCGTCGATCGCCGTCGTCTGGTTCGGCGCGCACCGCATCGACAGCGGCGCCATGGAGATCGGCGCGCTCACCGCGTTCCTGGCGTATCTGCTGCAGATCGTCATGGCCGTGATGATGGCCACGTTCATGTTCATGATGATCCCGCGGGCCGAGGTGTGCGCCGAGCGCATCCAGGAGGTCCTGGACACCGAGGCGAGCGTCGTGCCGCCCACAGCTCCCGTCCGGGAGCTGCGCGGCCACGGCCACCTGGAGCTGCGCGGCGCCGGGTTCCGCTACCCGGGCGCCGAGGAGCCGGTACTCAAGGGCATCGAGCTGACCGCGCGGCCCGGCGAGACCACCGCCGTGATCGGCTCCACCGGCAGCGGCAAGTCGACGCTCCTGAGCCTCGTACCGCGGCTTATGGACGCCACCGAGGGCGAGGTGCTCGTCAACGGCGTCGCGGTGAGCGACGTGGAGCCCGCGCTGCTCGCCCGGACCGTGGGGCTCGTACCGCAGAAGCCGTACCTGTTCGCCGGGACCGTGGCCAGCAACCTGCGGTACGGCAATCCGGACGCCACCGACGAGGAGCTGTGGCACGCCCTGGAGGTGGCGCAGGCCAAGGGCTTCGTGGAGTCCCTGGAAGAGGGGCTCGACGCGCCCGTCGCGCAGGGCGGCACGAACGTGTCCGGCGGGCAGCGGCAGCGGCTCTCGATCGCGCGCACGCTCGTGCAGCGCCCGGAGATCTATCTGTTCGACGACTCGTTCTCCGCGCTCGACTACGCCACCGACGCGGCGCTGCGGTCCGCGCTCACCCGGGAGACCCGGGAGGCGACGGTCGTGATCGTCGCGCAGCGCGTGTCGACGATCCGCGACGCCGACCGGATCGTCGTCCTGGACGAGGGCCGGGTCGTGGGCACCGGCCGCCACCACGAGCTGATGGCTGACAACGAGACGTACCGGGAGATCGTCCTCTCCCAGCTGACGGAAGCGGAGGCCGCGTAATGCCCCCTGGCGGCATGGGTGGACCCATGATGGGCCCGGACTCCCGGTCCATGGACTTCAAGGGCTCCGGCAAGCGGCTGCTCGCGCAGTTCCGGCCGGAGCGGGCCACGATGTACGGGATGCTCGGCGCGGTGATCCTCAGCGTCGCGATGTCCGTGCTCGGGCCGAAGATCCTCGGACGCGCCACCGACCTGGTGTTCGCGGGCATCGTCGGGCGGACCATGCCCGACGGCGAGTCCAAGGCCGAGGCGATCGAGCGGCTGCGCGAGCACGGCGACGGCGGCATGGCCGACATGCTCACCGGGCTCGACTTCACACCGGGCCAGGGCATCGACTTCGGCGCGGTCGGCGAGGTGCTGCTGCTCGCCACGGCCGTGTTCGCGGTGTCCGGCCTGATGATGACCGTGGGCACACGGCTGTCGAACCGCGCCATCAACCGCACCGTGTTCCGGCTGCGCGGCGACGTCCAGGCGAAGATGTCGCGCCTGCCGCTGTCGTACTTCGACAAGCGGCAGCGCGGCGAGGTGCTCAGCCGGGCCACGAACGACATCGACAACATCAACCAGACGCTCCAGCAGACGATGGGCCAGCTGATCAGCTCGCTCCTCACGATCGTCGGCGTCCTGGTCATGATGTTCTGGATCTCGCCGCTGCTCGCGCTCGTCGCCCTGGTGACGGTGCCGCTGTCGTTCGTCGTGGCGACGAAGGTCGGCAAGCGGTCGCAGCCGCAGTTCGTGCAGCAGTGGAAGTCCACCGGCCAGCTGAACGCGCACGTGGAGGAGATGTACACCGGGCACACCCTGGTGAAGGTGTTCGGCCGCCAGGAGGAGTCGGCGAAGGCGTTCGCCACGCACAACGACGCGCTGTACGAGGCCTCGTACAAGGCGCAGTTCAACAGCGGGCTCATGCAGCCGCTGCTGTTCTTCATGTCGAACGTCAACTACGTCCTGGTGGCCGTGGTCGGCGGTCTGCGGGTCGCCTCCGGGTCGCTCTCGATCGGTGACGTGCAGGCCTTCATCCAGTACTCGCGGCAGTTCTCGATGCCGCTCACGCAGGTCGCGTCGATGGCGAACCTCGTGCAGTCCGGCGTGGCGTCGGCCGAGCGGGTCTTCGAGCTCCTCGACGCCGACGAGCAGGAGGCGGACCCCGCCCCCGGCGAGCGCCCCGCCGAGCTGCGCGGCCGCGTGGAGATGGAGCACGTGTCGTTCCGCTACGCCGAGGACAAGCCGCTCATCGAGGACCTCTCGCTCGTCGTGAAGCCGGGCCACACGGTCGCCATCGTCGGCCCCACCGGCGCGGGCAAGACCACGCTCGTGAACCTGCTCATGCGGTTCTACGAGGTCACCGGCGGCCGCATCACGCTGGACGGCGCGGACATCACGAGGATGACGCGGGACGAGCTGCGCGGCGCCATCGGCATGGTCCTCCAGGACACCTGGCTGTTCGGAGGCAGCATCGCGGACAACATCGCGTACGGCGCCGCCGGCGAGGTCACCCGCGAGCAGGTCGAGGAGGCCGCGCGGGCCGCGCACGCCGACCGGTTCATCCGTACCCTGCCGGACGGGTACGACACGGTCATCGACGACGAGGGCACGGGCGTCAGCGCGGGCGAGAAGCAGCTCATCACCATCGCGCGGGCGTTCCTGTCCGACCCGGTGATCCTCGTCCTCGACGAGGCGACCAGCTCGGTCGACACCCGCACCGAGGTCCTCATCCAGAAGGCCATGGCGCGGCTCGCGCACGGGCGTACGTCGTTCGTGATCGCGCACCGCCTGTCCACCATCCGCGACGCGGACACCATCCTGGTGATGGAGGACGGGGCGATCGTGGAGCAGGGCACGCACGACGCGCTGCTGGCGGCCGACGGCGCCTACGCCCGCCTGTACGCCGCCCAGTTCGCCGAGGCGGTGGCGGAGGTCGGCTGACCTCAGTCCAGATAGCCCCTGAGCTGGTCCGCGAAGGCGTGGTCCCGCAGCTTGTTGAGGGTCTTCGACTCGATCTGGCGGATGCGTTCGCGCGTCACGCCGAAGATCCGGCCGATCTCCTCCAGGGTGCGGGGCCTGCCGTCCGCGAGGCCGTAGCGCAGCTGGACGACCTTGCGCTCGCGCTCGCCGAGCGTGGAGAGCACGGCCTCCAGGTGCTCGCGCAGGAGCAGGAAGGCGGCCGACTCCACGGGGCTCGCCGCGTCGCCGTCCTCGATGAGGTCGCCGAGCGCCACGTCGTCCTCCTCGCCCACGGGCGCGTGCAGCGACACCGGCTCCTGGGCGAGCCTGAGCACCTCGCTGACGCGCTCGTGCGGCAGGTCGAGGTGGGCGGCGACCTCTTCGGGCGTCGGCTCGTACCCGCGCTCCTGGAGCATGCGGCGCTGCACGCGGACGACCCGGTTGATCAGCTCGACGACGTGCACCGGCACCCGGATGGTGCGGGCCTGGTCGGCGAGCGCCCGGGACATGGCCTGGCGGATCCACCAGGTCGCGTACGTGGAGAACTTGTAGCCGCGCGCGTAGTCGAACTTCTCGACCGCCCGGATGAGGCCCAGGTTGCCCTCCTGGACGAGGTCGAGCATGGTCAGGCCGCGCCCCACGTACCGCTTCGCCACGGACACCACGAGGCGGAGGTTCGCCTCGATGAGGCGGCGCTTGGCCATGCGGCCCATGACGACCAGCTTGTCCAGGTCGAGGGCCAGCTGGGAGTCCAGGTCCGGGGTGCCGGCCAGCTTCTCCTCGGCGAAGAGCCCGGCCTCGACGGCGCGCGCGAGCTCGACCTCCTCGGCGGCGGTCAGCAGGGGTATGCGGCCGATCTCGCGCAGGTACTGGCGGAACAGGTCGGAGGAGGGGCCGCCGGTATCGGCCCGGCCGCGCGGGCTCGGCAGCTCGATCGCCTCGACGACGGTCTCTGCCCGCTCTGCGGGCTCCGCGGGCTCGGTGGCCTCCGTCCCGGGCGCGGACGCGGCCGCCGCCAGGCGTTCGTCCGGCGCGAGCTCCGGGTGCCGGGTGCCACGGCTCTGCTGCGGCACGGTCGTGATGACGTCGGGTTCCGCCTCCACGTCCGCGCGCGGCGCGGTGTCGGTCTGGGTGAGGGTCTGGGTCTGCACGGGGGCGACCTCCAGGGTGATCGCTGCTGAGGCGTGTGGCAGCGGTACAACGGGACCGGCGTTGACGGCCTCGCCGCTGTCCGTCCCGAACACGATGTGTGGAACCGCGGAATCGTCGGACCCGCACTCGCTGTCTGCGGTCCGGCCGCGCTCCGAGGACTCAGGCACCGCACCCCAGTGTGGAGTACGACACACGGCCGCCACGAGGGGCGTGCGGTGACTTTTTGAGTCCGGTCCGTAACCGCTCGGTTACCCGCCGCGGGGCGCCTCAGACCCGCCTCGCCCCGATTCGGGGGCCGTCGCCCCCGCACCCCCGCTCAGAGAGCCGCCGCTCCGCGCTCGCGCAGGGCCCGGGCGTACTGCTGGAGCACCCACAACTCGTTCTGCACGGCGGTGAGTTGCTGGGGGTCCCCGTGGCCGCCGCTGAGGCGGGTGAAGGTGCCCTGGACGTCGCGGATGCGCCGGTCGACGGCCCGCAGCCGCACGGTGACCAGCTGCTCCCCCGCGTACGCCTCGTCGACCGTGCGCCGCATGATCGCCTCCACGGCCAGCTCCGTGACCATGGCGCGGACCACGTCGTCGGGCGCGGCGTCGCGCACGCGGACGAGGTACTCCTGCGGGTCCTGGGTGCCGAACTCGGCGCCGCCCGCCTCCAGGACGGCCTGGCGCACGGCCGCGTACGGCGCGGCCGTGAACTCGTCCACGCCGTACGCGTCGAAGGCCGGGGAGACGAGCTCCGGGCGCTGGAGGGCGAGCTTGAGGAGCTCGCGCTCGGTGGCGTAGACGGGGTTGCGGAGGTTCAGCGCGGGGCCCGAGGGGCCCGTGGGCGCGGCCTGGGCGAGGCCCTGGGGGCCGCGCTGGGGCGCGGGGCCCTTGCCGCCGCGCTCCCGCGCCCAGCGGGCGAGCTGCGCGACGCGCTTGACGACGAACTGCGTGTCGAGGATGCCGAGCATGCCCGCGAGCTGCACGGCGACCTCGTGCTGCGCGCCGCTGTTCTTGATGCGGGCGACCACGGGCGCGGCCTCGTCGAGGGCGGCGGCGCGGCCCGCCGGGGTCTCCAGGTCGTAGCGGGCGACGATCTGGCGGAGCGCGAACTCGAAGAGCGGGGTGCGGGGTTCGACGAGGTCGGTGACCGCGGAGTCGCCCTTGGCCAGGCGCAGGTCGCAGGGGTCCATGCCGTCGGGCGCGATGGCGATGTACGTCTCGGCGGCGAACTTCTGGTCGTCCTCGAAGGCGCGCAGGGCCGCTTTCTGGCCCGCCGCGTCACCGTCGAACGTGAAGATCACGCGGGCCGAGCCGTTGTCCATCAGGAGCCGGCGGAGGATCTTGATGTGGTCGCCGCCGAAGGCGGTGCCGCAGGTCGCGATGGCGATGGGCACCCCGGCGAGGTGGCAGGCCATGACGTCCGTGTAGCCCTCGACCACGACCGCGCGGCTGGACTTGGCGATCTCCTTCTTGGCGAGGTCGATGCCGTACAGGACCTGGGACTTCTTGTAGATCGGGGTCTCGGGCGTGTTCAGGTACTTCGGGCCGTTGTCGTCGTCGCGGAGCTTGCGGGCGCCGAAGCCGACGACCTCGCCGCCGATGTCCCGGATCGGCCACATCAGCCGGCCCCGGAAGCGGTCGATGGGGCCGCGGCGGCCCTCCTGGGAGAGACCGGAGAGGGTCAGCTCCTTGTCGGTGAAGCCCTTGCCGCGCAGGAAGCGGGTGAGGTGGTCCCAGCCCGCCGGGCTGTAGCCGACGCCGAAGTGCGCGGCGGCGGCCTGGTCGAAGCCGCGCTCGGCGAGGAACTTGCGGCCGATCTCCGCCTCGGGGGACTCCAGCTGGGCCGTGTAGAACTCGGCGGCCGCCTTGTGCGCCTCGACCAGGCGGATGCGCTCGCCGCGCTGGTGGGAGGGGTTGTACCCGCCCTCCTCGTAGCGCAGGGTGATGCCCGCCTTGGCCGCGAGGCGCTCCACCGCCTCGGAGAAGGTCAGGTGGTCGACCTTCATCACGAAGGTGAGGGTGTCGCCGCCCTCCTGGCAGCCGAAGCAGTGGAACAGGCCCTTGCTGGGGCTGACCTGGAACGACGGGGACTTCTCGTCGTGGAAGGGGCACAGGCCCTTGAGGTTTCCGCCGCCCGCGTTGCGCAGCTGGAGGTACTCGGACACCACGGCGTCGATCGGGACCGCGTCCCGAACCGCCTTCACATCCTCGTCATTGATCCGCCCAGCCACGCCCAGATTCTACGGCCCCCGGCCCGGGCCCCGAGCCCCTACCGGGGGTCCCCTGGCCCGCCCCTTCCCGATCCTGGGGCTCCGCCCCAGACCCCGCTCCTCAAACGCCGGAGGGGCTGTCTACAGCCCGTCCGGCGTCTGACTCCCGGTAGGGCCGCTAGCCGAGCAGGGCCGTCAAGGGGCGGGACGGGTCGGCCAGGGCGTCCGGGTCGGGGCGGGCGCCTGCCGTGATCAGCTTCTGGATGGTCTCCGTGACGTCCCACACATTCACGTTCATCCCGGCGAGGACCTGCCCCTCGCTCAGCCAGAAGGCGATGAACTCGCGCTTGCCCGCGTCACCGCGGACCACCACCTGGTCGTACGTGCCCGGGGGCGCCCAGCCCGAGTACTCCAGGCCGACGTCGTACTGGTCGGAGAAGAAGTACGGGACGCGGTCGTAGGTGACCTCCTTGCCGAGCATGGCGCGGGCGGCGGCCGGGCCGCCGTTCAGGGCGTTCGCCCAGTGCTCGACGCGCAGGCGGGTGCCGAAGAGCGGGTGCCGGACGGCGGCCACGTCCCCGGCGGCGTGGATGTCGGGGTCGGAGGTGCGCAGGCTGATGTCCACGGCGATGCCGCCGCCGTCCGCGCGGTCGACGAGGGCGAGGCCCGCGGACTCCGCGAGGGCGGTGCGCGGGGCGGCGCCGATGGCGGCGAGCACGTCGTGCGCCGGATGCTCCTCGCCGTCGTCCGTGCGGGCGGCGAGGACCATGCCGTCCTGGCCGATGATCTCGGTGAGGCGGGCCCCGAAGTGGAAGCGGACGCCGCGCTCGGCGTGCAGGTCGGCGAACATCTGGCCGACCTCGGGGCCGATGACGGAGTGCAGCGGGGTCGGCTCGGGCTCGACGACCGTGACCTCCGCGCCGTACTCCCGGGCCGCCGCGGCGACTTCGAGGCCGATCCAGCCGGCGCCCGCGATCACCAGGTGGCCGTTGTCGCGGCCGAGCGCGGCCAGGACGTGGCGGAGGCGGTCGGCGTGGGCGAGGCGGCGCAGGTGGTGCACGCCCGCGAGCCCGGTGCCCGGCACGTCGAGGCGGCGGGGCTCGGCGCCGGTGGCGAGCAGCAGCTTGTCGTAGCGGATGACAGTGCCGTCGCCGAGCCGGACGGTGTGCGCGGCACGGTCTATGGCGACGACGGTCTGGCCGAGGTGCAGCTCGACGTCCGCCTGCGCGTACCACGCGGGCTCGTGCACGAAGACGCTGTCGCGGTCCTCCTTGCCGAGGAGGTATCCCTTCGAGAGCGGTGGGCGTTCGTACGGGTGGTCGCGCTCGTCCCCGATGAGGATCACTCGGCCGGTGAAGCCCTCGGCGCGGAGCGTCTCCGCCGCTTTCGCACCCGCGAGACCTCCTCCGACGATGACGAACGTCTGATCCGCGTCGACCACTTGATGCCTCCTCGAAACCTTTGAGTCCACTGGGAGAGTCCCGCACGCAGCGTGATGACGGAAGGGGCTGTACCCCAATCCGGCCACTTTCCGTCACATCCAGTGCTCACCTCCATGGTCACTCACCGCTGTGGGCATTCCGGTGCGGGGTGGTGAGCCGTGCGTGCAGGGAACGGGCCGCGGCGTCCGTGAGGGACGCGATCTGGTCGATGACCACGCGCTTGGCGGCGCGGTCGTCGGGCGCCGCGTCGTACAGGGCGCGGAACTGCGGGTCGAGCCCTTCGGGGGCGCGCCGGGTGAGCGCGTCGGCGAGCTCGGCGACACAGACGCGCTGGTCGGCGCGGAGCCGGGTCTGGGCGGGGCGCTGCATCACGTAACGGTCGGCGACGGCCTTGAGGACGGCGCACTCCAGGCGCGCCTCGCGCGGGACGACGAGTTCGGCGGCGTAGCGCGTGAGGGGGCCCGTGCCGTACCGCGCGCGGGTCGCGGTCTCGGCGGCGAGGCAGAAGCGGCCGATGAGCTGGCTGGTGGCGTCCTTCAGCCGGGCCTGGGCGACGGCGGACCCGTCGTATCCGTGCGGCCACCACTCCTGGTCCTGGAGGCGGTCGAGGGCCGCGGCGAGCTCTTCGGGGTCGGTGTCCGCGGGGACGTAGCGGCCGATGGCGACCGCGTAGACGTCCTGGCGCTCGGGTTCGGCGTGCAGCGCGTTCGGGTCGATGTGGCCCGCGTGCAGGCCGTCCTCCACGTCGTGCACCGAGTACGCGACGTCGTCCGACCAGTCCATGATCTGCGCCTCGAAGCAGGTGCGGTGGCCGGGGGCGTCCTTGCGGACCCAGTCGAAGACGGGCCGGTCGTCCTCGTAGACCCCGAACTTCGCGGAGTCCGGGTCGGTGGGGTGGGCGCCGCGCGGCCAGGGGTACTTGGTGGCGGCGTCCAGGGCGGCCCGGGTGAGGTTCAGGCCCACGCTGACCAGGTCGCCGGTGGCGGAGCTCGGCACGAAGCGCTTGGGCTCGATGCGGGTGAGCAGGCGCAGGGACTGGGCGTTGCCCTCGAAGCCGCCGCAGTCCTGGGCGAGGTCGTTCAGCGCCTGTTCGCCGTTGTGCCCGAAGGGCGGGTGGCCGAGGTCGTGGGAGAGGCAGGCCGTCTCCACCAGGTCGGGGTCGCAGCCGAGGGCGGCGCCCAGCTCGCGGCCGACCTGGGCGCACTCCAGGGAGTGGGTGAGGCGGGTGCGCGCGCTGGCGTCCCAGGCCTGGCTCTTCGTGCCGGGGGTGACGACCTGGGTCTTGCCCGCGAGGCGGCGCAGCGCGGCGGAGTGCAGGACGCGGGCGCGGTCCCGCTGGAAGGCGGTGCGCCCCGGCCGTTTGTCCGGCTCGGCGGCCCAGCGCTCGGCGGCGGCGGCGTCATAGGCGGAGGAGTACGCCGGGTGCTCGGTCTGCGCGTGCGGTGCGGTGCCTGCCATGCACCGACAGTAGACGCAGGCGCCGACAGGGCGCGCCGCGGCCCCGTCAGGCGGGCGTCGGGTGGAGCGGCGGCGCCGGGGCGGGCGCGGCGGAACGTGCCTGGTCGTAGCGGTGCAGCAGGAGCGCGGCGAGGGCCGGGTGCGCGCCGAGCGGGGCGGCGGCGAGCCACGGCGTGGCGGCGGCGGCCTCGGTGGCGAAGCGGCCGGGCGCGGTGAAGTAGGAGGCGACGGCGACGCGGCGGACGCCGGTGGCGGCGAGGGCGCGCACGGCGGCGGGCACGCCGGTGGGCGTCGCGGCGGTGGGTGCGGCGTAGCCGGGGGTGACGGGGACGCCGAGGCGCCGGGCGAGCAGGGCGGCGGCGCGGCGGGTGTCGGCGGCGTACGCGGGGTCGCGGGAGCCCGCGGCGGCGAGGACGACGCCGTGGCCGCCGGTGGCGGCGGGCGCGGCGGGCCAGCCCGCTTCGGTGAGCCGGGCGTGCAGGACCTCGGCGAGCAGCGGGTGCGGGCCGAGCGGGGCGGCGACGCGCGTGGTCAGCCGGGGGTGTACGGCGCGGGCGGCGGCGGCCGTGGCGGGGATGTCGTGGCGGGCGTGGTGGCCGTGGCCGAGGAGGAGGGGTACGAGGACGGCGGACGGGGCGGCGCCCGCGGGGCGGGCTCGGGTGCCGAGGGTGCCGAGGGTGCCGAGGGTGCCGAGGGTGTGGAGGACGTCGCCGAGCAGGGGTTCGTTGAGTTCGATGTGGCCGAGGCGGACGTCGAGTCCGGGGCGCCGGGCGCGGACGGCGTCGAGGAGCGCGGTGACCGTGGCGAGCGCGCGGGGGTCGCGGC
Source organism: Streptomyces sp. NRRL B-1347 (assembly GCF_000720325.1). GTDB lineage: Bacteria > Actinomycetota > Actinomycetes > Streptomycetales > Streptomycetaceae > Streptomyces. Next base: position 40,483 of record NZ_JOJM01000026.1, read on the forward strand.
TGCCGTGCGCCACGACGACCAGGGAGGGGTCGGGGCCGAGGTGCGCGGGCCGGGAACTCCTGGGGCGGCGGGAGCCGTTGAGGGATACGGGACCGGACCGGGCGCCGGGCTGACTGCCGATGGGGGGCATGAGCTGGGCCCTGGTGTCCGGGTGCGGGGGCGACGGCGTCATGGAGCGAGCATGGCGAGGGCGCGTTGCCTGGCTGTTGCGGCGCGATCACGGCTCGTTTCGTCCGGCTCACGGGCGGGGGCCGGGGGGACGGGGGTTGGGCATGGTCGGGAAGTGGACGGGGCCGCGGCTTCGGTGGGCGCGACCTCGATGGGCGCGGCTGCGGCCTCGGCTGCCGCGGACGCGGCGCGGCAGGCGGCGGCTCGTGCAGGGCGTGATGGCGGTGTGCGTGCTCGCGCTGCTGCCGTCCGCGTGGCTGTTCGTGACGTCGGAGAGCCGCCTGCGCACCACGGCGGACGTGCCGCGCACGCCGGTCGCGGTGGTCTTCGGCGCGGGTCTTTGGAAGGGCGGCCCGTCGCCGTATCTGGCCCGCCGCCTCGACGCGGCGGCCGAGCTGTACGAGGCGGGACGCATCGAGGTCGTCCTGGTGACCGGCGACAACAGCCGCACGGACTACGACGAGCCGGACGCCATGCGCACCTATCTGACCCGGCACGGCGTGCCGGACCGGCGCATCGTCAGTGACTACGCGGGCTTCGACACCTGGGACTCGTGCGTGCGCGCCAAGAAGGTCTTCGGCGTGGACCGCGCGGTCCTGATCAGCCAGGGCTTCCACATCCGCCGGGCGGTCGCGCTGTGCCGGGCGGCCGGAATCGAGCCGTACGGCGTCGGGGTGGACGACCGGCACGACTCGACCTGGTACTTCGGCGCGGTGCGGGAGGTGTTCGCGGCGGGCAAGGCCGCGGCGGACGCGGTGTTCGAACCGGACCCCCGCTTCCTCGGCCGCGAGGAACCGGGCATACCCCGGGCCTTGGCGGCCGCCCGCTGAGGCCCTTCCTCACAGCAGCCGTGGAGAGGCGTGGAGGTCCGCGTACCGCAGGTGTAACCGGGAGGGGGCCGGAGGGAAACACGGGCGGCGGAGGGTGGGGGCATGCAGCCCTCCCGCCCCGCCCAGGCCGCCGCGCAAGGCACCGTCACGCCCACCCACTGCCCCTACTGCGCGCTCCAGTGCGGCATGGGGCTTGCGCGCGAGGGCGAAGGCGTGAAGGTTGTGGAGCGGCCCGCGTTCCCCGTCAACGGGGGCGCGCTGTGCGGCAAGGGCCGTACGGCACCCGAGGTGCTCTCCTCCCGGGTGCGTCTGACCGAGCCCCTCGTCCGATCCCACGCCACGGGCAGGCTCGTACCGGCCACCTGGGAGGAGGCCCTGGACCGCGTGGCCGAGGGCCTGGCGGGCACGCGCGCGGCGCACGGCGCGGACGCGTGCGGGGTGTTCGGCGGCGGCGGGCTCACCAACGAGAAGGCGTACGCGCTCGGCAAGTTCGCCCGGGTGGTGCTGGGGACGTCGCAGATCGACTACAACGGACGGTTCTGCATGTCGTCCGCCGCGGCGGCGGGGCAGCGGGCGTTCGGGGTGGACCGTGGGCTGCCGTTCCCGCTGGCGGACGTCGCCCGCACCGGGTGCGTGATCCTCGTCGGGTCGAACCTGGCGGAGACGATGCCGCCCGCGCTGCGCTATCTGACGGAGATGAAGGACAACGGCGGCTCGCTGATCGTCGTCGACCCGCGCCGCACCCGCACCGCCGAGCAGGCCGATCTGCATCTGGCGCCGCGCCCCGGCACGGACCTGGCGCTCGCCCTCGGCCTGCTGCACCTGGTGGTGGCCGAGGGGCACGTGGACGAGGAGTACGTCGCCGCGCGCACCAGCGGCTGGGCGCAGGCGCGGGCGGCGGCGATGGCGCACTGGCCCGAGCACGTGGAGCGGATCACGGGCGTGCCGGTGCCCCGACTGCGGGAGGCCGTACGCAGGTTCGGCACCGCCGAGCACGCCATGGTGCTGACCGCGCGCGGCCCCGAGCAGCAGGCGAAGGGCACGGACACGGTGAGCGCGTGGATCAACCTGTGCCTGGCGACGGGCAGACCCGGGCGACCGCTTTCCGGGTACGGCTGCCTGACCGGCCAGGGCAACGGACAGGGCGGCCGTGAGCACGGCCAGAAGGCCGACCAGCTGCCGGGCTACCGCAAGTTGACCGACCCCGCGGCGCGGGCGCACGTGGCGGCGGTGTGGGGCGTGGACCCGGACTCCCTGCCGGGGCCCGGGCGTTCGGCGTACGAACTGCTTGACGCGCTCGGCGGGGACGTGCGGGCGCTGCTGCTCATGGGCTCCAACCCGGTGGTGTCGGCGCCCCGGGCCGCGCACGTGGAGGAGCGGATCAGGTCCCTGGACTTCCTGGCCGTCGCGGACGTGGTGCTCTCGGAGACCGCCGCGCTCGCCGACGTGGTCCTGCCGGTCACGCAGTGGGCCGAGGAGACGGGCACGGTGACGAACCTGGAGGGCAGGGTGCTGCTGCGCCGCAAGGCGGTGGACCCCCCGGCCGGGGTGCGCGGCGACCTCGACGTGCTGCACGGGCTCGCGGACCGGCTCGGGCACGGGAAGGGGTTCCCGACCGAGCCGGAGGAGGTCTTCGACGAGCTGCGGCGGGCCGGCGCGGGCGGCGTCGCGGACTACGCGGGGATCACGTACGGACGCCTGATGGAGGGGGACGGCGAGGGGGTGTTCTGGCCCTGCCCGGAGGCCGCGGACGGGGTGGGCCACGGGGACGGAGCGAGCGCGGACGGGAAGAGCACAGCCGCGGCCGGTGCCCGGCACCCCGGGACGCCCCGGCTCTTCCTGGAGCGGTTCGCGACCGAGGACGGGCGGGCGCGGTTCGTGCCGGTGACGCACCGGGACGCCGCCGAGGAGCCGGACGCGGAGTACCCGGTCCTGCTCACCACGGGGCGGGTGCTCGCCCAGTACCAGTCGGGGGCGCAGACGCGGCGCGTGGCCGAGTTGAACGCCGCCGCGCCGGGGCCCTTCGTGGAGCTCCATCCGCGGCTCGCGGCGCGGGTCGGGGTGGCCGACGGGGATCCGGTGGTCGTGGTGTCGCGGCGCGGCCGGGCCACCGCGCCCGCGCGGGTCACGCCGGGCATCCGGCCCGACACCGTGTTCATGCCGTTCCACTGGCCCGGCGAGGGGCGGGCCAACGTCCTGACCCACCCCGCGCTCGACCCGGTGTCGCGGATGCCGGAGTTCAAGGTGTGCGCGGTCCGCCTGGAGGTGCCTGCGTGATCCGGTCCAGGACCGGCCAGGTGTTGCCGGGCAGCGGTGTCGCCGTGGCCCGCAGGCGGGCGGCCAGCTGCGGGCCCGCCACGTACACCCAGGCCCGCGCCGTCGTGCCGTCCTCGCGGACGACGTCGCGGGCCACGCGGAGGTAGAGGCTGCGGGGGTCGCCGGGGACGTACTCCTCCAGGTGGTCCAGGTCGGCGAGCAGCCGCCCGTACGTCTCGGGGCGCGCGGTGAGCAGGTCCCCGTGGACGGGGCCCGCGCCGGGGGTCCGCACCGCGTACGGGTAGCCGGGCCCGTCGTAGAGGACGGCGTCCGGCAGCCGGGCGGGCGTGCGGGTCAGGACGCGCCCGTGCAGGAAGGCGTGGTTGCGCTGACCGGGGCGCAGCGTTCCGTACACGAAGAACGGCAGTCGCTCGGTCACTCGGCCGTCTCCGCCGCGACCCAGTCGAGGTAGGCCGCGGTGCCGCGGGTCACCGGGGTGGCGATGATCTCCGGCGTCTCGTAGTCGTGGGCCTCGACCAGCCAGGACTCCAGGGCGGCGTACCGCTCGTCCGTCGTCTTCAGGAGCAGCTGCCACTCGCGGGCCGTCTCCAGGGCGCCCTGCCAGCGGTAGACGGAGGTGACGGGTCCGTTGATCTGGGCGCAGGCCGCGAGGCGGGCCTCGATCGCGCCGCGCGCCAGGGTGTCCGCCTTGTCGGCGGTGTCCGTGGTGGTCAGGACCAGCAGGAAGGTGGGGTTGCCCGGTTCCGTCACGGCGCGTGTTCCTCTCGTACGGGAATGTCCTGGGCGCGGGGAAAGCCCTGCGCGCTGGGAGGCTACCGGCCTGGCCGAAGGTCCCGAGCTGGGGGTTTTCACGGCTTTGGTGACGACTGTTACACAACCTCCCGGTTCCTGTGATGCGTCCTTCCTACCGTCGACCCCAGGTGGCCGGTCCCACGCCGGATCCCCGGTGCTTCCCCGGGCCGGCCGCCGCCAAGCCCCTTTCGTCCATCGGTCCCGCCATGACTCTGCGACTCCGCCTCCTCCTGGGCGCGCCCCTGGCCGTCCTGACCGCCGTCGTGCTCTCCGCCTGCGGGACCACGGACGGCCTCGACGCCGGTGAGCCCGCACCGCCGGTGTCGGTGCAGCCGAGCCCGAAGCCGCTGTGGCCCGACTGGTCGGGCACGACGCCTTCGGCGCCCGGCGCCGAGACCGCGACGAAGCTGCCGCCGCCCGAGCCGCTCGACGGCATCGGCGAGCTCGGCCCCCGCGGGCTCGCCGGGCTCGACGTGCGCGAGCTGCTGCGCGCGGACCCGCGCATCAAGACGCTCGCGGACCGGCCGATGATCAAGAAGCCGGGGCGCTCCGGGATCCGGCCGCCGGTGCTCGTCGACCTGTCCGGGGACGGCAAGCCGGAGCTGCTGCTCGCGATCGACCTGGAGAGCGGGCGCAGCGCGGTCGTCGTCTACGCCGAGCGCGGCGGCAAGGTCTACCCGGTCCTCTTCACCGCGGGCAAACGGATCTCCGTCGAGGTGATCGGCACCGACCTGCTGGTGCGCAGCCCGTGCGCCGACGGCGGCGAGCAGGCCGTGCGCTACCACTGGGACGGCAAGCGGATGTCCACGGTCAGCGACACCAAGAACTACAAGAAGCCGGACCGCTCCCCCGATCACGGCGACGGCGACCACAGCGACAGCGACCACGGCGACCACGGCGACGGCGGTCCCGCGTCACCCACCGCGTCGGCCCGCCCGGGAACCCGCTCGTGACGCCCGGACAGATCAACGGCATGGACGGCCGCACCCTTAAGAAGAGCCGCACCGAGACGAGCCGCACCGAGGAGGGCCACCCCGAGCAGAACCATGCCGAGAAGGACCGCGCCTCCGGGAAGGGCCGCGCCTCCGGGAAGCGCCGCACGCCCGCCCTCCTCCGGCGCCTCACGCGCCTCACGCGCTTCGCGCACCCCCCGCGCCGCGTGCTCGCCGCGCTCAACACGCTCGGCCTGCGCTGGAAGATCGCCGCGCTGCTCGCCGCGGGCTGCGCGGTCGTGGCCGTGGCGATCGGGCTGCTCATCCACCAGGCACGGCTCGACCAGGTCGGCACGAGCGCGCGCTCCGGTGCGTCCGCGCAGCTGGTGCGGGTGCGGCAGCTGTACGAGCTGACGGGCCAGGTCGACCAGGACAGCACCCGGGACGGCACGCAGGCGGCCATCGACGCGCCCGGCCTGCCGGAGCCGCTGCGGGCGGCCGCGCTCGCCGGGCGGCGCAGCACGTACCTCGACATGGAGTCCGGCGATCCGGCGGTGTGGGCGGCGCGCCCGGTCGGCGACCGGGTCCTGTCCGTGCGGCTCCCCCTGCGCGAACAGGCCGACGAGATGGCCGAGTTCGACCAGCAGCTCCTGGTGTCGGGCGCCGTCGTGGTGGCGCTCGCCGCGCTCGGCGGCGCGGCCCTCGCCAGCCGGCTCAGCCGGGACCTGCGGGCCGCGGCCGCCATCGCCCGCCGCATCAGCCAGGGCGACCTGGACGCCCGCATCGGCCATCCGCTGCCGCCCGGCTTCCGGCACGGCCGCAACGAGGTCGCGGACCTGGCGACGGCCGTCGACACGATGGCCGCGACGCTCCAGCGGCGCCTGGAGGCCGAGCAGCGGTTCACGGCGGACGTGGCGCACGAGCTGCGCACCCCGCTGACCGGTCTGCACACCGCCGCCGAGCTGCTTCCGCCGAGCCGTCCGACGGAGCTGGTGCGCGACCGGGTGTGCGCGCTGCGCACGCTCACCGAGGACCTGCTGGAGGTGGCGCGGCTCGACGCGGACGTCGAACGGCCCGACCTGGACGTGCACCCGCTCGGCGCGCTGGTCGAGGCAATGGTCCAGCGCGGGCTCTTCGCGGGGCAGTCCACGGACCGCGACGTGCGGTTCGGACGCGTCGGCGAGCGTCTCGTACGGACGGACGCGCGCCGTCTGGAGCGGATCCTGGCGAACCTCGTCGGCAACGCCCGCAGACACGGCGGCGACCCCGTCGACCTCAGCGTCGACGGGGCCGTGGTGACCGTGCGCGACCACGGTCCCGGCTTCCCCGAGCACCTGCTGCGCGAGGGCCCGCGGCGGTTCGAGACCGGCGCCCGCGAGCGCGGCCAGGGCACGGGGCTCGGCCTGACCATCGCGCTCGGCCAGGCGGCGGTGGTCGGCGCCCGGGTGGAGCTGGCCAACGCGCCGGACGGCGGTGCGGTCGCGGTCGTCCGGCTGCCGGCGGCCTGAGCCCCGCCGCGGCCGGGGCACGGGCTCAGCTCCCGTACGGGCGGACCTCCTTGGCCGCGCGCAGCGCCCACGCCCACCACGCGAGCTGGTCCAGCATCGTCTTCGCGGCGGCGTCGGCGGCCGCGGGGTCCTTGTGCGTGCCCTCGTCGTCGAAGAGGGCACCCGCGTTGTGGAAGGAGACGGTCTCGCGGATGGTGACGGCGTGCAGTTCGGCGAAGACCGGGCGCAGGTGCTCGACCGAGCGCAGACCGCCGGAGAGCCCGCCGTAGGAGACGAACGCGACGGGCTTGGCCTCCCACTCGGGGCGGTGCCAGTCGATCACGCTCTTCAGGGACGCGGGGTAGGAGTGGTTGTACTCGGGGGTGAGGACGACGAACGCGTCGGCGGCGGCCAGCTTCGGGGAGACCTTGTCGAGCTCGGCGCGGGTCGCGGCGTCCGGCCGGTACGAGAGGGACGTGGGCAGGTCGACGTCGGCGAGGTCGACGACATCGACCTCGAAGCCCTGGTGCTCGCGCACCCGGCGCAGCAGCCACTCGGCGACGACCGGACCGAAGCGGCCCTCGCGGTTGCTGCCGACGATGACGGCGACCTTCAAGGGCTTGTCGGCCGTGGCGGACAGGGCGGCGGGGGACGGGGAGGCATCGGTGGTGGTGTTCATGCGGCAAGCCTCTTAGTTAAACCTTGGTTCAGGTCAAGCGGCTTCGCTGACTAATGTGGCGGCATGACCTCGCATCTCGCACCGGACGCCAAGGAAGCCACCGTCGGCGAGCTCGCCGAGCGCAGCGGAGTGGCACCGTCCGCCTTGCGCTTCTACGAGCGGGAAGGGCTCATCAACAGCCGTCGCACCACCGGCAACCAGCGCCGCTACAGCCGGGACACGCTGCGCCGCGTCGCCTTCATCCGCACCTCGCAGCGGCTCGGCATCCCGCTGGCCACGATCCGCGAGGTGCTCGCCCTGCTCCCGGAGGACCGCACGCCGACCCGCGCGGACTGGGCCCGGATATCCGAGTGCTGGCGGGACGACCTCGACCGGCGCATCCGCACCCTCCAGCGGCTGCGCGACAACCTCGCGGACTGCATCGGCTGCGGCTGCCTCTCGCTCGACAAGTGCGCCCTGTCGAACCCGTGGGACGAGCTGGCCGCGCACGGACCGGGCCCGCGCCGCCTGATCGAGGACTGACCGCGGGCCGGGTGTGGGCCGAGCGCGCCGAGCGCGAGCTGACGGCAGGCCGGCCGCGGGCGCCGTCCGCCCTCCCGCCCGCACCGATGATCACGTACGTACGGTGTCCCCCATGACGACATCGAACCCCGCCGCCCCCGAGCGACTTGAGATCGACGGCGCCCCCGCCACCGCGGAGCAGCTGCGCGCACGCGCCCTCGACAGCTTCGGGCACTTCACCGCGATGCAGGTCAGGGGCGGCGCGGTGCGCGGCCTCGCGCTCCACATCGACCGGCTCGACGCGGCGACCCGCGAGCTCTTCGACCAGGGCCTGGACGGCGAGCGGGTGCGCGCGGCGATCCGGCACGCGCTCGCCGCGGACGGCTCCGGCCGCGAGCCGCTCCGGGACGCCGCCGTACGCGTCTACGTGCACGCCCCCGACGGCGAGCCGTCCCTGATGGTCACCGTCCGCCCGCCCGTCGAGCTGCCCGCGACCATGGCCGGGCGGGCGCAGTCCCTGAAGTCCGTCCCGTACGTGCGGCCCGTCGCGCACATCAAGCACCTGGGCGGCTTCGGGCAGGTCTACCACCGGCGCGAGGCGGCCCGCCTCGGCTACGACGAGGCGCTGCTCACCGGCCCGGACGGCGCGATCAGCGAGGGCGCGGTGACGAACGTGGCCTTCTTCGACGGACGCGAGGTCGTCTGGCCCGAGGCGCCGCACCTGGGCGGCATCACCATGCGCCTGCTCGAACCGCTGCTCGCGGACGCCGGGCTTCCCACCCGCCGGGGGCCGGTCTTCCTGCGGGACCTGCCCGCCTACCGGGCCGCCTTCGTCACGAACTCCTGGGGCGTCTCCCCCGTCCGGCGCGTCGACGACCAGGACTTCCCCCTCGACGAGCGGCTCATGGCGACGGTCGCCGACCTGTACGAGGGCGCGCCCCGGGACGTGATCTGAGGCCGGGTCACCCATTCACAGGTGCCGCGCCACGCCTTCGGTGTCTTTCCGCCCGTACGCCGGTGACCTGCTGGAACGCGGCCGCCGGTCCATCGGGGGCCGGACCGGCGCGGCATTTCTGATGGGGCATCAGCAGGCGTGCGGGCCGCAGGGCACGTTACCTCGGAGGTGTGTCCCGTACGCGGCCCGACAGGAGCACGCCCCATGCGCACCGCCCGCCAGCTGACGACCACCGCCGCGCTCGCCGTCACCTCGGCGGTCCTGCTCGCGGGACCCGCGGCCGCCGCGGGCGCGGGCGGCCTCGACATCTCGCCGTCGCCGGTGACGCCCGGCACCACGGTCACGGTGCGCACGGCGGCGTGCGGCGCGGACGGCACCGCCGCGGGCGACGCGAGCGCGGTGGGCGCGGGCACCTTCGCCCTGGCGTCCGCCGCGGGCGCGGCCGAGGCCTCCGGGCGGTTCAAGGTGCCGCCGTCGGCGCAGCCCGGGACGTACGAGATCGTGGCCCGCTGCTCCGGCTCCGCCGCCCGGGGCCGCCAGGTCGCCGGTGATCTGACGGTGACGCTCACCTCCACGGCGGCCGCGCGCGAGCAGCAGCCCGCGCACCCCAGGGGGCACGTGAAGACGGGGGTCGGCGGCGCGCTCGGTCCCGATCCCGTCCAGACCGCGGCAGGCGTGGCCGCTCTCGCCGTCGCCGCCGCGGGCGGTACCTGGCTCCTGCATCGCCGGGCGAGAGGCGACAGGATCTGACGGACACCCTCCGCAGTCCGCAGGTACCACCGTCCCCTCCCCCCGCCGGGCCGCAGCGTCCCTCGCGGCCGCGGCGGCGGGGAGGGGCCCCGAACCCCGAGGGGACGCCATGGCAGACCGCCCGCGCGCGGCCCGCGGCAAGGCCGGGACCGCGCTCATAGGGACCGTCACCGCGCTCGCCCTGTGCGCCGGCGCGTGGCTCCTGCACAGCGGCACGGCGGAGCATCCGCCGCCGCAGCCCTCGGCCGCGCAGGCCGCGTCGCCGGGGGCCCGGTCCGCGCCCGCCGCCGCGCCGCTGCCGCCCTCGCCGCCCGACCGCGTCCGGGTCCCCGCCATCGGCGTGGACGCGCCGCTCATGGGGCTCGGCCTGACCCGCCAGGGCAGCCTCGACGTGCCGCCGCCCCGGCACGACAACCTCGCCGGCTGGTACGAGGCGGGCACCACGCCCGGCGAACGCGGTACGGCGATCGTCGCCGGGCACGTCGACAACGCGGACGGGCCCGCCGTCTTCTACCGCCTCGGCGCGCTCAAGAAGGGCCAGGTCATCGAGGTGGAGCGGCGCGACGGCACGGTCGCGCTCTTCGCGGTGGACGCGGTGGAGGTCTACGCCGCGAAGGCCTTCCCCGACGAGAAGGTGTACGGGGCCGCGGCGCGGGCCGAGCTACGGGTGATCACCTGCGGCGGCGCGTACTCGAAGCGCACGGGCTACCAGGGCAACGTAGTCGTCTTCGCCCACCTGACGGGCACCCGGCCTTAGCTTCCCGCTGTGGGCAGCTGGTCCGCCCAGGGGGCGGGACGGGTGGGCACAGCCCGGAGCTGCCCCGGGCCCTCACAGCGCCCCGGGCCGAGCGCGGAGGTCACCGTTCCCCCGGGGAAACACCGTGGTGGCCGTCGGGTAACACCCGGCCCGCAGGCTGCGGGGCATGACCAGTCACTGCGGGAAGGGCCCGGCGCCCCGGGTCGTCGTGGTGGGGGCCGGGCTCGCCGGAGCCCGGCTCGCCGCGCGGCTCGGGGCGGACGCGCTGCTGATCGGGGAGGAACCGTACGCCCCGTACAACCGCGTCCTGCTCACGGACGTGCTCGCGGGCCGCCTCGCCCCCGAGGTGATCGCGCTGCCCGCCCCGGCCGCGCACCTGCGCACCCGGGCGGTGCGGATCGACCGCGCCGAGCGGGTGGTCCAGTGCGCGGACGGCTCCCGCGTGCCGTACGGGACGCTGGTGCTCGCCACCGGCGCGAACCCGGTCCTGCCCCCGCTGCGCGGCCTGTTCCCGCCGGGCGCCACGGACCTGCCCGGCGGCGTGCACGCGTTCCGGACCCTCGACGACTGCCTGGCGCTCTCGGCCGCGGTGACGCCGGGCTGCCGCGCCGTGGTCATCGGCGGCGGCCTGCTCGGCGTCTGCGCGGCCCGCGCGCTCGCCGACCGGGGCGCCCGGGTCGTGCTCGCCCAGCAGGGCGACCGGCTGATGGAGCGCCAGCTGGACCCGGCCGCCTCGCACCTGGTGCGCGAGCACCTGACGCGGCTCGGCGTGGAGGTGCACACCGAGTGCCGGGTGCGGGGCGTGCGCCAGAGCGAGGGCGCCGTGACGTCCGTCGAGCTCGCGGACGGGTTCGTGCTCGACACCGATCTGACCGTGCTCGCCTGCGGCGTCCGCCCCCGGGTCGGGCTCGCCCGGGCCGCGGGCCTCGACGTGCGCCGGGGCGTGGTCGTCGACGACGCCCTGCGCACCGCCGACCCCCGCGTCCACGCCGTCGGCGACTGCGCCGAGCACGCGGGCCGCGCGCCCTGTCTGGCCGCGCCCGCGCTCGACCAGGCCGACGCGCTGGCCGCGGCGCTCACCGCGCCTGGCTCCGCCCGCCCGTACACGGGCACCCGCTCGCTGACCCGGCTGACGCTCCCGCACGCCGAACGCCCCCTGGACGTCGCCGCGTTCGGGGAGCCCGACGCCCGCCCCGACGACGACGTGCTGCGGCTCGCGGACGCCACGCGCGGCACGTACCGCAAGGTCGTGGTGCGCGGCGACCGGCTCGTCGGCGGCGTCCTGCTCGGCGATCTCGCGGCGGTCGGCGCGCTCGCCCGCGCCTGGGAGGCGGACGAGCCCCTGCCGGACGACGGCGCCCCGCCGCTGCATCTGCTCACCCACGACGGAGGCCACTGACATGCCGCCCACCCTCGTCCTCGTCGGCCACGGCATGGTCGGCCAGCGCTTCCTGGAGGAGCTGGCCGAGCGCGGGGTCACCGCCACGCACCGCGTCCTCGTCCTGTGCGAGGAACCCCGCCCGGCCTACGACCGCGTCCAGCTCACCTCGTACTTCGCGGGCCGCACCCCCGACGAACTCTCCCTCACCGACCCGGAGTTCCTCGCCCGGCACGGCATCGAGCTGCGCGTGGACGACCCGGTCGAGCGCATCGACCGGCAGGCGCGCACGGTCACCGCGCGCTCCGGCTTCACGGTGGCGTACGACACGCTCGTGCTCGCCACCGGCTCGTACCCCTTCGTGCCGCCGGTGCCCGGCAGCGACACCACGGGCTGCTTCGTCTACCGCACCATCGAGGACGTCCTCGCCATCGAGGAGTACGCGACGAAGCACGCCACGACGGGCGCGGTGGTCGGCGGCGGACTGCTCGGCCTGGAGGCGGCGGGCGCGCTCCAGGGGCTCGGACTCGCCACGCACATCGTGGAGTTCGCGCCGCGCCTGATGCCCGCGCAGGTGGACGAGGGCGGCGGCGCGGCCCTCCTGCGCACCCTGACCGGCCGTGGCCTGAGCGTGCACACGGGCGTCGGCACGCAGGAGGTCGTCGCGTCGGACGAGGGCACGGTGGCGGCGATGCGCCTGTCCGACGGCTCGGAGCTCGCCACCGAGATGGTGGTGTTCTCCGCAGGCGTCCGCCCCCGCGACCAGCTGGCCCGCGACTGCGGCCTGCCGGTGGGCGAGCGCGGCGGGATCACCGTCGACGGCCTGTGCCGCACCGGCGACCCGGCGGTGTACGCGATCGGCGAGTGCGCGCAGGCCGCCGACGGCCGCGTGTACGGCCTGGTCGCGCCCGGGTACGAGATGGCGCGCACGGCCGCGGACGCCATCGCGTCCGGCACGGGGCAGGCGTTCACCGGCGCCGACCTGTCCACGAAGCTGAAGCTGCTCGACGTGGACGTCGCGTCGTTCGGCGACGCGCACGGGGCCGCCGAGGGCTGTCTCGACGTCGTCTACTCCGACTCGCGCTCGGGCACGTACAAGAAGCTGGTCGTCGGCGCGGGCGGGGAGCTGCTCGGCGGCGTCCTCGTCGGCGACGCGGAGGCGTACGGCACGCTGCGCGCGCTGACCGGGCAGGTGCCGCCGGTCCCCGCCGAGCAGCTGGTGCTCCCCGCGGGCGCGGGCGCGGCGCAGGCGCTCGGCCCCGAGGCGCTGCCCGGCGACGCGGTGATCTGCACCTGCCACAACGTCACGAAGGCCGCGATCCAGTCCTGCGCGACGCTGCCCGAGGTGAAGAAGTGCACCAAGGCCGGTACGGGCTGCGGCAGTTGCGTGCAGCTCATCGGCCGGCTCCTGCCGGACTCCGCCGACCAGGGGCTGTGCGGCTGCTTCCCGCACACCCGCGCCGAGCTGTACGAGATCGTCCGGGTCCGCCGCGTCACCTCGTACGCGGAGCTGCTCGACACCCACGGCCGCGAGGGCGCGCGCGGCGGCGAGGGCTGCGAGACGTGCAAGCCCGCCGTCGGCTCGATCATCGCCTCGCTGGCGCCCGCGATCGGCGTGGACGGCTACGTCCTCGACGGCGAGCAGGCGGCGCTCCAGGACACCAACGACCACTTCCTCGCCAACCTCCAGAAGAACGGCTCCTATTCGGTCGTGCCGCGCGTGCCCGGCGGTGAGATCACCCCGGAGAAGCTCATCGTGATCGGCGAGGTGGCGCGGGACTTCGGGCTCTACACGAAGATCACGGGCGGGCAGCGCATCGACCTGTTCGGGGCCCGGGTCGAGCAGCTGCCGCGGATCTGGGCGCGGCTCGTGGACGCGGGCTTCGAGTCCGGGCACGCGTACGGCAAGGCGCTGCGCACGGTGAAGTCCTGCGTCGGCTGGACCTGGTGCCGCTACGGCGTGCAGGACTCGGTGCGCATGGCCATCGACCTGGAGCTGCGCTACCGGGGCCTGCGCGCGCCGCACAAGCTGAAGTCGGCCGTGTCGGGCTGCGCGCGGGAGTGCGCGGAGGCCCGCTCGAAGGACTTCGGCGTCATCGCCACGTCCGGCGGCTGGAACCTGTACGTCGGCGGGAACGGCGGCGCGACCCCGCGCCACGGCGACCTGCTCGCGCAGGACCTGGACGACGCCGCCCTCGTGCGGCTGATCGACCGGTTCCTGATGTTCTACATCCGTACGGCGGACCGCCTGGAGCGCACCTCGACGTGGCTGGAGCGGATCGACGGCGGCGTCGAGCACCTGCGGGACGTCGTCGTGCACGACTCGCTGGGCCTGGGCGCGGAGCTCGAGGCGCTGATGGCCGAGCACGTGGCGCACTACCGCGACGAGTGGGCGGCCACCCTCGACGACCCCGAACGCCTCGCGCGCTTCGTGTCGTTCGTGAACGCGCCCGGGGCCCCCGACCCGACGGTGGCCTTCGTGCCGGAGCGCGAGCAGATCAAGCCGGACCTGCCCCTGCTGGCCATCGGCTCCCGCCGGGCCGCCGACCTGGAAGGAACCTCCGCGTGACGACGGCAACCGAGACGGCTACCGGTACGGCGACCGACACGAGTGTGCAGCTGCGGCTCGACGGGGGGTGGCTGACCGTGTGCGCCGCGTCCTGCCTCACGCCGGGGCGCGGGGTGGCCGTGCTGCTCCCCGACGGGCGGCGGCAGGCGGCGCTGTTCCTCGACCGGTCCGGGCGCGTGTACGCCATCGACAACCGCGACCCGTTCTCCGGCGCGACCGTGCTCTCGCGCGGCCTGCTCGGCTCGGCGGACGGCCGGGTGTTCGTGGCCTCGCCCCTGCTGAAGCAGCGCTTCGACCTGGTGACGGGGCAGTGCCTGGACGACGACGAGGTGCGGGTGGGGGTGTACGCGGCACGGCTCGGGGCCTAGTATTGGATCGCTCGGTCCAAAATGGGGGCCGGGTCCCGCCGCGCCCGCCTCCACAGGAGTCCGCCATGCCCGTCGCCTCCCGCAACCGCTTCACCGGCCGCACCGCCCTCGTCACCGGCGGCGGGTCCGGACTCGGCCGCGCCGTCGCGCTCGCCCTCGCCGCCGAGGGCGCGAACGTCGTCGTCGCCGGGCGCTCGCAGGCCCCGCTCAAGGAGACCGTCGCACTGATCGAGGAGGCCGACGGCACGGGGCTCGCGCACGTCGCCGACGTCGCGAGCGCCGCCGCGGTCCAGGCCCTGGTGCGGGCCGCCGTCGACCGCTTCGGCTCGCTCGACGTGGCGGTGAACAACGCGGGCGTCTTCAAGGGCGGCGCGCCCGTCGCCGAAATCTCCGAGGACGACTGGCGCACGCTGCTCGACGTCAACGTCAGCGGCGTGCTGTTCGCCCTCCAGGCCCAGGTGCGCCAGATGCGCGAGCAGCCGGGCGGCGGCGCCATCGTCAACATCGCCTCCAACCTGGGCGCCCACAAGCGCCGCCCGGGCATCGCCGGCTACGTCGCCTCCAAGGCCGCGGTGTCCGCCCTGACGCGCGCGGCCGCCCTCGACCACATCCAGGACGGCGTGCGCATCAACGCCGTGTCCCCCGGCGCGTCCGCCACCTCCATGTCGCTGCGGCCCGGCGAGAGCGAGGCGGACCGCGCCGCGCGCATGCGGAACGAGTCGCCGCTCGGCCGGATCGTGGACTCGGCGGAGATCGCGGCCGCGGTGCTGTACCTGGCGTCGGACGACGCGGCGTCGGTAGTGGGCACGGATCTCGTCGTGGACGGCGGGGCCTCTTCCTGACGTGGGCGTCTTCCTGACGTGGGCGTCTTGCGCGGGATATCGGCCTTCGGCCTCGTCCTCAAACGCCGGACGGGCTTGAATTCCGGCGTCCATTCCCTCCTACACTCGGCCGCGTCGGCTCGTCCCCGGACGCCGGACAGGCTTGAATTCCGGCGTCCATTCCCTCCTACACTCGGCCGCGTCGGCTCGTCCTCGAACGCCGGACGGGCTTGAATTCGCCGCTCGTCCGCCCTGCCGTTGCGGCGTACGCTCGCCCGCATGGGATGGACCGCCGCAGACATGCCCGATCTGAGCGGGCGCCACGCCGTGGTCACCGGGGCCAACAGCGGGCTCGGCTACTGCACGGCAAGGGAGTTGGCCCGGCACGGCGCGCGGGTGGTGCTCGCCTGCCGCAGCGAGACCCGCGGCGCCGAGGCCCTGGAGCGGCTGACCGCCGAGGTGCCGTCCGCCGACGCGGCGGTGTGGCGGCTCGACCTCGGAGACCTCGGCTCCGTACGGGAGTTCGCCGAGCGCCACGACCGCGAGCACGGCGGACGGCTCGACCTGCTCGTCAACAACGCGGGCGTGATGGCACTCCCCCATCGCCGCACCGTCGACGGGTTCGAGACGCAGTTCGGCGTCAACCACCTCGGGCACTTCGCGCTCACCGGGCTGCTCCTGCCGCAGCTGCTGCGGACGCCCGGCGCCCGCGTCGTCACCGTGTCCAGCATGCTCCACCTGCTCGCGAACGTGGACATGCGCGACCTCAACAGCGAGCGCCGCTACCGCCGCTGGCTCGTCTACGGCCGCTCCAAGACCGCGAACCTGCTGTTCACGCACGAGCTGGCGCGGCGCGTCGCGGCCGCGGGGGCCGACGTCGTCGCGGCCGCCGCGCACCCCGGCTACGCCTCGACGAACCTCCAGGCGGCCGGGCCCCGGATGGAGGGCCGCAAGGCGGCGGAGACGGTCATGGCGCTCGGCAACCGCCTCGTCGCCCAGCCCGCGGAGGCGGGGGCGCTGCCCACCCTTTACGCGGCCACGGCGCCCGGCGTGCGCCCGGACTCCTTCACCGGGCCGCGGCTGCTCAACTGGCGCGGCGCCCCCGCACCGTCCCTGCGCGCGAAGTGGACCTTCGACGACCGGGCCGCCGCCCGCCTGTGGGAGGCATCTGAGCAGCTGACGGGCGTGCGGTACGACGGCGCCCCGTAGGGGCGCGGGGCTGTCCCGATATGCGGCTCCGCCGCGCGGGCGCGACCAGCCACGCCCCACAGACAAAACACCGCGCCTCGGCCATGCATCAGCACATCCCGGACGCCTTGAACACCGCCTTCGCGCTCCCGCCGTCCAGGCGTGCCATGAGCCGGTCGAGTTCGGTCGCGCCGCAGCTCAGCAGCCCGCAGGCCCGGGCGGCACGAGCCCCCTCGTCCAGGCGGTGCAGCAGCAGCGGGTTCTCGGCCAGGACCCGCGGGTCGAACTCGACCCGGTGGCCGAGCGAGTCGCACAGGACGAGCCGCGCGGCGACGGTCTCGCTGACGTGGACGCTGGTCAGCAGGTTGGTGCACACGTGCCGCCGCCGCAGCGGGCCGCGCACCGCGAGCCAGCCGGGGCCCGCGGTGACCCGCGCCGGGTGCAGGATCACGTACAGGAGGACCGCGAGCGCAGCCCACAGGCCGACGCGGGGCGTGCTCAGCGTGCCCGCGCCCAGGTCGACGAGGACGATCAGGACGAGCAGGGCGAGCGAACAGAAGACGGCGGCCCGCAGGTCGGCCCCCCATCGCCGGTCGGTCACCACCTCGTCCCGCGTCGGCATCCGGTGTGTGCGCGTCCCCCCACGGACCGCGTCGCGGTGCGCCGTGGCCCGCGCCCTCCAGTCAAGTCCCATGGGCCGCACCGTAGAGCCGTGCCACGGGCCCGGACGCGCTGTTGACGTACCGCATACACATCCATGCCACACCTTGACGCGAAGCTGACAGCTCCCCTTAACAAGCCGTCAAGAAGCAGCTCACCCCCGCCAAAGAGCCGCCAAGAAGTGCCGCCGGGCCGGGTCCGCGCGCTGACGCTGAGGTCAGCCGCGTATTGGCCACCCCGTTCGAAAGGCACACACCATGACGACCGTCTCCGAGCGCCCCGGCGCCCCGGCCATCGAGGAGCCCCCCGATACCGGTTCCGGCGTCACGGACCCGGGCGACCGTCATCGCCTCACCGCGCTGCAGGGCCTGGCCGCCCTCTCCCTGGACGCCATGGCCTCCGTGGCCTACGGGCCCGAGGCCATCGTGCTCGTCCTCGCCGCCGCGGGCGGCCACGGCCTCGGCTTCACGCTGCCCGTGACCCTCGCGATCGCCGGACTGCTCGCCGTCCTCGTGGCCTCCTACCGCCAGGTCATCGCCGCCTTCCCCGACGGCGGCGGCTCCTACGCGGCCGCGAAGGCGCACCTGGGCCGCCGCTCGGGCCTGGTCGCGGCCGCGTCCCTCGTCCTGGACTACGTCCTGAACGTGGCCGTCGCCGTGACCGCCGGTGTGGCCGCCCTGACCTCCGCCTTCCCCGAGCTGTACGGCGACAGGCTGTGGCTGTGCCTGGGCGTCCTCGTGCTGATCACCGCGGTGAACCTGCGCGGCATCGTCGACTCGGCGCGGGTGTTCATCGTGCCGACCGCCGTGTTCGTGGGCGCCATCCTCACCATGGTCGCCGTCGGCCTGTTCCGGGACGGCCCGGTGTCCACCGAGGCCGCCGACGGCCATGCCTCCGCCCTCGCCGACAACGCCACCACGGTCGGCGCGCTGCTGCTGCTCAAGGCCTTCGCGTCCGGCTGCTCCGCGCTCACCGGCGTCGAGGCGATCGCCAACGCGGTGCCGTCCTTCCGCGCCCCGCGCGTCAAGCGGGCCCAGCACGCGGAGGTCGCGCTCGGCGCGCTGCTCGGCGTGATGCTGATCGGCCTGTCCGTCCTGATCTCCCGCTTCGGGCTCCAGCCCGTCGAGGGCGTCACCGTGCTCGCCCAGCTCACGGACGCCTCGCTCGGCCACAACTGGGCCTTCTACGTGGTGCAGTTCGCCACGGTGGTGCTGCTCGCCCTGTCCGCGAACACCTCCTTCGGCGGGCTGCCCGTCCTGATGAGCCTGCTGGCGCGGGACAACTACCTGCCGCACGTGTTCGCCCTCAAGGCCGACCGGCAGGTCCACCGCCACGGCGTGCTCGCGCTCGCCGTCGCGGGCGCGGCCCTGCTCGTCTTCTCCGGCGGCGACACCAACACCCTGGTGCCGCTCTTCGCGATCGGCGTCTTCGTCGGCTTCACGCTCTGCCAGACCGGCATGGTGCTCCACTGGCGCGCGGCGGGCAAACCCGCGAAGGCCTTCCTGAACGGCTTCGGCGCGGTCCTCACCGGCGTCTCGGCGATCGTCGTGACGGCCACCAAGTTCACCGAGGGCGCCTGGCTGATCGTGCTCGCGCTGCCCGCGATCGTGTGCGGCTTCGAGATCGTGCACCGGGCGTACGGGCGCATCGGCGAGGACCTCGGCCTGGGCCGCGTCCCCGAGCCGCCGCACCGCGACCACTCCCTGGTGATCGTGCCGGTGTCCGGCCTCTCCCGGCTCACCTGCGAGGCGCTCAACGCCGCCGTGTCCCTGGGCGACGAGGTCCGCGCGGTCACCGTCACCCACGAGGACCCCGAGGACCGCGCGGCCACCGCGTCCCTCCGGCGCGACTGGGAGCTGTGGAACCCCGGCGTCGACCTGGTGGAACTCCCCTCGGCCGCACGCACGGTCGGGCGGCCCGTCGCCGAGTACGTCCGCAAGGTGTACCAGTACCACCCCGGCACCCGGGTCACCGTCCTCATCCCCGAGGTCGAGCCCGCGCACCTGTGGCAGCGGCTCCTCCAGAACCAGCGCGGCGCCGTCCTCGCCCACGCGGTCCGCCGCGACACGGACGCGGTGATCTGCCGCCTCCGCTTCCGCCTGACGGCACGCAGGTAGCGCGCGTGCCGAAGGGGCGGCACCCTGTGCGGGGTGCCGCCCCTTCGCTGCCCGGGACGGGGGGTTCGCCGGGCAGGTCCTGGGAGTCGTACGGATCAGAAGTCGTACGGCTTGGCCGGGTTCCAGTTGGTCACGTCCGCGCTGGACCAGGTGAACTTCGACGGCACGCCCTTGGCGTCGAAGGCGTCCTGGCCGGTGCCGGGGCCGGTGTCGCCGGTCTGGTCGCGCAGCGCCACGGACAGGTCCGTCGAGGTGTGGCTCTTGCCGCCGCCGGTGAAGAGGTTCACGGCGGAGTAGACCTTGCCGCCGGGCTTGACCGTGATGCGGGCGGTGCCGCCGGGTGCGTCCTTGGCCGAGTGACCGAGGACGTTCACGCTCTTGCCGAGCATCACCGACGGGTACGAGGTGACCCAGCACGGCTTGGCGTCGGCGTTCGTCGCG
This sequence comes from Streptomyces sp. NRRL B-1347, assembly GCF_000720325.1. Taxonomy (GTDB): domain Bacteria; phylum Actinomycetota; class Actinomycetes; order Streptomycetales; family Streptomycetaceae; genus Streptomyces. The sequence continues at coordinate 60,153 of NZ_JOJM01000026.1, forward strand.
GTGATCAGCAGGTGCTCGCCGCGCTGCTTCGCGAAGCGGTGCAGGACGGAGTACGACATCTCGTTGCCGTCGCACTGCCGGACGCTCGTGGAGCGCGTGGCCTCGACGGTGGTGCCGGAGCCCTTCGCGGCCGAGGCCGAACCGGAGCCGGAGGGACCGGCCTGGTCGCCGCCCGTCGCGGCCGAGCCGCTCGTCCCCGCGGACTGGTCCGACCGGCCCGAGGCCCCCGACTTCTCCGTCTTCTCCGTCTTCTGCGTGGTCTTTCCGGCCGAGGCGTCGCCGACCGTGCTGACCTCGTTCTTCCCGGCGCCGTTGTCGTCCGAGCTGCCGCAGGCGGTCAGGGACACGGCGAGGGCGGCGGTGGCCGCGGCGGCCAGGGCGGTGGTGCGGATGCGCGACGTACGCATGGTGGTTCCCCCAGGGTGCGGGTGGTGCTGGTCGGTGGTCCTCGCGGAGTCACCCCCGCTGTGCACACCACTTTCGTCGCCCCCGCTGGCGTTCCGCTTGCGCCCCGCTGATGTCCCGCTGACGCGCGTACGACCGCTCTCAGGTCTGGGCCGTGAGCCGCATGACGGCCGTGTCGTAGCGGGCCCGCAGGCCCACGTCGGCCGAGACGCGCAGCAGCGCGCCGAGCGCTCCGACCGCGCCCTCGTCGAAGCCGGACGCTTCCGCTTCGAGGGCCGCGGCGTCCAGGCGCCGGACTCCCTCCGCTTCGTCGCCCAGGCCGATCAGGGCCTCGCCTGCCGTGGTGAGGAGCAGCACCCGGGACGCCGCCGACGTCTGCGCGGGGATGCCGACGGCGAGGGCCGCGGTGGCCGTGTCGAGGGCCCGTCGCCACTGCTTGAGGGCCAGCAGATGGCGGGCGAGGTGGTGCAGGGCCAGGCGCTCGGTGTGCCGGTCGGCCGCCGTGCGCGCGAGGTCGGCGGCCCGCAGACAGCCCTCCGCCGCCTCGTCCGGGTCGCCGAGGGCGGCCTGGACGAGCGACAGGTTGATCAGCGCGGTCGCCTCGCCGGGCACGTCCTCCGCCCGCGCGGCGAGCTCGGTTGCGGCCTCCAGATGGGCCAGGGCGTCCCCGGTGCGGCCCTCCTCGGCGAGGACCCAGCCGAGCAGGGCCCGCACCCGCGCCTCGGCGCGGGCGTCGGCGTCGGCCCTCGCGGCGTCGAGCGCCGTCTCCAGGAGCGGCGCCCAGCCGTCCCGGTACCGCCACACGATGTGCGGCCACAGCGCGAGCACGAGCCGCCAGGTCCTGCCGTGCAGCCCGGCGGCGCGGGCCGCGGCCACCGCGAGGGTGAGGTCGTCGCGCTCGGCCGCGTACCAGGCCATGGCCTCCTCGCGGCCGCCGAACTCCCGTACGGCGGACGGCCGGTGGAAGTCCGCGGGCAGGTCGAAGCAGTCCTCCTCGCCGGGCTCGGCCGCGGCGACCGCGGCGAGCGCGGTGGCCACGAGGTGGTCGAGCACCCGGGGCACCGCGTCGGGCCCGGCGTCCAGGCCGCGGGCGTAGAGCCGCACGAGGTCGTGCAGCGACCAGCGCCCCGGCGCGGAGCGGGTGACGAGGTGGGCCGCGGCCAGGCGCTCCAGGGCGGCCGCGGCCGTCTGCGGATCGGTGCCCGCGAGGGCGGCGGCCGTGAACCGGTCGACGTGCGTGCCCGGGTGGCGGCCCAGATGGGCGAAGTGGTGCGCCACGTCGTCGGGGAGGCGGCGCACGGTGAGCCGCAGCGCCGCCCGTACGCCCGTGTCCTCCACGTCGAGCAGGCCCAAGCGGCGCGACTCGTCGGACAGTTCGGCGCTCATCGCGCCCAGGGACCAGTCCGGCTGGTCCGCGAGCCGGGCGGCGGCCACCCGCAGCGCGAGCGGAAGGCCGCCGCACAGCTCGGCCAGGCGCCGGGCGGCCACCGCCTCCGCGCGCACCCGCTCCTCGCCGAGGACCGCGGCGAGCAGGGCCGTGCCGTCGTCCGGTTCGAGGACGCCCACCGGCACCGGGCGGGCCGCGTCCGAGGCGATCAGGCCGCGCAGCCGGTACCGGCTCGTGACCACCGTGACGCAGCGGGCGCCGCCCGGCAGCAACTCTCTGACCTGCGCGGAGTCGCGGGCGTTGTCGAGGACGACGAGGAGCTGCCGGTCGGCGGCGAGCGAGCGGTACAGGGCGGAGGCGGCGCCGGCCGACTCCGGTATCCGGCGCGGCCCGACCCCGAGCGCCAGCAGGAACTCGCGCAGCACTTCGAGGTGGTCGGGCTCGCCCGTGTCGCTGAAGCCGCGCAGATCGGCGTAGAGCAGACCGCCGGGGAAGGCGGCGCGCTCGCGGTGTGCCCAGTGCACGGCGAGCGCCGTCTTGCCCACGCCCGCGGGCCCGGTCACCAGGCACACCGGCGCCTCGCCCGCGGCGGCGCGGGACAGCGCGGTGAGTTCGGCGCCGCGCCCGTGGAAGCCGCGGGGCATCCGGGGCAGCAGGTCGACGGGCGCGGGAGGCAGCGGCGCGAGCGCGGCCGGGGGCCGGGAGGGGGCGGCGGCCGGGGGCGCGGCCGGGGTGTCGCTGCCAGGAACCGCGTCGGTGCCGGTGTCGTCGTCCGCCCCGCGCAGCGCCGCCGCGTAGGCGTCCGCCAGCTCCCGGCCCGGGTCCACGCCCAGCTCGTCCGCGAGCAGCCGCCGGGTGCGGTGGAACCAGTCGAGCGCCTCCGAGCGGCGCCCGGCCCGCTGGAGCGCCCGCATCAGGGCGGCCGAGAGGGACTCGCGCAGCGGATGGGCTTCGGCCTCCGCGCGCAGGACGGCCGCCGCCCGGTGGTGCTCGCCCTGGCGCGCGTAGGCCGCGGCGAGCAGCTCCACGGAGGCGAGCCGGAGCTCTTCGAGGGCGTGCGCGGCGGCGAGCAGCGGCGGGCTCGGATAGGCGCCGGTCAGCGCGGGCCCCTGCCACAGCGACAGGGCCTCCTGGTACATGGCCACGGCGTCGCCCGGCGCGCGCTGCGAACGGGCGAGCGTCACCAGTTCCTCGAAGCGGTGGGCGTCGAGCAGCGACTCCGGCATCCGCAGGACGTACGCCGCGCCCCGCGTGACCAGCTCGACCCCGAACACCTCGGCGCCCGCGTCGGCCAGCAGCCTCCGCAGCCGCGACACATGGCCCTGGATGACGCTGCGGGCGCGCGGCGGCGGCTCGTCCTCCCACAGGGTGGCGGTCAGCTGCTCCACCGGAACGGGGCGGTTGGGCCGCAGGAGCAGGGCGGCGAGCAGGCTGCGCCGCTTGGCGGGGCCGAGGTGCAGCTCACCGGCCTCGGTGCCGACGGACACCGCTCCGAGCAGCCGGAACTCCACGTGCGCAACCTTCCAGCGACTTTCCGAGGGAAAGGATCAGTTTATCGGAGGGGCCTGCGTTGCCGTTCTTGCGCCGGTTGACCGCATTCGAGCCACCTTTGGCGCGTTCTGTGTGTGACGGGCGGAGGCACTGTGCCCGTGTTCGCGTCCCACAGTGCGGTACGTCCACACGAACGAAGGGAGCTCTACGTGGCTCACTCCGCATCGCGACGCCTCGTCGTGCCGCTGCTCGCGCTCGGCCTGACGGCGACCCTCGCGCCCTCCCTGGCCGCGGGCCCGGCGGCGGCCGCGCCCGGCGGCGCCGCCGAGGCGCGCGACCTCTCGCGGTTCACCCAGCAGAAGCTCACCTGGAAGAGATGCGCGGCCGACAAGCCCGCGAAGTTCCAGTGCGCGACGCTCAAGGTGCCGCTCGACTACAGCGCGCCCAAGGGCAAGACCCTGAAGGTCGCCGTCTCCCGGGTGCGGACGAGCAAGCCCGGCAAGCGCCACGGCGTCCTGACCTTCAACCCGGGCGGGCCCGGCGGGCCGGGGCTCGACCTGCCCCTGGAGGCGTCCGAGGGGCTGCCCAAGGCCGTCCTGGAGAAGTACGACCTGATCGGCTTCGACCCGCGCGGGGTCGGCAAGAGCTCGCCGCTGAGCTGCGGGCTCACCGGTGACGAGCAGCGCTTCCCGCGGCCCACCCGCTCGCGCGCCGAGTTCGACCGGAACGTGAAGTGGGCCAAGACCGTCGCGGACAAGTGCCGCACCAAGAACCGCGGCGTGCTGCCGTACATCAACACCCGCAACACCGCGCGCGACATGGACGTCATGCGCGCGGCCGTGGGCGAGAAGAAGCTCTCGTACTACGGCGTCTCGTACGGCACCGCGCTCGGCGCCGTCTACACCCAGCTGTTCCCGAAGCGCGCGGACCGCGTGCTCATCGACAGCGCCGTCGACCCGGAGCGGATGTGGCGGGGGATGTTCCGCATCTGGGCGGAGGAGGTCGGACCGGCCTTCGAGCGCTGGTCGAAGTGGACCGCCGAGCGCGACGCCACCTACCACCTGGGCAGCTCCCCGAAGCAGGTCCAGCGGACCTTCTGGAAGCTGGTGGAGCGGGCCGACCGCGAGCCGATCGTGGTCGACGGCGAGAAGCTCGACGGCGCCGACGTGCGCAACATCGCCCGGCCCGAGTTCTTCAGCGTCCGCAACGGGGCCGAGCTCGTACGGATGCTGAAGCGCGCCGCCGGCGGGGCCACCGTGTCCGGCCCGGCGGCCGAGCCAGTGACGGACAACGAACTCGCCGCCCAGTTCGCCGTGGTGTGCGCCGACGCGGCCTGGCCGCGCGACCCGGAGACGTACTACCGCGACACGGTGCGCGACACCGTCCGCTACCCGCTGTACGGGGACTTCACCTCCGGCATCGTGCCGTGCGCGTTCTGGCCGCGGGGCGCCGAGCCCGCCACCAAGGTGGACAACGACGTCCCGCTGCTCCTCGTGCAGAACGAGTGGGACTCGCAGACCCCGCTGTCGGGCGCGCGGAACATGCACCGCGCGCTCAAGGGCTCGCGGATGATCACCGTCGACGAGGGTGAGGGCCACGGCGTCCTCTTCGGCGACCGCCGCTACCCGTGCGCGGAGAACCCGTCCATGCGCTACCTGGCCACGGGCAAGCTGCCGGCCAAGGACGTGACCTGCCGCGTCACGCCCGGCCAGCGCCGCGCCGAGGCCGCGCCGAACGCCTTCTAGGGGTCCGGTTCCAGGGCTCCGGCGGGCCTTCTGGCGAACCGCGGGGGTGGGCCGGTCAGTCGTCGATGCCCGACCGCTCCACCCCCGCCACGATCCACCGCTGGAAGAACAGGAACACCACGAGCAGCGGCAGGATCGACACCGCGGCCGCGACGAACAGCTCGTGCAGCCGGATCACCTGCGAGGTGCTGAAGGAGGCGAGCGCCACCTGGACCGTCCACGCCTCCCGGTCCTGGCCGATCACCAGCGGCCACAGGAAGGAGTTCCAGGCGCCGATGAACACGATGGTGCCGACGGCCGCGAACACCGGCCGCGTGTTCGGCACGACCACGCGCCAGTACGTGCGCCAGTAGCCGAGCCCGTCCACCCGCGCCGCGTCCTCCAGCTCCCGGGGGAAGCCCAGGAAGTACTGGCGGAAGACGAAGCAGGCGAAGGCCGAGAACAGGGTCGGGACAATCAGTCCGCGCAGCGTCGACACCCAGCCGAGCGACGACACGAGGACGAAGCTCGGCACGAAGGTGACCGCGGCCGGGACCATCAGCGTGGCGAGGATCGCGTAGAAGACGTGGTTGGCGTAGCGGTAGGGGATGCGGGCCAGGCCGTAGCCCGCGAGCGAGGCCACCAGGAGCGTGCCGAGGGTCGTCAGGACCGCGATGAGCGCCGAGTTGAGCAGCGAGCGGGCCATGGGCACCGTCGAGTCCCGGAACAGCTCGGTGACGTTCGAGAAGTGCAGCGTGGACGGGAAGAACGTCCAGTCCGGCGAGGTGATGTCCTCCTCGGACGCGAGGCCGTTGCGCACCAGGAGGTAGAACGGGACCAGGAAGAGCAGGGCGAGGGCGATCAGCAGGGCGAGCCGCAGTGCCCGGCCCACGCGCACCCAGGCGTCGTGCATGTCTCAGGCTCCCTTCTCGTCGCCGCGGCCGAGCCCGAACCAGCGTGCCTGCCCCACCGTCACCACCGCGATGATCAGGGCGAGGAGCACCGCGCCCGCGCTGCCGAGGCCGAGGTTCTGCCCCTGGCCGAGCGCCGTGTAGTAGAGGTAGACGAGCGGCGGCCGGGCGTACGGCGGATAGCCGCGGGCGTCCGAGAGCAGGTTGTAGAACTCGTCGAAGGCCTGGAAGGCGTTGATGACCAGGAGCAGCGCCACGGCGACGGACGTGGCGCGCAGCTGCGGCAGCGTGATGTGGCGCAGGACCTGCCAGCCGGGCCGGGCGCCGTCCACGGCGGCGGCCTCGTACAGGGTGGGCGAGATCCGCTGGAGCCCCGCCAGGAAGAGCACCATGTAGAACCCGGCCTGGAGCCACAGGCGTACGGTGACGATCACCAGCCAGTACCAGGGCGGGTCCGTGGTCGACAGCCATGCCGTCTGGTCGGCGCCGAACCAGCCGAGCACGGTGTTCGCGAGCCCGAACCGCACCCCGTTGAAGATCGACATCTTCCAGATCAGGGCGGCCACGACGTAGCTGCACGCCGCCGGGAGGAAGAACACCGACCGGAAGAACGCCTGCGCGCGGCGCAGCCGGTTCACCATCAACGCCAGCGACAGGGACAGGACGAACGTCGTCGGCACGATGAAGGCCGTGAACACGGCGAAGGTCCACAGGCTGTCGGTGAACGCGTCGTTCTTCAGCATCGACGTGTAGTTGTCGAAGCCGACGAACTCGGTGGGCGAGACGGTGTTGTGGGCGTCGAAGAAGCTGAGGTAGACGCTCCAGCCGAGCGGTACGTACGTGAAGACGAGCAGGCCGAGCGCGAAGGGGCCGACGAACACCCAGAACCACAGGTTGCGGTTCTGCGGTCCGGCGAGCCGCCGCGCCAGGCCGGGACGGCCGCCGCTCACGCGGACTTCTTCCGCACGCGGGTGAGCTCCGCCGACACCTTGCGCACCACGGACCTCAGCTCGCTCTCCGGATTCGCGCCGGACTTGATGATGCGGCTGAGCGCGTCCTGGTAGGCGACGCGGCTCGCGGGCGTCCAAAGGAGCGGTTCGGCGTGGCCGTTCTCGGTGGAGAAGCGCACGGCGTCCGCCGCGGGGCCCTTGGCGAGCGCGTCCGCCTTCTTCGCGAGGGAGAGCCGGGCCGGGATGTGGAAGCCGTAGCTCAGCGCGAAGTCCCGCTGGTACTCGGTCCTGTCGATCCACAGCCACTTCAGATAGTCCTTGGCCGCGTCCTTGTGCGCGGTGCGGGCGCTCACGGCCGCGCCGTACGCGCCGACCGGCACGGCGGGCTTGCCGTCGGGCCCGTCCGCCGGGAACGCGAGCACCCCGAAGTCGTCCCCGAGCGCCTTCCGCACGGCGGGCAGCGCCCACAGGCCCGACCACTGCATGGCCGTCAGGCCCTGCACGAACGCCGACGGGTCCGACCAGTCGGAGGGCGCGCCGAGCAGCAGCGCCTTCGCCCGGTACAGCTCGCGCACCTTGGCGAGCGCGCGGGCGGCGGCGGGATCGTCGAAGCCGACCTTCCCGTCGTCGGTCACGAGGCTCAGGCCCGCCGCGTACAGGGGAGTGCCGCCGAGGACGCCCGCACCACCGTCGTTCCCGAGGAAGAGGCCCTTGGTCTTCTCGGTGGTCAGCTCCTTCGCCGCGTCGACGAGCGCGTCGAGCGTGCGCGGCGGCTCGACGCCCGCGTCGGCCAGGAGGCTCTTGCGGTAGTACAGCAGCTGCATGTCGACGACCTGCGGGATCGCCCAGATCCTGCCGTCGTACGTCTTGGGCGCGAGCGCCACCGGGTTGAAGTCGTCCTTCACCCCGTCGAACAGGTCCGTGAGGTCCACGACCTGCCCGCCCCTGATCTGGTCCAGGCTCGGCCCGTTGACCTCGAAGACGTCGGGGCCCGACTTGGTGAGCAGCGCGGCGGCGGTCTGCTCGTCGTAGTTGCCAGGACGCCACTGGACCGCGACGTCCGCCTCGCGGTACGCGGCCGCGTACCGTTTGACCGCCTGCTCGGTCCCGGTCTCCCCGTACTGGTGGTACCAGTGCGACAGCTTCGGCCCCTTGCCGCCCGAACCACCGCCGTCGCGGCCGGTGTTGGACCCGCACGCGGTGAGCAGCCCGAGCGCCGCGCCCGTGCCGAGCAGTGTCCTGCGACTGATGGTCATGACGTGTCCCCCTGCGTGGATCGACGGGTACGTGTCGGGCCCAACGATCAACCATGCAGGGGGATTACGACAGGCGTATTGCGGTCGTGTGTTTGCCTTGGGCGCAGCGGGTCCGTCACGCGCCGAGGGCTTCCATCAGGTGGTCGTCGAGATCCGCCACCCAGCCCTCCCGGCGCCACGGTCGCAGTTCCCGGCGGGCCTGCCGCAGGCGCAGCGCGGGTACCCGGCCCCCCGTGGCCGACGCCGCGGCAACACATCGGTGCAGCAGCCGTACGGCGTCCCGCGGTTCACCGAGCCGGATCCGGGCGAGTGCCTGGTCCGTCGTCACGATGGCCCTCTGCACCTGCTCCCGTGGGGCGGACAGCGTCTCCACGGACCGGGCGAACCGGTCGTGCGCCTCGGCCGGATCACCGACATACAGCTCACACACGCCCTCGAAGCCGCGCAGATGGCCGGGGGAGAACGAGGTGGGCGCGGGATCGTCGGTGTGATCGGCCTCGATGTCGTACCAGGCGAGCCCCAGAGCCGCCCGGGACCGCCGCCCGCGCCCGGACCGCGCGGCCAGCTCGGCCTGGAGCGCATGGGCGCGTGCGCGGGTCAGCGCGCTCTCGCCGGAACGGGCAGCATGTACGGCCCGGTCGACCAGGCGCCGCGCGCCGTCGAGGCCGTTCGTCGAGTAGAGGGTGACGAGGGCATGGCTCATGTGCACACCGGCCTGCCGCCACGGCTGTTCGAGGAGACCCGCCTCGCGCGTGGCTTCGCCGTACAGGGCCCTGGACGCGGCATCGTCCCGCGTCTCGAAGGCGAGTCGGCCGCCCAGGACCATGGCGGTGACCGCGACGTCTCTCAGGTGAGGCACGAGCGGTGCGGGCACCGGGCCCGCGAGAAGGCGCCTCGCCGCCTCGACGGCGGGCGCGAGGAGGAGTTGAAGCCGCACCATGGGCAGTGAGCCCACTTCGGCGTTCACGTCGGCCACGACGGCAGCCAGCCCCGCCACGGTCGTCTCGTCCGCTCGCGTCGGATCGGCGAGCGCCGCGTTCAACCCGGCCTGCGTGCCCGGCGCGAGCAGGGCGAGCAGCCCGCCCCCGGAGTCGGTGACTACGCGGAGGACCAGGCTGCGGAGTTCGGCCATGCGGCGCTCGCTCTCTCCGAGCAGGCCGAGCGCCTCCATGAGTTCGGCGAAGTCCGAGCCCCTGCCGAGCGAGGCGTCGCCCGCGGGGGTGCGTGCGTAGAGATGGGCGAGCAGGAGTTGATACCGCTCGTCCGGCACGGTCGGCCGGGGGGCCTCCCAACGGGCGACGGATCGCTGCACGCTGGCCACCGAGGGCAGCGCCGGCTGATGCAGTTCCCGCGCGAGGGAGACGAGCGCACGGGCGACGTCAGCGAGGGACAGGCCGCGGCGGTGCCGGAGGGCCTTCAGTCGTGCCGCGCCTGCGGCTCGATCCTCCATGTCGTCATAGTGGCGCGGGTCGGCTCTACACGGGCACGATCAGGCGCGGTTTCCCCTGATCGCGTGTGTAGTCGAGGGTCTGCCACGTGCCCGAGGACTCTTCGGCGTGGTGGGGATAGCCGATCGTCATGCTCGCGCGGTCGACCATCCACCGGTTGCGTGCGTGATAGGCGGGAGCCTTCAGCTCCGACGCTCGCAGTTCGACGATCTCCCGGATCCGGTCGCGGGCGCGGGCGATGGCCTGGCGGGCCTCGGCGGGCTGCTGGTCGACGCGGCCGGGAACGACGACGGTGATCGCCGCCGACGTGTTGCCCGCCAGCCAGATCAAGGACATGGAGTCGACGCCCTTGGCACCTCCGATGTAGAAGTGCGCGCCTGGGGAGGCGAACGGTCCGAGGTAGTCGCGGAACAGGTCCGCGTACTCGGCGAGGCTGCGGTGCCCCGTGTTCCTGGTGCCGGTCACGGCCACTCCGCGCATGATCGACTCTGTGTCGCAGCTTGTCATATCCCGCCTCTGCCCCCTCGTTGGGATCGTCAGAGCATGGACAGCAACGACCTGAAGCAGCTCTCCGGCCACCTGGAAGATCTCGGCCTGTTGACCACCGTTGACGAACCCGCGATGCGGCTCATCGTGACCAATCCCCTGAACAGTCGCCTGTCCGAGGAGATTCTCGTCATCGGGGACCGGTACGTCACCGGATTCGACCACGAGGTGGGCGCGCAGGGGGCAGAGCGGACGTGTGCCGATCGCATCTCGCGCATCCTCGCCGTCAACCGGACTCCCGGGGCGGCGCGATGACCGGGCAGCGTCAGCACAGGGCGACCGCCTCCGACCTCGACGGCGATCAGGGCGGTCACGCGCTCCCGGACCGGTACGAGGCCTACCGAGAACACCTGAACAACTGCCCGCGCCGACACCTCGGTCTCCTGGCCGACTGCCCCGAGGGCGCCCGGCTCCGGCACGCGCGGACTGGCGAGGAAGGGGGCTACGAGCCCACCCTCCAGAGAGAGGTGAGCACTCGTGCCTGATGCGACCGAGGCACTACGGCTGTTCGCCGTGCCCGCTGCCGACGACCTCACCGAGCAGCAGCGGTCCGGAGCTGTGTGCGTGTGGTGCGAGTACGAGCTCCACCCACGTGAGGGGATCGACCTCGGCGGCCCCAGCCCTTGGCGCCCGCACGGTTGCGCCCCCTGCTGCGAGGACCAGAGCCGGGCTCTGACGACGTACCTCAACTGGTACGACCACGGCATCGGATGCCTGCGGTGCCCGCTCGGCCCCTGCGAGCAGGCGAGCGCGCTGGCCACTTCGCATCTGTCCGCGCAGGCGCGGGCAGGACGGCCGGAGCTGTCGTGCGTGAACTGCCGGGCCACCATCGCGCCCGACGCACCTGTGCGCCCGCACCTCTGGCAGGGCCTGAACGGGCCCGTCTTCAGCTACCTCCATGCCCGCACCTGCCCGGCGCCGGACACGCGGTAGCCCTTCCCGCCCGCTCTCCGTTCCCCAGGCAAACGCGAAGGGGCGGCACCCCGCACAAGGTGCCGCCCCTTCATCGTGGGCCGGGGCCGCCGCCGTATCGGTTGAGGGTCGGGGACACGGCGGCGGACCCGGGGCTCTACCGGTGGTCGCTGCCCTGGGCCTGGGAAGCGGCGCGGCCCGCTTCGAGGCGTGCGACCGGGATGCGGAAGGGCGAGCAGGAGACGTAGTCGAGGCCCACCTCGTGGAAGAAGTGCACCGACTCCGGGTCGCCGCCGTGCTCGCCGCAGACGCCGAGCTTGATGTCGGGGCGCGTGGCCCGGCCCGCCTCGACGGCGCTGCGCACCAGGGCGCCGACGCCGTCCTTGTCGATGGTCTCGAAGGGGCTGACGCCGAAGATGCCCTTCTCCAGGTACGCGGTGAAGAACGAGGCCTCCACGTCGTCGCGGCTGAAGCCCCACACCGTCTGGGTGAGGTCGTTCGTACCGAAGGAGAAGAACTCCGCGGCCTCGGCGATCTGACCGGCCGTCACGGCGGCGCGGGGCAGCTCGATCATCGTGCCGAGCGCCAGCTTGAGGTGGACTCCGGTGGCGGCCTCGACCTCGGTGATGACCTTCTCGGCGTCCTCGCGGACGATCTCCAGCTCCTGGACGGTGCCTACCAGCGGGATCATGATCTCGACGCGCGGGTCGCCCTTGGCGTTCTTGCGCTCGGCGGCGGCCTCGGCGATCGCGCGGACCTGCATGGTGAACAGGCCGGGGATGACCAGGCCGAGGCGGACGCCGCGCAGGCCCAGCATCGGGTTCTGCTCGTGCAGCCGGTGCACGGCCTGGAGCAGCCGCAGGTCGTTCTCGTTGGCGTCCTTGCGGGACTCGGCGAGCGCGACGCGGACCGAGAGCTCGGTGATGTCGGGCAGGAACTCGTGCAGCGGCGGGTCGAGCAGGCGGACCGTGACCGGCAGGCCGTCCATCGCCTCGAAGAGCTCGACGAAGTCCTGCTTCTGCTGCGGGAGCAGGGCCTTCAGTGCCTCCTCGCGCTCCCCGTCGGTGTCGGCGAGGATCAGCTTCTCGACCATCTCGCGGCGCTCGCCGAGGAACATGTGCTCGGTGCGGCACAGGCCGATGCCCTGCGCGCCAAAGCGGCGGGCGCGCAGCGCGTCCTCGGCGTTGTCGGCGTTGGCGCGCACCCGCAGGCGCCGCTTGCCGTCGGCGAAGGCCATGATGCGGTGCACGGCCTGGACCAGCTCGTCGGCGTCGTCGGCGCCGGCGTGCATGCGGCCCTCGAAGTACTCGACGACCGGGGACGGTACGACCGGGACCTCGCCCAGGTAGACCTTGCCGGTGGAGCCGTCGATGGAGACGACGTCACCCTCCTCGACGACGGTGTCGCCGACGGTGAGGCGGCGGCGCTTGGTGTCGACCTCCAGGTCCTCGGCGCCGCAGACACAGGTCTTGCCCATGCCGCGCGCGACGACGGCCGCGTGCGAGGTCTTGCCGCCGCGCGAGGTCAGGATGCCCTCGGCGGCGATCATGCCGTCCAGGTCGTCGGGGTTGGTCTCGCGGCGGATCAGGATGACCTTCTCGCCGGAGCGCGACCACTTGATGGCGGTGTAGGAGTCGAAGACGGCCTTGCCGACGGCGGCGCCGGGCGACGCGGCGATGCCCCGGCCGAGCTGCTCGACCTTGGCCTCGTCGTCGAAGCGCGGGAACATCAGCTGCGCGAGCTGCGCGCCGGTGACGCGCTGGAGCGCCTCGGCCTCGCTGATCAGGCCCTGGTCGACGAGCTGGGTGGCGATGCGGAAGGCCGCGCCCGCGGTGCGCTTGCCGACGCGGGTCTGGAGCATCCACAGCTGCCCGCGCTCGATGGTGAACTCGATGTCGCAGAGGTCCTTGTAGTGGGTCTCCAAGGTCTCCATGATCTGCATGAGCTGGTCGTACGACTTCTTGTCGATCTGCTCCAGATCGGCGAGCGGGACGGTGTTGCGGATGCCCGCGACGACGTCCTCGCCCTGCGCGTTCTGGAGGTAGTCGCCGTAGACGCCCTGGTGGCCGCTCGCGGGGTCGCGGGTGAAGGCCACGCCCGTGCCCGAGTCGGGGCCGAGGTTGCCGAAGACCATGGAGCAGACGTTGACGGCGGTGCCCAGGTCGTGCGGGATGCGCTCCTGGCGGCGGTAGAGCTTGGCCCGGTCGCCGTTCCAGGAGTCGAAGACCGCCTTGATGGCGAGGTCCATCTGCTCGCGCGGGTCCTGCGGGAAGTCGCGGCCCGCCTCGGTCTTGACGAGCTTCTTGAACTTGGTGACGAGCTTCTTGAGGTCGGCCGCCTCCAGGTCGGTGTCGACCGTGACCTTCTTGGCCTCCTTGGCCTTCTCCAGGGCGTCCTCGAAGAGCTCGCCGTCGACGCCGAGGACGGTCTTGCCGAACATCTGGATGAGCCGCCGGTAGGAGTCCCAGGCGAACCGCTCGTCGCCCGCCTGCTTGGCGAGACCCTGCACGGACTTGTCGGAGAGCCCGATGTTGAGGACCGTGTCCATCATGCCGGGCATGGAGAACTTGGCGCCCGAGCGGACCGAGACGAGCAGCGGGTCGTCGGCCTGGCCGAGCTGCTTGCCCATCTTCTTCTCCAGGGCGTCGAGGTGCGCGCTGACCTCGTCGCGCAGCGCCACGGGCTCCTCGCCGCTGTCGAGGTAGACCTTGCAGGCCTCGGTGGTGATGGTGAAGCCCGGAGGGACGGGAAGGCCCAGGTTGGTCATCTCGGCGAGGTTCGCACCCTTGCCACCGAGGAGGTCCTTGAGGTCCTTGTTGCCCTCGGTGAAGTCGTAAACGAACTTCACGCCCTGAGCTACGTGGGGATCTTTGTTTTCCGACACGGGTCTCGACTCCTCGAGGACGCGGCTGCCCTGACGGCGAGGAACATACCCAGATCGAAGGCGTCTGGGTACGTCCACTTGTGCGTCATGCGGTCGCAACCACCCGTGTGCCAGCAGATCGAAAGTAACGCGCGAGTAATGATCTTGACCGGAGTGAGTTCACCTCTTGAATGCATGACTGCATGGAGTGACTCAAGCCCCGCCTCAAGTTACCCAGCGTGGCAATTTGATCGATCGTTTGAATTGTCAACGCGTGGCACTCAGTGCCACCCCTTGGAAAGGTGCAGCGGGGCAAGATCCGCTCATCTGAGCGTAGGGGTTATCAGGGGTGGCGAGAATCACGCCTCGAAAGGGCAAAGTCTCGGCATCTGAGCGGCCCCCAGCTCACCCGAGAGCCCACCGAAGGAGGCCGGGGGCACCCCGTGCCCGGCTCAGAAGCCGAGGGCCGCGAGCCGCTCCTCCGCCCGCTGCGGCGCGTAGAGGTGCTCCACCACCAGGGCCCCCGCCCCGGTCACGGCCGCCCGCTCGCCGAGCCGCGAGGTGACGATCTCCAGATGGGCCGTGGAGCGCGGCAGGGCCCGCTGGTAGAGCAGTTCCCGCACCCCTGTCAGGAAGGGCGTTCCGGCCAGATCTCCCGCGATCATCAGGACGCCCGGATTGAGGAGCGTCACGACCGTGGCGAGCACCTCGCCGACCCGCTGCCCCGCCTCGCGCGCGAGCCGCACCGCCTCCGGGTGCCCCGCCGCGAGCAGCTCCGCCACGTCGGAGCCCGAGGTCACGTCCGCGCCGGAGGGCGCGGGCACGCCCGCCGCCGCGAGCCGCCCGGCGAGCGCGCGCCCGCTGGCCACCGCGGCCAGACAGCCGTACGAACCGCACCGGCACAGGGCGGACTCGCTCCCGGGCACCCACGGCACCCGTATGTGCCCGATGTCGCCCGCGCCGCCGTCCACGCCCCGGTACACGGAGCCGTCCACGACGACGCCCGCGCCGATCCCGGTGGAGACCTTGACCAGGGCGAAGGCCGAGCAGTCGGGGTAGGCGGCGCGCTGCTCCCCGTACGCCATGAGGTTGGCGTCGTTGTCGACGAGGACCGGGACGCGGGCGGAGCCGCCCGTGCGCGCGGCGAAGGAGCGGCTCAGCCGGGCTCTTATGGCGTAGCCGTCCCAGCCCGGCATGATCGGCGGCTGCACCACCCGGCCCGTCTCGCTGTCGACCGGGCCCGGCACGGCGAGGCCGATGCCGCAGACCGAGCGCGCGGCGCGGCCGCCCTCGCGCAGCAGCGCCGCGAACCGGACGCCCAGTTCGTCCAGGACCCGCTCCGGGCCCTCGTCCACCCGCAGGGGTCCGGTGTGCTCGGCGAGGACGTCCCCGGTGAGGGTGAGCAGGGCCGTGCGGGCGTGCCGGGTCTCCAGGCCCGCGGCGAGGACCACGGCGTGCCCGTCGTCGAACTCCAGTCGGGCGGCGGGGCGGCCGCCGAGCGGGGAGCCCGCCGGGGCGGCCGTGCCCTCGCGCAGCCAGCCCGCGCGGAAGAGGCGGTCGAGGCGCTGGCCGACCGTGGCCCTGGACAGGCCCGTGACCTGCTGGAGGGCGCCGCGCGTGGTGGCGCGGCCGCTGCGTACGAGGTGCAGCAGGTCACCCGCGCTCGCCTGGGTGGTCCCGCGCACCGAGATCCCGTTCCTCATGGCCACGCACCGTTCCCGTCGTCTGCTGCTTCCTGCTTACCCAAAGCGCCCCTTGCGCGCGTCAACTCGACGTTACATATTGGGTTTTGCGTGTTAAGTAGACGTAACCCTAGGGTGGAAACAGCCGAACTGACAGCCTGCGGGCACGGCGTACGCCGACTCCGGGCTGAGGGAGAGACGCGTGGACCGCACCACCACGGGCGCCGCGGTGACGGCGCGGAGCACCCCGGCGGCCGCAGGCCGGGCCGACGGGGCGACGACCGGCGCGAGGGCGCCGAAGACCACAGCCGACGCGGGCGCCAGGGGCGATCCCGACCCCTTACGCACCGCCGCCGCCCGGGTCCTGCACGGCAACTGGACCGGCGCCTCGACCGTCCCGTCTCGCGAGCTCTACCCCCACCAGTGGTCCTGGGACTCCGCGTTCATCGCGATCGGCCTGCGCCATCTGTCGCCGCTGCGCGCGCAGTTGGAGCTGGAGACGCTGCTGCGCGCGCAGTGGGCCGACGGCCGCGTCCCGCACATCGTGTTCAACCCCGCCGTGCCGCTGGACGCCTACTTCCCCAGCCCGGACTTCTGGCGCTCCGCCACCGCAGGGCGCGCGGCGGGCGCGCCCTGCGGCGTGCAGACCTCCGGCATCGTGCAGCCGCCGGTGCACGCCCTCGCCGCCTGGCTGGTGCACCTCGCCGACCCCGGCCTGTCCCGGGCCCGCTCCTTCCTCGCCCGCCTCCAGCCGCGCCTCGCGGCCTGGCACCGCTATCTGCTGCACCGGCGCGACCTCGGCGGCGCGGGGCTCGCCGCGGTCGTCCACCCCTGGGAGCAGGGCATGGACAACAGCCCCTGCTGGGACGGCCCGCTGAGCCGCGTCCCGCCCGCGCTTCCGCGCACCTTCCGCCGCGCCGACCTGGACCACGGCAGCCCACGCGACCGGCCGACGGACCTCGACTACGGCCGGTACGTCCGGCTCGCGACGGACTACCGCGACCGGGGGTACGGCGCCGCCGACCCCCGACCCCACGAGCGGCAGGGCGACTTCGCCGTCGAGGACCCGGCCTTCAACGCCCTCCTGATCGCGTCCGAGCACGCCCTCGCCCGCATCACCGGCGAACTCGGCGTCTCCGCGACCGCCCGGCACGAGCGCGCGGAGCGGCTCACCCGGGCCCTGGTGGAGCGGCTGTGGGACCCGGCGTCCGGGATCTTCCGGTGCCGCGACCTGCGGGCCGGGCCCGCCGACGGCGAGCTCGTGGCCGAGCAAGGCGTCACCGGTCTCGTCCCGCTGCTGCTGCCGGAGCTGCCGGGGGACGTCGTCGCCGCCCTGGTGCGCACCGCCTGCGGCCCGCACTTCGAACTCGGCGGCCGGGCCCGGCTCGTCCCCAGCCACGACCTGCTGAGCCCGGCCTTCGACGCCCGCCGGTACTGGCGGGGACCCGCCTGGATCAACACCAACTGGCTGTTCGAGCGCGGCCTGCGGCTGCACGGCGAGCGGGCGCGGGCCGACGCCCTGCGCACGGCGCTGCTCGACGTGGCGCGGGACTCCGGCTTCTCCGAGTACGTGGATCCGTACACGGGGCACGGCTGCGGCACCCGCGGCTTCAGCTGGAGCGCGGCACTGGCACTCGATCTGCATCTGGACGCGGACCACGCGCCGGCACACCACACAGCGGGGCCTGGCAGGAGCGAGAGGGCTCGACATGACTGACCGGCACCAGCACCACCTGCTCGTACGCGGTACGACGTTCGCGGCCGTGGGTCCGGGCGGCGACATCCGCGGCGTCCCGGGCGGCGGCTCCCCCGACGGTCTCTTCGTGCGCGACGCGCGGCACCTGAGCCGCTGGCAGCTGACCGTGGACGGCGCCGTCCCCGAGGTCCTGAGCCCCGCAGGGGGCGGGCACGGCGGGCCTTCTCACACTGACGGGCAGGGCGGCGTGGGCGCGGACGTGACGCGCTGCGTGCTCGTGCCGCGCGGCGGCCGTCAGGAGCCGCCCGCGTACACGCTCTTCCGCGAACAGGCCGTCACCGACGGCGCCCTGGTCGAGGCGGTGCGGATCACCAGCAACCGCCCGGTGCCGACGACGCTGCGGCTCGCCCTGACCGCGGACGCCGACTTCACCGACCAGTTCGAGCTGCGCGCGGACCACCGTACGTACGCGAAGCCGGGCGCGGTCAGGTCCCGGCGGGTCCTGGAACCACCGGGCGGCGAGGACGAACGGGGGCCCGGCGGCATCGAGTTCGCCTACCGCCGCGGGGACTGGCTGGCCCGCACCACCGTCACCGCCGAGCCCGCGCCCGACGCCGTCGAGGAGACGGGCACCGGGGCGCGGCGGCTCGTCTGGGCGCTCGAACTGGCCGCGCACGCCTCCGCCGACCTGACCCTGACCGTCGCCGCGGCGCCGCACGGCGCGCCGCCGCTGCCGCCCGCGCCCGCGTCACCGAGCGCCGCCATCGCGCAACTCGCCGCGGTCCAGCGGGAGTTCACCGCCGACGTGCCGCTGCCGCCCGCCTGGCCCGAGCTGGCATCGGCGTGCACGCGCGGGCTCCGCGACCTCGCCGCGCTCCAGGTGCCCGCGCGCGGCCCCGACGGCGAGGAGCTGCGGGTGCCCGGCGCCGGGGTCCCCTGGTTCCTCACCCTGCTCGGCCGCGACGCGCTCCTGACCTCGCTCTTCGCGCTGCCGTACCTGCCGCGTCTGGCCGCCGCGACGCTGCCCGCGCTCGCCGCGACCCAGGCCACGGAGGCCACCGACGGGCGGGTCGCGCAGCCCGGCAAGATCGTGCACGAGGTGCGGCACGGCGAGCTCGCGCACTTCGACCAGGTCCCGTACGCGCGCTACTACGGCTCCGTGGACGCGACGCCGCTCTTCCTCGTGCTGCTCGGCGCGTACACCGAGCAGACCGGTGACACCGCCCTGGCCCGCCGTCTGGCGGCGCACGCGCGCGCCGCCGTCGGCTGGATGCTCGACCACGGCGGGCTCACCGCGCGCGGCTACCTCGTCTACCGCGCCGACGAGGGCGGGCTCGCCAACCAGAACTGGAAGGACTCCCCCGGCGCGATCTGCGGCGCCGACGGGGACCGGCCGACCGGGCCCGTCATGGCCGCGGGGGCCCAGGGCTACGCGTACGACGCGCTGCGGCGCACGGCGTGGCTCGCCAGGACCGTCTGGGACGACCCCGTCTACGCGGACCTGCTCACCCAGGCCGCGGCCGACCTGCGGGACCGCTTCCAGCGGGACTTCTGGATGGCCGGGCGCGGCTTCCCCGCGCTCGCCCTCGACGGGGCGGGGCGGCAGGTGGACGCACTCGCCTCCGACGCGGGGCACCTGCTGTGGTCCGGGCTCCTCGACAAGGAGTACGGCGAGGCGGTGGGGCGGCGCCTCCTCGAACCCGACTTCTTCTCCGGCTGGGGCGTGCGCACGCTGGCCGCAGGGCAGGGCGCCTACCACCCGCTCTCCTACCACCGGGGCTCGGTGTGGCCCCACGACAACGCGCTCATCACGCTCGGGCTCTCCCGCTACGGGCTCCACGACGAGGCCCGGATCGTGGCGCACGCCCTGGTGGACGCGGCGGCCACGGGTGGGGGGCGGCTGCCCGAGGTCCTGGCCGGCTACGAACGCGCCGCCTACCCCGAGCCGGTCCCCTACCCCCACGCCTGCATCCAGGAATCCCGCTCGGCGGCGGCCCCGCTGGCCCTCTTGACGGCGGTCACGGGCGGCTAGTCCCCGCCGCCCGCCTTCCCCCCTCCCCACCCTGTGGGCGACTCTGGTCCGCTTCCCACCCTGTGGGCGGCTGGTCCGCCCAGGGGGCGGAACGGGCGGGCACAGGGCGGCGGGAAGGCGGGCAGCCGGAAGGAGGCAGGGGCGGGAGGGCGGCAGGAAGCCGGAGGCCGTCAGCCGCCCGAGGTGTCGAGTTCCGCTTCCTCCGAGACGCCCGCGCAGTCGTACGGGTCGCGGAGCCACCCGTCCGGCAGGACCACCCGGTTGTTGCCGGAGGTGCGCCCGCGCGGCCCGTCCGCCCCGTCGGGCCACCCCTGGTCGAGGTCCAGCTCGTCGAGCCCGGCCCGCAGCTCCGCCAGGGACGACGTGATCGCGAGGCGCTTGCGCATCTCGGAGCCGACCGAGAACCCCTTCAGGTACCAGGCCACGTGCTTGCGGAAGTCGATGACGCCCCGCGACTCGTCCCCGATCCACTCGCCGAGGAGCGCCGCGTGCCGGACCATGACGTCGGCGACGGTCCGCAGCACGGGCCGGGCACCCCATCCATCAGTGCCTCCGGCACGGGCATCCGTACGGCCCTCGAACGCGGCCACCAGGTCGCCGAACAGCCACGGCCGCCCGAGGCAGCCGCGCCCGACGACGACCCCGTCGCACCCGGTCTCGCGCATCATCCGCACGGCGTCCGACGCGGACCAGATGTCGCCGTTGCCGAGGACGGGGATCTCCGGGACGTGCTCCTTGAGGCGGGCGATCGCGGACCAGTCCGCGGTGCCGCCGTAGTGCTGCGCGGCCGTCCGCCCGTGCAGGGCGATCGCGGTGACGCCCTCCTCGACGGCGATGCGCCCGGCGTCCAGGTACGTGATGTGGTCGTCGTCGATGCCCTTGCGCATCTTCATCGTGACCGGCAGGTCGCCCGCCCCGCTCACGGCCTCCTTCAGGATCGCCCGCAGCAGATTGCGCTTGTACGGAAGCGCGGAGCCGCCGCCCTTGCGCGTGACCTTGGGGACCGGGCAGCCGAAGTTCAGGTCGATGTGGTCGGCGAGGTCCTCTTCCGCGATCATGCGGACGGCCTTGCCGACGGTGGCCGGGTCGACGCCGTACAGCTGGATCGAGCGCGGCTTCTCGCTCGCGTCGAAGTGGATCAGCTGCATGGTCTTCTCGTTGCGCTCGACGAGCGCGCGCGTCGTGATCATCTCGCTGACGAAGAGGCCCTTGCCGCCGCTGAACTCCCGGCAGAGCGTCCGGAACGGCGCGTTCGTGATCCCCGCCATGGGCGCGAGCACGACGGGCGGCTGCACCAGGTGGGGACCGATCGACAGCGTCGGCGCTGCGGGCTGCGGCTGCGGCTGGGACATCGGGCGGCTCTCCGGGAACGTACGGGACTCACGATGAGGAGCGGGCAAGCATCCATTGTCCCTCAGCCCGCGCCCGGCCCGTCCCCCAGCTCCGCGAGGCGCTCCAGGCGCTCCTCGGTCCCCTCGTCGGCGGGCACGTACGCGACGAGGCGGTAGGCCTGCGACTCCGGCGCCAGCCACATCGTGCGGTGCTCCAGGCTGAGCAGCCCCACCAGGGGGTGCACATAGCGTTTGACGTGCGGTGACGTCGTGCCGAGCTCGTGCCGCCGCCACAGCTCGCGGAACTCCGCCGACTCCGTGAGCAGCCCGTCGAGCCGCTCCTTCCAGGCGGGCTCCGCGACGTGCTCGGCCATGCCCGAGCGGAACTTCGCGATCAGGTCGCGCAGCATCTCGTCCCGGTCGAGGAAGGTCTCGCGCCAGCGCTTGCTGGTGAGGAGCAGCCACAGGCAGTTGCGCTCCCTGGGCGGCAGCTCGGTCAGGTCGCCGAAGACCTGGGCGAAGGGGCGGTTGTGCGCGAGGACGTCGTAGCGGGCGTTCTGCAGGGTCGCGGGGAAGGGCGCGATGCGGTGCATCAGGCGCAGCGCGGTGCCGGTCACCAGGGGGCACTCGGTCTCGGGGCGCGGGTCGACGGCCCCGGCGAGCGTGAAGAGGTGGCCGCGCTCGGTCTGGTCCATGAGCAGCGCGCGGGCGATGGCGTCGAGGACCTGCGCGGAGACCCGGATGGGCCGCCCCTGCTCCAGCCACGTGTACCAGGTGACGCCCACCGCGGACAGCTGCGCGACCTCCTCGCGGCGCAGTCCGGGCGTGCGCCGCCGGGGCCCGCGCGGCAGGCCCGCCTGCTCGGGCGTGATCCGCTCGCGGCGGCTGCGCAGGAAGGCAGCGAGCTCGTGGCGGCGGGTGGCGTCGTCCGTGGCGGGTCCCGTGGGCGTCATCGGCTCTGCGGTCATGGTCACGCTCCCAGCCTCGCGCAGCCCGCGACCCGGTTCCAGGTGCGTCTACTACCAGGATAAAGACACTCTGGTACCCGTCTTGGCGACTGCCCATCGTCGTATGCGTGACTCGCACAACGACTCCTCCTACGACTCCTACGACGACTGCGGCAACGGCTCCCACGACGGTCTCCACGCCCAAGACGGGCACGGATACCGGCACCGACACCGACACCGGTACCGGCACCGGCGCGGTCGCGGCCCCCGTCCTCAGCGCCCTGGGCCTGTTCGCCCTCCTGCTCGGCACGTCCCTGCCGAGCACCGACTTCTTCATCGTCAACGTCGCCCTGCCCGACATCGCGCACGACCTGGGCGCCTCGCCGTCCGCCCTGGAGATGGTCGCCGCCGGGTACGCCGTCGCGTACGCCGTGCTGCTCGTGCTCGGTGGCCGGCTCGGGGACGCGTACGGGCGCCGTCGGCTGTTCCTGTGGGGCGTCGCCGGTTTCGGGATCACCTCGCTGGCCTGCGGCGTCGCCCCCGACGCCTGGTCGCTGGTGGCGTTCAGGGCCGCGCAGGGCGCCGCCTCTGCGCTGCTGCTGCCGCAGGTGCTCGCCACCGTCCACGCGACGACGCGCGGTGAGCGGCGCGCGCGGGCCGTCGCCCTGTACGGGGCCGTCAGCGGGCTCGCGATGGTGCTCGGGCAGGTGCTCGGCGGGGTCCTGGTGTCGGCGGACATCGCGGGCACCGGCTGGCGCATGGCGTTCCTGATCAATGTGCCGGTCGTCGCGCTCGCGTGGCCGCTGGCGCTGCGGTCGGTGCCGGACAGCCGTGCCGGGCAGCCCGGGCGGAGTGACGTCGGCGGCACGGTGCTGCTCGCCGCCGCGCTGCTGGCGCTGCTGCTTCCGCTGACCGAGGGCCGGGCGGCGGGCTGGCCGCTGTGGGCGGTCCTCGCGCTCGTGGCCTCGCCCCTGCTGCTCTGGGCGTTCGCGGCGGTGGAGCGGCGCGCGGAGGACACCGGCGGCAGCCCGCTGCTTCCCCTGTCGCTGCTGCGCGAGCCCGGGGTCGCGCGGGGCCTGCTGATCGGCGTACCGATCTTCATCGGCTTCAGCGGCTTCATGTTTGTCAGCGCCGTGACGCTCCAGGAGGCGCTCGGCTACAGCGCCCTGAAGGCGGGCCTGACCCTGATCCCCATGGGCGTCGCGCAGTTCACGGCGTCCATGCTGCTGCCCCGGGTCACGAACCGGCTCGGCGCCCGCGCGCTCACCCTGTGCGCCCTGGTGCACGGCGCGGGCCTCACCGTGCTCGCCGCCACCTTCCTGTGGGCGCCGTGGTCCGCGCTCACCCCGCTGACGCTCGCCCCTGGCCTGCTCCTGTGCGGCTTCGGGCAGGGCATCCAGCTGCCGCTGTACTACCGGATCCTGCTGTCCTCGATCCCCGCCGAGCGCGCCGGGGCGGGCAGCGGGCTCGGGCAGACCGTCCAGCAGTCGGGCATCGCCGTCGGCGTCGCCACGCTCGGCTCGCTGTTCCTGGCCCTCGAACCCGGCCTCGGCATGCGTGACGCGTTCGCGATCGTGCTGGGCGCGCAGCTCGCGGGCCTGCTCGGGCTCGCCGCGCTGAGCCTGCGGCTGCCGCGCGACCTCGGCTGAGCCGCGGCCGCCCGGGGCGGGGCACCGGCCCCGGGGATACCGTCGGCTGTATGCCCGAGTCCGATCTGAGCCCCCGGCGCCGTCAACTGGTGCTCGCGATCTGCTGCATGAGCCTGCTCATCGTGAGCCTGGACAACACCGTCCTGAACGTGGCCCTGCCCAGCATGGCCAGGGAGTTCGACACCAGCATCTCGGGCATGCAGTGGACGATCGACGCGTACACCCTCGTGCTCGCCTCGCTCCTGATGCTGGCGGGCTCGACGGGTGACCGCGTCGGCCGCCGCCGGGTGTTCCAGGCGGGCCTCGCCGTCTTCACGCTCGGCTCGGTCCTGTGCTCCCTCGCCCCGAACCTGGAGTCGCTCGTCGCCTTCCGCATGATCCAGGCGGTGGGCGGCTCCATGCTCAACCCCGTCGCCATGTCGATCATCACGAACACCTTCACCGAGCCGCGCGAGCGGGCCCGCGCCATCGGGGTGTGGGGCGGCGTCGTCGGCATCTCCATGGCGGCGGGGCCGCTGGTGGGCGGACTGCTCGTGGACTCGGTGGGCTGGCGGGCGATCTTCTGGGTCAACCTGCCGGTGGGTCTCGCGGCGCTGTTCCTCACCACCCGGTACGTCCCGGAGTCCCGGGCGCCGAAGCCGCGCCGCCCCGACCCGGTCGGCCAGCTCCTGGTGATCGTGCTGCTCGGCGCCCTCACGTACGCGATCATCGAGGCGCCCACGGCGGGCTGGACCTCGCCGCTGATCATGCTCTTCGCGGGCGCCGCCGCCGCGGCGCTCGCGGGCCTCCTGCGCTACGAGCCGCGCCGCGCTGAGCCCCTCATCGACCTGCGGTTCTTCCGCTCGGCGCCGTTCAGCGGGGCCACGGTCATCGCGATCAGCGCGTTCGCCGCGCTCGGCGGCTTCCTGTTTCTCTCCACCCTCTACCTCCAGGACGTACGCGGCCTGGACGCGCTGCACGCGGGCCTGTGGATGCTGCCCATGGCGGCGATGACCCTGGTGTGCGCCCCGCTCTCGGGCCGCCTGGTCGGCAGCCGGGGCCCGCGCCTCTCCCTGCTGATCGCGGGCGTCACGATGACGGCCTCCGGAGTCCTCTTCGCCGCCTTCGAGGCGGAGGATTCCGAGGGCACCCGCCTCCTCGCCTACGTCCTCTTCGGCATCGGCTTCGGCATGGTCAACGCCCCCATCACCAACACCGCCGTGGCCGGCATGCCCCGCGCCCAGGCGGGCGTGGCCGCCGCCGTGGCCTCCACCAGCCGCCAGATCGGCCAGACCCTGGGCGTCGCGGTGATCGGCGCGGTCCTGGCCTCCGGCGTCACGACGTCCTACGCCACCGACTTCACCCCCGCGAGCCGCCCGGCCTGGTGGATCATCACGGCCTGCGGCGCGACGGTCCTCTGCGTGGGCGCCTTGACGAGCGGCCCCTGGGCCCGAGCCACGGCCCGCCGCACGGCGGAACGACTAGCTCCGGAAACAGCGGAGCCCCCGCAGGCACCGAAGCCCGCCTGACGGCCTCGTCACACCGGGCCCGGTCGGACGCGCCGGACCCCGGTACACGCCACCAGCGAGCTGCCCATCGGCCCCCACAACACCCCAGGCCCGGACGTAAGTTGGCCGTATGGAAGAGGAATCGATCACCATCAAACTCACGCACGATCAAGCCTTCGTGCTGTCCGACTGGCTCTACGACGCGATGTTCAAGTCCGACGACCTGGAAGGGATCGTGCACGAGCAAGCCGTCTGGTCGGCGATCTACACGATCTCGGGAACGCTGAACACGTCACTGCCCGAGATCTTCATGCCCGACTACGGCCCGCGCCTGGAAGCAGCCAAGGCCCGCCTCCGCGCCGAACTGAACGGCGGGGCCGACGAATCGACGACACCGGACGGAGACGCGACCACTCACGCCGAAGACAGCCACGACTGACATGCCCCCACCTCAAGCCGAGAGCCGGAGCCCCCACCAAGGAAGCCCTACCGCCGCCGAGGCGCGCGTCACTGCCAGAAGATCTCTTCGACGACGATCTGAGGATCGTCCACGCGGTGCATGAAGACGTACCGGAGCCAGCCTCGGTAGTTGTCGAAGTACAGGACGCGAGGGCCCTCGACCCGGATGGTGTCGGGCAGCCCAGCGTCGGCTTCGACGCCCCGGAAGTAGGGGTCCTTAGCCGTCACCAGTTCGGCGCGGGCCGCGTCGACGAGCTTCCGTACGTGTTCGGGCAGGGCATCGCGTGCGGCTTGCGCCTTGAGAGTCCAGTCCATCTGCCAGGGAGGCCCGAAGAACCCGTCGTCGCTCACTGGCCGGGCTCCGTGCGGGCGGCCATGTGCCGGATGTTGGACGCCTCCTCCAGGAGTTTCCCGGCTTCGGCGACATCCGTGGCCTCGGTGGCGCGCGCTTCGAGGTCGGTCAGGTGGGCGTCCAGCTGCGGGTCGCGGGCGATGGCGTACTCGCTCCACCAGCGGGCCATGAACGCGGGCACGGGCCCGAGGTCGTACGTGTCGGCGATCGCCCGCTTCCAGTGCGCGTCGAAGTCGGGGAGCAGCTGCGGTGCGTGCTGGGCGATGGCCTCGCGGAGGGCCTTGGGGGTTCTCTCCGGCATGGGCGGGATGCCGGGTGAGTCGGTAGCGGCAGTGCTCATGCTGTCTCCTCCGTCGGCCCTCGCCTCTCCGGTTTCGGAGCCTACCGCCGCCCCCGGGCCCCGTGCGGGTTCATGCCGGAGCCGGGCCGCAGGCGTTCGAAAGGCAAGATCGAGTGACAAGTTACAGATTTCAGAACTTGAAATCTGTAACCGGAGGGTGCATGGTGGAGGCACGGCGTTCGCTCGCCCCGTTGTCGGGGACCGGCGCGTCGGTCTCTCATCAGCACACCCCCAGGAGCCCTCATGCGCACCCTGAAGCTCGGCACTGACGGACCCGTTTCTTCCGCTCTCGGACTCGGCTGCATGGGCATGTCCGCGTTGTACGGGGAGGCGGACCGGGGCGAGTCGATCGCCACGATCCACGCCGCCCTCGACGCGGGCGTGACCCTGCTCGACACCGGCGACTTCTACGCCATGGGCCACAACGAGCTGCTCATCGGCGAGGCCCTGCGGACCGCGCCCGCCGCCCACCGGGAGCAGGCGCTCACCAGCGTGAAGTTCGGCGCCCTCCGGGACCCGGACGGCGGCTGGGCCGGGTACGACGGCCGCCCGGCCGCGGTGAAGAACTTCGCCGCGTACTCGCTGCAGCGCCTCGGCGTCGACCACATCGACGTGTACCGCATCGCCCGCGTCGACGAGACCGTGCCGATCGAGGAGACCGTCGGCGCCATCGCCGAGCTCGTCGAGAAGGGGCACGTACGGCACATCGGGCTTTCCGAGGTGGGCGCGGACACGCTGCGCAGGGCCGCCGCCGTCGCGTCGATCTCGGACCTCCAGATCGAGTACTCCCTGATCTCGCGCGGCATCGAGGACGAGATCCTGCCCACCGCCGCCGAGCTCGGCATCGGCGTGACCGCGTACGGCGTGCTCTCGCGCGGCCTGATCTCCGGGCACTTCGAGCGCGACCGCAAGCTCGCCGCGAACGACTTCCGCGGCGTCAGCCCCCGCTTCCAGGGCGAGAACCTCCAGCGCAACCTCGACCTGGTGGACGCCCTGCGCAAGATCGCGGAGGCGAAGGGCGTGAGCGTCGCGCAGATCGCGATCGCCTGGGTGCTCGCGCAGGGCCCGCGGTTCGGCGCGAGCGTCGTGCCGCTGGTCGGCGCCCGCCGCCGGGACCGCCTGACCGAGGCGCTCGGCGCCCTGGACGTCCAGCTCGACGCCGCGGACCTGGCCGCCGTGGAGCAGGCCGTGCCCGCGGGCGCGGCCGCGGGCGACCGCTACCCCGAGGCGCAGATGGCACACCTCGACAGCGAGCGCTGACAGGGGCTCCGACAGCGGCAGGTACCGTCTTGACCATGGCCACGACCGAGACCCTGACCGCCGAGCGCATCCTCGCCACGACCGAGGACGTGCTGCGCCGCCACGGCGCCGCCAAGGCCACCGTGGTGGACGTGGCCCGCGCGCTCGGCGTCAGCCACGCCGCCGTGTACCGCCACTTCCGTACGAAGGCGGCGCTGCGGGAGGCGGTCACCAAGCGCTGGCTCGACCGCACGACGGCCGAGCTGAAGCTGGTCGTCGAGGACCGGTCGGTGGCGGCGGACGAGCGGCTGCGCCGCTGGTTCACGGCCCTGTTCGCGGCCAAGCGCAAGAAGGCGGGCGACGACCCGGAGCTGTTCGCGACGTACGAGGTGCTGCTCGGCGAGAACAGCGGCGTGGTGGAGGAGCACATCGCCGAGCTCGTCGGACAGCTGCGCCTGATCGTCGAAGAGGGCGTGGCACAGGGCGAGTTGACGTCCCCCGTCGCGGACGCGGGGCTCACCGCCCGGGCGGTCTTCGACGCCACCGGCCGGTTCCACGACCCCGGCTACTCCCGCGAGTGGTTCCAGCCGGGCATCGACGAGGCCTTCGCGGCGGTCGTCGAGCTGACGCTCGCCGCGCTGCGCCCCTGAAGCCCCCGGGGCCCCCGGGGCCCCTTGACCCCCCGGAGTTTCGGCGTTTCGCTGCGGCACGGCCGCCCCTCCTGATTGCCTGTCCCCACTCATCGACCGGGCAGACAGGAGCGGCCAAGTGGCTTTAGGGGCAAGGGAGTTGACGGCGGAGTACGACTACGTCGTCGTGGGGGCCGGGTCCGCCGGATGCGTCGTCGCGGCCCGGCTCAGCGAGGAGCGGGACCGCACCGTGCTGCTCCTCGAAGCGGGCCCCGAGCGCGCCAAGGCGGATCTCGCGACGCCGTACGCGTGGCCGTCGCTCATGGGCGGCGAGGCCGACCACGGCTACCGGACCGTGCCGCAGCCGGGCGTCGGCGGGATCTCGCTGCCGTGCCCGAGGGGGCGGGCGCTCGGCGGGTCGAGCGCCATCAACGGCCTGGTGTTCCTGCGCGGGCACCGCGCGGACTACGACCGCTGGGCGGCGGCGGGCTGCGCGGGCTGGGGCTACGACGACCTGCTCCCCCACTTCAAGCGGATGGAGTCGGTGCCCGGCGGCGACGGGGCGTACCGCGGGGCCGCCGGGCCGCTGCGGGTCGCGCCCGCGCGGCCCGCGGACGCCAACCCGCTGTCCGCGGCGTTCGTCGAGGCCGCCGTCGCGGCGGGCCACGCGCGCACCGACGACTTCAACGGCGCGGCCCAGGAAGGCGTCGGCTGGCCGGACCTGACGATCGTCGACGGGGCGCGGCAGAGCGCGGCCGACGCCTATCTGCGGCCGCTCGACGGCGCCCGGCCGAACCTCACGGTGTCCGCCGACTCCCGCGCGCGCCGCCTCCTCTTCGAGAGCGGTGACGGCGACCGGTGCACGGGCGTGGAGTTCACCCGCGGGCGCGTCCCGGTCACGGCGCGCGCCCGCGCCGAGGTGATCGTGTGCGCGGGGGCCGTCGACTCGCCACGGCTTCTGCTGCTCTCGGGCGTCGGCCCCGCCGACGAGCTGCGCGCCGCGGGCGTGGACGTCCGGCACGAGCTGCCGGGCGTGGGCCGCGGCCTCCAGGACCATCCGCTGTGCGGGGTGGTGTTCGAGGTGGACCGCCCGATCCCCGCGGGCCGGACGAACCTGTCGGAGGCCTCGCTGCACTGGCGCAGCGAGGCGTCGCTGCCGGGCCCGGACATGCAGCTCCTGTGCGTCCACGTGCCGTACCACCCGCCGACGCTCGCGGCGCCCGAGAACTGCTTCACGCTCGGCGTGGCCACGGTGCCGCGCGCCCGGGGCGCGGTGCGGATCGCGGCCGCGGACCCCGATGCGCCCCCGCTGATCGACCCGGGCTATCTGACCGACGAGGACGACGTGCGGCGCATGCTGCACGGCATCGAGGTGGCGCGGGAGGTGGCGGCGGCCGGTCCCCTCGCCGACTGGGGAGCGCGGGAGGTGCTGCCGGGCGAGGCGCGCGCACGCGCGTTCCTGACGGCGGCGACAGGACCGTACTTCCATCTGGCGGGCAGCTGCGCGATGGGCACGGGCCCGGACGCGGTGGTCGACCCCGGGCTGCGGGTGCGGGGCCTTCGCGGCCTGCGCGTGGCGGACGCGTCGGTGATGCCGTCGATCGTCTCCGTGAACACGAACGCGGCGGCCCTCGTGATCGGCGAGAAGGCGGCGGACCTGGTGCGATCGGGCGCCTAGGGCCTGCCCGCGGCGGGGTTCACGGTCGCCTGGTGGATGCGCTCCAGGTGCTCCTCGGCCTTGAGCCACGGCAGGAAGCGGGCCCGCGCGCGCCAGCCGCACGTGTCGCAGACCAGCTGCCGCCGTACGCCCGCCCGCAGGAGGCGTACGACGTACGCGCGCCCGTGCTGGTCCCATCTGCTGACCTTGCTCGTGGCCATCGGCTGCATGACCCTCAGTGTGCACCGGAGCCCCCGGTTCCGTTCCTGGAACCGGGGGCTCGGTGACGGAGTTCGCTCCGCGTCAGCAGCCGACGAGGCGCGTGGCGAGGTAGCCCTCGATCTGGTCGAGGGAGACACGCTCCTGCTTCATGGTGTCGCGCTCGCGAACGGTCACCGCGTTGTCCTCGAGGGTGTCGAAGTCGACGGTGACGCAGAACGGCGTGCCGATCTCGTCCTGGCGGCGGTAGCGGCGGCCGATGGCGCCCGCGTCGTCGAACTCGATGTTCCAGTTCTGCCGGAGCGCGGCGGCGAGGCCCTTGGCCTTCGGGGACAGCTCCGGGTTGCGGGACAGCGGCAGGACCGCGGCCTTCACCGGGGCGATGCGCGGGTCGAAGCGCATGACCGTGCGCTTCTCCAGCTTGCCCTTGGCGTTGGGCGCCTCGTCCTCGATGTACGAGTCGAGGAGGAAGGCCAGCATCGTGCGGCCGACACCGGCGGCGGGCTCGATGACGTACGGCGTCCAGCGCTCGCCGGCTTCCTGGTCGAAGTACGACAGGTCCTGGCCGGAGGCCTTGGCGTGCGCGGACAGGTCGTAGTCGGTGCGGTTGGCGACGCCTTCCAGCTCGCCCCACTCGCTGCCGCCGAACTGGAAGCGGTACTCGATGTCAGCGGTGCGCTTGGAGTAGTGGGAGAGCTTCTCCTTCGGGTGCTCGAACCACCGCATGTTCTCCTCGCGCAGGCCGAGACCGGTGTACCAGTTCCAGCGCTGCTCCATCCAGTACTCCTGCCACTTCTCGTCCTCGCCCGGCTTGACGAAGAACTCCATCTCCATCTGCTCGAACTCGCGGGTGCGGAAGATGAAGTTGCCGGGCGTGATCTCGTTGCGGAAGGACTTGCCCATCTGGGCGATGCCGAACGGCGGCTTGCGCCGCGACGTCGTCTGCACCTGGGAGAAGTTGGTGAAGATGCCCTGCGCGGTCTCGGGGCGCAGATAGGCGACCGAACCGGAGTCCTGGGTCGGGCCGAGGTGCGTGGACAGCAGGCCGGAGAACTGCTTGGGCTCGGTGAACTGGCCCTTGGTGCCGCAGTTCGGGCAGTTGATGTCCGCGAGGCTCTCGGGCGCGCGGCCCTTCTTCTCCTCGTACGCCTCTTCCAGGTGGTCGGCGCGGTAGCGCTTGTGACAGGAGGTGCACTCGGTCAGCGGGTCCGTGAAGGTGGCGACGTGGCCGGAGGCCTGCCAGACCTCGGTGGCCAGGATCACGGACGAGTCGATGCCGACGACGTCTTCACGCGAGGTGACCATGTAGCGCCACCACTGGCGCTTGATGTTCTCCTTCAGCTCGACGCCCAGCGGTCCGTAGTCCCAGGCGGCGCGCTGGCCGCCGTAGATCTCGCTGCAGGGGAAGACGAAGCCTCGGCGCTTGCTCAGGCTGACGATGGTGTCGATCTTGTCGGCGGCCACGGTGCTCTCTTCATTACGACGACGACGAAGCGATGCCCCTGCCGGGGCGGCTCCAGGAGCGAATGCCTCAGGTTACCGGCGCCCGCACCCCCCGGATCAAATCGGTTCTCCCCCCGACTGATTCCCTCCCACCCACCCGCCCCTCTCCTCCC
>NZ_JOJM01000027.1 GCF_000720325.1 Streptomyces sp. NRRL B-1347
CGGCACCGTCTCGCGCTGGCGCACCCCCGTGATCGACTCCACCACGTCACCCAGCGACTCCAGATGCTGGATGTTCACCGTGGATATGACGTCGATGCCGCTTTCGAGCAGCTCTTCGATGTCCTGCCAGCGCTTGGCGTTGCGCGAGCCCGGCACGTTCGTGTGGGCCAGCTCGTCCACGAGCGCCACGGCGGGGGCCCGGCGCAGGACCGTGTCCACGTCCATCTCGGTGAACGTCGCGCCCCGGTACTCCAGCTCCCTGCGCTCGACCTGCTCCAGGCCGCGAAGCTTGCCGCGTGCCATGGCCCCATTGTCTTCCTGAAACTGCTGTGTACGCAGCGTCGACCTTACGGCCAACAATCGCGGCAAAACGGATGAGGCGGGCGTTCTTGAGGGTCCTTGACACAACCCTGATGCGCCGGGCGCTCCGCTGGGTTCGCCGTGATCGGCCGTCGGGCGTCTGCGGCTTCGTCGTGGCTGGTCGCGCCCCGCGGCGGAGCCGCAAACAGACACAGCCCCGCGCCCCTTCGGGGCGCTCCCGCGAAGGCCCGTGGGCGTACGCGGAACGGCCTGTGGGCCCCCGGAGACTCCGGGGGCCCACAGGCCGGGGTGGTGTCAGCCCTTGGCCGCGACCAGGTGCTTCAGGGCGATGTTGAGCTTCAGGACGTTCACCCGGGGCTCCCCCATGAAGCCGAGGATGCGACCGTCGGTGTGGTCGTCGACCAGCTTCTCGACGTCCTTGACGTCCAGGTGGTTCCTCTCGGCGACGCGGTGCGCCTGGAGGTCGGCGTACTTCGGCGAGATGTGCGGGTCCAGGCCCGAGGCGGAGGACGTGACGGCGTCCACCGGGACGTCCGACGGCTCGATCTTGAAGTCGGCCGTCGAGTTGTCCTTGACGACGGCGTCCTGCGCGGCCTTCACCTGGGCGCACAGGCCGTCCTCGGCCTTGGGGTCGCAGACCTCGTTGCCGTCCTTGTCCTTCATGGACCCGGAGTCGCCCGAGAGGTTGGTCGCGCCGGACAGGAGCAGCTTGTACTGGGTGTTCACGCTGTTGCTGCCGAGGCCGTTGGACGGCCGGGGCTGGAACCACTTCAGGTCCGGGTCCGGCGTCTCCTGGCCCTTCTTCAGGGGCAGGTCGTAGCGCTGGCCGATCAGCTCGGAGCCGACGACCTTGCCGCCGTCCTTGATCTCGGAGCCGTTGGCCTTGTTGTGGAAGACGGCCTGGGCGACGCCGGTGACGACGAGCGGATAGATCACGCCGCAGACCACGGTCAGGACGAGCACGGCCCGCAGTCCCGCGCCCAGCAACCGGGCGGTGTTTCCGACGGAGTTATTCATGCCAAGTCACCCAATGCCGGGGATGAGGGAGAGGAGCAGGTCGATGATCTTGATGCCGATGAACGGCGCGATCAGACCGCCGATGCCGTAGATCCCGAGGTTGCGCCGCAGCATCCGGTCGGCGCTCATCGGCCGGTACTGGACGCCCTTCAGGGCCAGCGGGACCAGGGCCACGATGATCAGCGCGTTGAAGATGACGGCCGACAGGATCGCGGACTTGGGGCTGGACAGGTCCATGATGTTGAGCTTGTCCAGGCCCGGGTAGACCACCGCGAACATCGCCGGGATGATCGCGAAGTACTTCGCCACGTCGTTGGCGATCGAGAAGGTGGTCAGGGCGCCGCGCGTGATGAGCAGCTGCTTGCCGATCTCCACGATCTCGATGAGCTTGGTCGGGTTGGAGTCCAGGTCCACCATGTTCCCGGCCTCCTTGGCGGCCGAGGTGCCGGTGTTCATGGCCACGCCGACGTCGGCCTGCGCGAGCGCGGGCGCGTCGTTCGTGCCGTCACCCGTCATCGCCACGAGCTTGCCGCCGGCCTGCTCGCGCTTGATGAGCGCCATCTTGTCCTCGGGCGTGGCCTCCGCGAGGAAGTCGTCCACGCCCGCCTCGTCGGCGATCGCCTTGGCCGTCAGCGGGTTGTCACCCGTGATCATGACCGTCTTGATGCCCATGCGGCGCAGTTCGTCGAACCGCTCCCGCATGCCTTCCTTGACGACGTCCTTGAGGTGGATGACGCCGAGCACGCGGGCGCCCTCGGTGTCCTCGATCGCCACGAGCAGCGGGGTGCCGCCCGCCTGCGAGATCTTGTCGGTGAGCTCCTGGGCCTCGTCGGAGACCGTGCCGCCGCGCTCGCGGACCCAGGCGACGACCGAGCCGGTCGCGCCCTTGCGGACCTTGCGCCCGTCGACGTCCACACCCGACATCCGGGTCTGGGCGGTGAAGGCGATCCACTCCGCGCCGGTCAGCTCGCCCTGGTGGCGCTCGCGCAGGCCGTACTTCTCCTTGGCGAGGACCACGATGGAGCGGCCCTCGGGCGTCTCGTCGGCCAGCGAGGAGAGCTGGGCGGCGTCGGCCACTTCGGCCTCGGTGGTGCCCCGCACCGGTACGAACTCGGCGGCCTGGCGGTTGCCGAGCGTGATGGTGCCGGTCTTGTCGAGCAGCAGCGTGGAGACGTCACCGGCGGCCTCGACGGCGCGCCCGGACATCGCGAGGACGTTGCGCTGGACCAGGCGGTCCATGCCCGCGATGCCGATCGCGGAGAGCAGGGCGCCGATGGTCGTCGGGATGAGGCAGACCAGGAGCGCGCAGAGCACGATCATGGACTGCTCGGCACCGGCGTACACGGCGAACGGCTGGAGCGTGACGACCGCGAGCAGGAAGACGATGGTCAGCGAGGCGAGAAGGATGTTCAGCGCGACCTCGTTGGGCGTCTTCTGCCGAGCGGCGCCCTCGACGAGGTTGATCATCCGGTCGATGAAGGTCTCGCCGGGCTTCGTCGTGATCTTGATGACGACGCGGTCGGAGAGGACCTTCGTACCGCCGGTGACGGCCGAGCGGTCGCCGCCGGACTCGCGGATGACGGGCGCCGACTCACCGGTGATCGCCGACTCGTCGACGCTCGCCACGCCCTCGACGACGTCACCGTCGCCGGGGATGATGTCGCCCGCCTCGCAGACGACCAGGTCACCGATCCGGAGGTCGGTGCCGGGCACCTGCTCCTCGCTCTTGCCGTCGGCGGCCAGACGGCGCGCGACGGTGTCGGTCTTGGCCTTGCGCAGCGTGTCGGCCTGGGCCTTGCCGCGGCCCTCGGCGACCGCCTCCGCGAGATTGGCGAAGATCGTGGTCAGCCACAGCCACGCGGTGATCGTCCAGCCGAACCAGTCGCCCGGGTCCTTGAAGGCGAGCACGGTGGTGAGCACCGAGCCGATCAGGACCACGAACATCACGGGCGACTTGACCATGACCCGCGGGTCGAGCTTCCTGAGGGCGTCCGGGAAGGACTTCAGGAGCTGTGCCGGGTCGAAGAGACCGCCGCCGACCTTGTCGTCGTCCGGCTTGTGGCCGGTCGGCACGTCCTGGTGCGGCGCGCGCGTGGGAGTAGCGGTCGTCATGGAGCCGGGCTCCTCTTGCTTCCTGGTTTCGATGGTCATGACGCGAGACCCTCGGCGAGCGGTCCGAGCGCGAGCGCCGGGAAATACGTCAGACCGGTGATGATCATGATGGTGCCGACGAGGAGGCCCGTGAACAGCGGCTTCTCCGTGCGCAGGGTGCCCGCCGTCTTCGGGATCGGCCGCTGCTCGGCCAGGGATCCGGCGAGCGCGAGCACGAACACCATGGGCAGGAACCGGCCGAGGAGCATCGCGAGACCGATCGTGGTGTTGAACCACTGTGTGTCCGCGTTCAGGCCCGCGAAGGCCGAGCCGTTGTTGTTGGCGCCGGAGGTGAAGGCGTACAGGATCTCCGAGAAGCCGTGGGCGCCGCTGTTGGTCATCGAGTTCTTCGGCGTGTCCATCGCCATCGAGGCGCCGGTGAAGCCGAGGACGAGCGCGGGCGTGACGAGGATGTAGCAGGCCGCGAGCTTGATCTCGCGGGTGCCGATCTTCTTGCCCAGGTACTCGGGGGTGCGGCCGACCATCAGACCCGCGATGAAGACCGCGATGATCGCCATGATGAGCATGCCGTAGAGGCCGGACCCGACGCCGCCGGGTGCGATCTCGCCGAGTTGCATGCCCAGCATCGTGATCCCGCCGCCGAATCCGGTGTACGAGGAGTGGAAGGAGTTCACCGCGCCGGTCGAGGTGAGCGTGGTGGCCACCGCGAAGATCGACGAGCCGCCGACGCCGAAGCGCGTCTCCTTGCCCTCCATCGCCCCGCCCGCGAGGTCGAACGCCGGGCCGCCGTGGTGGAACTCGGTCCACATCATCAGCGCGGTGAAGCCGAGCCAGATCGTCACCATCGTGGCGAGGATCGCGTAGCCCTGCCGGATCGAGCCGACCATCCGGCCGAAGGTCCGGGTCAGCGCGAACGGAATCACCAGGATCAGGAAGATCTCGAAGAGGTTCGAGATCGGATTCGGGTTCTCGAAGGGGTGGGACGAGTTGGCGTTGAAGTAGCCGCCGCCGTTCGTGCCCAGTTCCTTGATGACTTCCTGGGAGGCGACCGCGCCGCCGTTCCACTGCTGTTCGCCGCCCAGGAACTGGCCGACCCCGTGAATGCCGGAGAAGTTCTGGATCGCGCCGCAGGCGACCAGGACGAGCGCGCCGATCACGGAGATCGGGATCAGGATGCGGACGACACCGCGGACCAGGTCGGTCCAGAAGTTGCCCAGCTCACCGGTGCGCGAGCGGGCGAAGCCGCGGACGAGCGCCACGGCGACGGCGATGCCGACGGCCGCGGAGACGAAGTTCTGCACCGCGAGACCGGCGGTCTGCACGACGTGGCCCATGGCCTGCTCGCCGTAGTACGACTGCCAGTTGGTGTTGGCGACGAACGACGCGGCGGTGTTGAACGCCTGGTCCGGGTCGATCGACTTGAAGCCGAGCGAGCC
This sequence comes from Streptomyces sp. NRRL B-1347, assembly GCF_000720325.1. GTDB lineage: Bacteria > Actinomycetota > Actinomycetes > Streptomycetales > Streptomycetaceae > Streptomyces. The sequence goes on from NZ_JOJM01000027.1 coordinate 4,887, forward strand.
CGGCAGGGAGCCCTGGATCCGCTGCAGCAGGTACAGGAAGAGCAGGCTCGCCAGGGAGAAGGAGAGCACACCGCGCAGGTAGGCGGGCCAGCGCATCTGGGTGCCGGGGTTGGCGCCGATGCCCTTGTAGATCCACTTCTCGACGCGCAGGTGCTTGTCGGAGGAGTAGACGCCGGCCATGTAGTCGCCGAGCGGACGGTACGCGAGGGCCAGCGCGGCCACGAGCGCGAGCAGCTGGAGCACGCCAGCGAGGACGGGACTCATGTGGGGACTCAGAACCTCTCCGGGAACACAAGGGCGAGGACGAGATAGCCGAGGAGGGCGACGGCCACGACGAGGCCGACGATGTTTTCAGCGGTCACAGCTTCGCCACCCCCTTGGCGACGAGAGCCACCAGCGCGAAAACCGCGATCGTGGTGACGACGAAGGCCACGTCGGCCATCGTGTGCTCCTAGATGAGATTCGGAATTGCTGACGTCATGAGGAAACCGCCTCAATGGCGGGTTTCGATCGCCGTTGACGTCTCCCTAGCGGCCATTGGCGCGGCGTTGACGAATCTCTTACGGCGATACGTTCAACCAGTTCACACGCACGAAAACGCCCAGGGGCCGCACTCCCGAATCGGGAGTGCGGCCCCTGGGCTCGCGTCTCTTCGCGTCAGCTCTCGTGCCGGTGCCGACGGCTGTGTTGTCCGGCCGTCGTCGCCGTCAGCGGACCTCGGTGATCTCCGGTCCCCGGGCCAGCTGGCCCATGCCGCCGGAGAACCGCGAGGTCTCCTGGTCCTCCTGCTGGACGCCCTCGGCGACCATCTGCGCGTCGTCGGGCAGCTTGAGGACGATCGGGTCGCGCGGGGCCATCGGGCCCTCGCCGCGGACGACGACCGTGTCCCGGAAGATCTGCTCGAGCAGGCCCGCGGCCTGCGGCTGCACCGCGCCCTGCCCGGAGATCACTCCGCGCAGGAACCAGCGCGGGCCGTCCACGCCCACGAACCTGACGACCTGGAAGCCGCCCGTGCCGTCCGGCAGCTGTACCGGCACCTGCGCGCGCAGCTCCCAGCCGAGCGGCCCCTCGACCTCGTCGATGACCCCGCCCTGCTGGGTGATGCCGGAGGCGATCTCCTCGCGCACCTCGCCCCAGATGCCCTCCCGCTTGGGAGCGGCGAAGCCCTGCAGCTGGATGGCGCTGTCCTGGAGCACGACGGTGGCCGCGACGATCGCGTCACCCGCGACCTCCACGCGCAGCTCCATGCCCTCGACCCCCGGCACGAACAGACCGCCGAGGTCCACCCGGCCCTCGCCGGGCTCACGGACCTCGGAGTCGTCCCAGGGCCCGTCCGGGCGCGGCTCCGGCTCGAGGCGCACGCGCTGCGACGCCGCGTCCTCGGTCTCCGCGTCCTCCGTGCCGTCGACGACCTGCTCGGCCTCGCCCGCCGCGTCCTCGGCGGCACCGCTCTTCTTGCGACGTCCGAACACGTCACTGTCCTTCCCGGTCGGATACGACCGACGCGTATCGATTCCCACCCGTTTGTTCGCCCGAGCTGACGCCCACGGCGGCGTGACCGCCGGTGGACCCGAAGCCCCCCTCGGCCCGCGCCGAGCCGGGAAGCTCCGCCACCTCCTGGAAGCGCACCTTCTCGACCTGCTGGACGACCAGTTGGGCGATCCGGTCGAAGCGCTCGAACCGCACGCTGTCGCGCGGGTCGAGATTCACCACGATCACCTTGATCTCCCCACGGTACCCGGCATCAATCGTCCCTGGGGCATTCACCATGGCGACACCGCAGCGGGCGGCGAGACCGGACCGGGGGTGCACGAAGGCCGCGTACCCCTCGGGCAGGGCGATGGAAACCCCGGTCGGCAGCACCGCCCGCTCACCGGGCGCGAGTTCGCAGGCCTCGGTGGTGCGCAGATCGGCACCGGCGTCGCCGGGCATCGCGTACGCGGGCAGCGGTACGTCGGGGTCGACGCGCCTGATCAGCACGTCCAGGGGGGCACGGTCGGTCACGGGTTCACCTCGAAGGCGCGGGCGCGCCGGATCTGGTCCGGGTCGTTCATGGCCGCCCGGATCTCCTGGGGACGGCCGTTGTCGATGAAGTGGTCCACCTTCACCTCGATGAAGAGGGCGTCGGCACGGACGGCCAGCGGCCCGTCGGGGCCGCCGGTGCGCCCCTTGGCCCGCGAGTAGATCTTCCGTCCGGCGACGGCGGTGACCTCGGCCTCCAGGTGCAGCACCGTGCCGACGGGCACCGGCCGCACGAAGTCGGTCTCCAGGCGTCCGGTCACCGCGATCACCCGCAGCAGCCAGTTCAGGGAGCCGAGGGTCTCGTCGAGCGCGGTGGCGAGCACGCCGCCGTGGGCGAGACCGGGCGCACCCTGGTGCGCCTCGCGCACGGTGAACTCGGCGGTGACGGTGACGCCTTCGCCGGCCCGGGCCGCGAGGTGCAGCCCGTGGGCCTGGCCGTCCCCACAGCCGAAGCAGTGCGCGTAGTGCGCGCCGATCAGCTCCCCGGGCGCGGGCGCGTCGGGGTGGCGTACGGGGGGTATGGCGTCGGCCGGAGGCCGCAGGGCCGCATTGGTACCACTCACAGGCGCAGACCTTACCTCCGCGTCAGCGCACGTCGCGCACCATGCCAAGCTTGGCTTCATGCAGCCTTACGAAGAACGCCTGACCGCGCCGCGTTCGTGGTGGCTCGTCTCGGTGCTCGTCGGCATCGCGGCGGGCCTGACCGCGCTCCCGTTCGGCACCCTGCCGCTGCTCGGCGGCCTGGTCGCGGGCACGGCGCTCGCGGCGGTGCTCACCAGCGCGTACGGCTCGATGCGCATCCGGGTCGTGGCGGGCTTCCTGGTCGCGGGGGACGCCAAGATCCCGCTGACGGCGCTGGGCGCCGCCGAGCCCCTGGACGCGGCCGAGGCACGCGCCTGGCGGACCCACAAGGCCGACCCGCGCGCGTTCATGGTGCTGCGCAGCTACATCCCGACGGCGCTGCGCGTGGAGGTCACGGACCCCGAGGACCCGACTCCGTACGTGTACCTGTCGACCAGGAACCCGGAGGCGCTGGCGAAGGCGCTGGGGGCGGTCACTGCGGCGTAGCCCCGCCGGGGGCGGCGGGGAGCCGGAGGAGCGCCGGAGTGCGCCGACGGCTCAGGACTCCAGCTCCTTGGGGCCGGTGAGCGGCGGCAGCTCCTCCAGGGCGTCCCAGGGCACCTGCATGCGGCGCAGGTCGGTGCGGACGCGCTCCGCGAGCTTCTTCGTGTCGCGGCGGTTCATGAACGCCCCGACCGCGGCTCCGACCATGAACGGCATCAGGTTCGGCAGGTTCCGCACCATCCGCTTCATGATCTGCTGGCGCAGCTCGCGCTTCATCTGGCCGCCGAGCGCGGCGTTTATCGACGCGGGCTTGGCCACGTCGATCCCGCGCTCCTCGGTCCACGACCGCAGGTACTCCGTGCTGCGCTGCTTGAGGGTGCCGGGCGGACGCCGTCCGTAGACCTCGTGCAGCTCGGCGATGAGCTTCAGCTCGATCGCGGCGACGCCGGTGATCTCGGCGGCGAGCTCGGCGGGCATGGCCGGCGGCACCGGCAGCATGGCGGCGGCGCCGACTCCGGCGCCCACCGTGGAGGTCGCGTTCGCCGCGCCCGTGATGAGTTTGTCCGCGAGCTGCTCGGGGCCGAGGCCCGGGAACTGCTTGCGGAGGGTGGCCAGGTCCCGGACGGGGACCCGCGGGGCGTTCTCGATGATCCGGTCGGCCAGGTAGCCGATGCCGGCCTTGGCTCCGCGGCCACCGCGGAGCGCCCCGTTCTTCAAGCCGTTCGCGACGGCGGAGAAACGCTTGCCCTTGGTCGTGGGGCCCTCGTCTTCCGCCGTCGTCGCGGTCTGCACGGCCTCGACGGCCGTGTGCGGCGACGGCGCCGCCGCGTGGTGCACGAGCGCGGGGACCGCCTCGTACGCCGTCTCAGCGCCGTTCTGCGCCCTGGCGGGGCCCTGGTGGCCGACGGGGTCGGCCGGGTCCGCCCCCGACGCGTCGACGGGCCTGAGCGAGGCCCCAGGGCCCCGCTCGGCGTCCGTCGCGCCGGGTGGCACGGCTGCGTCCGCTTCGTGGTCGCCGAAGCGGTTCTTCCCAGGCGGGGTCGAACCTGTCACGGCTGACCTCGTCTCAGTCGCAGTCGCGGCAGATCGGCTGACCGTTCTTCTCCCGGGCCAGCTGGCTGCGGTGGTGCACCAGGAAGCAGCTCATGCAGGTGAACTCGTCCTGCTGCTTGGGGAGCACGCGCACGGCGAGCTCCTCGTTGGACAGGTCCGCTCCGGGCAGCTCGAGGCCTTCTGCGGCCTCGAACTCGTCGACGTCGACGGCCGAGGAGGACTTGTCGTTCCTCCGGGCCTTCAGCTCTTCAAGGCTGTCCGAGTCGACGTCGTCGTCGGTCTTGCGTGGGGTGTCGTAGTCCGTTGCCATGTCGCTCTCCCCCTCTGGGTGTCTGCGGTGTCTCAGCGCACGTAACGCGTGAGAGGCCGGACTTGTGCCCGACCTGAGGCGGAGATTTTGCCTCACATCAAGGTCTGTTACTCAATCGACACCCAACCGCACCCCTGAAGAGGTGATCGGTTTGGATGGCGATCGGGACCGTACACGGTCCGAATGTCGCACTTCACGGGCGCCACCCCGTGTACTTCCCGTGATCAAGACCCTCGAAAACCCGGATTTTCCCGGCTTTCCGACGACTTTCGCGGTCACGGAGAGTAGATGGCCAAAAATTCGCCTCTGTGATCGATCACACACGAAATTGACAGGATCAGATCCCGAAAATTCCGCTCAAAGCGAACATCCGGCGCGTCACGGCGGCAGCATCTCAGATCGGCAGGGTGACGCGCATCACGAGCCCACCCCCCTCACGAGGCTCCGCGATGATACGGCCCCCGTGGGCGCGCGCCACCGACCGGGCGATGGACAGGCCGAGACCCACCCCCTTGTCGCTGCCGGTGCGCTCCGTACGGAGCCTGCGGAAGGGCTCGAAGAGGTTGTCGATCTCGTACGCGGGGACCACGGGTCCGGTGTTCGTCACCACGAGCACGGCCTGGCCGTGCTGGGCCTCCGTGGTGACCTCGACCCAGCCCTCTTCCTTCACGTTGTACCGGACGGCGTTCTGGACGAGGTTGAGCGCGATGCGCTCGAGCAGGACGCCGTTGCCCTGCACGATCGCGAGGCCGCGCTCGCCGCGGATCTCGACGCCCTTCTCGTCGGCCTCGGAGCGCGCCTGGTCGACGGCGCGGTTGGCGACCTCGGCGAGGTCCACGGGCTTGCGCTCGACGATCTGGTTGTCGCTGCGGGCGAGCAGCAGCAGGCCCTCCACGAGCTGCTCGCTGCGCTCGTTGGTGGCGAGCAGCGTCTTGCCGAGCTGCTGGAGCTCGGGCGGCGCGTTCGGATCGGAGAGCTGCACTTCGAGGAGCGTGCGGTTGATCGCGAGCGGGGTGCGCAGCTCGTGCGAGGCGTTCCCGACGAAGCGCTGCTGGGCCGTGAAGGCGCGCTCCAGGCGGTCCAGCATCTCGTCGAAGGTGTCGGAGAGCTCCTTCAACTCGTCGTCGGGGCCGTCCAGTTCGATGCGGCGCTTGAGGTCCGTGCCCGCCACGCGGCGCGCGGTACGGGTGATGCGGCCGAGCGGCGAGAGGACGCGGCCCGCCATCGCGTACCCGAAGGCGAAGGCGATCACGGCGAGGCCGAGCAGGGCGAGCAGCGAGCGGCTCAGGAGGTTGTCCAGGGCGTGCTGGCGCTGCTCGTTCACGCACGCGTTCATCGCCGCGTTGAACTCGTCGGGCGAGGCGCGGCTCGGCAGCTCGCAGACCTTGCTCTCCACCCGGCCCGAGACGATCTTGAAGGGCAGCTCACTGCCCACGTTGAGCGCCTGCGCGGCGAGCAGGTAGATGATCGAGAGCAGCAGGATGCCCGCGATCAGGAACATGCCGCCGTACAGGAGCGTGAGCCTTATGCGGATGGTGGGGCGCAGCCACGGGAAGGGCGGTTCGACCTTCCGGGGGTCCCACGTCGGCTTGGGGGGCGCCGCTGGCGGCGCCGGTGTCGCGGCCACCGGAGATCAGATCCGGTAGCCCGAGCCGGGCACCGTGACGATGACGGCGGGCTCACCGAGCTTGCGGCGCAGGGTCATGACCGTGACCCGGACGACGTTCGTGAACGGGTCCGTGTTCTCGTCCCAGGCCTTCTCCAGGAGCTGCTCGGCGGAGACCACGGCGCCCTCGCTGCGCATCAGGACCTCAAGGACCGCGAACTCCTTCGGCGCCAGCTGGATCTCCCGGCCCTCGCGGAACACCTCGCGGCGGTTCGGGTCGAGCTTGATGCCCGCGCGCTCCAGGACGGGCGGCAGCGGCACGCTGGTGCGCCGGCCCAGGGCCCGGACGCGTGCCGTCAGCTCGCTGAACGCGAACGGCTTGGGCAGGTAGTCGTCGGCGCCGATCTCCAGGCCCTCCACGCGGTCGCTGACGTCGCCGGAGGCGGTGAGCATCAGGACGCGCGTCGGCATGCCGAGCTCGACGATCTTGCGGCAGACGTCGTCGCCGTGCACGAGCGGGAGGTCGCGGTCCAGGACGACCACGTCGTAGTCGTTCACGCCGATGCGCTCCAGGGCGGCCGCACCGTCGTACACGACGTCGACGGCCATGGCCTCCCGGCGCAGTCCGGTGGCCACCGCATCGGCGAGCAGCTGCTCGTCCTCGACGACGAGTACGCGCACGTCGCTGTCCTTCCTCTGTGCCCGGCCCCGGTTCTCCCGTGGGCGGGCAGGTCTGATCTGGGGGTGAGACCTCCATCCTGCCCCTTTCGGCCATAAACCGGCTGTAAGACGGCCGGTGCCCCTGGGAACACGGGAATTTCTCGGACTTCCGCCCGCGTTTGAGGTTTCCCTGAGGAGGGCCGGGGGGAGGACGGCCTGTACACCCCGCGATCACGCTTCGTATGTGATGCGCCACGGCGCGCTCCACGCAGCGTCATCGGACGTGATCGCCGCTTCTCGGGCACACCCCCGTGCCACCGACCCACACGACCCAGCCGAGGGGGCGCAACCATGGACGCATTCACCGCAGGTCTCCTGCAGCGCATAAAGGCCACGGAATCCGACCTCGCGCAGGCCCGCGAGACGGGCGACGACTTCCTGGCCGAGGTCGAGCTGGCCGAGCTGGAGGACCTGCACCGCCTGGCCGCCGAGCACGGTGTGGAGGTCGCCGTCTCGTCCTCCTGACCGGCCGACACGTGACACGTCAGGGCCCCGGCACCGCGCTCCTGCGGGGTGCCGGGGCCCTGACGTGTGCTCCGCGAGCCGTGCGGGTCCTCAGTCGTGCCAGGCGCCCCGCTCGTCCAGGAACGTCTGCAGCTGCTCGAAGAGGCCGGGCGGGCCCGCCACCGTCAGCTCGGTGGACAGGGCCTCGCCGGGGCGGCCGCCGGTGCGGGCGCCCGCCTCGCGCGCGATGAGGTCTCCGGCGGCGAAGTCCCAGTCGTTCAGGCCGCGTTCGTAGTACGCGTCCAGGCGGCCCGCCGCCACGTCGCACAGGTCGATGGCCGCCGAGCCGGCGCGGCGGATGTCCCGCACGCGCGGCAGCAGCTCCCGGGCGACCTCGGCCTGCTGGGCGCGGCGCTCCGCGACGTACCCGAAGCCGGTGCCGATCAGGGCCTGGTCGAACGGGGGCGCAGGACGGACGCGCACCTGCCGGTCGTTGACGTACGCGCCCTGGCCGAGGACCGCGCGGAACGTCTCGCCGCGCACGGGCGCGTGCACGACGCCGACGAGGGTCTCGCCGCCCGCGCGCGCGGCGATGGACACCGCCCAGTCGGGGCGGCCGTACAGGTAGTTCACGGTGCCGTCGATCGGGTCGATCACCCACTGGACGCCGCTGCTGCCCTCGAAGCTCGCGCCCTCCTCGCCGAGCACGCCGTCATCGGGCCTGCGGGCGGCGAAGAAGTCCGTGATGAGCTTCTCGGACGCGATGTCCATCTCGGTGACGACGTCGACGGCGCTGCTCTTCGTGGCGGCCACCCCCAGGTCGTCCGGGCGGCCGTCGCGCAGCAGCTCACCGGCGCGGTGCGCGGCTTCCAGGGCGACGGCGAGGAGTTCGGCCTTCAGGCCGTCCTGAGCGGTGGTGCGGTCGGTCACGGGGGCTCCTCAGACGAACGGGCTGTCGGCGCCCGCGGCGGCGGGCTTGGGGGTGCGCGCGGGGCAGCAGCCCACCGGGCACAGGTCGTGGCCTGCGCCGAGCGCGCCCAGGGCACAGGGCGTCACCGCGCGCCCGCTCTCGGCCGCCGCGCGCTCCAGGACCAGCTCGCGCACCGCGGCGGCGAACCGCGGGTCGGCGCCCACGGTGGCCGAGCGCCGCACCGGCAGGCCCAGCTCGGCCGCCTTCGCCGTGGCCTCGGTGTCGAGGTCGTACAGGACCTCCATGTGGTCCGACACGAAGCCGATCGGGACCATCACCACGGCGGGCGCCCCGGCGCCGTGCCGCTCCTCCAGGTGGTCGCAGATGTCGGGCTCCAGCCACGGGATGTGCGGGGCTCCGGAGCGCGACTGGTAGACCAGCTCCCAGGGGCGGTCGACGCCGGTCTCCGCGCGCACGGCGTCCACGATGACGCGGGCGACGTCCAGGTGCTGTCTCACATACGCCCCGCCGTCCCCGTGGTCGGCCGGCGGGCCCGAGGTGTCGGCGGCGGCCGTCGGGATGGAGTGCGTGGTGAACGCCAGGTGCGCGCCGTCCCGCACCTCGTCGGGGAGGTCGGCGAGGGACTCCAGGACGCCGTCGACCATGGGGCGCACGAAGCCCGGGTGGTTGAAGTAGTGCCGCAGCTTGTCCACGCGCGGGGGCTCCAGGCCCTCTTCCTGGAGGGTCGTGAGGGCGTCCGCGAGGTTCTCGCGGTACTGACGGCAGCCCGAGTACGAGGCGTACGCGCTGGTGGTGAGGGTGAGCACGCGGCGGTGGCCGTCGCGCGCCAGGTCCCGGAGGGTGTCCGTCAGGTACGGCGCCCAGTTGCGGTTGCCCCAGTAGACGGGCAGGTCCAGGCCGTGGTCCGCGAAGTCCTTGCGCAGGGCGTCCAACAGGGCGCGGTTCTGGTCGTTGATGGGGCTGACGCCGCCGAAGAGGAAGTAGTGCTGCCCCACCTCCTTCAGGCGCTCCTTGGGGATGCCGCGGCCCCGCGTCACGTTCTCCAGGAACGGAACGACATCGTCCGGGCCTTCGGGCCCGCCGAACGAGAGCAGCAGCAGGGCGTCGTACGGAGTGGGATCCAGTGGGGAATCCAGCGCATCGGACATGTCTTTGATCCTGCCACTCGCCACTGACAGCCGGAAAACGGCGGTACTCCCCACCGGGGACGACGCGGCTTCGCCACCGGGGACGACGCGGCTTCCCCAGCGCCGACGGCCCGGCTTCCCTCGCCGCAGACGGCCGCTCCCTGCCGTCGGGAGGGCCGGGTGGGAAGAATCGGGTGGGGTGAGCCGGGCGGGGAGAGCCGGGTGGAGAGAGCCGGAAATTACCGGTGCGCCGGAGGCCTGCGCGGCCGTAAGCTGTATCAGCCATCTTCACGCCTTACCGGAGCCGCGCGACCCCTCACGGGTCGGCCGCCCCTGCGCCCCCGCGGAGTCCACGTGCCGAGCCCCTACCGCGCCATCTTCGCCGCCCCCGGCAGCAAGGGCTTCTCCGCCGCCGGATTCATCGGGCGGATGCCGCTGTCGATGATGGGCATCGGCATCGTGACGATGGTCTCCCAGATCACCGGGCGGTACGGCCTCGCGGGCGCCCTGTCCGCCACCGTCGCGCTCTCGGCCGCCGCGATCGGCCCCCAGATATCCCGGCTCGTGGACCGGCACGGCCAGCGCCGGGTGCTGCGGCCCGCGACCCTGGTGACGCTCGTCGCCGTCGCAGGGCTGCTGCTCGCCGCGCGGCTTGAGCTGCCGGACTGGACGCTGTTCGTCTTCGCCGCGGTGGCGGGCAGCGTGCCGAGCCTCGGCTCGATGGTCCGGGCGCGCTGGGCGGCCCTGTACCGCGACACCCCGCAGCTGCACACGGCGTACTCCTTCGAGTCCGTCGTGGACGAGATCTGCTTCATCTTCGGGCCGATCATCTCGATCGGCCTGTCCACGGTGTGGTTCCCCGAGTCGGGGCCGCTCCTCGCCGCCGTCTTCCTCGCCGTGGGCGTCTTCTGGCTGACCGCGCAGCGCGCCACCGAGCCGGTGCCGCACCCGCGCGAACACCACACCCGGGAGTCGGCCCTGCGCTCCCCCGGCCTCCAGGTCCTGGTCGCCGCGTTCGTCGCCACGGGCACGATCTTCGGCGCCGTGGACGTGGTCACGGTGGCCTTCGCCGAGGAGGAGGGCCGCAAGAGCGCCGCGAGCCTGGTCCTCGCCGTGTACGCGCTCGGCTCGTGCCTCGCCGGTGTCGGCTTCGGGCTCATGCACTTCAAGGGGTCGCCCGCGCGCAGGTGGGTGGTGGGCCTCTGCGCGATGGCCGTGAGTATGATCCCGCTGCAACTGGTCGGGAGCCTGCCGTTCCTGGCCGCGGCGCTCTTCCTCGCGGGCCTTTCCATCGCACCGACGATGATCACGACCATGGCCCTCGTCGAACAGCACGTACCACGCGCGAAGCTGACCGAGGGCATGACCTGGGTCAGCACCGGACTCGCCGTCGGGATCGCGCTCGGCTCCTCCGCGGCCGGCTGGGTGATCGACGCCGCGGGACCGAGCGCCGGGTACGGCGTGGCGGGCGTGGCCGGGGCGCTCGCGGCCGCGGTCGGATTCCTGGGGTATCGCCGGCTGAAGCGGCCGGATCCGCGACGGGGAGGGACCCATGAGCAGGGCAACGGGCAGAGGCACGGGCGCGGCAGCGACCAGCGGGAGGAGTCGAGCGGCGTGGCGTAACTGGGCGGGCACCGTCAGCGCGCACCCCGCGCGCGAGGCGACGCCCGCCTCGGTCGACGAGCTCGTCGCGGCGGTCCGCGGGGCCAGGGCCGACGGCCTGACCGTGAAGCCCGTGGGCACCGGCCACTCCTTCACGGCCGCCGCCGCGACCGACGGCCTGCTGATACGTCCCGACCTGCTCACCGGCATCCGCGCGATCGACCACGCCGCGGGCACCGTCACCGTCGAGGCGGGCACCCCGCTCAAGCGCCTGAACGCCGCGCTCGCCCGCGAGGGCCTGTCGCTGACGAACATGGGCGACATCATGGAGCAGACCGTCTCCGGAGCCGTCAGCACCGGGACGCACGGCACGGGCCGCGACTCCGCGTCGGTCGCCGCCCAGATCGCGGCGCTCGAACTGGTCACCGCGGACGGCGAGATCCTCACCTGCTCCCGGGACGAGCACCCCGACGTCTTCGCCGCCGCGCGCGTGGGCCTCGGCGCGCTCGGCGTCATCAGCGCGATCACGTTCTCCGTAGAGCCCCTCTTCCTCCTGAGGGCCCGCGAGGAGCCGATGACCTTCGACCAGGTCACCAGGTCGTTCGACGAACTCGTCACCGAGAACGAGCACTTCGAGTTCTACTGGTTCCCGCACACCGACAACTGCAACACCAAGCGCAACAACCGCAGCCTGGGCCCCGCTGACCCGCCGGGCGCGATCAGCGCCTTCGTAGAGGACGAACTGCTCTCCAACGGCCTCTTCCAGGTCGTCAATTCGCTCGGCCGCGCCGTGCCCGCGACCATCCCGTCCATCGCCAAGATCTCCAGCAAGGCCCTGTCGGCCCGCACCTACACGGACATCCCGTACAAGGTCTTCACCAGCCCCCGGCGGGTGCGCTTCGTGGAGATGGAGTACGCCGTCCCGCGCGAGGCGCTCGTGGACACGCTGCGGGAGCTGAGGACGATGATCGAGCGCTCCCCGCTGCGCGTCAGCTTCCCCGTGGAGGTCCGCACGGCGCCCGCCGACGACATCACGCTCTCCACGGCGTCCGGCCGCGACAGCGCGTACATCGCCGTGCACCTCTACAGGGGCACGCCTTTCCGCACGTACTTCAGCGCCGCGGAGCAGATCTTCGTCGCCCACGAAGGGCGGCCCCACTGGGGCAAGCTACACACCCGCGACGCCGCGTACTTCGCCGAGGCCTACCCGCGCTTCGCCGAGTTCACGGCGCTGCGCGACCGCCTCGACCCGGACCGGCTCTTCGCCAACGCCTATCTGCGGCGGGTCCTCGGCGACTGAGCCTCCGGGCCGTGGCGGTCGCGCCGCTCACTGCTCGGACGACTGCTGCTCCCCCTGGAGGCCGTTCCCGCCGCCGTTCGACGGCGTGGGTGTCGGCGTCGGGGTCGGGGTCGGAGTGGGCGTCGGAGTGGGCGTAGGCGTCGGGTCGACCTTCGAACCGCCGTCGTCCTTGCCGCCGTCGTCGTCCTTGCCGCCCTGGTCCTTGCCGGTGTCGGTCCCGGTGTCCGAGCCGGTGTCGTCGCCCGGCGAGGGCGTGCCGGTGGGGTCCTTGGAGGTGTCGTCGCCCTCCTTGGAGCCGTCGTCCGTGCCGGAAGTGCCCTGGTCGGTGGGCTGGTCGGAGTCGTCGCCCGGCTGCGGGCCGTCCGACTTGGAGGACGAGTTCTTGCCCTTCACGAAGTCGCCGATGGACGTGCTCTTGTCGTCACCGCTGAAGCTCTGGCCGCTCACCAGCTCGTACGTGGTGATGCCGGTGAGCGCCACTCCGAAGACGACGGCGGCGGCGACCAGGGGCCGCTTCCAGCTCGTCACCCGCGCGCGGTGCGTGGTGCCCTCGGTGAACTCGTCCGACGGGAGCGGCGGTTGCGGCGGGCCGGGAACCGACGGGCCGGTGGCGCGCAGCACTTGGGTCCGCTGGTCGCGCGGCAGCAGCTGGGTCGCGTCCACGGACCCGAGGAACTGCGTCTGTTCGGCGTCCGCGGACGCGGCGGGCAGGACGGTGGTGGGATCACCGGCCCCGGCCCCGGCCCCGGCCCCGACCGCGGGCAGGGCGACCGTCGGATCGGCCGCCGCCATCGGCAGCGCGGCCGTCGGGTCGGCCGCACCGGCCATGGGCAGTGCGGTCGTCGGGTCGGCGTCCGGGGCGTGGCGGCCCGCCGACTGCCTGCCCCACGTGGTGGTCACCGGCCCCGTGCCGGTCGCGTAGCCCGACGGGGGCCCGGAAGGCGTGGCTCTGAAGGCCTCGGGCACCGGTGTGGCCGCCGTCACCGGCACCTGCTGCGCCTTCGGCTTGGCCTGCACCGCGACGTCGCGTATCTGCTCGCCCGTGCGCTTGAAGAAGTGCTGGAAGACCGTGCCGCCGCAGGTGGCGATGCCACTCACCAGACCGGCGCCGAGGATCGTTCCGTACACGCCGAAGCTGGACGCGAGCTTCGCGGCCAGGACGGCGGCCACGGCGCTGCCCGCCACCTGCGGCACGCTCAGGTCGAGCCGCTTCTTCGGCGCGTCCTCCGACGTGCCTTCCGAGGTGTCCTCCGACGTCCCGCCGGTATCCGGCTTCCCACGCATCTCCGACTCTTGCCGCCTTTCTCGCCTTGCCGACTTCGCTGCTGATTCGCGTACGAGTCACGCGAGTCACATGAGAAAGGGACGTACGTCCGAAGAAAATAGTTCCGTTTCTGGCGTTTACGTGAAGAGCGCCACCTGCGCGCGGGGCGTTCGCGCCCCTTGCCGCCATCAACTCCCTTCACCCGGGAGAAGTTCGGCGGCGTGCCGGTCCACCCGGGTGGCCCGAATGGAGTAGTGTTGCGAGCCCTGGGTCCGGTCTCCAGCCAGGGTGCCCGGGGCCAGCCAGGACCGCCGGGAGGGGGCCCGCTGCACAGGGTGACGGAACTTGGTCACTTAGCGTTGCGAATAGGTAACCGTGCCATAACGGCGATCCAGGGCCCATGCCCGACACGCCGGGCAACTCGGCAAGGTTGTGGCAGGCTGCACCCGGGCAGGCCACACTCGACTAGCGGAAGCAGCGACGCACGTGACGTCGGCAGGCACCACCCGGGAGGTCCCCATGCCCGAACTGCGTGTCGTGGCCGTCAGCAACGACGGCACACGGCTGGTGCTGAAGGCTGCGGACAGCACGGAGTACACGCTTCCCATCGACGAACGGCTCCGCGCCGCCGTACGCGGCGACCGCCCGAGACTCGGCCAGATCGAGATCGAGGTGGAGAGCCACCTCCGACCCCGGGACATCCAGGCCCGTATACGCGCTGGGGCCAGCGCGGAAGAAGTCGCCTCGCTCGCCGGCATCCCCGTCGACCGCGTCCGCCGCTTCGAGGGCCCCGTGCTCGCCGAGCGCGCCTTCATGGCCGAGCGCGCCCGGAAGACCCCCGTGCGCCGCCCCGGCGAGAACACCGGACCCCAGCTCGGCGAGGCCGTCCAGGAGCGGCTGCTGCTGCGCGGCGCCGACAAGGAATCCGTCCAGTGGGACTCCTGGCGCCGCGACGACGGCACCTGGGAGGTGCTGCTCGTCTACCGCGTCGCCACCGAGCCGCACTCCGCGAGCTGGACGTACGACCCGCCGCGCCGCCTCGTCCAGGCCGTCGACGACGAGGCCCGCGCCCTCATCGGCGAGACCGACGACATCGCCGCGCCCGAGCCCAGCTTTCCGTTCGTGCCGCGCATCGCCCGGCTGCCCCGGGACCGGCCGCTGGAGCGCACCCTCGACCGCCCCGGCACCCCGGCGCCCGAGCCCGCGGAGGAGCCGGGCCCGAGCGGGGCGATCGCCGAGCAGGAGCGCGACTCCCTGACCAGCCTCCTGGAGGCGGTGCCGAGCTTCCGGGGCGACATGGTCGTCCCGGAGCGCCCCACCACCGCACCCTCCGAACTGCCGTCCGCACAGGACGAGCCGGAGCAGGAGCCCGAGGCCGAGGAGCCCCCGGCGTCCGCGGCGTCGGCCGGTTCGGCGTACGCGGACGTGCTGATGCCGCGCGCCGTGGCCAGCCACCGCGAGCGCCTGGTCGGCTCCACGGACCGCCAGGCCGAGGCGGACGGCGTCCGGCCCGGCCGCCGCGCCGCCGTGCCGAGCTGGGACGAGATCGTCTTCGGCACCCGCCGCAAGAAGCAGGAGTAGCCGCGCGGAGGTGGAGGAACCATCCTCCGCCCGCCGCCGCGGACACACCGAAGGGTCCGTACGCAAGATCCGTACGGGCCCTTCACATGACACTCACGTGTCACAGAGCGTGACAGGTGGTCGCTTACGGAGCGTGAGCATCGCGCCGCGATGCTCGGCCCCGCGAGCGCCGACGACGCCCCTTTACTGCGGATCCGGTCCCTTCGCCACCGGACGGGACGCGTCCGATGACCACTCCGACCACGAACCGACGTACAGCGCCGCCGGAATGCCCGCCACCGCGAGGGCGAGGACCTCGTGGGCGCCCGAGACGCCCGAGCCGCAGTACACCCCCACCTCCGGGGCGTCGGCGGCACCCAGGGCCGTGAAGCGGGCCGTCAGCTCCCCGGCCGGACGGAACCGGCCATCCTCGGAGACGTTCTCCGTCGTGGGGGCCGAGACCGCGCCCGGGATGTGACCGCCCACGCGGTCGATCGGCTCGACGTCGCCCCGGTAGCGCTCCGCGGCCCGGGCGTCCAGGAGCAGCCCCGAGCGGGCCACGGCGGCCGCGCCGTCCGCGTCCAGCCGGGCCACCGAGTCGGGGACCGGCTTGAACGTGCCCTCCTCGGGCGGCCGCACGTCACCGGACTCCAGCGCGCCGCGCCACGCCGCGAGCCCGCCGTCCAGGACGCGCACCGACGGATGCCCCGCCCAGCGCAGCAGCCACCAGGCGCGCGCCGCGGCCCAGCCCTGGCCGCCGTCGTACACGACCACGCTCCGGTCGCCGGAGACGCCCGCCGCCCGCATCACCGCGCCGAAGCGCTCGGCGTCCGGCAGCGGATGCCGGCCGGCCGCTCCGGCCGGACCGGCGAGTTCGGCGTCCAGGTCGACGAAGACCGCCGACGGGATGTGCGCCTCCTCGTAGGCGGGGCGCTGGTGCGGCCCGCCGAGCTGCCAGCGGACGTCGAGGAGCACTGGCGGATTCCCGCCCGCCAGGTCGCTCGCGAGTTGGGATGCGGAGATGATGGCATTCATAAGGCCCAACCTTGCCCACGGGGTGGCCGCCGCGTCCAGGTCCGGCTAGCCTGCTCGGCCGGACCCGCCCGAACACGTGGCGTACGGAACCGGGCACGCCCTGTACCGAAGACGGACACGGCTCGGCAATCGCACGTTTACGGATGGGAAACGGCAGACCGGGCATCCTCCGCCAGGAAACGGGAAAGGGCGGCGCGGCCGGGGGGCGCCGGGCGGCGGGTGGTGCAAGCATCTGCACGGACGGGCATGCGCGCGGCCAGGGTACGCGCGTTCGAAAGGCGAATCGAAGCGGAGTGGCGACGGCTGACCGACGGCGGGTGACGGTGGCGGACGGCAGCGGGCGGACGAGCGACGTCATGGAGCAGATGACGGATCGCGGGTCCGGTCCCCTGGCGTCGGCCGTCCGCGACCGCCGTGAGCCACCGGCGCCACGAGGGCCCGAGGAGAGAGTGACGATGACCGAGGCACGGTGGCCGGACAGCCGACGCGTACGGACCGCGCGGCCCGCACCCGGCACGCCCTGCTGGGTGAGCCTGATGGCACACGACCTGACCGCGACCCAGGAGTTCTACGCGCAGCTCTTCGGCTGGACGTACCGGCCCGGGCCGCAGCAGCTGGGTCCCTACGTGCGCGCCTTCCTCGGCGAGTGCGAGGTGGCCGGGATCGGCGAGCTGCCGGCCGACCGGCGGCTGCCCATCGCCTGGACCCCGTATCTGGCGTCGGACGACGCGGGCGAGACGGCGGAGATGGCGCGGCACTGCGGCGGCACGGTCGGCGTCGGCCCGCTGGACGCGGCCGAGGCCGGGCGGATGGCGATCGCGTCGGACCCCGCGGGCGCGGTGTTCGGCATCTGGCAGCCCGCGGAGCACCTGGGCACCGCGGTGGCCGGGGTGCCGGGCGCGCCCGCCTGGAACGAGCTGGTGACCCGGGAGACGGGCGAGGTCGCCAAGTTCTACCGGACGCTGTTCGGCTACACCGAGGAGGCGTCCGGCGGCCCGGACGCGGACTTCCTGACGTTCTTCCTGGAGGGCCGGGCGGTGGCGTCGGTGCAGGGCGTCGGGAACGCGCTGCCGCGCGACCGGGGCGCGTACTGGATGACGTACTTCGAGACCGCGGACGTGGACGCGGCGGCGGCGCGGGTGGTCGGCCTCGGCGGCCGTGTCGTGCGTCCCGCGCGCGAGAGCGCGTACGGCCGGATCGCGACGGTCGCCGACCGGGAGGGCGCGGTGTTCACGCTCGTGCACTCCGAGCGGTCCTGCCAGGAGCCCGCGGCGACGGTCTGACGGCCGCGGCGCGGGTGCCCTAGGAGCGTTCCAGGGTGCCCACGGCGCTGTCGCTGTCGAGCGGCAGGACGTCCGGCGACAGGGCGCCCGCGTGGGCGGACGCGGCGGTCATGCGACGGCGGTGGTGACGGCGGCACACGACTTCGTAACCCACCTCGTCGGCCGCGTGGTTGACGTCTCCGACGACGACCTGGGCGCCTTCGACGACCATGTGGCCGCCGACGGTGCGGGCGTTGTGGGTGGCACGGGCGCCGCACCAGCACAGGGCCTCGACCTGGAGGACCTCTATGCGGTCGGCGAGCTCGACGAGCCGCTGGGAGCCGGGGAAGAGCCGGGTGCGGAAGTCGGTGGTGATGCCGAAGGCGAAGACGTCCAGGCCGAGGTCGTCGACCACGCGCGCGAGCTGGTCGACCTGCTCCGGGGTGAGGAACTGCGCCTCGTCGACGATGACGTAGTCGGCGCGGCCGCCCTGGGAGAGGCGCTCGACGAGGTGGGCGTAGAAGTCGAGGCCGTCGGCGACTTCGAGGGCCTGGGTGACGAGGCCGAGACGGGAGGAGAGCTTGCCCGCGCCCGCGCGGTCGTTGCGCGCGAAGATCAGCCCCTCGAGGCCGCGTGCCGAGCGGTTGTGCTCGATCTGCAGCGCGAGGGTGCTCTTCCCGCAGTCCATCGTTCCGGAGAAGAACACCAGCTCAGGCATGGGGAGTTGAGGGCCTTTCATCGTGTGGGGGGGTGCGGGGGCGCCGGGCGGCTAGGAGCGTACTTCGAGCAGCGGTACGAGCTGCTCGGCGGGGGTCATGGAACCGTGGTTGCCGACCATCGCGGACTCGTGGGGCTCGGTGCGGGACGCGATGATCAGGGCGTCGTCGTGCGCGGCGGCCACGACGTCGCCGATGCGGCCGTGGACGCGCTCGTCGACGCGCGGGCCGAACCACCCCGCCGCTATGGCCTCCTCGCGTCCGGCCACCCAGAAGCGCTCGCCCAGGACCTCCCGCCAGACGGTGAGGACGTCGGCCTCGGCACCGGGGACGGCGTAGACGTGCCGGGCACGGCCCTCGCCGCCGAGCAGCGCGACGCCCGCGCACAGCTCCCAGTCCTCGTCGAAGTCGATCCGGGACTCTTCGTCGAAGGGGATGTCGACCATGCCGTGGTCGGCGGTGACGTACAGGGCGCTGCGCGGCGGGAGTTGCTCGGCGAGGCGCTGCACGAGGCGGTCGACGTACATGAGCTGGCCGCGCCAGGCGTCGGAGTCGAGGCCGAAGCGGTGGCCCTTGCCGTCGACCTCCGCGTAGTACGTGTAGACCAGGGAGCGGTCACCGGCGGCGAGCTGCTCGGCGGCGAGGTCCATGCGGTCCTCGCCGGACAGCCGGCCGCGGAAGGTGCCGCCGCTCAGGGCGATCTTGGTGAGCGGCGTGTGCTCGAAGGTCGGCGAGGAGACCTGGGCGGTGTGGACGCCCGCCTCGTGGGCCCGCTGGAAGATCGTGGGGTACGGCTGCCAGGCGTGCGGGTCGGTCCACGGCTTCCAGCGGAGCTGGTTCATCAGCTCGCCGGTGTCGGGGTTGCGGGCGGTGTACCCGGGCAGGCCGTGGGCGCCCGGGGGCAGGCCGGTGCCGACGGAGGCGAGGGAGGTGGCCGTGGTGGCGGGGAAGCCCGCGGTGATGGGGCGTCCGGTGCCGCCGCGCGAGGAGGCCAGGAGCGAGGTCAGGAAGGGCGCTTCGGCGGGGTGGGCGCGCAGCTGCTCCCAGCCGAGCCCATCGATGAGGAAGACGCAGTTCCGGTCGGCGGGGGCCAGCTCGGCGATCGTCGGCGCGAAGCCGTCGACCTCCTGGTGGGCGACGAGGGTGGGCAGCAGGTCGGCGAGCGACCCGGTGCCGTACTCGGGCAGCGGCGCGGTGGCGAGGTCCAGGGGCTGGGCGTCGTCCCAGCCGCCGGTCCAGTCGGCTGTGACCATCAGCGGGCGGCGCCCGTGCTGCCGGCGGTGGCCGCCGTGGCCTCGGAGAGGGCCTGGGCGAAGGCGAGGGTCTGGCGGACCGTGTCGGGGCCGTCGCCGGCCTCGCTGACGCGCAGGCTGAGGTCGTCGGCGGTGGAGCTGCCCGTGTAGCCGTGGTCGGCCTCGCAGTTGGGGTCGCCGCAGGCGGCCGGTTCGAGGTCGATGCGGGACACGGCGCCCCAGCCGATGGTGAGGACGACCTCACGGGGCAGGGAGCCGGGAACGTACTTCTCGGGGTTGGCGACGACGCGGCTGACGACGACCGACGAGATCCGGCCGATCTTCACCGACTCGGTGGAGGTCGTGGCGTACGGAGTCGGCGAGGTGCTGTCGGCCGCCTGCTCGTCGGTGTGGCTGACGATGAAGCGGGTGTCGGTGAGGACGAGCACCGTCACGTGACGCCGTACTTCGTTGGCGTCGAAGGTGGTCTCCTGGTGGACCAGGTACGACCCGATGGTCTCGCCGCCGACCGCGGCCTCCACCGCCTCGGCCACGAGGGCCGGGTAGTAGCCGCTGCGCTCGATCGCCGCGCGCAGCCCCTGGGTCGTGGTACCGGTCTTTGCCATGACGCCCATCCTACGGCCCGGCGCCTGCCCCGAGGTGCGCGGTGGCCGCCTCGGCGGGCGCCGCGGGGTTCGTCAGTAGGCGGGCAGGGTGCGCGGCCCCAGATCGTCGCGGGCCGGCGGCGGGGCGAGCCGGACGGTGCCGCTGAGGACGGACAGGCCGTCCTGGGCGACGACCACCGGTTCCAGTGAGACGGTGACCACTTCGGAGTGGTCGTCGACGAGGCGCGAGACCCGCTGGAGGAGCTCTTCGAGGGCAGGGGTGTCCACGGGGGCCGAACCGCGCCAGCCGAAGAGGAGGGGAGCGGTCCGGATCGATCGCACGAGGGTGCGCGCGTCCCGGTCGGTGACGGGAATCAGCCGGTGGGCGGTGTCCCCGAGGAGTTCGGACGCCGCGCCCGCGAGGCCGAAGGACATGACCGCCCCGGCTGCGGGGTCGTGGCCCGCGCGCACGACGGTGTCGACGCCCCGCGCGACCATGGCCTGCACGACGGGCCGCAGCTCGGCCGGGCGGCCGAGGGCCTGGGTGAGCTCGCGGTAGGCGCGGCGCAGCTGCTCCTCGTCGGCGAGGTCGAGGCGTACGCCGCCGAGGTCGGGGCGGTGGCGCAGGTGCGGGGCGGTGGTCTTGAGGGCGACGGGGTAGCCGAGCCTGCGGGCGGCGTCGGCGGCCGCGTCGGCGTCGGGCGCGGGCAGGACGGGGCGGACGGGGATGCCGTAGCGGCCGAGCAGGTCGCGGGCGTCGTCCGGGTCGAGGGTCAGGCCGTGCGGGTCCTCGCCCTTGGCGAGGAGGCCCGCGATCAGGTCGGCGGCGCCCTGTTCGTCGATGTCGTCGTACTCGGGCACCTTGCCGGGGTCGGCGATGTCGTGGCGCCACTGGGCGTAGGTGACGGCTTCGGCGAGGGCGCGCACGGCCCGCTCGGCCGCGGGGTAGGCGGGGATGCGGGCGTGCGGTGGCGGGGCGTCGGCCGCGGGCGGGGCGGCGGGCGGCCGGTCGTCGGGGCGGGCGGCGGCGCGTGGCTTGGTGCTCGCGGCGGCGGAGAGGGCCTCGGCGAGCTCGCCGAGCTCCACGTGGACGACGGCGACGGGCTTGGTGGGACACGCGGCCGCGGCGGACCGCAGGGCGGTGGCCAGGGTCTCCCCCTGGCCCTTGCGGCTCGATTCGCCGAGCGAGGGGATGACGGTGACGACGGCCGCGTCGCAGGTGTCGGCGGCGAGCGCGGCGCCGAGCGCGGTCCGGAAGTCCTCGGGCGTCGCGCCCGTGGTCAGGTCGCGCGGGGGCAGCGGGCGCAGGCCTTCGGCGACGCACGCGTCGTACGTGAGCAGGCCGAGGGACTCGGAGTTGCCGAGGATGGCGACGCGGGGTCCGGCGGGCAGCGGCTGGCCCGCGAGCAGGAGCCCGGCGTCGACGAGTTCGGTGACGGTGTCGACCCTTATGACCCCGGCCTGGCGGAGCAGCGCCGAGACGGTGGCGTGCGGGAGCCGGGTCGCGGCCCCGGCGTGGCCGGTGGGGGCGATGCCGCTGTGCCGGGCGCCCTGGACGACGACGAGGGGCTTCGCGGCGGCGGCGCGGCGGGCGAGGCGGGTGAACTTGCGGGGGTTGCCGATGGATTCCAGGTACATGAGCGCGACGTCGGTGTCCGGGTCGTCGTACCAGTACTGGAGGACGTCGTTGCCGGAGACGTCGGCGCGGTTGCCCGCGCTGACGAAGGACGAAAGGCCCGCGCCGCGGCGGTGCAGCCGGGACAGCAGGGCGATGCCGATGGCGCCGGACTGGGTGAACAGGCCGATGCGTCCCGCGGCGGCGAGTTCGGGGGCCAGTGAGGCGTTCAGGCGTACGTCGGCCGCGGTGTTGATGACGCCGAAGGCGTTGGGGCCGATGAGGCGCATGCCGTAGGAGCGGGCCCGGCGGACGAGTTCGCGCTGGCGTTCGAGTCCTTCGGGGCCGCTCTCGGCGTATCCGGCGGAGAGGACGACGAGCCCCTGGACGCCGTGTTCGCCGCACTCGGCGACCGCTTCCGGCACATGCTCGGCGGGGACGGTGACGACGGCGAGGTCGACGGGCCCGGCGATGTCGCGCACGGAGCGGTGGGCGGGGACTCCCTCGACGCCCTCGGCGACGGCCTGGTCGGTGAAGGCGCGGTTGACGGCGTGGACGCGGCCGGTGAAGCCCGCGCGCAGCAGGTTGCGCAGGACGCCGCGGCCGACGCTGTCCCCGGCGCGGCCGACGCCGATGACCGCGACGGAGCCGGGCGCGAGCAGCCGCTGGACGGAGCTTGCCTCGGCGCGCTGTTCGCGGGCGCGCTGGACGGCGACGGAGCGGTCGGTGGGCTCCAGGTCGAGTTCGAGGCGGACGACGCCGTCCTCGAAGCTGCGCTGCTGCTGGTATCCGGCGTCCGTGAAGACCTTCACCATCTTGGTGTTCGAGGGCAGGACCTCGGCGGCGAAGCGGCGGATGCCGCGCTCGCGGGCGACGGCCGCGATGTGTTCGAGCAGCGCGGAGGCGACGCCGCGGCCCTGGTGGGCGTCCTGGACGAGGAAGGCGACCTCGGCCTCGTCGGCGGGCCCGGAGGCGGGGCGGCCCTGGGCGTCGATGCGGTCGTAGCGGACGGTGGCGATGAACTCGCCGCCGACGGTGGCCGCGAGTCCGACGCGGTCCACGTGGTCGTGGTGCGTGAAGCGGTGCACGTCCTTGGCGGAAAGGCGGGGGTAGGGCGCGAAGAAGCGGTAGTACTTCGACTCGTCCGAGACCTGCTCGAAGAAGCTGACCAGGCGGTCCGCGTCGGCGGCCGTGATGGGCCGGATGCGGGCGGTGCCGCCGTCGCGCAGCACTACGTCGGCCTCCCAGTGGGAGGGGTAGGGGTGCTGGTCCCGCGGGGCGGGCGCGGCGCTGTCCGACGAGGTGTGCGCTGGGCCGTCCGCAGGGGTCTGCATGGGGCCAGGGTACGGGTCGCGCGGCCGCCCGGGCCGGGGCAATGTAGGAGGGGTCGAAAGGCGGTCGGGTGGCGGGAGGCGGGTCGTGGGGCAGCGCGGCACCGGCCCTGCGGGAGCACCCGGGTCGACATGAGACACTGGTCTAGACAAGTGTGAGACACCTGGAAGGGCAGCAACACATGGCTGAGCGCCGCGTCAACGTCGGCTGGGCCGAGGGCCTCCACGCCCGGCCCGCATCCATCTTCGTCCGTGCGGCCACGGCCTCGGGCGTCCCCGTGACGATCGCCAAGGCCGACGGCAACCCCGTCAACGCGGCCTCGATGCTCGCGGTGCTCGGCCTGGGCGCGCAGGGCGGCGAGGAGATCGTGCTCGCTTCTGACGCCGAGGGCGCGGACGCCGCCCTGGACCGGCTGGCGAAGCTCGTCGCCGAGGGCCTCGAGGAGCTCCCGGAGACCGTCTGACACTGTCGGACACAGCGCGCCGGAGCCGCGCGGACCACTTGGTGGCCGCGCGGCTCCGTCGTGTTGCGGGGCTCCGTCGTGTTGCGCGGCTCCGTCGTGTTGCGGAGCGCCGCCGTGTTGCGGAGCGCCTCGTGTTGCGGAGCCCGAGGGCGCCGCTCAACCTGTGATGTCGCCGCCGGCAAAGGCGCGGCGTGAATTCACGAGCCGGTGGCGCGAGCCGGTGGAACAAACACCGTGTGGTGGCGGGAAAATCCGGCGGTGAATTCCCACGCCGGTATGCCGGGCTTTCCCGGACGCCGGGTATGAGGTCCGGTACGCGCATCTCGTATACGAGTCCTGTGTACGGGGTCCCTGTTAATTCCGTACGCCCACTTTGTTGACGGCGTGTTGCGAACCCCTCACGCGCCCGGCGCGCGGCCGGTACGCGGACGCCGTGCGCTCGGCGTGCAGGAGCGTGAGCGCGCGGGCCCGGTCCGCGTCCTGGCGGGCGACCGCGTCGACGACCGCGGCGTGCCCGGCCCACAGCTCCGCGGCCACGACCGGCGCGTCCGCCACGTACATCCAGGCGACCTTGTGGCGCAGCTGCGTGAGCAGGGCGATGAGGCCGGGGCTGCCGGAGGCCTGGGTGAGCGTCTCGTGGAACCAGCCGTCCAGCGAGCGCAGGTCCTCGCCGCCGCCGCGCCGGACCCGCTCCTGGCCGAGCCGCACGAGGCCGCGCAGGACCTTCAGATGGGCTTCGGTGCGGCGCTGCGCGGCACGGGCGGCCGCCAGCGGCTCCAGGAGCGTACGGACCTCCAGGAGGTCGGCGGCGTCCTGCTCGGTCGGCTCGGCGACGCAGGCGCCCGCGTGCCTGCGGGTGACGACGAAGCCCTCGGCCTCCAGGGTGCGCAGGGCCTCGCGCACGGGGACGCGGGAGACGCCGTAGCGGCGGGCGAGGAGTTCTTCGGTGAGCCGCGTGCCGCGTTCGTAGACACCGGAGACGATGTCGTCCCGGATGGCCGTGCAGACCGAGTGCGCGGGAATGCGCATGACGGACCTCCGCTTTAATGCCCGCGAAACGCGTCGCGCGACGCGTTGAAGACGCTGGTGCGGCAACTCTATGGACGCTGTCGCCACGGACTCTATTGCAGATGGCCGCATTTTCCGATGGGGCACCGGAATCCATGGATATCTTTTGGCCAAAGGTTGTGCGGCCGCGGGGCGCCGACGCCGAAAGCCCCGGCTCGGCGAGCCGGGGCTTTCGGGAAGTGCGCGGGGCGCGGATGGGTCGCGCACGCCGTGGGAGCGTCAGCCGCTCGCGGCGTGGGACGTCAGGTGCGCACGCCGTGGGGCGTCAGACGCTCACGCCGTGGGAGCGCAGGTACGCGATCGGGTCGATGTCCGAGCCGTAGTCGGCGCCGGTGCGGGCCTCGAAGTGCAGGTGCGGCCCGGAGGAGTTGCCGGTGGACCCGGAGAGGCCGATCTGCTGGCCCGGGGTGACGGCCTGGCCGACGGTGACGCTGAGGGACGACATGTGGCCGTACTGGGTGTACGTGCCGTCGTTCATCTTGATCACGACGTTGTTGCCGTAGGCGCCGCCCCAGCCCGCCTCGACGACGGTGCCCGCGCCGACCGCCTGCACCGAGGTGCCGGACGCGGCGTGGAAGTCGATGCCGGTGTGGCTGCCGGAGGACCACATGCCGCCGCCGGCCTTGTAGGAGGTGGAGACGTACGAGCCGGCGACCGGGGCGACGTAGGCGTTCAGGCGCTTGCGCTCGGCGTCGCGGGCGGCGCGCTCACGGGCCCGCTCCTTGGCCTCCTTCACCGCCTTGGCCTCGGCCTCCTTCTTGGCCTTCTCCTCGGCCTTCTCCTTGGCGGCGGCCTCGGCCTTGCGCTTCTGCTCGGCGGCCTTGTGGCGCGCGGCCTCCTCGGCCTTCTTCTGCGCGGCGGCGTCGTTGGCGGCCTGCTTCTGGGCGGCGGCCTGGGCGTCGATCTCGTCGGCCAGCGTGTCGTTGATGGCGATGGCCTGCGTGAGGCCGGTGCTCGCGTGGTCCGCGGAGGAGTCGGCGGCGAGTGCCGGAGCGGCCAGGCCCGAGATGACACCGGTGGTGGTGAGGGCGGCGACGCCCGCGGCGCTTGCGGTGGTGCGCGAGATGCGGCTCGGGCGGCGGTGCTTGCCGGTCGGGCGGATGAGCGCCATGAAGCGGCTGGTCCTTTCCTTCCTTCTCGCCTACCGGGTTAGCTGACGGGTTCGGAGCAGGAAGGTCTCCTACGGACTCCTCGCCTCGCGGCAAGGGGACCGATTCACCCCAGGGGACGTGTGGGTCCCCGGCTCCCCTGGCTCACGCCGTACGGGGACTCGGCGATGACTGTCCGGTGCCGCGGACGCGGCTTGGTGCCTGACGGGCAGCCGCATTGACGCTAAACGCCTCATCTTTCAATCGACAAACGGATCCTGCCTTTTGTAGCGCACGCCACACGGCAGACACCCAACCTCCATGCCAATTCGGACATATGGCAGCATGCAGGGACCCCGGAGGCTTCCTAAGCCTCCGGGGTCCCTTGAGTTACGCGGTGTTCGTACCGGTTTGCCCAGCGCGGCCGGGCGGGGGCAATCAGCCGGTGACGACGGTCACTTCGCCGATGCCGAGGGCCCGCACGGGCTCCTCGATCTGCGCGGCGTCACCGACGAGCACCGTCACCAGCCGGTCGCTCGGGAACGCGCTCACGACGGCCGCGGTGGCCTCCACCGTGCCGGTCCCGGCCAACTGCCGGTACAGGCTCGCCTGGAAGTCGTCCGGCAGCTCCTGCTCCACCTGGTCGGCGAGCGTGGCGGCGACGGCCGCGGCCGTCTCGTACTTCAGCGGGGCCACGCCCACCAGGTTCTGCACGGCGACGTCGCGCTCGGCGTCCGTGAGGCCCTCGGCGGCCAGGACGCGCAGCACCTTCCACAGGTCGTCGAGGGCCGGGCCCGTGTTCGGCGTGTCCACGGAGCCGCTGATGGCCAGCATGGCGACGCCCGGGGCGCCTTCCGGTGACCGCGGCGCCGCGGAGCGCAGCACCTGGCTGAAGGCGCGCACGCCGTACGTGTACCCCTTCTCCTCGCGCAGGACGCGGTCCAGACGCGAGGTGAGGGTGCCGCCCAGGCAGTACGTGCCGAGGACCTGCGCGGGCCAGACGATGTCGTGCCGGTCCGCGCCCACGCGGCCGATGAGGAGCTGCGTCTGGACGGCGCCGGGGCGGTCCACGATGACGACGCGCCCGGTGTCGTCGGCGGTCACCTGGGGCATCACGTGCGGCTCGGCCGAACCGCCCGTCCAGGCGCCGACGGTGTCGGCGAGGACGGCGTCCAGGTCCGTGCCGGTCAGGTCACCGACCACGACGGCGGTGGCCGTGGCGGGGCGCACGTGCTTCTCGTAGAAGGCGCGTACGGCCGCGGAGTCGATGGCGGTGACCGTCTCCTCGGTGCCCTGGCGCGGGCGCGACATGCGCGAGGTGGCCGGGAAGAGCTGCTTGGCCAGCTCCTTGGCGGCGCGGCGCGCGGGGTTGGCGGTCTCGTGCGGGATCTCGTCCAGGCGGTTGCGGACGAGGCGCTCGATCTCGCCGTCCTCGAAGGCGGGGGCGCGCAGCGCGTCGGCCAGCAGGCCCAGGGCCTTCGGCAGGCGCGAGACGGGCACTTCGAGGGAGAGCCGGACACCGGGGTGGTCGGCGTGCGCGTCCAGCGTGGCGCCGCAGCGGTCGAGCTCGGCGGCGAACTCCTCGGCGGAGTGCTTGTCGGTGCCTTCGGAGAACGCCCGGGCCATGATCGTGGCCACGCCGTCCAGGCCCTGCGGCTCGGCGTCCAGGGGCGCGTCGAGGTGGATCTCGACGGCGACGAGCTGCTGGCCGGGGCGGTGGCAGCGCAGCACCGTCAGGCCGTTGGCCAGGGCGCCGCGCTCGGGGGCCGGGAAGGCCCAGGGCTTGGCCGTGCCCGCCTGGGGCTGCGCGTGGAACTGCATGGTCGCGGCCTCGGTCACTTCGCCGCCTCCTCTTCCTGCTGGGTCTCGGCGGCTTCCTGGGTCCCGTCGGCGTCCTCCGCGGCGGTCACCGGCTCGTACACCAGGACCGCGCGGTTGTCGGGGCGCAGGCGGGCCTTGGCGACCTCCTGGACCTCGGCCGCGGTGACGTCGAGGACGCGCTGGACGGCGGTGAGGGCGAGCTGCGGGTCACCGAAGAGGACGGCGAACCGGCACAGTTCGTCCGCGCGGCCCGCGACCGTCCCG
This sequence comes from Streptomyces sp. NRRL B-1347, assembly GCF_000720325.1. GTDB lineage: Bacteria > Actinomycetota > Actinomycetes > Streptomycetales > Streptomycetaceae > Streptomyces. Next base: position 32,392 of record NZ_JOJM01000027.1, read on the forward strand.
AGGCGGTCGAGCCACTCGCGCTCCAACTGTGCCTGGGCCCGCTCCATTTCCTCCGGGGTCGGGCCCTCCTCGGCGAACCGGGCGAGCTCCTCGTCGACGGCGGCCTCGATGACGGGGACCTCGACGTCGCCCGAGGTCTTCACGTCGAGCCAGCCGAGCGACGGCGCACCGGCGAGCCGCAGCAGGCCGAACCCGGCGGTCACCGCCGTGCGGTCGCGGCGCACCAGGCGGTTGTAGAGCCGCGAGGACTCGCCGCTGCCGAGCACCGTCAGGGCCAGGTCGGCCGCGTCGCACGCGCGCGTGCCGTCCTCGGGCAGGCGGTAGGCGGCCATCAGGGCGCGGGCGGGGACGTCCTCCTCGACGACCTCGCGCAGCTCCTTGCCGATGCGCTCGGGCAGCGAGCCGTCGCGCGGCTGCTGCTTGCCGTCGTGCCCGGGGATGGAGCCGAAGTACTTCTCGACCCAGGCGAGCGTCTGCTCCGGGTCGATGTCACCGACCACGGACAGGACCGCGTTGTTCGGCGCGTAGTACGTGCGGAAGAAATTGCGGGCGTCCTCGAGGGTGGCCGCGTCCAGGTCGGCCATGGAGCCGATCGGGGTGTGGTGGTAGGGGTGGCCCTCCGGGTACGACAGGGCGGTGAGCTTCTCGAAGGCCGTGCCGTAGGGGACGTTGTCGTAGCGCTGGCGGCGTTCGTTCTTCACCACGTCGCGCTGGTTCTCCATGGACTCCTCGTCGAGTGCCGAGAGGAGGGAGCCCATGCGGTCCGCCTCCAGCCACAGGGCGAGCTCCAGCTGGTGCGCGGGCATGGTCTCGAAGTAGTTCGTGCGCTCGAAGCTGGTGGTGCCGTTCAGCGAGCCGCCGGCGCCCTGCACCAGTTCGAAGTGACCGTTGCCGTGCACCTGCTGCGAGCCCTGGAACATCAGGTGCTCGAAGAGGTGAGCCAGACCGGTACGCCCCTTGACTTCGTGGCGCGAGCCCACGTCGTACCAGAGGCACACCGCGGCGACCGGGGTCAGGTGGTCCTCGGAGAGCACCACGCGCAGGCCGTTGGCAAGGCGGTGCTCGGTCGCTGTCAGACCGCCGGAGCCTGCCGCGGCTGTGGCCGTGTGACCCATGGGCATGTACGTCCCTTCGATCGCTGAATCCTCAATAGCTTTTGCCGGTCCTGCCACTGTATGCAAGCCCGCGGACCCCTGGCGAAGTTCCCGATCCGCGCTCCGATTAGTCGGTGTTCGCCGTGGGCGTGATCGCGGCTGGGTGTGTACGGGGCGCGGGCAGGGCGCGGGCGGCGGGCGGGGCCCGGTGCGGGCCGCCGCTCCGGGCCGGTTCGCGGTGCTCCGCGGGGGCGTCGGACGGCCCTGGCGTGCCCGCGCCACGCCGCCGACCGCCTGGTTGCCGCGCGGCCCCGACCGGGTCGTGGTCGGGGTTGTCAGTGGGACGGTCCACAATGGTCGGCGTCAGATCCCGCACTTGTTGGTGAAGGAGCCGCAGCAGCGATGGCCCGCCGCAGCACGAAGACCCCACCGCCCGACGACTCGTTCGAGGAGAAGATCCTCGACATCGACGTCGTCGACGAGATGCAGGGCTCCTTCCTCGAGTACGCCTACTCGGTCATCTACTCCCGCGCCCTGCCCGACGCCCGCGACGGCATGAAGCCGGTGCAGCGCCGCATCGTCTATCAGATGAACGAGATGGGCCTGCGCCCGGAGCGCGGCTATGTGAAGTGTGCCCGCGTCGTCGGCGAGGTCATGGGCAAGCTGCACCCGCACGGCGACGCGTCCATCTACGACGCGCTCGTCCGCATGGCGCAGCCGTTCTCCATGCGCCTGCCCATGGTCGACGGCCACGGGAACTTCGGCTCGCTGGGGAACGACGACCCGCCCGCCGCGATGCGGTACACGGAATGCCGCATGGCGGACGCCACGTCCCTCATGACGGAGTCGATCGAAGAGGACACGGTCGACTTCACGCCGAACTACGACGGCCAGGAGAAGGAGCCGGTAGCCCTCCCGGCGGCCTACCCGAACCTCCTGGTGAACGGCTCGTCCGGCATCGCCGTAGGCATGGCGACGAACATGCCGCCGCACAACCTCAGCGAAGTCATCGCGGCCGCCCGGCACCTGATCAAGCACCCGGCCGCCGACCTCGAGACGCTCATGAAGCACATCCCGGGCCCCGATCTGCCCACGGGCGGCCGGATCGTCGGCCTGTCCGGCATCAGGGACGCGTACGAGACGGGGCGCGGCACCTTCAAGATCCGCGCGACGGTCTCCGTGGAGGCGGTGACCGCGCGCCGCAAGGGCCTGGTCGTCACGGAGCTGCCGTTCAGCGTCGGCCCGGAGAAGGTCATCTCCAAGATCAAGGACCTGGTGGGGTCCAAGAAGCTCCAGGGCATCGCCGACGTCAAGGACCTCACCGACCGCGAGCACGGCCTGCGCCTGGTCATCGAGATCAAGAACGGCTTCGTCCCGGAGGCCGTCCTGGAGCAGCTGTACAAGCTGACGCCGATGGAGGAGTCCTTCGGCATCAACAACGTGGCGCTGGTGGACGGCCAGCCCCTCACCCTCGGCCTCAAGGAGCTCCTCGAGGTCTATCTCGACCACCGGTTCAACGTGGTGCGCCGCCGCAGCGAGTTCCGCCGCGGCAAGAAGCGCGACCGGCTGCACCTGGTGGAGGGCCTGCTCATCGCCCTCCTGGACATCGACGAGGTCATCCGCCTCATCCGCTCCAGCGACAACAGCGCGCAGGCCAAGGAGCGCCTGATGGAGCGCTTCTCGCTGACCGAGGTGCAGACGCAGTACATCCTGGACACCCCGCTGCGCCGCCTCACCAAGTACGACCGCATCGAGCTGGAGTCCGAGCGCGACAAGCTGAACGCGGAGATCGACGAGCTGACCCGCATCCTGGAGTCGGACGCGGAGCTGCGCAAGCTGGTCTCCTCGGAACTGGCCGCCGTGTCCAAGAAGTTCGGCACGGAGCGGCGCACGGTGCTCCTGGAGTCCTCCGGCTCCCCGGCCCCCACGGTGTCCCTCCAGGTCGCCGACGACCCGTGCCGGGTCCTGCTGTCCTCGACGGGTCTGCTGGCCCGCACGGCCAACGGCGAGCCCTTCGCGGAGGGCGACGGCAAGCGCGTCAAGCACGACGTGATCGTTTCGGCGGTGCCGACGACCGCGCGCGGCGAGGTGGGCGCGGTGACGTCCGAGGGACGCCTCCTCAGACTCTCCGTGGTCGACCTGCCGCAGCTCCCGGACACGGCGTCCGCGCCCAACCTCTCGGGTGGCGCCCCGGTCACCGAGCTCCTCTCCCTGGAGGGGAACGAGAAGCTGATCTGCCTGATGACGCTCGACGAGTCCTCCCCGGGCCTGGCGCTCGGCACGGAACAGGGCGTGGTCAAGCGCGTGGTGCCCGACTATCCGGCGAACAAGGAAGAGCTGGAGGTCATCACCCTCAAGGACGGCGACCGCGTCGTCGGCGCGATGGAGCTGCGCACGGGCGAGGAGGACCTGGTCTTCATCACGGACGACGCCCAGTTGCTGCGCTATCCGGCAGCGCAGGTGCGGCCGCAGGGCCGCCCGGCGGGCGGTATGGCGGGCATCAAGCTCACACAGGGCGCGAAGGTCATCTCCTTCACGGCGGTCGACCCGGCGGCGGACGCCATGGTGTTCACGATCGCGGGCTCGCGCGGCACGCTCGATGACTCGGTGCAGACGACGGCGAAGCTCACGCCGTTCGACCAGTATCCGCGCAAGGGGCGCGCGACGGGCGGCGTGCGCTGCCAGCGCCTGCTGAAGGGCGAGGACTGCCTGAGCTTCGCCTGGGCGGGCCCGACGCCGCCGCGCGCGGCGCAGCGCACGGGCACCCCGACGGAGCTGCCGGAGCCCGACCCGCGCCGGGACGGCTCCGGCGTCTCCCTGGCGAAGCCGGTGGCCGCGGTGGCGGGGCCGGTGTAGCAGTCAGCGGCGGTCGGCTCGGGGGTCGGGGGCGGCCTCCGGGCCGAAGTCGGCTTCGACTTCGGGCTCGGGGTCGGGCGCGGCCCCCGGGTCGAGGTGGGCTCCGACTTCGGGTTCGAGGTCGATCTCGGCTTCGGGGTCGAGGTCGGAGCCGAAGTCGAGATCGGCGTCGGGGTCGGCGTACGGGTTGAGGCCCTCGTCGGAATCGGCGTAGTCGGGCTCGGCGTACGGGTCGACGGCGGCGGTGTCGGGGGCCGAGGCAGGATCCAGCCCGGCCACGGGCCCGGAGCCGGCCATGGACGCGGCGCCGCCCTCGCTCTCGGGCTCCGGCGCCTCCTCCGCCTCCGGCTCCTGTACGTACCGCAGCACGCCCCACATGCCGAACTCATCCGCGTGCGGGGCGTCCTCGTCGTTCTCCCGGCACAGCGTCAGCCCGCCGTGCAGCTCCGGTACGTCGATGCCGGAGCCGATGAGGACGAGCTGCGTGAGCCGCTTCTCGCCGGGCTCCCACGGCTCGGGGTAGAAGCGCAGGAACCGCCCCACGGAATGCACCGCGTACCGGTTGCGGGCGTCGGCGGCACCGAAGTCGACGTACCCCTTGATGCGGTAGAGCCCCTCGGGCCTGCTGTCGAGGAACTCCATGAGGCGGCGGGGGTTCATGGGCGCTTCGGAGGTGAAGGCGAGGCTTTCGTAGCCGCTGTGCAGATGGGTGTGACCGCAGTCGGTGTGTCCGCAGTCGCCGTGGAGGGCGGCGTGCTCGGGGTCGCTGCACGAAGCGGCGCGGTCGTAGTCGGGGGCGCGGTCACGGTCGGGGCCGTGGTCGTGGTCGAGGCCGTGGTCGCGGTCTCCGAGGGGGCGCTCCTCGGCCTCGCCGTGGTCGTGCAGGTCGTCGAAGGAGAGCTGGCCGATGCGCTCCCCCACCGGCTTGCGGTCCAGGAGGAGCCCCACGTCCACGCGCCCGTACGTGGCGGCGACGACGGCGGCCCGGTCGGTGTGGCGGCGCACCTCGTCCAGGACGCGGTCGCGCTCCCCCGCCGGTACCCGGTCGGCCTTGTTGACCACGACGAGGTCGGCGATCTTCAGATGCCGGTCGACCTCGGGGTGCCGCTCCCTGGTGCTGTCGAACTCGGCGGCGTCCACGACCTGCACCAGACCGCCGTACACGATGTGCGGGTTCTCGCTGGCGAGCACCATGCGCACGAGTTCCTGCGGCTCGGCGAGGCCGCTCGCCTCGATGACGATGACGTCGATGCGGGCAGAGGGCCGGGCGAGCCGTTCCAGATACACATCGAGTTCACTGGCGTCCACGGCACAGCACAGACATCCATTGCCGAGGGACACGGTGGAGTCGCCCAGCTGCCCGGCGACGGCCATGGCGTCGATCTCGATGGAGCCGAAGTCGTTGACGATCGCACCGATGCGGCTGCCGCCGCTGCGGTGCAGCAGATGATTCAACAGTGTCGTCTTGCCGGACCCCAGGAATCCCGTGAGGACGACGACTGGAATCTGCTGCTCACGCACGTGTGGCCCCTCGCATCAACACACATCAAGGTGGATCAAGTCGCTCAAGACGCGTACACCTCGCAGGCGACGAGCATGTACGGCATTTGAACACCACTCCAGGATATGTGCGCGTAGACGTGCCGGTAGGCGAACGATTCCGTGCGGCGCCGACGGGGCACACATTGGGCACGGCGCAGGGATGTCAGAGCCCGGATTCCTGCCGTGCTTCCGTGCGCCTCCTCTCCGCCTCCCGGCCGATCAGAGCCGCTCGGCACCCTGGGAGACGGCAAGCGCCGCCCATCGCTCGCCGGTCCGCCCTGCCGCCCCGCGCCCGAAGACCGGCGGACGGTCGCCTGATTCGGGGGTTGACATGACCACACAAACATCTTGGATACGGGGGGTGGGTCCGGCCGCGGTGGCGGGGCTCGCGCTCACGACTGGAGCACTGACTCTCGCGGCCGCGCGGCTACGCAGGAACATGGCCCTGACCGAGCAGCACCGTCTGCACTTCGCCCTGCTCTGCAAAGCCATGGAGGACGAGGCGCTGGCCGCGGTCCTGGACACCTACGACAGCGAGGTGCCGCCGGACAGGCAGCGCCAGTTCTTGTTCGCCAACGCCCTCTACACCAACGCTCTGCACGCGTACCGGACCGGGGCCATGAGCTTGGGAGAGCTCTACGGACACCTTCGGGTGATGTGTCAGAACCCGGTCTTCCGCGCGTACTGGGAGGCCACCCGCCACCACCGTGCCAGCCTGCGCCGCTCGTCGGAGGAGGCGGAGGTGGGGCGCGTCCTGGACGGTCTGGCGCGGGAGCTCCGAGAAGCGGATACGGACGAGTGGTGGGTGGTCGGGCACCCGCCCACCGACTAGCCGGGACCCCATCGCCAGGCGGGGATCTAACCGCCCTTGAGATGAATCCAGTTGGAGCACTCCACAGCTCCCTGAGATGGACATTCAGGGTTAATCTGTCATCGCCCTTCCGTCTATCACCCAAGGACCAGGATCCCCTTGAACATCCTGCGCCGCATCGGCGCCTCTCCCCGCGAGCGGGGCAGCGCCACGGGCCAGACGTGCCCCGACATCTTCGAACTGAGCAATGGCGATTTCGCCGTGATCGGAACCGAGATGACCGCGGATCTCACGGGCGCACTGCCCGCCGACGCCGCACGCGCAGACTACGAAGGCATTGTCGTGATCAGCCGAGAGACCCTCATCCGGGCCAAGGCAGACATCCCCGACGCCTGATCGGCAACCGGAGCAGGACGCGACGCCCGACTCCGGCGCTCCGCCCCCGAGCCACCTTCACGTGAGTGATCCCTCACCACAGGTGCCTCCCCTCGCTCCGCTCGCTCTGCGCTCCACCCCACCTCATGCACCCATGGAGATCCGCTGTGCCCGAAATCCTCCGTCGAATAGGCCCTCCCCCGCGTGAGCGGGGCAGCCTCGCCGGCGCCAACTGCCCGGACATCTTCGAACTGACCGATGGCAATTTCCTCGTGATCGGGACCGAGATGACCGCGGACCTCGACGGCGAGCTGCCCGCCGACGCAGCTCGCGCCGACTACGAACGCATCGTCGTGATCAGCCGAGAGACCCTCATTCGGGCCAAGGCAGACATCCCCGACGCATAGCCCGTCGACGGATCCATCACCCTGCGGCACCCACCATCCCGGGCGCCGTTTTCTGTACCCACCCCTGGGAAGACTCTCGCCCAGGGGTGACTGATGCCAGGTCAACACGCATGGCGTTCGGCACGCACCATCTTCCTGTGGACCACCGCCGTCACTGTCGGCATCGCGCTCGTGGGCCTGGCGTCCATCGTCGTGAGCGGCCTGTTGATACGGGGCGTGGAGACCGCCAACGGCGGCAGCAGGGCGGCGGAGAAGCGAAGTCAGATCGGGGACTACTTCGGCGGCGTGAGCGCCGTCTTCTCCGGGGTCGCCCTCCTTCTGCTCATCGCCACACTGCTCCTGCAACAGCGTGAACTGCGCATGCAGCGGCAGGAGCTCGCGCACCAGCGCGAGGAACTGTCGGCGTCGCGGGCGGAGTTGCACCGGAGCGCCGAGGCAGACATGCGCGCACTCCATGTGCAACTGACGGAGATGGTCATGAACAACCCCGACCTGGCCGAGGTATGGGACGACCTCCCCCGTGAGTCGACCACGGAGTTGCGTCAGAACCTGTTCTCCAATCTGACCTTCAATCACTACGTCCTGGCGCTGAGCTGGGGCACCTTCACCGAGGAAGACCTCGTCGTCTACGCGTCGAGCCTGCTGTCCAGCCCTACCTTCCTGCGCTACTGGAACGCCACGCGTGAGCACAAAAGCCAACTGCCGGCCGACAGCGCGGAGGGCCGCATGTTCCGGGTCTTCGAGCGCGCTCTGGCCGACCAGCGCCGCGGGGCGCCCCCGTCCACAGCGTGAACGAGGGCGCTCCGTCGGCCCGGCTCCGTCCGCCACCCAGCCGGCCCGTCCCGTGGCCGCACCCACCTCAATCCAACGGCGGTACCGCCACCGGCGGCTCCTGCCCCACGTACCGGGCCGCGGGCCGGATGATTTTCGAGTCCTCCGCCTGCTCCAGGATGTTGGCACTCCAGCCCACCACGCGCGCGGACGCGAACGTCGGCGTGAACATCTCGCGCGGCAGCCCGCACAGCTCCATGACCACGCCCGCGTAGAACTCCACGTTCGTGTGGAGTTCGCGCCCCGGCTTGAGCTCCGCGAGGATGGCCTCGACCTGCCGCTCGACCTCCACCGCGAACTCCACGAGCTCGCCGCCGAACTGCTGCGCGATGCCCCGGAGCATGCGGGAGCGCGGGTCCTCGGTGCGGTAGACGGGGTGCCCGAAGCCCATGATCCGCTCGCCCGCTCGTACGCGTTCCCGGATCCAGGAGTCGATGCGGTCGGGCGTGCCGATCGCGTCGAGCGTGTCCAGGGCCCTGCTGGGGGCGCCACCGTGCAGGGGCCCGGACAGCGCGCCGACGGCACCGACGAGACAGGCCGCGACATCCGCACCCGTCGACGTGATGACGCGAGCCGTGAAGGTTGACGCGTTGAAGCCGTGATCAATGGTTGAGATCAAGTATTGCTCGACGGCCCGGGCCCGGGTGGCGTCCGGTTCGGAACCGGTGAGCATGTAGAGATAGTTGGCGGCGTACGACAGATCGTCGCGCGGCTCCACCGGGTCGAGGCCCTGGCCCAGCCGGTACAGCGCGGTGAGCAGGGTCGGCACGACGGCGGAGGCGGCGAGCGCGTCGGCGCGGCGCCGGTCGCCGTCGATGTCGTACACCGGCCGGAAGCCCTTCGAGGCACCGAAGAGCGAGAGCGCGGTACGCAGCCCGGAGAGCGGACCGGAGAGCGCGCTGGCGCGGGCGATGGCGGGCAGCGCCGCGCGCACCTCTTCCGGCAGGTGCCGCAGGGCCGCGGTCTGCTCGGCGAAGGCGGCCCGCCGCGCGGCGTCGGGCAGCGTGCCGTGGAACATCAGGTGCCAGACGTCCTCGAAGCCGCGGGTCTGCGCGAGCTCCACGGCGGAGTACTGGCGGTAGTGGTAGAAGCCCTCGTATCCCCTGACGTCGCCGAGTTGGGTCTCGGTGACGACGACACCCGCGAGGCCGCGGGGGACCTCGACGGGCGCGGTGGGGGTGGCGGCGGAGCCATTGATCGGCATGGTGTTCCTCGACTTCCTCCCTGGACTTGATTCGACTGTCCATGCTTGACTCAATTTCTGTCAATGTTGATTGAATCAATATGTAAATACAGCTGTCCGGACGCAGATACGGTGACGCCCATGACGGATCAAGAAGCGGGTGCGGTCGCGCACGAAGGTCGGCGGATCAGCACCAAGGAGGCCGCGGAGCTGCTCGGCGTGAAGCCCGAGACCGTGTACGCGTACGTGAGCCGGGGCCAGCTCAGCAGCCGCCGCGGCCCCGGAGGGCGCGGCAGCACCTTCGACCCCAAGGAGGTGCGGGCCCTCGCGCGCAGAAACCGCCGCGAGCCCGCCGTCGCGACCTCGGCCAACGAGCTCTCCGTCCGCACCCGCATCACCCTGATCGACAAGGACCGCTACTACTTCCGCGGCGTCGACGCGGCCGAGCTGGCCCTGGGCCACTCCTACGAAGAGGTCGCCGAGTGGCTGTGGACCGGCGTCCTGCGCCCGGGCATCCACTTCACGGCACCGCCCGAGCCGGCGGGTGCCGCGCGGCTCGCCGTACGCGCCCTGCCCGCGCACTGCGCCCCCACGGACCGGCTGCGCGTGGCGGCGATCTCGGCGGCGGCCGCCGACCCGCTCCGCTTCGACCTCTCCGAGGAAGCGGTCGTCGGCACGGCCCGCACGTTGATTCCCACCATGGTCGCGGCGCTCCCGCCCCTCCTGCCGACGCACCGCGACGGCGGCCCGCTGGCCGGACGGCTGTGGGGGCGGCTGAGCGGCCGCAAGCCCGACGAGGCCTCGCTCCACGCCCTGGACACCGCCCTCGCGCTGCTCGTCGACCACGACCTCGCGGCATCCACGCTGGCGGTCCGCGTGGCCGCGTCCGCGCGCGCCCACCCTTACGCGGCGGTGTCGGCGGGCCTCGGCGTCCTGGAGGGCCCCCTGCACGGCGCGGCGAGCGGCCTCGCCCACCGCATGCTCCTGGAGGTCCTCGACCGGGGCAGCGCGGCACCCGTCGTCGCGGACGAGCTGCGCGCGGGCCGTCGCGTTCCCGGCCTCGGCCATCGCGTGTACGCGGGCGAGGACCCGCGCGCCCAGGCACTGTTCGGCCTGCTCGAAGTGATGCCCAAGGCCGGGCCCGCGCTCGCGGCGGCGCGCGACGTGGTGGCCACCACCGCCCGCCACACCGACCTGCACGCCAACATCGACCTCGCGCTCGCCGTCCTCACCGTGTCGTCCGGCATGCCCGCGGAGGCGGGCGAGACGGTCTTCGCGGTGGCGCGCACGGCCGGCTGGATCGCGCACGCCCTGGAGGAGTACGAGGAGCGGCCGATGCGGATGCGTCCTGTCGGCCAGTACGTCGGACAGCGCCCGCCGCAGCCGTTGCCCACCAAGCAGGACGCGTGAATCCGGCCGGGGCCGCAGGTTAGGCTCACCTCCGTGAGTACCTGCGCCACCGCATCGCGGGACCTGAGCGAACCCCTCGCGGGCACCGCGGCCACCGCCAAGACGTGGCTGCTCCTGGAACAGCCGGGCCCTTGGGGTGCCAAAGCGCTCACGTCGAGCCACTTGGACCCGGAGGTCGGCCGCGCACTGGAGCGCGCGGCCGAGTCGACGGGCGTACGGGTCGCGCTCATCCGGCGCCCCGGACGGCACGCCGACTGTCACACGCCCGCACGGCACCGGGTGTTCATCGCCCACACCTCGCCGGGAGCCACCTGGCTGCGCGCCCATGTGATCGACGAGCCTCGGCAGTTGCTCGACCTGGACTTCGCGGCGCTCGGCGCGGGCGACCACGGCGGCTTCGGGCGCCCGCACACCGGCGCCCCGCTCGCGCTCGTGTGCACGAACGGCAAGCGGGACCGCTGCTGCGCCCTGCTCGGCCGCCCGCTCGCCGCCGAACTCGCCACGTCCGGCGAGGAAGGCGTCTGGGAAATCACTCATCTAGGTGGTCATCGCTTCTCCCCCACCCTGCTGGTGCTCCCGTACGGGTACGCGTACGGCCGGACGGCGGCGCCCACGGTGAAGGGCGTCCTGCAGGCGGTGCGCGAAGGGCGCGTCGTCACCGAGGGCTGCCGGGGCAACTCCGCCTGGGAGCGCCCCGGGCAGGCCGCCGAGCTGGCGGTGCGCGCCGCCGCCCACGAGGACCGCGCGGGCGTCCTGAGCGTCGTAGGGACGACGGGCGACGCCCCGCGCTGGGAGGTCACCGTGGCCCACACCGACGGGCGGCACTGGCGGGTCACCGTCGCCCAGGGCTCCTCGCTGCCGCCGCGCCCGGAGAGCTGCGGCGCGGCCCTGGGGTCACCGGCACGGATGGACGTGATGGCGGTCCGCGAGATCACGGAGGCCGTGCCGGCCGGGACCGAGGACAAGCACGACGACAGGAACGGGGACGGGCCCAAGAGCGGGGCCGTGGACGGGAGCGGGGCCGAGACCGGGGGCGCATCCGCTCGCAGTGCGCTCGCCTAGGCGCACAAGGGCGCGCGGGAGCGCACGAGCCGCCCGGCAGGCGCCAGGACCGCCTCCTGAAGCCCCCGGGCGAGGCTCCAGGAGGCGTACGAGATCCACGCCACACTCCCTTAAGAGAAGACCGCCCGCCGCCGTACCGTTCGTCACATGAGCCCGACTCCTCCTGCCAGACGACTGCGCCTCGGCCTGCCGCGGCGCGTCTTCTCGCAGGTGCTGCTGATGCAGCTGGCGATCGCCGCCGGGGTCACGGTGCTCGCCACGGGGCTGTTCCTCGCGCCGCTCAGCAAGCAGCTCGACGACCAGGCCATGCGCCGCGCGCTCGCCATTGCGCAGACGACAGCGGCACAGCCGCAGATCGTCCGGGACCTCACCTCGACGCGTCCGGCGGCCGACGGGCCCGTCCAGGCGGCGGCCGAACGCATCCGCGAGGCCAGCGGGGCCGAGTACGTCGTGATCATGAACAAGCTGGGCGTGCGCTGGTCGCACACCGACCCCGGGGAGATCGGCAAGGTCGTCTCGACCGACCCCAGCGACGCGCTCGCCGGCCGTGACGTCATGCAGATCGACAACGGCACGCTGGGGCGCTCCGCGCGCGGGAAAGTGCCTCTGCGAGTCGCGGGCGGCGAGATCGTCGGCGCCGTCTCCGTAGGCATCGCGTACGACAGCGTCCGCGACCGTCTGATCCATACGATCCCGAGCCTCTTCGCGTACGCGGGCGGCGCCCTAGCCGCCGGTGCGCTCGCCGCCTACCTGATCTCCCGGCGCGTGCAGCGCCAGACAAGGGACCTGGCCTTCTCCGACATCTCGGCGCTGCTCGCGGAGCGCGAGGCGATGCTGCACGGCATCCGCGAGGGCGTCGTCGCCCTGGACCGCGCCGGACGCGTCCGGCTGCTCAACGACGAGGCGCAGCGGCTCCTCGGGCTCGGCACGGAGGTGATCGGCCGCCCCTTGGACGAGGCACTCGGACCGGGCCGTACGACGGACGTGCTCGCCGGGCGGGTCACGGGCACCGACCTGCTGACCGTACGGGGCCAGCGCGTCCTGATCGCCAACCGCATGCCCACGGACGACGGAGGTGCCGTCGCGACCCTGCGCGACCGCACCGAGCTGGAACAGCTCGGCCGCGAACTCGACTCCACGCGCGGCCTCATCGACGCCCTGCGCGCCCAGGACCACGAGCACGCCAACCGCATGCACACGCTGCTCGGCCTGCTGGAGCTGGAGATGTACGAGGAGGCCGCTGAGTTCGTCGGCGAGGTGGCGGGCGCCCACCGGGTGACGGCCGAGCAGATCACCGAGAAGGTCCACGATCCGCTGCTCTCCGCCCTGCTCGTCGGCAAGGCCACCGTGGCCGCGGAGCGCGGCGTGACACTCGCCGTCTCCGGAGACACGGCGTTGCCCGACCGGCTCGTCGATCCGGGCGGCCTCGTGACGATCGTCGGGAACCTCGTGGACAACGCGTTGGACGCAGCGACCGGCACACGGCACGCACGCGTAGAGGTCGTTTTGCGTACTGAGGGTCTACAGGGACGCACGGTTGTCCTCCAGGTACGCGATACCGGCCCTGGTGTTCCGCAGGATCAGCGCGAGGCGGTGTTCACGGAGGGCTGGTCCACGAAGGAACCGCCCGCGCACGGGCAGCGGGGCATCGGGCTGGCGCTGGTGCGCAGGCTCGCCGAGCGCCAGGGCGGCAGCGCACGCGTCGGCGCGGGCCCCGACGGGGGTGCCGAGTTCACCGTGGTCCTCCCCGAAGGACTGGCGGAACCGCAGCCAGTGGCCGGGGAGCAGCCCCCCGCCGCCACCGACCCGCAGTCGGTCCCCCCACCAGTCACCACGTCGGCCACTACATCGGTCACTACATCGGTCACTACGGAGGAGGCACGATGATCGAGGTACTGGTCGTGGACGACGACGTCCGGGTCGCGGACGTCAACGCCGCCTACGTGGAGAAGGTGCCGGGCTTCCGTGTCGCCGGCCGGGCCCACAACGCGGCCGAGGCTCTGCGCTTGATCGACGAGGTCCCCGTCGACCTCGTACTCCTCGACCACTACCTGCCGGACGAGACGGGCCTCACCGTCGTGCGCACGCTGCGCGAACGCGGCCTCCAGACCGACGTGATCATGGTGACGGCGGCCCGCGACGTCACCACCGTGCAGGCCGCGATGCGCCACGGCGCGCTCCAGTACCTGGTGAAGCCGTTCTCGTACGCGGGACTCCGTACGAAGCTCGACGCGTACGCGACCCTGCGCCGCACCCTGGACGGCGGCGGCGAGGCCGAGCAGGCCGAGGTCGACCGGATCTTCGGCGCGCTCTCGGCGACTCCGGCACCGGAGCTGCCCAAGGGGCACTCCCCCACGACCGCGGAGCTGGTCCGCAGGGCCCTGATGGCCGCCGAGGGGCCGCTCTCCGCCCAGGAGCTGGGGGAACGCACCCGGCTCAGCCGCCAGACCGCCCAGCGCTATCTGAAGCTCCTGGAGCGCACCGGCCGGGTGCGGCTGAGCCTGAAGTACGGCGACACAGGACGCCCCGAACACCGCTACGAGTGGTCGTCGAGTCGCTGACCCACCCGGCGCGGTGCCCCTCGGCCCAGGTCGGCTACACGGCGCCCGCCCCGGTCAGCGAACGCACCTCCGTCTCCGCGTGCTTGGCCTGGTCCGCCCGGTCCGCCGACGTGACCGTCCCGAGCCAGCCCGCGAGGAAGCCCAGCGGGATCGAGACGAGCCCCGGGTTGTCCAGTGGGAAGTACTGGAAGTCCACGCCGGGGAACAGCGAGTCCGTGCTCCCGGACACCACCGGCGACAGCACGACGAGCACCAGCGCCGGCAGCAGCCCGCCGTACACCGACCACACGGCGCCCCGCGTGGTGAACTCCCGCCAGAACAGCGAGTACAGCAGCACCGGCAGGTTCGCGGACGCGGCGACCGCGAAGGCGAGTCCCACCAGGAACGCGACGTTGAGATCGCGGGCGAGCAGACCGAGTCCGATCGCGACCACCCCGATCCCGGCGGCGGCGACACGCGCCACCGCCACCTCACTGCGCTGCTTGGTCCGCCGCCGCAGGGACGCGTAGAGGTCATGGGCCACCGACGCCGAGGAGGCGAGCGTGATCCCCGCAACCACGGCGAGGATCGTCGCGAACGCCACGGCGGCGACCACCGCGAAGAGAACCGTTCCTCCCGTGGAGTCCGCGCCCCCGCCCAGATCGAGCGCCAGCAGGGGCACCGCCGTATTGCCCGCCGCGTTCGACCCGCGCACCGCGTCGGAGCCGACGATCGCCGCGGCCCCGAAGCCGAGCACGATCGTCATCAGGTAGAAACTGCCGATCAGGCCGATGGACCAGACGACAGAGCGACGGGCGGCGCGCGCGGTCGGCACGGTGTAGAAGCGGGAGAGGATGTGCGGAAGCCCGGCCGTGCCGAGCACCAGGGCGAGCCCCAGGCTGATGAAGTCCAGCCGCGACGTCCAGTCCCCGCCGTACTTCAGTCCCGGCGCCAGGAAGTCACTTCCGTGCCCACTGCGGTCGGCCGCCGTACGCAGCAGCTGGTCGAAGTCGCCGTGGAATCGCATCAGGACGAGCACGGTCAGCGCGATCGCACCGCCCATCAGCAGCACCGCCTTGACGATCTGGATCCACGTGGTGGCCCGCATCCCGCCCAGTGACACATAGATGACCATGAGCGCGCCGACACCGATCACCGCCCACGTCCGGGCGGCCTCACTCGTCTCCCCCAGCAGCAGCGCGACCAGTGAACCCGCGCCCACCATCTGCGCCACCAGATAGAGCACGGACACGGTCACCGATGACGTGCCCGCGGCGATGCGCACCGGCCGCTCCCGCATCCGCGCCGCGACGACGTCGGCGAGCGTGAACCTGCCGCAGTTGCGCACCAGTTCCGCCACGAGGAACAACACGACCAGCCATGCGACGAGAAAGCCCACCGAATAGAGCAGACCGTCGTAGCCGTACAGCGCGATCAGCCCGGAAATGCCGAGGAACGAGGCGGCCGACATGTAGTCGCCCGCGATGGCAAAACCATTCTCCATGGGCGAGAACAGCCGCCCGCCCGCATAGAACTCCTCCGCCGAACCATGCCTGTTACGGCTCACATACGTCGTGATCCCGAGCGTGATCGCCACGAACACGCCGAACAGCACGAGCGCCAGCGTCTGATGGTCACCGGTCACCGCTCGGCCCCCTGCCTCAGCTCCCGCTCTCTGTTCTGCTCGAACACGGCCCAGCGCAGATCCAGCGCCGGCCGGTCCCGCCGCAGCCGGGCATGCCGGGCATACGCCCAGGTCAACAGGAACGTCGTGAGGAACTGCCCGAGCCCTGCCACCATCGCCACATTTACCGCTCCGGCGACGGGCCGCGCCATCAGCCCCGGCGCCGTCGTCGCCGTCACGACGTACGCCACATACCAGGTGAAGAAGGCGATCACCGCCGGGACGACGAACCTTCGGTAGCGGCGGCGCACTTCCTGGAACGCCGCGCTCGCCTGCACCTCCAGGTAGATGTCGGCCGCGCTCCCGTGCCGCCGCGGCGCGGTGGCGGGATCCGTGGGCGTGGGCGTGCCCGTGCCGTCCAGCTCGCCCCAGCCGGCGGCGAGCTCGTCGTACCACGGATCCTTCAGGTCACCGGGCCGGTCCCGCCCGGCATCGCAGCCGTCGTCCTTCTCCACCGAACTCTCCTTGTCCGCAGCCATGTTCGGCCGCGAGCCCAAGGATGGGCAGAACAGGAAGATCCGTCCCTCTTCTCTCCCCGCTCTTCACCCCATCAGGTGACGGGGATCCTCACCTGCGGCTACTCCCCGGCGGCTGCGCGAGACCGTGCCGGTAGGCGTAACGCACCGCCTGCGCACGGTCCTTGAGACCCGCTTTGGCGAAGAGATTGTTGATGTGGGTCTTCACCGTGGCCGTGGAGACCTGCAACGTCCGTGCGATCTCCTGGTTCGTCAGCCCCTCCGCGATCAGCGCGACCACCTCCGTCTCCCGCAGCGTCAGGCCGTCCGGCGGCTCCACCGGTCGCGCGGGGGGCTCCGGCTCCGAAAGCCGCTCCAGGAGCCGCCGTTGGATCTGCGGCGATAGCCCGGCCTGCCCCGAGAGCACGTCCTCGATGGCCCGCACGATCTCCTCACCACCCGCGTCCTTGGTGAGATATCCCCGCGCCCCGGCCTTGAGCGCCGGGAACAGCGACTCGTCGTCGGCATACGTGGTGAGCACCACGACCTGCGTGCCCGGGTACTCGGCGCGGATCCGGCGGGTGGCCTCCGCCCCGTCACAACGCGGCATGCGCAGGTCCATCAGCACCACGTCCGGCGAGAGTTCACCCACGAGCCGCACCGCCTCCTCGCCGTCACCCCCGGCCCCGACGACTTCGACGCCCGGCAACAGCCCCAAGAGCATCACGATGCCCTCACGCACCACGGTCTGATCGTCGACGACGACCACGCGCGCGGGCGCCTTGCCCTCTCTCGCAGCCCCCTGCCCCGACGACCGTGCCAACCCGGCATCGACACCAACAACCGCCCCTGAAGCACCACTTCCCGGCGCCCCCACTCCAGCCCCGGCGCCCGGCTCAGCACCAGCACCAGCACCAGCACCAGCACCAGCACCAGCACCAGCACCAGCCACGGAAGCACCGTCGCGACGCCCGTCGTCCCCTGTCATCCCGGCACCCTCAGCCTCACGGCGAAGCCCTCGTCCTCCGGCCCCGCCTCCAGCGAGCCGCCGAGCAACTCGGCACGCTCACGCATTCCCAGCAGACCGTACCCGGCTCCCGATGCCGTGAATTCCCCCGGCGTTCCCCCCGAATCGGTCACATCCAAGGTGACCTCCCCCTCTCCATACTCGAAGCACACCGCCACCTTGGCCCCCGGCGCGTGCTTCCGTACGTTCGTCATCGCCTCCTGCGCCACCCTTCGCACCGCCTGCGATGCCTCCGCGGGGAGTACCCGCCGCTCCCCGGAGACCGCGACGGACGCACCGTCCGTACGAGCGAGCTCCCGCAGGAATTCCTCGACCGGAGTCATCTCCCCGCGCAGCGCCGACAGCGCCTGACGCGTCTCGGCAAGCCCCTCCGCGGCCATCGACCGCGCCGCCACGACCCGGCCCAGGACCTGGTCCCGGTCCGCGTCCCGCTCGATCAGCAGCCGGGCCGCCTCCAGGTGGACCAGCTGAGCGGAGAGGCTGTGCGCCAGCACGTCGTGGATCTCCCTGGCGATACGGGCACGCTCCCCCAGGGCCGCCGACTCCGCCTCTGCGGCCCGTGCGGCTCGCTCCTGTGCGAGCAGCCGCTGCGCGTTGCCCCGCGCCTCGGCGTCCAACCGCAGGACATACCCGGCGAGGCCGAGCCCCACGGTGATGGCTGCCGTCGTCGGCCAAGGGTCCTCGTTCACCACGGCGAACGCCCCCAGTGACGTCAGCGCGGCGACCGCCGCCACGGCCAGGGGCAGTCGCTCCAGCGCCATCATCGCGCTGGCACACCACAGCACGGCCGCGGGCGTCTCGAACCCGGTCCCCTGTGCCGCCCCTCCCGCGATCAACAGCACGCCCCACAACGCCAGTGACGGCCACAAGCGCCGCTCCAGCGTGGTGTGGAGGAACCACGCCGCCGCCCCCGCGCAGAGAACGATCACAAGCACCGCGAGGGCGAGGCCCCAGCCGAGGATCTCCCGCCGCGCGAAAGCGCTCCACAGCAGCATGCCGATGAACACCGCGCGCACGCCCCAGGTGAGCAACCGGCGAGGCCGGGTCAGCTCCTGCTGGGTGAGTGCCTCCCGCGCGGGCCAGCGCGTCCAGATGCCACGCGTCACACCCGCTCCTCCCGTCAGTGCGGCCAGCTTGTCACCGTATGGCGCCGACGAGTGCCGGGCCTGTGCGGAGGGTGTGGGCCCGCAGCTCCAGGAGACCCGCGCGCACCAGCAGGGATGCCGCGAGGGCGAGCAGCAGCGCACCGGCGCCCTGGTGGATGCCAATGAGGAGGCCTATGCCCATGAGCCCGAGCCGCGAGGCTATGCCGACGACCCACACCACAGCTGTGGCCTTGGTGCCGCGGCTCCACACGGATCCGTCCTGCTCGGCCCAGACATGACTGGTGCGCGCCCAGGCGGCGCCCATCAGCAGGCCTATGAACAGCTCACTACCGAGCAGCGCGAGCGACTCCACCCGGTGGCCGGGGTCGATGAGGCCCGATTCCCGCAGGCCGCAGTACGCGAGGACGGCGGGCACCAGCCACCAGCGCCGGGCGTCGGTCAGCCGCTGCGGCTTCATCTGGCGTATGACGACCAGCGCAATGACTGCGGGGATCAGCAGCGCTTGGGCGAACCCGGGCATCACGGCCTCCGATGACGTGCGCGGACGATGAAGTGCGACGCCATCGACGTTACGGATTCGGCCTGGCCGGGGGATCGGAGCACGGGTGGATCTTGGGTGGACCAGATGCCTCCACCCGAGGGTGGAGGCACCCGACGTGGCGGGTCGGCAGGCGGGCGACGAGGCAGCCGACCGGCCTGTGCGCCGCCTGACGAACTGCCTGCCTCACGCCCGGCGCGCGCCGTGACCGGCTACCGGGGCTACCGGGGCTACCGGGGCTACCGGGGCTACCGGGGCTACCGGGGCTACCGGGGCTACCGGGGCTACCGGGGCTACCGGGGCGCGGCGCAGGGTGCGGTAGCGCGGGTCCATCGTGGTCTCGGCCAGCTGGTCGGCGTCCATCTCTCCGAGGCCCTTGTAGCGCTGGATGGAGTCCTTGTACCGGACGCCCTTGCGCTCGAACTCGAGCAGGGTCTCCCGCAGCTCGCGGTCCGAGTACGTGTAGACGTACTTGTCCTGGCCCTTCTTGGGCTGGGTCAGCTCGATGCGGTGCAGCGGCGGGACGGCGGCGAAGACCCGGCCCGCCTCGACCATCGGCCGCATGTAGCGCTGGAAGAGCGTCAGGAGCAGGCAGCGGATGTGCGCGCCGTCGACATCGGCGTCCACCAGCAGAATGATCTTGCCGTAGCGGGCGGCGTCGAGGTCGAAGGTCCGGCCGGACCCGGCTCCTATGACCTGGATGATCGCGCCGCACTCGACGTTCTTGAGCATGTCCGACACGGACGACTTCTGGACGTTGAGGATCTTGCCGCGGATCGGCAGCAGGGCCTGGAACTCGGAGTTCCGGGCCAGCTTGGCCGTGCCGAGCGCGGAGTCGCCCTCAACGATGAAGAGCTCGCTGCGGTCGACGTCGTCGCTGCGGCAGTCGGCGAGCTTCGCCGGGAGCGAGGAGGACTCGAGAGCGGTCTTGCGGCGCTGGGCGTCCTTGTGCTGGCGGGCGGCGATGCGCGTCCGGGCGGCGGCGACGACCTTCTCCATGACCGCGCGGGCCTGCGCCTTGGCATCGCGCTTGGTGGAGGTCAGGAACGCCTTGAGTTCCTTGGCGATGACGTTGGCGACGATGCGGTTGGCCGCCGACGTGCCGAGGACCTCCTTGGTCTGGCCCTCGAACTGCGGCTCCGCCAGGCGGACGGTGACGACGGCCGTCAGCCCCTCCAGGGCGTCGTCCTTGACGACGTCGTCCTCGGCGACGCGGAGCAGCTTCTGGGCACGCAGCACCTCGTTCACCGTCTTGGTGAGCGACCGCTCAAAGCCCGTGACGTGGGTGCCGCCCTTGGGTGTGGCGATGATGTTGACGAAGGACCGGATCGTCGTGTCGTACCCCGTGCCCCAGCGCATGGCGACGTCCACGCCCAGCTCTCGGGTGACCTCCGTCGGCGTCATCTGGCCGCGGTCGTCGAGTACCGGAACGGTCTCCTTGAAGGTGCCCTGCCCGGAGAAGCGCAGGACGTCGCAGACCGCCTTGTCCTGTGCCAGGTATTCACAGAATTCGCTGATGCCACCGTCGAAGCGGAAGGATTCCTCACCCTTCGTGCCACCCTCGCCCAGGCCGTACTCGTCGCGGACGACGATGGTCAGGCCCGGCACCAGGAAGGCGGTCTGGCGTGCACGCTGGTGCAGGTTCTCCAGGCTGAGCTTGGCGTCCTTGAGGAAGATCTGGCGGTCGGCCCAGTACCGCACGCGGGTGCCGGTGCGGGCCTTGGGGACCTTCTTGACCTTGGTCAGCCGCGCCGCGGAGTCGAAGGCGGCGTCGGGGCCCGACTTCGCAAACGCACCGGGAACGCCGCGCCGGAAACTGATGGCGTGGGTGTGCCCGGCACGGTCCACCTCGACGTCCAGGCGGGCCGACAGGGCGTTCACCACGGAGGCGCCCACGCCGTGCAGACCGCCGGAGGCCGCGTACGAGCCGCCGCCGAACTTGCCGCCCGCATGCAGCTTGGTCATGACGACCTCGACTCCGGAGAGCCCGGTCTTCGGCTCGACATCCACAGGGATGCCCCGGCCGTTGTCCCGGACCTCTACGGAGGCGTCGTCGTGAAGGATGACCTCGATGTGGTCGCAGAACCCGCCCAGGGCCTCGTCGACGGAGTTGTCGATGATCTCCCAGAGGCAGTGCATCAGGCCGCGGCTGTCCGTCGAGCCGATGTACATGCCCGGACGCTTGCGGACGGCCTCGAGCCCTTCCAGGACGAGCAGGTGCCGCGCGGTGTAGTTGGAACCGTCCCGGTCGGCTCCGGTCAGCAACGCTGTGGACGGCACGGACGTCTCGGCGGTCACGCGGTTCGCTCCTCGCTGAATTTCAAGTGAGGCCCTTGGGGGTAAGGGCTCGGCTTCTACTGCCGGTGAGAGGGTACCGAGGCCTGGTAGAGCCGTTGTCACGCCACCCTCAAGTCAACCCGCACTCGGTCCAGACTAGTCCAGAAGCGTACGCGTGTTCGATCCCTCGATGGAGTGAAGCGCACGTCACGTTCCCTTCCAGGCATGAACCATTTAGGCTCCGGGCACGTCCTCATGAACAACCGGCAAGCCAGCCGGCGGATGACCTGACCTGACAGACAGCGCGAAACCGTACGACACGTAAGACACGCAATACGGCACATTCGCCGCCAACCGGCAGCAGACAGCCTCCTCGAAAGAAAAGTTCGGGGAAAAGCCACGAGCGGGAACGTTTTCGGGCTGGTTGGATGTTGACCCTGGTACGACAGCTCGTCGAGCTAGAGAAGAGGCGACGTGACTACTGTTCTGACCCCCGCGAGCCCCCTGACGGCCGCTGACCGCTGCGACCGCTGCGGCGCCCAGGCATACCTGCGCGTCGTCCTGTTGAGCGGCGGTGAACTGCTCTTCTGCGCCCACCACGGTCGCAAGTTCGAGCCGGAACTCAAGAAGATCGCCGCTGAGATACAGGACGAGACGGAGCGTCTGACGGCCGCGCCGGCGAGCGCGACCGAAGAAGAACGCTGACGCCTCGCACCCACGACGAGCGAGCGCCGGACCACCAGACCGGCACGGGCGGCTCCCCCTGTGACCCAGGGGCAGCCGCCCGCTCTCGTTCCTGGACTCCTGACGCTCCCGATGGGCCTATCCGGCCCATCAACGTCGATGCGGACCTTCGGCCTCGACGCGAGGCCCAGAGCGCGGCCTCCACGGGCCGTGCGGCACCCCTCTGTAGGCCTTCAGGGCCCGCGTGGGCGCCCCGGGCCCGCCGGACCGGCCCGCGAGCCCTCAGGCGCCGCCACAAGCCGCTCCAGGCCGCCGACTGGCGGCCCCATGAGGCCCCAGACACCTCTGGGCACCCCGCTAGGCCCTCAGCCCGCCGCAGGCCTACACATACCGCTGCACCACCCGGGCAACGTCCGAGACGCGCGTATAGACCCCGGGGCTGTCCGCCCGGCCGCACCCGCTTCCCCACGACACCAGGCCGATGAGCCGCCCGTGAGCGACCAGCGGGCCGCCGCTGTCGCCCTGGCAGGCATCCCGGCCTCCCCGCGGTTCGCCCGCGCAGAGCATCGACGACCGCGTGTACGTCCCGTCGACGCTGCCCCGATAGGCCCGCTCGCACACCGCGTCCGACAGCACCGTCACGCGCGCTGAACGCAGCGTGCGCGCGTAGTGACCCATCCCCGTCGTATCGCCCCAGCCGTACACGGCGGCGCCCGTGCCGGGCTCGTACGCGGCGTCCCCGGCCCGCGCCATGGGAATCACCTGAGCCTGCGAAAGCGGCTTCGACAGGGTGAGGACCGCAACGTCACCTGCGTTCGTGTAGGGGTCGTACTCGGGGTTGACCCACACGTCGCGTACCGGAATCTCACTCCCCGCATCGGTGTCCAGGTCTTCACGGCCCGCGATGACCCTGAGGTCCCGCATCTCGCGGAGGGGCACCCCGAGCACCTCCTCGCCCATGCAGTGGGCCGCAGTCAGGACCGTCGACGGCCCGATCACGACGCCGCCGCAGAACTGGCCCGAGCGCGTACCCCCGAACTGGTCACGGCTGGCGACCGCCACCGCCCACGGGCTGTCCGCCACCCTCGCGGGCGTGCCTCCGACGACCACGCTGTCGGCCGCCGCGGGAGACGGGGAGGCCAGTGGCAGGACGGCCACCGCGCCCCCCAGGGCCAGCGTTCCGACCAGCGCTCGGGCGAAGGGACGACGCATGCGATCTCCTCACTCTGGGTTGCCATCGCGTACCCAGAGTCAACTACCGTCGCGCGCGCCGCACACCTTTGCCACGCGGACAGACGAAAGACCCGGAGCCCCTCCCGCGCGGGAAGGAATCCGGGCCTTTCGGTGGCGCTGTGACTCGAGCCTGGGCCTGGCCCAGGGAGTCGGACCTAGTCCAGGTAGTCGCGCAGGACCTGCGAGCGCGACGGGTGGCGCAGCTTCGACATCGTCTTCGACTCGATCTGGCGGATGCGCTCACGCGTCACCCCGTAGACCTTGCCGATCTCGTCGAGGGTCTTCGGCTGACCGTCGGTGAGACCGAAGCGCATCGAGACGACGCCCGCCTCGCGCTCGGAGAGCGTGTCGAGGACGGAGTGCAGCTGCTCCTGGAGGAGCGTGAAGCTGACGGCGTCGGCCGGGACGACGGCCTCGGAGTCCTCGATGAGGTCACCGAACTCGCTGTCGCCGTCCTCGCCCAGCGGGGTGTGCAGGGAGATGGGCTCGCGGCCGTACTTCTGGACCTCGATGACCTTCTCCGGGGTCATGTCGAGTTCCTTGGCCAGCTCCTCCGGGGTGGGCTCGCGGCCCAGGTCCTGGAGCATCTGGCGCTGCACGCGCGCCAGCTTGTTGATGACCTCGACCATGTGCACCGGGATACGGATGGTGCGGGCCTGGTCGGCCATGGCGCGGGTGATGGCCTGACGGATCCACCAGGTGGCGTATGTGGAGAACTTGTAGCCCTTGGTGTAGTCGAACTTCTCTACCGCGCGGATCAGGCCGAGGTTGCCCTCCTGGATGAGGTCCAGGAAGAGCATGCCGCGGCCCGTGTAGCGCTTGGCCAGGGAGACCACCAGACGGAGGTTGGCCTCCAGGAGGTGGTTCTTGGCGCGGCGGCCGTCCTCGGCGATGATCTCCAGCTCGCGCTTGAGCTTCGGCGCGAGCTTGTCGGCGTTGGCGAGCTTGTCCTCGGCGAACAGACCCGCCTCGATGCGCTTGGCGAGCTCGACCTCCTGCTCGGCGTTGAGCAGGGGGACCTTGCCGATCTGCTTCAGGTAGTCCTTGACCGGGTCGGCGGTGGCGCCGGCCGCGGCGACCTGCTGCGCGGGCGCGTCGTCCTCGTCCTCGTCGGAGAGGACGAAGCCCTGGGCACCCTCTTCCGCGGGCTCGCCCTCGCCGGGCTTGCCGACGGCGGGCGTCTCCTCGGTGGCTTCCTCGTCGAGGAACTCGCCGTCCTTCTTGGAGGCGGTCTTCTTGGCCGTGGTCTTCTTGGCGGCGGTCTTCTTCGTGACGGTCTTCTTGGCCGTCGTCTTCTTGGCAGCGGCCTTCTTGGCCGTGCCGTCCTCGTCCATGCCTTCGGCGGCGGGCTTCGCGGAAGCGGCCGTGGCGGTGGCCGGCTTCGCGGTGGCGGTCTTGGCCGCGACCGTCCTGGTCGCGGTGCGCTTGGCCGGACTCTTCGCTGCGACGCTCTTGCGGGGGCGCTTAGGCTCCGCGGCACTGACCATCAGCGTCACACCCTCTTCCTCGAGGATCTGGTTGAGGCTGCGCAGAACGTTCTTCCACTGAGTGGCCGGGATCTGGTCAGCTTCGAAGGCACGACGCACGTCGTCGCCGGCGATCTGCCCATCAGCCTTTCCCCGCTCGATGAGCGCCATCACAGAGACGGATTCGGCAATCTCCGGCGGGAGCGTACGGGATGTGCTGGCCGACACGAACAACCTCTCGGAACGTTGGAAAACGGCTTCCGGCCCCGTCCACCATGGATCGGAGCCGACGACCGACGGCTGGGGATTGTGCCGACGGCGCGGGCGGACCGTGGAGCTGCACAGCGCCGTGAACGACGTCTGTATTCCCTCCTCGGCTACCACCTCTTAGGTCATCGCGCTGTCTCTAGGAGCGTTACGCCCAATCTACGTGGCCCGAGTCACACCCCGTAAGCGTCTAAAAACGTCCAGATGCGGTCAGAGTCGACGGACATCCGGTGAAGAGTGGTCGCACCTTCAACCATCACCCCTTGACTTCACCCACATCTTCAGGGCTGCCGACACGTTTCCTCATGCCAGGCGCGCGTGCCCTTCATTCCTGGCGGGCACTCGTCCGTGCCTCCGAGGCTGCTGCGCCCGTGTCGCCGGGCCCCCGGCCCCTGGCAGGGCCCCGGGAGTCCGGCGACACGGGAGCGGTCAGCGGAAGGGGAAGCAGCGAAACGATGCTGCGCGGCGCGCACGGCGGCCGTGCCGACGCGGGCGCGCGGTCAGTGCTCGCGAGGAGCGGGCACGACCCGCTCCACCTCCGGGTGGACGGTCAGGAGCTGGCGCATGGCGGCCTCCGCGGCGGCTCCGTCGCCCGAGGCGAGGCCGTCGACGATCCGGGCGTGGTGGGCCAGCGAGGCCTCGGTGGGGCGGTCACAGCCGGTGACGGGGCCGCCGGAGACCTGGAGGGCGGCCGAGACGATGCCGGAGAGGTGCTCCAGCATGCGGTTGCCCGCGACCTGGATGAGCAGCGAGTGGAACTCGGCGTCGGCGCGGGCGAAGGTGATCGAGTCGCCCTGGCCGAGCGCGTGCCGCATGATCTCGACCATGTCGGCGAGGCGCTGCTGGATCTCCTCCCGGCCGTGCCCTGCGGCGAGCCGGGCCGCGAGGGGCTCGATCGTCCAGCGGAGCTCGCTGAGCTCGCGGCGCTGGTCGTCACGTTGCGGGCCGAACGCCCGCCACTCGATGATGTCCGGGTCGAGCAGGTTCCAGTCGCTGACCGGGCGCACGCGCGTGCCGACGTTGGGCCTGGCGCTGACGAGGCCCTTGGCCTCCAGCACGCGCAGGGATTCGCGGACGACGGTACGGGAGACCTCGAACCGCTGACCGATCTCCTCCGGGACGAGGGGCCGGTCGGCGCCCAAGTCTCCGGAGACGATCATCTGGCCCAGCTGCTGGACCAGTTGGCCGTGCAGTCCACGGCCGCGGCTTCCGGCGGCCCGGCGCCCCACGCGGGCCAGGTCCTGGTCGGCGCTGTCCCAGACGGGTGCGACCACGCGGTCGGCGCCGTGGGCCTCGGCGTAGGGGTAGCGGTCGAGTTCGCCCGGGCCGGCGAGGCCGGTGTCTGCGGAGCGGGCGGTGGTCATCATGGTGTGCGCAAGGGTACTCACGGATTCAGTTGTCGGCCTGGCCCCCAAGTCCCTTGAGGTCTTTGGTGAAAAGCACACGAAAGGGTGATCGCTTACCTCGCTGCAATTGACGCCTTATCGGAAAGAAGTCGCTGCTCTACGAAGACTTGTGTACAGCGCGGGGCCGAAAGGCGGCAGACGCCCGTCAGTGACGCGCCTAGGGGCGTCGGAAAGCCATCAGCAGCCGGCGAGCTGTCGACCGTGCGCAGTGGAGGTCGACCACGTGCGGTGGCGGCAGCGAAGGCCGTCAGTGTGCCCGCCCGCGCACCGACGTCAGCAGATACGCGCCGAGCAGTACGACAAGCGACAACATCAGCGCGCTGCCCACGGGTTGAGCCATCATCCGCAGCCCTCCGACGACGTACCGCTCGGCACCGAACGGCCACTCCACGAGCGTGAGCTCGCGCAGCCGCCCCGGAAATCCAGCGGCCGATCGAACGGACGGCCCTTCCAGCGCCTTCTGTACGAGCGGTACGACGACGACCGGCACCGCGAGCACTGCGGCGAGCCCGGCGGTCGTGGACCGGAACACTCCGGCGGCCAGCACCCCGGACCAAGCACAGCCGATCATGAAGAAAATCCAACTGACGCTCGCCGAAAGCCAGTCGGGGGGAACTTCTGTGAGCTCGCCTCCGTATACCAGGTGGAGCAGAGCGGCGTCGCACCCCACGGTGAGCCCGGCGAGCAGCAGCGCGGTGGTGGCGGCGACGGCGAGCTTCGCGGCGAGGAGCCCCAGGCGCCGGGGCACCGTACCGCGATCCACGGCGAGGGCGGGATGGCGGAACTCCTCACCGAAGGCGAGCGCACCGAGCAGCCCGGCACCCAGGGCGGCGGGCGGCAGGGGAAGTTCGCCGGGCCAGGCAGCGAGCAGGCGCAGCTGCGGCGTGCGTCCGGTCCGGGCAAGGAACAGGCACAGGAGCGCGGACAAGGCAATGGCCGCGGCCACCGTGAGGTACCCGGTGCCGACGCCGGCGGCGCGGCGCAGCTCGTAGCGCAACGGACGGAGAGGGTTCGGTGCCGTACGGATGGCGATGGGAGGGGGCAAGGGAGACGGCGAGGACTGCGGCGCACTCGCCGTGCTCGGAGTGCTCGCAGTACTGCCAGTACTGGCAGTGCTCGCAGCAGCGTCGTCGGCATCTGGTGCCGGAGCGGCGCCGACGGTCGAGCTTCCGGCCACGGTGTCGTACGCACGTGTGGGATCGGCTTCCTTGAGCGACTCTCGCGGCTCACCGGAGGCGGGCCCCGCGGAGCTCACGGATCTCTCCTGCGCGCCAGAGCCGCCCCGCGCGCTCGGCCCGGATTCGCGCGCCGGACCGCTCTCCTGCTCCACCGGCGCCCGCTCCCGCGCGCTGGCCGTCGAAGGCCCCGCGTCCCCGACTTCGTCAGCGAGTTGGTGCACGAGGATGCCGTGGCGGAACGCGGTCTCCCCCACCTCCCCGCACGTGTTTCCATACACCGACAGACGGCTGCCGCCTTCCTGGACCACCTCGACGGACCGGCGGAGCGAGCGGGCCTCCTTGGCCAGCAGGGCGGCAAGACGCGCGGCATGCGGGCTGCGCACGGCGACGCGCGGCCTGAGCCGCGTACGGGCGAACTCCGCCGCGTCCTGGTCCGCGACGAGCCGCCCCGCGTCCAGCGTGACAACCCGATCGGCGGCCCTGGCGGCCTCCTTGGCGTCGTCCGTGGTGAACAGGACGGTGCCGCCCCGCGCGGCATGCGCCCGCAGGATGCCGTGCAGCCAGACGCCCTCCCGCGCCGACAGATCCCCAGCGGGCTCGTCCAGAACGAGGGTGTGCGGATCCGCGAGGAGCGCACAGGCCAGGCCGAGGCGGCGGTCCATCCCACGGGAGAGCGTGCCCAGGCGCTGCTCGCGCAAGCTGACGAGCCCGACCGCTTCGAGTACGTCGTCGGCGCGTGTGACAGGCACACCCACCGCGGCGCACAGCAAGCGCAGGTGGCCCCGCACTGTGCGTGCTGGGTGTCCAGGAACATCGCCGAGCAGAACGCCCACTTCACGCGAGGGATGCGCGATGCGGTGCAACGGCCGCCCTCTGAAGTAGGTGATGCCACGCCCCTGTTGGAGTTCGAGCATCAGCCTGAGCGTCGTTGACCTGCCCGAGCCCGAGGCACCCAGAAGCGCGGTGACGCAGCCCGTGCGCGCCTGGAAGGAGACGTCGTCGACGACGGGCGGAAGGTCCTTGCGGGGGTTGCTGGTCAGTCCGATGGCCTGGATCATCGCTTCTCTCGCAGGATGTGCGACCGCTCGCGGGCGGGGCGAGTCCGCCGGATCGGGGACGGACGAACCCCGTGGGTACCGCAGCAAGATAACGCGACATTTCCGGCTTTTCGCTCAGGGCGTGGACTGCGAGTGTCAACCCGCAGTCCAGATATTGCTAGCGAGGCACCGGGCCGGGGGCCGACAGTCGTCGAGTCCGGGCGGGATCAGACGTCAGGCCTCAGCATCGGCGGGTTGAGGAGTGTCGCGCCTCCGGCCCGGAACAGCTGGGCCGGGCGGCCGCCCTGGCGAGTCGTCGTCCCCCCTGTGGGCACGAGGAATCCCGGGGTGCCCGTCACCTTCCGATGGAAGTTGCGCGGGTCGAGGGCGACGCCCCATACCGCCTCGTACACGCGGCGCAGTTCGCCGACCGTGAACTCCGGCGGGCAGAACGCCGTGGCCAGCGAGGAGTATTCGATCTTCGAACGGGCGCGCTCCACTCCGTCCGAGAGGATCTGAGCATGGTCGAACGCCAGCGGCGCGGCCTGCTCTCCCTCCCTGCCGTACCCGCCCTGGTGGAGCAGGGCCTCGACCGGGGCCCAGCGCGCGCTGTGCGCGTCACCGCCGGGACGGGGCGCGGGCAGATCCGGGGCCAGGGCGAGATGGGCGACGCTGACCACCCGCATGCGCGGATCGCGCTTCGGGTCGCCGTACGTGGCCAGCTGCTCGAGGTGCGCGCCATTGGCCTGAACCGGACTGTCCGGGTCGTGGGCACAGAGCCCCGTCTCCTCCACCAGCTCGCGCGCCGCGGCTCCCGAGAGGCCCTCGTCCGCCCGCACGAATCCCCCGGGCAGCGCCCAACGCCCCTGGAACGGCGGCTCGCCACGGCGCACGGCCAGGGCGCACAGCGCATGACGGCGCACGGTCAGCACGACCAGATCGACGGTGACAGCAAAGGGCGGGAAGGCCGACGGGTCGTAGGGCGACATGCCGCGATCATAGTCGTCTTCCTGACGATAAACACCTCCTGCGCCATCTGGTTCCGGCCCCGCTCCCTGAGAACCTCCTGTCCGGCCCGCCGCATCCGTGGCACCGTCGCTCAGCAACATCACACCCCCAACTGCAGCCCGTCGGCTGCCTCCTCCACCATGGCGAGGCCGAGCCTGCTGACACGCACGGAGAAGGGGGCGCCCGACACGCGCAGCGCCGTCAGGCCGAGCTCCCCCAAGGGCGCGCTACGGACCGGCCTGAGCGTGACCGTGCCCGCCGGCGCGTCCGGGCGGATGCCGGCCAGCACGGTCAGGAGCTGCACTCCGGCGGCCGCGCTGACGGCTGCGGGTCGGCAGGCCGCGGGGTGCGGGAGCGGCGCGCTCCCGGCCATGCGCTGCTCGCCGCCGTACATCTCCGGCAGTCGGAACCCGAAGGCGGCCGCCGCGTCCAGCGTTCCTCGCAGCAGCGCGGCGGCTTCCTTCTCGTAGCCCGCTGCTGCCAGACCCGTGACGGCCGTCGCCGTCTCGTGGACCCGGACCGCCCCTCCACGGTGCCCGAAGGGGTTGTATGCCGCCTCCTTCGAGCCGAGGCTGCGCAGGCCCCAGCCGGAGTCCATGGCAGGCCCGCCGAGCAGCCTCGCGACCTGCTCGGTCTGCACCTTGTCGAGCAGGCCGGGGGCGATCTCGCCGGATCCCAGGAGCCCCGTGTCCAGGAGGTGGGCCGCGCCGCCGGTGAGATGTGGCAAGGGCCGTCCATCGGCCTCGAGTGCCACGGCGGGTCTGCCGCCCGTCCGGTCCTCCACCCAGAACGCTGCCCGGAACCGGCTCCGCAACCGCTCCGCCCACTGCCGCAGCTCCGCGCCTCCCGTGCCCCTGAGCGCGTCGAGCAGGTCCGCTCCCAGGAGTGCCGCCCGATGCGCGTGTGCTTGGATCTCGCAGCGCACCGGCCCT
This sequence comes from Streptomyces sp. NRRL B-1347, assembly GCF_000720325.1. Taxonomy (GTDB): domain Bacteria; phylum Actinomycetota; class Actinomycetes; order Streptomycetales; family Streptomycetaceae; genus Streptomyces. The sequence goes on from NZ_JOJM01000027.1 coordinate 62,801, forward strand.
GAGGACAGGGAGTCCGGGTGGGCGTCCCGCACGAATTCCGCGTTCGCGGCGCCTTCGAGCAGCCACCGCAGGCAGCGCTCCGCCGGGTGCAGCAGCTCCGCCACATCTGCCTCCGGCATCCCCCAGCGCCACGCCTCGGCGAGCAGGGTGGGGAACAGCAGGGTGGCTTCCACGCCCGTGCATCCGGGTGGCAAGTGGGGTCCGGTGTCCCGCATCGGCCCCGGGATCATGCCCGCGCAGGGCCCGGAGCGGGTGAGCTGATCTCGGGCGAGCGCACGCAGCGTGCTCTCCGCGAGCCGGGTGCCGAGCGGCAGCACCATCCGGGCGGCCGTGAGGGCCTCGGCGGGCGCGAGGCCGCAGCGCCAGGGCGCTCCGGCGGCCACGTACAGGTCCGCGGGGTGGGCCGGGTCGCGCAGCAGCAGGGCCCTGAGGTCCGCCACCGATGTGTCCAGCAGGCGCTGGACCGTGGGGTCGTCCCCGGTCGCTTGGGCCGAGGACAGGGGGCTGGTCACTCCGTGGCCCACCGGCCTCAGGGGCCCCGCGCCGTGCGGCCGTACGCGCAGTTCCACGCTCTGGCTGCCTCCCGGTGGCAGGTGCACCTCCCAGCGCAGCAGCCCCGCAGAGGCCAGCGCGTCCTTGGGCGCCGGGACGGCCGTGACCACGCAGTGGCCTTCTCCGGAGGACCAGCGCATGCCTGAGTCGTGGACGCTGGCGGGCAGTTCGAGACCGGCGCGGCCGGACGCGACCGCGCCGAGCTCCGCCAGGTCCGTGCCCAGCGACACCTCGACCGGCAGCCTCAGGGGGCGGCTGGCCGAGCTGTGCAGGGTGATCCGCTCGGTGCCGTCGGCGTGCCGGGTCCGCTCCACGACGACGTCCGGGTCCGGCCCTCCGTCCGCCGAGGGGAGAAGGGTCGCCACGAAGCGGGCGCTGTCCGCCGAGAGCATCCGCGCCTGCACGGCGATCGGCTCGCGTCCGGCCACGCGCACCTGACAGCGGGAGAGCATGCGACGACCCGCGCGATAGAACCCTTCCAGCCCGCGGCCGTTCAGCTGCCCCTGGTTCGTAGAGACCGCGAGTGCGGGAAGGGCGACACAGACCAGCGCGTCGTGCACAGGTGGCAGCGCGGCGAGGCGACGTGGCCCGGGACCGGGCGCGTGCCCACTGGGAGGGCGCCGGGGAACCGACGCGGGCGCCCGGAAGGCGTGCGGCTCCGGCCTTTCGTTTCTCTCGGGCCAGGGAGAGACAGGAGACGAGGCGGGAACGGACATGGGGTAGCCACTTCTGCGTTCTCTGCGCTACGGAGACTCGGTCACGGAACAGCGTCACGACCAGGACGCGGGTACCGCCACTCAGGTGAACGGCCCGGGACCGCCCCAAGTCACGCATGCGTTGCAGGAAGCCGCCCATCCGGCGGTGCGTTCCGATGGCGACCTGCGCCGCACGTGCCAGGACCGGAGGCTTCCACGAGGGCCCGGCCGTCGCTGTGGTCACCGGTCGCGCCTTGCGCCGCGTCGGATCGTGTCCCGCCGGTTCCGCGGTCCCGTGCCCGCGCCGCCACCGGGCCGAGGACCCGGCCCGGAGGTGCGAGAGCGGTGCCAACGGCCACGGGGCGCCGTCCTGACGTCGACGCCGACCCCTGCGTGATCGAGGGTGTCCGTTGCGCGATCGAGGGTGTCCGTAGCGTGATCGGGGGCGTCCGTGCTGTCCGAGAGATCCGGCGCCCCTCCGGGCGACGCGGCTTCCGGCACCCCGGGGCCCTCCTGCGCCTCGACTCCTTCAACTTGAACGTCCTTGGGCTTCTCGGCTTCCGTGGACTTCTCGGCATCCTCAGCGCTCCGGTCCTGTGCCGCCGTGTCCCACTGGGAGCGCTCGCCCCGCAGGATGCGGCGGATCGGCTCCGGGTCGCTGTCCGCGCTGCACGCCGGATGCAGGAGCAGGGCGAAGGCATAGTGCGGATCGGCGATCAACGCCATGGTGAGCGCTTCCTGCCCCTCGACGAGGTCTCCGAGCGACCAGGCCACCCAGCCCGCGAGGGTCAGGGGTGCGGCGGCGTGTTCTCGGTACTCCCGGACACAGCGTCGAGCCAGCGCACGCCAGAGCCTGAGTGCCGGAGCCGCCTCGTCTCCCTCCATCCACTCGGCCGCGCGGTCACGCGTCGTGCGGTCCTGGAGGCCGAGGATCAGTGCGGCAGCCTCGTCGTGGCCGATCAGCTCGTCGTCGTAAACGTCGGCTTCGAGCGTGTCGGCGATGGGGGGTGCGGCGGCCAGGCGCGCCATGACCCGGCGGGCCAGATCGAGGGTTTCGGCGGCGACTTCCGCGTGGCCGCCATCGTCGAGGATCCTGGGCACGAGTGCGCAGGCCGTGTCATGCAGGACGCGCGCCTGATCGCTCGCGGCGGCGGTCCGCCAGGGGGCGAGCCGGGCCCTGATCCGCCCCTGCGCGGGGCCGACCTGGAAACCCGCGTACACGGTGGCGGCAGCCAGCACGGACGTGCCCCCGGGAAGCAGCGGGTTGCCTTCGGCGGGACAGCAGCGCTGGTCCGGGCAGCAGTACGTCCAGAAGCGGCCGTCCGAGATGCACACGACTTCGAGGACCGGGACGTCGAGGTCGCCGCACTCGGTGCGGAGTGCTTGGGCCAGCGGCCTGAGGCGCTCCATGACCTGCCGCCCGGAAGCGTCCCCCGCGAACGCTTCCGGCTCCTGGCAGAGGAAGGCGACGACTCCGTCCGGCCGGGCTTCGCGCCGTTCGCAGCCGCTCACCAGGCACTGGGCCAGTTGCTCAGCGACGGGCGGCCAGTCCTCGGAGCGCTCGGGAATACCGAGGCGCACCCGCCCGCCGAATCGGCCTCGTGGGCCGTGCAGGGCGATGAGGACCACGCTGTTCTCGGGCTGGAAGCCGAGCAAGTACGGCAAGGCGTCGGCCAGTTCGGCGGGCGTGCGGAGGGTAACGACGGTCTCGTCGATCGGGTCGGCTGGTTCGCTGTGATGCGTCATGTGCCGACTCTGCACCGGAATGCAATCCTCCGGTTAAGGCTGTGGATAACCCTGAGCAGGGCCACGCCAAGAGATATCCACAGTCTGGCGGCCTCGTTCGCCGAATGTCCGACCCATCGGGTTGCATGGAGCCATGAGCAACGAAGACCTGCGCACGGCGGCCGACACCGTCCTCGCCCGCCTCGTCGGCGACCCCTCCCCCGCATCCGACGGGACGCGGCCGCCGGACGGCCCGCGTCTGCGCGAGGACCAGTGGAGAGCCATCGAGGCGCTGGTGGCCGAGAAGCGGCGCGCGCTCGTCGTGCAGCGCACCGGCTGGGGCAAGTCGGCGGTGTACTTCGTCGCGACCGCGCTGCTGCGGGAGCGCGGCAGCGGTCCCACCGTGATCGTCTCCCCCCTGCTCGCGCTCATGCGGAACCAGGTCGAGTCGGCGGCGCGAGCAGGCATCCGCGCCCGCACGATCAACTCGTCGAACACCGAGGAGTGGGACACCATCCAGGCCGAGGTGGCCGCGGGCGACGTCGACGTACTGCTCGTGAGCCCGGAGCGGCTCAACAACCCGGACTTCCGCGACCAGGTCCTGCCCAAGCTCGCCGCGGCGACCGGCCTGCTGGTGGTCGACGAGGCCCACTGCATCTCCGACTGGGGCCACGACTTCCGGCCCGACTACCGCCGGCTGCGCACCATGCTGGCCGACCTCCCACCCGGCGTCCCGGTCCTGGCCACCACGGCGACGGCCAACGCGCGCGTGACCGCTGACGTCGCCGACCAACTGGGCACCGGCGGCGGGTCGGACGCCCTCGTCCTGAGAGGCCCGCTCGACCGCGAGAGCCTGAGCCTCGGCGTGCTCCAGCTGCCGAACGCGGCACACCGGCTGGCCTGGCTCGCGGACCACCTCGACGACCTGCCGGGCTCCGGAATCATCTACACCCTCACGGTTGCCGCTGCCGAGGAGGTCACCGCCTACCTCCGTCAGCGCGGCCACGTCGTCACCTCGTACACCGGCAAGACGGAGAACGCGGACCGGCAGCAGGCGGAGGAGGACCTGCTCGCCAACCGCGTGAAGGCCCTGGTCGCCACCTCCGCGCTCGGAATGGGCTTCGACAAGCCCGACCTCGGTTTCGTCATCCACCTCGGCTCCCCCTCCTCGCCGATCGCCTACTACCAGCAGGTGGGCCGCGCGGGACGCGGCGTCGACCACGCAGAGGTGCTCCTCCTGCCCGGCCAGGAGGACACGGCGATCTGGAACTACTTCGCCTCCCTGGCCTTCCCCCCCGAGGAGCAGGTGCGCCGCACTCTGGACGTGCTCGCGCAGGCGGACCGCCCCCTGTCGCTGCCTGCGCTGGAGCCGCTGGTCGAGCTGCGCAGGTCACGGCTGGAGACGATGCTCAAGGTCCTCGATGTCGACGGCGCGGTGCGACGGGTGCAGGGCGGCTGGATCGCCACGGGCAGGCCTTGGACGTACGACACCGAGCGCTATGCCTGGGTCGCCAAGCAGCGGCAGGCCGAGCAGCAGGCCATGCGGGAGTACGCCTCGACCACGTCCTGCCGCATGGAGTTCCTGCGCCGCCAGCTGGATGACGAGGAGGCAGCGCCGTGCGGCCGCTGCGACAACTGCGCGGGGGGCCGCTTCGACGAGGCCGTCTCCTCCACGGCTCTGGACTCGGCGCGTGGTGAGCTCGCAAGGCCCGGTGTGGAGGTCGAGCCCCGCAAGATGTGGCCCACCGGACTCGCCGCCGTGGGCATGACGCTCAAGGGTCGCATTCCCGCAGGCGAGCAGGCCTCTCCGGGGCGAGCCCTGGGGCGCCTGTCGGACATCGGCTGGGGCAACCGCCTCCGCCCGATGCTCGCGCCGCAGGCACCGGACGGCCCGGTGCCCGAAGACGTCACCAAGGCCGTGGTGGAGGTGCTGACCGACTGGGCCAAGGGCCCGGGTGGCTGGGCGTCGGGTGCTGCCGATGCCGGGCCCCGCCCTGTGGGCGTGGTGACGATGCCCTCCCGCTCGAAGCCCCAGCTGATCCAGTCGCTCGGGGCACGGATCGCGGAGATCGGCCGCCTTCCGCTGCTCGGTTCGCTGGAGTACGCCGCCGAGGCCGCGGACGTGCGCGTGCCGCGGAGCAACAGCGCCCAGCGTCTGCGCGCCCTGGACGGCTCCCTGGTCCTGCCGCCCGCGCTGGCCACGGTGCTCCAGGAGGCGAACGGCCCCGTGCTCCTCGTCGACGACGCGACGGAGACCGGCTGGACCCTCGCGGTGTCCGCGCGCATGCTCCGACGGGCAGGGGCGAAGGGGGTGTTGCCGCTGGTCCTCGCCGTGCAGGGGTGACGTCCGCATTACCGTGCGGTGCCCTGGGCAGGGATATGCAAGACGTATCAGCGGATAGTGGTCGGGCGGCTTCAATTGCTCGTTGCCGCAAGCCAGTACGACGGGAAGAATTGGTACCGCTCCCGCGCGGCTCCCCGTGGTCCGGTAGGGCTGTGTCGCGGTGCGCTCCCCCCAGTCCGACCCCGCCCTCCTTGGGGGCGCGTAGCCGAAGGGAGGACCGTGACCTTCGGATTCGCTCCGTCCGCTGCGGCGTCGACATCGGATTCCCTGGCCGCCGCCGCGATGGCCGACACCGGTCGGCAACCGACCCGAATGCTCGAGCCCTCAGAGTGGTCAGCCGCCGAGATCCCCCTGCTCCGGAACCCGCGCGAGGTCGTGAGCGGACTGCACGCCCGGCACCGGCCCACCCCGGCCACCGCGATCGTCGCCGTGCTCGATCCGGAGGAACGGATCAGGGCCTCCGCCTCGTTCGCCCGGCGGGCGAGCGCGGCAGACGGATGGGTGTTCCGTAACGCGCTGCTCGCCCAGTTGCGCCGGGTCATCCCCCACGACCTGCGCCGCCGCACCCCCGTGCGCACGGCCGTACTGCTCTACTGCCGTGACGGGGAGGGGCGTTGGACGCAGGAGGACGGAGCGTGGATGTGGGGGTTGCGGGACGCCTGCACGCTGCACGGCCTGCGGTGCGGGGCGTACATCACGCTGACTCGGGAGGGTTGGCAGGTCCTCGGCGAAGGCCGTGGGGGCCGTAGGCCGAGCGCCGGGTCGCCGCCCGAGGGTCTCGCCGGGGCGGCCGGTGCCACGGGTGCCGCTGGCGGTGCCGGAACCGCGCTGGGCGATCCGCGGCAGCCGCGGGCCGGGGGCGCGGCGTCCGAGATGTTACGGCGCGTGGCAGCGCGGTAGGTCTCAGGGACGTGTGACGGCGCGGTGAGGCCATGGGGGTTCAACCGCACCGTGCTCTGCCCGCGCCGTGCTCTGCGTCGAGTGCCGCGTTGTGCGCCCCTCTGGGACCGGTACGCGTGAGCGCATCGGCAGAGGGGCGCGAACGAGCGCGGCCGGGCGACGCCGACTGCGGCGTCCCCAGGCCGCGGCGCACGCACCGCGGCTCGCCCGCCGGGCGGGAGCGTCAGACGCTCGCGCCCAGCATGGCGTTGATGCGCTGCGGGTCGCCACAGACGATCAGCAGGGTGCCGGCCCGGCCGAGCGCCACGGGCAGGGCCGCGGCCTCGGCCTCCTCGCTGCCGCCGTTCAGCGCGACGACGACCGCGGGGCGGGTCGTGGCGCGGGACAGTGCGGCGGAGTCGGCGTAGAAGACGTCGTCACCGGCGTCGTGCTGGGCCCAGTAGGCGCCCTCGCCGAAGGACAGCTCGTGCACGGCCCACGGGTGCGGCTCGCCGGTGGTGACCACCAGGACCTCACCCGGAGCACGGCCCGAGTCCAACAGCAGGTCGACGGCTTCCTCGGCGGCGTCGAGGGCGCCGTCGGCGGAGGCCGGGATCAACTGGATCTGCGGAACCACGGCGCCGTCGGCCGAGGTTTCAGGGGCAGCCGGAGCGGCAGGCTCCGGCTGTGCGGCCGGGGCCTGCGGCCCTGGCTTGACGGCCGGCTCGCGCGTCGTGCGCTGCGCGGGCGGCATCGGCCGCGCGGGGCCGGGGCGGCCCGGGCGCGACGGAGCCGCGGGACGCGGACCGGGTACGGGGCGGGGGGTCGGCGCGGTGCGGCCGTTGGCCGAAGCGGCGCGGGGACCCTGGGCACTCTCGTGAATCTGAGGCTCCTCGGGAATGAGAGGCATGCGTTGTTGTCTATCAAACGCCGATGCGACACGCGTCGGCGGGTGGCACTTGAGTGCGACCGGAACTGCGGAAAACATCAGAAGTCAAAGCCGAGCTGGCCCTGGATTTCCGGAACGTTTCCCTCCGCCCAGCTGCGGGCCTTCTTGAGGTGCCGCCACTGGGGCAGCGCATCAAGATACGCCCACGAAAGCCGGTGGTACGGGGTGGGTCCCCGTTCCGCCAGCGCGGCCTTGTGCACCGGCGACGGATACCCGGCGTTGGCCGCAAAACCGAAGTCTGCATGTTCGATGCCCAGTTCGGCCATCATTTTGTCGCGCTGAACCTTGGCGATCACCGACGCCGCCGCGACGGCCACGCAGGACTGGTCGCCCTTGATGACCGTACGGACCCGCCACGGGCTTCCGAGGTAGTCGTGCTTCCCGTCGAGAATGATCGCGTCCGGCCGGACCGGCAGGGCTTCGAGGGCGCGGACCGCGGCGAGCCGCAGCGCCGCCGTCATGCCCAGGTCGTCGATCTCCTCGGGCGAGGAGTGCCCCAGAGCGTGCGCCGTGACCCAGCCCGTCAGCTCCTGGGCGAGCTCGGCCCGCCGCTTGGGGTTGATCAACTTGGAGTCGGTGAGCCCCGCGGGTGGCCTGCGCAGTCCCGTGACCGCCGCACAGACGGTGACCGGGCCCGCCCACGCTCCGCGTCCGACCTCGTCGACACCGGCGACGATCTTCGCTCCGGTGGTGGCGCGCAAGGAGCGCTCGACGGTATGGGTGGGTGCTTCGTACGGCATGGCGCCTGACAGCGTACGCCGCCGATGACCACTCGCGACACCCCGGTCCTCTCAGCCCCCGACAGGTTCGCGCCACGGCTTCCGCCGACGCCGTGCGGCCGCTCCCTCCAGGCAGCCGCATTCCGCTTCCCCGCACCCCGAGAGCAAGCCGCCACGGGCGGGCCACCGCACACCTCACGGCGGCTTACGCACGGACCCAGAAAAGAACCCACGGTGGGCCCGCGAAGGCGCCGCGAGGGCACACGGGGACGATCCACGGAGTCCTACGGCCGAAGCAGCGGGACCATGACCTGGTCGATGAGGTCCGTGAACTCCTCGTCGGGCCATTCACTGCCGCACACCTTGGAGCGGTACATCATCATCGCCGGAATCACCTCGCAGACGAACTTGTCCGTCGCTCCGGAACGGACCTCTCCACGCTCGATTCCGCGGCGCATGACCTGTCGGATGAGTTCCACACTCGGCTCGATCACGCCCTCGACGATCACGCCGTGGAAGCGCTCAGCGGTTGCCGTGTCACATTCGTGAAGGACTGAAAGCAGGGCGTAACCGGGTCGCGAGGTCATGACCGCACGCATCTGGCGGCACAGCTGCAGAAGGTCCTCCCGGACGCTGCCGCAGTCCGGCACCTCGTCGAGCTTGGGCAGTCCGGTCTGCAGGGCCTGGATGACGAGGTCCTCCTTGGACGGCCAGCGCCGGTACACCGCGGCCTTGCCCGTCTGGGCACCCGCGGCCACGCCTTCCATCGTGAGGCCGTTCCAGCCGACCGTACTGAGCTGCTCCAGCGCGGAATCGAGAATCGCGCGCTCCAGCACGGGCCCCCGGCGGCGCGGGGAGACCACCCGAGCGGAAGCGGTCTTCCAACGCGAAGTAGGCATCTACATCTCTCCGTTGAGGGTTCGAGGCAGCTCCCAGTGAACGGTTGCGTTCACTCTCCGGGGTTCACTACCGTGAGACGCGGCAGTGAACGGATGCGTTCACTAACGCACTTGCGGGGGTCTCATAGTGACAACCTCTCAGTTAAGGCAAGATCAAAAGCCCGGCGCCGCCCGCCGGGAAGGACATCCCGGCGTGGCCCTCACCATCATCGCCGCCTGCCAACTCATGGTGGTCCTGGACGCGACGATTGTGAACATCGCGCTCCCGCACATCCAGGACGCGCTGGAGTTCTCGACGACGGACCTCACCTGGGTCGTCAGTGCGTACACCCTGACTTTCGGCGGGCTGCTGCTGCTCGGCGGCCGTGCCGGTGACATCCTCGGCCGCCGCAGGGTCTTCATGGCCGGCATCCTGCTCTTCACCCTCGCCTCGCTCCTCGGCGGATTCGCCCAGGAGCCGTGGCAACTCCTCGCGGCACGCGCCCTGCAGGGCGTCGGCGGCGCCATCGCGTCGCCCACGTCACTCGCGCTGATCACGACGACGTTCCCCGAAGGTCCGGCGCGGAACCGCGCGTTCGGTGTGTTCGCCGCCGTCTCCGCGGGTGGCGGCGCCATCGGCCTGCTGGCGGGCGGCATGCTCACCGAGTGGCTCGACTGGCGCTGGGTGCTGTTCGTGAACGTCCCCATCGGTGTCCTGATCGCGTTCCTGACCCCCCTCTACATCAGCGAGTCCGAGCGGCACCCGGGCCGCTTCGACTTCGTGGGCGCCCTGACCTCGACCGCCGGTATGGCCTCGTTGGTCTACGGCTTCATCAGGGCGTCCGAGGAAGGCTGGCGCGACGGCCTCACGCTGGGGTCGTTCGGGGCGGCCGTCGTGCTGCTCCTGGCGTTCGCCCTCATCGAGAGCCGCGCCAAGGAGCCGATCACTCCGCTCAGGATGTTCGCCGACCGCAACCGCTCGGGCACGTACGTGATCATGCTGAGCCTGGCCGCGGCGATGTTCGGCATGTTCTTCTTCATCGTGCTCTTCGTCCAGAACGTCCTGGACTACACGCCCATCCAGGCGGGCCTGGCCTTCTTGCCCGTCACGGCCGCGATCGTGATCGGCGCGGGCCTCTCGCAGCGGCTGCTGCCGGTACTCGGGCCCAAGCCGTTCATGGTGACGGGCTCGTCGATCGTCGCACTGGGGCTCGGTTGGCAGACGTTCATCACTCCGGACAGTTCGTACCTCGGTGGGGTACTCGGCCCGATGCTGCTGTTCGGCTTCGGCATGGGGCTGAACTTCGTGACCCTGACGCTGACGGCGGTCTCCGGAGTCGCCGTGCACGAGGCGGGCGCCGCGTCGGGCCTGCTCAACGCGACCCAGCAGGTGGGTGGCTCGCTCGGCCTCTCCATCCTGACCACGGTCTTCGGTACGGCGAGCCGGGACGAGGCCAAGGAGCAGATCCCGGACTTCATGGCGAAGGCCTCACCGGAGCAGAAGGCGGCCTTCGCCAAGTCCGGCGAGCTCCCGGCGCCGTGGGGTCATGAGGTGCTGTCCCAGGGCATCTCGACGGCCTTCCTTCCGGCCGTCGGCATGGCCGTGCTCGCCCTGGTGACCGCCCTGGTGGTCATCCGCGTGCGCAAGAGCGACCTGGACGCGCTCGCGGGTACGGCGAGCGCCGCGGGCCCCTCCGGAGGCTGAGGCCAGCCACGTGCGTGCCGGACCGTCCGCTGCGGCGAGGCGGACCTGGCACGCACGTGAGTCGTCGGTCCCACCGGCGAGGCATCCGGAACGCCGCAGCCCTATCCGCGGCCCCTCCCAGGCACGGCAACCGATCCGCCTCGCCCCGGGCACGCCCTCCATGGAGGAGACGGCCCAGCGTCAGCCAGCCTCGGTCGGCACCCAATCAGGCAGTGCCTCTGTCCGCTCCAGCCACAGCGTCGGCGGCTTCCCACCGGCGGCCGCCACGACCCCTCCGACGATGGCGCAGGTGGTGTCCATGTCGCCGCCCACAGCTGCGGTGGCCCAGAACGCCCGCTCGTAGTCGTCCAGCGCGCGGGCCGCCGACCACAGCGCGAACGGCACCGTGTCATGCGCGGTCGTACGGCGACCGCATCCGAGGACGGCGGCGACGGTCCCGGCGTCGTCGTAGTCGAGCATGTCCCGGGCCCTACGAAGGCCTGCGCCCACGGCGCTGCGGGGCACCAGGGCGATGACGCCGTCGAGGAGCGCCTTGGAGGTCGGCGGCCCTGCCGGGTCGGCCGCAAGCGCGGCCGCGGCGGCGACCGCCATGGCCCCGACGACGGCCTCCCTGTGCTGGTGGGTCGTATAGGCCGAGATCTCCGCCTGGTGCGTGGCCTGCTCCGGGTCGGTGGCGTACCAGGCGCCGAGCGGCGCGATCCGCATGGACGCGCCGTTGCCCCAGGAGCCCTGTCCCTTGAACAGGGCGGAGGCCAGCTCACGCCAGTCCCCGCCGCTCCGGATCTGGTCGAGGAGACGGGTGACGGCCGGGCCGTACCCCCGGTCCACGTCATGGTGCTCGGCGAAGGAGCGGGCCAGCGCGTCCTGGTCGACGCGGCCGTGCTTGGTGAGGACGGCCAGCACGGAGCACGCCATCTCGGTGTCGTCGGTCCAGGGCCAGGGACCGTCCGGCAGCTCGCGCCGTTTGAGCAGTGGATAGCGGGCGGGCGTGAAGAACTGGGAGCCCAGCGCGTCTCCCACGGCCAGGCCGCGCAGGCTCGCCAGGGCGCGGTCCAGGCGCCGGTCGGGAGAGAGGTCAGCGGTCATCGCCCTGTCACTCTATCCGGTGATGCCGTACGGCTCCGGCTCACGCCAGCGCTCGAACGGTCGGTCGAGTGTGTACTTGCCGTTCTCCCCGAGCAGCAGCGTCCGCGTCTCGCCGTTGCCCGGGTTGGACAGCGATTCGAAGTCGGCCACCGTCCAGTGGAACCAGCGCATGCAGAACAGGCGCATGGTCAGCCCGTGCGTGACGAGCAGGACGTTCGGCGGGTGATCGGGGGCCTCGAAGCTGCGGTAGAGGCTCTCCAGGAAGGATCCGACCCGGTCGTAGACATCGGCTCCCGACTCGCCCTGGGCGAAGCGGTAGAAGAAGTGCCCGTAGGCGTCGCGGTAAGCCTTCTGGAGCCGGACGTCGTCCCGGTCCTGCCAGTTCCCCCAGTCCTGTTCCCTCAGCCGGGGCTCCTCTCGTACGCGCACCTGCTGGGGTTCCAGGTGGAAGGCCCGCAAGGTGTCGTGGGTGCGGCGGTACGGCGAGACGTACACGCTGACCCGTTCCTGGCCGAAGAGCTCCCGCAGCCCTTTCCCGGTCTCCTCGGCTTGGCGCCACCCCGTCTCGGTCAGGGCGAGCGCGTGGTCAGGCTCGCGCTCGTACACGGTGTCGTCGGCGTTTCCTGCCGACTCGCCGTGCCGGACGAGGACGATGCGCCGCGGTCGTGCCATGGGTCGACCCTAGATCGGCCGCTGCGGGCATGGGTCAGCCGGGTAGCCGGCCGGACTCCATCCGGCGTATTCGGCCGGTGAAACGGCTCCGGAGGAGTCGGTCGTGCGAGACGACCACCAGGGCGCCGGTCCACCGGTCGAGGGCCTGCTCCAGCTCCTCGACCAGCGTGAGGGCCAGATGGTTGGCCGGTTCGTCGAGCAGGAGCAGATCGGCGGGGCGGGCGAGCAGCCGCGCGAGGGCGAGCCTGCGGCGCTGCCCGGCCGACAGCGATCCCACGGGAACGTGCAGGTCGCGGGGCCGGAACAGACCATAGGACAGGAGCAGTTCGGCCTGTTCCTCCTCGGTGAGCGGCAGGCCTCTGCCGAAGGTCTCGAGCACCCGCTCGGCGGGGCGGCGCACCGGGATCTCCTGGGCGAGGTAGCCGATGCGGCCGCGGCGGACGACCGTGCCCTCGTCCGGTTCGAGTACGCCCGCCAAGGTGCGCAGGAGCGTGGACTTCCCGGCGCCGTTGCCCCCGTGGACGAGCAGGTGCTCACCTGCGGAGACCGTGAGCTCCGGTACCTGGAGGCGGTCTCCGATCCGCACGTCCCGGAGCGTCACCAGAGGCCCTTCGACCGCTCCGGCCGCGGGGCGCGCGGTGAACCGCAGCGGCTCCGGCGGCTTGGGCACGGGCTGCTCGTGCAGGCGGCGAAGCCGCTCCTGGGCATTGCGGACGCGGCTCGCGATGGATGCCTGCACCCGGCCTCCGGCCCGGTCGTACGCCATCTTGTTGTTGTCCTTCATGGCACGGCCTCCGGCCACGGCGTGGGCCGTGGTCGCCGTGAACTCTTCGAGACGCCGCACTTCCTCGCACCACTCGGCGTGGGCCTGCTCCCAGCGCTGCCGGGCGGCAGCGCGCTCGGCGAGCAGCCCCCGATAGCCGTCCCCGTAGCGCACGACTGCGCGGCGGGCTTCGTCCACTTCGAGGATCGCGGTGGCGACGCGCTCCAGGAACGTGCGGTCGTGCGAGACCGCGACGACTGTGCCCCGGTGGGCGAGCAGGGCGGTCTCCAACCAGTCCAGCGCGCTTTCGTCGAGGTGGTTGGTGGGCTCGTCGAGGAACATCACCTCAGGTGCCGCGGCGATCAGGCAGGCCAGTCCGAGTCTCGCCTGCTCACCGCCGGACAGGCTGCCCAGACGGCGGTCTCGGTCGATGTGTGCGAGCCCGAGTCCGTGCATGGCCTTGTCGACGCGCGCGTCGGCCTCATAGCCACCGCGCAGTTCGAAGGCGGTGAGCAGGTCGCCGTACTCCTCCAGCACCGTGCCGGATGCCGCTTCGAGGTCCGCTTCGAGGTCGCGCAGGCGTCGCTCCATGGAGCGCAGGTCGGCCAGAGCGGCGTCGATCGCATCGCCGACGCTGCGGTCGGCGGGCAACTGGGGTGTCTGCGCCAGAAACCCGGCGCCTCCCTCAGCGACCGTCACCGCCTCGCCCTCATCGGGGTGCGTACGCCCCGCGAGGAGGTGCAGGAGCGTGGACTTGCCTGCGCCGTTCTCCCCGACGATCCCCACGCGCTCCCCCGGGCGCACGGTGAAGGAGACATCGTCGAACAGCAGACGGTCACCCCTGGTCTTGGTCACGTCGCGCACTGAGATCTGAGTAGGCATGGACATCCCCCGCTTTCGCACAACTCGCATCCACCCGGCAACAAGCTAATGCAACGCTTGTCGCATTACGATGAGTGTGACACGGCGGCCTCGCTAACGCAACAGAAGTAGTGATTGGATGTCCACTCATAATCTGCGCAGAGGGAGAGCGATGACAGACGAGACCGTTCCTGCTGGTCAGGGTCGCGAGACCAGACACATGAACAAGTCCGGGCGGGCTGGCGCGGCCGATCGATCCAGTGCGGCTGATCGATCCGACACAGGCGATCGATCGGACACGGGCGGGAGGTCAGACACGGGCGGGGAGTCCGGCACGTGCGGGGAGTCCGGCGCGGCCCGAGGGTCCGACATGGCCGGAAGGTCCGGCACGGCTCGGGGGTCCGGTCGATCCGGCGCAGCCGGGCAGGCGACACGAAGCGCCGCCCCCTCACCGCGCAGAGGCAAGCCGACGAGCCGAGCCCGGGCAAACGACACAGCTTCCGACCGGGTGGACGACGCCACTGCCGACCAGCCCGACGCAGGCGCCGCCGAAGCGGCCCCGAACCCCGCAGCCCCGCGCCCCGCCCCCGGCACCAGCCGCCCCGGCGGACGCACCGCCCGCACCCGCGCGGCAGTGCGCGACGCGGTACTGAGCGGCCTGGGCGACCACGGCTACCCCGGCCTCACCATCGAGTACGTGGCGGAGCACTCCGGCGTCCACAAGACGACGCTCTACCGCCGCTGGGGCGGTCTGGAAGGGCTGGTGGCCGACGCCCTGGACATGGCGGGCGAGGACACCTGGACGCCACCGGACACCGGCACACTGGAGGGCGATCTGCGCGCACTCGCCCGCGAGGTCGTGGACGCGTTCGACGACCCGTCGAAGGCGGCCGCGCCGACCGCGTTCATCGCCGCGGCCTTCCAGTCCCCCCGCGCGGCCGATGCCCTGCGCGCGTTCTACACCGAGCGGTTCACGCGCTGCGAGGCCGTGATCGCGCGCGCGGTCGCGCGCGGTGAGGCGACGGCGGACACCGACGCGGCGGCGCTCGTCCGGGCCGTGTCCGCGCCGCTCATGCTGCGCCTGTTCATCACCCGGGAGCCCATCGACACCGCGCTCGCCGATCAGTCGGCAGCCGCGGCGGTGGCCGCCACGCGCGCGGGGGCGTTCGACCGGCCCGGCGACCGACCCAGTACCCCGGAGAACCGCTGACACCTCGGCCGCCACGCGCGCGTGGTGCTCGCCAGGCGCTGGCGTTGCCGTCACTGGCGGACTACGCGCCCAAAGGGCTCGCCCTCAGTAAGGCCCGGCCCTCCGGGCAGCACCTCAGTGGGGCTTGCGTGCGCTCCGGGCAGCAGCCTGCCGCAGGTCCCAAGAAGCCCCCGGCTCCGAGGCCGTGGCCAACCGCGTCACACCGTCCAGGACGGCTCCAGCTCCACGACATCACCCGCGAGCGCCGCGACATCGGCCTCCGTCTGCGCGCGCAGCGAGAGCCGTTCCACCCGCTCGGCGCGGTACTTGCCGTGCTCGGCGGCGGACTGCCACATCGACAGGACCAGGAATTCGTGCCCGGGGGCTTCTCCGAAGAGCCCTCGGACCATCCCCGGCGAGCCGGCCATCGCCGGGTTCCAGACCTTCTCCTGCATCAGCGCGAAGTGTTCGACCCGCTCCTCATGGACACGGCAGTGCGCCACGCGCACCACGTCGGCGTCCGTGAAGCGCGGCTCGAAGCCTGTCTTCACGTCGAAACGGTGGTCGAACAGTTTGACCTGGATGTCTCTGTAGGTGCCCACCTGCGCCGACGCGAGCCGGTCGTGCGAGCGCGCCATGAAGGAGTCGTAGAAGGCGCGGCCCTCCCAGAACGCGAAGATGTGCGCCACGTTCGGCCGACCACGACTCCATCCCCCGCCCTGTCCCCGAAAACCCGGCTCCCCCAGAAGCCCCGCCCACTTTCGCTGCGCCCGCTCGAATCCCCGGCGGTCCACGACGGTGCAGCGAATCCACTTGACCAGCACCGCGCCATCGTACGGTGCGGCGCGTGGCGCGGGTCACGCTCCCGGGTAGTGCCCCCGGATCAGGTCAGCGAGCTCCTCGTCGCTGAGCTCGATACCGAACTCGCGCACGAGGACGTCCCCCAACTCGCCTCCGGTTACGCCTCGTTTCTCCAGTTCGCCGTCGGGGGCTGTGACAGCCAGCTCCGTGCCGGTCAGCCGAAGACGCGCCTCCGGGGTGGCCTTTTGCAGGATGGGACGGCGGACGAAGGGGGACGTGGGGTGGGTGGAGATGTAGTGGTTCATGACGGCGTAGTCGACGGGAAGGCACGGGGTCGACGTGTACGAGTAGAGGTCGAACCAGCCGTCGGGGTGCTCGGTCCGCAGCACCATCGCTCCGTCCTCGCCCTTCAGGCTGAACCGCCATGCTCCTTGGCGCTCTTCGACGCCGTCGCGCATCAGGAGGGGCTCGAGCAGCCCTTCGCCGCCGAAGCCGACGTCGCAGTGCCACTGCTCACCGTCCGCCTCGACCTTCAGGAGCATGTGCGTCACCGGGCGCACAGACGACGATCCCGCCCTGATGCGGGCGCCGAGTCCCGTCACGGAGAAGCCGAAGCGTTCGAGCGCCGCAGCGAACAACAGGTTCTGTTCGTAGCAGTAGCCGCCGCGCCTGCGGCGCACCATCTTGTCCTGCAGAGCGGCCACGTCCAGCAGGACGGGACGGCCGAGCATGATCTCGAGGTTCTCGAAAGGGATGGCCGTCACGTGGGCACGGTGCAGCGCACGCAGCGTCGCCAGATCCGGGTTCGTCTCCCCCTGGTAGGCGATCCTGGCCAGATAGGCCTCGACGTCCAGTTCCTTCTCGTTCCATGTCACGGAACAATGATCACCACGGGGGCGCTCGATGCAAAGCCAAGGATCATGACGCCGTTGTCAGTGGGAAGCCTTAGCGTGTCCGTAGCACTGGCAACCGGCCGACGGTGAGGGGGAGTTCGGTGAGCAACATCAGGAAGGGGCTGACGAAGGTCGAGGTCGGCCTGAGATGGGACCCGAGCCCTCTCGGTACCGCGGCCCACGACCTGGACATCGTCGCCGCGACGTACACCGCCGATGACCCCTACGGCAGCCCCGCCTACCTCGTGCACTTCGACAGCCGCTCCCCGGACGGCACGATCACGCTCAGCAGGGACAGCAAGACCGGCCAGGGTTTCGGCTACGACGAGGTCATGGTCCTGGAGCTGGCGAGGCTCGCCGAGAGGTACGTGCGCGTGGTGGTCGGCGTGGCCATCCAGCAGCCTCCGGAAGGCAGGGTCTTCGGGGACATAGTGAATGCCTCGGTCCGGATCCGGGAGGGGTACACGGACCTCGTCGAGCACGACTTCACGGAGGTGGCCGGTTCCACGGCCTCCGTGGTCGCCGAGTTCGCCCGGGATCAGCCGGGCGGGCCCTGGGCGTTCCGCGAGCTGCTCCGCGGCTTCGACACCGACCTGGCGTCCTTCACGTCCGCCATGGGCGGCGTCCGCTGAGAACGCGATGAGGGGCGGCGGACCCAAAGGCCCGCCGCCCCTCATCTCACGGCGTCATGCGGTCAGCTGCAGCCGCTGGTGGAGCCGCAGCCCTCACAGATGTAGCACGAGCCGGCGCGCTGCATCTTCGTACCGCAGGAGAAGCACAGCGGCGCGTCGGCCTGGATGCCCAGCTGCATCTCGACGAGCTCGGCGCTGGTGTGCGCCTGCTGCGGAGCGGGCACCTCGGCCTTCGCCACCGGGGCGACGACGGCCTTCAGAGTCTCCGTCTGGCGGGGAGCGGACTGGGCCAGGCCCTCCACGTCGACGTCCTCGTCGGCCGGCTCGTACGAACCGGTCTCCAGGTGGCGCTGACGCTCCTCGGCGGAGTGGATGCCGAGCGCGGAGCGGGTCTCGAAGGGCAGGAAGTCCAGCGCCAGGCGGCGGAAGATGTAGTCGACGATCGACTGCGCCATCCGCACGTCCGGGTCGTCGGTCATGCCGGCCGGCTCGAAGCGCATGTTCGTGAACTTGGAGACGTACGTCTCCAGGGGCACGCCGTACTGCAGGCCCACGGAGACAGCGATGGAGAAGGCGTCCATCATGCCCGCGAGGGTCGAGCCCTGCTTGGACATCTTCAGGAAGACCTCGCCGAGACCGTCGTCCGGGTAGGAGTTCGCGGTCATGTAGCCCTCGGCGCCGCCCACCGTGAAGGAGGTGGTGATGCCGGGACGCCCCTTGGGCAGACGCTTGCGGACCGGGCGGTACTCGACGACCTTCTCGACGGCCTCGCGGATCGTCGCCTCGGTCTTCTCGGTCACCTCGGCCTTCTCCTGCTCCTTCTTCTTGGCGGAGAGGGGCTGGCCGACCTTGCAGTTGTCGCGGTAGATCGCGAGCGCCTTGACGCCCATCTTCCAGGCCTCGAAGTAGACCTCTTCGACGTCCTCGACGGTCGCCGTCTCCGGCAGGTTGACCGTCTTGGAGAGGGCGCCGGAGATCCAGGGCTGGATGGCGGCCATCATGCGGACGTGGCCCATCGCGGAGATGGAGCGCTCGCCCATGGCGCAGTCGAAGACCTCGTAGTGCTCGGTCTTGAGGCCGGGGGCGTCGATGACGTTTCCGTTCTCGGCGATGTGCGCGACGATCGCCTCGATCTGCTCCTCCTGGTAACCCAGGCGGCGCAGGGCCTGCGGCACGGTGCCGTTGACGATCTGCATCGAGCCGCCGCCGACCAGCTTCTTGAACTTGACCAGGGCGAGGTCGGGCTCAAGGCCGGTGGTGTCGCAGGACATCGCGAGACCGATGGTGCCGGTCGGCGCGATGACGGACGCCTGAGCGTTACGGAAACCGTTCTTCTCGCCGAGGCGGACGACGTCCTGCCAGGCCTCCGTGGCGGCGGCCCAGATCGGGGTGTCCAGGTCGTCCATGCGCACGGCCGCGGTGTTGGCGTCGGCGTGCTGCTTCATGACGCGCTGGTGCGGCTCGGCGTTGCGGGCGTAACCGTCGTAGGCGCCAACGACCGCGGCGAGCTCGGCGGAGCGCTTGTACGACGTGCCGGTCATCAGCGACGTGATGGCACCGGCGAGGGCGCGACCGCCGTCGGAGTCGTACGCGTGGCCGGTGGCCATCAGCAGGGCGCCGAGGTTGGCGTAGCCGATGCCGAGCTGGCGGAAGGCGCGGGTGTTCTCGCCGATCTTCTGGGTCGGGAAGTCGGCGAAGCAGATGGAGATGTCCATCGCCGTGATGACCAGCTCGACGACCTTGGCGAAGCGCTCGGACTCGAAGGACTGGTTGCCCTTGCCGTCGTCCTTGAGGAACTTCATCAGGTTCAGCGAGGCGAGGTTGCAGGACGTGTTGTCCAGGTGCATGTACTCGCTGCACGGGTTCGAGCCGTTGATGCGGCCGGACTCCGGGCAGGTGTGCCAGGCGTTGATCGTGTCGTCGTACTGGATGCCCGGGTCGGCGCAGGCCCAGGCGGCCTCGGCCATCTTGCGGAAGAGGGACTTGGCGTCGACCTCTTCGATGACGTCGCCGGTCATGCGGGCGCGCAGGCCGAACTTGCCGCCGGACTCCACGGCCTTCATGAACTCGTCGTTCACGCGGACCGAGTTGTTGGCGTTCTGGTACTGGACGGACGTGATGTCGTCGCCGCCCAGGTCCATGTCGAAGCCCGCGTCGCGCAGCGCGCGGATCTTCTCCTCTTCCTTGACCTTGGTCTCGATGAAGCCCTCGATGTCGGGGTGGTCGACGTCGAGGATGACCATCTTGGCCGCGCGGCGGGTGGCGCCGCCCGACTTGATCGTTCCTGCGGAGGCGTCGGCACCGCGCATGAAGGAGACCGGACCCGAGGCGTTGCCTCCGGAGGACAGCAGTTCCTTCGAGGAACGGATGCGGGAGAGGTTCAGGCCGGCGCCGGAGCCGCCCTTGAAGATCATGCCCTCTTCCTTGTACCAGTCGAGGATCGACTCCATGGAGTCGTCGACGGACAGGATGAAGCAGGCGGAGACCTGCTGCGGCTGGGGCGTGCCGACGTTGAACCACACCGGCGAGTTGAAGCTGAAGATCTGGTGCAGGAGGGCGTACGCCAGCTCGTGCTCGAAGATCTCGGCGTCCGCAGGGGAGGCGAAGTACTTGTAGTCCTCGCCGGCCTTCCGGTACGTCTTCACGATGCGGTCGATGAGCTGCTTGAGGCCGACCTCACGCTGCGGGGTGCCGACCGCGCCCCGGAAGTACTTGCTCGTGACGATGTTGACCGCGTTCACCGACCAGAAATCGGGGAACTCGACGCCACGCTGCTCGAAGTTGACCGAACCGTCGCGCCAGTTGGTCATGACGACGTCACGGCGCTCCCAGGCCACCTCGTCGTACGGGTGCACGCCGGGGGTCGTGTGGATGCGCTCGATACGCAGGCCCTTGCCGCCCTTGGCTCCCTTGGCGCGGGAACCTCGTGCGGGGCCGCTCGTCGTCTCGGTCATGCCGCCTCCCTGTATCAGGCTAAAACGCCCTGAAGTGCCGCGTTCTTCCCGCAGCACGGTGTGTGTCTTGCGTCGCGAGCGCCTCTGGGCGCCTCGCGACAGGTCTGGTTCGCCGCCGAACCGTCGGTCCGACGGTCAGTCGGCGGCAGTGGCAGGCTGCGGGACTTCTGCAGTCCCTCCGGGCCCGCGGCCGGTCGCGGCACGCTCCGCGCCGGAGCTGTCCGGCGCGCGGTCACCCCGCTCCTCGCACCGGTCCCTCAGCTCCACGATCGCGGCCTCGAAGTCCTCGAGCGAATCGAACGCCCGGTACACGGACGCGAAGCGCAGATAGGCGACGAGGTCGAGCTCCTGCAGCGGACCGAGTATGGCGAGGCCCACGTCATGAGTGGTCAGTTCGGCGCTGCCCGTGGCCCGCACCGCTTCCTCGACCCGCTGGCCCAGCTGAGCCAGCGCGTCCTCCGTCACCGGTCGCCCCTGGCATGCCTTGCGGACGCCATTGATGACCTTGGTACGGCTGAAGGGTTCGGTCACGCCGCTGCGCTTGACCACCATCAGTGAGCACGTCTCCACCGTCGTGAAACGGCGCGAGCAGTCCGGGCACTGACGGCGCCTGCGGATCGACGTGCCGTCATCGGTGGTGCGGCTGTCGACTACGCGGCTGTCGGGGTGCCTGCAGAAGGGGCAGTGCATGGAACTCCAACCCTCCTTCACGGCACGACTCACAAGCCTCTGCGGACCCTTGAGGCCCTCGAAGCAGCCCCAAGCATAGGCGATGCCAGACCCCCCGAAGGACCGGGGACCACAACTTCTGGGCTGCGGTCGCAATCCAACCACTAGATCTGGGGTTTGCCGGAAATTTCGACGCCATCGCGTGTCGCGCCGGTCGCCCCCGCGCGCCGCGCCGTCCATCCCTTGCGCGCCTTGGGCCCGGCCACACCAACGCCACCCGAGAGAGGCTGGTGCGGGGTTGACGCGGCCGCGGATGGCACTATGGGAGCCTCACTCGAGAGGGTTACGACCCCGGCGGTGAAGCGTACCGTAATGAACCGAAATGCCTTTCGGCTCGATCGTTAGCTATACACCCGGACACATGATCACGGCAGGCAATCTGCGTTTTTTCACTCGAACGTGTGTTTGGCGCAACCTTTCGAAAGCAACTACCGTTGGCTAACTAGGGAGAACATCTCGAGAGGGGCCGACCGACGTGACCACCACCGCAGACAGCGCCACTATCAGTGCCCAGGACCGCTCCCGGAGCCGATTCGAGCCGGTGCATGCCATGAATGACGCAGCCACGAACCAGGAGGGGCCCAAGCCCACTCGCTCCCTGCCGGGCCGACCTCCAGGAATCCGCGCCGACAGCTCGGGGCTCACGGACCGCCAGCGCCGGGTGATCGAGGTCATCCGGGACTCGGTGCAGCGGCGCGGCTACCCGCCGTCGATGCGGGAGATCGGGCAGGCGGTCGGCCTCTCCAGCACCTCGTCGGTGGCACACCAGCTGATGGCTCTCGAGCGCAAGGGATTCCTGCGCCGCGACCCGCACCGCCCGCGCGCGTACGAGGTCCGCGGCTCGGACCAGCCCAGCACCCAGGCCACCGACACGACCGGCAAGCCCGCCGCCTCGTACGTCCCCCTCGTCGGCCGCATCGCCGCGGGTGGCCCCATCCTCGCCGAGGAGTCCGTCGAGGACGTGTTCCCCCTCCCCCGGCAGCTCGTCGGCGACGGTGAGCTGTTCGTCCTCAAGGTCGTCGGCGACTCCATGATCGAGGCCGCGATCTGTGACGGCGACTGGGTGACGGTCCGCCGCCAGCCCGTCGCGGAGAACGGCGACATCGTCGCCGCGATGCTGGACGGCGAGGCCACGGTCAAGCGCTTCAAGCGCGAGGACGGCCACGTCTGGCTGCTGCCGCACAACGCCGCGTACCAGCCGATCCCCGGCGACGAGGCCACGATCCTCGGCAAGGTGGTGGCGGTCCTCCGCCGGGTGTGAGCCTGTGCCCCCGACCGGGCCCCGGAACCCACTGCGCCGGTTCCGGGGCCCTGCTCTGTGCCCTGGCGCTCTGCTCTCTGGGCCCGGGCACTCCGGGCTTGTGCCCTGGCACTCCGGCGGGGGATCAGGGCACGCCCAGGTTCATCCTGAAGGGGCTGGGAGGGACGCAACGGGCACCGGGGTGGCCCGGCCCGTGAAGGGCAGTTCCCAGCGCCTTGTGGCGCCGCCCGATGGCACAGCGGACTGATGGCGCGGCGGCCCGCGCCTACGCGCCCTCGTCTCGCCTACTCGCTCTGCTCCTGAGCCACCGCGGCGATCGCCGCCAGTGAGCGGCGCACCTGATTGCGGTCCGTGGTGTACCAGAAGTCCGGAAGCGACGCCCGCAGATAGCTGCCGTACCGGGCCGTGGCGAGGCGCGGGTCCAGGACCGCGACGACACCGCGGTCCCCCGACGCCCTTACGAGACGGCCGGCGCCCTGCGCCATCAGCAGAGCGGCATGCGTCGCCGCGACCGCCATGAAGCCATTGCCGCCCGCCTCGTCCACGGCCTTCTGGCGGGCGCTCATCAGCGGATCGTCCGGGCGCGGGAACGGAATCTTGTCCATGACCACCAGCTGACAGCTGGTGCCCGGCACGTCGACGCCCTGCCACAGCGAGAGCGTGCCGAACAGGCAGGTCTGCTCGTCGGCCGCGAAGTTCTTGATCAACTCGCCCAGGGTCTCCTCGCCCTGGAGCAGGATCGGCATGTCGAGGCGCCCGCGCAGCTCCTCGGCAGCAGACTGCGCCGCACGCATCGAGGAGAACAGACCGAGCGTGCGCCCGCCCGCGGCCTCGATCAGCTCGGCCAGCTCGTCGAGCATGTCGTCGCGCGTGCCGTCGCGCCCCGGGCGGGCCAGGTGCTGGGCGACGTACAGGATGCCCTGCTTGCGGTAGTCGAAGGGCGAGCCGACGTCCACGCCCTTCCACACCGGGGCGTCATCGGCCCGGGTGCCCTCGGGGGCGAGGCCCAGGGACGCCCCCACCCCGTTGAAATCGCCGCCGAGCTTGAGGGTGGCGGACGTGAGGATCACCGAGCGGTCGGTGAAGAGCTTCTCCCTGAGGAGGCCCGACACCGACATGGGCGCCACCCGCAGGGAGGCGCCGAAGCGGTCGTGGCGCTCGTACCAGACGACGTCGTACTCGGAGCCGGTCGTGATGCGCTCGGCCACGTCGTGGATGGTCTCCACGGAGGCCAGGGCCTGCTTGCGGACGGCGTCCTCGTCCTGGACCGACTTGTCGCGGGTCGTGCCGAGCGCAGTGATGACCGCGCGGGCGGCGTCACGCAGGGCCATCAGCGCATAGCCGAGGTCCTCCGGGATCTCCTCCAGGCGGCCGGGCAGCGCCAGCTCCATCAGCCGCTCGAAGCCCTCCGCAGCCGTCTGGAGCTGGTCCGCGACCTTCTCGTCGACGAGCTTCGCCGCGCGGCGCACCGCGCGGTTGACCTGTCCCGGAGTGAGCTCGCCGGTGGCGACGCCGGTCACGCGGGAGACCAGTTCGTGGGCCTCGTCCACGATCAGCACTTCGTGCTGCGGGAGGACCGGGGCGCCCTCGATCGCGTCGATGGCAAGGAGGGCGTGGTTGGTGACCACGACCTCGGCGAGCTTGGCGCGCTCGCGGGCCGCCTCGGCGAAGCACTCCTGGCCGTACGCGCAGCGGGAGGCGCCCAGGCACTCCCGGGAGGAGACCGACACCTGGGCCCAGGCGCGGTCGGAGACACCGGGGGTGAGGTCGTCCCGGTCCCCGTTCTCGGTCTCGTCCGCCCAGTCCCGCAGGCGCAGCAGGTCGCGGCCGAGCTTGCTGGTGGGGGCTGCCGCCTCGAACTGGTCGAAGAGGCCCTCTTCCTCCTCCTGCGGCACGCCTTCGTGGAGGCGGTGCAGACACAGATAGTTCGACCGGCCCTTGAGCATGGCGAAGTCGGGGCGGCGGCGCAGCAGCGGATGCAGGGCGTCCACCGTCCGCGGCAGGTCCCGCTCCACCAGCTGGCGCTGCAGCGCCAGGGTGGCCGTCGCGACGACGACCCGCTCCCCGTGGGCCAGCGCGGGCACCAGATAGCCGAGGGACTTGCCGGTGCCGGTGCCGGCCTGGACCAGCGCGTGGGAACCGTCGTCGATCGCCTCGGCGACGGTCTCGGCCATGGTCACCTGGCCAGGGCGCTCCGTGCCTCCGACGGCGGCGACGGCGGCGTGCAGGAGCTCGGGGAGTGAGGGCTTCGTCATAGCCCGACCACCCTACGGTGCCCCACTGACAACACCGTGCTCAAGGCTGGTGGAGCGGGTTCGGCACGGTCCCGTGAACGGCGGCGTGCGGGCGCTCGGCGCGGTCGCGGTAGCCGTCGAGGTGGAGTCGGTTGCGGTTCAGGCAGAGCCGATCGATACGGGGAGTGAGCAGGTCGAACATCTCGTAGCGCTCTTTGAGCTCGGGGGCGCGCGCCTGGTGGCGCAGGATCTCGGCGCGGACGAGGGCCCAGAAATCGGATTCGGTGACACCCAGTTGTTCCTCGCACAGCGGTGCCAGATAGCGGAAGACGCCGACGAAGAGCCCGGCATGGATGAACTGGGTGAGGAAGGCGGGGGGCTCGGTCAGCAGGATGTCGCGTACGGCGGGAGGCATGGAGTCGTGCTCCGGCACGCGCTTGGCACTGACGTTCACGTCGTCTACGAAGTCCTTCACCGCGAGCCGTACCGGGACGTCACTGTCGTCGAAAACGACGATGGCGTTCTCACCGTGGGGCGAGAACACCGTGCCGTACCGGTAGAGGAACTGCAGCAGAGGCGGCAGGAGCGCCGCGAACAAGTGGTTCAGCCAGACGGTCGGTGCAAGGCCGGAGCGCTCGACGAGTTCGGCGACGACAGCACGCCCCTGCGGGTCGGTGTGCAGCAGACAGGCGAGAGTACGGGCGCGCTCCCCCGGCGCGAGGTAGCGCGTGAGGGGCTCGCGCCAGATGGCTCCCAGCAGTTCCTTGTACTGATAGGGAACTTCCGGCAGCGAGTCGTATACGGGGTGCTCGACCGCTACGGATGCGACCTCTCCGAGGAGGATGACTCGGCACTCGTCGCGCAGGAACGGGTCGGTGTCGCGCAAGGCGTGCACCCAGGAGGTGACGGCCGGGGCGGCGAGGGTGCGCTCCGTGGGCAGACCACGCCACACCAGGGTGTTGAGGACCGACAGTGGCAGCTTGATGGTGTGCCGGTCGGGGTGCGTGGTGTTCAGGAACGTACGGATGGACTGCTGGGGCAGGCGCAGGTCGCCGTCGGTCGGCAGCGGGACGACCTTTCCGGCGGCGACGGACGGGGCGAAGAGGGGCAGCACGACGTCGTCCCACTGCCAGGGGTGCACCGGCAGGTAGAGGTACTCCTCCGGATCGAGCCCCCGAGCGCGGAGTATGGCGGCGTAGGACTCCTCTGTGGCAGGGGTGAGTTCGCGGGCGTAGAGCTTGTCGGAGGTGTCCAGGCCGGTCACGCCCCGGTAGGTGGCGAGGCTGGTGTGGACCGCGATCCAGGGGATCGACGCGCTGGTGCAGGCCTCGGGTGCCCAGTGCCGGGCGTCGGTCGCGGAGAACCCGATGCGGCCCTTGTTGAGGACGAGCCAGGGGTGGCCGGTCTGGTGGCCTTCGAGTTCCGCGTATCCGAGGTCGGCCAGCTCGGCCGCGCTCAGCGCGCCGTGGTCGAGGCGGGTGTCCGCGCTGAGGGTGATCGTCAGTTCACGGATGAGGTGGCCGAGCGTGGCGCCGTCCAGGCCGAGGGTGCGGCGCGCGGCGGTCAGGAACCGCAGCGGGTCGGTCAGCGGCCGGGGCCGGTCGGCGCCTTCGGCGAGGGCAAGGCTGGCCGGGTCCACGCGCCAGTTGCCGTAGGCGCCGCGCCGGGCGCGGAAGGTGAGGAGGGGGCGGGGCTGCTCGCCCGCGGGGAGTTCGTCGAGGTGGAGGTGGTACGCCCCCGAGTCCTCGTCCGCGGAAACGGGCTGCCCGCCTGCGAGGCCGGGCTGCCCATCTGAGAGACCGAGCTGCCCGTCTGCGGAAACGAGCTGCCCGTCTGCGGAAACGGGCTGCCCGTCTGCGGGAACAGGCTGCCCGTCTGCGGGAACGGGCTGAATGATCTCCTCGTACGCGAACTCGCTGATGATCTTGGCGAGCAGCCGTCGGCCTGCTTGCTCCCAGCGTTCCTGTGTCAGCTCGGGCGGGTCGTAGAGCGCGGCGGTGTCGTGGCGTTTGTGGGGGCCTGAGGGATTCGGCACGGGGACTCCTCTGGGAGGGAACCGGATCGGGTCGAGCGGTGTATGAGAAGTGAGCAGGTCGCGGTGAGTCGCTGTGAGCAGGGTCAGTGAGTCGGTGTGAGCAGGTCAGAGCAGGTCGCGCAGGGCCCGGTCACGGATCATCAGCGCGGCCCGCTTGTCGGGCAGGTCGACCTCGGCAGCGAAGCGGAAGCCGGCGCTGAGAAAGGCGGAGACGGAGGGGGTGTTGCGCAGGTCCGGTTCAGCTACGACACGTGCGCAGGAGGGGCGGTGGTCGAGTACGAGATCGGCGACGGCTCTGATCAAGGCGCTGCCGAGTCCTCGGCCGCGGTCGGCGACGCTACCGATCAGGAGGTGAATTCCGGTGTCGTGCGGGCGGGCTGGGTAGTGGCGTGCCAGTGGATCGAGGTCGGCACGGTAGATCTCCCAATAGCTCATGGGGGTGCCTTCGAGGACACCGAGGCACGGGACGCTGCGTCCGTCCCCGTCGAACTGGGCACGTAGGTGCGCCTCTGTGACGGACAGGGGTCCGGCGAGTTCCCAGAACGCGGCGACGGCTGGGTCGTTCATCCACCGGCTGATGAGCGTCAGGTCGTCTTCGGTTCGGACGGGCACGAGTTGGAAGGTGCCGGTGTCGGTGCCTTTCGGGCTCCAGGCTGCGATGTGGTCGAGGAGGTCCGCTGGTGCCGGGGTGCCCGCCCCGTCGCCCCCACCTGCCGCCGGGAGTGCGTCGCCGCCGGTGCCGGTTGCCGCGCGGACCGCCTGCCCGTCGCTCTGGGTGGTCAGCGTGCCGAGTTCGTCGGTCAGCCGCAGGTCGAGGGTCTCTTCGAAGTCCGTCGCGCCCGCGGTGGCGGGCCCGGTTCCGGCGTCAGTGCTCGCGTCGGTGGGAGGCACGACGTCGCTCCTCTCGGCAGGGGGCGGGTTCAGTGGGGGCCGGGTGTGGTCCTCAGGGGTGGGTCATGACGGGCAGGGGGCAGGGGCGATGGCGAAGTGGAGGTTCACATGTGGAGAGGGTTGGCGATGGTGACGTAGACGGATTGGGTGTCGACGGGTCCGACCAGTTCGTCGAGGCCGTGCAGCCGGGTCAGCAGGTTGGCCTTGCAGCGCAGGACGGGTGAGTCGAGCAGTCGGGCGGGCAGGGGGGTGCGCAGTCGGCCGGGTCCTGAGGCCGCGTCGGTGAGGAAGCGTCGGAAGGCGGCGAGCAACAGGCGTTCGTCAGCGAGGCGTTGGGACCCGAGGGCTCCGATGAGGCCGAGGACGTTGTTGATGCCGAGGTAGTAGGCGAAGCGCTCGTCGGTCACCGCGTCGGAGACGAAGGTGTCGCTGTGCTGCCCGATGCCGGGGAGGCGCTTCTCCAGCTCGGCGCGGTGGGATTCGCGGAAGTAGTAGCCCTGGTTGTCCCGGTAGCGCCCGCCGGTCGGCCAGCCTTCGGAGTCGAGCAGTAGCAGGGTGTTCTGCTGGTGGGCTTCCAGGGCGACGCCTGCCTCGCTGTCCAGCCACAGCACGGGGCGTACGACGCTTTCGAGGTAGCGCAGGAACCACTCCGTGGCCACGGCTCCGCGGGGTCGGCCGGTGTGCCCGGCGAGGCGGGTGATGATCTCGGCGAGCCGGGAGCGCAGCGGCGGCCGGTCCTGGCCGCTGAGCTGGTCGGTGGGCCGGGGCGAGACGAGGCCGGCGATGCAGGTGGCGTCGTCGGTGGGGCCGAAGGGGTTGTGCCGGATCATGACGTCGAGCCCGGCGACGGGGTTGCCGTCGGCTCCGGTGACGGCCAGCCAGGCCGGGTCGCGGATCACGTCGAAGCCGGGGTGGACGGCCTGCCACTGTTCGCCGAGGCCGCTGCGCAGCAGTCGGTGGACCTCGACGCCGCGGTGGAGTTCTTTGTGGAGGTTCTCACGACGGGAGTTGGTGATGCGCAGGCCCAGCGACAGCTTCAGCATGGCCGGGGCGCCGGACCGGTAGAGGGTGCGTACGGAGGAGGTGGGGCTCCAGGGCGCACCGTGCGGGCCGCAGTCCTTGAGGAGTCCGGCGGCCAGGAGCTCGGCGGCTTCGGGGCGGTGCTTGAGTTCCCGCATCTGCCAGGGGTGCACGGGGAGCAGGGCGTGGCCGTCCGGCGGTGCCAGACCGGGACCGGCCAGGCGTGCGGTGAGCCGGTCGGCCGGGACGGTGCGGCCCCGCTCGGTCCAGGCCGAGGCCATGGCCAGGACGGAGGGGTCGACCGCCAGCCAGTGCAGTGGGAAGGAGCCGCGCAACTCCGGTGAGTAGAGCCGGGATTCGGTACTGGAGAGGCCCTCGCGGCTCTTCGGGGTCGGGTGCAGGGGGTGACCGAGAAGGAGGGATTGTTCGGCGGCGAGGAAGCGGTCGGGGGTGTCGTCCAGGTTCTCCCGGCGGCCGGCGAGGAAGTCGGCGGTGCGGCGGACGGAGTCGGCGACGCGGGCGACGAGTTCGGCGCCGTCTGCGGACTCTTGGGCTGCGGGCGAGGACGTCCTGGGTACGTCGGGCGTCGCGGTTCCGCCGGTGGCTGGGTTTGATCCAGCGAGGGCTCCGGCCGGGGCAGGTGCGGTCGCGTCCGGTGCCGGGAGGCCCGTAGGTGGCTGCCGGGTGGGCATCTGAGGGCTGGGCGGCTGGCCCGTGGCATCTGGGGCCAGGGCCTTGCTCTCCGTTGCCTCGCCCTGGGGCGCCTTCGCCTCGGGCGCCGTCACCCCCGCTGCCTGGGGAGCCGATGACGCCTCACCCGACACGACTGGAGGGGTCAACTCCGGCTCTGCCTCTGCCTGTTCCTGACCGCTCGGGGAGTCGGCCTGCTCTGCGCGAGGGGCACCGGTGGGCTTGGGGGCGGACGGGCTTTCCTCCGTGGACGCGGACTCGCGGGTCAGGAGGGCCGCGACCGTGACCGCGTCGACCGGGGGCGCGGAGTCGGGGCCGTCCTCCAGGTAGGGGAGGCCGAAGCGGTGCCAGCCGGTCGGGGACCAGTAGTCGACGGGGACCAGCAGGGCGGTGCCGCTGGCGTGGAGGGGGATGCGGAGGGAGCCGTGGTCGGGCGCGGCGATGGCGTTCTCCCGCACCCAGCAGCGCAGCAGGTTCTCGACGGCGGCGGCCTGTGCGGCGACCTGCGGGTCGGGGTGGTCGAGGAGGTCGGCGGTGTGGTGCGGCAGGCGCTTGGCCTCGTAGGTCCTGCCCTTCTGCTGGGGGACTGTGCCGGACTCCGCAGCCAGCGGGGATTGCGTGCCGTAGGCGCCTGAAGGGTGCGGTTGGGGACGGCCGTCGGGTGCGGGGGTGGCGTTCAAGGGGCTTCCTTGCGTGGTGTCGGGCTCCGTGTGGCGACGGGCAGGGGCTGGGACGAGGGGGTGGGACAGGAGAAGCGGTCGGCTGCCGCCGGGGCAGTCCGGTTCCGTCGTGATCAGCGAGGAAGGGGGCGGCGGGCAGTGGGGCGTGGGCGGCGGTGGCTACCTGTGCTGGGCGCGTGTCGCTGTGGCGAGCGCGTCGGCGAGGCGATCGAGGACGGCGGTCGCCTGTTCGTCGGTGATGGTGAGGGGAGGCAGGAGCCGTACGACGCTGGAGTGGCGGCCGCCGAGTTCGACGATGAGTCCGCGGCGCAGGCACTCCCGCTGCACGGCGGCGGCGAGTTCGGGGGCCGGTGGGTGGGGACGGCTTTGCGGAAGGTCGTGTGCGGTGTCGCTCGGGCGCTGATGGAGGTCGGCGTGTTCACCCGCCATGCCCTCGTCGGACTGGGAGGGGTGCGGGTGAGCGCCTTCAAGTCGGGCGCCCGCGGATCGGCCGCCTGCTGCGCGGGGGCCGCCCTGACGTGCGGCGGGGACCGTGCGGGCGGAGCCGGAGTGGTGGTCACGTACGGCGGAGTCGGGCGCGGTTTCGGTCCGCCCGTCCACCACCGCCGAAGACGGGTCGTCGTTTCGGGAGGCACTCCGCGGCTGGTCGAACTCACCACCGTGCAGGATGGTTTGGCGTCCGGTCGGGTCGACCAGTTCGACGCCGAGCATGAGGCCGCGTCCGCGTACGTCGCCGATGCTGGAGTGCTCGTGGGCCAGGGAGCGCAGCCCGGCGAGCATGCGGGCGCCGAGGTCGGCGGCACGTTCGGCGAGGCGGTTCTCCCGGACATAGGCCAGGGTCGCCGCGCCCGCCGCCATGGCGAGCTGGTTGCCGCGGAAGGTGCCCGCGTGGGCGCCGGGCGGCCAGACGTCGAGGTCGTCGCGGTAGACGACGACGGCGAGCGGCAGGCTGCCGCCGATGGCCTTGGAGAGGACGAGGACGTCGGGGGTGACGCCGCTGTGCTCGACGGCCCAGAAGGCGCCGGTCCGGCCGACGCCCGTCTGCACTTCGTCCGCGATGAGCGGAATGCCGCGGGCGGCCGTGATGTCGCGCATCCGGCGCATCCAGGCGTCGGGGGCCGGGAGCACGCCGCCCTCACCCTGCACGGGTTCGACGATCATCCCCGCCGGGGCGGGGACGCCGGACTTGGAGTCGTCGAGCACGCTCTCGGTCCAGCGGGCCGCGAGTTCGGCGCCGCGGGGACCGCCGATGCCGAAGGGGCAGCGGTAGTCCTGCGGATAGGGCAGGCGCGCCACTCGTACGTCCCGTGCGCCGCCGGATGCTTCGAGCGCCCCCGCCGTCATGCC
Source organism: Streptomyces sp. NRRL B-1347 (assembly GCF_000720325.1). Taxonomy (GTDB): domain Bacteria; phylum Actinomycetota; class Actinomycetes; order Streptomycetales; family Streptomycetaceae; genus Streptomyces. The sequence continues at coordinate 93,985 of NZ_JOJM01000027.1, forward strand.
GTGGTACGCGCCGGTGAAGGCGAGCAGCCCTTCGCGCCCGGTGGCGGCGCGCACCAGTTTCAGGGCCGCCTCCACCGCGTCCGTGCCCGCGGGACCGCAGAACTGGACGCGTGCGCGCTCCGCGAAGCCGCGCGGAAGGGTGCGGAACAGCTCGGTGGTGAAGGCGTCCTTGACCGGTGTGGCCAGGTCGAGGACGTGCAGGGGCGCGCCGGAGTCGAGGACCGCGCGGATGGCTTCGAGGACGACGGGGTGGTTGTGTCCGAGGGCGAGGGTGCCCGCGCCGGAGAGGCAGTCCAGATAGCGCTGCCCGTCGGCGCCCTCGATCGTCATCCCCCGCGCGCGGACGGGCACGATCGGCAGGGCGCGCGCATAGGTGCGCGCGGCGGACTCGCGCGCCGACTGACGGCGCAGAATCCCTTCGTGCGCCGCGGACACCACCGCGGGGACAGGATCGGTCACGGCCACGGCTGTTCGTCCTCCCGCTGGGACTGGGCAGGTGCCCGTTGCATCCGGCCGGGTGCGGCGGGCGAGTTGGCGCGAGGGCTGAACGCGTGTCGCGTGTCCCCCGTACGTACCAACGACGGCGAGTGCGGGGGATCACGGGTTGCCCGAAGATCCTTGCCGTGACGGAACCGTTGCCGTTCCGTCGGCCGTCCCCAACGGCACCGGCATAGTGTGGGGTGCCGTTCATCAGCAGCAAGGCGTTCAGAACCTCTGAGCACCGCGATGCCCAGTGATGAACGGCACTGCTGCGACAGACGTACGGAACTCGTACGAACAGAGCCCGTACGAAATGGCGTACGACGCCACGATGTCCGGCATTTTGAACGATTCGAGGCCCAGGGGGATTCTCACCATGCGACCCATACGTCCGCTCTTCACCGCCCGTCGTGGGAGAAGCGCGCGCGGCAGAACCTCCCCCGTGGCGGCCGCTGTCGCGCTCGGCGCGGCCCTCGTCCTGACGGCGACGGCCTGTGGTCCCGGCGACGACAAGGACGACTCGTCCGCGTCCCAGCCGGGCGGCAGCGGCGACGGCGACGGCAAGATCCAGCTTCCCGGCGACATCGAGGACCGGCTCAAGGAGCACGGCATCGACATCGACAAGTGGAAGGACGGCGCCTGGCGCAACTGGGACAAGGACGACTGGCTCCGCGAGGCGGGCGATTTCGTCAATCCGATCATCGAGGGCCTGTGGGACCCGGACCGCATGCGGGACGCCGACAAGAACCCGGACCGGGGCGTCGACGACAACGACATCTCCGGTGACCAGGGCGTGACGGACCCGACTCCGAAGCCGGTCGAGGCGGCGTCCGTGAAGGCGCCGTATCACGACCAGGTCCCCGCGGCCGGGAAGCTGTTCTTCGACGGCCCCGAGGGCTCGATGGTCTGCTCGGCCACGGTCGTCAAGGACCCGAAGAACCCCGGCAAGTCGAACATGGTGTGGACCGCGGGCCACTGCGTCCACGCGGGCGCCAAGGGCGGTTGGTACCGGAACATCGCCTTCGTCCCCTCGTACAACAACGAGGGCAAGGCCGCCGCGCAGCTTCAGGGCGCGCCCAAGGAGGAAGTCGCTCCGTACGGCGTGTGGTGGGGCGACTGGGCTCAGACCTCCGACCAGTGGATCGAGCAGGGCGGTCCGACCGGCGGCAAGGGTGCTCCGTACGACTTCGCGGTGATCCACGTGACGCCGGAGAAGGGCAGCGAGGGCAAGTCCCTGGAGGAGACGGTCGGCGCGGCGCTGCCCGTGGACTTCAACGCTCCGGCCGTTCCGGACATCAAGGACATGACGGCGACGGGCTACCCGGCGGCGCCGCCGTTCGAGGGCCAGGAGCAGTTCCAGTGCGCGGACAAGCCGGGCCGGCTGTCGATCAGCGAGCCCGACCCGACGATGTACCGCATCGGCTGCACCATGACCGGCGGTTCGTCCGGCGGTGGCTGGGTCGCCGCGGGCAAGGACGGCAAGCCCGCCCTGGTGTCGAACACGTCGATCGGCCCGGTGACGGCCGGCTGGCTGGCGGGCCCGCGCCTGGGTGACGAGGCCAAGGGCATCTACGACGCGGTCAGCAAGAAGTTCGCCGGCCGGTAGCAGCAGCTCACAGGCTGTCGGCAGCTTCCGGAAGTGCGCGCGGCGCACGGTGGGTTCGCTCGCGAGAGGGAACCCACCGGCCGCGCGCGACCGGGGCGCGGTGCCATCCGCGCGCGGCGCGCATCCGCGCCTCGGAGCTCCACTTTGTGCGCGTACGCGTCCGTACGCACCCATCCGCACCCGTACGCATCCATACGTCGGCGTACGTAGACGTACGAGGCGTACGCCGAGGGGACGGCGAAACCTTCACGGCCTCGTCGCCGTTCGTCCCCAACTGCACAGGCATAGTGGGAGGCCACGTCGGCCCGGGCGGCGGATGCCGCGCCCATGCCTGACACGCACATGGCAAACACACGTTCCTACGGGGGTTACAGCTCCATGCGTTCCATTCGTGCGCCCTTCGCGCGCGGCCGCGGTCGTCGTACCGCGCTCGCCGTCACCGGGCTCGCCGCGGCCCTGGCACTCACCGCCACGGCCTGCGGGCCGGGCGACGACAAGGCGAGCGACAAGGCCGACTCCGGCACCTCGCAAGGTGCCGACAAGGGGTCCGACTCGGGTGGCGGCGGGCTGCCCTCCGACCTCACCGACCGGCTCAAGGAGCACGGCATCGATCCGGACAAGTGGAAGGACGGTGCCTGGAAGGACTGGAGCAAGGACGACTGGCTGCGCGAGGCCAAGGACTTCGTCAACCCGGTCATAGAGGACCTGTGGAAGCCCGAGCGCATGCGCAAGGCCAAGGACCCGAACAAGACGATCGCGGCGAAGGACGCGGCCGCCGACCAGGGCGCGACCGACCCCGAGCCCGAGCCCGTCCGGGCGGAGCCCGAGAAGACGCCGTACCACGAGCACGCCGCGCCCGTCGGGAAGATCTTCTTCGACTCCCCCGAGGGCTCGATGGTCTGCTCGGGCACGGTCGTGAAGGATCCGCGCAACCCGGGCAAGTCCAACCTCGTGTGGACCGCGGGCCACTGCGTGCACGCGGGCTCGAAGGGCGGCTGGTACCGCAACATCACCTTCGTGCCCGCCTACAACGACCTGGGCAAGTCCGAGGCGGAGCTGGGCAACGCCGCCCCGCAGGAGGTCTCCCCGTACGGCCAGTGGTGGGCGGACTGGGTGTCGACCTCCGGTGAGTGGATCGACCAGGGCGCCGCGTCGGGCGGTGCCGGTGCGCCGTACGACTACGCCGTGATGCACGTGAAGCCGCAGCAGGGCAGCAAGTCCCTGGAGGAGACGGTCGGCAACGCACTGGATGTCGACTTCTCGACTCCGTCCGCGCAGAGCGTGGGCTCCATGGGCGCCTGGGGCTACCCGGCCGCGCCCCCGTTCAACGGCCTGACCATGCACAAGTGCATCGGCAAGCCGGGCCGTCTGTCGCTGGACCCGGCGCAGCCGACGATGTACCGCATCGGCTGCACGATGACCGGTGGCTCGTCCGGCGGCGGCTGGTTCCGCAGGGCGGACGGCGGCGAGACCAAGCTGGTGTCCAACACCTCGATCGGCCCGGCGGAGAACACCTGGCTGGCAGGCCCGCAGCTGGGCTCCGGCGCCAAGCAGGTCTTCGACATGATGAGCGAGAAGTACGGGGCGCAGTGATCCTCCGCGGGATCACTGCGGGGATGCCGTGAGTGCCGTTCACGGGTTCATCGCGGGCATGCCGTGAGTGCCCGAGTGCCCCTCACGGCACGAGTCCCGTGACCGCCCCGGCCCGAGCGGCGCCACGCGACGGCCGCCCGGCAAGGCGGAGGCCCCGCCCCCTCGTGAGGGGGCGGGGCCTCCGCCTTCTGCTTGCGCGAGCCGCGTCGGCGTCAGTGCGTCGCCGGGACGAACGGCGCCAGCTCCGCCGCCAGCTCCTCGTGCACCCGGGCCTTGAGCAGCGTGCCCTCGGCGGTGTGCTCCTCGGAGAGCACCTCGCCGTCGGCGTGGGCGCGCGCGACGAGCTTGCCGTGGGTGTACGGCACGAGGGCCTCGATCTCGACCTCGGGCCGCGGCAGCTCGGCGTCGATGAGGCCGAGCAGCTCTTCGATGCCCGCTCCGGTGCGTGCGGAGACCGCGATCGCGTGCCGCTGCGTGCGCAGCAGCCGCTGGAGGGTCAGCGGATCGGCGGCGTCCGCCTTGTTGATCACCACGATCTCGGGGACGTCCGTCGCGCCGACCTCGCGGATCACCTCGCGCACGGCGGCGAGCTGCTCCTCGGGGGCGGGGTGCGAGCCGTCGACCACGTGGAGGATCAGGTCGGACTCGCCGACCTCCTCCATCGTGGAGCGGAACGCCTCCACCAGGTGGTGCGGCAGGTGCCGGACGAAACCGACCGTGTCCGCCAGGGTGTACAGGCGGCCGCTCGGCGTCTCGGCCCTGCGGACGGTGGGGTCGAGGGTGGCGAACAGCGCGTTCTCCACCAGGACGCCCGCGCCCGTGAGGCGGTTGAGCAGCGAGGACTTGCCCGCGTTCGTATATCCGGCGATGGCGACCGAGGGCACCTTGTTGCGCTTGCGCTCCTGGCGCTTGATCTCGCGGCCCGTCTTCATCTCCGCGATCTCACGGCGCATCTTCGCCATCTTCTCGCGGATCCGTCGCCGGTCCGTCTCGATCTTGGTCTCACCGGGGCCACGGGTGGCGAGGCCGCCGCCCTTGCCGCCGCCCATCTGCCGGGACAGCGACTGACCCCAGCCGCGCAGCCTCGGCAGCATGTACTGCATCTGGGCCAGGGCGACCTGGGCCTTGCCCTCTCGGGACTTGGCGTGCTGGGCGAAGATGTCGAGGATCAGGGCGGTCCGGTCGATCACCTTGACCTTGACGACGTCTTCGAGGTGGATCAGCTGGCCGGGGCTCAGCTCACCGTCGCAGACGACCGTGTCGGCGCCGGTTTCGAGCACGATGTCACGCAGCTCCAGGGCCTTGCCGGAGCCGATGTACGTGGCCGGGTCCGGCTTGTCGCGGCGCTGCACGACGCCGTCGAGCACGAGCGCGCCCGCCGTCTCGGCGAGGGCCGCCAGCTCGGCGAGGGAGTTCTCCGCGTCCTGAACCGTCCCGGAGGTCCAGACGCCGACGAGGACCACGCGCTCCAGGCGGAGCTGTCGGTACTCGACTTCGGTGACGTCCTCGAGCTCGGTGGAGAGGCCCGCGACGCGGCGCAGGGCCGCGCGCTCGGCACGGTCCAGCTGCTCGCCGTCCCGCGCTCCGTCGATCTCGTGGCTCCAGGCGACGTCCTCTTCCATCAGGGCATCGGCCCGAAGACCTTCGGGGTAGTTCTGCACGAAGCTCTGTGCGTCCTGGGAGGAAGAAGAGGAGGTCATTGGGTCCTTTACGTCGATGGGAATCCGGTGCGGGGCCTCTCGGGGACGTCGACCGTCCCCTGTCGCACCCTGGGTGCGACAGTGCCTCGCCTGCGACGGCGCCACCCGTCATGTTCGACAACGCACACGACCGCCCCGGGATTCCCCGGACCGGGCGGAACCGCCCCTGAGATCTCCCTGAGGGGACATCCCGGACGGGCCGCGCCGTCGACCTGAAGATGGTTGCACGGGACGGCCCGTCTCGTCACCTGGGTTATTGCCAGGTCCGTCACCTGGTGAAACGCGGCAGTGCAGGCGACTCGGAAGCTTGATCAGTGGTGGGTGTGCCCCAGGGCTCCCCGGTCGCCGCCTGCCCGGCCGGGCTGCTTCTTGCCCGGTGCCTCCGACGTCCAGTCCGGGTGCCCCGGCATCGGCGGCGTCTTCGTGCCGTACAGCCAGGCGGCGAAGAACTCGCGCAGGTCCCGGCCCGAGACGTGGGAGGCCAGGCGCGTGAAGTCGGCGGTGGTCGCGTTCCCGTCGCGGTGGGCGCGCACCCAGGCGCGCTCCACGCTCTCGAAGGCGGACCGCCCGATCTCCTGGCGCAGCGCGTAGAGCACGAGCGCGCTGCCGTCGTACACGACAGGACGGAAGAGGCTGATCTTCTCCCCCGGCTTGGGCGCCTTGGGCGCGGCGGGCGGGCCGCCCGTGGCGCGCCACTGGTCCGAGTACCGGTAGGCCTCGCGCATCCGCGTCCGCAGCTCGTGCCCCGACTTCTCCTCGCCGTACAGGGCCTCGTACCAGGTGGCGTGCCCTTCGTTGAGCCACAGGTCGGACCAGGTGCGCGGGCTGACGCTGTCGCCGAACCACTGGTGCGCCAGTTCGTGGACCATGATCGTGTCCACGTACCACTCGGGGAACTCCGGCCGCGTGAACAGCTGCTTCTCGAAGAGCGAGAGCGTCTGCGTCTCCAGGGCGAAGCCGGTCTGGGCGTCGGCGACGAGCACCCCGTAGTTCTCGAACGGGTAGCGGCCGACCTTGCCCTCCATCCACGCGATCTGGCCGGGCGTCTTCTTGAGCCACCGTTGCAGCTTCTCGTGGCCCTTGGTCGGTACGACGTCTCGTACGGGGAGGCCGCGCGGGCCGGTGCGGTGCAGCACCGTGGAGCGGCCGATGGAGACCTGTGCCAGTTCGGTGGCCATGGGGTGTTCGGTGCGGTACGCCCACGTGGTGGTGGCCCCGGCACGCTCCGTGGCCACCGGGAGGCCGTTGGCGACGACGGTGAGCGCCTTGGGGGCGGTGACGCGGAAGGTGAACTGCGCCTTGTCGGCGGGGTGGTCGTTGCAGGGGAAGACGCGGTGCGCGGCGTCGGCCTGGTTGGCCATGGCGAGACCGTCGGCGGTGCGCACCCAGCCGCCCTCCTCCTTGCCGCCGACGGGGTGGCTGGTGTGGTGGACCGTGACCTGCATGCGCTGACCGCGCTCCACGCGCGCGTGGGGGGTGACGACGAGGTCTTCGCCGCTGCTGTCGAAGGTGGCGGGCGCGCCGTTGACGGCGACGGAGCGGACTTCGCCCTGCGAGAAGTCGAGGTTGATCCGCTCCAGCGGGGCGGTCGCGCGGGCGTCGATCTTCGTGACGGTGTCGAGCGGCTTGGCGTTGTCGCCCCCGTACGTGAAGGCGATGTCGTACTCCAGGACGTCGTATCCCGGGTTGCCGAGGTGCGGGAAGAGCCGGTCGCCGATGCCGAGCGGTGCGGCCGGCTGCGGAACGCTCGCGGCGAGCAGGGCGGCGGAGGCGGCGGTCGCCAGGAGGGCGATGGCGACGCGGACGGACGTGGGCCGCACGGCCTTGGTCCTCGGGGCCTTGGGGCGTGGGGTGAGCAGCATGAACTACCGCTATCAGCGCACACCTTCCGTGCCGTGCTGACGCGCGCCGGGCCACTCGAACGAGTCGGGGCGGGGGTGGCCGGATGCCTCAGCGACGCGGCCGGGCGAGCGGATCGGATCTCTCAGGGGGCGCGCCGGGCGGATGAGGCGCCCCTCCAGGGCACCGCTGCGGCCGCTCCAGGACGTAACCGCCGCCCCTGTAGGACGTGACCGCCATCCCTCTAGGGCATAGCCGCAGTCCCTCTAGGACGTTGCCGCGGCCCGGTGCTGTGCCCTGCTGACGTCGTACACCCCGGGTACGTTCCGCATCGCGCGCATCAGGCCAGGCAGGTGGGCGGCGTCCGGGAGTTGCAGGGTGTACGTGTGGCGGACGCGCTGCTGGCTGGGGGGCTCCACGGTCGCCGAGATGATGGCTGCGCCTTCCAGGGCGATGGCTTCGGTGAGGTCGGCGAGCAGGTGCGGCCTGCCGAACGACTCGGCGATGAGCGTGACCCGGCACTCGGCGCTGTCCCCCCAGCGCACGCCCACCTCCGGGCGCCCCACGCCCTTCATGCGCGCCACCGCCGGGCAGCTGACGCGGTGGACGGTGACGACGCCGCCGCGCACCGCGAAGCCCGTGACCTCGTCGGGCGGTACGGGCGTACAACAGCCCGCGAGGCGCACGGTCGCGCCCTCCCGGTCGACCACGACGTTCGCGGCGGCCGGGCGCAGGGCCGCCGGCACCGGCGGTCGGGGGGCGGACGCGGGCACCGCCGCCGGGGGCAGGTCCGCCGTCGCGGGCAGGCTGGGGGCCGGGGTCGGATGGGAGGCGAGCCAGCGCCGGATGGCGATCCGCGCGGCGGGCGTACGCGCGTGGTCGAGCCATTCGCGTGAGGGCCCGGAGGACGGGTCCTGCCCCATGAGGAGCTGCACCGAGTCGCCGTCCCGCAGGACCGTGCTGAGCGTCGCGAGGCGGCCGTTCACGCGCGCGCCGATGCAGGCGTGGGCGTCCTCGCCGTACTGGGCGTACGCGGCGTCGACGCAGCTGGCGCCCGCGGGCAGCCCGAGCGTGCCGCCGTCGGGGCGGAAGACGGCGATCTCGCGGTCCTGGGCGAGGTCCTCGCGGAGCGTGGACCAGAACGTGTCGGGGTCGGGCGCGGCCTGCTGCCATTCGAGGAGGCGCGAGAGCCAGCCGGGCCGGGTGGGGTCGGCGCGCTCGCCGTCGACGGGCTGCTCCTCCACGGGGGGCGCGTACGGGCTGCGCAGGGCGACGACGCCCGCCTCGGCGACGCGGTGCATCTTGTGGGTGCGGATGAGGACTTCGGCGACCTCGCCGTCGGGGCGCGCGACGGCCGTGTGCAACGACTGGTAGAGGTTGAACTTCGGTACGGCGATGAAGTCCTTGAACTCCGCCACGACCGGCGTGAAGCAGGTGTGCAGCTCGCCGAGCACCCCGTAGCAGTCGGCGTCCTCGGCGACGAGGACGAGCAGGCGTCCGAAGTCGGAGGGGCGCAGTCCGCCGCGTTTGCGGTGCACGCGGTGCACGGAGACGAAGTGGCGGGGCCTGATGAGCACTTCGGCCGTGATGCCCGCCTCGCGCAGCACGCCGCGCACCTCTTCGGCGATGTCCGCGAGCGGGTCGGAGCCGTCGGCGTTCTTCGCCGCGATGAGCCCCTCGACCGCCGCGTACTCCTCGGGGTGGAGGATCGCGAAGACGAGGTCCTCCAGCTCGGTCTTCAGGGCCTGCACGCCGAGCCGCTCGGCGAGCGGGATGAGCACGTCCCGGGTGACCTTGGCGATGCGCGCCTGCTTCTCGGGGCGCATCACGCCGAGGGTGCGCATGTTGTGCAGCCGGTCGGCGAGTTTGATCGACATCACGCGGACGTCGTTGCCGGTGGCCACGAGCATCTTGCGGAAGGTCTCGGGCTCGGCGGCCGCTCCGTAGTCGACCTTCTCCAGCTTGGTGACGCCGTCGACCAGATAGCACACGTCCTCGCCGAACTCGGTGCGCACCTGATCGAGCGTCACGTCCGTGTCCTCGACCGTGTCGTGGAGCAGGGACGCGGTCAGGGTGGTCGTCTCGGCGCCCAGTTGGGCCAGGATCAGGGTGACGGCGAGCGGGTGGGTGATGTACGGCTCGCCGCTCTTGCGCATCTGGCCGCGGTGCGAGGACTCCGCGAGGACGTAGGCGCGGCGCAGCGGCTCCAGGTCGGCGTCCGGGTGGTGGCCGCGGTGGGCCTCGGCGACGTGGCTGATCGCGTCCGGGACGCGGCCGCGCGCGGCGGTGCCGAGGAGCGCGGCCCAGCCGAGTCTGCGCAGGTCGAGCCGGGGGCGGGCGCGGCGCCGCTGGCCTGGGGATCCCGCTGTCGCCGGGGGTGGGCCCGAGGGCGTCGTGGGGCCGGGCGTCGCGGGATTCGTGGCCTCCGCACTCATGGGCACCTCCGGCAGCTCCGACCGGCGGTGTACGAACGGCAGCCTGCTCCGTCCGGGCCGGTGCTTGATGCTACCGAGCCCATCACGCGGTGCTGACCCGCTCTCGCCGAGCGTGAAACGGATCACCCATTCGAGCGACAGTTCTGTGAAGTGCTGTTTCGAGTGATGATTCGACTGGGACGAGTACTGATTCGACACCAGGGAGCCCCATCGTGACGGGGCAGCCTCCCGTTTCGACTGTTTCACCCGCCGTACGGGCGCCCGGCGGCGCCGGAAGCGGTTGCGCGGTGTGGGTGCGGCCACGTGGCGCAGAGACGGCGCCCTGACGCTCCGCAGGGGGCCCGGAGCGTCCGTCGCGGGTTCACGGGTCCGCGCCGGGCACGGGGCCCGTCGCGGCACTCCTCGCGCGCGTGCGGCAGCCTCAGCGCGTGACGGCGGCCAGCCACTCCGGGTCGATCTCGCCTTCGGCGACGATCACGGCGGGGCCCGTCATCTCGATCTCGCCGTCGGGCCGCTCGGTGATCACCAGGGTGCCGCCGAGCACGTCCACGGTGTACGTCACCGGGGTGCCGGTCGTCGCGGGGTCCAGGCCGTCCCTGCGGGCCGCGGCGACGGCGACGGCGCACGCGCCCGTGCCGCACGAGCGGGTCTCGCCGACGCCGCGCTCGTGGACGCGCATGGCGACGTGGCGGGGGCCTCGGTCGACCACGAACTCCACGTTCACCCCGTCCGGGTACGCGGTGGCCGGGGTGAACGGCGGCGGGTCGTAGAGGGTGCCCGCGTGCGCCAGGTCGGCCACGAAGGCGACGGCGTGGGGGTTGCCCATGTTCACGTTGCGGGCGGGCCAGTGGCGGTCGTCCACGGAGACCGTGACGTCGCCTTCGGGGAGTGCGGCCTTGCCCATGGCGACGGTGACGTCCCCGTCCGGGCCGCCGGGGGCCGCGGGCTTGGCGATGTGCACGCGCTTCACTCCGCCCCGGGTGGCCACGGCCAAGTCGCCCTCGCTGACGAGCCCGGCGCGCTGGAGGTAGCGCGCGAACACGCGCACGCCATTGCCGCACATCTCGACGATCGAGCCGTCCGCGTTGCGGTAGTCCATGAACCACTCGGCCTCGGCGGCCAGATGCCGCGCGTCCGGGTGCGCGGCGGAGCGCACGACGTGCAGCAGGCCGTCGCCACCGATGCCCGCGCGCCGGTCGCACAGGGCGGCGACGGCGGTCGGGGACAGCTCGATGGTGTTGTCGGCGTCGGGGACGATCACGAAGTCGTTCTCGGTCCCGTGCCCCTTGAGGAAGGCGATCGGCGTGCTCATTCCTCGATCGTACGGGGTGGGTACGACACCGGCGGGAGAGCGGTCCGGCGCAGCGTCCGGCTCAGCGGAGCCGGGCCACCCGCCACACCGCGAGGACGGCGGCGACGGCGACGACCAGGGTGTACGCGGAGACCACCCGCCAGTCCGGGCGCCGCCCCGAGCCGCGCTCCGGCAGGCCCGGCCAGGTGTAGCCGACGCGGCGGGCGGCCATCATGCCCCAGCCCGCCGCGCAGGAGCTGATCAGCAGCCCGAGCATGGCGACCACGGCACCGCCGTCGCCGAACTCGAAGGCCAGCGGGAAGGCGAACATCAGGGAGCCGACGGCGGCGAGGATCACGATCGGGGCGAGCTGCCAGATGCGCAGTCTGCGCTGGGGGCGCAGTTCGACCTCGACCTCGGGCTCCGCGGCCAGCTCGGCCTCGGTGGGTCCGTCGTCGGTCACGCCACCCACGGTCACGTCCTGGTCGTCCGGGCCGTCCGGGCTGAGCCGCGCCCCGTCAGGAGCGGTGTGCCGCTCGCCGTCATGTGCGGTGTCACGAGGGCCGGCCTCCATCGCCACGCGCCCTCCCACTTCGGACTCCACTGGTCGATCGATGGTCGATGATGGCACGGCGTCAGGTGCCGCGATGACCGGCGGAGCGTCCCGATGCCATCACGTGATCAGGCTGTGACCGCTCGTTCGACCAACGCCACTGCTTGCCCGGGGAGTTCCCCGCGGTCGGCGACCGCTCCGCTGAGCCAGTGCACCCGGGGGTCGCGGCGGAACCACGAGTCCTGACGGCGCGCGAAGCGCTTGGTGGCGCGTACGGTTTCGGTGCGCGCTTCTTCCTCGGTGCACTCCCCCGCGAGCGCCGCGAGGACCTGCTGATACCCGAGCGCGCGGGACGCCGTGCGCCCCTCCCGCAGTCCCTGCGCCTCCAGCGTGCGCACCTCGTCGACGAGCCCCGCCTCCCACATGCGGTCCACGCGCACGGCGATGCGTTCGTCCAGCTCGGGCCGGCCCACGTCGACGCCGATCTGCACGGTGTCGTACACGGACTCGTGGCTGGGCAGGTTGGCGGTGAAGGGCTTCCCCGTGATCTCGATGACCTCCAGGGCGCGGACGATCCGGCGGCCGTTGCCGGGCAGGATCGCCCGGGCCGCGTCGGGGTCGGCGGCGGCGAGCCGGGCGTGCAGCGCGCCGGGGCCGTGCAGTTCCAGCTCCGCCTCCAGACGGGCGCGCACGGCGGGGTCGGTGCCGGGGAAGTCCAGGTGGTCCACGGCCCCCCTGACGTACAGGCCGGAGCCGCCGACGAGGATCGGCCACCGGCCGTCGGCGAGCAGCCGGTCGATCTCGGCGCGCGCCAGCTTCTGGTACTCGGCGACGCTCGCCGCCTCGGTGACGTCCCAGATGTCCAGGAGGTGATGCGGGACGCCGTCGCGCTCGGCGGGCGTCAGCTTGGCGGTACCGATGTCCATCCCCCGGTACAGCTGCATCGAGTCGGCGTTGACGACTTCGCCGCCGAGATGCTGCGCAAGGAAGACTCCCAGATCGGACTTTCCGGCCGCGGTGGGCCCGACGACGGCGATGACCCGCGGGGCGGGGGCTGCACTACTCACCGCCCCAGTCTCGCAAATCACGCCGCGACTGCCCGAACGAGCTACGTGACGGCACGGCCGCGGGGTCGTTGCCTGTTGCGAGGTCCCGGCCGCCGGTTTCGAGGCCGGTAACCCGGGCGACGCAATCTGACGCACCGGGCGGCGCGGGATTTCGCCCACACGAGTAACGTATGGAGTAGTAATGGGTGTTTTTTCACGGTTCCGCCGCAAGAAGTCCGAGGCATCGGCTGAGGAGGCAGCGGCGGCGACGCTCACGGCGGAGCCGGAGGGTGCCGCGGAGTCTTCCGATGCCACGGAGGCCGCCGAGACCGAGGCGGCCGCCGAGGGCGATGCCACGAGTGAGGCGAAGGGCGAGGCCGAGGGCGGCAAGGACGATACGGGCGACAAGGCGGAGGCCACCGAGGCGGCCGCCACGGAGAACGTGGAGATCCCCAAGCAGCAGTCCGCCCAGGAGGCGGCCGACAACGAGGCCGGTGAGGGCGCCCGTAAGTGACTCCCGGTGAGGGAAGGTGAACCCATGGGCTTCCTGCAGAATCTGAAAGCCAAGCTCGCCCCCGCGAAGGACAAGGTCTCCGGCCTCGCGCAGCAGCACGGGGACAAGATCGACCAGGGTCTGGACAAGGCCGCGAAGATGGTCGACAGCAAGACCAAGGGCAAGTACAGCGACAAGATCCAGACGGGGACGGGCAAGGCGAAGGACGCCCTGGATCGCCTCGCCGGGAGCCAGGACGGCAAGGGCACGGGGGACGGCACGACTCCCCCGTCGTCGCCGTCACCCCCGTCGGCCTCGTGAACACACCGACGGACGGCCGTGAAGCGCGCTCAGCTTCACGGCCGTCGGCGTGTGCGGGAGGCGTACGGCCGTCGGCGTGAGCGGGAGCGAGCGCTCCACGGGGACCGCTCCACTGGGGCCGGGCCGCTGGGGCCGGGCCGCCGAGGCCGAGCGGCCGCCAGGCCGCCGCCGGGCCGCCGTCCAGGGCGTGCCCGCCTAGGACCAGGCCGCCACCAGATAGCCCACGCCGTACGGCGCGTCGTCGAAGAGCAGGGCACCGCGCAGGCCCGCCCCCTCGGCGGCGCCCGCGAGCACCTGCCAGGGCGCCCGGCCCGCGGCCTTCAGCTCGTACGCCAGCTCGGCGTCCAAGGTCTTGAGCGCCGCCACGTCCGCCGCGCCGAGCGACTCGGCGACGCGCGCGTCGAAGCCCTCCGCCCGGTGGTCGAGATAGCCGGGCGCCTTCAGCGTGCGGCAGGCACTGGCGTCGCCCATCACGAGGAGCGCCACCCGGTCGGCGCGGGCGGCGATGCTCTCCCCGCTCTGGATACACCGCTCGGGCGCGAGAGGTTCCCCCACGCCGAGGCCCTCCACGGGCGCGGCCGACCACTCCGTGCGGCCGAGCAGCCATCCGGCGACAGCGAGGGACGTCGGAAGCCCGTGCTCCGACGCCGTGGCGCCCTGCCCGGCGGGCGCATCGCCGAGTGTGACGTCGAGGTCCACGCCGAATCCGCGGAACGATCCGGGAGCGCCCTGCGCGTGGGGGCCGCGGCCGCTCTCTTCGGCGGGGCCGACGACCACCAGGAGGTCCGGCCGGGAGGCCGCGAGGACGGCGAGCGCGTCCGAGCAGGCCGCGCGCGCGGCGTCCAGCTCCGGAGCGGCGCCCGCGGCGACCTCGGGCACGAGCAACGGCGGGCAGGGACAGACGGCAGCGGCGACAAGCATGATCCGCAGCGTAACGCGCCCCGCCGACAGCGGAGAGCCCGGCGGCCGAACGCGGGGCCAGGCGGACCGGGCGCCACAGGGGGGCGCCCGGTCGTGAACCGTCAGTCGAGGGCGCAGCCGCCGCCCGTCGCCACCGGCAGGGGCTCCGGGACGCCCACCGTAGGGAGGCCGAGCAGCACGCCGGCCGGCTTCGCGGCCTCGGCGGCGTTGCGCTTCTCCCAGGCGTCGCCCGCGCGCGTGCGGCGCACGTCGAGGGTGGGGCCCTCGGCGAGCAGGTGGTGCGGCGCCGCGTACGTCACCTCGACGGTCACCACGTCACCCGGGCGCACCTCGGCGTCCGGCTTGGTGAAGTGGACCAGGCGGTTGTCGGGGGCGCGGCCGGAGAGGCGGTGCGTGGCGCCGTCCTTGCGGCCCTCGCCCTCGGCGACCATGAGCTCCAGGGTGCGGCCGACCTGCTTCTTGTTCTCGTCCCAGGAGATCTCCTCCTGGAGGGCCACCAGGCGCTCGTAGCGCGCCTGCACGACCTCCTTGGGGATCTGGCCCTCCATGTCGGCGGCGGGGGTGCCGGGCCGCTTGGAGTACTGGAAGGTGAAGGCCTGGGCGAAGCGGGCCTCGCGGACCACGTGCAGGGTCTGCTCGAAGTCCTCCTCGGTCTCCCCGGGGAAGCCCACGATGATGTCCGTGGTGATGGCCGCGTGCGGAATGGCGGCGCGGACCTTCTCGATGATGCCGAGGTAGCGCTCCTGGCGGTAGGAGCGGCGCATCGCCTTCAGGACGGGGTCCGAGCCGGACTGCAGCGGCATGTGCAGCTGGGGCATCACGTTCGGCGTCTCGGCCATCGCGGCGATCACGTCGTCCGTGAAGTCGCGCGGGTGCGGCGAGGTGAAGCGGACCCGCTCCAGGCCCTCGATGGCGCCGCAGGCGCGCAGCAGCTTGCTGAAGGCCTCCCGGTCGCCGATGTCGGAGCCGTACGCGTTGACGTTCTGCCCGAGGAGCGTGATCTCGGAGACGCCCTCGGCGACGAGGGCCTCGATCTCGGCGAGGATGTCGCCGGTCCTGCGGTCCTTCTCCTTGCCGCGCAGGGCGGGCACGATGCAGAAGGTGCAGGTGTTGTTGCAGCCGACGGAGATCGACACCCACGCCGCGTACGCGCTCTCGCGGCGCGTGGGCAGCGTCGAGGGGAACGCCTCCAGGGACTCGGCGATCTCGATCTGCGCCTCTTCCTGGACGCGGGCCCGCTCCAGGAGGACCGGCAGCTTGCCGATGTTGTGCGTACCGAAGACGACGTCGACCCAGGGGGCCTTCTTGACGATGGTGTCCCGGTCCTTCTGCGCCAGGCAGCCGCCGACGGCGATCTGCATGCCGGGGCGCGAGGCCTTCCTCGGGGCGAGGCGGCCGAGGTTGCCGTACAGGCGGTTGTCGGCGTTCTCACGCACCGCGCACGTGTTGAAGACCACGACGTCGGCGTCGCCGTCGGAGCCTTCGGGGGCGCGCACGTACCCCGCGCCCTCCAGGAGCCCGGAGAGGCGCTCGGAGTCGTGGACGTTCATCTGGCACCCGTAGGTGCGCACCTCGTAGGTCTTCAATCCGTCCACTGCTCCACCAGCCACGTCGTCACCGCTCACCCGTCCAGGGTAAGGGCTTGGATCAGTACACCGTGCGGAGCGGCCGCGCGGCCCCGGTCCTACGGGGTCAGCGGCTCGGCGCGGGCCTCCCGGGACCGAGACGGGCGAGCCCTTGTGACGGTCCGTGCCGGAGCACCCAACTCACCCCGCTAGATTGCGTGTTGACATCCGCACCGGCCCACCCCTCGCGCCAGGAGACGATCACGTGACCGGGAACCCCTCCCCTGAGGCTCCACGGAGCGCCCAGGACCCGTCCCTCAAGGACGCAGCCGACGCCGTACGGAGCCGGATCAACACCGCGCAGCCGCACACGGCACGGATCTGGAACTACTGGCTCGGCGGCAAGGACAACTACGCCGTCGACCGCGAGGCGGGCGACCGCATCCGCGAGCTGCACCCCGGGATCGGTGACTACGCGCGCGCGGACCGGCTGTTCCTGGGCCGCGCGGTGCGCCACCTGGTGACCGACTGCGGGGTGCGCCAGTTCCTCGACATCGGCACCGGCCTGCCGACGGCCGACAACACGCATGAGGTGGCCCAGCGGATCGCCCCGGAGTCACGCATCGTCTACGTGGACAACGATCCGCTGGTCCTCACCCACGCGCGTGCCCTGCTGACCAGTTCCCCGGAGGGGCGCACCGACTATCTGGACGCCGACATGAGGGACGTCGAGAGCGTCCTGAAGCACGCGGCGCGGATCCTGGACTTCAGTGAGCCGGTCGCATTGATGCTCCTGGGGGTCGTGATTTTCATCGACGACGACCAGGAGGCCTACGGTCTCGTACGCCGCCTCATGGACGCCCTGCCCGCCGGGAGCCATCTGGTGCTGTCGCACACGATCACCAGCCCGGCGATGCCGGACGTGGACGCGGCGGTGGCCTTCTGGAACGAGCACGGCACTCCGAAGCTGACGCAGCGCACACCCGACCGGGTGGCCCGGTTCTTCGACGGCCTCGACCTGCTGGAGCCCGGCGTGGTCTCGTGCTCGCGCTGGCGCCCGGAGGGTGCCGACGACGACCCGGAGGCGCTGCCGGACGAGGTGGCCATGTACGCGGGCGTGGCCCGCAAGAGCTGAGCCGGACCGCCCCGCAAGGCACGGGGCGGCGGGCCGTCAGGGCAGGGGCGCCCAGACCGTGCGCCCCTGGGGGTCGCGTTCCGCCCGGCCGAACACCACGTCCGCGAAGTGGATGCCGAAGCCCAGCGTGCCCGGCTCGGCCAGCTCGCCCACGAGCCAGTGGCGGTACTCGGCCGCGACCTCGGGGTCGTGGTCCACGGCCGCCGACCACTCCGGGTGGGTGACCTGGACCGGCGAGTGCATGGCGTCGCCGAAGGCCAGGAGCCGCTCGCCGCCCGAGGTGATCTCAAACGTCACGTGGCCCACCGTGTGCCCCGGCCGCACGAGGGCGCGCACGCCCGGGAAGAACTCCTCGCCGTCCGTGAGGGTGCGTGCCTTGGGCGCGAGGACGGCCAGGACCTCCTCGGTCGCGCCGTGGCTCGCGGCCAGGTGGCGCTGCTCCCACTCGGGCTCTCCGAAGAGGTAGGCGGCCCGTGTGAAGGCGGGCTCGGCGCTGCCCGGGGCGGGGTTCCAGGCCCACCCGATGTGGTCGCCGTGCAGATGCGTGAAGGCGACCGCCTCGATCGTGTCGGGGGCGCGGCCCAGCCGGTCGAGGCCGTCGAGCAGCCGACCGCCGCGCAGGGCGCCTATCAGGGGGTTGTCCGGCTTGTCGGGGAAGGCCTGCGGGCCGAATCCGGCGTCGATCAGCAGGGCGCGGTCGCCGTGCTCGACGAGCAGTCCGCCGACGCTCGCCACGAGGTGTCCGTGCTCGTCCAGGTGATCCGCGTACGCCGCCCAGTCGCTCTCGGTCGTGGCGGGCAGCCAGCCGCGGGGCTTGAGGCCCACGGCACCGTCCGCCACGTAGCTGACGCGCAGCTCGCCGAGGTGGAACGTACGGGTGCGAGCGGGCCTGCGGAGCCGCTCGGCGGCGCCGCCGAGCACCTCGGTGGCGGTCTCGGACGTGGGCATGGGCCCTCCAGTGCAGTCGGTTCAGCCGTCGGCGCGGCCGTCACGCCTCGTGCCGCCGCACCGACCGAAATGTTAGAGCTAGAACCATTCGAGTTGCAACTATTGAAGTTGCATGGACTGAGTAGGCTGGGGCCATGGCGAACACGCGCGGGAACGCTCAGGAACGCGGCCAGGCGGGCCGTACGGCGCCCGCGAGCCCGGAGAGGGGCCGGACGGCCCCCGAGGCGGACGAGAGCCTCACAGCGGCCGACTGGCGCGTCTGCGGGCTCGTGAACGCCCTCGCCCGGCGCATCGAGACGCATGTGCGCGAGCACGCCACCGCCCTCGGCCTGACCGCGCCGCAGGCCGTCGCGCTGCGGGAGCTGACGGGGCCCATGACCCTGCGCGAGCTGGCGCAGCGGATGAGCTGCGAGCCGTCCAACGCCACGTTCGTCTCCGACCGCCTGGAGGAGCAGGAGCTCGTCGAGCGCCGCCCCCACCCCAGCGACCGCCGCGCCAAGCAGCTCGTCCTCACCCCCAAAGGCTCCGCACTGCGGGAGCGCCTGATGGCGTCGCTCTCCAAGGAGTCACCCCTGAGCCCCCTCTCGGACCAGGAACAGGACACGCTCCAGGAGCTGCTGATGCGGGCCGTGGTGCGCTGAGGCGCGCTCCGGCGCGGGGCGGCCCGCCCCTCGCTCCCGCCCCGCCCCTGGTCACCACGGCGAAGGGAATGGCAGGATCGCGCCCATGTTCGCGGCCCTGCCCCACCTCACCCGACGGCGCGCCCTCCAGGGCTCGGCCGCAGGCCTCGTGGTGTTCGGGCTGCTCCTGTGGTGGCTGCTCCCGGTGGGCGACGGGTCACCCAAGGGGCGGATGAGCTTCAGCACGGGCATCAAGGGCGCCGTCTACGAGACGTACGGGAACCTGCTCCGGGGCGCCGCCGCCAAGGACATGCCGGACGTCTCCATCGACCTCCTGAACAGCCAGGGATCGCAGCAGAACGTGCAGCGGGTGGCCAAAGGGAAGGCCGACTTCACCATCGCGGCGGCCGACGCCGTGGAGAAGTACCGCCTGGACGGCGGCCCCGGCGCGGACCGGCTGCGGGGCTGCGCCCGGCTTTACGACGACTACGTACACGTCGTCGTGCGCCGCTCGTCCGCCATCATGTCGGCGGGTGACCTGCGTGGGAAGAAGGTCGCCGTCGGGCAGCCGCGCTCCGGGGTGCGCCTGATCGCCGACCGCGTCCTCCAGGCCGCCGGGCTCGACCTGGAGAAGGACCTCACGGCACTGCCCGCCGGCATAGACACCGCGCCCGAGCTCCTGCGGCGCGGCAAGATCGACGCCTTCTTCTGGTCCGGCGGGCTGCCCACGACCTCCGTGCAGGAGCTCTCGGAGCGCCTCAGCATCCGCCTGGTACCGCTCGGCGACCTCGTCGACGCGCTGCACCGGCAGGGCCGTGAGTCGCGCTACTACCGTGCCGCCGTGATGCCCGCCGACGCCTACCCGGAGGCCCAGCAGAACGCGTCCGTGCGCACCCTGGCGGTGGCCAACCTCCTGGTGACCACCGACCGCGCCGACCCGAAGCTGACGGAGGGCCTGACCCGTACGGTCATCGACAGCCGGGACCGCATCGGCGCGCGCGTGCACGCCGCGCAACTGGTCGACCTGCGGACGGCCCTGTACACGCACCCCCTGGCGCTGCACGAGGGCGCGCGGCGCTACTACCGCTCGGTCAAGCCCTAGCCGCCGGCGCGCCCGCCGGAGCCTGCCGGGGCACCCCGACCGTCACCTTCAGGCCGTGCGGCTCGTGGCGCTCGTACACCAGGGAGCCGCCGCCCGCGGCGAGCAGCGCCCCGGAGATCGACAGGCCGAGACCTGAGCCCTTCACGTTCTGGTGGCGGTTGCTGCGCCAGAACCGGTCGCCGATGCGGGCCAGTTCGTCGTCGGTGAGGCCCGGGCCGCGGTCGGTGACGACGACCGTCGCCGTCCCGTCGGACGAGGCGACCTGCACCTCGACCCGCTCCCCCTCCGGCGTGAACTTGAGGGCGTTGTCGATCACCGCGTCCAGGGCGCTGGACAGAGCGATCGGGTCCGCCCAGGCGGTGGTCGCGGGGCAGTGCCCCTCCAGGCGCACGCCCCGCTCCTCGGCGAGCGGACGCCAGGACGCCACGCGCTCGGCCGCCAGCTCGCCGATGTCGGTGAGCTGGAGGTCCGCCGCCGCGTGCTCGGCCAGCGCCAGGTCGAGGAGGTCGTCGAGGACCTGGGCGAGGCGCTTGCCCTCGGTGCGGACCGAGGCGATCTCCGCATTGCCTTCGGGCAGCTCAAGGGCGAGCAGCTCGATGCGCAGGAGGAGGGCGGACAGGGGATTGCGCAGCTGGTGGGAGGCGTCGGCGACGAAGGCGCGCTGCTGCTCCAGGACGTCCTCGACGTGGTCGGCCATCTCGTTGAACGAACGGGCCAGGCGCCGGAGTTCCGGCGGCCCCCCGGCCGCCGCGACCCGGGAGGCGAGGCGTCCGGTCGCGATGTCGTGCGTGGTCGCGTCCAGGACGCCCACCGGGCGCAGGATCCAGCGGGTGAGGCGCAGCGCGGCGCCGACCGCGAGGAGCATCGCGGCCGACTCTCCCGCGACGATCAGCAGCCAGCCGTGCAGGGTCTGCGCGCGCATGCGGCCGGTGGGCGAGTCGGTGACGACGACGGCGACCACGTCACCGTCCCGGATCACCGGTGACGCCACCACGATGCGCCCACCCTCCTCCCAGGGCCACACCTGGGGCGGGTCATGGCTCCCCCGGGAGCGCAGCGCCTCCTCGAAGGCGTCGCGCACGGGGTGGCCCTGGCCCGGCAGGTACCAGGCGGCGGGGGCGTGCGCCATGGGGTAGGTGTCCCGGAAGAAGACGCCCGCCTTGATGCCGTAGACCTCGTTGTAGTAGTCGAGTTCCTTCTGGAGGGTCTCGCGCCGCTCGTCCTTGTCGCGCATCCGCGAGCCGACGGGCCGCTTCGTGACGAACTGCGCGAGCGAGGCGAAGCGCGCCGTGTCGTCGATGCGGTCGACGACGACCTTCTGCTGCTGGGCCGATGCCACGCTCACCGCGAGCGGGAAGCCGAGGGCCAGCAGGACGCCCGCCATCAGGACGATGAGCAGCGGCAGGAGACGCGCGCACACCTGACCCCGCTACGACGCCGGGGCGACGAGCCGGTACCCGACTCCGCGCACCGTCTCGATCAGGGCGGGCATGTGCAGCTTGGCCCGCAGGGACGCGACGTGCACCTCCAGCGTGCGACCCGTGCCCTCCCAACTGGTGCGCCACACCTCGCTGATGATCTGCTCCCGGCGGAAGACCACGCCGGGCCGCTGGGCGAGCAGCGCGAGCAAGTCGAACTCCTTGCGGGTCAGTTGCACCTTGGCACCGTCCACGCTGACCTGACGGGTGGGCAGTTCGATGCGTACGTTGCCGAGGCGCAGCTCCGTCTCGGCGGGGGCCGCGGCGGCCTCGGCCGTGGTCGGGCGGCGGGTGACCGCGTGGATGCGCGCGATGAGCTCCCCGGTGTCGTACGGCTTCACCACGTAGTCGTCGGCTCCGAGGTTCAGACCGTGGATGCGGGAGCGCACGTCGGCGCGCGCGGTCACCATGATGACCGGGATGCGCGTGCGCTTGCGGATCTTCCCGCAGACCTCGTAGCCGTCCTGGTCGGGCAGGCCCAGGTCGAGGAGCACCACTCCGAAGGGGGCAGCTTCGCCCGGCAGCAGGGCCTGGAGGGCCTCCTCGCCGTTGCGCGCGTGGGTGACGGCGAAGCCGTGCCGGGCCAGGACCGCGGACAAGGCGGCGGCCACGTGGTCGTCGTCCTCGACGAGCAGCAGTCTCATGCGGCCCTCCTCCAGCCCATAGGCTCCCCTGTAGTTCATCGGTCGTACCGTCAGTTCATTGATCGTTCCGCTCCCGCTCGCGCGGGGGCTACGCCCTTTGTCGTAGGCGTGCCCTACGCGCGCGTGCGCGCGGATCCAGCGGCCTGCCGGACGCTGCCGAGCGCCCCAAGGCATCCACGCCGATGGATAAGGACCGCGTCAAGGCCCTTCGGGTCACGGACACGTTCCGTTATGCACCCGGTACGCGCGCGGGGCGCCCTCTTCACACGGAGTGTCCGGTTGCGGCCGGATCGTTATGCTCAATTTCCCCTCAGATGTAATGACGCTGGTCGCACCGGGTTACTACTGTCCTCCCAACCCGAGGAGGATGGAGCAACAAGCCGTGACCGAAGTATCGGTGACCAAGGACGCCATACCCGCGGCGGACGACCTTGTCGTGCTGAAGAACGTCAACAAGCACTTCGGCGCACTGCACGTCCTCCAGGACATCGACCTGACCATCGCCCGCGGCGAAGTCGTCGTCGTGATCGGACCCTCCGGGTCCGGCAAGTCGACGCTGTGCCGCACGATCAACCGCCTGGAGACAATCGACTCCGGTGCCATCACGATCGACGGCAAGCCGCTGCCCCAGGAGGGCAAGGAGCTCGCCAGGCTCCGCGCCGACGTGGGCATGGTCTTCCAGTCCTTCAACCTCTTCGCGCACAAGACCGTGCTCGAGAACGTGATGCTGGGCCAGGTCAAAGTACGCAGGACGGCCAAGGCGGAGGCGGAGGAGAAGGCACGCGGTCTGCTCGACCGCGTGGGCGTCGGCACCCAGGCCGACAAGTACCCGGCGCAGCTCTCCGGTGGCCAGCAGCAGCGTGTGGCGATCGCCAGGGCGCTCGCCATGGGGCCCAAGGTCATGCTCTTCGACGAGCCCACGTCGGCGCTCGACCCCGAGATGATCAATGAGGTCCTCGAGGTGATGCAGCAGCTCGCCCGGGACGGCATGACCATGGTCGTCGTCACCCACGAGATGGGCTTCGCCCGGTCGGCCGCCAACCGCGTCGTCTTCATGGCGGACGGCCGGATCGTCGAAGAGGCCACGCCGGACCAGTTCTTCAGCAACCCGCGCAGCGACCGTGCCAAGGACTTCCTGTCGAAGATCCTGCACCACTGACGCGCCGCACGCGCTCCCGCGCGCGGGACGCCTCATCGCGCATGACGCTCGGCAGCGTCTCCCCCAACCTCCGCCGACACGAAGGATGTTCACCATGAAGGTTCGCAAGGTCACCGCGGCAGCCTCCGTTCTGCTCGCGCTCTCCCTCACGGCCACCGCTTGTGGCGGTGACGACAAGGACGACAAGAAGGGCTCCGGCGGGGGCGGCAAGGTCACCATCGGCATCAAGTTCGACCAGCCCGGCCTCGGCCAGAAGACGCCGGACGGCAAGTACGAGGGCTTCGACGTCGACGTCGCGACCTACGTGGCCAAGAAGCTCGGCTACAAGGAGGGCGACATCGAGTGGAAGGAAGCCAAGAGCGCCGACCGCGAGACGATGCTCCAGCGCGGTGACGTGGACTTCATCGCGGCGACCTACTCGATCACGCCGGAGCGCGAGGAGAAGGTCGACTTCGCGGGCCCGTACCTGCTCGCCCACCAGGACGTCCTGGTCCGCGCCGACGACAAGTCGATCAAGTCGCCGAAGGACCTGAACAGCAAGAAGCTCTGCTCGGTGACGGGTTCGACTTCGGCACAGAACGTCAAGGAGAAGCTGGCGCCCAAGGCCCAGCTCCAGAACTACGGCGCGTACTCCCAGTGCCTGACCGGCCTGCAGAACGACGCCATCGACGCGCTCACCACCGACGACTCGATCCTCGCCGGTTACGCCGCGCAGAAGAACTTCCAGGGCAAGTTCAAGCTCGGCGGCTTCAAGATGACCAATGAGAACTACGGCATCGGCGTCAAGAAGGGCTCCGACCTCAAGAAGAAGATCAACGACGCGCTGACCGCGATGGTCAAGGACGGCTCGTGGGACAAGGCCGTGAAGGACAACTTCGGCCCGGCCAGCTACAAGAACGAGCCCGCCCCGAAGATCGGCGACATCGTCAAGTAAGCAGGACGTGAGGGGCGTGCCGCTCACCATGGCGGCGCGCCCCTTCGCCCTCTACGCGGAAGCTGTCCCTCTACGCGGAAGCGCGGGAGAACGTGTTCGACTTTCTTGAAGGCTATGACCTATGGGGGGCCTTCTGGGAGACGGTGAAACTCACCGGACTCTCAGCGGTCGGCTCCCTGATATGGGGAACCGTGCTGGCGGGCATGCGCGTCAGCCCCGTGCCCCTGATGCGCGGCTTCGGAGCCGTCTACGTCAACGTCGTGCGGAACATTCCGCTGACCATCATCATCGTGTTCACGTCGCTCGGCCTGAACCAGACGCTGGGCATCAGCCTGGGCGCCGATGACTTCGACACCATCAACTTCCGCCTCGCCGTGCTCGGTCTGACCGCCTACACCGCCGCATTCGTCTGTGAGGCGCTGCGCTCGGGCATCAACACCGTGCCGATGGGCCAGGCGGAAGCCGCCCGGGCACTCGGGCTGAGCTTCACGCAGGTCCTCACCCTCGTCGTGCTCCCCCAGGCCTTCCGCTCGGTGGTGGCACCGCTCGCCAACGTTTTGATCGCGCTCACGAAGAACACCACCGTGGCCGCCGCGATCGGCGTCGCCGAGGCGGCCCTGCTGATGAAGGGCATGATCGAGAACGAGGCCCAGACGATCGCGATCGCCGCCGTCTTCGCCTTCGGCTTCATCTGCCTCACGCTCCCGACCGGCCTGATCCTCGGCTGGGTCAGCAAGAAGGTGGCGGTCAAGCGATGAACTCCGTCCTTTACGACGCCCCGGGCCCCCGCGCCAAACAGCGCAACATCATCTACTCGGTGATCTTCGTGATCGCCTTCGGCCTGGTGGCCTGGTGGGTCTACAGCTCCCTCTCCGACAAGGGCCAGCTCGACTGGGAGAAGTGGAAGCCCTTCTTCACGGACAGCAGGGCCTGGACGACGTACATCTGGCCCGGCCTGGAGAACACGCTCAAGGCAGCCGCGTACTCCATGGTCATCGCACTGCCGCTGGGTGCGGCCCTCGGCATCGCGCGCCTCTCGGACCACCTCCCGGTGCGCATCGTGGCCGGCGCGATCGTGGAGTTCTTCCGCGCGATCCCGGTCCTGATCCTGATGCTGTTCGCCAACGAGGCCTTCTCCAAGTACAGCGACGTCTCCTCCGACGACCGACCCATGTACGCGGTCGTGACCGGTCTCGTCCTGTACAACGCCTCCGTGCTCGCGGAGATCGTACGGGCGGGCATCCTGGCGCTGCCCAAGGGCCAGACCGAGGCGGCCAAGGCCATCGGCCTGCGCAAGGGCCAGACCATGCGGTCCGTGCTCCTTCCGCAGTCGGTCACGGCGATGCTGCCCGCGATCGTCAGCCAGATCGTGGTCATCGTGAAGGACACCGCGCTCGGCGGTGCCATGCTCACGTTCTCCGAGCTCCTGTCGACTGTCAGCACGATGAGCGGCTACTACGGCGCCAACGTCATCGCCAGCTTCACGATCGTCGCGTTGATCTACATCGCGCTCAACTTCGCCCTCACGACGTTCGCGAGCTGGCTGGAGCGACGGCTGCGGCGGGCCAAGAAGTCCACCGGCGTGGTCTTGCCTCCGGCGGCCGTGGCCGGCACCGAATCGACCGGAGCCGGTGGCACGATCTGAGCCGACCCCGGGCGCTCACCCGATGATCTGCAAGAACGAAGGCAGTGGCGATCACGCCACTGCCTTCGTCGCTTGACGCAGGAACCAGCAGTGGGTTGCATACGTTCTGTGATCGTGCACCGGGTTTCAACTGCCATTTCCTGTACGTACGTCCAGCGCTCGCGGACAGTCCTGGCAGGAGGCCGCGCGCCGTGGACCCGGTGATCGTCGTCGGCGCGGGCCCCGTGGGGCTCACGCTCGCCCTGGCCCTCGCCCGTCACTCGGTCCCCACCGTGGTCCTGGACGAGGGGCCCGGCAAGGACGAGCAGCGCCCCGCGCGGACCGTCGTCCTGCGGGAGGACACGGCAGCGCTCGTCGAGCGCCTCGCCGGGGTGTCCTTCGGAGGCTCGGACACGGGGGCGCGCTGGAGCGGCTGGCGGTCGATGCGGCGCAAGCAGGTGATGCGGCAGCTCACGTTCAGTGACGAAATGCCCTCCCCGCTGCACCTGCCGCAGCACGTGCTGACCGCTGCCCTGCGGGACGCGATCGCCGACGAGCGGCTCGTGAAGGTCGCGGTCGAGAGCAAGCTGGACACCCTGGAGCAGGACTCCTCGGGGCTGACGGCCCACGCGCGCGGCCCCAAGGACACCTGGTGGCGCGGCAGCTATCTGGTCGGCTGCGACGGGCCCCGGTCCACCGTCCGCAAGCTGCTCGACATCCGCTTCCCGGGGCGCACCGCCGTCGAGCGGCACGCGGTCGCCGCCCTGCGGACGGAACTTCCCTGGCCCGGTGAGGCGTTGTTGCACCGGAGCCCGCCGTGGCCCGGCGGAGGTCCCGAGGTGACGGCACGTCCGCTGCCGGGCGGCCTCTGGCGGATCGACTGGCTGCTGCCGCCGCGCGGCGACCTGGTGACACCCGACGCCCTCGTCGCCCGCGTCCGGGAGACGCTCTCGGGCTGGTGCGGCGCCACCCCGCCGTACGACCTGCTGGACACCGGCGTCCACACGGTCCACCACCGGCTCGCCCGCCGGTGGCGGGTCGGGCGCTGTTTCCTGGCCGGGGACGCCGCCCACCTCCTCGGCGCGCTCGGCACCCAGGGCCTGGACGAGAGCCTGCGGGACGCGGACAACCTCGCGTGGAAGCTGGCGCTGGCCTGGCACCACGGCCCGAGCGGCGCACTGCTCGACAGCTACCAGACCGAGCGGCGCGCCGCCGTGGCCGCGCGCCTGCGCGCCGCCGACCAGTCGCTGCCGCTGCTCCGCGGCGGCGGAGGTCTGCGCTCCTACGTCCCGGGGGCCGCGCGCGGCCAGGACGCGCTGCTCACGGACGGCCATGTGGGGCGCGGCCAGCTGGGCGCGCCGGGGGCGTACGCCGACTCGCCCCTGTCCCCCGGACGTTCGGACTCCACGGTGCTCGTGGCCACGGAGCCGGGCGCTCCGGTCATCGACGTGGCCGTGACGGCTCCGGACGGCTCGGTCGTGCGGCTGCGGGACCGGTTCGGCCTCAGCCAGCTCCTCGTGGTGCTCGTGGCGCCGGGAACGGTCGTATGGGACCGGCGGCACTGGATGACGGCCGGGATCATGCCCCGCCTCGCCGCCGCGGTGACCGCGCTGCCGTGCCCGGCCGAACTCCTCGTCGCGGAGAGCTACCCCGGCGCCGCGGCGCACACGGTCCTGCTCGTGCGCCCGGACGGGCATCTGGTCGCCGCGCTGAACGGCGTACGCCCCGCGGAGCTGTACGCGGCCGCCGAGGCGGCACTGGGCAAGGCGGTGCGGGAGGCGCCGGAGAAGGGACGGGCGAAGGGCACGCCGAGGAGGGACCGCGGCGGCCCGAAGAGCAGCGGAAGCCCCAAGGACGGCGGAAGCCCTAAGGACGCCGGGGCCGCCCCCGGGAAGCCCGGCAGCGAGCCTGGTGACGCCCGGGCGGCCGACCGGACGGCCCACGAGACGCCCGGTTCCGATACGAAGGACGGCCGAGCAGCCGGCGGGAAACCTGCCACCGGGCCGTCGAGCGAGCCGAAGAAGCCATCCCCGTAGGCCCCGATCCAGGTCTCCCGGCCGGGTCGAGGGGCTGCTCCAGGCCCCGTAGACAGCTGCTGTTGAAGCAGAAACGATCGTCCGACCGCATACTGGGCGCGAGTTGACCACTTCCCACGGTCATGGTCTACTCCGGACCATGACCGACACCGCTGTCCGCTTGTGGCGGAGGGTCCACATGGACCTCGTCCGCTATGCGGGCTGCGTGTGTCAGACGTCCTGCTGAATTCGCCATCTCCACCCCTCTCGCGTGCCCGTCGTCGGCGCGCCGTTCCGCGAACTCCCAGGACGGTCTCATGTCAGCGTCTGTCTCCAGCCCTGCCCCTTTGCCCTCCCCTTCCGGCTCCCGCGTGGCCCCGCCCACCTCGGCCGACCTCCTCCACTTCGTGCGCCGCACCGCCGCGGACGCAGATCTCGTCGCCTCGCTCCCCCTCGACCCCGAGGGCCGCACCTGGGTGCGCCTCGACGGGCCGGGCGGCAGCGAGGCCTGGCTGATCGGGTGGCCGCCCGGCACCGGCACCGGCTGGCACGACCACGCCGAGTCGGTCGGCGCCTTCACCACCGCCTCGGGCGCCCTCAAGGAGTACTCCCTCGCCGCCCGGCTCCCCACCGACGGCTGGAAGACCCTGGAACTCACCGAGGGCATCGACCGCGAGCGGCAGCTGCCCGCCGGGCAGGGACGGGCGTTCGGCCGCAACCACGTGCACGAGGTGCTCAACGAGTCCACTACGGAGCACGCCGTCTCCGTGCACGCGTACTATCCGCCACTTCCACGGATCCGTCGCTACAGCCGCACCGGTGACGTGCTACGCCTTGAGCACGTCGAGCGTCCGGAGGACTGGCAGTGAGTGCGGGCCTTGAGCTGAACAGCATCCCGGGTGTACCGACGGCTTCGGCGACCGCCGCGGAGCCGCTCACACCCGTGGGCATAGACGAGTTCCTGGAACGGGTGCGGCGCGACCTCGACCGGGTCACGCCCCGGCAGGCGTACGAGATCGACCGGTCCGGGGGCCTGCTCGTCGACATCCGGTACGCGGCACTGCGCGAGCGCGACGGCCTGATCCCGGGGGCGCTGGTCGTCGAGCGCAACGAACTGGAGTGGCGCCTCGACCCCCAGGGCAGCCACCGCGCCCCGCAGGCCGTCAGCCACGACCTGGAGATCGTCATCGTCTGCAACGAGGGCTACGCGTCGAGCCTCGCGGCCCACTCCCTGCGCCAACTCGGACTGCGGCACGCGACCGACCTCGTCGGCGGCTTCCAGGCCTGGAAGGCGGATGGTTTCCCCATCGCCGAGTGACTGCCGTTCACGTTTTCCAGGTACGCGTACGTTCTCCGGGAACTCGAACGCGCTTTGGGCACGCGTACGGTCTCCGGGAACACGTCAGCGCCCCTTACACACGCTCCCGGAGGAGCGTGTGTAAGGGGCGCTCGCTATAGCGTATCGACCCTTACTCCTTGGCGGTGGCCACCGACACCGGAAGCGGCTTCAGGGCAGTGCGGCCGGGCAGCGCCGTCGCCGTGAGGGCGAGCAGTCCCGCCACGGCGACCACCGCGACGTACAGCAGCGGCAGGACCACGGGGGCGGCGGAACCGGTCATGCCGACGCTGAACGCGGTCAGGACGGCGAGCGCGATGCCGCTGCCCAGGGCGGTCGCGATGAGCAGGACCGACAGCGCCTCGGCCCGCAGCATCCCGCGGACCTGGCGGCGCGTGGCCCCCGCAAGGCGCAGCAGCGCGAACTCCCGGACGCGCTCCGACACCGACATCGCGAGCGTGTTGACGACGGCGATCGCGGTGAAGGCCAGCACGAGCCCCATGGCGAGGAGGTTCACGTCGGCGCTCGACTGGCCGCGCTCGGCCTGGAGGCGGTCGACGGCGTCCGGGGACTCCACCCGCACGTTCGGGAACTTCCGCAGGGCCGCCGCGAGTTGATCCTTCGTACGGTCGCTCCTGACGAGGACCGTGGCAGCGAGCGGGTTGTCGACGTGGCGGGCGACCAGGTCGTGCGCCAGGGTCAGGTCGCCGAAGCCGAGCCCGCGCGTGTAGACGGCGCTGACCTTCAGGGTGGTCGGTGTGCCGTCGCCGAGGGTGAGCTTGAGGCTGCTGCCGGGCTTCAGGCCGAGCTGGTCGGCGGCGAGTTCACTGACGGCTATGTCGCCCGCGCCGAAGGAGGTCAGCGAGCCCGCCGTGACGTCCGGGTCCCAGGTGCGGGTGAGGCCCGCCGGCGTCACGCCCTGCGCCGGGTACTAGTCGAGCCCGACGCGCACGGTGGTGCGGACGACCTCGGTGACGGCCTCGACGCCCTCGGCCGCCCGCAGCTGCCGCGCGGCCTCCGTCGGTACGCCGGGACCCTGCGCGGCGAGCGACCAGTCCGCGCGGACGCCGTCGCGCGCCTGGTCCCGGGCGGCGGCGGTGAGCGTGGGCTGTGCGAAGAGGACCGTGCACGTCATGCCGACGAGCAGCACGAGCGGGGTGACGACGGCGGCCATGCGGGCCGCGTTCCCCCGGAGGTTGGCGTGCGCGAGGCGCCCGGCCGGTCCGGTGAGCCGCAGCACGCGGCCAAGGACGGCGGCCGAGGCCCTGACGACGAGCGGGCCGAGCAGGGCGACGGCCGAGGCGAGCACCACGACGGCCAGGAACGTGACGGGGGTCGACGCGGGCTCGGTCCGCAGCAGACTGAGGACGAAGACGAGGACGACGCCTCCCGCGAGGAAGAGCAGCCCGGCGACGACACGCGCCCAGGAGAGCTTCGTACGCTCCGCACCCGCCTCGGTCAGGGCCTCTCCGGGGCGGATGCGGGCGATGCGGCGGGCGGAGACCCGCGCGGCCGCCCAGGCGCCGAACAGCGTCGCGGCGACGGCCACCAGCGGCGGGAAGACGCTGACGACCCGGTCGAGCGTCGCCGGAACCACTCCCTCGTCGACGAACTTCCCGTACAGCAGTCCGCCGAGCGGGATGCCCGCCAGCGAGCCGAGTGCTCCGGCGGCCGCTCCGACGAGGAGCGCCTCGCGGCCGAGGAGCTTGCGGAGCTGCTTCGGGCTCGCGGCGATGGCCCGCAGCAGGGCGAGTTCGCGGTGGCGCTGCTGGATGGACAGGGCGAAGGTGCCGACGACCACGAGGACGGCGACGAGCAGCGACGTGCCACCCATCGCGCCGCCCATGCTGACGAGCTTCACCCGCGCGCCCGCCGCGTCGAGGAACTCGACGGGGCCACGGCCATCGCCACTGCTGACCTGCGCGGTCGTCCCGTCGAGCGCCTTCTTGACCGCTGCGGTGAGCGCCTGCACGGACGTGCCGTCGGCCGGCAGGACACCGAGGGCGGTGACCCGGCCGGGGTGGGCCGCGAGCCGCTCCGCCTCACGGTCGGAGAAGAACAGCGAGGTCTGGTGCGCGAGGGCGCTCCCGCCGCCGACCGGCGCGGCGATGCCCGTGACGCGGTACGTGCGCGGAGCCCGCGTCGACTGGACGGTGAGCCGGTCGCCGGGCTCGATGCGGGCGCGCTCGGCGAGGCCGCGGTCGACGACGAGGTCCCCCGCGGCACGCGGGGCCCGGCCGTCGGCGATCCGGAAGGGCGTGAGGGCGGCCGAGGTCCACGCGTGCCCGTACGCGGGACGCTCCGGGTCGCGAGCTCCGGACGTCAACGGCTCTGCCAGGAAGGTGAGTTCGGGTACGACCGAGCCGACGCCGGGCACCCCTTCCAGCCGTTTGGTGACGTCGTGCGGCAGCCAGGCCCGTTCGGCGATCGGCTTCGCCTTGTGCTTGACCTTCGTCTTGCCCTTCTTGTGCTTGACGATGGTCCGGTGCACGTTCTGATCGGCGGAGACCAGCACGGGAGCGGCGGCGTAGCGCTCGGGGCTGATGCTGCCGCGCAGGCCGGTCTCCAGGAGGGTGCCGCAGGCCGTGATGAGCGCGGCGGCGCACATCAACGCGACGAAGGCCCCTAGGAATCCGCCCTTCCGGTCGCGGATCGTCTGCAGTGCGTAGCGCAGCATCATGAGGTCTCGGTCTCTCTTCTGTTGTCGTCGGGGGTGCCGGATGGTCCGCCGGACGTGTCGGACGGTGCGTCGGCCGGACCGGACGGTGCGGGGAAGGCCAGGAAGCGGGTGAGGACGGTGCGGGCCCCGGGCGGGGTGTCGGCGTCGGCGCGCTTGTAGCGGTTGAGGAGGGCGATGTACTCCTCGAAGAACTCGCGCAGCTCGGCCACCGTCAGCCGCATCGTGCCGCGCGAGTACGGGTAGGCGTCGGCCCACTCGTCGGCGTCGGCGTCGCCGCTCTCGCGCTGCAGCTGCTCGAAGAGCTCCAGGTCAGCGGCGTACGACAGGTGGTTCAGCTCGTCCATGACGAGCCGCGTCTCGGCGTTCTGCCGACTGCGCGGCGGGAAGCGCTGGTCTCCGGGCACCGCGCGCCACCAGCGCTCGCGCCCGTGCCCGGTGCCGTCCGTCTCTTCTACGAAGCCGTACCGGGCGAGCTCGCGCAGGTGGTAGCTCGTGGCCCCGGTGTTCAGCCCCAGGGCCCTGGCCAGGGTCGCGGACGTGGCGGGCCCGTGCACGGTGAGGTGCTGGAGCATCTGCTGCCGTCGGGGCTGCGCGAGGGCTTTGAGGACCCGCAGGTCGTTCAGCTCTTCGGGAACGGGTGCGGCGCCGTCGGCCCCGGCATGGCCGGACCCGATGGCCGGGTCGGCCTCGGCGGCCCCGTCAGGGGCTCGGCCCTCGCTTCTTCCCTGGTCGTGAACCATGCGTACACAGTCGCCTGTGCACAGGTTCTTGTGCACGGTGGCAACCAGGCGTCTTCCATGGGGGGTTAGCCCCACCCCGGGCGCTCACCCCGGGCCTTCACCCCGTGCTCACGCCCCGTGCTCTCGCCTCGGAGGCTCGCCGGGGCCTCGCCTCTGGATCTCACGCCGAGGGCTCCCCTGGCTCACCGGGCCCGCGGCCTCCCCCGCCGCCCGGAACACTCCGCCCCGGGCCGGAATTCCAGCGACCGGGTCGGAGCCTCTACTCGGCGGGGCCGCCGGCAGTTCAGAGGCTCTCGTACCCGAGGTCCTCCGTGTCCTCCCCCTCTTGCTCCAGCGCCTCGCGGACCAGGCGCAGCGCCATGCCCTCCGGATATCCCTTGCGGGCGAGCATGCCCGCAAGGCGGCGCAGCCTCTTGTCGCGGTCGAGGCCACGGGTGGAGCGCAGCTTGCGGGCGACGAGCTCGCGCGCGGTGGCCTCCTCCTGCTCGGTGTCGAGCTGGCCGACGGCCTCGTCGATCAGTGCCGCGTCCACGCCCTTGGTCCGCAGCTCGCGGGCCAGGGCCCGCCGGGCGAGGCCCCGGCCGTGGTGCCGGGATTCCACCCAGGCGTCCGCGAAGGCCTCGTCGTTGATCAGTCCGACCTCTTCGAAGCGGGACAGCACCTCGTCCGCCACGTCCTCGGGGATGTCCCGCTTGCGCAGGGCGTCGGCCAGCTGCTTGCGCGTGCGGGGCGTCCCGGTGAGCAGGCGCAAGCAGATGGCCCGCGCCCGCTCAGCGGGATCCCCCATGGGCGGTTCCCCGTTCTCGGCCCTCGACGAGGACGGGGAACCGCTGTCCTGATGGCCGCTGGGACCGCCGCGCCGCCGACGGCGGCGGCCGCCTTGGCCCTCCTGGTCACCGCTCCACGGGCCGTCGGCATCGGCACCCGAACCGTCCGGCCCGCTGCCACTCCAGTGGCCGCTTCCCGGGGGGTCCGTGTGCTCCGCCCAGTCGGTACGTCGTGTCACGGCCTAGCTCTTGGCCGCCGCGGCCTTGGACTTGGTGGCCTTCGCCGCCGGAGCGGGCACCGTCTTGGCGGCGTCGGCCGCCGGGGCCTCGCCCGCGGCGTCCGCGGCGGGCTCGCTCTCGGTGCTCTCCGGCCGGACGCCGACGCCCAGCTTCTCCTTGATCTTCCTCTCGATCTCGTTGGCGAGGTCGGGGTTGTCCTTCAGGAAGTTGCGGGCGTTCTCCTTGCCCTGGCCGAGCTGGTCGCCCTCGTACGTGTACCAGGCGCCGGCCTTGCGGACGAAGCCGTGCTCCACGCCCATGTCGATCAGGCCGCCCTCGCGGGAGATGCCCTGGCCGTAGAGGATGTCGAACTCGGCCTGCTTGAAGGGCGGCGCGACCTTGTTCTTGACGACCTTGACGCGGGTGCGGTTGCCCACCGCGTCCGTGCCGTCCTTCAGGGTCTCGATGCGGCGGATGTCCATGCGCACCGAGGCGTAGAACTTCAGCGCGCGGCCACCGGTCGTGGTCTCCGGGGAGCCGAACATCACGCCGATCTTCTCGCGCAGCTGGTTGATGAAGATCGCAGTGGTCTTCGACTGGTTGAGCGCGCTGGTGATCTTCCGCAGGGCCTGGCTCATCAGACGGGCCTGCAGACCCACGTGCGAGTCACCCATCTCGCCCTCGATCTCGGCGCGGGGCACCAAGGCCGCCACGGAGTCGATGACGATCAGGTCGAGCGCGCCGGAGCGGACCAGCATGTCGACGATCTCGAGCGCCTGCTCGCCGTTGTCCGGCTGGGACAGGATGAGGTTGTCGATGTCGACGCCGAGCTTCTTCGCGTACTCGGGGTCGAGGGCGTGCTCCGCGTCCACGAAGGCGACGGCGCCGCCGGCCCGCTGCGCGTTGGCCACGGCGTGCAGCGTGAGGGTCGTCTTACCGGAGGACTCCGGGCCGTAGATCTCCACCACACGGCCGCGCGGGATGCCGCCGACGCCGAGCGCGACGTCGAGCGCGGTCGAGCCGGTCGGGATGACCTCGATGGGCTCCTGGGACCGCTCGCCCATGCGCATGACCGCGCCCTTGCCGAATTGCCGTTCAATCTGTGCGAGCGCGGCGTCGAGCGCCTTCTCGCGGTCGGTTCCTGCCATGGGTTCCACCCGGTTTGCTTGAGTCGATCGCTTCACGTCAAAGACGCTAACGCCTGCCACTGACAATGCGCCCCGACGCCCGTCCGGCCTGTGGATAACTCGGGCTCCGCGGCCCCCCGAAATCCACCGGCGCGCCCGGGAATCCCCCCGCGAACCCCCGGTACGACGCCGCCGGAGCCCCCATAAGAATGGATGTTCGATTTTGCTGTCAAGCGCACCACGCCAGGCGTGCCCGATGCGTCAGCCCGCGAGCGGAACCCTCGCTTCAGTCGCCGGGACCCGGTGGCGCACGCCTCGGTCGGCGCGGCTCGGCCGAGCCCTCAGCCCTCGCGTCCCGGCGGCGTCAGCGCGCGCCGCAGCCGGGTGAGCAGGGGCGTGCCGCCGCGGCGGCGGTGGCCGTGCACCCGCGGGTCGTCCATGACGTCGTACCGCTTCACGTACGCCCCGAGGAACGCCTGCAGCGTCGCCACCGCCGGGATGGCGATCAGGGCGCCGACCGCGCCGAGCAGGGCCGTGCCCGCGATGACCGACCCGAAGGCGACCGCCGGGTGGATGTCCACGCTCTTGGCGGTGAGCTTGGGCTGGAGCACGTAGTTCTCGAACTGCTGGTAGATGACCACGAAGCCCAGCACCCAGACCGCGTACCAGGGGTCCACGGTGAAGGCGATCAGCATCGGCAGGGCGCCCGCCAGGTACGTGCCGATCGTCGGGATGAACTGCGAGACCAGGCCCACCCACACCGCGAGGGCGGGGGCGTAGGGCACCTCGAGGATCTGCAGCAGGATGTAGTGCGCGATCCCGGAGATCAGCGCCATCAGGCCGCGCGAGTAGAGGTAGCCGCCGGTCTTGTTGACCGCGATCTCCCAGGCGCGCAGCACCTCGGCCTGCTTGGCGGGCGGGAGCACGGAGCACAGCGCGCGCCGCAGCCGGGGCCCGTCGGCGGCGAAGTAGAACGAGAACAGCAGGATCGTCAGGAGCTGGAAGAGGCCGCCGAGCACCTGCGCGGAGACGTCCAGGACGCCGCTCGCGCTGTTCTGCACGTACTTCCGCAGCCAGTCGGAGTGGACCAGGCTGTCCTGGACCTCGACGCGGGACAGGTCCGTGTCGAAGGTCTGGTTGATCCAGCGGATGACCTTGTCCAGGTAGTCCGGGAAGTCCTCGACCATGTCGACGATCTGGCCCGCGAGCATCGAGCCCATCATCGTGATGAAGCCCGCGCTGGCGATGATCACGCCGAGGAAGACGATGCCCGTGGCCAGGCCCCGGCGCAGCCCGCGCGCCGCCATCCAGCTCACCGCGGGCTCGACGGCGAGCGCCAGGAAGAACGCGATCAGGATGTTGATCAGCAGCCCGGTCAGCTGGTGGAAGGCCCAGCTGCCGAGCTGGAAACAGGCGACCAGGGCGAGCGCGAGCACCATGGCCCGCGGCAGCCAGCGCGGCATGCCCGCGCCGCGTCCCTGCTCGGCCCCGGTGGGGGGCTGGGCGGGCGGCGTGGTGCCGGGCGGCGTCACGGCCTCGGAGGTGATCTGCGCGGTGTCGTCTGTGGGTGCCACCGTGCCAGTCTCGCCCACGGAGACCGCGATCGGCCGTCGCCCCCGCCTGTTCGCGGCGCTCCTCACATCCGGCACGCCGCTCTACGGACTCCGCGCGCCCGCCCGCGGCTCCGCGTGCTCTCTCCGGAGACACCTCTGTGCCCTCGAAGGGACGCCTCTCGGCTCCCTCGTCTCCCGAGTCGCGGCACAAGCAACTCACGCGCGCGTGGAGCCCCAGGACCCGCACCCGAGGTCTTCCGGCCAGTGCCGGACGACGGCTACGCGTGCGTGAAGTCACCGCGGCGCGAGTCGTCGCTCCTGTGGATCAACGCTTTTCGGCCGGTACGTCCATGGCCCTGCACACCGCGCGCCAGACGTCCTTCGCCTCCCAGCCCGCGTCCAGCGCTTCGTGCACCGTTCGCCCGCCCAGCTCGGACATCACGTGGTCACGCGCGAAGGAGTCCGCGTACCCCGCGCCGAAGTGAGCTGCCATTCGCTGCCAGAAGACCGTCAACCGCATGCGTCCAGTATCGCGCCCCTGAGAGTGCAGCCGGGCCCGGAGGGCTTGTCGGCGGCGCATTCCGCCCTACCGTCGGAACATGGCCGAAAACGGAGCGTCCTCGCACGCCGCGTCCTCCCCGCTCGCGCGCGCCGAACAGTTCGTCTGGCTCACCGCGCGCGTCCTCGAACAGCGTCGATTCGCGTACCACTTCCTGGACGGCGCGGGCAGTGGCGACAGCGCCGACGCGGTGGAGACGGCGCTCGCCGCGTACGGCAACGCGGACGGAGGGTACGCCCA
This sequence comes from Streptomyces sp. NRRL B-1347, assembly GCF_000720325.1. GTDB lineage: Bacteria > Actinomycetota > Actinomycetes > Streptomycetales > Streptomycetaceae > Streptomyces. The sequence goes on from NZ_JOJM01000027.1 coordinate 130,708, forward strand.
CGCGCTCGAACCCGATCTGCGCGGGCCCGTCAGCCAGCCGCTGCACACCGGTCACGCGCTGCGGGTCCTGGACTCCATCGGCCGCTGCGGCGGACTGCGGGTGGAGCGCGTGTGCCGCTATCTGACGTCGGTGTCGACGGCCGAGGGCGCCCTGCCCGCGATCCATCCGAGCCAGCGCGGCTACCCCCTGGCGCCGTTCGTGCCCGTCGTGGACGACCCGCCGAGCGAGCTGCTCGCCACCGGGCCCGTGGTGGGCCTGCTGCACCGCAACGAGGTCTGGCACGCCTGGCTGTTCCGGGCCACCGACTTCTGCTGGCAGGTCGTGGAGTCCCTGGAGAAGTCGCATCCGTACGAGGTCCAGGCGGCGGTCGCCTTCCTCGACGGCGCGCCGGACCGCCCGCGCGCGGAGGCGGCGGCCGACCGGCTCGGCCGTCTGGTGCGCGAGCAGCGCCTCGTGGCCCTGGAGCCGGAGCGGGCCGACGCGTATCCGGTGCCTGAGGGGTACGCGCCCGGTGAGCACCACTTCGCCCACGACTTCGCGAGGTCCCCGGACTCGCTCGCCCGCGCCTGGTTCACGGACGAGGAGATGGCGCGCTCCGTGGACTTCCTCGTGAACGACCAACAAGAAGACGGCGGTTGGCCGATCCGGTGGCGTCAGTGGGCCCCGGGCACCGCGTTGGAGTGGCGGCCGATCGTGACGATCGACGCCCTGCGCACGCTCGCCGCGTACGGGCGGCCGATCGGCTGAGGCGGCCCCTGGGGTGACGGCCCGGCCGTCACCCCGTCAGCGCCCGTACGCCCGCCGTGACGACGACGGCGGCCGCGATGACGACGAGGAACGGCGCGCGTAGCAGCAGCGCCACGGCGGCCGCCGCGAGCCCGATGGCCTTGGCGTCGAGCACCAGGGTCCGGCCGTCGGCGAAGGCCTGCTGGGCGGTGAGAGCGGCGAGCAGCGCGACCGGCAGCAGGGCGGCCATGCGCTTCACGAGCGGCCGCTCCAGGGCTCCGGCGGGCACAAGGAGACCCGCGAGTTTGACCGCGTAGCAGCTGACGGCGGTCACGGCGATGGCTGTCCAGATGTTCAACGGCCCTGCCCTCCCGTCGTGCGCTGTGCGCGGAGGCCTGCTCCGTAGAGGACGATCGGCACGGCGAGCGCGGCCATCAGGACCGGCACGCCGGCGGGCAGCACGGGCAGCAGTCCGAGTCCCAGGAGGACCGCGACGGCGGCGACCGCGCGCTCCTGGGCGCTCCTGACCATCGGCGCGAGGAGGGCGAGGAAGACCGCGGGGCCCGCGGCGTCCAGGCCCCAGGCGTCGGTGTCCCCGATCGCCTCGGCGCCGACCGTGCCCAGGAGGGTGGTCAGGTTCCACAGGGTGTAGAGGCTGAGCCCCGTGACGGTGAAGCCGATGCGGGCGCCGCGCCGTCCGCGCTGCGCGAGCGACACGGCCGTGGTCTCGTCGATCACCCAGTGGGCCGCGAACGGCCGTACCGCGCGCGGGAGAGCGAGCAGCTGGGAGAGCCTCAGCCCGTAGAACGCGTTGCGTACGCCCAGGAAGAACGCACCCGCCGCCGCGGTGAACGGGCTCCCGCCCCCGGCGAGCGCGCCCACCAGGGCGAACTGCGAGGCCCCGGTGAACACCAGGAGGCTCAGCGCACAGGTCTGCAGCACGGTGAGGCCGCTGCCGGCCGAGGTCACGCCGAAGGCGAATCCGGAGAGGCCGACGGCGATTCCGACACCGAGGGCGTCGCGGACGACGGCGGAGTCCGCGCGGTCCGTGCCGCCCTCGGTGCCGGAGTCCGGACGGTCCGCGGCTGAGCTCGGACGGCCCGCGGCTGAGTCCACGCGGTCCGCGACGGCGTCCGTGCCGTCTACGGAGGTGTCCATGCCGTCTACGGAGGCGTCGAGTGGGGCTACGGGGCTGGGTATGTCTGCGCGTGATGTTCGTTCTGCCACGCCAAGGACGCTACGAGGGGTCCGCCCGGACGGTCTTGTACGTTCTTGCGCTCCCGCTGGTACGCGCCCGGAGGTACCCCGACGATGCGGGTGAAGTGGCGGTTGAGGTGCGGCTGGTCGGTGAAGCCGACGGCCACGGCCGCCTCCGCGGGCGTCGTACCGGCGTCCAGGAGGTGACGGGCGCGGCGTACGCGCGCGTCGGTGAGCCAGGCGTGCGGCGGCATGCCGTACGCGTCGCGGAAGGCGCGCAGCAGGGCGAAGGGCCCGACGCCGAGATCGGCGGCCAGCCGGTCCAGGCTCGGCGGATCCGAGAGGCGCTCTTCGAGGACGGCACGCGCGCGTGCGGCCACGCGGTGGCCCGCGGACCGCACGGTGCGCTCGGGCAGGGCGCCGCCGTTGAGCCGCAGCATCCGGGTCACGGCGATCCGCAGGAACGTGTCGGCGGCCAGGGCGTTGCCCTCCTCGGCGGCCCGCAGCACCTGGTGGACGAGGGCCACCGCGTACGCGTCCTCGAACACCGGCTGGACGAAGCCGGGCGTGCCGCGGATGGCCGTCGTCTCCGCGGCGATGGCCGCGACGAGGTCCGGCGCCGGGTACACCGCTCCGTACCGCCAGCCCTCGGGCCCTCCTCCGCGGCCGGTGTGCGGGGTGTCGGGGTTGATCAGGGCGAGCATCCCGGGGCCCGCGTGCCGGTCGGCGCCGCTGTGGTGGAAGACGTCGACGCCTTCGGTGACCGCGGCAAGCACGAAGTGCTCGTGGGTGTGCCGCACGAAGGTCTTGCGGACGTAGTGGGCACGCAGCAGGTCGACGCCCGGCAGCTCGGCGTAGGTCCAGTGCCGCGCCCGCTCCGGCGAACCTGTCATGCCGCCATTCTGCGCCACTGGCGCAAACCATTTCCCGGGCTGCGGCCTCGACCCGACGGGAATGTCGTTCGCGCAGGTCAGGGTCATTGTCAGTGGCGGGGTGCACGATGGGTCCATGGCTCGGTCCGCACACAGCGCCCCCGGCGCCCCCAGCGCCCTTGAGGGGTTCTCCCCCGCGACCCGCGGCTGGTTCGCGGGGGCCTTCTCCGCGCCCACGTCCGCCCAGGCCGGGGCGTGGCGGGCGATCGCGGAGGGCTCGGACGTCCTGGTGGTCGCCCCGACCGGCTCCGGCAAGACCCTGGCCGCGTTCCTCGCCGCCCTGGACCGGCTCGCCTCCGCCCCGCCCCCCGCGGACCCGAAGAAGCGCTGCCGGGTGCTGTACGTGTCGCCGCTCAAGGCCCTCGCGGTCGACGTGGAGCGCAATCTGCGCAGCCCGCTCACCGGCATCCGGCAGGAGTCCGTGCGCCTCGGCCTGCCCGAGCCCGAAGTGCGGGTGGGCATCCGCTCCGGTGACACCCCGGCGGCCGAGCGCCGCGCCCTGGCCACCCGCCCGCCGGACATCCTGATCACCACCCCGGAGTCGCTGTTCCTGATGCTCACGTCCGCCGCGCGGGACGCGCTGACGGGCATCGAGACCGTGATCCTGGACGAGGTGCACGCGGTCGCGGGCACCAAGCGCGGCGCACACCTCGCGCTGACCCTGGAGCGGCTCGACGCGCTCCTGAAGCGTCCCGCCCGCCGGATCGGCCTGTCCGCCACGGTCCGCCCGGTGGACGAGGTGGCCCGCTATCTCTCGCCGCAGCGCAGGGTGGAGGTCGTCCAGCCCGAGTCCGGCAAGGAGTTCGACCTGTCGGTGGTCGTCCCGGTCGAGGACCTGGGCGAGCTGGGCGGCTCCCCGGCGGCGGACTCCGACCAGGGAGCGGAGCGCCCGTCCATCTGGCCGCACGTCGAGGAGCGCATCACCGACCTCGTCCAGGCACACCGCTCGACGATCGTCTTCGCCAACTCCCGCCGCCTGGCGGAGCGCCTGTGCAATCGCCTCAACGAGATCGCGTACGAGCGCGCCACGGGCGAACCCCTCCCGGAGGACCACTCCCCCGCGGAGCTGATGGCGGAGTCGGGCGCCGCCAAGGGCGCGCCCCCCGTCCTCGCCCGCGCCCACCACGGCTCGGTGTCCAAGGAGCAGCGCGCCCAGGTCGAGGAGGACCTGAAGGCGGGCCGCCTTCCCGCGGTGGTCGCCACCTCCAGCCTGGAGCTGGGCATCGACATGGGGGCCGTCGACCTGGTCGTGCAGGTCGAGTCGCCGCCGTCCGTGGCCTCCGGGCTGCAGCGGGTGGGCCGCGCGGGACACCAGGTGGGCGCGGTCTCCACCGGAGTCGTCTTCCCGAAGTACCGGGGTGACCTGGTCCAGGCCGCCGTGGTCACGGAGCGGATGCGCCAGGGCGCCATCGAGTCCCTGCGCGTCCCCGCGAACCCGCTGGACGTCCTGGCCCAGCAGCTGGTCGCGATGGTGGCCCTGGACGCCTGGCAGGTGGACGACCTCCTGGCCCTGGTCCGCCGGGCCGCGCCCTTCACCTCGCTGCCCGAGTCGGCGTTCACCTCGGTCCTGGACATGCTCGCCGGACGGTATCCCTCCGACGCGTTCGCGGAGCTGCGCCCGCGCGTGGTGTGGGACCGGGTCGCGGGCACCGTCACCGGCCGCCCCGGGGCGCAGCGCCTCGCGGTGACCTCCGGGGGCACGATTCCCGACCGGGGCCTCTTCGGTGTCTTCCTCGCGGGCGCCGATCCTAAGAAGGGCGGCGGCCGCGTCGGCGAGCTCGACGAGGAGATGGTCTACGAATCGCGCGTGGGCGACGTCTTCACCCTCGGCACCAGCTCCTGGCGCATCGAGGACATCACGCGCGACCGCGTGCTCGTGTCCCCCGCCCCCGGAGTCCCCGGCCGGCTGCCGTTCTGGAAGGGCGACCAGCTGGGCCGCCCGCTCGAACTGGGGCGCGCCGTGGGGGCGTTCCTGCGCGAGATCGGCTCGCTGTCGCAGGACGACGCGCGCGGGCGCCTCCAGGCGGCGGGCCTCGACACCTGGGCCGCGGACAACGTCCTCGCGTACCTCGCCGAGCAGCGCGAGTCCTGCGGACACATCCCGGACGACCGCACCATCGTGGTCGAGCGGTTCCGCGACGAGCTGGGCGACTGGCGGGTCGTCGTGCACTCGCCGTTCGGCGCGCAGGTGCACGCGCCCTGGGCCCTGGCGCTCGGCGCCCGCCTCACCGAGCGGTACGGCATGGACGCCCAGGTGATGCACGCCGACGACGGCATCGTGCTGCGCCTGCCGGACGCCGATCTGATGGGCCTCGACCTGCTCGATCAGGAGCCGGTGGACGTCACCGTGGACTCGGCGTCCGACCCCGAGCAGGCCCCGGTCGGCGCGGCGGACGTCACCTTCGACAAGGGCGAGGTCAGCCAGGTCGTCACCGACCAGGTGGGCGGCTCGGCCCTGTTCGCGGCCCGCTTCCGCGAGTGCGCCGCCCGCGCGCTGCTGCTGCCGCGCCGCAGTCCGGGCAAGCGCACGCCCCTGTGGCAGCAGCGCCAGCGCGCCGCCCAGCTCCTGGAGGTGACCAGCGAGTTCGGCTCCTTCCCGATCATCCTGGAGGCGGTCAGGGAGTGCCTCCAGGACGTCTTCGACGTACCGGGCCTCACGGAGCTGATGGGCGACATCGAGTCCCGCCGCGTCCGGCTCGTGGAGGTCACCACCCCCGAGCCGTCCCCGTTCGCCCGCTCCCTGCTGTTCGGCTACGTCGCCCAGTTCCTGTACGAGGGCGACTCGCCCCTCGCCGAGCGCCGCGCGGCCGCCCTGTCCCTGGACTCCCGCCTCCTGGCCGAACTCCTGGGCCAGGCCGAGCTGCGCGAACTGCTCGACGCGGACGTCCTCGCCGAGCTGGAGCGCGAGCTCCAATGGCGTACGGACGACCGCCGGATCAAGGACACCGAGGGCGTCGCCGACCTGCTGCGCCTGCTCGGCCCGCTCACCGACGCCGAGTTGGCCGAGCGCGGCGCGGAGCCCGCCTGGGCGGAGGACCTCGCGGCGGCCCGCCGCGCCATCCGGGTCCGGATCGCCGGGGCCGACCACTGGGCGGCCGTCGAGGACGCGGGCCGACTGCGGGACGCCCTCGGGACGGCCCTGCCGGTCGGCGTGCCCGAGGCGTTCACGGAGCCCGTGAAGGACCCCCTCGGTGACCTCCTGGCGCGCCATGCCCGCACCCACGGCCCCTTCACCTCGGCCGACGCCGCCGCCCGCTTCGGCCTCGGCGCCGCCGTCACGGACGGCGCGCTGCACCGCCTCGCGGCGAACGGCCGGGTCGTCCAGGGCGAGTTCCACCCGGCGGGCATCGGCCAGGAGTGGTGCGACGCGACGGTGCTTCGGCGGCTGCGCCGCCGCTCCCTCGCCGCGCTCCGCCAGGAGCTGGAGCCGGTGCCCCCGGCCGCGCTCGCCCAGTTCCTGCCGCAGTGGCAGCACCTGAGCGGCCACGGCCTGCGGGGCGTCGACGGCCTGGCGCGCGCGATCGAGCAGCTACAAGGCGCGTCCGTACCGGCATCGGCCCTGGAGAAGCTCGTCCTGCCCTCCCGAGTGACGGGGTACGCACCGGCGATGCTCGACGAGCTCACCGCCGCCGGAGAAGTGGTGTGGGCCGGAGCCGGGGCCCTTCCCGGCAAGGACGGCTGGGTCTCGCTCTACCTGGCCGACGCCGCGCCCCTCCTCCTGCCGCCCGCGCACCCCCTGGAGCTCACCGCGCTGCACCAGTCCGTCCTGGACGCGCTCTCCGGGGGGTACGGCCTGTTCTTCCGGCAGATCACCGACCAGGTCCGCGCGACCACGCACCCGGACGCCACCGACCCCCAGCTGGCCGACGCGGTCTGGGACCTGGCCTGGTCGGGTCGGCTCACGAACGACACGCTCGCGCCCATGCGGTCCCTCCTCGGCTCGGGCCGCACAGCGGGTTCCACGGCCCACCGTGCGAAGCGCGCCGTCCCGCGCGGGCGCTACGGCAGCCTGACCGCCGCCGCCCGCCCCGTCTCCCGCACCGGCCCGCCCACCGTCGCGGGCCGCTGGTCGCTGCTGCCCGCGCGCGAGCCCGACCCGACCCTGCGCGCCCACGCCCTGGCCCGCACGCTGCTCGACCGGCACGGCGTGGTGACCCGCGGCGCGGTCGCCGCCGAAGGCGTCGAGGGCGGCTTCTCGGCGACGTACCGGATCCTGTCGGCGTTCGAGGACAGCGGCCAGGCCCGTCGTGGGTACGTGGTGGAGGGGCTCGGCGCGGCGCAGTTCGCCATGGACGGCGCCGTGGACCGGCTGCGCGCCACGGCCACCGCGCGGGAGCGCGCGGGCACCGGGCACACCACCGACGCCCAGGCGGTGGTCCTGGCGGCCGCCGACCCGGCGAACGCGTACGGGGCGGCCCTGCCCTGGCCCGACCCCCCGGCCGATGCCGGGCACAAACCGGGCCGCAAGGCGGGTTCCCTGGTCGTCCTGGTCGACGGCGAGCTGACGCTGTACGTGGAGCGCGGCGGCAAGACCGTCCTGGCCTGGGCCTCGTCCGAAGCAGACCAGGACCCCCGGCTCCTCGCGGCCGCGTCCGCCCTTGCCTCCGCCGCCAAGGCGGGTGCGCTCGGCACGGTCACCGTGGAGCGCGTCAACGGCGCCGCCGCCCTGACCTCTCCCCTGGCCCCTCTCCTGGAGCACACCGGCTTCCACGCCACCCCGAGAGGCCTCCGCGTCCGCGCCTGAGCACACCAGGCGCCGGGCCGACCAGACGCCGGGCCAAACAGGTACCTGGCCGAACAGTCGCCGCGCCGACCAGCCAAGAGCCAGGACGGCCACCCCAGCATCAGAGAGCCGCCCCCTGCCCACCCGCACTCGCCCCCGCGAGCCAGCGCGCTCCAGGACAGGTGCCTGACAACCCCACCCAACCCCTGGCAAGGCGCCGACACCCCACCCCCAGTGACACCCTGTCCCCATGCCCGAAGGAGACACAGTCCACCAGACGGCCCGCCGCCTCCACCGGGCCCTGGCCGGTCACCCCCTCACCCGCTCCGACCTCCGCGTCCCCAAGCTGGCCACGGCGGACCTCACCGGCCGCACCGTCCTGGACGTCACTCCGCGCGGCAAACACCTGCTCACCCGCGTGGAGGGCGGCCTCACCCTCCACTCCCATCTGCGCATGGACGGCTCCTGGAAGGTCTACGCCCCGCACGAACGCTGGCGCGGCGGCCCCGCCCACCAGATCCGGGCCATCCTCGCCACCGCGGAGCACACGGCCGTCGGCTACCGCCTGCCCGTCCTCGAACTGCTGCGCACCGCCGACGAACAGCGCGCCGTCGGCCACCTGGGCCCCGACCTCCTCGGCCCCGACTGGGACCCCGACCGGGCCCTGCGCAACCTCCTCGCGGCCCCCGAGCGCGCCCTGGGCGAGGCCCTGCTCGACCAGCGCAACCTCGCGGGCATCGGCAACATCTACAAGAGCGAGCTGTGCTTCCTGCTCGGCGTCACCCCCTGGCTGCCGATCGGCGAACTCCCCGCCGAGACGGCGAACCGCCTGCCCGCCCTCGCCAAGAAGCTCCTGGAAGCCAACCGCGACCGCCCGGACCGCACGACCACGGGCATCCCCCGCCCCGACCGACGGCTGTACGTGTACGGCCGGGCGCCGCGCCCCTGTCTGCGCTGCGGCACCCCCGTACGGTCGGCGGACCAGGGCGACGGCTCCCGCCAGCGCCCGACGTACTGGTGCCCGACCTGCCAGAGCGGCCCGACCCCATAGCGCCAAGCCCCGACCCCATAGCTCCAGGCCCCGCATCAGCTCCAGGCCCTGCCCCCCGGCTTCCGGAACCCGCCCCACCCCCACCAATTGACGGACCGTCAGCTCTCTCCTACGGTCCCGTCATGCCCTCCAAGGCGTACGACCTCACCGGCCGCACCGCGTTCGTCACCGGCGCCGCGAGCGGCATCGGCCGTGCCAGTGCCGTCCTGCTCGCGCGGGCGGGAGCCGCGGTGCACTGCGCCGACCGGGACGCACCGGGCCTGCACGAGACGGCAGGACTCATCAAGGAGTCGGGCGGCACCGCCCACCCGCACCTCCTGGACGTAGCCGACCGAACGCAGGTGGACCAGGCCGTGGCGGCCGCGGCCGAGTCGACGGGGCGCGTCGACGTCCTGGCCGCCATCGCCGGGATCATGCACAGCAGCCCGGTCCTGGAGACCCGCGAGGAGGACCTCGACCGGGTCCTGGACGTGAACTTCAAGGGGGTCCTGTACGCCTGCCAGGCGGCGGCCCGCGTGATGGTCGAGGCGGGCACGGGCGGCAGCATCGTCACGATGGCGTCGGGCGCCGTGGACACCGGCGGCCCGGGCCTGCTTTGCTACGGCGCTTCGAAGGCCGCGGTGGTGCAGCTGACGAAGACCCTGGCCACCGAGGTCGGGCCGCACGGCATCCGCGTCAACGCCGTGGCACCGGGCTGGATCCGTACGCCGATGACGGACCGCCACGACGCCGCGGCGCGGGCCCGTACCGAGGACCTCATGGCCCGGAGATCGCCGCTCGGCCGCGTGGGCACGCCCGAGGACGTCGCCCACGCCGTGCTGTACCTGGCGTCGGACGCGGCGGCGTTCACGACCGGCCAGATCCTCCGCCCCAACGGCGGCGTCGCGATGCCTTGGTAGCCGAGCCACGCCCCCGCGCCCCGCTCCGCACCCCCCGCGCTCCCCTCCCCAGCCCCCGCGCTCCGCTCAGCCGCCGACGCGCCCCGGCCGCCCCCAGCGCCCGCTCCTTGGGCACGCAGTGCACGGGCAGCAGACTCAGCCCCCATCCCCCGGCGGCGATGGTGCCTTCGAGGGCGCCCGCGTCGGGCGCCGACGCGAGCCGCAGCACCGCCCACCACCACAGCGCGGCGACACCGAGAGCCGAAGCCCACCGCAGGACGCGCCCCGCCACGGCTGTCACCTCCCGCCAGACGACGCTAGACCCGGCCCGTCCCCCTGCGGCAGGGCGCACCGGGCGCATCGAAGGTGCGCGAGCGCCGTCGACCGGCCCGCCCCTGGCGGCGGGCGCCCCGCCGGTGGGGGCCGTTATCCGTTCTCGGCCTGGAACATCCAGTGGTGCTTCTCCAGGTCGGCGGTGATGCCGATGAAGATGTCCTGGCTCACCGGGTCGGCGTCGCCGGTGGAGTTCACCCGCTCCCGCATGCGCGTGATCACGGCGCCGAGGGCCGCCACGAGCGTCCCCACCGCGTCCGTGTCCTTGACCCAGCCCTCGGGGACGGCGGCGATGCCGCTGCTGCCCGCGACGGTGGCCGCGCGACCGTCGGGCGAGACGCCGAGCGTCGAGGCCCGCTCCGCGACGGTGTCGGAGTGCAGGCGTGCCGTGTCGACGACCTCGTCGAGCTGGAGGTGGATGGAGCGGAAGCGCGGTCCGACCACGTTCCAGTGGATCTGCTTGGCGACCAGGGACAGGTCCACGAGGTCGACGAGCGCGCCCTGCAGGGCCTCGGACACCGTCTTCAGATCATCATCGGGCAGCGGGCTCTTCACGACGTACATCGGTCTCCTCCGGCTACACGGGTCGTCCAGGCGTGTTCGACCTCGCGGTTACCCGCGGTCGGCGTCACACACCCATCAACCATCGCGCACCGGCACTACTACGGCCACTTCGGAAAGCACGCCCCGGCACAGCCCCGGCAGCACGCCCAAGGGCCCAGCAAGCGCCGCGGTAACTGGTTAGGTCTGTGGGGCTGGTGGGTGTGCCGGGCTGCAGGTTGGCGGTTGCCGGTGTCCCGGCGTTGAGAGGGCTCCTGGTTTGATCTTGG
>NZ_JOJM01000028.1 GCF_000720325.1 Streptomyces sp. NRRL B-1347
GCCGGGCAGCGACAGGTGCGAGGGCAGGAGCGCCCCGCGGCAGCGCTGAGGCGCCAAGCCCCGGCCCCCGAAGCCGGGGAGGGCCGGGCGGGAGCATCCCTCGGCAGCGGTGGGGCCGTGCCGAGGGGCGTCAGCCGCAGCGCCCCGCGGCAGCGGTGAGGCGGCCCCTGAGGTGCCAAGCCCCGGCCCCGAAGCCAGGGAGAGGCGGGCGGGAGCATCCCGCAGCAGCGGTAGGGCCGTACTGAGGGGCGGCAGCCAGGCGGCACCTGGGGCGTCAGGCCAGGGGCTCCGAAACCGGGGAGGGCCGGGCGGGAGCATCCCGCGGTAGCGGTGGGGCCGTGCCGAGGGGCGTCAGCCGCAGAGCCCGCGCGGTAGCGGTAGGGCCGTACCGGGGGCGTCAGCCGCAGCGGGCCCGTGACAGGGGCCGTGAAGGCCGGGAGGGACCCGCCGGGGGCCGGGGCGGGGGTGCCCCCGGCCCCATGGGGGGAGGGACGACAGCCGTAGCCGTTACGCTGGTGTCGTGGCAGTCGTCGACGTATCCGAAGAGCTCAAGTCCCTCTCCTCGACCATGGAGTCGATCGAGGCCGTCCTGGACCTCGACAAGCTGAGGGCAGACATCGCCGTGCTCGAGGAGCAGGCGGCCGCGCCGTCCCTCTGGGACGACCCGGACGCGGCGCAGAAGATCACCAGCAAGCTGAGCCACCTCCAGGCGGAGGTGCGCAAGGCGGAGACCCTGCGCGGGCGCATCGACGACCTGGGCGTGCTCTTCGAGATGGCCGAGGAGGAGGACGACCCGGACACCCGCGCGGAGGCCGAGACGGAGCTCACGGCGGTCAAGAAGGCGCTGGACGAGATGGAGGTCCGCACCCTCCTCTCCGGCGAGTACGACGCGCGTGAGGCCCTCGTCACCATCCGCGCGGAGGCCGGAGGCGTCGACGCCTCCGACTTCGCCGAGAAGCTCCAGCGCATGTACCTGCGCTGGGCCGAGCGCCACGGCTACAAGACGGAGCTGTACGAGACGTCGTACGCGGAAGAGGCCGGCATCAAGTCGACCACCTTCGCCGTCCAGGCTCCGTACGCGTACGGCACGCTCTCCGTGGAGCAGGGCACGCACCGCCTGGTGCGCATCTCGCCGTTCGACAACCAGGGCCGCCGTCAGACGTCCTTCGCGGGCGTCGAGATCCTGCCCGTGGTCGAGCAGACCGACCACGTCGAGATCGACGAGAGCGAGCTGCGCGTCGACGTGTACCGCTCGTCGGGCCCCGGCGGCCAGGGCGTCAACACGACGGACTCCGCGGTCCGCCTGACCCACCTCCCCACCGGCATCGTCGTCTCCTGTCAGAACGAGCGCTCGCAGATCCAGAACAAGGCGACCGCGATGAACGTCCTCCAGGCGAAGCTGCTCGAGCGCCGCCGCCAGGAGGAGCAGGAGAAGATGAACGCCCTCAAGGGCGACGGCGGAAACTCCTGGGGCAACCAGATGCGTTCGTACGTCCTGCACCCGTACCAGATGGTGAAGGACCTGCGGACGGAGCACGAAGTCGGTAACCCCGAAGCGGTGTTCAACGGCGAGATCGACGGCTTCCTCGAGGCCGGAATTCGCTGGCGCAAGCAGCAGGAGAAGTAAGCAGGAGCAGGACTCGGGGAAGTAATTTCGGCGCTTTGTCGACACGGCGGGTTTCCGCTCGTCGGCACGGCGGGTCTTCGCCGGAGCATCGCGCACCCCTCGGAATTCACGGAAGCCGCGGCCTTCAAGGCCGCGGCTTCCGCGTTCCGCAGGCCAGTTGTGGGCTTCTCGCGCTGGTTTCGTCACAGTCGCATGTCCGCTCGACGGTCAACTGAGCGCATAACGGTCATCGCGCGCGCAACGTCCTTGACGGTGCTCAGAAAAGTGGAAAGGCTAGCGGGCGGCATGCGCATCTCTGGGGCGCGTGTGATCCGGGAGGCCGACCGCGAGCCGTCCCGTGACCGGGGCCCCGGGCGCTGCCTCACTGACGTATCAGCTACTGGGGGTAGCAGCCTGATGACCAAGAAGACGCGCATCCGCATCGCGCGGATAGCCGCCGGCGCGGTGATCGCCGCCGGTGCGTCGCTCACCGCCGCGGGCGCCGCCTCGGCCCTGGACGTGGGCGTCGATCTGGGCGGCAAGGGCGCGAGCGCCTCCGCCGACGAGAACGGCATCGGTGTCGACGCGGACCTCCCGGGTGACGAGGACCCGGAGGAGCCCACCAACCCGCCGGAGCCGACCGACGAGCCGACCGAGCCGACGGAGCCGCCCGAGCCCACGGAGCCGACGCAGCCGCCGCGGCCCACGGACCCGACCGACCCGCCCCAGCCGACGGAACCGCCGCGGCCGACCGACCCGCCCAAGCCCACCAGCGACCCGAGCAAGCCGGGCGAGGGCGGCACCGGCGGCGGTGGCACCGGCGGCGGCAACGGCGCCGACCCCGACGGCGGCGGCGACCGGCCCGTCGAGCAGGGTCAGGGCAAGGACAGCCTGACCGACACGGGCACCTCTCCGCAGCAGGTGGATCAGGTGGCCGACAAGGGCCAGGGCAAGAACGACGGCGAGCTGGCCGAGACCGGTGCCACCGAGGTGACCTTCCTGGTCATCGGTGCCGCGACGATGATCGCGGGAGGCATCGGCTTCCGCCTCCTGCCGCGCCTGGTCGGCAACCGCGGGGCAGCCGCGTAACCCTCCCGGGTGGACAAGCAGGAAAAAGGCCCGGAGCCGCATGGCTCCGGGCCTTTCTGTGCGCTCCGCCGGTGCGCGCGAACGGCCACCGGCGAACACGGTCGATCACGGATGGTCGGTCACGGACAGTCGCAGCCGGTCGCGGTCCGGTCCACCGCGGTCGGGGCGCTCGGCCCCGGGCCCGGCGGTTACGCGGTCTGGTGCGCGAGCAGCGCCATCGCCGCGATCAGGACGACGAGCAGCCCTATCAGGGTCGCGGGGCTGAGGCCGCCGAAGGGGCCTTCCTGCTGCATGCGCTCCCGGTTGGCCCGGCACACGGGGCAGCGGCCCTCGCTCACAGGCGCCGCGCAGTTCGCGCACACCAACCTGTCAAAGGTCATGCGCTTCTCCTCCCGCACAGTCTCAGCCTGCCCAACGCTCTGGGAACCTCAACCGTTCCCCCTACCACTGTGCCAGCTTCCACGGATTTCGGCGCGGCCCGCCCGCAGCCGCCGGTTTCCGGCCGATCCGCCCCCTCCAGGATCCGCGACAAATCGCGCAACTCAGGACGCCGACTGCGCTCGCCTACCGCATTCGCGTATGGTCACGCTCACCTACCCCCGGCTACCCGTGGTGCATCCGTGATCCGATTCGACAACGTCTCCAAGGCCTATCCGAAGCAGAACCGTCCGGCGCTCCGCGATGTGTCGCTGGAGATCGAAAAGGGCGAGTTCGTCTTCCTGGTGGGGTCATCCGGCTCCGGAAAGTCCACCTTCCTGCGGCTGATCCTCCGCGAGGAGCGCACCAGCCACGGCCAGGTGCACGTCCTGGGCAAGGACCTGGCCCGGCTCTCCAACTGGAAGGTGCCGCACATGCGCCGCCAGCTGGGCACCGTCTTCCAGGACTTCCGGCTCCTGCCGAACAAGACCGTCGCCGAGAACGTGGCCTTCGCCCAGGAGGTCATCGGCAAGTCGCGCGGCGAGATCCGCAAGTCCGTGCCCCAGGTGCTCGACCTCGTCGGGCTCGGCGGCAAGGAGGACCGGATGCCCGGCGAGCTCTCCGGTGGTGAGCAGCAGCGCGTGGCGATCGCCCGCGCCTTCGTCAACCGCCCGAAGCTGCTGATCGCCGACGAGCCGACGGGCAACCTCGACCCGCAGACCTCCGTCGGCATCATGAAGCTGCTCGACCGCATCAACCGGACCGGCACCACCGTCGTGATGGCCACCCACGACCAGCAGATCGTGGACCAGATGCGCAAGCGGGTCATCGAGCTGGAGAAGGGCCGTCTCGTCCGCGACCAGTCCCGCGGCGTCTACGGCTACCAGCACTGATTCGACGACTGCCCCCGTCGGCGGCCGGCCTCTCCTGTCCCCGTGGCCGGCCCTGACGACCCGCCTGCCGGAACCATCTGTTCCACCTGATCCACCGAAAGGCCGCCATGCGCGCCCAGTTCGTCCTGTCGGAGATCGGCGTCGGTCTCCGCCGCAACCTCACGATGACCTTCGCCGTCGTCGTGTCCGTCGCCCTCTCGCTCGCCCTGTTCGGCGGCTCGCTGCTCATGCGCGACCAGGTGAGCACGATGAAGGGCTACTGGTACGACAAGGTCAACGTCTCGATCTTCCTCTGCAACAAGGCGGACGCCGAGCAGGACCCCAAGTGCGCCAAGGGCGCCGTCACCAACGAGCAGAAGGACCGGATCCTCACCGACCTCAAGAAGATGTCGGTCGTGGACACCGTCGAGCACGAGTCGGCGGACGAGGCGTACAAGCACTACAAGGAGCAGTTCGGCGACTCGCCGCTGTCCAGCTCCCTGACGCCGGACCAGATGCAGGAGTCGTACCGCATCAAGCTGAAGGACCCGGAGAAGTACCAGGTGGTGGCCACCGCCTTCTCCGGGCGTGACGGGGTGCAGTCGGTGGAGGACCAGAAGGGCGTCCTGGACAACCTCTTCGAGCTGCTCAACGGCATGAACAAGGCGGCGCTCGCGGTGATGGCCCTGATGCTGGTCGTCGCCCTGATGCTGATCGTCAACACGGTGCGGGTCTCGGCGTTCAGCCGTCGCCGTGAAACCGGGATCATGCGTCTGGTGGGCGCGTCCAGCCTCTACATCCAGATGCCGTTCATCCTGGAGGCCGCCGTCTCCGGGCTCATCGGCGGCGGGCTCGCCTGTGGCTTCCTGCTGCTCGGCCGCTACTTCATCATCGACCACGGCCTGGAGCTCTCCGAGAAGCTGACGCTGATCAACTTCATCGGCTGGGACTCCGTCTTCGCGGTCCTTCCACTGGTCCTCGTCATCGGACTGCTGATGCCCGCCCTTGCCGCTTTCCTCGCGTTGCGCAAGTACCTGAAGGTGTGAGGCGGCGGGCGGCGCGGGGTGCCGCTGATGTGAGGAGTGCCTCGGGCGCCGTGCGGTCAACCGACCGTACGGCGCCCCTCGTTGTCCTAGACTCACCGACATGTCAGGCCCCGATTGGCTCGCCTCGCCCCGCCGCATCCGCCGCGGGGCAGCCCTGACATTGGTGTTCGCGAGCGTGCTCGCCACCGGCGCGGCCACCGGCTCCTGGAGCGAGGACCCCCCGGAAGGCCGGAACTCTGCGGCACCCCCCACCCGTTCCCTCGCCTCCTCGCGCGAACGCGACCGGGACCGGGACCGGGATCCCGCCGAGGAGGCGGCGGACGCCGCCGCCGAGGCCATGGCCGACGGCAAGTCCGGCACCGAGGCCGCCGAGGACGCGGTCAGCCGCAGCGGCGACCGCTGGGCCTCGGTGTACTCGCAGGGCGAGTACAAGGAGTTCGAGCAGGCCCTGGGCGGCGCCTACACGGGCGTCGGCCTGTGGGCCCGGCGCGCCGCCGACGGCCGCATCGAGGTGTCGAAGGTGCGCGGCGACGGCCCCGCCGCCCGCGCGGGCATCCGCCAGGGCGACCGGCTCACCACCGTGGACGGCCGCAAGGTCAAGGGCCGCCCGGTGACGGAGGTCGTGTCCCTGCTGCGCGGCGCCCGCGAGGGCACCCCGGTCGCGCTCGGCCTGGAGCGCGGCACGCGCGCGTGGCGGACGACGCTGCACCGCGAGCGCCTGTCGACGGACTCGGTGAGCGTGACCCGGCTCCGCGACGGCGCCGTGAAGATCAAGGTGGACGCGTTCACCAAGGGCTCGGGCGCGGCCGTGCGCGACGCGGTGCGGCGGGCCCCCCGGGGCGCCGGTGTCCTGCTCGACCTGCGGGGCAACGCGGGCGGCCTGGTCACCGAGGCCGTCACCGCCGCATCGGCGCTGCTCGACGGCGGCCTGGTGGCGACGTACGACGTCCGCGGACGCCAGCGCGCGCTGCACGCGCGGCCCGGCGGCGACGCGGCGAGACCCGTGGTCGCGCTCGTCGACGGCGGCACGATGAGCGCGGCCGAGCTGCTCACCGGGGCCCTCCAGGACCGCGGGCGCGCGGTCGTCGTGGGCTCCAGGACCTTCGGCAAGGGCTCGGTGCAGATGCCGAGCCGGCTGCCCGACGGCTCCGTCGCCGAACTGACGGTCGGGCACTACCGCACCCCTTCGGGGCGGGGCGTCGACGGCCGGGGCATCACCCCGGACCTGGAGGTCGACGGCGGCGCCCAGGAGCGGGCCGAGACAGTATTGACTGGCCTCGGACCCCCCTCGTAGTGCGAAAATGGCCGCACTATGGCTAAGGAAAAGGTGAAGCGCAAGGCGGCGAAGGCCGAGGCCAAGGCCGCCCGCCCCAAGATGATCGCGCAGAACAAGAAGGCGCGGCACGACTACCACATCCTGGACACGTACGAGTGCGGCGTGGTCCTGATGGGCACCGAGGTCAAGTCCCTCAGGCTCGGCCGGGCCTCCCTGGTGGACGGCTTCGTGCAGATCGACGGCCACGAGGCCTGGCTGCACAACATCCACATCCCGGAGTACGTCCAGGGCACGTGGACCAACCACTCCGCCAAGCGCAAGCGCAAGCTGCTGCTGCACCGCGCGGAGATCGACAAGCTGGAGGCGAAGTCCCAGGAGACGGGGCACACGCTCGTACCGCTCGCGCTGTACTTCAAGGACAGCCGCGTCAAGGTCGAGATCGCGCTCGCCAAGGGCAAGAAGGAGTTCGACAAGCGGCAGACGCTGCGCGAGAAGCAGGACCTGCGCGAGACGAACCGCGCGATCTCCGCCGTCCGGCGGCGCCAGGGCATCGCCTAGGCCCCCTGGCGGGGAATGCGCTGGCACGCGACGGCGTTGGTCACGTACGATGGTTCATGCTCCGCTGGTGACGGGGCGGCCCCTCCTCGGAGGGTTTGAAAAATCAACATGGGGATGATCGGTTTCGACAGCGGATGTCGAAGCAGGGGAAGCGTGTCGAGGAAGCGGCAATGATCTCGTTAACCATATGTCGCAACCAATAATCGCCAACACCAAGCGCGATTCCTTCGCCCTCGCTGCCTAAGTAGCGACTTTGCGAAGTGTCAGCCCGGGGCTGTTCCCGACCCGGATCCTGGCATCAGCTAGGGGACTAAACTTCTAGACCCGGTCACGGGGCCTAGGAGGAAATCAAACAGTGACTGAGCCCGTCGGAGACTTGTCCACGTGATCTCCGGGGCTGAGAAAATCGCAGTGGACTGCACACGGAGAAGCCCTGATTCTGCACCGTTGGACGCGGGTTCGATTCCCGCCATCTCCACGAAGGCGACAGGCGACGTGTGCCCGCGGACAGCGCGGGCCACGTCGCCTTCGTATTTTCTGCGCGGCTTCGCCGCGCGAGGCGGGGGCTCCGCCACCCGCACCCCCCTGGCCCAGGCCCCCCTGGCCCAGGTCGTGGCGCGGCCTACTGTTGCGAGGGGCCGTCATCCGGGATCCTCCAGGGTCATGAGTAGACCCGTGAGTCGCGTCAACACCCGCATGCGCCACTGGATCTGGCCCGCCGTCCTCGGCGTCGCCGCCGCCTCGCTGTCCCTCAGCGCCCCGGCCGGGGCCGACGCCGAGCGCAGCGGGCTCCCCGAAGCCATCGACACCATCCTCGGCGACCCCCGTATGGAAGGCGGCGTCGCCAGCGTCGTGGTCGCCGACGCCAAGAGCGGCGACGTCCTCTACCGGCACCGGCCGACCGGGCGGCTCATGCCCGCGTCCAACACCAAGATGCTCACCTCGGCCGCCGCCCTGGAGGTCCTCGGCCCCGACCACCGGTTCACCACGGACGTCCTCGCCGACGGCGAGCGGCACGGGCCCGTGCTCAAGGGGGACCTGTATCTGCGCGGCACCGGCGACCCGACGACCCTCGCCAAGGACTACGACGCGCTGGCCGCGAAGGTCGCCGCGGCCGGCGTCCGGCGGGTCTCGGGTCGGCTCGTCGCCGACGACACCCGGTTCGACGACCGGCGCGTCGGCGACACCTGGGGCGCCGACGACGAGTCGTCGTACTACGCGGCCCAGATCTCGGCCCTCAGCCTCGCCCCCGACACGGACTACGACACCGGGACCGTCATCGTCGAGGTGACGCCGGGCGCGGCCCCCGGGGACGAGCCGCGCGTGTCCCTCACCCCGAGGACCGGCTACGTGGACATCGACCTGCGCGCCACCACGGGCGCCGCGGGCAGCGGGAACAGCCTCGCCGTCGAGCGGCGGCACGGCGAGAACACCATCACCGTCACGGGCTCCGTCCCGGCGGGCGCCGCGGCCGTCAAGGAGTGGGTGACCGTCTGGGAGCCCACCCGGTACGCCGCCGCCGTCTTCCGGGACGCGCTCGCCGCCCACGGGGTGAAGGTCAGCGGGCCGACCAAGGCGGGGCGCGCGACCCCGAAGGACGCGCGGGCACTGGCATCGCACGCCTCCATGCCGGTCAAGGACCTGCTCGTCCCGTTCATGAAGCTGTCCAACAACATGCACGCCGAACACCTGACGAAGGCCATGGGGCACAAGGCGACCGGGCGCCCCGGCAGTTGGGGCGACGGGATCGCGGCGATCGGCGGCTATCTGAAGACGGCGGGCGTCGACCCGGGCAAGCTGCGCCAGGTCGACGGCTCCGGCCTGTCGCGCAAGGACAACATCGCCGCCGACCAGCTCATCACGCTGCTGCGCTCGGCCAAGGGCGAGCCCTGGTTCGCCGACTGGTACCGGTCCCTGCCGGTGGCCTGCGAGCCGGACAAGTTCGTCGGCGGCACGCTGCGCACCCGCATGTGCGGGACCCCCGCCGCCCGCAACGTGCGCGCCAAGACGGGGACACTGACCGGCGCGTCCGCCCTCTCCGGGTACGTGACCGACGCGGGCGGGCGCGAGCTGGTCTTCAGCATCGTCCTCAACAACCACCTGGCCTCCTCGGTGAAGCCCGTGGAGGACGCGATCGTCGTCACGCTCGCCAGGTCCACCGCGGACAAGGCGGTCCTGGTGGAGCCGCGCGCGGGCCGTGCCGGTGCCGGGGAGCGGGGCGGCGGCCTGGAGTGCTCGTGGGTCAAGCCCGCCCGGTGCTGACGGCACCGCCGGTGCCCCTGGTGGGGTCCCCGCCGAGCACCGTCAGGAGCAGCGCGCAGCACGCGGCGGCCACGGGCACGGCGTAGCCCGTGGTGGCGCCCAGGTGCTCCACGGTCCAGCCGCTCGCCGCCGCGCCGCAGGCGATGCCCCCGAGGAGGCCGGTCACGGCGAGGGTCATGCCCTCGTTCGTCCGCCCCTCGGGGGTGAGGCGCTGCACCAGCGTCATGCTGGTCACCATCGTCGGCGCGGTGGCCATCCCGGCGCACAGCAGCGCCCCGGCGAGCACGACGAGGGAGCCGGTGGCGGTGGCCGCGAGCAGCGGCAGGCACATCAGGGCCGCCATCGCCGCCGCGCACAGCAGTCTGCGGCGGTGCAGCGGGCCGCGCGGCCGTACGGCGCCGAAGACGAGCCCCGCGGCGCACGAACCCGCCGCCTGGAGGGCCAGGACGACGCCCGCGGCCGCCTTGTGGCCCTGCTCGTCGGCGTAGGCGATGGTGACGACCTCCATGGCGCCGAAGACCGCGCCGGTGGCCAGGAAGACGACGAGCAGCGCGGGCACGCCCCGCGCGCGCAGCGGCGATCCCGTCTTCGAGGCGGCGTCCGTACGCGCGTGGGGCGGCGGTTCCGTCGCGCCCTGTGCGGCGAAGAGCAGCACGCCGGTCAGCAGCAGCACGGCGGCCACGAGGGTGCCCGCCTCCGGGAAGAACGCCCCGCACAGGAACGCCGCGAGCACCGGGCCGAGCATGAAGCACAGCTCGTCCGCGGCCTGCTCGAAGGAGTTGGCGGTGTGCAGGGCGCGCGTGTCGCCCTTCAGGAGGTGGGCCCAGCGGGCGCGGGACATGCCGCCGGTGTTCGGGACCGTGGCCGTGGCGGCGTAGGAGGCGAACAGGGTCCAGTCGGGGGCCCCGTACCGCACGCACAGCAGCAGCGAGAGCGAGCCGAGCACGGCGAACGCGGTGGCGGGCACGGCCACGCGCGCCTGTCCGTGGCGGTCGACGAGCCGCGCCGTCCAGGGCGCCACGACGGCGGTCGCCGCGAGCCCGGTGGCGGTGACGGCGCCCGCGAGCGCGTACGAACCGCGGGATCCGGCGATCATCGTCACCGCGCTCACGCTGAACATGCCCATGGGCAGCCGCGCGATGAGGTTGCCGACGGTGAAGGCGGTGGCTCCGGGGACGGCGAAGAGACGGGCGTACGGGTTGCGGCGCGGGCCCAGGCCCGGGGCAGCGGCGGGGGACGCCATCGGGTCGGCGGCGGGAGCGGTGGTGGATATGTCGGGCGAGTCGGAGGGGGCTTGCGGCATGGCTCAAGGCTCATCGCTGCCCCTAGGAGTGGTCCAACACCTTCTGGAGGGCGATTAACGCGTCTGCGTTGTAAGTTTCCCGGATGGTCACCTCACTGCCCGGGGCGCGCCGTGACGTGGAGCCGCGGCTGCTCCGCGCCTTCGTCGCCGTCTCCGAAGAGCTGCACTTCACGCGCGCGGCCGCCCGCCTCTACGTCGCCCAGCAGGCGCTGAGCCGTGATGTGCGGCGCCTGGAGCGGGAGTTGGCGACGGACCTGTTCGTACGGTCCACGCGACAGGTCGTGCTGACGGCCGACGGTGAGCGGCTGCTCCCGTACGCCCGGCGGGTCCTGGAGGCGCAGGACGAGCTGACGGCCGCCTTCGCGCGCGGGGGCGCCACCGCCACCCGCCCCCTGCTGGTCGACCTCAACAGCCCCGGCCTCTTCTCCGCGCGGGTCCTGGAGCGGGCCCGTCAACTGGTCCCGCACTGCGAGCTGATGGCCCGCTTCGAGAGCGGCCTGACGGGCGCGGCGGCCGAGATCGCGGCGGGCAGGATCGACGCCTCGTTCGGCCGGTACGCAGGGCTTCCCGCCGCCCTGCGGGCCTCGCTCGCGCAGCAGCCGGTGCGGTACGAGCCGATGGCGGTGCTGCTCCCCACCGGGCATCCGCTGGCGGCCCTCGACGAGGTGCCGCTGGCCCGGCTCGCGGGCGAGCGCGTGTACGCGGGCGCGGGCAACGACCGCACCCCGGAGTGGACCGACCTGGCCGAACGCCTCTTCGCGGGCCGGGGCATCGAGGTCGCGCCGCCCGCCCCGCTGGCCGTCGGGCCCGAGGAGTTCGCGCGGGTCATGGCCAAGCACCGCAACCCCGTCCTCGCGGTGGTCGGCTTCCCCGAGCTGCCCGGCGCGGTGCTGCGGCCGCTCGTCGACCCGGTGCCGCTGTCACCGGTGTCCCTGGTGTGGCGGCGCGGTCTGGACCATCCCGGTCTCGACGCGCTGCGGCGCGCGGCGGCCGAACTCGCCGCGGCGGAAGGATGGCTGGTCAGGCCCATGAATGCATGGATTCCGGACAACGATGCACTCATCATGGTGAGTTAAGACTGGCGAGAAAACACAGGTGTCCCCGGCGTGCGCTACATTCGTCGCCCGGGTGCGGTGTGATAGTAGGGGCGCTCGGGCCGGGTGGGGGCCCGGTCCGGACGACGAGGGCCCGGCGAGTCGTACGCGCACCCGCATCGTTCCAGTGGGGGGTGGCCCGTGCGCGGCGAGAAGTGGCGGGAGAACACGCTGTCGGACGACCCGGCGAGCGTGCTGACAGGCGGTCTACCAGGCGATTCCTCGGGTGACCCGCATGGTGGCCCGATGGCGGGTCCGCCGGGTCCGGCGGCGGGCCCCATGGGTCCCACGAGTGCGTCGGCGGGGTACGTCCACGACCCGCACGAGGTCACGGTCCAGATCGACGGCGTGGGGCGGCACTTGGCGGGCGAGTCCCCGGCCGGTGTCGACGGCACCCGGATCATGCGAACAGTTTCAGACACCACGGACATGGCCGAAGGTCCGGTGTTCGTCGACGAGACGGGCCGCCGCAGCCGCAGGTACCGCCGCCTCGGCACCTTCGTCGGCCTCGCCTGCGCGGGGTACGCGGTGGTCGTCGTGGCCACCCTCGCCTCCGGCAACTCCAGCGCGCCCTGGCTGCCGGTGCCCGACCCCAAGGACGAGCAGCCCGCGAGCAAGGTGGACACGCCGAACGTACCGGCGGATTCGACGGGTTCACCGCCTTCGTCCCCTTCATCCGATAAGCCTTCCTCCGGTACGACGCCTTCGGCCGGTCCTTCGCGGACGACGAGCGGGACGGCCCCGGACCGGGTCGTCGTGCCCTCGGGCGGTCCGGGCGCGGACGTGCCCACCGCTGACCGCGACGGCGGCGGGCCCGGCGGCCCCGCGGCCCCCGCCCCGAAGCGCGGCGGCGACCGGCCCGCTCCCCGCCCGACGGACGGCGGCGGCGCCCCCGCCCCGGCCCCGACGAACGACCCCGAACCCCCGGCCGCCGAGCCGTCGCAGGACCCCGAGCCCCCTGCCGCCCCGCCCACGCCCACCCCCTCGCCCGAGGGCGAGAACGACGGCGCGGGCAACGGCGCCGGTGCGGGCGACGGAGCCGAGGCAGGCGACGGAGCCGAGGCGGGCGGCGAGTCCGGCTCCGGCTCGCAGCCCGCGACCGACGCGGGCGCCGCCCCACCGGAGGAAGCCCAGCCATGAACCCCCGCTCCAGCGGGCGCGGCGCGGCCCGCCGCGCCGGGCGCCCCGCTGCCCGCGCGCGGACCGCCCGCCGCCTCCCCATGCGCTATCTCCTGCCCAGCCTCCTCCTGGTGGCGCTGCTCGCGATGCTGCTGCTCCGCGGGTACGTGCACAGCGAGATCCTCGCCGACCACCGCGTGCGCCCGCCCGCGGCCACCGACCGGGTCCCGAAGGAGATCCTGCGCGGCGGCCCGGTCATCGACACCCGCGGCGACCGGCAGAAGACCCTGCGCGTGCCCGACCGCCACATCGTGCTGACCTTCGACGACGGCCCCGACCCGAAGTGGACCCCGAAGGTCCTCGACGTCCTGGCCGAACACGACGCGCACGGCGTCTTCTTCGTCACCGGCACGATGGCCTCGCGCCACCCCGGCCTGGTCGCGCGGATGGTCCGCGAGGGCCACGAGGTCGGCCTGCACACCTTCAACCACCCCGACCTGTCGTTCCAGTCGAAGAGCCGCGTCGACCGGGAGCTGTCCCAGAACCAGCTGGCGCTCGCGGGCGCCGCGGGCATCCGCACCTCGCTCTTCCGCCCGCCGTACTCGTCCTTCGCCGACGCCATGGACAACACCTCGTGGCCGGTCGCCCGGCACATCGGCAGCCGCGGCTATCTGACCGTCGTGAACGACACCGACAGCGAGGACTGGAAGCGCCCCGGCGTCGCCGAGATCATCCGCCGTGCCACGCCCGCGGACGGCAGGGGCGCCATCGTCCTCATGCACGACTCGGGCGGCGACCGCTCCCAGACGGTGGCGGCCCTCGACCGCTTCCTGCCGACGCTGAAGCAGCAGGGCTACCGCTTCACCCACCTCACCGATGCCCTGGACGCCCCCAGCGCCCACGCGCGCGTGACCGGCGTCGCGCTGTGGCAGGGCAGGATCTGGATCGCCCTGGTCACCGCGGCCGAGCACATCACGGACATCCTGGTCGTGGGCCTCGCGGTGATCGGCTTCCTGGTCCTCGGCCGGTTCGCCCTGATGCTGGTGCTCTCCGGGATCCACACCCGTCGCGTCCGCAAACGCGACTTCCGGTGGGGCGCGCCGGTGACGGAGCCGGTCTCGGTCCTCGTGCCCGCGTACAACGAGGCCAAGTGCATCGAGAACACCGTCCGTTCCCTGATGGCGAGCGATCACCCGATCGAGGTCCTCGTCATCGACGACGGCTCGACGGACGGCACCGCCCGCATCGTCGAGGGCCTCGGCCTGCCGAACGTACGCGTCGTCCGCCAGCACAACGCGGGCAAGCCCGCGGCGCTCAACAGGGGCCTGGCCAACGCGCGCCACGACCTCGTCGTGATGATGGACGGCGACACCGTCTTCGAGGCGTCGACGGTCCGGGAGCTGGTGCAGCCCTTCGGTGACCCGCGCGTGGGCGCCGTGGCGGGCAACGCGAAGGTCGGCAACCGGGACTCGCTCATCGGCGCCTGGCAGCACATCGAGTACGTGATGGGCTTCAACCTCGACCGCCGCATGTACGACGTGCTGCGCTGCATGCCGACCATCCCCGGCGCCGTCGGCGCCTTCCGCCGCTCCGCCCTGGAGCGGGTCGGCGGCATGAGCGACGACACGCTCGCCGAGGACACCGACATCACGATGGCCCTGCACCGCGACGGCTGGCGCGTCGTGTACGCCGAGAAGGCGCGCGCGTGGACCGAGGCCCCCGAGACCGTGCGCCAGCTGTGGTCCCAGCGCTACCGCTGGTCGTACGGCACGATGCAGGCGATCTGGAAGCACCGGCGCGCGCTCATCGACTCCGGCCCCTCGGGGCGCTTCGGCCGCGTCGGCCTGCCCCTGGTCTCCCTGTTCATGGTCCTGGCCCCGCTCCTCGCGCCCCTCATCGACGTCTTCCTCCTCTACGGCCTGGTCTTCGGCCCCACCCAGAAGACGGTCGCGGCCTGGCTCGGCGTCCTCGCCGTCCAGGCGGTGTGCGCGGCGTACGCCTTCCGCCTCGACCGCGAACCCATGACCCACCTGATCTCGCTCCCGCTCCAGCAGATCCTCTACCGGCAGCTGATGTACGTGGTCCTCCTCCAGTCCTGGATCACCGCCCTCACCGGCGGGCGGCTGCGCTGGCAGAAGCTGCGGCGCACGGGCGTGGTGGAGGCACCGGGCGCGGCGGCGCGGCGGTGGCAGGCGGGCGGCGCGGAAGGGGGGACGGCGGCATGACGCACCACCCCGCGCGCGTGGACGCGGCCGCGGGGGAGGCGGCGCCCGCGGGCGGCACGGAGGCGCCCCCGGCCCCGGCCCCTCCCCGTGACCGCTACCTCGACCTCCTGCGCTCCCTCGCCCTGGTCCGCGTCGTCGTCTACCACCTCTTCGGCTGGGCCTGGCTGACGGTCCTGTTCCCGTCGATGGGCGTGATGTTCGCCCTCGCGGGCTCCTTGACCGCGCGCTCCCTGAAGCGCCCGGCGTGGCAGGTCATCAAGTCCCGCGTACGCCGCCTCCTGCCGCCCCTGTGGGTGTTCAGCGCGGCCGCCCTGTTCCTGCTCCTCGCGGCGGGCTGGAAGCCGGCCGACGACCCGGACCTCGACGGCACCCGGGGCCTGCTGAGCCTCGCGAACTACGTCCTGCCGGTCGGCGCGCCGCCCTTCCCCTGGTACCTCGGCGACAAGGCGGGCCTCCTGGAGGACACCTGGGCCGTGCAGGCGGTCGGCCCGCTCTGGTACCTCCGCGCCTACCTGTGGTTCGTGGTCGCCTCGCCCCTGCTCCTGTGGGCCTTCCGCCGCGCGCCCTGGCCGACGCTCCTCGCGCCCCTGGCCCTGACGGCCCTGCTCACCACGGAGTTCGTCCGCATCCCCGGCGAAACCGGCAACGCCGTCTCCGACTTCGCGGTCTACGGAGGCTGCTGGATCCTCGGCTTCGCCCACCAGGACGGCGTCCTCGCGCGGGTCCCGCGCTACCTCGCCGTCTCCCTCGCCACCCTCACCATGGCCTTCGGCCTGTGGTGGGCCTCCGGCCACCTCGGCCCCGACGGCTGGGACCTGAACGACATCCCCCTCGCCCAGGCCACGTGGTCCCTCGGCTTCGTCGTCGTCCTGCTCGTCTACTCCCCGACCTGGCACCGCCTCCCCGGCCGCCTCGCCGCCTGGGACAGACTGATCACCCTCACCAACAACCGTGCCGTCACGATCTATCTCTGGCACAACCTCTTGATCATGGCGACGGTCCCACTGATCGACATGGCGTACGACATCCCGTTCATGACCGAGCGGACGATGGCGGCGCTCGACTCGACGTACACGATGTGGATGTTCATGCTGGTGTGGCCGCTGATCGGATTGATGGTGCTGGCCGTGGGGTGGGTGGAGGACCTGGCCGCGCGGCGGAGACCGCGGGCGTGGCCCGACGGCACCGCGGAGCGGGGCCGCCCGGGGGCGTAACCGCCCTTCCCGGGTTCTGCGACCGTTGCGCAACAACCCCCGCCGCGCGGCGGGGGTATGCCCCCTTCTGCCCCCGTCCTCGGCAAACCTCACTGTCGCGTGGCGCTTTGCCCGTGGATAGCGTGGGTTCACTCAAGTGAACCCACGTCCCATGGGAGCTGACTGTGACCCGCCGACCCACACTGCTCGCTGCCGCGTCTCTGACCGCTGCCGCAGTCCTGTCACTCTCCGCCTGCGGCGGCGGAGACGGCGGGTCCGGGAACGACGACAAGATCGAGGGCGCCGGAAGCGGCAGCAGCGAGAGTGCGACGCCGTCGCCGAAGGCTTCGGCCGACGCGATAGAACGGCCGCGGATCAAGTTGCCCAAGGGGGACACACTCGTCTTCACCCCTGACACGGTGGGCGACTCCAAGAAGGACGCCGTCCTGAGAGACAACGCGAACTACCTGCGTGCCATCGATGAGGCGATCGGTGCGCGCGACCCCAAGTCCAAGACGGTCGCCTTCTACAGCAAGGACTCCGCCTACCTGGGGTCGGTCGACTGGATCAGCGGATTCATCAAGGACGGGACCACCGTGACGGGCACCGTTCGCTACTTCGACCGCAAAGTCACTCTCAGCAAAGACGGTTCGGCCGGTCTGACGTACTGCGCGGACGAATCGAAGGGTTACACAAAGGACGTCAAGACGGACAAGACCAACGTCACCGAGGTGTCCAAGGATTCGTACGTCTTCTACAACGACCGCCTGCGGAAGAACGACAAGGGCGTCTGGCAGACGACGAGGAGCATCTCGAAGCGGGGAAGTGAGGTGTGCCAACCGTGAAGCACGCAGCCAGGCCTGCGGCGTTGGCCCTTGTCGCCGCGCTCTTGATCACGGCTCAAGCGGCCCCCGCGGCCTGGGCCGACCGCAAGAACACCGGCGGCACGAGCAAGGACGCCGAAGGTGGTGCCAACGGTCGCACCATCAACGTCAAGACCAGGGTCCAGACGACGGTGAACGGCAATGCCGCCACCGGCAAGTCCGGTGTTTCCTCATCCGTGGACGGGGACTGGACGCCCCCTGCTTGCTGGTACGAACCCGCCTTCTCGCCCAAGGAGATCGAGGCCACCGTCAAGAAGTGGCGCAAGGTGAAGATCCTGGGACTAGGCGACCTGGTTGGGGACTTGTTCGACGCGTACTACAAGGACGGAAAGCCGTACAAGGACTACAACCTGGACGAGCAGGGCAAGGGCATGTTCTGGGCGGCTGCCATCAACCCCAACAGAAAGGACGAGCCGGAGGCGAGCGCCTGCGACAAATTGCCCTTCTGGGTGCCCGACAACGCCACGCCGAAGGAACCGCTGGCCATCACACCCAAGGTTCTCGCGGAGTACGCCTATGACGAACTCCCACTGCCGGACACGGAAGTGGAGATGGCACCCAACGCCGAGACCAAAGTGAATCTGCCGACCTGGGTGTGGTTGGACGAGGCGAAGTTCAAGGAGGTCTCGGTCACGGCGAGTCTGCCGGGGACGGGGCTTTCGGCCACGACGACGGCCAAGCCCGTTTCGCTGCGGATCGACCCCGGGACGAAGGACGCCGAGACCTATCCCGCCGCGGGGGAGTGCCCCGTGGTGAAGGGGCGGATCGGTGCGCCCTGGGCGAAGGGCAGGAGCGAGGAGACGCCGCCGTGCGGGGTGAAGTACCTGCGCTCGTCGGGCGACGGATCGTACGGTCTGCGGGCCACCGTCACCTGGAAGATCAGCTGGACGAGCACCACGGAGAAGGGCGACGACCTCCCGGACGGCGAGTTCGGCGCGGACCAGGACGTCGTGGTCAAGGAGATCCAGTCCGTGAACCGGTGAGGGGGCTCCGCACGGGCGGCCGCCCCGGCCCGCCACGCTCCCTCACCACCGCCCGCCCGCCGCCGTGAGAGCAACGTTCCCCCGCGGTCATCCGTCGCCACGGGACGGAAACGCGCCGTCCCTACCTTCGGGATCACCAGTCGTTGGCCGGGGAGGCTTGACATGAAGGTGTGGGGCAAAGGGAGCAGGTGGATCCAGCGGTGGGATCCGGAGGACGACGGGTTCTGGGCGCGGGAGGGGGAGCGCGTCGCCCGGCGGAACCTGGTGTTCTCGGTCCTTTCGGAGCACGTGGGGTTCTCGGTGTGGACCCTGTGGTCGGTCTTGGTGCTGTTCATGGGGCCGGAGTACGGCATCGACCCCGCGGGGAAGTTCTTCCTGGTGTCGATGGCCACGCTCGTGGGCGCCGTCGTGCGCGTGCCGTACACCTTCGCCGTCGCCCGGTTCGGGGGCCGGAACTGGACGGTGATCGCGGCGGGCCTCCTGCTGCTGCCCACCGTGGCCGCGTTCGTCGTCATGGAGCCCGGCACCTCGTACGGCACGTTCATGGCGTGCGCGCTGCTCACCGGCATCGGCGGGGGGAACTTCGCCTCCTCCATGACCAACATCAACTCCTTCTTCCCGCTGCGGAAGAAGGGCTGGGCCCTCGGGCTCAACGCGGGCGGCGGCAACATCGGCGTGCCCGTCGTGCAGCTCGTCGCGCTGGCCGTCATCGGGGCCGGCGGCGGGCCGCGCCTGCTGCTCGGCGTCTACATCCCGCTGGTCGTCGTCTCCGCCGTCTGCGCCGCCCTGTTCATGGACAACATCGCCTCCGTGCGCAACGACACGGGCGCCGCGCGCCAGGCCGCGCGCGACCCGCACACCTGGATCATGGCGTTCCTGTACGTGGGGACCTTCGGGTCGTTCATCGGCTTCAGCTTCGCCTTCGGCCTCGTGCTCCAGACCCAGTTCGGGCGGACGCCGCTGGAGGCCGCGCAGCTCACCTTCGTCGGGCCGCTGCTCGGCTCGCTGATCCGGCCCGTGGGCGGGCGGCTCGCCGACCGCTACGGCGGGGCCCGGATCACCCTGGGGAACTTCGTCGCCATGGCCGCCGCCACCGGCGTCGTCGTCCTGGCCTCGGTGCGGGAGTCGCTCGGGCTGTTCACCGGCGCGTTTGTGGTGCTCTTCGTGCTCAGCGGCCTCGGCAACGGCTCCACGTACAAGATGATCCCGGGCATCTTCCAGGCCAAGGCCCTGCGCAAGGGGCTCACCGGGGACGACGCCGACCGCTACGGGCGGCGGCTCTCGGGCGCCGCCATGGGGCTCATCGGGGCCGTCGGCGCGCTCGGCGGGCTCGGCATCAACCTGGCCTTCCGGCAGTCGTTCCTGAGCGTCGGCTCGGGGACCGCCGCCTACCTCTCCTTCCTCGGCTTCTACGCCCTGTGCTTCGGGGTCACCTGGGCCGTATACCTTCGCCGGCCCGCCGCCCGCACGCGCTCCGTGGCCGCCGCGAGCGCCGAGCGGGAGCTGTCGTACGCCGAGGTGTGACGTAACACGGCGGACATCGCGGTGATCCAGTCCCGTCACCGGCCGTTGGCAGGCTCGATGGCCCGTGGAACCGGGGAGACGGCCACGACGGGGCGGCGGGCAACGGCAGGGCCACTACTACGAGCGGGACGCCACACATGAACGTGATCCACGAGCACGGTCCCCTCGCCGGGTTCACCGTCGGCGTCACCGCCGCCCGCCGCGCCGACGAGCTCGGCGCGCTGCTCCAGCGGCGCGGCGCCACCGTACTGCACGCGCCCGCCCTGCGGATCCTGCCGCTGTCCGACGACGGGCGGCTCCTCGCCGCCACCAAGGAGCTGATCGACCACGCGCCGGACGTCGTCGTCGCCACCACCGCCATCGGCTTCCGGGGATGGGTGGAGGCCGCCGACGGCTGGGGCCACGGAGAGGCGCTGCTCGCGCGCCTGCGCGGGGTCGAACTGCTCGCGCGCGGGCCGAAGGTGAAGGGCGCCGTGCGGGCCGCGGGCCTCGTCGAGCACTGGTCGCCGTCGTCGGAGTCGATGGCGGAGGTCCTGGACCGGCTGCTCGCCGAGGGCGTCTCGGGGCGCCGCGTCGCGCTCCAGCTGCACGGCGAACCGCTGCCCGGCTTCGTGGAGGCGCTGCGGGCCGGGGGAGCGGACGTCGTCCTCGTACCGGTGTACCGGTGGCTGCCGCCCGCCGACCTCGCGCCCGTGGACCGGCTGCTCGACGCGGCCGTGACGCGCGGCGTCGACGCGCTCACCTTCACCAGCGCGCCCGCCGCCGCATCCCTGCTCGCGCGGGCCGATGACCGGGGGATGGCCGGGGAGCTGCGCGCCGCCCTGGCGCACGACGTGCTCGCGGCCTGCGTGGGCCCGGTGACCGCCCTGCCGCTCCAGGGCCTGGGCGTGGACACCGTGCAGCCGGAGCGGTTCCGGCTCGGCCCGCTCGTGCAGCTGCTGTGCCAGGAACTGCCCGCGCGGGCCCGGACGTTGCCGGTCGCCGGGCACCGGGTGGAGATCAGGGGGCACGCGGTCCTGGTCGACGGCGAGCTGCGGGCCGTGCCGCCCGCGGGGATGGCGCTGCTGCGCTCGCTCGCGCGGCGGCCCGGGTGGGTGGTCGCGCGCGCCGAACTGCTGCGGGCGCTGCCGGGCGCGGGCCGCGACGAACACGCCGTCGAGACCGCCATGGCCCGGCTGCGCACGGCACTCGGCGTGCCCAAGCTCGTCCAGACCGTGGTCAAGCGGGGCTACCGGCTCGCGCTCGACCCGGCGGCCGGGTCCAAGTACGGGCTCTGAGCCGGGGCGCCCAGGAGCCGCCCGCGCAGCACGAGCGCCCGGCCGAGCAGGCCGAACGCGAGCGTGCACAGGACCGCCCGCACGATGTTCCACGCCACCCACGGGTCCTCGAAGTCCGCGCGCACGGCCGCAGGATCGGCGATCCGCGCCGGGTCGCCCGCCGCGGCGAGGTCGTCGTTCATGGGCACGTTCACCACGGCGGTGAGCACGAACGCGAGCGCGTACGCGGCCAGGGCGCCGAGCACCCACCACCGCAGCGGCGTGCGCCGCAGCCGCCACGCCGCGAGCCCGGTGCTCAGCAGCGCCCCGACGAAGCCGAAGAAGAACACCGGGTTCTGGATGACGTCGTTGATGTGCTGCATGACCTCGATGTACGCGCGGTCCGAGCTGCGGGCGAGGCCGGGCATCACCGCGCACGCGAAGACGTAGAAGGATCCGGCCATCAGGCCCGTGGTGAGCGCTGCCGCGCCCAGGGTGACGCCGCCGGAGGACCGGCCT
Source organism: Streptomyces sp. NRRL B-1347 (assembly GCF_000720325.1). GTDB lineage: Bacteria > Actinomycetota > Actinomycetes > Streptomycetales > Streptomycetaceae > Streptomyces. Next base: position 21,227 of record NZ_JOJM01000028.1, read on the forward strand.
GGGCGCGGGGCGTGGGGTGTGCCGTGGTTCGTCATGGCATCGAGTCAAGCCGCCCGCCGCCGCCCCGGCCATGGCCGACGAGCGCACCGGCATAAGCGCGCGTCTTCGGCCCGCGGCGCGGCCGTCTCCTGCCACAGTGGCGTCCGCGCGTGGTGGCAGGGGTTCCGGACCCGCGCCAGGACGGGCACTGTAGGAGTACGGACGGGCGTACGGACGAGCGTGACGGCGACGCGCACCCGCACGTCGGCACGCACCGGAACGGCCCCCCGAACTCACCGGTGACCCCGAGGCGGTGACACCCGCATGGCGTTGAGTGCGGCCCCCCAGGAGGCCCCTCAGGAGACCCCGCACAAGGTCGCGTACGGCGAGCTGCGCTTCGACTCCGGCCGGAGCTGCCTCGACCTCCTCGCGACGACCCACCCCGTGGAACGGCTCGACGACGTGGACCGGCTGTGCGCCTGGCTGACCGGGGCGGGCCTGGTCCCGCCGGGCACACCGCTGCCGGACGCCGGCCAGGACTGGCTCGCGGGCTTCCGCGAACTGCGCGGCCACATCGACCGGTTGGTCGGCGGCGAGCTGGCGGGACGGCCCGCCGACGCCGCGCTCGCCCGCGTGAACGCCCTTGCCGCGGCGGCCCCGCCCGCCCCGCGCGCCGTCCGCCACGCCGACGGCAGCCTCACCCGCGCCCTGCACGGCGCTCCGGGGCGCGCCGCGCTGCTCGCCGCCGTCGCCCGCGACGCCGTCGAACTGCTCACCGACCCGGTGGCCCGCCCGCTGCTCCGCCGGTGCGCGGGCGACAGCTGCCCCATCGTCTACCTCGACACGTCACGGGGGCACCGGCGCCGCTGGTGCTCCAGCGAGGTGTGCGGCAACCGGGAGCGGGTCGCCCGGCACCGGCGGCGGGCGGCGGGGCTCGCGCCCGCGTGAGCGACGAAAACCCCTCCGGCGCCTGAACACATCCCCCGCTCCGTCCGTACGTCCATGATGACCAGCCGGCGCGCGGTTCGGCAGGGCCCCGAAGGGGCGCGGGGAACTGCGCGACCGGCCGAGGACGGCTCGCAGGCAACCGACCACCCATCGCGGCAGCCCAGAGATCGCACAGTCGGGCAGCCCGGACGAACCGCGGACACCGGAGGCAGACGTGCGCAAGGATTCCGCCGTGGCCGATGAACGCCCGCACCGACATCGCGCGGAGCCCGTGCCGGAACCGGACGAGGAGCTGATGCGCGCGCTGTACCGCGAGCACGCCGGTCCACTTCTCGCCTATGTGCTCCGCCTTGTGGCGGGAGACCGGCAGCGCGCCGAAGATGTCGTACAGGAAACGCTCATCCGTGCCTGGAAGAACGCCGGTCAGCTCAACCGTGCGACCGGTTCGGTACGCCCCTGGCTGGTGACGGTCGCGCGCCGCATCGTCATCGACGGCCACCGCAGCCGGCAGGCCCGGCCGCAGGAGGTCGACCCGTCGCCGCTGGAGGTCATCCCCGCGGAGGACGAGATCGATAAGGCGCTGTGGCTGATGACGCTGTCGGACGCGCTGGAGGACCTGACTCCCGCGCACCGGGAGGTACTTGTCGAGACCTACTTCAAAGGGCGTACGGTCAATGAGGCGGCCGAGACGCTGGGCATACCCAGTGGGACGGTGCGCTCGCGGGTCTTCTACGCGCTGCGCTCGATGAAGCTGGCTCTGGAGGAGCGGGGGGTGACGGCATGAGTACGCCGTACGACGCACACGGCCATGACCGGGGTGACCACGACCCGCAGGGTCCCGGCGCGGTGCACGAGACCGTCGGCGCCTACGCCCTCGGCATCCTGGACGACGCGGAGGCCACCGAGTTCGAGGTCCACCTGGCGGGCTGCGAGATCTGCGCGCGGCAGCTGGAGGAGTTCTCCGGCATGGAGCCGATGCTTGCCGCCCTCGCGGACCTGCCGGGCGCGCGCGGTGCGCTCGGGGCGCCCGCGGGCCCCGACGCGGCCGTGCCCCGGCCGCGCGGCCTGCCCGAACTCGGCGAACAGCTCGCCGCCCGGCCCAGCCCGCGCCTCGCCGAACGCCTCGTGGACGAGGTCGCCGACCGGCGCGCGCGGCGGCGCAGGCGCGGCCTGTACCTGGTCGCGGCGGCGGCCGCGCTGATCATCGGCGGGCCCCTCGCGGTCGTCGTGGCCGACGGCGGTGACGACGGCTCGAAGCGGCCGGTGGCGGTCGACCCGCACCCGACCTCGCCCGCCGAGGACGCCTTCTTCCACCACATGGAGGAGAAGACCACCGCCACCGACCCCACGACCAAGGTCACCGCCACGGTCGGCACGGAGAAGAAGGCCTGGGGCACCCACACCGTCCTGGAGTTGAAGAACGTCAAGGGCCCGCTGAAGTGCTCCCTCGTCGCCGTCGGCAAGGACGGCAAGCGCGAGACCGTGTCGTCCTGGTCCGTGCCCAAGTGGGGCTACGGCATCAAGGACAGTTCGAACAAATGGGCCCGCAATCCGCTGTACGTCCACGGCGGTGCCGCCTTCGACCGCGCCGACATCGACCGCTTCGAGGTCACCACGTTCGACGGCGAGCGCCTCGTGTCGGTGGACGTCTGAGGCCCTCAGGACCCCGGCCACCGCCCTGACCAGCAACGCCCCGGGTCACGGCCCGGCGACGGACGGCGCACGAGACTGCACAAGCGGGGCCCCTTTCGCGTACGGTGGACGGCTGCTCAACACGAGCAGCAGCACGTCTTGAAAGGGGCCCCGGTGGCCGACGTACGCGACCGCGAGATCAGCGTCGAACAGGAACACCTCGACCAGGTCTACCGCCGCCTGGAGGAGAAGATCCACGAGGCCGAGTTCCTGATGAACGACGCCGCCCAGCGTTCTCAGGTCGGTACGCCGGGCGCGCTCGCCGAGCGCGACGCGCAGGTCTTCCGCGCGGGCATCCACCTCAACCGGCTCAACAACGAGTTCGAGGACTTCCTCTTCGGCCGCATCGACCTGCTGCTCGGCAAGGACGGCAAGAAGGGCCCGGACGGCGCCTACACGGCGGTCGAACCCGCCGAGGGCGTGGTCCGCGAGGACGAGTCGGGCCAGCGGGCCGACATCGCCGAGACCCTGCACATCGGCCGCATCGGCGTCCTCGACGCGGACTACTCGCCGCTGGTCATCGACTGGCGCGCGCCCGCCGCCGCGCCCTTCTACCGCTCCACGCCCGTGGACCCCGGCCGGGTCGTGCGCCGGCGCGTCATCCGCTCCAAGGGCCGCAAGGTCCTCGGCGTCGAGGACGACCTGATGCGCCCCGAGCTGACGGCGTACCTGAACGGCGAGGCGCTGCCCGTCGTCGGCGACGGCGCGCTCATGGCCGCGCTCGGGCAGGCCCGCAGCCACACCATGCGGGACATCGTGGCGTCCATCCAGGCCGAGCAGGACCTGGTGATCCGGGCCCCCGCCGCGTCCGTGACGTACGTCGAGGGCGGTCCGGGCACCGGCAAGACGGCGGTCGCGCTGCACCGCGCCGCGTACCTCCTCTACCAGGACCGCCGCCGCTACGCGGGCGGCATCCTCATCGTCTCGCCGACCCCCCTCCTGGTCGCCTACACGGAGGGCGTCCTGCCGTCCCTCGGCGAGGAGGGCCAGGTCGCCATCCGCGCGGTCGGCTCCCTCGTCGACGGCGTGGACGCCACGGTCTACGACTCCCCGGCGGTGGCCCGCGTCAAGGGCTCGTCCCGCATGCTGAAGATCCTCCGCAAGGCGGCGCGAGGGGCCCTGGAGACCCCGCCGGTGCCTGCCCCGGCCCCTGAGGAGGACGCCCTCTTCCCGGCTCCTGACGAGGACGCCCTGTTCGCGGTCCCGGCCGACGGTCCCCCGCAGGCGGCGAGCGGCCTCACCCGCCTGCGCGTGGTGGCCTTCGGCCGCCGCCTGGAGCTGGAGGCGGGTGACCTCGCCCGCATCAGGCGCAACGCGCTCGGCGGCACCGCCCCGGTCAACCTGCTGCGCCCCCGGGCCCGCAAGCTCCTCCTGGACGCCCTCTGGGACAAGTCGGGCGCGGCCGGGCGCCACAGCGACCCCGAACTCGCCGCCGAACTCCGCTCGTCGTTCGACGACGACGTCAGCACCGAGGACGCGTTCATCGCGTTCCTGGACGCGTGGTGGCCCGTGCTCACCCCCCGCGGCGTGCTGCGCGCGATGGCCGACGAGAAGCGCCTCGGCCGCTGGGCGCGCCGGGTGCTCAACCCGGGCGAGGTGCGCAAGCTGGCCCGCTCCCTGCGCCGCGAGGCGTACTCCGTGCACGACATCGCGCTCCTGGACGAGCTCCAGGCGATCCTCGGCACCCCGGCGCGGCCGAAGAAGAAGCGCGACCTCGACCCGCTCGACCAGCTCACCGGCCTCGACGAGCTGATGCCGGTGCGCGAGGAGTCCCAGCGCGAGCGCGCCGAGCGGCTCGCCGCCGAGCGCACCGAGTACGCGCACGTCATCGTCGACGAGGCGCAGGACCTCACGCCGATGCAGTGGCGCATGGTGGGCCGCCGCGGCCGCCACGCCACCTGGACGGTCGTGGGCGACCCGGCGCAGTCGTCGTGGTCCGACCCGGACGAGGCCGCCGCGGCCCGCGACGAGGCCCTCGGTACCCGCCCGCGCCGCCGCTTCACGCTGACCGTCAACTACCGCAACCCGGCCGAGATCGCCGACCTCGCCGCCAAGGTGCTCGCCCTGGCCATGCCCGGCTCCGAGTCCCCGTCCGCCGTGCGCTCCACGGGTGTCGCGCCGCGCTTCGCCGTGGTCCGGGGTAAGGACCTCGGCGGGTCCGTGCGCGAGGAGGCGGCCCGGCTGCTCGACGAGGTCGAGGGGACGGTGGGCGTCGTCGTGGCCATGCACCGCCGCGACCAGGCGGCCCGCTGGCTCGCCGGGCTCGGCGAGCGCGTCGTCGCGCTCGGCAGCCTGGAGGCCAAGGGCCTGGAGTACGACGCGACGGTCGTGGTCTCGCCCGCGGAGATCGCCGACGAGTCCCCGGCGGGGCTGCGCGTCCTGTACGTGGCGCTGACCCGTGCCACCCAGCAGCTCACGGTCCTGTCGGGCGAGCGCGACGAGCCGGACGCGGGCGGCGTGCCGGACCTGCTCAGGGAATGACCCCCTGCTACGGGAATTGCCTTACGGGATTCGTTTGTTACCGTTGATGTGGCACCGGCTCGATCCAAGCCCCCGGGCCCAACCTTCGTCGCTACGAGCGACCACTTGCCGCGAGGCGAGCATGGCGGGTCGGTGTCACTCAACGTGAGAAGAGGTCCGCGTCATCCGTGACGCGGACCTTTTCCTTTGCCTCCTCTTGCCTGCCCCCGACCCGCGTGCCCCTTCCCCGGACCCTGCCGCTTCTCGTATGGTGGAAGTGGTTTTCCAAAAATACGGTGAACAAAACGTTCTCAATCCGGGGCGGCTACCACGTACTCAGGGGTAGGTGCGACCATCGGACGGCAACAGCTACAAGGTGAAAGCAGAGGAAGTCCGCCATGGCAACGGCGCCCAGCGTCTCCTACTCGATGACGGTCAGGCTGGAGGTGCCCGCGAGCGGAACCGCGGTCTCCCAGCTGACCACGGCCGTGGAGTCCTCCGGCGGCTCCGTCACCGGCCTCGACGTCACGGCGTCCGGCCACGAGAAGCTGCGCATCGACGTCACGATCGCCGCGACGTCCACCGCGCACGCCGACGAGATCGTCGAGAAGCTGCGCGGCATCGAGGGCGTCACGCTCGGCAAGGTCTCCGACCGTACGTTCCTGATGCACCTCGGCGGCAAGATCGAGATGGCGTCCAAGCACCCCATCCGCAACCGCGACGACCTCTCCATGGTCTACACCCCGGGCGTGGCCCGCGTGTGCATGGCGATCGCCGAGAACCCCGAGGACGCCCGCCGCCTCACCATCAAGCGCAACTCCGTCGCGGTCGTGACGGACGGCTCGGCCGTCCTCGGCCTCGGCAACATCGGCCCCAAGGCCGCGCTGCCCGTCATGGAGGGCAAGGCCGCCCTCTTCAAGCGCTTCGCGGGCATCGACGCCTGGCCGATCTGCCTGGACACCCAGGACAGCGACGCGATCGTCGAGATCGTCAAGGCCATCGCCCCGGGCTTCGCGGGCATCAACCTGGAGGACATCTCCGCGCCCCGCTGCTTCGAGATCGAGGCCCGGCTCCGCGAGGCCCTGGACATCCCCGTCTTCCACGACGACCAGCACGGCACCGCGATCGTCGTGCTCGCCGCGCTGACCAACGCCCTGCGCGTGGTCGGCAAGAACATCGGTGACGTACGGGTCGTCATGTCCGGCGCGGGCGCGGCCGGTACGGCCATCCTGAAGCTGCTGCTCGCCGCGGGCGTCAAGCACGCGGTCGTCGCCGACATCCACGGCGTCGTGCACGCCGACCGCGCGGACCTGGTGGACGCCGCCGCCGATTCGCCGCTGCGCTGGATCGCCGACAACACCAACCCCGAGGGCATCACCGGCACCCTCAAGGAGGCCGTGCGCGGCGCCGACGTGTTCATCGGCGTCTCCGCGCCGAACGTGCTCGGCGCCGAGGACGTCGCGGCCATGGCCGATGGCGCCATCGTGTTCGCGCTCGCGAATCCCGACCCGGAGGTCGACCCGGCCATCGCCCGGCAGACGGCCGCGGTCGTGGCTACCGGCCGCTCGGACTTCCCGAACCAGATCAACAACGTCCTGGTCTTCCCCGGCGTCTTCCGCGGCCTGCTCGACGCCCAGTCGCGCACGGTCAACACCGAGATGATGCTGGCCGCCGCCACCGCCCTCGCGGACGTGGTGACCGAGGACGAGCTCAACCCGAACTACATCATCCCGAGCGTCTTCAACGACAAGGTCGCGGGAGCCGTGGCCGGGGCGGTGCGCACCGCGGCCAAGGCCGTGGGCGCGGCGGGCTGAGCCGCTTTTCCCACTTGTGACAGGTGCCACGGCGCGTCAGCACGGCGCGTCGTGGAACACCGCCCTCAGCGGGCCTTTAGGGTGGCTGGGCACGGGCCTGCGGGCCCGCGCCGCCCTGACCAGGCCCGCACGCCCTGCGGCACGGCGCCGGGAGCGGACGGAGCGTCACCATTTCGAGGCACCTTGACGAAATGGGCGCTTTTCGTGTGACTCCCAGGGGTGCCGGATTGGCTTTCCCGCCGCAGGTGGGGGCAGGATGCGTCTCTGGGCGCGAGGGTCTGACCAAGACCCGGGTCCTGGGCCTGACCGAGACCCTGGCAGCATCGGCTTCGCTGTTGCCTAACATGCGGCTCCGCCGCGTGGCACGCCTCAACGGCAAGAAGAACACGGGAGTACAAACATGAACCGCAGTGAGCTGGTGGCCGCGCTGGCCGACCGCGCCGAGGTGACCCGCAAGGACGCCGACGCCGTGCTGGCCGCGTTCGCCGAGACCGTCGGCGAGATCGTTGCCAAGGGCGACGAGAAGGTCACCATCCCCGGCTTCCTGACCTTCGAGCGCACCCACCGTGCCGCTCGCACCGCCCGCAACCCGCAGACCGGCGAGCCGATCAACATCCCGGCCGGTTTCAGCGTCAAGGTCTCCGCGGGCAGCAAGCTCAAGGAAGCCGCGAAGGGCAAGTAGCCTTCAGCCAGCGAGGGGCGGCCACCCGGTTCGGGTGGCCGCCCCTTTGGCGTGGTGCTGTGGTGTTTTCGTCTGCGGCGCCGTCGCGGCTGGGCGTGCAGTTCCCCGCGCCCCTTCGGGGCGCCTGGCTAGGCCAGCGCCGAGCTGCCCGGAAGCTCGACCTTCGCCCCGAGCGTCACGAGCTTGTCCATGAAGTTCTCGTAGCCCCGGTTGATCAGGTCGATGCCGTGCACACGGGAGGTGCCCTGCGCGGCAAGGGCCGCGATCAGGTACGAGAAGCCGCCGCGCAGGTCGGGGATGACCAGGTCGGCGCCCTGCAGCTTCGTGGGGCCGCTGACGACCGCGGAGTGCAGGAAGTTGCGCTGGCCGAAGCGGCAGTCGGAGCCGCCCAGGCACTCGCGGTAGAGCTGGATGTGGGCGCCCATCTGGTTCAGCGCCGAGGTGAAGCCGAGGCGGGACTCGTAGACCGTCTCGTGGACGATGGAGAGGCCCGCGGCCTGCGTCAGGGCGACGACCAGCGGCTGCTGCCAGTCGGTCTGGAAGCCGGGGTGCACGTCCGTCTCCAGGGCGATCGCGTTGAGCGAGCCGCCCGGGTGCCAGAAGCGGATGCCCTCGTCGTCGATCTCGAAGGCGCCGCCGACCTTCCGGTACGTGTTCAGGAAGGTCATCATCGAGCGCTGCTGGGCGCCGCGGACGTAGATGTTGCCTTCGGTCGCCAGGGCCGCGGAGGCCCAGGAGGCGGCTTCCAGACGGTCCGAGAGGGCGTGGTGGTTGTAGCCGCCGAGGCTGTCGACACCGGTGATCCGTATGGTCCGGTCCGTGTCCATGGCGATGATCGCGCCCATTTTCTGCAGGACGCAGATCAGGTCCTCGATCTCCGGCTCGACCGCGGCGTTCGAGAGCTCCGTCACACCCTCGGCGAGCACGGCGGTGAGCAGGACCTGCTCGGTGGCGCCCACGGAGGGGTACGGCAGCCGGATCTTGGTGCCGCGCAGGCGCTGCGGGGCCTCCAGGTACTGGCCGCCCTCGCGCTTCTCGATGGTCGCGCCGAACTGGCGGAGCACCTCGAAGTGGAAGTCGATCGGCCGGCCGCCGATGTCGCAGCCGCCGAGGCCCGGGATGAAGGCGTGGCCGAGGCGGTGCAGGAGCGGGCCGCAGAACAGGATCGGGATCCGCGAGGAGCCCGCGTGCGCGTCGATGTCCGCGACGTTCGCACTTTCCACATGCGAGGGGTCGAGCACCAGCTCGCCCGGCTCCTCACCCGGACGGACCGTCACGCCGTGCAGCTGCAGCAGGCCGCGTACGACACGGACGTCGCGGATGTCGGGAACGTTGCGCAGGCGGCTCGGCGCGCTGCCGAGCAGCGCGGCGACCATGGCCTTGGGCACGAGGTTCTTCGCTCCGCGGACACGGATCTCACCCTCCAGCGGGGTTCCGCCGTGGACAAGCAGTACGTCTTGGGTGCCGGTGACGGTCATGAATCTCGCGTTCCGATGAGGTGGACGGGGGGATCAAAGGGAAAGCGTAATGGCCGCCCGCCCCCCGTCCGTAGGTCCGAGGGGGCACAAGCACGTCATGAGTCCGCTACAACACGAACCGTGCGGAACCGGACGCTCAGGGTCACCTTCCCCGTGCGCCGTCCGAGCCGCCCGCGTACGCCCTGAACTGGGCGCACTTCCGTAGGCCCATTGCCTCCCCGCGCGAGCCCAAGATGCGGGATCATGTCTGGCATGACCGAGGTGTCCTCGCTCACAGGGCGGTTGCTCGTGGCCACGCCGACCCTGTCGGACCCCAATTTCGACCGTGCGGTGGTGCTGCTCCTCGACCACGACGAGGAGGGCTCCCTGGGCGTGGTCCTCAACCGCCCGACACCGGTGGGCGTCGGCGACATCCTGGAGGGCTGGGGCGAGCTCGCGGGCGCGCCGGGCGTCGTCTTCCAGGGCGGCCCGGTCTCCCTCGACTCGGCGCTCGGCGTCGCGGTGATCCCCGGCGACGAGGCGGCGGACTCCCGGCGGCGCCGGGGCCGCGACGACCCCATCGGCTTCCGGCGGGTGCACGGCGCGATCGGCCTGGTCGACCTGGAGGCCCCGCCGGAGCTGCTCGCCGCCGCGCTCGGCTCCCTGCGGATCTTCGCCGGGTACGCGGGCTGGGGCCCGGGCCAGCTGGAGGACGAGCTGGTCGAGGGCGCGTGGTACGTGGTCGAGTCCGAGCCGGGTGACGTCTCCTCGCCCGACCCGGAGCGGCTGTGGCGGTCCGTGTTGCGGCGCCAGCGCAGCGAGCTCGCGATGGTGGCGACGTATCCGGACGACCCGTCCCTGAACTGACCCGGTGCCCGCCGGGGAGGCGGCCCGGTCGGGCGGCCCCGGTCAGGCGGCCGGGCGCTCCGCGCACTCCCGCAGGTACCGCTCGGCGAGCGGGTGCGGGTCGCGGGCCGGGACGGCCAGGTGCACGGTGACCGGCGGCGCGTTCTTCAGGCGCAGATAGCGCAGGCCCGGGTGGGCGTACCGGCGGGCCACCGGCTCCGGGGCGACGCCGACGCCGTGGTCGGCGGCGACGGCCTCCAGCCACTCGTCGAAGTTGTCGGCGGTGCAGGCGAGCCGGGGGCGGCGGTCCGCGGGCCACAGGTCGGGGCGCGTGGTGCCGGTGACGGTGTTCACGACGAGCGGGTGCGCGGCGAGCTCCGCCCAGTCCACGACGCGGCGGCCCGCGAGGGCCTGGGAGCCGCGGGCCACGACGGCGACGCGCGGCTCGCGCAGCAGCACCCGGCCGCGCACCTCGGCCCCGGGCGGCAGTTCGCCGCGGACCACCGCCACGTCGCAGGCGCCCGCGGTGAGCCCGGCCAGCGGCTCGTCCCGGCGCACCAGGCGCACCACGGCGCCGGACGACTCCTTGAACGCGGTGGTGAGCGGTCCGCAGGCCTCCGGCAGCATCGAGGTGAAGCCGAGCCGCAGCACCGGACGCCCCGCCCCCGGGGCGCGCAGCGTGGCGTCGAGGCGGGTGAGCAGCGGCGCGAGCTCGTCGCGCAGGCGCCGCCCGGCTTCGGTGAGCTCCACGCGGCGCGTGGTGCGGTCGAGCAGGCGGGTGCCGACGGCCTCCTCCAGGGCCCGCACGGTCCGGGTGAGCGCGGGCTGGCCGATGCCGAGCGCGGCCGCGGCGTGCGTGAAGCTCAGCTCGTCGGCGACGGCGAGGAAGCCCCGCAGATGCCGCAGTTCCACGCTGTCGAGGGGACCCAAGTCATCCATGCCGCCCGAGCATAAACGCACCGTGGCGGGCATTTCCCCGTCGAACCGGAGACTGCCTACGTTTCCGTCCGGACGACGACCGACCGGGAACGAAGGGAGCTGGTGACCCGTGCGGAAGATCTGGCTGTTGATGCTGGGGGCCTTCACGCTGGGGCTCGACGCGTATGTGATGGCGGGCCTGCTGCCCGTCGTCGCGGACGATCTGGGCACGACCGTGTCCCTCGCCGGGCAGATGGTGACCGTCTTCACGCTCGCGTACGCGGTGAGCGCGCCGCTCGTCGCGGGCCTGTTCGCCGGGGCACGGCCGCGGGTGCTGCTCATCGCCGCCCTCGCCGTGTTCACCGTGGGCAACGCGCTGACCGCGCTCGCGCCGGGTCTCGCGGTGCTCCTCGTCTCCCGTGCGGTGGCGGGCGTGGGGGCCGGGGTGTACTCGGCGCTCTCCACGGCGGCCGCCGCCACGCTCGCCGGACCCGAGAAGCGCGGCCGGGCGCTCGCCCTGGTGATGGGCGGGATGAGCTCGGGCACGGTGCTCGGCGTGCCCCTCGGGGTGCTGCTCGCCGACCACACCTCGTGGCGGTCGACCATGTGGCTCGTGACGGGGCTCGGCGCGGTCGCGCTCGCGGGCCTCGCGGTGGGCCTGCCCGAGATCCCCGCCCCGCCCGCCGTGCCGGTGCGGGCGCGGCTCGGGGCGCTGACCGACCGGGCCGTCCTTCCCGTGGTGAGCGTGTCCTTCCTGGGAGCCGTGTCGAGCCTCGGCCTGTACACCTATCTCGCGCCGGTCCTGGACGCGGTGGGCGACGTCGGCGAGGGCGACGTGGCGCCGTACCTGTGGGCGTGGGGCATCGGCGGGGTGCTCGGCAGCGTCCTCGCGGGTCCGCTCGTGGACCGTACGGGCCGGGTGCTCGCCCTGGTGACGGGCGTGACCGCGCTCCTGGTCGTATCGGAAGCGTCTCTTCCGCTCCTGGGTGCCGCGGCCTTTCCCGCGCTCGTGGTCTGGGGCGCGGCGGGCTGGGCCTTCCAGGTGCCGCAGCAGCACCGCCTGTTGGCGATCGGCGCCGAGCGCGGCACGGTGGCCCTCGCCCTCAACAACTCCGCCCTCTACCTGGGCAGCGCGGTCGGCTCGGGCGTCGCGGGACTCGCCCTGTCGGCGGGGCTCGACGCGGGCGCGCTGCCCTGGGCGGCGGCCGGGGTCGCGGCCCTGGGCCTCGCCGTGCACCTGGTGGCGGGGCGTGGTCCGCGCGGAGCCGGCAGGCGCTGCCAGGACGCGCCGGGCGTGAGTACCCTTGGCACCTATGAGCACTCTTGAGCCCGAGCCCGAGCGCGGGGCAGGTACGGGGACCCTCGTAGAGCCGACGCCGCAGGTGTCGCACGGTGACGGCGACCACGAGCGCTATGCGCACTACGTCCAGAAGGACAAGATCATGGCGAGCGCGCTCGACGGGACCCCCGTCGTGGCGCTCTGCGGCAAGGTGTGGGTCCCCGGCCGCGACCCGAAGAAGTATCCCGTCTGTCCCATGTGCAAGGAGATCTACGAGTCCATGGGCGCCGGCGGCGACAAGGACAAGGGTGGCAAGGACGGCGGCAAGAAGTAGCCACCCGCCGACCCGGCCGACCACCGTGGGCCCCCGCCGCGCTCGACCGCGCGCCGGGGGCTCACGCGTGTCCGGGCTCTTCCGGCGGCGGGTCGACGGTGATGTTCAGCCCGTCCGGCGTTTGAGGACGAGGCGCGCGGCGCCGATGGCCGTTCGGGGCCCAGGGGCCGGCCTCCGTTGCATATGCCGCAAAGGCTCTTTTGCCCCGTGCAATGCCGTGGCAGCCTCCTCCCCATGACCTTCGAGCAACTGATCCCGGCGCCCGCGCGCGCCGAGGCCACGCAGGGCGGCACCGGCTTCACCGTCGACGGGTCGACGACGCTCTGGGCGGGCCCGGGCACCGAGTCCACCGAGCGCTGGCTGCGCGCGACGCTGGGCGCCGCCTTCCAACTTCCGCTCGCGCCGGGCGCGGAGACCGCGCCGGGCACCATCGTCCTGCGCGTCGACGACGAGGGCGGCGAGCTGGCGGCCGAGGCGTACCGCCTCACCGTCACCGCCGACCGCGTCGAACTCCGCGGCGGCGGCCCGGCCGGCGTCTTCTGGGGCGCTCAGACGCTGCGTCAACTCCTCGGCCCGGAGGCGTTCCGCCGGGCCCCGATCGCCGGGGAGGCCGCGCTCACCCTCCCCGAGGGCGTCGTCGAGGACGCCCCCCGGTTCGGCTGGCGCGGCATGATGCTCGACGTGTCGCGGCACTTCATGTCCAAGGAGGGGGTCCTGCGCTATCTGGACCTGCTCGCCGCGCACAAGCTGAACGTCTTCCACTTCCACCTCACCGACGACCAGGGCTGGCGCCTGGAGATCAAGCGCTACCCCCGGCTCACCGAGGTGGGCGCGTGGCGGTCGCGCACCAAGTGGGGCCACCGCCAGTCGGACCTGTGGAACGAGAACCCGCACGGCGGCTTCTACACCCAGGACGACATCCGCGAGATCGTCGCGTACGCCGAGGCGCGGCACATCACCGTCGTACCGGAGATCGAGGTTCCGGGGCACTCCCAGGCCGCCATCGCCGCCTATCCGGAACTCGGCAACGCCGACGTCATCGACACGAACGCCCTGACCGTCTGGGACAACTGGGGCGTCACGCCGAACGTGCTCGCGCCCACCGAGGGCACCCTCCGCTTCTACGAAGGCGTCTTCGAGGAGGTCCTCGAGCTGTTCCCGTCGACGTTCATCCACGTCGGCGGCGACGAGTGCCCCAAGGAGCAGTGGAAGGACTCCCAGGTCGCGCAGGAGAACATCGAGCGGCTCGGGGTCAGCAACGAGGACGAGCTGCAGAGCTGGTTCATCCGGCACTTCGACAAGTGGCTGGCCGCGCGCGGGCGTCGGCTCATCGGCTGGGACGAGATCCTGGAGGGCGGGCTCGCGGAGGGCGCGGCCGTGTCCTCCTGGCGCGGGTACAGCGGCGGCATCGCGGCGGCCAAGGCGGGCCACGACGTCGTCATGTGCCCCGAGCAGCACGTGTATCTGGACCACCGTCAGCACGGCGGCGCCGACGAGCCGGTGCCCATCGGCTGGGTGCGCACCCTGGAGGACGTCTACCGCTTCGAGCCGGTGCCGGACAAGCTCACCGCCGACGAGGCCCGGCACGTGCTCGGCACCCAGGCCAACGTGTGGACCGAGGTGATGGAGAACGAAGGGCGCGTGGACTACCAGGTCTTCCCCAGGCTCGCCGCGCTCTCCGAGGTCGCCTGGAGCGAGCTCCCCGCGCCCGCCGAGCGCGACTTCGCGGCCTTCGAGGAGCGAATGACGGCCCACTACGCACGACTTGACGCCCTCGGCGTGGGCTACCGCCCACCGAGCGGCCCGCTGCCCTGGCAGCAGCGCCCCGGCGTGTTCGGACGCCCGATCGAGGGGGCGCCCCCAATCGTGTGAGGTCCGCCCCGCGCACGTGCTCCTGGCGGCCCGCCCTGCGACTGTGGGCCGCCAGGAGAAAGCCGTACAAGGCTGACCGAAGAGTGGCAATTCCCGCTGACCGGCGAGGGAGTGCGAAAACGGCATATCCCCCAGGTCTGCGGACGAACGTCTCCTAGCGGACCCCCGCGCCGGGCCCCGGTGAAGATGTGCCAGAGTTGCCACGTCCGGGTTGTGAGCACGTACCGTACGGCGGAACAGGCGTAACGGTGAGCACGGCACGCAAGCGGCCGGGCCATCGGGAAGGGGCAGCCGGTTTTGACCACGCACGCACCGCGGGCGGCGCAGGGGGCGCAGTCTGTGTCGCTGCCCGCCACGCTCGACGAGGCCGTCGCGGCGCTCGCCGCCGTGCCCGCCGCCGTGCCCGTCGCGGGCGGCACGGACCTGATGTCGTCGGTCAACGCCGGCCTGCTGCGCCCCGCCGCGCTCGTCGGCCTCGGCCGCATCAGCGAGATCCGCGGCTGGCAGTACCAGGACGGGCACGCCCTGCTCGGCGCCGGACTCACGCACGCGCGCATGGGACGCCCCGACTTCGCGGCGCTCATCCCGGCGCTCGCCGCGGCCGCGCGCGCCGCGGGACCGCCGCAGATCCGCAACGCGGGCACCCTCGGCGGCAACATCGCGTCCGCCGCCCCCGCCGGTGACTCGCTGCCCGTACTCGCCGCGCTCGAAGCCGTGTTGATCATCGTGGGTCCCGGCGGCTCCCGCCGTGAGGTCCCGGTCTCGCACCTGCTCGCGGGCATGGAGATGCTGAACCCCGGCGAACTCATCGGATTCGTCCGCGTACCGCTCCTGCACGCCCCCCAGGTCTTCCTGAAGGCCACCGGGCGGACCGGGCCCGGCCGCGCCATCGCGTCCGTCGCGCTGGTCCTCGACCCCGCGCGCCGGGGCGTGCGGTGTGCGGTGGGGGCGATCGCGCCCATGCCCCTGCGCCCCCTGGAGGCGGAGCAGTGGGTGGCCGGGCTCATCGACTGGGACGGCGAGCGCGGGCTCGTACCGGAGGCCCTGACGGCGTTCGGTGAGTACGTGGCCGCGGCGTGCATCCCGGACCAGCCGCCCGCCGAGGACGGCAGCGAGCGGCCGCATCCGCCCGCCGTACTGCACTTGCGGCGCACCGTCGCCGCGCTGGCCCGACGAGCACTGGGGAGGGCGCTGTCGTGACCGACGCTCAGAGGAACGGGGCGGGCGGCGGCTGGCAGCCGCACCCGCAGGGCGAGTACGACGCCGACGCCACGGCGTTCGTGCAGCTCCCCGAGGGTGCTGTCGACGCGGTGAGCACGCCGCTCGCCGCCCCCGGACACGGCTACGTGCCGCCGCAGATAACGGTCGCGCCGACGGCCCCCGACGCCACCGACCCGGCCGCCACGGGTGTGTGGGTGCTGCCCCCGGAGATCACCGGTGTCGCGCCCGCGACCGTCGACGCGCCGGTCGCGAGCTGGCCGGACCCCGCCGCGCAGGCCGGAGCCGGGCTCCACGAGGCGTACGACGAGCCGGTCCACGAGCCGCACGGCCCGCACACCCCGCACGACCCGTACGAGCAGCACGTGCAGGACGCCTACGATCCCCGGGCCACCGGCCAGTGGACCTTCCCGGAGGCGGTGACGCCGGAGCGGCAGCCCGCTCCGGGGCACCCGCACGCGCCCGCCGCCCACGACGTGACCGGGCAGTGGTCGATCCCCGTCGCGGATGGTGATCTTCCGGACGAATCGGGCGAGTTCACGGCGTCGTCGCTCGCGCAGCAGTGGGGCGGTACGCCGCCCGCGACGCTGCCGGGGGGCGCGCCCGCGCCCTGGGCGTCGGCGCTCGCGGCCGAGCAGCCTCCCGCTGAGCCGGTCGTGGAGCCGGTCATGGAGCCGGTCACGGAGCCGGTCATGGAGCCGGTCGTGGAGCCGCCCGCCGTCGAGGAGACTCCCTTCGAGCGGACCGCCAAGCTGTTCGTCGTCGAGCGGCGCCCGGACGGGTCGCTCGGTCCCCGGGGCGGCGCGCCGGAGGAGGCGGCGGCGGAGCCGGAGCCCGCCCCCGTGGTGGCCGAGGCCCCGGCGCCGACGGAAGCTCAGGTCGCAGTAGAACGCTCTATCCAGGAGGAGCAAGTCATTGCTCCCGAGGGGCTCGTCGAAGCCCCGGCCCCCGAGCCGGAGCCGGAGCCCGTCCCCGAGCCGGAGGCGGCCGCTCCGGTTGAGGTCGCGGTCGAGCCGGAGCCGGAGCCTGAGCCCGAGCCCGTTCCCGAGTCCGCGCCTGAGCCCGAGCAGCAGCCGGAAGCCGAGACGGAGCAGCCGGAGGCCGAGCGGCCCGAGGTCGAGCGGCCCGAGGCCCAGCAGCCCGAGGCCGAGCCGCAGCCCCTTCACGACGAACACCCCCTCGTCTCCTACGTCCTGCGCGTCAACGGCGCCGACCGGCCCGTCACCGACGCCTGGATCGGCGAGTCGCTGCTGTACGTGCTGCGTGAGCGGCTCGGCCTCGCGGGCGCCAAGGACGGCTGCTCGCAGGGCGAGTGCGGGGCCTGCAACGTCCAGGTGGACGGCCGCCTCGTGGCCTCCTGCCTGGTGCCCGCGGCGACCACCGCGAGCAGCGAGGTGCGCACCGTCGAGGGCCTGGCCGCCGACGGGCAGCCCTCCGACGTCCAGCGGGCGCTCGCCAACTGCGGTGCCGTGCAGTGCGGCTTCTGCGTCCCGGGCATGGCCATGACGCTGCACGACCTCCTTGAGGGCAACCCCGCCCCCAGCGAACTGGAGACCCGCCGCGCCCTGTGCGGCAACCTGTGCCGCTGCTCGGGCTACCGCGGCGTGCTCGACGCGGTGCGCGACGTCGTCGCCGAGCGCGCGGCCAAGGGCGCCGCCGAGCAGGAGCAGGACGAGCAGGCCGCCGGGCAGACGCGCATCCCGCACCAGGCGGACCCGTACGGGCAGGACGGAGACCAGGCGTGACCGGCGTGACCAACGAAGCCGTCACCTCCCCCGGAGGGGCCGAGCAACTGCCGCACGGCATCGGCTCCTCGCTGCCGTCGGCGGACATCAGGGCCAAGACGGAGGGCACCTTCCCCTACGCCTCCGACCTGTGGGCCGAGGGCCTGCTGTGGGCGGCCGTCCTGCGCTCCCCGCACGCGCACGCGCGCGTGGTGTCCATCGACACCACCCACGCCCGCGAGCTGCCGGGCGTGCGCGCCGTCATCACGCACGAGGACGTGCCGGGCGCGCCCCGGCACGGCCGGGGGAGCGCCGACCGGCCGGTGTTCGCCTCCGAGGTGGTGCGCCACCACGGCGAGCCCATCGCCGCCGTCGCCGCCGACCACCCGGACACCGCGCGGATGGCCGCCGCCGCGATCATCGTCGAGTACGAGGCCCTCGACCCGGTCACCGACCCGGAGCAGGCCTTCGAGGCGCCGCCGCTGCACCCGGACGGCAATCTGATCCGGCACATCCCGCTGCGCCACGGCGACCCGGAGGCGACCGGCGAGGTCGTCGTCGAGGGCCTGTACCGCATCGGCCGCCAGGACCCGGCGCCGATCGGCGCGGAGGCGGGCCTCGCGGTGCCGCGCCCGGACGGCGGCGTCGAGCTGTACGTCGCCTCGACCGACCCGCACGGCGACCGCGACCGGGCGGCGCTCGTGTACGGCCTCACGCAGGACCTGGTGAAGGTCGTCGTCACCGGCGTGCCCGGTGCCACCGCCGACCGCGAGGACCCGGGCTTCCAGCTGCCGCTCGGCCTGCTCGCGCTGAAGACGGGCTGCCCGGTCAAGCTCACCGCGACCCGCGAGGAGTCCTTCCTCGGCCACGCCCACCGCCACCCGACGCTGCTCCGCTACCGCCACCACGCGGACGCGGAGGGCAAGTTGGTGAAGGTGGAGGCGCAGATCCTGCTCGACGGGGGCGCGTACGCGGACACCTCGGCGCAGGTGCTCGCCGCCGCCGTGTCCTTCGCCTGCGGCCCCTACGTCGTCCCGAACGCCTTCATCGAGGGCTGGGTGGTGCGGACGAACAACCCGCCGTCCGGGCACGTGCGCGGCGAGGGCGCCTTCCAGGTCTGCGCGGCGTACGAGGCGCAGATGGACAAGCTCGCCAAGAAGCTGGGCGTCGACCCGGCCGAGGTGCGCCTGCGCAACGCGATGGCGACCGGCGACGTCCTGCCCACGGGACAGACCGTGACGTGTCCGGCCCCGACGGCCGAACTCCTCACCGCCGTACGGGACTTCCCGCTGCCGGAGCTGCCGAAGGACACCCCGCCGGAGGAGTGGCTGCTGCCCGGGGGCCTGGAGGGCGCGGGCGAACCGGCCGCCGTCAGGCGCGGCGTCGGCTACGGCCTCGGCATGGTCCAGCTGCTCGGCGCGGAGGGCACCGACGAGGTCTCCACGGCCACCGTGAAGGTCCACGACGGCGTGGCGACGGTCATCTGCGCGGCCGTCGAGACCGGCCAGGGCTTCACGACGCTCGCCCGCCAGATCGTCCAGGAGACCCTCGGCATCGACGACGTGCGCGTGGCCCCCGTGGACACCGACCAGCCCCCGTCGGGCCCGAGCTGCCACGGCCGCCACACCTGGGTGTCGGGCGGCGCGGTGGAGCGGGCCGCGAAGATGGTCCGCACCCAGCTGCTCCAGCCCCTGGCGCACAAGTTCGGCATGTCCACCGAGCTGCTCCAGATCACCGACGGCAAGATCACCTCGTACGACGGCGTCCTCTCCACCACCGTGGAGGAGGCGATGGAGGGCAAGGAGCTGTGGGCCACGGCCCAGTGCCGCCCGCACCCCACCGAGCCGCTCGACGCCGACGGGCAGGGCGACGCCTTCGTGGGCATGGCCTTCTGCGCGATCCGCGCGGTGGTGGACGTGGACATCGAGCTCGGCTCGGTCCGGGTGGTGGAGCTGGCGGTCGCCCAGGACGTCGGCCGCATCCTCAACCCCGCGCAGCTGCGGGTCCGCATCGAGGCGGGCGTCACCCAGGGCCTCGGCGCGGCGCTCACCGAGAACCTCCGCACCCCGCGCGGCATCGTCCGCCACCCCGACCTGACGGGCTACGCCCTGCCGACGTCCCTGGACGCGCCGGACATCCGCATCGTCAAGCTCGTCGAGGAGCGCGACGTCGTCGCCCCCTTCGGCGCGAAGGCGGCCAGCGCGGTGCCGGTGGTCACGTCCCCGGCGGCGATCGCGTCCGCGGTGCGGGCGGCGACGGGCCGTCCCGTGAACCGGCTGCCGATCCGGCCGCAGGCCGCGGTGGGGGCGGAACTGGCCTGAGCCGCGTTCCGCTCACCGGAAAAGGGGAGGAGCGCCGGGCCCGCCCTGCGATACGTTCGCGCGTGTGAACGCACACACGGGTACGGGCGTCATCCTGATCACCGGCATCATGGCGGCGGGCAAGTCCACGGTCGCGCAGGCCCTCGCGGAGCGGCTTCCGCGCGCCGCGCACGTGCGCGGCGACGTGTTCCGGCGCATGATCGTCTCCGGCCGCGAGGAGTACGAGCCCGGCGCGGGCGGCGAGGCCGAGGCCCAACTGCGGCTCCGCTACGGCCTGTCGGCGGCCACGGCCGACGCGTACGCCGCCGCGGGCTTCACCGCGATCGTCCAGGACGTCGTCCTCGGCCCCGAGCTGAAGCGCTACGTCGACTCGATCCGGACCCGCCCCCTGTACGTCGTCGTCCTCGCCCCGCGCCCCGGAGCGGTCGCCGCCCGCGAGGCCGGCCGCGCCAAGACCGGCTACGGCGAGTGGACCGTCGAGGCCCTCGACAACGGCCTGCGCGCCGAGACCCCGCGCATCGGACTGTGGCTGGACAGCTCGAAGTTGACGGTGGATCAGACGGTGTCGGCGGTCCTCGCGCGCCTGGACGAGGCGGCGGTGGCCTGAGCGCGGAATGTCTCAGACCGGTCCCGAGGACGTCCCAGCTGACCTATGACGCCATAAATCCCTTTTAATTCGGGCGAGTTGCAAGGCACCATCGAAGTGTCCCGAACCACTCACCGCACGATCCGACTCGTTACGGGGGAGAGACGTCATGGGGGATGACAACGACACCGGCTGGGGCTGACGGCCTCACACTCTGAAGACGCGCCAAGGGGCGGCTCCGGTTGGAGCCGCCCCACACTTGTGTTTCTCAGCCCGTCCGGCGTTTGAGGACGAGGGCGCAGCGCGATGGGCGGGGTCCAGGGGCGGCAGCCCCTGGTTTCGGGAAGGGGCGGGATTGGGGAGCCCCCGGCAGGGCCTAGCGCCGCACCGTCACGACCGCCCCCGGCGACAGCCGCCCGTACACCCACCGGGCATCCGCAGAGCGAAGCCCGATGGACCCCCGCGTGGCGTCGCGCGTACCCGGCGCCCCCTCCGCGTACGTCATCGCGACGAGGAAGTTGGCCCGCCCGTCGGGCCCCCGCAGTTCCACCACCCACGGCAACCGCACGTCGTACTCGTCCCCGAGCCCCACCGACTCACTGGTGAGCCTCTTCACGCGGTGCTTGGCGACGACCGTCATGCGGCCGGTCGCGGTCGGGTGGGAGGCGTTCCCGGAGGAGACGGGCACGCGCCGCCCGTCCAGGGTCAGCGTGCGCGCGCCGAGGTCGACGGTGGCGGCGGGCGCGGCGGAGCGCGTGCTGGGGGCGGCGGGCGGCGCGGGCCGGGCGTCGGAGCCGCCGCCGAGGGCGCCCGTGAGGCCGAACGCGAGGGCGGCCACGGCGACGGCGGCGCCGCCCGCGAGGGCGGTGTGCCGGCGCCGCCGCCGGGCCACGGCCCGGCGGCGGACCTGGGCCCCGGCCACGGGCGCGGGCGCCGCACCGCTCGCGGCGAGCGAGCGCAGGGACGCGGACAGTCCGGGGGCGGCCAGCTCCGGGGCGGACGGCTCCGGGACGGACAGCTCCGGTACGGCCGGTTCGGGGGCGGACGGCTCGCGGGACAGGTCATCGGACACGGCCGGTCTCCTTCGCGCTGGGCGGCCCGCCGAGGGCGTCGTTCTCGTCGGCCGAGAGGATCCGGGCGAGGGCCGCGCGGCCGCGCGAGAGGCGGGCCTTGACCGTCCCCGAGGGGGCACCGGTCTCGGCGGCCACCTCCTCCACGCTGAGGTCGCACAGGTGGTGCAGCACGATCGCGAGGCGCTGCGCGTCGGGAAGCTGCCGCAGGGCGTGCACGAGGGCGAGGTGTTCGGGCCCAGGCCCTGGCGCGTGCTCGGGCGGCGGGGTGCGGCGCACCAGGTCGAGCCAGCGCCGGGCCCGCCGCCAGTGGCTGACCGCGAGGCGCATGGCGACCGTGCGGATCCACGCCTCCGGCGCCTGAGTGGCGAGGAAGTCGCGCCGCCGGTCCCAGGCGCGGACGAAGGCCTCCTGGACGACGTCCTGGGCCTGCCCGTGGTCGCCGGTGAAGGCGTAGACCTGGCCGACGACGCGGGGGAACGCCGACGCGTAGAACGCGTCGAACTCGTCCTCCGTCATGCCGCCCCCGAGGGTCCCGAAAACCGTCCCGAAAAGTTTCTCGCACGGCATGCAACCCGGTGGCCCCTGGCGTGCGTACAGGTCGCGTACATCGAAGCACACCACACAGGGGGGCTCTGTTGACCATGGGAAACAGCGGAAACAGGGGCAGCGAGCAGGCCAGGGGCAACACCCGGATCTGGGGGCGCAGGGGAGCCGCGGCGGCGCTCGGCGCCCTGCTGCTCGCGGGCTGCGGCGTCGGCGGCGGCGAGGGCGACGCGGGCGGCACGAGCGACGGCAAGGGCGGCGGGCCCGCCGCGGCGGCCCCGGCCGCGAAGCCGTCCCCGCGCGCGAAGCCGCTGCCCGCGGCGCTGCGCGAGGGCGCCAAGGTCAACCTCTTCGACGGCCAGACGGTCGGCGTCGGCATGCCGGTGTCGGTGACGTTCGCGCGGCCCGTCCCGGCGGCGGAGCGCGCGGCGGTGGAGAGGCGCCTGAAGGTCACCACGGACAACGGCACGACCGGCTCCTGGAGCTGGGTCAAGGACCGCAACCTGCACGAGGGCCAGCGGATCGACTACCGCCCCGAGACCTACTGGAAGCCCGGCACGAAGATCACCGTCCGGGCGGGCAAGGCCATCGACAGGACTGTCACGGTGGGCCGCTCCCTCGTGGCCACGGTGGACGTGCGCCAGCACACCATGACGGTGGTGAAGGCCGGGACCACGCGCCGCGTGCCGATCACGGCGGGCGCCCCGGGCATGGACACCTGGAACGGCACGATGGTCGTCTCCGACAAGCAGCGCCGCGTCCTCATGGACTCCCGGACCGTCGGCTACGGAGACGCGTACAAGGGCTACTACGACTACGCGGTGCACCTGACGACGTCGGGCACGTATCTGCACCAGAACCCCAAGGCCAACACGTTCGCGGGGAACACCAACGTGACGCACGGCTGCATAGGCCTCGCCACGGACGGCACGGCACAGCGCTTCTACGAAGAGGTGATCCCCGGGGACGTCATCCGCGTCACGGGCTCCACGGAGACGGTGGCCGCGGGGAACGGCTACGGCGACTGGAACGTGCCGTGGGACCAGTGGAAAGCGGGCAGCGCCCTGTAGGCGCCGCCCGCTCGGTCCTGTCCGGACGTAGAGGCCGTGACCGGAATCGAACCGGTGTGCTTCGCTTTGCAGGCGAATCCCTAAACCACTCGGGCACACGGCCAAGCTGTGCTCTCTTGTCCTCGACCGTAGGCGGTGGCCGCGGCCTCTCTCAAGGCCGCGGCCCGTCCCGCAACGGGACCGCCATACGGCGTTCATGAACGCCGGGAGGAGCTACGGCGTGGGGCCGAGCTTCTTCCAGGGGCGGCTTCCGTCGGCTTCGGTCCTGCCCGGTTCGACCGTGGTGTACCACTGGGCGTACCAGT
This sequence comes from Streptomyces sp. NRRL B-1347, assembly GCF_000720325.1. Classification (GTDB taxonomy): domain Bacteria; phylum Actinomycetota; class Actinomycetes; order Streptomycetales; family Streptomycetaceae; genus Streptomyces. Next base: position 44,348 of record NZ_JOJM01000028.1, read on the forward strand.
AGAAGCCGTCGTGCTTGACGTAGGCGCCGGTGGCCCGCTTGGGGTCGCCGGTCAGGATGTGGGTCTCGTGGTCGTTGTCGCCGTTGGCGGCCTCGGCCTCCTGCCCGGTGGCGGCGCGCAGCTTGAAGAGCTTGCCGTGCTTGGGTCCGCCGGGCGAGCCCTCGGTGCCGTCGTCGTTGACGGGGACGAAGCGCCAGCGCTGGCGTTCGCCGTCGCCGCAGTCCCGGGTGGCGAGGTCCTCTCCGGCGTCGGTGGCGGTGAGGCACTGGCCGCTGTTGCCGATGGTGTACCAGCCGTCGCCCGCGTCCTTGACCTGCCAGAACTGGTTGGGGTTGGTCGTGGACGGGGACACGAGGTGGACCCGTGACTGGTCGGGGTAGTAGTCCATGTTCATCTGCTGGTACTCGAACTGCCAGCCCTTGTCGCCCTTGTCGAACGCGCCCCAGAGGCGGCCCGCCGACGGGGTGTACGTCTTGCCGGGCTTCCAGTCGACGGCGGGGCAGCCACCGGCCGCGGGGGCCGGGGGCTCCACGGTGTCGGTGCCCCGGCGCTGGTCACCGGTGACGCCGAACTCCTTGTCGCCGATCTTGACCACGGTGTTCGCGGGGCCGGTGATCGGCAGGTAGTACTTGACGTCGATGTCCATGGACTTGCCCGGCGGGATGTCCTCGCAGTAGCCGAGTTCGATGGTCACGCGGTGGAAGTCTGCCTTCAGTCCGCCCTTGTTGGAGCCGCTGCGGCCGGGTTTGACGATCGGCATCACCTTGTAGTCGTTGTCCTTGATGACGGGCGGGGCGGAGGTGGGGATGTCGAAGGAGATCTCGGTGCCCTGGCCGAGGGTCTCCTTGCTGTTGTTGGTGATGCGCAGCTTGGGCTGGAGGGGGTAGAAGTCGTCCTTCCCGGTGGGGAAGTCGACGAGCTCGACGTCGGCGTCGATGACCTGCCGGGGCAGGGTGCGACCCTGGCCCGCCTTGGTCGCCCCGTAGGGGCCCGCAGCGCGCATCGCCTTGTCCAGGCGCGTCGTCAGGTCGTAGCCCATGCCGTACTCGCCGCCGGGCCGCTCCGCGTAGTCACCCGCGAGCTCCCACAGCATGACGCCGCCGATGCCGTTGTCCTTCACGTACTCGGCCTTGGCGTCGATGGACCGCTCGTTCTCGGTGGACAGGAACACCTTCTTGTCGGCGTTCCACAGCCACGGGGCTTCCAGCTCGGAGCTGTACTTCTCGCTGTAGTCGCCGCGCAGCTTGTTCCGCTGCTGCGTGGTGTCGAGCCCGTACGACCTCAAGTAGCCGGGCGTGGTGCCGCGTTGCAGGTTCTTCGCGTGCCACAGCGGGTTGGAGCCCGCGGCGACCTCCTTGCCGTCCTCGATGTCGTGCCAGATGTTGTCGATGCCCTCGGCGCCCATGCCGCAGTCCGAGTGGCCGCCACGGCCACCGGTGCCAAGCGGGCAGTCACCCTGCTGCGGCAGCGACGAGGTGCCCCACAGGCCGTCCTGGCCGCCCTGTACGTCGCGCCAGCCGCGCGTGTAGTAGGGCAGGCCGAGGTTGATGCGGCCCGCGGGGAGCGCGCCCCGGTAGTAGTGGTACGCCCAGTCGGTGTTGAAGTAGCCGTGCTTCTGGAAGTCCTTGGTGTCCGCCTTCTGGTCGTCGTAGACGCCGGCGGCCGCCAGCTCGTTGTCCTTGCCGTCGTCGTACAGCGGCGCCTGCGGGCCGACGTACTTGTTCCAGGAGCCGTGCAGGTCGTACGACATGACGTTGACGAAGTCCTGGTACTGGAAGGACTTTCCGGCGTCCAGGCCGCGCACCAGATAGCCCGACGAGGAGCCCGCGGAGGTGAGCTGGAGGTACCGGCCCTTGTCGGCCCCGGCCCGGTCGAGCTTCTCCCGCAGCGTCTTCATCAGCGCGTTGTAGCCCTTGGTCAGGCCCTTGCGGCGCGGGTCGGCGACGTCCCAGTCCTTGGGGTTGCCGGTCTTGGGCAGCGCGGTGGGGTACTCGTAGTCGATGTCCACCCCGTCGAACCCGTACCGCTGGAGGAAGTCGACGACGGAGTCCGCGAAAGTGTCGATGCCGCCCTGGTTGACCGATCCGTCCGCGTTGGTGGCCATCGAGTAGAACTCGCGGGTCTCCGCCCAGCCGCCGACCGAGATCAGCGTCTTCACCGACGGGTGCCGCTTCTTGTACTTGGTCAGCAGGTTGAAGTGCCCCTTGTACGGCAGCGAGTCGTCCATCTCGGCGCGCGGGTTGCCGGGCCAGGTCATGCCGGTGGCCGGGTTCTTCGGGTCGGACGTGTCCCCGACCGAGATCTTGTCGTCCTTGACGTGCGCGAACGCGTAGTTGATGTGCGTGACCTTGGTCCACGGGATGTTGCCGACCAGGTACTTCGGGTCGCCCTTGGCGCCGGTGCGCCAGCCGGTGAAGTAGCCGACCACGCGCCGCGAGCGGCCGTTGCCGAGCCACTCGCGGCCCTGCTCGTCGTACACGTCGCAGTAGGGCGTGTCCACCCCGGCCGTCTTCGCCATCCCCTCGGGCCGGCAGTCGCCGGAGGCGGCGGGCTTGTCGTCACGCACCGGTTCCCCGTCGTCGTACGGGTCACCGGCGTCGCCGTCCTTGCCTTCGTCGTCCGGCTTCTCCGGAGTGACTCCGAGGGCCTTCCACCGCTGCCCGGCGTCGTCGGCCGCGCAGTCCTTGAGGGCCAGCGTCTCGTCCTCGCCGCCCGCCGTCAGACACCGGCCGCCGTTGCGCAGCCGCGTCCAGCCGTCGCCCGCGTCCTCGGCCTGCCACAGCTGGTCCTTGTCCCCGTCGTCGTCCTTGGCGAGGCGCGCCTCGTGCTTGTCGGTGTCATGGGCCAGTACGGGGGCGCCGTCCAGGGCGCTGATGATCTGCCACCCCTCGGGCGTGGAGCGTGCCCGCCACTTCTGGGCGGGGTGGTCCTTGGGCGCGAGCGCCTTCACGCGGGTGCCCGGCTCCGACCACGCGTTGTCGACGTCGGCGACGAGGTCGTCCTTGGCGGACTTGAGGTGGCCGGTGCGGTGGATGGGCTGGGGGCGGGGGGTGATCTTTATGTCGGCCTTCTCGATCTTCCATGAGATGCGAAGGAAATTGGAGGTGCTGCACGGCCTCAGGGAGCCCCATTGGGTGGAACGGGGTTCAACGGCCAGGCACCACTTCTCGTCATCCGTGGTGATGAAGAAAGCACCGGGTGACCCGATTGGCTTGATCTTCCAGATGCGGGGGGTGTCGGTGACGGATGCCCATTGCCACGAACTCCCGCCGTCACCCTGCAGGTACTGTCCCGTCCTGTTCCTGATGGCGGTCTCTAGTACCTCGTCGTCCTCAGGCTCCTCGCCGGTCTTCAGGGCGCTGGGGTCACCGTTGATGTACCACCGTCCTGTGTCGGCGTCGTCCGGGCCTGTGGACACCCACTTGGAATCGGGTGTGTGACGCTGCAGAACTTCCTGGGGAATGGCGTCATTCGTTTTGTACTGGGAAATGCGGACCGCGTGCTCAAGGCCCACACCGTCAGTGTCCTGGCCCGGAGTGCCCACGCACGTCGACGTCTTCGCCTGCCCCGGCACGCGCGACCGGGCGAAATCCGCCAGACACGAGCCGAGCGCCTTCTGCCCGTAGGCATTGGGGTGGATGGCCTCCTGCTTGGCCCCTTGGGACCCCCACAGCCAGTTCTGCGTCTTGTCGAACAGGAACGGAATCCACCGGACCCACTCTGCGTCCGCGTCCGACACCGGGTTCGCGCGCGAGTTCGCGCTCGTGGCCTGCTTGGTGCCCTTGCGGCACAGCTCGTGCCCAGCGAACGCGTCCTCCACGTTCAGCAGGGATGTCCCGGCGTTCTTCGCCGCGTCGCGCAGCATGGAGGTAATGCCCGGCATGAGCTCGTCGCGGGCCCAGTCCACGTCGGTGTCGCGGAAGGGGCAGCCCCCGATGCTGTAGCGGTCGGTATCGCCGTCATGGACGTCGTACTTCATCTGCTCGCTGCGGGGCAGTGGATTCGGGTATGTGCTCAGCACCAGGTCGTACTCGTCGCGCTCGTACCCGGCGTCCGTCATGACGGAGCGGATCTTCTCCAGGGCCTTGACGACGTCGCCCCGTGTTTTGTCCAGCTTCTCCTTCAGCTCCGCGTTCGCGGAGCTCGTGTTGCAGGAGCCGCCGCTCGGCCAGCCCCAGTAGCGCCAGACGCAGTCGGTGATGATCTTGGAGAAGCCCAGGTCGTTGCCGCCGATGGACACCACGATCATCTTGACGTCGTAGTCCTTCGCCAATTGCGCCAGCTTCTCCGCCTGCGGCTCCTGGTTCTTGAATTTCTCCGAGGTGATGTGTTTCGTCTCGGCCCCTGAGCAGGCGATGTTGAAACGGCGTTCTCTGGGGATGCCGTCGAGCGCGGCGCTCTTGATGGGGGCGACGTCCGAGCGGTCGCAGCCGGTTCCGCCGTCGTACGACGTCTCTCCGTAGATGCAGTCCTTGCCGCCCTCGCAGTCGGCCCTGCGGTCGGTGCCCCACACGTCGCCGCCGGGGCCGGTGTTGGCGTTGCCCGCCCACCGGCCGGCCTCACCGGAGATGTAGCTGTCGCCCATGGAGACGGCAGCGGTCTCCTTCCCGCAGGCCTCGCCGCGTGTGGTGGAGCGGGCTACGGTATTTCGATTGCGGCAGCGCGTCTCGAACAACACCGCATGGTGGTCGGAGTAGAGGTTGTTCACGCGCACGCCCACGTAGGTGGCCGGCGGCGCGGCGCTGGTGATCGCGTAGTCCAGGTTCTTCCCTGTGGGAAGGGTGGGGAGAGGGGCCTTGTACGTAGCCGTTCCGGAGTCCACGACATGTGCTCCGTTGAGGTCGGCGCGCCCCCACGTCTCCGCTCTCCTGTTGAAGTCACCGAGCACTGTCCAACTGATGAGACCCGCATCCGCCCTGGCCGCGGCGATGCGGTTGGCGGTGTCACCCCGGTCGTCGGTGTTGTTCGCGCCGTGCACGCTGTAGAACCACGTGTCACCGCCCACCTTGATGCCGAGCATCGGCTTGGGATTGCCCGGGACCAAGTCCCCGTTGCCGTCCACGGCCCGCCCGATGACGTGGACGTCATTGGCGAGCGACACGTCCAGTTCGCTCTTGACCACGAAGCCGAGGTTCCGGGTGGAGTTGCCGTTCTCGATGCCGAGGAAGAACAGGTCGTAGCCCCTTGCCTTGACGAACGGGTCACTACATTCGGTCACCTCCCAGTACCGGGGGTCCTCGGTCCCGGCCAGACGGCCGCTCCGGACCTGGCGCGTCTCTGACCTGCTGTCGACGCAAGGAGCCCAACTGCCCAGCTCTTGGAGCGCCACGACGTCGGGTGCGTCAGAGGTGTCCAGGAGATCGGCTTCCAGGTTTCCGCCTGCGTTCGTTACGGTGCCGTCCCAGCGGTTTCCGTTCTGCATGTTGAACGTGGCCGCCTTATAGGTATGCATGGCGGCGAGGGCAGGCGGCGCCTGGGTGACCGCGAGGGCCCCCAGCAGCGTCGTCAGCAGGGCCAGCGTCACGGCCCCTGCCAAGCCCTGCCGGGCTGGGGCCCGGCGTGGGCGATATGGATGTCTCATGGTGCCGGACGGTAATCGGGGCTGGTCAACGGCCGATCAACAACTCTTGGCTCAGGAGAATCCCCATCGATCCCTACCGGCCGCAGCCGAGCTCCGCCCACACCGTCTTGCGCGGCTCCGGGCCGACCTCCGTGCCCCAGCGGTCCGCGAAGGCCGCCACCAGCGCGAGGCCCCGGCCCGACTCGTCGTCCGGTTCCGCCGCCCCCGGCGCGCGGGGCAGCCGCTCGGCGCACGTGTCGCTCACCTCCACCCGCAGCACCCCGTTCGCCGTGAGCCGCAGCGTCAGGCGGAAGTTCCGCCCCGGCACGTGCCCGTGCCGCACCGCGTTGCTCGCCAGCTCCGCCACGATGTGCTCCGCGCTCTCGAAGGGGCGCTCCCACGCCATGAGTTCGCGTACGACGGCACGCCGGGCCAGGTGCGCTCCGCGCGGGCTTGACGGCATCAGCGCGCTGAACTGCCGTACGGGGGCCAGGGCTTGTGTGGTCTCTGTGTTCATGCGCCTCAGCGTGGCGCAAGGCACTTAGCCTGCACCGTGGTGCGGTGTGCACGTACGGTGACTGTCCCGTCGCTGTCCGGTCCTGTCCCGGCTGTCCAGGGTGTCGTACGGGTACGGCTGCGCGTTGGAGCGGGGCGGCACTTCGGAGGTGCGTTGATGAGCGCGGACGGCGAGAGCGTGGACGAGGCGGGCTGGGACGTCGAGCCCGAGGACGAGATCGCGTCGGTGGTGGAGGCCTTGGGCCACCAGCAGCGGCGCTGGCGCGAGGCGCGCGGCCTGAGCGCGTCGGAGTTCGGCGAGGCCATCGGCTACGGCGAGGACCAGGTGCGCAAGGTGGAGCGCGGAGCGCGGATCCCGCGCCCGGAGTACCTGGACGCGGCGGACGAGGTCCTGGACGCGAACGGTTTCATCTCGGCGATGAAGGAGGAGATGGCCAAGGCGAGGTACCCGAAGAAGGTTCGGGAGCTGGCGAAGCTGGAGGAGAGGGCTGTGGAGCTGTGCCTCTACAGCAACCACAACATCCATGGGCTGTTGCAGACGGAAGAGTACGGAGATGCGCTGCTGCGGACGCGGCGGCCCGCGTACTCCCAGGACGAGCTTGAGCAGCTGCTTGCCGCGCGGATGGCGCGACAGTCCATCCTCAAGCGTAGCCAGGCGCCTGAGCTGAGCTTTGTCCAGGAAGAGGTGACGCTCCGCAGGCCTGTTGGGGGGACAATGGTTTTGCGTCGGCAGCTCGAACATCTCCTGGAGGTAGGTCAGTTGCCAAGCGTCGAACTCCAGGTGATGCCTACGAGCTGTGAGGGACATCCCGGCCTGAGCGGCCTGATCGAGGTGTTGAAGTTCGGCGACGGCTCGGGAGTGGGGCGGGGTGAGGGCATGTTCGGCAGCCGCCCCGTCTACGAAGCGAAGCAGCTCCGCATCCTCGAACTGCGGTATGGCATCATCCGGGCCCAGGCTCTCACGCCGAGGGAGTCGATGGCCTTCATCGAGCAAGTGCTGGGAGAGACATGACCCGTAAGTCCTACGTCGGGGGCGCTTCCGAGCTGGAGTGGTTCAAGAGCAGTTACAGCGACAGTAGCAACATCAACGACTGCGTTGAGGTCGCGCTGGAGTGGGCCAAGAGCAGCTACAGCAGCAGCAATGAGGGCACGGACTGCGTCGAGGTCGCCACCACCCCCGGCACCATCCACGTACGGGACTCCAAGAACAAGCAAGGCCCCTGCCTAGGGTTCAGCGCAGGGGCCTGGCGCGACTTCCTTCAGGCCGCCACGTCGTAGGTGTAGTACCTCGTGTGGTCCAGCATGTCCGCAGGGGTCACGTCGCCCCACGGCCGCATCGTGTCGCGCAGGTCGACGACGTTGCGCGTGCCCGCTGCGGGCAGGTAGGGCGAGTTGGGGTGCCGCGACTGCCACTGCGTCCACAGCTTGTCGACGTAGGCGTGGTGCAGCCAGAAGACGGGGTCGTTGGGGGAGGCCCCGGTGGCCATGTGGCCGCCGACCCAGACGTGGACGCGGTTGTGGAGGTTCACGCCGCGCCACCCTTCGAGGTGGTTGCGGAAGCCGTCGGACGCGCTGTTCCACGGCGCGGCGTCGTAGACGGGCGTGGCGAGGACGGAGTCCACCTCGGCCTTGGTGGGGAGCTGGACGCCGCTGGAGCCGAGGCCGCGGCGGAGGAAGTCGCGCCCGTCGACGCGGACGTTGATGCGCCAGCCGTTGCCCGTGGCGGCGAAGGCGCCGTCCGTGACCTGGCCGTCGCGGGAGCGCCCCGTGCCGCCGAGGAAGTCGGGGGCCCAGAGGGAGGCGGCGGGGGTGCGGTCGGTGGTCCAGTCCCAGTAGGGCAGGGCGACGGAGGCGTCGACGGACTGGAGGGCCTGCTCGAACTGTATGAGGAAGCGGCGGTGCCAGGGCAGGAACGACGGGGAGCGGTGGCCGACGCGGTCGCTGTCGTCGCGGTCGCTCATGATGAAGTCGTTGTGAGTGGAGACGAAGGAGTCGTAACGCCCGTCGCGCTTCAGCGCGAGCAGCGCGTTGACGAAGCGCCGCTTCTCGTCGGCGGTGAGCTGGGCCTGGTTCTTGCGTACGGTCATGGCGGCGGGGCTCCGGATCAGCGGGTGGAGGGGACGAGCGGGACCAGGGCGGCGCCCTGGAGGTCGTCGACGGCGGCGCGGGCGAGGGCGCGGGGCGTGGCCTGCGGGTCGTAGTGGGTGATGGCGCTGATCCAGGTGCCGTCGGCGTTGCGCATGATGTGCAGCTCGTCGCCGTCGATGCGGACGGAGTAGCCGCCGCCGTGGTCGGCGTGGTGCCCGCCGTGGCCTCCGGCGGGCCCGCCCTGGATGCGGCGGCCGAGGTAGACCTCGTCGAAGGAGGCGGGCTCGGCGGGGCGGGCGCCGCGCGGGGCGGCGGCAGCGGGCGTGGCGCCGACGCCGACGACGGCGAGCCCGGCGGCGGCGCTCGCGGCGCTCGCCGCGCCGATGGCCTGGCGGCGGGTGATTCCGGACATGCGTGAGACCCCCAAGTGTGCGTGGTGGAGAGGCAGTGCCGGTGGTCGGGCCGGGCTGCTGTTCCCATGCGTACAGGGAGGGGAGGGAGAGTCCGCAATCGGCAGGCAGGGTTGCCCGCCATTACGGACACCTACGCACAAATAGTGCATTCTTGAACGACGCCGATCCTGCGGCGCGTTCACTCGCGTGGCGTGCGGGCCGCAGATTCTGCGGTGGAAGTGACGATACCGTGAAAGATCTTCACGACTGCACCACGGCTCGTGCCCGGCGTCACAAGGAAAACGTGTCCGAAAAGCCGTGCCGCGTGAGTAGCCCTTGAGTACCCGTACTCAAGGCCGCTTCCGGGCTGTTGGCGACACTGGTGCGCATGACGACACCGCCCCCGCAGGCCCCGGTTCCCCCTCCGCCTCCCTATGCGCCGCAGCAGTCGCAGCCGCCGCAGCCGTCGCCGTCGGGGCGGTCGCGGCGGCGGCAGGGGATCATCGCGGTCGTGGTCGTGACGCTGGTGGGTGCCGGGCTCGGGGCCTGGTGGTGGAGCAGGGGCGGGGACGAAGAGCCGCTGGCGGGGCGGCCCTGGGAGACGGACCTGAAGGCCGGGGTGTCGTACCGGCTTCCCGAGGGCTGGACGCGGGACAAGGGGGACCTCGTCAACGCCTTCACGAGCTCGATCAGGACGGGCGCCGAGGGCGAGGGCGAGGACAGCGGCCGCTACGGCATGGTGCTCACCGGACGCGGCGGCGCCGTCGCGGAGTCGGACCTGAAGGCCCAGACGGAGCGCGCCGCCCGGTCCAACGCGGAGTTCTTCAACCCGGACGGGTCGGCGGAGCAGACCGGGTCCGAGGCGACCACGGTCGGCGGGCACCCCGCCCACACGGTCGTCCTCATGATGAAGGGCGAGGACGGCGAGACCCGGCTGCGCCTCACGGTGATCAGCGCGGACGCCGGACGGTCGGTGTTCCTGATGGGCCTGGCGAAGCCGGGCGAGGGGGCCGAGCAGGAGGCGGCGGACGCGGTCCTCAAGAGCGCGAAGGTGCTGTGAGCCCGGCGCGCTGACCCCCGGCGGAAGGCCGCCCGCCACCGGGGCCCCCTCCCCGGGTCGGAGAGAGCAGGTCCGCGAACGCCGTGGAAGAGGCCGGGGGCGTACGACCAAGGGACCAGGTCAGGCCCGTCTCCAGACAGGCGTCGGATGTCGGTGCCCGCTCCTACGCTGGCCGGCATGACCACCCACGACTCCCGCGACACCGACGTCGCCACCGCACCAGCCGCCCCGCAGGCGGCACCCCACGAGGTGTCCGACGGCGGTGTGCTCGCGAAACCGTATCGGGCGCTGAGCATCGGGATCGTGTCCGTCGTGCTGCTCATCGCCTTCGAGGCGACCGCCGTCGGCACGGCGATGCCGGTGGCGGCCCGGGAGCTCGACGGCCTCTCGCTGTACGCGTTCGGGTTCTCCGCGTACTTCACGACCAGCCTGTTCGGGATGGTGCTCTCCGGGCAGTGGGGCGACCGGCGCGGCCCCCTCGGCCCGCTGACCGGCGGCATGTCCGCCTTCGCCGCGGGCCTCCTGCTGTCCGGCACGGCGGGCGCGATGTGGCAGTTCATCCTGGGCCGGGCCGTGCAGGGCTTCGGCGGCGGCCTCGTCATCGTGTCCCTGTACGTGGTGGTGAGCCGGGTGTACCCGGAGCGCCTCCGGCCTTCGATCATGGCGGCGTTCGCGGCCGCCTGGGTGGTGCCGTCCGTGGTCGGCCCCCTGGTGTCGGGCACCGTGACGCAGCACCTGGGCTGGCGGTGGGTGTTCATCGGCGTCCCGGTCCTGGTCGCCGCGCCCCTCGCGCTCGCCCTGCCCGCGATCCGCCGGGACGCTTCGGGCCCGCTGGACCCGGACGCCCCGGCCGAGCCCCTGGACCGCCGCCGCGTCCGGCTCGCCCTCGGCATCTCGCTCGGCGCGGGCCTGCTCCAGTACGCGGGCCAGGACCTGCGCTGGCTGTCCCTGCTCCCGGCGGCGCTCGGCGCGGCCGTCCTGGTCCCCTCCGTGCTCGGCCTGCTGCCGCGCGGCACCTACCGCGCCGCGCGCGGGCTTCCCTCCGTGGTGCTGCTGCGGGGCGTGGCCGCCGGGTCCTTCGTCGCCGCCGAGTCGTTCGTGCCGCTGATGCTGGTCAGTGAGCGCGGCCTGTCACCGACGCTCGCGGGCCTCTCGCTCGCGGCGGGCGGCGCCACCTGGGCCCTCGGCTCGTACGTGCAGTCGCGGCCGCGCATGGAGGCCCACCGGGAGAAGCTGGTGGCCGTCGGGATGGTGCTCGTCGCCGTCGCCATCGCCACCGCGCCCAGCGTGCTGATCGACGCCGTCCCGGTGTGGACCGTCGCGGTCGCCTGGGGCGTCGGCTGCCTCGGCATGGGCATGGTCATCGCCTCGACCAGCGTCCTGCTGCTCCGCCTCTCGCCCCCACAGGACGCGGGCTCGAACTCCGCCTCGCTCCAGATATCCGACGGCCTGTCCAACGCCCTCCTGCTCGCCGCGGGCGGCGCCGCCTTCGCCGCGCTCGGCGGCGGCATGATCGGCGGCCACGGCTCGGGCGCCGGGGCCGCGGGCTCGCACCCGGGCGCCTTCACCGCGGTGTTCCTGCCGATGGCGGCCGTGGCGCTCGCCGGGGCCTGGCTGGGCACGCGTCTGCGGGCACCCGCCGCGAAGGCCTGAGACCACCCGGCGGACCGGTGTGAACCGCGTCGCACCCCGGGGCGGACCCGAGCGTCAGCCCTGGAGTGCGGTCATCCCACCGGTAGGGTGGCCCGGTTGTCGTACGTACCCCCAGCGTCAAAAACGGAGACCGTGACTACCACCGCCGCCTCCAACCACCACCTCTCGCCCGCCTTCCCGGGGCGCGCTCCCTGGGGCACTGCCAGCAAGCTGCGCGCCTGGCAGCAGGGGGCGATGGAGAGGTACATCCAGGAGCAGCCGCGCGACTTCCTGGCCGTCGCCACCCCCGGCGCCGGCAAGACGACGTTCGCGCTGACGCTCGCGTCCTGGCTGCTGCACCACCACGTGGTGCAGCAGGTCACCGTGGTCGCCCCCACCGAGCACCTGAAGAAGCAGTGGGCCGAGGCCGCGGCACGGATAGGCATCAAGCTGGACCCGGAGTACAGCGCGGGCCCGCTCAGCAGGGAGTACCACGGCGTCGCCGTGACGTACGCGGGCGTCGGCGTCCGGCCCATGCTGCACCGCAACCGCGTGGAGCAGCGCAAGACCCTCGTCATCCTCGACGAGATCCACCACGCCGGCGACTCCAAGTCCTGGGGCGAGGCCTGCCTGGAAGCCTTCGAGCCCGCCACCCGGCGCCTCGCGCTCACCGGCACGCCCTTCCGCTCCGACACCAACCCCATCCCCTTCGTGACGTACGAGGAGGGGAACGACGGCATCCGCCGCTCCTCCGCCGACTACACGTACGGCTACGGCAGCGCCCTCGGCGACGGCGTCGTGCGGCCCGTCATCTTCCTCTCCTACAGCGGCAACATGCGCTGGCGCACCAAGGCCGGTGACGAGATCGCCGCCCGGCTCGGCGAGCCGATGACCAAGGACGCGATCTCGCAGGCCTGGCGCACCGCCCTGGACCCGCGCGGCGACTGGATGCCGAACGTCCTCAGGGCCGCCGACCGGCGCCTGAGCGAGGTGCGCAAGGCCATCCCGGACGCGGGCGCCCTGGTGATCGCCTCCGACCAGGACTCGGCGCGCGCGTACGCCAAGCTCATCCGGGAGATCACCGGGACCAAGGCCACGCTCGTGCTCTCCGACGACACCGGGGCCTCGCAGCGCATCGACGACTTCAGCGGTAGCGACGACCGCTGGATGGTCGCCGTCCGCATGGTGTCCGAGGGCGTCGACGTGCCCCGGCTCGCGGTCGGCGTGTACGCGACGACGATCTCGACCCCGCTGTTCTTCGCCCAGGCCGTGGGCCGCTTCGTGCGCTCCCGGCGGCGCGGCGAGACCGCGTCCGTCTTCCTGCCCACCGTCCCCGACCTGCTCGGCTTCGCCAACGAGATGGAGGTCGAGCGCGACCACGTCCTCGACAAGCCGAAGAAGCAGGGCGAGGAGGACCCGTACGCCGAGTCCGAGCAGGAGATGGACGAGGCGAACAAGCAGCAGGACGAGGACACCGGCGAGCAGGAGCAGTTCTCCTTCGAGGCCCTGGAGTCCGAGGCCGTCTTCGACCGCGTCCTCTACGACGGCGCCGAGTTCGGCATGCAGGCCCACCCCGGCAGCGAGGAGGAGCAGGACTACCTCGGCATCCCGGGCCTCCTCGAGCCCGACCAGGTGCAGCTCCTGCTCCAGAAGCGGCAGGCCCGGCAGATCGCCCACAGCAAGAAGAAGCCCGCCGACGAGGCCGACCTCCTGGAGCTGCCCGCCGAGCGCCGGCCCGTGGTCTCCCACAAGGAGCTCCTCGAACTGCGCAAGCAGCTGAACACGATGGTCGGCGCGTACGTCCACCAGAGCGGGAAGCCGCACGGGGTGATCCACACGGAGCTGCGGCGGGTGTGCGGGGGTCCGCCCAGTGCGGAGGCTACCGCCGGGCAGCTTCGGCAGCGCATCGCCAAGGTGCAGGAGTGGGCTACGCGGATGAGCTAGTTCCGGTGTGCCTTCGCCTGCGGGTCGTTCTGGGTTGCTCGCGCAGTTCCCCGCGCCCCCAAAAAAAGGGCGCTCCCGCAGGGCCTCTTCGTCACCGGAAGGTCGGGAAACGTGCGCAGTGCGTGCAGGCATTGTGCGTTCCGCATACACATGCGGGGGTGCGTATCGGGATGATCCGGACCGTCTTTCCGTCGCCTTGACCGGATTCTGGACGGAGTCTTCCGCTGAGCGGGACGCCCTCGCTACTGTCCCCGCTACACAACGCCCCGTGGCAGCGCCGCCCCGGAGCGCAGCCGGTGCCCGCCGCAGAGGGGGCCGTCGACCCTCACGACTAAGGAGTGGGCGTCGTGACCGCGGAGACATCTCAGACGCTCGACCGAGGACTGCGCGTCCTCAAGCTACTCGCCGACACCGACCACGGCCTGACCGTCACCGAGCTGTCCAACAAACTCGGGGTGAACCGCACGGTCGTGTACCGGCTCCTCGCCACCCTCGAACAACACGCGCTCGTACGACGGGACTTGGGAGGCCGGGCCCGGGTGGGCCTCGGCGTCCTGCGGCTCGGCCGGCAGGTGCACCCGCTGGTGCGCGAGGCCGCGCTTCCCGCGCTCCGCTCCCTCGCCGAGGACATAGGGGCGACGGCCCACCTGACCCTGGTCGACGGCACGGAGGCGCTCGCCGTCGCCGTGGTCGAGCCGACGTGGACCGACTACCACGTGGCGTACCGGACCGGTTTCCGCCACCCCCTGGACCGGGGCGCCGCGGGCAAGGCCATCCTCGCCGCGCGGCAGGGGCACATCACCGACCCCGGGTACGCGCTCACCCACGGGGAGCTGGAGGCCGGGGCCAGCGGCGCGGCCGCGCCCCTCGTCGGGGTCACGGGGCTCGAGGGCAGCGTGGGCGTGGTCATGCTGGCGGACTCGGTCCCCGAGAGGGTGGGCCCGCGGGTGGTGGACGCGGCCCGGGAGGTCGCCGAGGCTCTGCGCTGAGCGGCTTGCGGGGCTTGATCCCGCGCTCGCGTAGATTGGGCACGTGCTGTCTCGTCTCGCTCAGCTGAGCCGCCCCAAGGTCCTCGCCATCGCCGCGACGCCCGTCGTCGCTCTGCTCGCGGTCGCCGCCTTCGCCCCGCTCCCCTTCGCCGTCGCCCAGCCCGGCGGTACCGCCGACGTGCTGGGGGAGTACGAGGGCAAGCCCGTGCTCACGATCTCCGGGGCGCCCACGCGGAAGACCGAGGGGCAGCTGCGGATGACGACGATCGTGGCGACGGGCCCGCAGATGACCGTGCGCCTCGGCGACGTGATCGACGGCTGGTTCCGTACGGACCGGGCCGTGATGCCCAAGGACTCGGTCTACCCGGAGGGCGACAACGAGAAGGAAGTCGAGGAGCACAACCTCGGCGACATGCGCGAGTCGCAGGACAGCGCGACGAAGGCGGCGCTTCGCCAGCTGCGGGCGGACGGCGTGGACGGCACCGACAAGGTCAAGGTCAACGCCGACCTCGGGAAGATCGGCGGGCCGAGCGCCGGGCTCTTCCTGGCGCTCGGCATCATCGACAAGCTGGACGGGAACGGCAGCGGCGGCGATCTGACCGGCGGCCGCACGATCGCAGGAACCGGCACGATCAAGGCGAACGGCAAGGTCGGCGCCGTCGGCGGCGTCTCCCTGAAGACGCAGGCCGCGGCCCGTGACGGCGCCACCGTCTTCCTCGTGCCGAAGGCCGAGTGCTCGGATGCCGAGGCGGAGAAGCCGAAGGGGCTTCAGCTGGTCCCGGTCACCACGCTGTCCGGAACGGTCGACGCGCTGCGGGCCCTGCAGAAGGGCGAGCGGGTTCCGAGCTGCTGACCAGGCGCAGACCCAACTCGACCAGGGTCCAGCCCAGTTGGCTGCGGAGCGCCGCGCGCGGCGCTCTGCGGGGGGCTGCCGCGCGGTGCAGCTCGGCGGCGCGGGCGTCGTGCAGGAGCAGATGGATCTCGGGGTGCACGGTGGGTGCTCCTCTCAGGTGTCGGCCCCGGGTTTCGTCGGGAACGAGTGCAGGTGGATGCGCACGCGGGCCGCGTCCGGAGTGCCCTCGTCGGGGGGCGACTTCCGGTAGCTTGAGATGAGTTCGTGGATCTTGCGGCCGAGCTCCGCGTTCTGCGCCGGGGTGAGTTGTAGCGTGAAGTCGCTCATGTCCGATGATTCGACCCACTCCTTGGACCAGTCGCCCTCGGTGCCGAGCCAGGTGGCCAGCTCCTGGGCGTGGTGCGTCGCGGCCTCGTGCAGATAGGCGTTGAGCGCGCCCCGCACCTCCGGGGTCGGGTCGGTGCGCAGCTGGTCGCCGAGGTACGTGCCCTGGTGGACGGACCGCCACCAGCGCTCCCTGCCCTTGCCGCGCTCGGGGTCGTCCTCCGCGAAGCCGTACTCCGCGAGCTGGCGCAGGTGGTAGCTCGTCGCGCCGCTCGACTCGCCCAGGCGTTCCGCGAGTTGGGACGCCGTGGCCGGGCCGTCGAACCTCAGTGAGGTGAGCAGCCGCATCCGCAGCGGATGCGCGAGGCCGCGCAGCGAGCGCGCGTCGAGATGATGGATCTTCCGAGGCTCCGGGTCCTGCGTCATGCCTGTCAGCCTACGCATGCAAAGACTCCGTTGCAACGCATTCTTTGCAAGGGAGTCTTTGCATGGCCGGAACCCGGCGGCAGGCGGCCGGTGGCCCCGGGCTACTCCTTCACGAAGCCCTGCTCCACCATCCAGTCCTTCGCCACCTCGTGCGGGTCCTCGCCGTCCACGTCGACCTTGGAGTTCAGGTCCTGCGCCACCTTGTTGTCGAGCTTCTTCGTGATGGGCGCGAGGACATCCGCGATCTCCGGGTACTTCTTCAGGGTCTTGCTGTTGATCTCGGGAGCCGCGTTGTAGTTGGGGAAGAAGTGGCGGTCGTCCGCCATCGTCGTCAGGTTCATCGCCTTGATGCGGCCGTCCGTCGTGAAGACCTCGCCGTAGGTGCAACTGCCCTTCTCCGCCTGGGTGTAGATGATCCCGGTGTCCATCTGCGTGATGTTCCCGGCCGGGAGCTTCATGCCGTACGCCTTCTGCATGCCCGGCAGGCCGTCCGCGCGGTTGGCGAACTCGCCCTCCACGCACACCGTGACGGCCTTGGAGTCCCGCTGCGCGAGGGCTGCGACGTCGGAGAGCGTCTTGGTGCCGTACTTCTTGAAGTTGGACTCGTTCATCGCCAGCGCGTAGGTGTTGTTGAGCGAGGCGGGCGGCAGCCAGGTCAGGCCGTTCTTCGCGTCCGCCTCGCGGACCACCTCCCACTGCTGGTGCGGGTCGGTGACGGGCTTGGAGTTGCCGAGGTAGGTGATCCACGCGGTGCCCGTGTACTCGTACATGGCGTCCGCGTCGCCGCCCTTGACCGCCTCCCGGGCGCCGATCGAGCCCTGGATGCCGGTGCGGTCCAGGACGTCGGCGCCCGCCGCCTGGAAGGCGATGCCCATGATCGCGCCGAGGATCAGCTGCTCGGTGAACTCCTTGGACGTGACGGTGAGATCGGCGCCCTCCAGGGGCTTGCCCCGGCCGACGGTGCCGGGCTCCACGTCGTCCACCATCGGCGAGCCGCTGGTCAGACCGCAGCCGCCCGCGGCCAGGACGATCCCGGCCACGGCGCCCAGCGCCTTCGTACGCGACGCGAGCCTCATGAGCGCACCTCCAGGCCGCGGGGGCTGAGGACCACTTCGGCGAGCGACGCCAGCCAGTCCACGAGCAGGGCGAGCACCACCGTCAGGATCGAGCCGAGCATCAGGACCGGCATGCGCTGGTTGGTGATGCCCGTGGTGATGAGGACGCCGAGGCCGCCTCCGCCGCCGAAGGTCGCGAGCGTCGCCGTGCCGACGTTCAGGACGAGCGCGGTGCGCACGCCCGCGAGGATCAGCGGCACGGCCAGCGGGAGTTCGACCCTGGCGAGCACGCCGAGCGGCGACATGCCGATGCCCCGCGCGGCCTCCAGGAGGGTGGGGTCGTTCGCCTTGAGGCCCGCGATCGTGTTGGAGAGCACCGGCAGGACGGCGTAGATGATGATGCCCGTCAGGGCCGCCTTCTCGCCGATGCCCATCCAGATCACCAGGAGCGCGAGCAGGCCGATCGCGGGGGTCGCCTGGCCCATGTTCGCCAGGGCCATCGCCACCGGGGCGCCCTTGCGGAACCGGCGCCGCGTCAGCAGGATCCCCAGCGGGATCGCGATGATCAGCACGAAGAAGGTGGAGATCGCTGTCAGCTCGACGTGCTGCCGCAGGGCCTTGCCCACCTGTCCGTTGGACAGCGCGTTCTTGGAGATCTCGTCCAGGTCCGCCTGCTCGAACCAGAGCCAGGTGGCGATGAGCACCGCCGCGAGCAGGGCGGGCAGGAACGTCAGCTTCTGCCACGTCACCCGGCGCGGCTCGCGCGCCACCGGGGTCGCGGGCGCCTCCTGCTCGGCCTCGCCCTCGTCGCGGAAGGCCAGGCCCTTGACCTCGTGCTCGCCGCGCGGGCGCGACGCCTGGCGGGCGGCGTGCTTGCGTTCGGGGACGCGCGGCTCGTTCCCGGGCGGCGGGCTCACGCCTTCGCCTCCCCGCCGCCGTCGCCTTCCTGCTCCTTGTGGGTCAACTGGGCGCGCTGCTCCTCCAGTTCGTGCTGGTGCTCCAGGGCGTCGAGGCGGTCGGCCTCCAGCATCTCGTGCACGGAGTTCATCAGCGTCTCCATGTCGACGACGCCCGTGTACTCGCCGCGCCGCCCGGTCACGGCGACCCGGCCCGCGTTGTCGGTGAGCACGGCCTCCAGGGCGTCGCGGAGCGTGGCGTCCCGGGTCACCGTGTCGTGCACGAGGGTGCCCGCGCGGGCCAGGGAGCCCTTGGCGCGCATCAGGTCGCCGCGCCTGAGCCACTTGTAGGGGCGGCCGCGCTTGTCGAGCAGGAGCAGTTCGTTGGTGCCGCTCGCGCGCAGCTTGTCGAAGATGTCCTGGAGCGGGTCGTCGATCGTCACCGTCGGCACGTCGGCCATCTCCACGTCCCGTACGCGCGTCAGGTTCAGCCGCTTCAGGGCCGCCCCTGCGCCGACGAAGCCCGACACGAAGTCGTCGGCCGGGTTGGTGAGGATCGCCTCCGGGGTGTCGAACTGCGCGATGTGCGAGCGCTCGCGGAGCACCGCGATGCGATCGCCCAGCTTGATCGCCTCGTCGAAGTCGTGCGTGACGAAGACGATCGTCTTGTGCAGCTCGTGCTGGAGCCGGATCAGCTCGTCCTGGAGGTGGTCGCGGGTGATCGGGTCGACCGCGCCGAACGGCTCGTCCATCAGGAGCACGGGCGGATCGGCCGCGAGCGCCCGGGCCACGCCCACGCGTTGCTGCTGGCCGCCGGAGAGCTGGCGCGGATAGCGGCCGTGGAACTCGGCCGGGTCGAGCCCGACCAGGTCCAGCATCTCCTCCACCCGCTCCTTGATCCGGGCCTTGCCCCAGCCGACCATCCTCGGCACGAGCGCGATGTTCTGGGCGACCGTCATGTGCGGGAAGAGGCCGGAGGACTGGATGGCGTAGCCGACCTTGCGGCGCAGCTTCACCGGGTCGATGTCGGTGACGTCCTCGCCGTTGATGCGGATGCGGCCGCTGGTCGGCTCGATCAGGCGGTTGATCATCTTCAGCGTGGTGGACTTGCCGCAGCCCGAGGGGCCGACGAAGATCACGATCTCGCCCGCCTTGATCTCCATGTTCACGCTGTCCACGGCCGGTTCGGAGCTGCCCGGGTAGCGCTTGGTGAGGCTCTCCAGCTCGATCGTCGCGCCGGTGGTGGTGGCGGGACCGGGGGCGCCCGGCGGCGCGGGCGAGGTCGCGGTGGAGCCCGCCTGGTCGGTGGTCGCGCCCGCCGCGTCGGGCGCGGGCGACGGTGCGGGCCTCTCCGGAGTCTCAGACACGGATCCCCCTCGGAATCGTCAGACGGCCGATCAGGACGTACGCGGCGTCGAAGAGCAGCGCCAGGACGATGATCCCGAGCGTGCCCGCGAGCACTTGGTTGAGCGCGTTCTTGCTGCCGAGCGAGGCGATGCCGCGGAAGATCTCGTTGCCGAGCCCGGGCCCGGAGGCGTAGGCGGCGATCGCGGCGATGCCCATCAGCATCTGGGTGGAGACCCGGATGCCGGTCAGGATCGGCGGCCACGCCAGCGGCAGCTCGATGCGCACGAGCCGGTGCAGGCGGGACATCCCGATGCCCTTGGCCGCGTCCACCAGGGTGGGGTCGACGCCCCGCAGGCCCACGATGGAGTTGCGCACGATCGGAAGGAGGCCGTACAGCGTCAGGGCCGTCACCGTCGGCGCGACGCCGAGGCCCACGACCGGGATCAGCAGACCGATCATGGCGAGCGAAGGGATCGTCAGGATCGTGGAGGTCGCGGTCGTGGCGAGGTTGCCCGCCCACTCGCTGCGGTACGTCACCACGCCGATCAGCACGCCGATGACCGTGGCCACCACCATGCACTGGAAGACGGCGCTGGCGTGCTGGTACGCGTCCATCAGCAACTGCTGGTGACGGTTGCCGAGGTAGTCCCAGAAGTTCACCGTGCCGCTCACCTCGCGGGGTGCGCCAGACGGCGCGGGGAGTCTCCCCGCGCCCGCGTGCGTCGTACGGGTGGAACGTCCTACTCCCTACCCACGTCGACCGTGCCGTCAGCCGCCGGACGCCTGCTCCACCAGCGGGATGATCCGCAGCGGAACGGGGTTCTCCATGACGATCGCCGTGGAGGCCCGGACGATGCCATCAAAACCCACCACCCGGTCGATCACACGTTGGAGATCCGCGTTCGAGCGGGCCACCAGACGGCACAGCATGTCGCCGTGCCCGGTGATGGTGTGCAGTTCGAGGACCTCCGCCACACCCGCCAAATGCGCCCGCACGTCGGCGCCCTGGCCCTGTTTGATCTCCAGGGTCGCGAACGCCGTGACCGGGTAGCCGAGCGCCGCGGGGTCCACGTCGGGGCCGAAGCCGCGGATGACTCCGTTCGACTGAAGCCGGTCCATGCGGGCCTGCACCGTGCCGCGTGCGACGCCGAGCCTGCGGGACGCCTCCAGGACGCCGATCCGCGGCTCCCGCGCGAGCAGCACGATGAGCCTGCCGTCCAGATGATCGATCGCCATGCCGCCTCCGAAGTAGTCATGATGTACAGAACGCCCGGCGCTTCAGGGTCCTGGCTATGCGTATTGCCCAGTGAATACGCGAACTATTGCGCATCTTGCGGTTCGGCGGGAGCCTCGGAGTATGACTCAGACCACACACACCACGCCCGAAACCGCGCGCGAGGCCGACCCCTTCCCGGTCAAGGGAATGGACGCGGTCGTCTTCGCCGTGGGCAACGCCAAGCAGGCCGCGCACTACTACTCCACGGCGTTCGGCATGAAGCTCGTGGCCTACTCCGGACCGGAGAACGGCAGCCGCGAGACCGCCAGCTACGTGCTGGAGAACGGCGGCGCGCGGTTCGTCTTCACGTCCGTCATCAAGCCCTCCACCGAGCGCGGCACCTTCCTGGCCGAGCACGTCGCCGCGCACGGTGACGGCGTCGTCGACCTCGCCATCGAGGTGCCGGACGCGCGCGCCGCGTACGCGTACGCCGTCGAGCACGGGGCGCGCGGCATCGACGAGCCGTACGAGGTCAAGGACGAGAACGGCACGGTCGTCCTCGCGGCCATCGCCACCTACGGCAAGACCCGGCACACCCTGGTCGAGCGCTCCGGCTACTCCGGGCCCTACCTGCCCGGCTTCGTGACCGCGTCGCCGATCGTCGAGCCGCCCGCCAAGCGGACCTTCCAGGCCATCGACCACTGTGTGGGCAACGTCGAGCTCGGCAAGATGAACGAGTGGGTCGGCTTCTACAACAAGGTCATGGGCTTCACGAACATGAAGGAGTTCGTGGGCGACGACATCGCGACCGAGTACTCGGCGCTGATGTCGAAGGTGGTGGCCGACGGGACCCTGAAGGTGAAGTTCCCGATCAACGAGCCCGCCATCGCCAAGAAGAAGTCCCAGATCGACGAGTACCTGGAGTTCTACGGCGGCGCGGGCGTCCAGCACATCGCGCTCGCCACGAACGACATCGTCGCCACCGTGCGGACCATGCGCGCGGCGGGCGTGCAGTTCCTCGACACCCCCGACTCCTACTACGACACGCTTGGGGAGTGGGCCGGGGAGACGCGGGTTCCCGTCGAGACCCTGCGCGAGCTGAAGATCCTCGTCGACCGCGACGAGGACGGCTATCTGCTCCAGATCTTCACCAAGCCGGTTCAGGACCGGCCGACGGTCTTCTTCGAGATGATCGAGCGCCACGGCTCGATGGGCTTCGGCAAGGGCAACTTCAAGGCCCTGTTCGAAGCGATCGAGCGCGAGCAGGAGAAGCGCGGCAACCTCTGACCGGGCCTTCGCTCGTAACCACCCGTCCGCCGCTGTGGGCAATCGTCCCGCAGGGCGGGACGGGTGGGCACAGCCCCTGGGTGCCGCTCAGCGTGGGGCCCGGGCCGGGGCGGGGAGCTTCGGCACCGGGGCCCCCGGCGGGGCGTAGACCTCGGCGGGGCCGCCCTCGGGCGGGTCGCCCAGGGCCTGGAGGGCGTCGCGCGCCGCCGCGGCGCCCAGCGGCGAGAAGTACGGGTTCACCCGCAGCGCCTCCGACAGATGCCGCCGCGCGGCCCCGTAACGGCCGAGCTCCCGCTCGATCTCCCCCCGGTGATAGGCGAACACCGCGCTGCGCGGCCCCTTCTTCATCGCCCGCTCCGCGAACGTGAGCCCGGCCGCCGGGTCCCCGGCCCGGTGCAGCGCCCACCCCAGCGCGTCCGCGTTCTCCGGACTCCCGTGCCGCGCGAACTCCGCCCGGAGCCGCCGCACCGCGGCCTCCGCGTCCCCGTGGTCGGCCTCGAAGAGCCCGAGCACCCGCTCGTCGCTCACACCCCCGCGCCCGGCGTCCCTGACCCGCGCCCGCAGCAGGTCGTACTGCGCCCGCGCGGCCGGCACCAGCTTCAAGGACTCGTACAACTCGCCCAGCTCCAGGGCGTACTGCGGCTCGGGCCACTTGGCGAGCGCGCTCCGGTAGGCCTGCAGCGCCTCCGACGTGCGGCCGAGCGCGGCGAGGGCGCGCCCCTTCGCCGCGAGCGAGGGATGGTGCCCGGGCTCCGCCGCGAGCGCCGCCTCGACGTAGCGCAGCGCCTGCGCGGGCTCGCCCCGCTCCCAGGACAGCTCCCCGACCCGGTGCAGCCCCGCGGCCCGCTCGGCGGGACCCTCGGCGAGGGCCGCGGCGTCGGCGAGCGCGGCCGCCGCGTTCTCGCGCCAGCCGCGGTCGCGGTAGACCGTCCCGGCGAGCGCCCTGACGGCGGCGCCGGACTTCAGCTTCTGGAGCGTCTCCAGGGAGCGGGTCACGCCCTTGGCGTCACCGAGGCCCCGGTAGGCGTCGATGAGCACCGGATACGTCGTCCACCGCTTCGGCGCGAGCCGCGCCGCCCGCTCGCCCCACGTCCGCGCCGCCCGGTAGTCGTGCCGCGCGTTGGCGAGCGCCGCGAGGCCGGCGAGGGCGGCCACGTTCCCCTCGGGCCGCGCCTTCAGGGACGTGCGCAGCGCGTGCTCGGCCTTCGGGTAGGACATGAAGTCGCCGGTGCGCGCGCCCCGTTCGACGTACGCCGAACCGAGCACCGCCCACGACTGGTCGTCGCCGGGGTGCGCCCGCAGATGGGCCTCGCGCTCGCCGATGAGCGCGGCCAGATCGGGCAGCGACGCCGGGACGCCGGTGCCCGCGGCGGCCAGGGCCCGCCCGGCAGGACCGGGCGCGGGCGGCGCCGCCCGCTCGCCCGACCGCGGCAGGAGCACGAGCACGCCGCCGAGCACGACGGCGCCCGCCACGGACGCGGCGAGGGCCCAGCGCAGGCCGCGGCGGCGCGGCCGCCGCTCCTCGGCGAGCCCGTCGAGCAGCCGGGCCACGGAAGCGGCGGGCCCCAGGGCGGGCGCCCCTGCGGCGCCGTCGGCCGGGGTCTCGGCGGGGCCGTCGGCCGGGTCCTCGGACGCGCTGCGCTTCTCCGTCTCCATGGCGCTCACTGTGCGTCAATACGAAGATCGCGTCGCGGCACGCGAAGGGCGTCGCACACGGGTTCACACCGATGGCCCCGAGTGCGAGGCTGTGATCATGAGCAGCGCCCTCATCGAAGCCCTCCGGGCGGGCCTCCCCGCCGACGCGGTCCTCACCGACCCGGACGTCACGTCCTCGTACGCGCACGACATGGCGAGCTTCTGCGCGGCGGGCAGCCCGGCCGCGGTCGTCCTGCCCCGCACCGTCGAGCAGGTCCAGCACGTCCTGCGCACGGCCACCGAGCTGCGCGTGCCCGTCGTGCCGCAGGGCGCCCGCACCGGCCTGTCGGGCGGGGCCAACGCCACCGACGGCTGCGTCGTGCTCTCGCTCGTGAAGATGGACCGCATCCTGGAGATCAACCCCGTCGACCGCGTCGCCGTCGTCGAGCCCGGCGTCGTCAACGCCGCGCTCTCGCGCGCGGTCGCCGCACACGGCCTCGCCTACCCGCCCGATCCCTCCAGCTGGGAGACGTGCACCATCGGCGGGAACATCGGCACCGCGTCGGGCGGCCTGTGCTGCGTGAAGTACGGCGTGACGGCCGAGTACGTCCTCGGCCTCGACGTCGTCCTCGCCGACGGCCGCCTCCTGCGCACCGGCCGCCGCACCGCCAAGGGCGTCGCCGGATACGACCTGACGCGCCTGTTCGTCGGCTCCGAGGGCAGCCTCGGCGTCGTCGTCCGCGCGATCCTCGCGCTCAAGCCGCAGCCGCCTCAACAGCTCGTCCTGGCGGCCGAGTTCGCCTCGGCGGCCGCGGCCTGCGACGCCGTCTGCAAGATCATGGAGGGGGGACACGTGCCCTCGCTCCTGGAGCTGATGGACCGCACCACGATCCGGGCCGTCAACTCCCTCGCCCACATGGGCCTGCCGGAGACCACGGAAGCCCTGCTCCTCGCCGCCTTCGACACCCCGGACCCGACCGCGGACCTCGCCGCCGTCGGCGCCCTGTGCGAGGCCGCGGGCGCCACCCAGGTCGTCCCGGCCGAGGACGCGGCCGAGTCCGAACTCCTGCTCCAGGCGCGCCGCCTGTCGCTCACCGCCCTCGAAGCGGTCAAGGGCACCACGATGATCGACGACGTGTGCGTGCCGCGCTCCCGGCTCGGCGACATGCTCGACGGCGTCGAGCGCATCGCCGACAAGTACGCCCTGACCATCGGCGTGTGCGCGCACGCGGGCGACGGCAACACGCACCCCACCGTCTGCTTCGACGCCGCCGACCCCGACGAGTCGCGGCGCGCCCGCGAGTCCTTCGACGAGATCATGGCCCTCGGCCTGGAACTCGGCGGCACCATCACCGGCGAGCACGGCGTCGGCGTCCTCAAGAAGGAGTGGCTGGCGCGCGAACTCGGACCCGTCGGCGTCGAGATGCAGCGCGCCGTCAAGGCCGCCTTCGACCCGCACCACCTCCTCAACCCCGGCAAGCTCTTCTGAGAGCCCTCGCTCTCACCCGCCTCCGCGCCGTGCGCCCCCGTGACGCCCGCGCTCACTCACCGTCCTTGGACTCGTCAGAGGGCCACGGGTCCCGCAGCCACAGCTCGTCGGCGCGGCCGGGGGTGGGGGCGAGCAGCTCGGCGAGGCCGTCGTCGATGCCGAGCCGCTCGGCCTCAGAGCCCGGAGGGACCACCCGCAGGGTGCGCTCCAGCCAGGCCGACACGGCGGGTGCCGGGGCCTCCAGGAGCGCGTCCCCGTCGGGGGAGCTCAGCGCCATCAGGACCACGGACTTCCCCTCGACCTTCGTCGGCCACACCCGCACGTCGCCGTGGCCGCACGGCCGGAACACCCCCTCCACGAGCAGTTCCCGGGCGAACGTCCAGTTCACCGGGTTCTCGGAGCCGATGTGAAAGGCGATGTGGACGGCGTACGGATCGTCGGTGCGGTAGCTGAGCCGGGCCGGGACGGGGATCGAGCGCTCCGGCGAGAGGACCAGTTTCAGCTCCAGCTCGCGTTCCACCACGGTGTGCATATCGCTCGCGCTTCCTTCCTTTGTTCGCTTTCTCCGTGCGGACCCGGAACAGGCCCGCAGAGAGTCAGAGCGCGAGGAGCGCCGCGCATTACGCGACTTCGGGAAAGTTTTTCGAGAACTTTCGAAGGGGTTCGTACGGGCTCGTGCGGGATGCCGGTACGAGGGCCGCGCGGGACCCCCGTACCGGCCCTCGTACGAGGTCGGGGAGGAACCGTGCACGGAAGGGGGCGGTGCGGCGGGACCCACCCGACGGGACGCGCCGGTCTGATAGATGTGGAGCCTCACACGACCCCCGAGCAGATACGGGACGACGGACATGAGCGCCCCAACCCCGGCCCCCGGCGACGACAGGCCCCGCGAGGGCTACTACCCCGATCCGTCCATCCCCGGGTACGTCCGGTACTGGAACGGCGCCGCCTGGGTGCCCGGTACGAGCCGTCCGGCGCCGTCCGACGGCGAACCCCTGCCCGCGCCGCCGCGCTCGGCGACGGCCGCGGTGCCCGCGCCCGCGCCGGTGGTCGAGGAGACGGGGCCCGTCTTCTTCGACGAGGAGCCGGAGGGCGTCGCCCAGTCCGAGGAGGCGGGACCCGACGCGGGTCCTGAGCCCTCGTCGGCCTGGGGCGCGGACGCCGCCCGGCAGAACGGGCTCGGCGGCGAGCAGGACCAGCGGGTGTCGTGGGGCGCGCCCGGACAGCGGGACCCCAGGCTGCCGGGCGGCACCGAGGCCCGCCCCGACGCGGCCGCCCCCGCCGCCGCCCAGGGCACCGCGAGCCGCGTGCCCGCACAGGCGCGGCCCGAGGACGCGGCCCCGGCCCCCGGCGTCAAGCAGGCCACCCCGCAGCCCCCCTCCGGCGAGGGAACGGTCACCTTCCGGCGCCCCACCGGACCGGTGAAGCCCGCGGGCCCCGGCACGCCCGGCGCGGACGGCGGCGCCGAGGGCACGATGGCGATCAGGGCCCTGCGCCCCAAGCCGGCGCCCGGGTCCGCCGCGCCGTCCGCGCCTGCCGTGCCCGCTGCCCCTGCCGCGCCCGCCGCGCCCGCCGTGCCGCAGCAGGGCGGTGCCGCCGGGAGCGGGGGAGTCGTGACCTCCGGGTCCGGCGGGGGCTCCGCCTCCTGGGCCCAGCAGGTGCACCAGCTCGCCCAGCCGCCCGCCGCCGCGCCGCAGGGCGACGTGCCCGTCGTGCCGTGGAAGCCGGTGGCCGCCGACCCGTTCGCGGCGGTCGCCCAGGCCCAGGCCGAGGCGCGGCCCGCCGCGCTCGGCAAGCGGCTCGTGGCCCGGCTCATCGACACCGTCGTCCTCGCCGCGGTCACCGCGGGGGCCGCGCTGCCCCTCGGCACCCGGGCCGCGGACCACATCGACAGCAAGATCGACGCGGCGAAGCTGTCCGGCGAGAAGGTCACGGTCTGGCTGCTCGACGGCACCACGGCGGGCTACCTCGGGATCGTCCTCGGCGTCCTGCTGTTCTTCGGCGTCCTGTACGAGGCGCTGCCGACGGCCAAGTGGGGCCGCACGCTCGGCAAGAAGCTGTGCGGGATCGAGGTGCGGGGCATCGAGGAGCACGGGGCGCCTTCCTTCGGTGCGGCGCTGCGGCGCTGGCTCGTGTACGCCGTGCCGGGGATCCTGGGGGTGGGTGTGGTCGGGCTGCTGTGGTGCCTGTTCGACCGCCCGTGGCGCCAGTGCTGGCACGACAAGGCGGCGAAGACCTTCGTGGCGTCGTCCTAGGGCAAGCCACGACGAGCCCGCAGACACCCGGCATCACGCTGCGGCACTCTGGTGGGGTAACCCGGACAGCCGCTCATCACATGCAGGGACTTCCACTTCGAGGTGCACTCACCCCATGAGCACCGAACCGCCGCCCTACCCCACCGGCCCGGACCCCGACGACAACGACCCGTTCAGGAAGCAGCCGCCCCCGACGGGCGCGGGCGGCGGATCGCCGTACGACACCCCGCCGCCGGGCGGCGGCCCAGGTGGCGGCCCGGGCGGCGGCGCCCCGCCCCCGCCCTACGGCGGCGACCCCTACGGCTCCCCGGATCCCCTCTCGGGCATGCCCCCGCTCGCGGACAGCGGCAAACGCGTCCTCGCCCGCATCATCGACATGGTCCTCGTCGGCATCGTCGTCTGGGCGCTCTCGTGGCTGTTCGGCACGCACGAGTACGACCTGGACCCGGACAAGGTGGACGCGGGCAAGTCGTTCGGCCAGTCGCTGCTCGCCGCCGTGCTGTACATCGCGTACGACAGTTACTTCATCTCCAAGTCCGGCCAGACGCTGGGGAAGAAGTGGCTCGGCATGCGGGTGGCGAACCTCAACGACGGGGCCACGCCCACCCTCCAGTCGGCGCTCGCCCGCGCCGCGGTCCTGTGGGTGCCGTTCGCGTTCTGCTGCGCGTGCGTCTGGACGGCCGTCTGCGGCGGCTGGAGCTTCTTCGACAAGCCGTACAAACAGGGCCTGCACGACAAGGCGGCCAAGACCGTGGTGGTCAGCACGGGCTGAGGCGGTCACCGGGCAGGCGGAAACGGCGCCCGCGCGGCGCGGGACGCTCGTCAACCGGCGGGTTCGTGGCGGTAGTTCACGAACCCGCCGGTTCTGTATGCGTATGTCCGTGCGGAACCGTCAAGGACCGGCGGGTTCCCGCACGGGGGCCCGGTCCCGCGTCGGCACGGGCGCGATGACCGTGCGCTGGGCGGGGACCTGGTGCTCGGCGGGGGCCGGGGTGACGGCGGTGGCCTTGTCCCGCGCCGGTTTCGGCAGCGGAACCGTTAAGGCGACGAGCAGTCCGAGCCCGAGTGCGGCAAGGGCTATGACTGCGATTCCTGGTGGTGACGTCGCCTGCGAGAGCAGGAGCATGGCGAGGGTGGAACAGATGACGGTCGCGGAACCATACGAGAGCTGTGCGACGGTCGGACGAGGCATGGGGCGAGACATGGCGTGATCCGTCCTCGGGACAGCGGATGCGGGGGTGATCCTGGGGCTATGGGGGTTGTGGGTGGGGCATAGCGGAACGTATACGAATCGAAGGGGGCTTTTTGGCGTCGGCTTGGATGCCTTGCCGAGCACCCGCGCCTGCCGTTGATTTGGCGCCGTTCTTCAGGGTCTGGCTCTATTCGCCTGCATGCCCGACGTGGCCGCGCGGTAAGCGTGACCTTACCCACGGTGCCGGTGCACGGGGGGCGCATAGATTCATGCATTCCATCAACTGGACGGTCGCACGCGCCGGTTGACGATGCAATATGCCGCTCGGTCGTGCCGCGGCCACAGACCGCGTGCGTCCGGATAGTGGACAAGCGCGTCTGCATAGAGCATTTGGCCTGTTCAAGTCAAGGTCTGTCTTTTCTCTTCACCCTCCGGTCGAATGTCGTCACTTAGGACGCGCTTACCGCGCGCGGACCTCCTTGACCGGGACCCCTCCGGTCCGCGGCGGGCGCGGGGGAGGAAACCATCAAGTGAGAGTCAAGAGACGGACGTTCCGTGCCGCGGCCGCCGCGGTGGCGGTGGCCGCGGCCACCGCGACGTTCTCGGCGTACGGAGTCGCGGTCGCCGACGACGGCGCGAAGGCGCCCTCGGCCAAGGACGGACAGGCCGTTGACCGCCGCGATCCGGCGGACGCCAAGACGGGTGTCGACCACGACCTGGACGGGCCCTTCAGCAAGCAGCAGGCCCAGCAGCGCAAGGCCGCCCTGGAGCAGGTCGTGTCGGGCGAGGCCGAGGTCGAGAAGCGCGGCGGTTCCAACGTCGTCAAGCTCGACGACAAGAAGTACGTCGAGCTGGGCCGCGAGAAGACCGACAAGATCTTCACGATCCTGGTGGAGTTCGGGGACAAGGTGGACGACACCACCCTGTACGACCCGGACGGCCCGGACGGACCGCAGCCGCCCGTCAAGAAGTACGGCGGCGAGCCCGGCCCGCTGCACAACAAGATAGCCAAGCCGGACCGTGCGAAGGACAACAGCACGGCCTGGCAGGCCGATTACAACCGCAAGCACTTCAAGGACCTGTACTTCGGCGAGGGCAAGGACAGCAAGGGCAAGCCCAAGCACTCGCTGAAGACGTACTACGAGAAGACCTCCTCCGGGCGCTACTCGGTCGACGGCACGGTCTCCGACTGGGTCAAGGTCGACTACAACGAGGCCCGTTACGGCTCGAACTACTGCGGCGACAACAACTGCGCCAACGTCTGGGACGCGGTCCGCGACGGCGTGACGGCCTGGGAGAAGGACCAGAAGGCCAAGGGCCGCACGGACGCCCAGATCAAGGCGGACCTCGCGAAGTACGACAAGTGGGACCGCTACGACTTCGACAACGACGGCAACTTCAACGAGCCCGACGGCTACATCGACCACTTCCAGATCGTCCACGCCGGTGAGGACGAGTCCGCGGGCGGCGGCGCCGAGGGCACGAACGCCCTCTGGGCGCACCGCTGGTACGCCTACGGCGACGACGCGGGCAAGACGGGCCCCGGGAACAACAAGGCGGGCGGCACCCAGATCGGCAAGTCCGGCATCTGGGTCGGCGACTACACGATGCAGCCGGAGAACGGCGGCCTCGGCGTCTTCGCCCACGAGTACGGCCACGACCTCGGCCTGCCGGACCTGTACGACACCACGGGCCCGGGCGCTGCCGGTGAGAACTCCGTCGGCTTCTGGTCGCTGATGTCGGCCGGCTCCTGGCTCGGCACCGCCAAGAACGCGATCGGCGACCTGCCCGGCGACATGACCTCCTGGGACAAGTTCCAGCTGGGCTGGCTCAACTACGCCAAGGCGAAGGCC
Source organism: Streptomyces sp. NRRL B-1347 (assembly GCF_000720325.1). GTDB lineage: Bacteria > Actinomycetota > Actinomycetes > Streptomycetales > Streptomycetaceae > Streptomyces. Next base: position 74,357 of record NZ_JOJM01000028.1, read on the forward strand.
GCGACGAAGTCGACGCACAAGCTGGGCGTGTCCGAGTACAACACCCGCAACAAGCAGGCGCTGCTCGTCACGCTGCCCAAGAAGTCGGTCACCACGACGGTCGTGAAGCCCACCGAGGGCGCGAGCCAGTGGTGGAGCGGTCAGGACGACAACCTCAAGAACACCCTGACCCGGTCCGTCGACCTCACCGGCAAGTCCAAGGCCGAGCTGTCCCTCGACGGCTGGTGGGACATCGAGCGGAACTACGACTACCTCTACACCGAGGTCTCGACGGACGGCGGCGCCTCCTTCACGCCCGTCGACGGCACCGCCGACGGCAAGCAGATCACCCGTGACGGCGGCGACAAGCCCGCGCTCACCGGCTCGTCGACGAAGTACCAGAAGCTCGTCTACCCCCTCGACGCCTACGCGGGCAAGAAGATCGACGTCCGCTTCCGCTACGCCACGGACGGCGGCACCTCCCTCAAGGGCTTCACCGCCGACCAGATCACGCTGACCGCGGACGGCGCCAAGCTGTTCACCGACGGCGCCGAGAGCGGCGACAACGGCTGGAAGGTGAAGGGCTTCTCGCGCATCGGCGAGTCCTTCACGAAGAAGTACGACCAGTACTACTTCGCCGAGAACCGCCAGTACGTGTCGTACGACAAGACCCTCAAGGCCGGTCCGTACAACTTCGGTTTCGCGTCGCGCCCCGACTGGGTGGAGCACTACCCGTACCAGACCGGCCTGTTGGTCTGGCAGTGGGACACCTCCCAGAAGGACAACAACGTCAGCAAGCACCACGGCAAGGGTCTGATCCTGCCGGTGGACGCGCACGCCAAGCCGCTGAAGTGGAAGGACGGCTCGCTCCTGCGGAACAAGATCCAGCCGTACGACGCGCCGTTCTCGAAGTACCGCACCGACGCCTTCACGCTCCACAACGCGGACGTCGCGCTGAAGCTGAAGTCGCGCGCGGGCGTCTCGGCCTTCGACGACCACAAGGGCACCTACTGGTACCCGGAGAACCCCACGGGCAGCGTCAAGGTCACTGACACCAACACCAAGATCAAGATCGTGAAGCAGCCGAAGGATGGCTCCTCGATCACGGTCCAGGTGGGTCCCTCCGTGCGGTAATTTCGCGTTTCCCCAGGTCAGAGGCGTATATCTGACCGGACGGCCGTCGCCCCCTAGCGGGCGGCGGCCGTTCGTGTTTAGGTGCGTGCTGTGGATTCCTTATTGACGCGACGTCTCACGGGGGTGTGACACGGCATGGCCGCAGGAGGCTTCTGCAAGCTGCCGAACGGCAGTGTGGTGGTGGCGCTGACCCTGCCCAGCCCCGGCCCTTCGGCGGGGGCGCGGGTGCGGGTCCTGGTGCACTCCGTGAACCGGGCGCGGGCCCTGACCCGGCTCCGGAACCTCGGGCTCCGGTCGGTGTACCTGCGCGGCAACGCGGAGCCGCCCACGCCGGACGAGGTCACGGCGGTCCTCCACCACCCCGACGGCCTCATATGGCGCACGGCCCCCACCCGGGACACCCAGGAACTGTGGCACCCGATCAGGGCCCTACTGCGACGGGCGGCGGCCTGAGCCCTCGCGGGCGCGCCCCAGACCCGCCCCTTCCCGCTCCGGGGGCTCCGCCCCCGTACCCCCGTTCATCGGCGCTCCGCGCCTCGTCCTCAAACGCCGGACGGGCTGGATCTTCCAGCCTCTCCGGCGTTTGAGGAGCGGGGGTCTGGGGGCGGAGCCCCCAGGGCTACACCACCGGCTTGCCCGTCAGCTCGACGCCTGCGGCGCGTAGCTCCTCCAGGGCCCGGTCCGTGGTGGCCTCGGCCACGCCCGCTGTCAGGTCCAGCAGGACATGGGTCCGGAAGCCCTCCCGCGCGGCATCGAGCGCGGTGGCCCGGACGCAGTGGTCCGTGGCGATCCCCACCACGTCCACCTCCCGCACCTGCCGCTCCCGCAGCCACTGAGCCAGCGGCGTCCCGTTCTCGTCGGCCCCCTCGAAGCCGGAGTACGCCGCCGAGCGCTCCCCCTTGGAGAAGACGGCGTCGACGGCCCCGGAGGCCACGGCGGGCGCGAAGTTCGGGTGGAAGCCGACGCCCTCGGTCCCGGCCACGCAGTGCGGCGGCCAGGAGTCGACGTAGTCGGGCTCGGCGGAGAAGTGGCCGCCCGGGGCGATGTGGTGGTCACGGGTGGCCACGACGTGGCGGTAGCAGGCGGGGCTCTGGCCGATGAGGTCGGTGATGGCCGCGGCCACGTCCGCGCCGCCCGCCACCGCGAGGCTGCCCCCCTCGCAGAAGTCGTTCTGTACGTCTACGACGATCAGGGCGCGGCGCATGGCGGGTGTCCTTCGTTAGCTGGATGAACCGAGCGTAGAGACTTCACGTCCGTTGCGGGAGGGGGCGGCGGTCACGCGAACTCCGTGGGGATGACGGCCTCGCCCCGCGAAAGCTGCGTCGCCGACAGGGGCAGCGAGGCCCGCGCCGCCGCGTGCCGGTCGCGGACGGTGTCCAGGGGCTCCCGGGCGAGCACCGCCCCGCCCTTGATGAGCTCGACGTGCAGCTGGTGGTCGGCCAGTTCCGCCGGGACCGGGCCGGTGCCGACGACCTCGGCCTCGGCGACCCCCTGGGCGTCGGGGCGGCGCGCGGCCCACTTGCGTCCGCCGAGGGACGACTTGGCGCCGAGCGACTTCTTCGCGACCGGTTCGAGGGGCGCCTTCGGGTCGGCGGAGCGGGCGCGGGCGACCAGCTTGTAGACCATGGAGCAGGTGGGGTGCCCGGAGCCGGTGACCAGCTGGGTGCCCACGCCGTACGCGTCCACGGGCGCCGCCGCGAGCGAGGCGATGGCGTACTCGTCCAGGTCGGAGGTGACGACGATCCTGGTGTCGGTGGCGCCGAGCTCGTCCAGCTGCTGCCGCACCCGGTGCGCGACCAGGAGGAGGTCGCCGGAGTCGATGCGGACGGCGCCGAGCTCCGGGCCCGCGATCTCGACGGCCATGCGGACGGCCTCGCCGACGTCGTAGGTGTCGACGAGCAGGGTCGTGCCGCGGCCGAGCGAGTCCACCTGGGCGCGGAAGGCGTCGCGCTCGCTGTCGTGGACGAGGGTGAAGGCGTGCGCGGAGGTGCCGACGGTCGGGATGCCGTAGCGGAAGCCGGCCGCGAGGTCCGACGTGGTGGTGAAGCCGCCCACGTAGGCGGCCCGGGACGCCGCGACGGCCGCCAGCTCGTGGGTGCGGCGGGCGCCCATCTCGATCAGCGGCCGCCCGCCCGCGGCGGAGGCCATCCGGGACGCGGCCGCCGCGATGGCCGAGTCGTGGTTGAGGATCGACAGGATCACGGTCTCCAGGAGCACGCACTCCGCGAAGCTGCCCTCGACCCGCAGGATCGGGGAGCCGGGGAAGTACACCTCGCCCTCCGGGTAGCCCCACACGTCCCCGCTGAAGCGGTACGAGGCGAGCCACTGGAGCGTCGGCTCGTCCACGACGCCGCGCTCGCGCAGGAAGGCGAGGACGTCCGCGTCGAAGCGGAAGTTCTCCACGGCGTCCAGGACCCGGCCGGTCCCGGCGACCACCCCGTAACGACGGCCCTCCGGCAGACGGCGGGTGAACACCTCGAAGACCGAGCGGCGGTGCGCGGCGCCGGACTTGAGGGTGCCCTGCAACATCGTCAACTCGTAGTGATCCGTGAAGAGCGCGGTCGACGGCACGTCGACCGGCAGCCCCAGCTCATGCTCCCCAGAGTTCATATGACGGATGCTACCCCTCATCTCGTCACTCTGACGATTTCGGGGGTCCGTTTGTGCGATGGGACCCGGCGGATGGCAGCATGGGACAAGTGAGTAGCGCGGCTCCTGCAGAGATCACCCGCCCGGACGCGGACGAAGAGACCTTCGCGGTCCCCGAACCCGACGTCCCCTGGATCACCCTGGTGCACAACGACCCGGTGAATCTCATGAGCTACGTGACGTATGTCTTCCAGACGTACTTCGGGTACTCCAAGGACAAGGCGACCAAGCTCATGCTCGACGTCCACCACAAGGGCCGCGCCGTCGTCTCCGCGGGAACCCGCGAGGAGATGGAGCGCGACGTGCAGGCGATGCACGGGTACGGACTGTGGGCGACCCTCCAGCAGGACCGGAAGTAGCGACGCGACCGATGCCAGGACACTTCGAACCGATCCCGGGGGGCGGCGCGGCCGTCGCGCTCGACGAGGTCGAGATCTCCATCATCCGCTCCCTCGCCGTGCAGCTCCTTGAGCTGATCGGCCCCGGTGACGAGCCCGCGGGCGCCGACGGCGACCTCTTCGCCGAGCTGTTCGCGCCGGGGCCGAGCGAGCCGCCCGCCGACCCGGTGCTCAAGCGGCTGCTCCCGGACGCGTACGGCGGGCCCGGCACCGAGGGCGCCTCCGAGGAGCGGGCCGCGGAACTGCGCTCGTACTCCGCGGAGTTCCGCCGCTTCACCGAGAACGACCTGCGGGCGCGCAAGCGGGACGACGCGCTCGCGGTGATCCGCTGCCTGGACGCGCTGACCGTCGCGGGCGAGGGCGGCGCCGTCCTGAAGCTGTCCGTCGACGACTCGCGCCGCTGGCTCGGCGCGCTCAACGACCTGCGGCTCGCGATCGGCACCCGCCTGGAGGTCACCGACGAGGAGGACACCGACATCCTCTACCGGCTTCCGGACGCCGATCCGCGCAAGCCGATGGTGATGGCCTACCTCTGGCTGGGCGGCCTCCAGGAGACCCTCGTCGACACCCTGACCGGATGAGGCGGGTCCCGGCCGGGCGTGAAGTTCTTCCGATGGCCGGTGTGAAGGTTTTCTGTCGGACGCGGTGACGGTTTCCCGGCGTCCGCGTGACGTCTTCTTGAAGATCGCGGGCGTTCGCTCAACGGACGCTCAAATCCGGATAACGATCGGGTCACCGCACTGTCCGCATATGCGGATCAATGAGAGCTTTGTCCGCTTCTTCCTGTGGTGTGTGCCATAGCCGGCTCATTCGATCACTGTGACGGTCGTGATAAATGTTCACGACCGCTCGGTGACGCCACCCATGTCCCCGACGGCACGCCAGGGGCCGACAGACCGTCGGCGGCACTCCATCACCATTCGGGGGATCACGACCTGGTCCGCGGCGAAACCGCAGTTCGCGGCGCGGATCAGCATGGAGAAAGGCGTCACCATGACCTCAGTGCAGGTCGAAGAGCACGGCGGCAATGGTGCCGCGGCGGACGCGGACGCGTCCGGCGACAGCGAGGGCTATCAGCGCGGGCTAGGTGCCCGGCAGATCCAGATGATCGCGATCGGCGGTGCCATCGGCACCGGCCTGTTCCTCGGCGCGGGCAAGGCCATCCACAAGGCCGGTCCGAGCCTCATCCTCGCGTACGCCATCGCGGGCCTCGTCATCTTCTTCATCATGCGCGCGCTCGGCGAGCTCCTGATGTACCGGCCCGTCTCGGGCTCGTTCTCGGAGTACGCCCGGGAGTTCGTCGGCCCCTTCTTCGGGTTCGTGACCGGCTGGACGTACTGGCTCTTCTGGGTCGTCACCGGCATCACCGAAGTCACGGCGGCGGCCCAGTACATGCAGTACTGGACACACGACTCCATTCCGCAATGGGCCTACGCGCTGATCTTCACCGTCATCCTGTACGGCGCCAACCTGATCTCCGTGAAGCTCTTCGGCGAGCTGGAGTTCTGGTTCTCCATGGTCAAGGTCACGGCCATCATCGGCATGATCCTGATCTGTGCCGGCATCCTCACCATCGGCTTCTCCGACGCCGGTGACACCGCGTCCGTCTCGCACCTGTGGGACAACGGCGGCTTCTTCCCCAACGGCATCGGCAACACGCTGATGACCCTCCAGATCGTGATGTTCGCCTTCCTGGCCGTGGAGCTCGTCGGCGTCACCGCGGGTGAGTCCAAGGACCCGAAGAAGACCCTGCCCAAGGCGATCAACACCGTGCCGTGGCGCATCGCCGTCTTCTACGTCGGCGCCCTGATCATGATCCTCTCGGTCGTGCCGTGGACGTCCTTCCAGCCCGGTGTCTCCCCGTTCGTCGCGGCCTTCGAGAAGATGGGCCTCGGCGTCGGCGCCGCGATCGTGAACTTCGTGGTCCTGACGGCCGCGCTCTCCTCCTGCAACTCGGGCATGTACTCCACCGGCCGCATGCTGCGCGACCTCGCGCTCAACGGCCAGGGCCCGAAGTTCTTCACCAAGCTCACCAAGAACGGCCTGCCGCTCGTCGGCACCACCGCGTCCGCCGCGCTGATGCTCGTCGGCGTGTGGATCAACTACCAGTGGCCGGGCGAGGCGTTCAACTACGTCGTCTCCTTCGCCACCATCTCCGGCATGTGGGCCTGGATCATGATCCTGGTCTCCCAGATCAACTACCGCCGCAAGGCCGACCGCGGCATCGTTCCGCAGTCCACCTTCCGCGCCCCGGGCGCCCCGTACACCAGCTGGTTCGCGCTCGCCTTCATCGGCATGGTCATCGTGATGATGGGCATCGACAAGGACGCCCGGATCTCGCTGTACTGCGCCCCGATCTGGGCCGCCATCCTGTGCGTGTCCTACCTGGTGCTCAAGAGCCGCAACCCGGAGGCGGCCGCCTTCAAGAAGCGCGAGCACGGGGGCGCTGCCGCCGTGCCTGGTGCCAAGGACTGACCTCTCTGGAGGTGCGCTGCCGAACCGCGGCGCATGTCCATGATGCGGGCCGTCGTGTACCACATGTTGGTACGCGGCGGCCCCTTCGCACGTCCGTGCTGCTTATCCTGGCCCACATGCTGACCATCACCCAGGCCCTGCACGACGAGATCGTCGCGCACGCGCGCAAGGACCACCCCGACGAGGCGTGCGGCGTCGTCGCGGGCCCGGCGGGCACGGACCGCCCCGAGCGGTTCATCCCGATGCTGAACGCGGCCCGCTCGCCCACGTTCTACGAGTTCGACTCGGCTGATCTGCTCAAGCTGTACCGCGACCTGGACGACCGCGACGAAGAGCCCGTCGTCATCTACCACTCGCACACGGCCACGGAGGCCTACCCCTCCCGCACGGACATCTCGTACGCGAACGAGCCCGGCGCCCACTACGTCCTGGTGTCCACCGCCGACGCCGACGACGCGGGCCCCTTCCAGTTCCGCTCGTTCCGCATCGTGGACGGGGAGGTCACCGAGGAGGACGTCCAGGTCGTACAGGCATACTGAAGCCGACCTTCGAGGCGGCAGGACCCCAGGAAGCCGGTGTGAGTCCGGCGCGGTCCCGCCACTGTGACCGGCACGCGCGCGTGCCGGGAGTCAGGAACTGACCTGCCGCCTCCTCCCACTTGACGCAGGGGACGCGGAAATCCCCTGGAGGAGGACCGCACAGTCATGCGCATCCGCGTGCTGCTCGTCGCCGCGGCGACCCTGCTTCCGCTCACCGCCTGCTCGTCGTCCGGGGACTCCGGCTCCGGCGGCTCGGCCGGGAAGCCCAAGGCGGCCGGATTCCCGTACACCGTCACCAACTGCGGTGTGAAGACGACGTACGAGGCACCCCCCGAGCGCGCCGTCCCCATGAACCAGCACGCCACGGAAGTCCTCCTGGAACTGGGCCTCAAGGACCGCATCGCCGGGACCGCCTACCTCGACGACAAGGTGCTCCCCGCCTACGAGAAGGACTACAAGGCCCTGCCGGTGCTCGCCAAGGAGTACCCCTCGTACGAGAAGCTCCTCGCCGCCAACCCCGACTTCGTCTACGGCGGTTACGCGAGCGCCTTCACCGCGGGCGAGGGCCGCTCCCGCGAGGCCCTCGCCAAGTCCGGCATCCACACCCGCCTGAACATCGAGGGCTGCGCCAAGAAGCCGGTCACGATGGACGACGTCTACCGCGAGGTGCGCGAGACCGGTGCCACCTTCGGCGTCCGCGACCGCGCCGAGAAGTGGGTGCGCGCCGCCGAGGCCGAGCTCGCGGGCGCCGCCAAGAAGGCCAAGGGCACCAAGGCCCCGTCGGTCTTCGTCTACGACAGCGGCGACAAGACCGCCTTCACCGCGGGCGGCAAGGGCATCGGCAACGACATCATCGAGCGCGCGGGCGGCCGCAACGTGATGGCCGACCTCGACAAGGCCTTCGGCGACGCCTCCTGGGAGACGGTGGTCGACCGCCGCCCCGACGTCGTCCTCATCTACGACTACGGCGCGATGACCGTGGCCCAGAAGAAGAAGCGCCTCCTCGAAGACCCGGCCCTCAAGGACGTCCCCGCCATCAAGAACAAGCGCTTCGCGGTCCTGCCCCTCTCGGACGTGGTCCTCGGCGTACGAGCACCAAAGGCGGTGGAGAAGCTGGCGGAGCAGCTCCGGTGAAGGTGATCCAGCCCGTCCGGCGTTTGAGGACAAGCGCGCAGCGCGAAGACCGGGGGCCCGGGGGCCGGGCCCCCGGCAGGGCCCGCTACGCCGTCCTCGTGGCCGCGCTCACGCTCGCCCTCGCGGCCGCGGGCGCCGCCGCGCTGACGTACGGCTCGGTCAGGATCCCGCCCGCCGAGGTCTTCGACATCCTCACGGGCAGGGCCGAAGGCCCGTCCCCGTACCGCACCATCGTCATGGACGTCCGCATGCCCCGGGTGCTGCTCGGCGCGGCCGTGGGCGCGGGCCTCGCCGTCATCGGCACCGCCCTCCAGGCCCTGGTCCGCAACCCGCTGGCCGACCCCTTCCTGCTCGGCGTCTCCTCCGGCGCCTCCGCGGGCGCGGTCGGTGTGATCGTGCTCGGCTGGGGCGCGGGCCTGGCCGTCACGGTGACGATCCCGGCGGCGTCGTTCGCGGGCGCGCTCCTCGCCCTGGTCGTGGTGTACGCCCTCGCCCGCGAGCCGGGCGGCGGCTTCACCACCGGCCGCTTGGTCCTCGCGGGCGTGGCCGTCTCCTACATCCTGTCCGCCCTGACCAGCCTGATCCTGGTGGTCTCGGCCCGCGCCGACCACCTCCAGGAGGTCCTGTACTGGACGCTCGGCGGCCTCGGCAGCGCCCGCTGGGACACCCTCGCCGTGCCCCTGACCGTGCTCGCGCTCGGCACGGCCGTGCTCCTGACGCTCGCCCGGCCGCTCGACCTGCTGCTCGTCGGCGAGGAGGGCGCCACCGTCCTCGGCCTGGACACGGCCCGGTTCCGCGCGGGCGTCTTCGTGCTCGCCTCGCTCCTCACCGGCGTCCTCGTCGCGCACAGCGGGGCCATCGGCTTCGTCGGCCTGATGGTGCCGCACGCGGCCCGCATGCTGGTCGGCGCCGGGCACCGGGCGCTGCTCCCGGTGGCGGCCCTGATGGGCGCGGTGTTCCTGGTCGTCGCCGACCTCGCGGCGCGCACGGTGGCGGCGCCGCAGGACATCCCCGTGGGCGTGCTCACCGCGCTCACCGGCGGCCCGTTCTTCCTGTGGCAGCTGCGCCGGGGCCGGGCGCGCGAGGGAGTGACGGCATGACGGACACCCAGCGGCCGCCCGCCGAGGCGCCGACCCCGTCCGCAGGCGCCTGCCTGCGCGCCGAGGACCTCACGTACGACGCCCCGTCCGGCCGCCGGCTCGTCGACGGCGTCTCGCTCACCGTCCAGGCGGGGGAGACGGTCGGCCTCGTCGGCCCCAACGGCAGCGGCAAGACGACGCTGCTGCGCTGCGTCTACGGCGCGCTCGCGGCCACCGCGGGCCGGGTCCTGCTCGACGGCGTGGACCTGGCCGAGGCCGGGGTCAAGGCGCGGGCCCGCCGCGTCGCCACCGTGCCGCAGGACGGGCACGCGGGCTTCGACCTCACCGTCCGCCAGGTCGTGGCCATGGGGCGCTCCCCGCACAAGCGCTTCTGGGAGGCCGACAGCGCCGCCGACCGGGCCCTGGTGGCCGAAGCCCTGGAGCGCGTGGGCGCGGCGGACCTCGCCGACCGCCCCTTCGGCCAGCTCTCCGGCGGCGAGCGCCAACGGTCCCTGCTCGCCCGCGCCCTGGTGCAGGAGCCCGCGGTGCTCGTGCTCGACGAGCCCACCAACCACCTGGACATCCGCTACCAGCTGGAGATCCTCGGCCTGGTCCAGGAGCTCGGCACGGCGAACCTCCTCGCCCTGCACGACCTGACCCTCGCCGCGTACTACTGCGACCGCCTGTACGTACTCGACGGCGGCCGCGTCGTCGCGTCCGGGCCCCCGGTCGAGGTCCTGACCAGCGAACTCCTCGCGGAGGTGTACGGCGTCACCGCCGAGGTGGCCGTCCATCCGGCCACCGGCGCCCCCACCGTCACGTATCTGCCGGGCCCCTCGCGGCGCGTCCCCGCGCCCTGAGCGGCCCTCCCGTGTCCGGTTACCGAGAAAGATCCGTCCGGTATCCGAGATCACATTCCGGGACCCGGACCGGGAATCGATACGATGACCCCATGGTTTGGAACGACGTGAGCATCGATACGACGCCGGGCGCCCTGCTCGTCGGCCGGCTGCACGTCGACCTGTGCCGTCTCGCCAGCGCCATCTGTCGGCGCTGAGGCGCGGCCGCGCCCCGCTCCGCCGAGCCGGGGGCGCCGCCCGTCCGGGCGCTTGGACGTCCGTACTCCGCACCCCGCGCTTCGTCCTCGCACTGCTCGCAGTTCCCGCACCACCCCGGGCCCCGCCCCGGAACGCGTCCGAACCGACCCTCCCGACAGGAGCCCATCGCCATGGCCATCGAGGTCCGCATCCCGACCATCCTCCGCACCTACACCGGCGGCGAGAAGGCCGTCGAGGGCAACGGCGACACCATCGCCGCGCTCTTCGCCGACCTCGAGACCCGGCACGCGGGCATCCAGGAGCGCCTCCTCGACAAGGACAAGGGCAACGGACTGCGCCGGTTCGTGAACGTGTACCTGAACGACGAGGACGTCCGCTTCCTGGACGGCGTCTCCACCAAGCTCACCGACGGCGACAGCGTCACGATCCTGCCCGCCGTCGCGGGCGGCATGGTCTGACGGCCGCGGCCGCCGCATGCGTTACGACTCCCCGCTCGCGGCCGTCGGCAACACGCCGCTGGTCCGCCTCCCGCGCCTGTCCCCGTCCGCGGAGGTCCGCGTCTGGGCCAAGCTGGAGGACCGCAACCCGACCGGTTCCATCAAGGACCGGCCCGCGCTCCACATGGTCGAACAGGCCGAGAAGGACGGCCGGTTGACCCCCGGCTGCACCATCCTCGAACCGACCTCGGGCAACACCGGCATCTCCCTCGCCATGGCGGCCAGGCTCAAGGGCTACCGCATCGTGTGCGTGATGCCGGAGAACACCTCCCAGGAGCGGCGCGACCTGCTCACGATGTGGGGCGCCGAGATCATCTCGTCGCCCGCGGCGGGGGGCTCCAACACCGCCGTGCGCGTCGCCAAGGAACTGGCCGCCGAGCACCCCGACTGGGTGATGCTCTACCAGTACGGCAACCCGGACAACGCGGGCGCCCACTACGCCACCACCGGCCCCGAGATCCTCGCCGACCTGCCCTCGATCACCCACTTCGTGGCCGGGCTCGGCACCACCGGCACCCTCATGGGCGCCGGCCGCTACCTGCGCGAGCACAAGCCCGACGTGAAGGTCGTCGCGGCGGAGCCGCGCTACGACGACCTGGTCTACGGCCTGCGCAACCTCGACGAGGGCTTCGTCCCCGAGCTGTACGACGAGTCGGTCCTCACCACCCGCTTCTCGGTCGGCTCGGCGGACGCGGTGACCCGCACGCGCGAGCTGCTCCAACAGGAGGGCATCTTCGCGGGCGTCTCCACCGGCGCGGCCCTGCACGCGGCCATCGGCGTCGGCCGCAAGGCCCTCAAGGCCGGCGAGCAGGCGGACATCGTCTTCGTCGTGGCCGACGGCGGCTGGAAGTACCTCTCGACGGGCCTGTACACGGCCGCGACGACGGAGGAGGCCATCGAAACGGTGCAGGGACAACTCTGGGCGTAAGCCCTGCGCCGCTTGATCGGCCTCCGGCCTCGTCCTCAAACGCCGGACGGGCTTGGATGGTGCCGCTGCGGGCCCTATCTCGCCTGCGGGCTGGCGCTGGTCCGCGGTCTGCGGACGAGATCCGGCCCGCACCGGAGAACTTCCGGCCCGTCCGGCGTTTGAGGACGAGGCGCGGAGCGCCGAAAGGCGGGGGTACGGGGGCGGAGCCCCCGGTTCGTCACCCCCCGAGGTAGCGGACCTGGTCCCACAGGGCCGGGTCCACCACCCCCGCCCGGCGCCGGAAGTCCCCGGCCCACAGCTCCCGCACCCCGTCCGGCTCCAGGAAGCTGGCCCGCCCCCGGACGTCCCCGACGGCCCCGGGCGGCAGCGGGATCACCCCGGCCCGCTCGTCGTGGAACCGGGTGGTGATCGTCGCGACGCGCACCGCGTCACCGCGTACGGACAGGACGAGGAAGGGCCGCTCGGCCCCGTCGGCCACGGCCCACCAGATCTCCATGGCCCGCGGCCGGACCGCCGCCGACGATGCCGACGGGGCGCGGCGCGCGCCGCGCCCCGTGCCGCGCGAGCGCCGGTGCCCGCGCCCCCACCCGTCCACCACAGTGACCACCAGGGCGAGCACCACCACCGCGGCGAGGGCCAGCCACCAGGACGTGTCCATGGCTCCGACGGTACCGGCGAGGCCCTCAGCCCGCCGCCCGCGCCGCCGCCAGGAGCGCGCCGAGGACGACGGGAGCGTCCTCGCGGGCGAGGACGACGAGGACCGTCGCGTCGCCGTCACGGCACTCGATGACGACGGTGTCGTACGTGCCCCCGACCGCCAGGGCCCCGAAGTCGTCGGGCCGCGGCGCCCGCACCTCCCGCACGGTGAGCGACGGCGGCAGCGGTCTGCGGGCGACGCGTCCGTCGGGGTCGGGCGTCACCGCGGGCACCCCGTCCCCGACGACCAGGTGGTCGAAGCCGTCCACGTCGTAGGGCACGTCACCGAGCACGGCCGCGCGTACGCACCGCTTCCCGGCGGGCGGCACCGGCACGATGTCGCTGGTGTCGACCGCGCGCCGCTCCTTCCGCCGGGTGAGCCACGCGATCAGGCCGGTCAGCGCCGCCACCGGGGGCACCCCGGCGGCCGTGACCAGCAGGGCGCCGGGCACGCTCGGGCAGGCCTGGCTCGCGACGAACCCGGCGCAGCCGAGCAGCGCCCCGGCCACGACCCCCACGCCGAGCTGCCACGCGTTGGCGTGCGCCGCGGTGGCGTAGCGCGTGCGCCACCACCAGACCGTCCCCAGGGCGCCGAGCCCGATGGGCAGCACCAGCAGGCCGATGCCCAGCGGGAGCCGCCAGTCGTCGGCGGGCGAGGCGTCGGTCTCCTCGGCGGCGGTGCCGAACCGCACGGTGCGGATCTCGCCCCGCCAGTACGTCAGCGACACCCGGTCCCCGGCGCGCACGGCGTCGTGCAGCTCCGCCCCGGCCATGTGCACGCGCCGCACCCGGCCGTCGCCGCCGCGCTCGGTCACCCGCAGCCAGTGGTCGACCTTCCGGCCGCGGGCCTCGTCCTCGGTGCCCACGACGGTCGCGGACACCGTCGTCGTGCACGAGTCGGAGCGGGCGCCCGGCGCGCAGGCGGGCGCGGAGGCGTACGCGTCCCCCCGCGCGAGCGCGCCCGGCACGGCGGCGAGGAATCCGGCGGGAACCAGCAGGAACAGCAGCGCGAAACAGACCGCGCCCACCGTCCGCCACCGACCGGGTCCTCCCCCCGTCCGACCCACCGTCCCCGACACTCCCGCAGCCCTCCCGGACACCGCCAAAACCTTCCCTCACATTGTCCCCCGCCACCCCACCCC
>NZ_JOJM01000029.1 GCF_000720325.1 Streptomyces sp. NRRL B-1347
CGCCCCGCCCCCGGACTCCGGCCGCCCGCAGGGCCGTCGGCACCGTCGACCTGTCGCCGCGCCCCGACCGGCACCGGCCCTTCGTGTTCCTCGCCCGGCCCGCGCTGTACGACGACACCACCACCCGGCTCCGCCCCGTCGCGGCCTGGCTCCGGCCCCGCGCGGCCGCCGCCGCGGCCTGCGCCGTCCTCGGCCTCGGGCTCATCGGCGGTGCCGCGACCGGGAGTTGGCTGACCGGCGAGTCCGACGCGGCGGGCGGCTCCCGCGACACGTACGCCGCCGCCGGGGCGCTCTGGCACAGCCTGCCCGTCGACGACCTGTTCCCGCCCGCCATCAAGGGCGGGGGAGCGGGCCCCGGCGGCGCCGACCGGGTCTGGAACCGCGTCGCCGTCGCCCCCGACAGCGGCTGCGCCAAGGCCTTCGACCCGCTCCTTCGCAAGGCGCTCGCCCCCGTCGGCTGCCAGCGCCTGCTGCGGGCCACCTACACCGACGCCACGAAGAGCCACCTCACCACCGTGGGCCTGCTGTTCACCAAGGCCGACGCCGACGGGATGCACGCGCTGCGCACCCGCTTCGACCGCGAGGGCCTGGACCGGCGCACCGACCTGATGCCCCGCGCGTACGCCGCCCCGGGCACCCCCGCCGCCGTCTTCGGCAAGGCGCAGCGGGCCACCTGGACCCTGTCGGTCCTGCCCGACGCGCCCGTCGTCGCGTACGCCGTCTCCGGGTTCGCCGACGGCCGCGCCGTCACCGAACCCGAACCCGCCGCCGATGCCATGAGGGCGGGCGCCGCCTCCGCCCCCGCCCAGGCGGGCCTCGGCCACGACGCCAAGGGCATCGCCGACCGTGTCGAGCGCAGCCTGCGCAAGACCGCCACCGCGGCCCCGGAGAAGTCCTGATGAGCACGCCGAGCCCGCAGGGGCGGCCGGCCCCGGCCCGACCGTCCCGACCGGCGCGGCGGTGCGCGCCGGTCGCGGTCGCCCTCGCCGGAGCCCTCGCGCTGCTGCCCGCCACGCCCGCCCGCGCCGACGACGGGATCCGCGCCCAGCAGTGGGCCCTGGACGCCATGGGCACCGGCCAGGCCTGGCGCACCACCAAGGGCGAGGGCGTCACCGTGGCCGTCCTCGACACCGGCGTCGACGGCTCGCACCCCGACCTCAGGGGCAGCGTCCTGCCCGGCAAGGACATGGTGGGCTTCGGTGCCCGGCGCGGCGACCGGACCTGGGCCCGGCACGGCACCGCCATGGCCGGGATCGTCGCCGGGCACGGCCACGGCGAGGGCCGCGGCGACGGCGTGCTCGGCATCGCCCCCGGCGCCCGGATCCTGCCGGTGCGCGTGATCCTGGAGGACGGCGACCCGGCCCGCAGGAAGGCGCGCCAGACCCGCGGCAACGCCCTCGCCGAAGGCATCCGCTGGGCCGCCGACCACGGCGCCGACGTCATCAACCTCTCCCTCGGCGACGACTCCAAGTCCGCGCACCCCGAACCCGCCGAGGACGCCGCCGTCCAGTACGCCCTCAAGAAGGGTGCGGTCGTCGTCGCCTCGGCGGGCAACGGCGGCGAGCGCGGCGACCACGTCTCCTACCCCGCCGCCTACCCGGGCGTGATCGTCGCGACGGCCGTCGACGAGAACGGGGCGCGGGCCTCCTTCTCCACCCGCCGCTGGTACGCCACCGTCAGCGCGCCCGGCGACGACATCGTCATCGCCGACCCGGACCGCAAGTACTACGAGGGCTGGGGCACCAGCGCCGCCTCCGCCTTCGTCTCCGGAGCCGTCGCCCTCATCCGGTCCGCCCGCCCCGGCCTCTCCCCGGCGCAGGTCAAGCGGCTCCTCCGGGACACCGCGCAGGACGCCCCCGCGGGCGGCCGCGACGACTCCCGCGGCTTCGGCCAGATCGACCCCGTGGCCGCGCTCGACCGCGCCGCCCAGCTGAAGCCGGACTCCCTGCGGGCCCGGGCCCACGGCGGCACGTACGCCAAGAAGTACTTCGGCCCCGGCCCCGACGAGGAGCCGGACGACGGCACCTCGTCGGGCTTGCTGGGCCCCGTGGCCGGGACCCTGGGCGTGGCCCTGCTCGCAGCGGCCGCGTACCTCTGGCGGGGCCGCCCGCGCCGCCGCTGAGCAACGGGTGGGTGGGGGAGTCCCGCCGCGAAGCGGCGGGCTACTGTCGACGGCGTGCAGACAAAGAACATTCCGGACCCCGGCTTCTCCGACGACGACGGCTCCGCGGCCCCAGAACTGCGCGCGGCACTGGAGGCCTGGTCCCAGGACAGGACCGCCCACGGCCCGGTCCTGAAGGCCCTGGCGAACGCCCGCCTCCTCGTGCCGGTCGTGGCCGTGCTCGGCGAGGTCGAGGAGGACGATCAAGAGGGGCGCGAAGCTCTGAAAAAGGGTGGTGGTGGGAGACGGGAGGGCGGCCTGCGCCGGGAGAAGACGAGCGACATGGCGGTGCCCACGCTCAAGGCGGGCCCGCGCACCGCCCTGCCCGCCTTCACCTCCACCGAGGCCCTCGCCCTGTGGGACCCGGCCGCCCGGCCCGTCGCCGTACCGCTGCACCAGGCGCTCCAGGCGGCCGCCCACGAGAAGGCCGACACGATCGTCCTCGACCTCGCGGGCCCCGTCCCCTACGAGCTGAACCGCCCCGCGCTCATCGCCCTCGCCGAGGGCCGCGACAGCGTCGACGCGCTCACCGACCCGGCCGTGCGCGAGGCCGTGCGCACCGCGGTCGCCGCCGAGCCCGCCGTGCTCCGCGCCCACCTCGGCCCGGGCACGGCCGACGGCACCCTCGCCCTGGTCATCGCCCCGGACGCGGCCCCCGCAGAGACCGCCCAGCGCGTGGCCGAGGCCCTCGCCGCCGACGAAACACTGAGGGCCCGCCTGGTGCGCGGCCTCGACCTGGCACTGCTGCCGGCCGAGGCGACGCCACCGGGCGAGCCCCTCTACGTACGCTGACGGCTAGCCGAACACCGGCCCCGTGTACTTCTCGCCCGGCCCCTGACCCGGCTCGTCCGGCACCACGGAGGCCTCGCGGAACGCCAGCTGCAGCGACTTCAGGCCGTCCCGCAGCGGGGCCGCGTGGAAGGAGCTGACCTCGGTCGCGCTCGCGTCGAGCAGACCGGCCAGGGCCTGGATGAGCTTGCGGGCCTCGTCCAGGTCCTTGTGGGCCTCGCCCTCCTCGGCCAGGCCGAGGTTCACCGCCGCCGCGCTCATCAGGTGCACCGCGACCGTCGTGATCACCTCGACCGCGGGCACGTCCGCGATGTCGCGGGTCATGGCGTCGAAGTCGGGGTTCTCGGACGAGGCGGCCGAAGGGGTCGGGGAAGGCGTGGGGCTTGTGTCACTCATGTCCCACACCCTAGAGCCGCCCGCGAGCCGTTAGCCCCACCCCCCAGGACCTGCTAATCTGGGGTGACGACCGGCCGGATGCCCGCGCTTCGACGCAGGAACCGGCCCACAAGTGGAGGCTCCGATCTCCCACCTTGCCGCTCCCCGAGCGGCGGGTCACCGGTCAGGCGGTCCGCGCTTCAGTGTGAGGTCCGCCCGATGCGCCCCGTGGTCACCGCGGAGGTGCTCCGGTTATGTGTATGGAGCCCCTGCTGTGATCAGTCGGGGCATTTTTTGTGCCACCGGCGGGTTGGTCGAGAAAACAGACGTTACGCGGCTGTCCGCCAGACCGTCGCGTGGTGCTACCGAGGAGGATCCATCAGCGCCGAGCCCCGCATCAACGACCGGATTCGCGTTCCCGAGGTGCGACTTGTCGGTCCCAGCGGCGAGCAGGTCGGGATTGTCCCGCTTGCCAAGGCCCTGGAGCTTGCGCAGGAGTACGACCTGGACCTGGTCGAGGTCGCGGCGAACGCCCGTCCGCCCGTGTGCAAGCTCATGGACTACGGGAAGTTCAAGTACGAGTCGGCCATGAAGGCCCGTGAGGCGCGCAAGAACCAGGCGCACACGGTCATCAAGGAGATGAAGCTCCGGCCGAAGATCGACCCGCACGACTACGACACCAAGAAGGGTCACGTCGTCCGGTTCCTCAAGCAGGGCGACAAGGTCAAGATCACGATCATGTTCCGTGGTCGCGAGCAGTCCCGGCCGGAGCTCGGCTACCGACTGCTGCAGCGCCTCGCCGAGGACGTCCAGGACCTCGGGTTCATCGAGTCGAACCCGAAGCAGGACGGCCGCAACATGATCATGGTCCTCGGTCCGCACAAGAAGAAGACCGAGGCGATGGCCGAGGCCCGTGAGGCCCAGGCGGCCCGCAAGGCGGACGCGAAGGCCAACCCCGGCAAGTCGCAGAACGCCGCCGAGGGCGAGCTTTCCGAGGCTCCCGCCGAGGCCCCGGCCGAGGCCCCCGCCGAGGCCTGATCCCCGGACGCGAGTCCAGGGATGCCAACCGAACACATGACGCTCCCGGATGCCCGGTTTCGCGACCGGGCATCGGAGCGCCACTGACGAGGAGAGAACGGCGCTATGCCGAAGAACAAGACGCACAGCGGTGCCAGCAAGCGCTTCAAGATCACCGGCTCCGGCAAGGTGCTCCGCGAGCGCGCCGGCAAGCGCCACCTGCTCGAGCACAAGTCGTCCCGTCTGACGCGTCGCCTCACCGGCAACGCCGAGATGGCCCCGGGCGACGCCAAGAAGATCAAGAAGCTTCTCGGCAAGTGACGTCGCGGCCCCCGGTGACGGGGGCCACGCGACGCCAGGACCGGGACCTCAGTCGAATCGGGCCGTGTGACGACCACCACGGCCCCGCTACAAGGAGTTAACAAGTGGCACGCGTCAAGCGGGCAGTCAACGCCCACAAGAAGCGTCGGGCGATCCTCGAGCAGGCCAGCGGCTACCGCGGCCAGCGGTCGCGCCTGTACCGCAAGGCGAAGGAGCAGGTCACCCACTCCCTCGTCTACAACTACAACGACCGCAAGAAGCGCAAGGGCGACTTCCGTCAGCTGTGGATCCAGCGCATCAACGCCGCTGCCCGCCAGAACGGCATCACCTACAACCGCTTCATCCAGGGTCTGAAGGCCGCCAACATCGAGGTGGACCGCAAGATCCTGGCCGAGCTGGCCGTCAACGACGCCAACGCCTTCGCGGCGCTCGTCGAGGTCGCCCAGAAGGCCCTGCCTTCCGACGTCAACGCCCCCAAGGCCGCGTGACGTTGCACTGAGCTCGAACCGCGACTGGACCCGCAGGCCCCCTGAGCCTGCGGGTCCAGTCGCGTTCAGCCCCTTCCCGACCCCCTCTCGACCCCGTACACCGGAAAGCGACTCGATGGCACACGGTCCCGAACTGATCTCCCCGCGTTCGCCGCGCGTCAGTGGCGCGCGGCGGCTTGGCAAGCGGAACTTCCGGGGGAAGGAGCGGCTCTTCCTCGCGGAGGGGCCGCAGGCGGTGCGGGAGGCGGCCGGGCACCGCAGCGGCGCCGAGGCCACGCTCGTCGAGCTGTTCACCACCGTCGAGGCCGCTGAGCGGTACGCGGACATCGTGGCGGACGCGCGCGCCGCCGGGGCGCGGGTGCACCTCGCCGACGAGAGCGTGATCGCCGACATCTCGACCACCGTCACCCCGCAGGGGCTCGTCGGCGTGTGCCGCTTCCTCGACGTGCCGTTCGAGGAGATCCTCGCCGGGCGCCCCAAGCTCGTGGCCGTGCTCGCGCACGTACGGGACCCCGGGAACGCGGGCACCGTGCTGCGCTGCGCCGACGCCGCAGGGGCCGACGCCGTGGTGCTCACCGACGCGTCCGTGGACCTCTACAACCCCAAGGCGGTGCGCGCCTCCGTCGGCTCGCACTTCCATCTGCCGGTGGCCGTGGGCGTGCCCGTCGAGCAGGCCGTACGCGGCCTGAAGGCGGCCGGCGTACGGGTGCTCGCCGCCGACGGCGCGGGCGAGGACGACCTGGACGCCGAGCTGGACAAGGGCACCATGGGCACCGAAACCGCGTGGATCTTCGGCAACGAGGCCTGGGGGCTGCCGGAGGAGACCCGCGCACTCGCCGACGCCGTGGTGCGCGTTCCGATCCACGGCAGCGCCGAGAGCCTGAACCTCGCGACCGCGGCAGCCGTATGCCTCTATGCGTCCGCCCGTGCACAGCGTGCCGCCGGAGGGTGCCGCTCCGTCACCCCCGGCTAGTAGTGTGTCGGGCTCGGGGGCCCACTGCGCCAGCTCCGAGAGGCGGGGATAAGGAGAATGAGCGTCGGCACGAGCAGAGCACCGGGAGTGCGGGGCATCCTGTGCCCTCCCGCGGGCCACGCCGGTCCTGCGGGCCCCGGTCTCGGTGAGCTCGGCATCGACCCGGACGACCTGCCCGACGGCCTCGTCGTCGCCGACGAGACCGGGCGCGTCATCTGCTTCAACGCCGCCGCGGCGCGCATCACCGCCGTGCGCGCGGCCGACGCGCTCGGCATCCGCATCGAGAGCGCCCTGCCCCTGGAGGACCTCGAAGGGCGCAGGTGGTGGCAGGTGACCGATCCGTACGGAGGCCTCGTCACCCGCGTCGCCCAGCCCGAGCGCAATCTGCTGCTCCCCGGCGGCCGGGAAGTGCTCGTCTCCGCGCGCTACGTACGGTCGCGGCCGAAGGGCCCGCTGAGCCGCCTCGTCGTCTCGCTGCGCGACACCGAGGCCCGGCGCCGCACGGAGCGCAGCCACGCCGAGCTGATCGCCACGGTCGCCCACGAACTGCGCTCCCCGCTGACGTCCGTGAAGGGCTTCACCGCCACGCTGCTCGCCAAGTGGGAGCGGTTCACCGACGACCAGAAACGGCTGATGCTGGAGACCGTCGACGCCGACGCCAACCGCGTCACCCGCCTCATCGCCGAGCTCCTCGACATCTCCCGCATCGACTCGGGCCGGCTCGAACTGCGCCGTCAGCCCGTCGACATCGGCGCCGCCGTCGGGCGCCACATCCAGGCCCACGTCGCCGCGGGCCAGGACGCGGACCGCTTCCTCGTCCGCCTCCAGCAGCCGCTGCCCGACCTGTGGGCCGACCCGGACAAGATCGACCAGGTGCTCAGCAACCTCCTTGAAAACGCGGTGCGCCACGGCGAGGGAACTGTCACCATCGACGTGGCGCCCTCGCCGTCCCTGCGGGTGCGGGGGGCGACCGACACCGCGGTCACCGTCAGCGACGAGGGATCCGGCATTCCGGAGGAGTCGATGGGCCGCGTCTTCACCCGCTTCTGGCGGGGCAGCAAGCGCGGCGGGACGGGACTGGGGTTGTACATCGTGAAGGGCATCGTCGAGGCACACGGCGGCACGATCACCGTCGGCCGCGCGGCGAGCGGCGGCGCCCAGTTCCGATTTACCTTGCCCGTGGGGGCTCCGGCGTATCTTCAGTGATCGCCGTCCGAGCAGCCCGCGGGCGCATTCGTTCACCACACCCCCGTTAGACTCGGTCGTTGGCACCTTGTGTCCCCATTTTCGGGACAACTCGTCTCCGACTCGTTGACGGGGACCATCCGCCAGCCAACCGGAAGCACGGGAAGAGATGTCGGCACCGAACAAGTCGTACGACCCTGTCGAGGTCGAGGCACTGAAACCTGAAGAGATCGAGCGCGTGCGGGACGAGGCGCTCGCCGCCTTCGCGGCCGCCGCCGACCTCGACCAGCTCCAGGAGGCGAAGACCGCCCACTGCGGCGGCACCTCGCCGCTCGCCCTCGCCAACCGCGAGATCGGCGCGCTGCCCCCGCAGGCCAAGGCCGAGGCGGGCAAGCGCGTGGGCATGGCCCGCGGCGCCGTGAACAAGGCGCTCGCCGCCCGCCAGAGCGAGCTGGAGGCCGAGCGCGACGCCCGCGTCCTGGTCGAGGAGGCGGTGGACGTCACGCTGCCCCACGACCGCGTCGCGGCCGGCGCCCGGCACCCGCTGACCACGCTGTCCGAGCGCATCGAGGACGTCTTCGTCGCCATGGGCTACGCGGTCGCCGAGGGCCCCGAGGTCGAGGCCGAGTGGTTCAACTTCGACGCCCTGAACATCGGCCCCGACCACCCCGCGCGCGGTGAGCAGGACACGTTCTTCATCGAAGGCGCGGACGCTGCGTCCAACAGCGGCTCCGCCGCGGGCGCGGACTCCGGCGTCGTGCTGCGCACGCACACCTCGCCCGTGCAGATCCGCTCGCTCATCGACCGCGAGCCGCCGGTCTACGTGATCTGCCCCGGCCGCGTGTACCGCACCGACGAGCTGGACGCCACCCACACCCCGGTCTTCCACCAGGTCGAGCTGCTCGCCGTGGACGAGGGCCTGACCATGGCGGACCTCAAGGGCACCCTGGACCACATGGTGCAGGCGCTGTTCGGCGGCGAGGGCATGAAGACCCGGCTCCGGCCGAACTTCTTCCCCTTCACCGAGCCGTCCGCCGAGATGGACATGGTCTGCTACGTGTGCCGCGGCGAGTCCGTGGGCAACCCCGACCGCCCCTGCCGCACCTGTTCGTCCGAGGGCTGGATCGAGCTCGGCGGCTGCGGCATGGTCAACCCCAAGGTGCTGGCCGCCTGCGGCGTGGACCCCGAGAAGTACAGCGGATTCGCCTTCGGGTTCGGCATCGAACGGATGCTGATGTTCCGCCACAACGTCGAAGACATGCGAGACATGGTCGAAGGTGACGTCCGCTTCACCCGGCCGTTCGGGACGGAGATCTGATGCGCATCCCGCTTTCCTGGCTGCGGGAGTACGTCGACCTCCCCGCCACCGAGACCGGCCGCGACGTGCAGGCCAAGCTGATCGCCGCGGGCCTCGAAGTCGAGTCCGTGGAACAGCTCGGCGCGGGCCTCAAGGGCCCCCTCGTCGTCGGCAAGGTCCTCACCATCGAGGAGCTGGAGGGCTTCAAGAAGCCCATCCGCTTCTGCACCGTGGACGTCGGTCAGGCCAACGGCACGGGTGAGCCGCAGGAGATCGTCTGCGGCGCCCGGAACTTCGCCGTGGGCGACAAGGTCGTCGTGGTCCTGCCCGGCGCCGTGCTGCCCGGCGACTTCGCGATCGCCGCGCGCAAGACGTACGGCAAGACCTCGCACGGCATGATCTGCTCCGGCGACGAGCTGGGCATGGGCGACTCCACCGCGCTGGGCGGCGACGGCATCATCGTGCTGCCGCCCGAGCACGAGGCCGGCACCGACGCCATCGAGCTCCTGGAGCTCGTCGACGAGGTCCTGGACATCGCCGTCACGCCCGACCGCGGCTACTGCCTCTCGCTGCGCGGCGTCGCCCGCGAGACGGCCACCGCGTACGGCCTGCCGCTGCGCGACCCGGCGCTGCTCGACGTCCCGGCCCCGAACTCGTTCGGCTACCCGGTGCAGATCAGCGACCCGGCCGGCTGCGACCGCTTCACCGCGCGCACCGTCACCGGGCTCCGCCCCGACGCCCGCTCGCCGCTCTGGCTGATGCGCCGCCTGCAGAAGGCGGGCATGCGCCCGATCTCGCTGGCCGTCGACGTCACCAACTACGTGATGCTGGAGCTCGGCCAGCCGCTGCACGCCTACGACCGCTCCCGCGTCCAGGGCACCATCGGCGTCCGCCGCGCCGAGCAGGGCGAGAAGTTCACCACCCTCGACGGCGCCCGGCGCGTGCTCGACGCCGAGGACCTGGTGATCATCGACGAGCGCGGCCCCATCGGCCTCGCGGGCGTCATGGGCGGCGCCAACACGGAGATCGCCGACCACGACGAGGCGGAGGGCACCACCGACGTCGTCATCGAGGCCGCGCACTTCGACCCGGTCACCGTGGCCCGCACCGCGCGCCGCCACAAGCTGTCCTCCGAGGCGGCCCGCCGCTTCGAGCGCGGCGTCGACCCGCAGGCCGCGTCCGCCGCCGCGCAGCGCACCGTCGACCTGCTCGTGCTGCTCGCGGGCGGCACCGCGGAGGCGGGCGTCACCGAGGTCATCGCGCCGTCCGCGCCGCACACCATCACGATGCCCGCCGACCACCCGGACCGCGTCGCCGGTGTCGCGTACGGCCGCGAGACGGTCGTGCGCCGCCTCCAGCAGGTCGGCTGCGACGTGTACGGCCAGGACTCCCTGACCGTCACCGTGCCGTCCTGGCGCCCCGACCTCGTCGAGGTCAACGACCTCGCCGAGGAGGTCATCCGGCTCGAGGGCTACGAGAACCTGCCCTCGACGCTGCCGCGGCCCCCGGCCGGGAGCGGTCTGACCGAGCGGCAGCGGCTGCACCGCCGCGTCGGCCGCGTGCTCGCGGGCGAGGGCTACGTCGAGGCGCCGAACTACCCGTTCGTGAGCGAGCAGGTCTTCGACCAGCTCGCCCTGGACGCCGACGACCCGAACCGCCGCGTCGTCAAGCTCGTCAACCCGCTCTCGGACGAGGAGCCCGCGCTCCGCACGACGCTGCTCCCCGGCCTCCTCGCCGCGCTGCGCCGCAACGACGGACGCGGCAGCCACGACCTCGCCCTCTTCGAGACCGGCCTGGTCTTCCATCCCCGAGCTCTCGACTCCGTTCGAGCAGGGGAGACCCCACTGCTGGAGAACGCGAAGGTCCCCGGGCGGCTGCCCGTCGACCGGCGTCCCACGGACGAGGAGATCGCCGAGCTCAACAGCGCCCTGCCCGAGCAGCCCCGGCACGCCGCCGTGGTGCTCGCGGGCGCCCGCGAGCGGTCCGGCTGGTGGGGCAAGGGCCGCCCGGCCGACTGGGCGGACGCCGTCGAGGCGGCGCGCGCCCTGGCCCGCGAGGCCGGCGCCGAACTCATCGTCCAGCAGGGCCAGTACGGCCCCTGGCACCCGGGCCGCTGCGCCGAGCTCGTGGTGTACCTGGACAGCGCCGAGGGCCCGGAGGGCGAGCAGGGCAACCTGGTCACCATCGGCCACGCCGGTGAGCTGCACCCGCGCGTCACCAAGGCGCTCGGCCTGCCCGCCCGCACCTGCGCGATGGAGCTGAACCTGGACCTGCTCGAGCAGGCGGGCGAGGGTCCGCTGCGGGCGCCGCGCATCTCGTCCTTCCCGGTGGCCACGCAGGACGTCGCGCTCGTCGTCGACCAGGACGTCCCCGCGGCCGTCGTCGAGGCGTACCTGCGCGACGGCGCGGGTGAACTCCTCGAGGACCTCCGCCTGTTCGACGTCTTCACCGGCGAGCAGCTGGGCGAGGGCAAGAAGTCGCTCGCGTACGCGCTGCGCTTCCGCGCCCCCGACCGCACGCTGACGGTCGAGGAGGCCTCGGCCGCCCGCGACGCCGCGGTGGCGCGTGCCGCCGAGACGACCGGCGCGGTGCTGCGCGGGGCCTAGCACCGGCCCGGCGCACGAAAGCGCTGCTGAGGGGGCGTGTCCGCGAGAGCGGATGCGCCCCCTCCGGCGTGTCGGGGCACCGTCGGAGCGCCGCTCACTCGTTTGAGTGACAACTGCCGGTGATCTGACCCGATCCGGCCACCCGGTCGACAGAATCAATCCGGCCGCAGGGGCCGGTCCCTTATACGGCCCGCACGCTGACCCGGGGCCTTAGGGGGGCCGTCGGCATGATCCGTATCAAGCCTCGTACGCCCCGCCCCGGCGCGGGGACCCGGCGCGGACCGCGGCTGCGGGCCCGCGGGCCGGGGGACGGATGCGACGAGCGTCCGGCAGCGGCGTTCGAGCGGCCGTGCCGCCGTCGGCTGCGGCGGGCGCTCACGCTCGGCCTGCCGACGGTGTGGGGCGCCGTCGCCATCACCTACAAACTGACCTGTCCGCTCGCGCAGCAGCACGGCCTGGGAGCGCGGATCGTCACCAGCGCCGTCTTCTTCGCCGTGGGCACGGGCCTCATATTCCATGTGCGGCACGCGCTGATCCGGGAGCTGCGGCAGATCCGCGAGATCGCGGGCGCCGCGCAGAACGTCCTGCTGCGGCCGCTGCCGCCGCGCATCGACGGGCTCGCCCTGGCCGCGGGCCGCCTGTCCGCGTCGCGCGGCGCCTCCGTCGGCGGTGACCTGTACGAGGTCGCGGCCACCGACCACGGCGTGCGCGTCGTGATGGGCGACGTGCGCGGCCACGGCCTCGCCGCGATCGGCACCGTCGCCGCCGTGCTCGGCAGCTTCCGCGAGGCCGCCCACGACGAGCCCGAACTGCCGCAGGTGCTGCGGCGCCTGGAGCGGGCCCTGGCCCGGCACTTGCGGGAGCGCTCCCGCGCCGAGCACCCGGCGAGCGGCGCGGCGGCGCCGGAGAGCCCGGTCGCCGAGGAGTTCGTGACCGTCCTCCTGGTGGAAATCAGCCAGGACGGCGAGGTGTGGGCCCTCAACTGCGGCCACCCGTGGCCGTATCGGCTGCGCGGCCGCGCCCAGCAGCTGCCCGGCGGCGAACCGCTGCCGCCGCTCGGCCCCTTTCCGCTGCCCGCCGAACTGCCCCTGCAGCACTGCGGCAGGCTGCTGCCCGGCGACGCCCTGGTGCTGCACACGGACGGCGTGGAGGACGCGCGCGACGGCTCCGGGCGGTTCTTCCCGCTGCAGGCCGTGCTCGGCGAGGCCGCACGGACCCAGCCGGTGTCGCCGCAGCAGGTGATCCAGTCCGTGTACGCCAGGCTCCTGCGGCACATCGGCCGCCTCCCGTCCGACGACGCGGCGCTGCTCGTGCTGCGCAACGACCGGCAGCGGGTCCCCCGGCAGCAGACGGAGACCGGGCGGTGCGCCCGCACCATGAGCTGAACACCGCCCGGTGTGGTGCGGCCCGCGCCGTCCGTGCCGTCGTGGAACTGCCGGGCAGACGACGGACGTACGGACGGCGCCGAAGAAGGGCCGCCGCGCTGAGTGAGGGGGGAGCCGACGGCCCGGCCGCCTCCTGGTGAGGTCCCTCAGTCAACCGACCGCGCGCCCCGTGCGGCAGAGCGCGTACCCCCCGGATGCGAGCACTCCGTTCACACCCCGTGTGAAGGGCGCTCCACTAGGCTGGGTGCACCGAGCCACCGGAGGGCATCCATGCAGCCCAACACCCTGCTCGACGCGATCCTCGACGAAGCCGGCATCTCGCACGCGGGCCTGGCCGCACATGTGAACCAGGCGGGCAAGGCCCGCGGCCTCGCGCTGAGATACGAACACACCGCCGTGGCCCGCTGGTTGAAGGGCCAGCGCCCGCGCGGCCAGGTGCCCGACCTGATCTGCGAGGTGCTCGCCGCGCGGCTGCAGCGCACCGTCACCCTGGACGACATCGGCCTCGGCGTGCCCGGCGGCCCGGCCGTCCGCGGCGGCTCGATGGCCTCCACGCTCTCCGGGTTCGTCGAGCGGGCGACGGCCCTGTGGCGGTCCGACGAGCAGCAGCGGCCGCATCTGCTCGGCGCTCCCGCGGTGACCGGGACGCCCGCCGTGATGCCGGTGTGGGAGTGGGAGAACCCGCCCGAGGACACGGACGTCTCGCGCGGCGGCCGGCACCCGGTGAGCATGGCGGACCTGGAGACGCTGCGCGCGGCCCGTACGCACTACGAGCAGATGTACCGCAAGACCGGTGGCATCGCGACCCGCACCCGCATCGTCGGCTTCCTCAACGCGGAGGCGGCGCCGCTGCTCCGCGGCAGCTACACCGACGCGATGGGACGCCAGTTGCACCGCGCGACCGGCGGTCTGGTGGCGATAGCGGGCATCTGCGCCTACGACTCGGACGCGCACGGCCTCGCCCAGCGCTACTTCCACCAGGCGCTGCGCCTGGCGAAGGCCAGCGGGGACCGGGGGCTCGGCGCATACGTGATCGCGCTGCTCGTCAACCAGTCGTTGTTCATGCGCGAGTTCCGCCAGGCGGTGGCCTTCGCGGAGGCCGCGCTGCGCGCCGCGGGCCGGGACATCACCCCCGCGCTCGCGTCCGATCTGTACGCGATGCAGGCCAAGGCGTACGCGCACCTGGGCGACGGCAGCAGCGCGCTGTCGTGCATCCGGCGTGCCGAGGTCGCCGCCGACCGCATCCGCCGCGGCCGGGAGCCGGACGAGACGGGCTATGTCCAGCCGGGCCTGGTGAACGTACAGGTGGCGGAGGCGCTGCTCAGCCTCGGCGATCTCGTGGCGGCGCGCGAACACGCCGCCGCCGCGGTGGACACCCCGGCGCACGACCGGGGCCGGGTGCACCGGCTCGCCATGCTCAGCCAGATCGAGCTGCGCCAGGGCAACACCGACGAGGCGGTGGCCACGGCGGTGGAGATGGCGGAGCAGGCGCGCGGGATGGAGTCCCAGCGCCTGCGCGACCGGCTGCGGGCGGTGCGCGAGTACCTGGTCCGCAGCGACTGCGCGGGCACGGCCGAGGCCGCCGAGCTGATCGACGGGGCGCTGCGGGTACCGCTGTGAGGAGCGGGGGCGCAGTGAGGCGCGGTTCCCCGTGACGCCGTGACGTCGTGACATCGGGAGCGCGGGTGCGGAACGACGCCTGACACGTGCTACGTCGCTCCGCCGTGCGCCGAGTGCTCTCGCACCTTCCTGCTGCGATATTGCCATCTACTCGGCGGAAGGTGGCAGAACCGTGCAGTGGACGAAACAGAGCGAACAGACTGTGTATGGAAACCGATGGTTCACCGTCAATCTCGCAGATGTCGAGCTGCCGAACGGCCGGCACCTCGACCACTTCCTGATACGGCTCCGCCCGGTGGCGATCGCCACGGTGGTCAACGAGGCCAACGAGGTGCTGCTCCTGTGGCGGCACCGCTTCATCACCGACAGCTGGGGCTGGGAGCTCGCGGCCGGAGTGGTGGAGGACGGAGAGGACATCGCCTGCGCGGCGGCGCGTGAGATGGAGGAGGAGACCGGCTGGCGGCCGGGGCCCCTGCGACACCTGATGAGCGTCGAGCCGTCCAACGGGCTCACGGACGCCCGGCACCACATCTACTGGTCGGACGAGGGGACCTACATCGGCCACCCCGAGGACGACTTCGAGTCGGACCGACGCGAGTGGGTGCCGCTCAAGCTCGTTCCCGACATGGTGGCGCGCGGTGAGGTCCCGGCCGCCAACATGGCGGCGGCGCTCCTCCTGCTGCACCATCTGCGCCTCGGCGAGGACGCGCGCTGACCGCTCGGACGCGGCCCTGGGTTAGTGTCCGAGGGCCTGCCAGACCGCCACGGCGAGCGCACCGACCGCGGTGAGCGCGGCGAGGGCGGGCAGTGGCCAACGGGTGTGTTCCAGGGCCGCGATCCGCACGGACAGGTCGTCCTGGTCCTTGGTGTGCTGACCGTCGCGCTGGGTGAGTAACGCGAGCTGTCCGTCGACGCGGGCGAGGCCCACGTCCAGGCTCCGACGTAACTCTGCGAGTTCTTCCGGGACCACGGGACGCTCGGGGTCGGTGGTCACGAGTCCGCTCCTCTCAGTAGTGGTCACATCCCCCCTGTGCGCAGCGGAAAGTCAACTCGCCTGGTGGTCGGGGCGGGAGAGTGTGCGCAGGGCATATGCGAGCCCGTGGCGCACACGGTGTGTGAACGCCACGGACCCGGCACTCACCGAGTGCCGGGCCCGCGAACTGTCCGGAAACTGACTTGAATTCAGCCACACAGCGTAGCGACTACCGGAGTGCGCCCGTCCATGTGTGCGAGCGCTCCCGGTCGTGCCCGCGTCAGCCGTACGTGTAGAAGCCCGAGGCCGACTTGCGGCCGAGGCGGCCCGCGTCGACCATGCGCTGGAGCAGTGGGGGAGCGGCGTACAGGGGCTCCTTGTACTCGGCGTACATCGAGTCGGCGACCGAGGCCACCGTGTCGAGGCCGATGAGGTCGGCCAGCTTGAGCGGGCCCATCGGGTGGGCGCAGCCCATCTCCATGCCGTTGTCGATGTCCTCGCGGCTGGCGATGCCCGACTCGAACATCCGGATCGCGGAGAGCAGATACGGGATGAGGAGCGCGTTCACGACGAACCCGGAGCGGTCCTGGGCGCGGATGGCGTGCTTGCCGAGCACCTTCTCCGTGAACAGCTGCGCCCGGCTGAGCGTGCCCTCCGACGTGGTCAGGGCCGGAATCAGCTCGACGAGCTGCTGCACGGGGGCCGGGTTGAAGAAGTGGATGCCGATGACCTGGTCGGGCCGCGACGTGGCCACGGCCAGCTTCACCAGCGGGATGGAGGAGGTGTTGGAGGCGAGGATCGCGTCCTGGCGCGTCACCACCTGGTCGAGCACCTGGAAGATCTCGGTCTTGACCTGCTCGTTCTCCACGACGGCCTCGATGACGAGGTCGCGGTCGGCGAACTCGCCGAGGTCCGTGGTGAAGCTGAGGCGCGCGATCGTGTCGTCCCGCTCCTCCTCCGAGATCTTGCCGCGCTCGGCCGCCTTGGACAGGGAGTTGTACAGCCGCGTGCGGCCGATCTCCAGGGCCTCTCCGGTGGTCTCCGCGACCTTCACGTCCAGGCCGGAGCGGGCGCAGACCTCTGCGATCCCGGCGCCCATCTGGCCACAGCCCACCACTCCGACGCGCGCAATGTCGGCCATAGAGTCGGTCACCTCGTGCCTTTCGCTCATCTACAGGGGCGGCAGGTCCCCCGTGTGATGCCGGTCCCTGCCTCGCCGGTGAACGTTACTCCGCGCGTCGCGGTGCGCGGCCGCCCGGGTCGGGCATGCTGTCCCCGAACGGCCAGGGCTTGTCCGGGGATTTCGAGAATCAGGGGACGGGAACATGAGGCGTATGTCACGTCGGGCCTTCACCGTGGCGGCGGCATCGGTGGCCGCGGGACTCGCGACAGCCGGGGACGCGGCCGCGGGTGCGGGCTCCAGACACCGGGGGCGCGAGATGCGGGGCATGTGGGTGGCGACGGTGGTGAACATCGACTGGCCCTCCAAGCCGGGCCTGTCACCCCAGCAGCAGCGCGCGGAGCTGATCGCCTACCTCGACGAGGCGGTGCGCCGCCGCCTCAACGCGGTCGTCCTGCAGGTGCGCCCGACGGCCGACGCGTTCTGGCCCTCGGCGTACGAGCCGTGGTCGGAGTACCTCACGGGCACGCAGGGCAAGGACCCGGGCTGGGACCCGCTGGGCACCGCCGTGCGCGAGGCGCACTACCGGGGCCTCGAGCTGCACGCCTGGTTCAACCCGTTCCGGATCGCCATGCACGCCGACCCCTCCCGGCTCGTGCCGAACCACCCCGCGCGCGTGCACCCCGAGTGGGTCGTGCCGTACGGCGGGAAGCTGTTCTACAACCCCGGTCTGCCCGAGGTCCGGCGGTTCGTGCAGCAGGCCATGCTCGACGCCGTGCGCCGCTACCGCCTCGACGCCGTGCACTGGGACGACTACTTCTACCCGTACCCGGTGGCGGGTCAGGTCTTCGACGACGACGAGGCCTTCGCGCGCTACGGCGGCGCCTTCCCCGACCGGGCCTCGTGGCGGCGGGACAACATCGACCGTCTCGTGCGCGAGATGGGCACCCGGATCAAGAAGACGCGGCCGGGCACGCAGTTCGGGATCAGCCCCTTCGGCGTCTGGCGCAACGCGGCCACCGACCCCACCGGCTCGGACACGCGGGCGGGCGTACAGACCTACGACGACCTGTACGCGGACACCCGCGGCTGGGTGCGCAAGCGCTGGCTGGACTACATCTGTCCGCAGCTCTACTGGCACATCGGCCTGCCCGCCGCCGACTACGCCAAGCTGGTGCCCTGGTGGGACGAAGTGGCCCGGGGCACGGGCGTGCGCCTCTACGTGGGGGAGGCGCTGTACAAGGCGGGCGACCCGGCGCAGCCCGCGCCCTGGCAGGACCCGACCGAGCTGTCCCGCCACCTCACGTACGCGAAGGACTTCCCGCGGGTGCGCGGGCACGTGTTCTACTCGGCGAAGCACGTGGTCGCCGACAGGATCGGCGCGATGCAGCGCGTTGTCGACGACCACTACACGTACCCGGCTCCGTAGCGACCGCGGCCGCAGCGGCGCCTAGTCGTTGGCGGCGAAGGGGCGTACGACGGTGTCGGGGCCCGGGGACATCACTGTCTCGTGACCGTCCTCGAACCGCACGCGGTACGGCGGGCCGCCGTTCGCTCCGAGGACCTCGATGACTTCCGCGTTCCGGTCGTGCTGTCCGACGATCCTGCCGTGGATCAGCAGCCGGTCGCCCACGGATGCTTGCATGGGGAGTGACCTCCTCGTCCGCGTCGCTGATGGTGGCGGTGCGTGGCCGACAGTGTACGACCGGTGGCCTCGGTTGGCGCCTACCCGCGCGCCCGTTGGGTGGCGGCGATGCACACCAGGACGGCGACGGCCGTGAGCGGCGCGGCGGGGGTCAGCGACTCACCGAGCAGGAACACCGACCAGAACAGGGTGAGCAGGGGCTGGGCGAGCTGGAGCTGGCTGGCCTTGGGGATGCCGATCGCGGCCATGCCCCGGTACCAGACCAGCAGGCCGAGGAACTGCGAGCCGACCGCCGAGTACAGCAGGCCCGCCGTGCTGTGCCCGGTGAGCTCGAACGTCTCGTGCGGCAGGGCGAGCGCCGCCCAGACGACGCCGAGCGGCAGGCACAGGACGAGCGCCCAGCCGATGACCTGCCAGCCGGGCAGGTGCCGGGCCAGACGGCCGCCCTCGGTGTAGCCGGCGGCGCACACCACAAGCGCGCCGAACAGATAGAGGTCGGCGGTCGTCAGTGCGCCGCCGCTCTGCTGGACCGTGAACGCGACCACGGCGGCGGCGCCCGCGAGCGCCGCCGCCCAGAAGGCGCGCGAGGGCCGGGCGCCGGTGCGGAGGACGGAGAACACGGCCGTCGTCAGCGGCAGAAGGCCGACGACGACGGCCGCGTGCGCGGTGCTCGACGTCTGCAGGGCGAGCGTGGTGAGCAGCGGGAAGCCGATCACGGTGCCGCCCGCGACGACGGCGAGCCCCGGCCAGTCGGCGCGCCGGGGCAGCGGCACGCGCAGCGCCAGCAGACAGCCGCCCGCGACGAGGGCGCTCAGCACGCAGCGCAGCGCGACGAAGCTCCAGGGGCCGATGCCTTCGAGGCCCCAGGCGGTGGCGGGGAACGTGAGCGAGAACGCGGTGACGCCGAGGGCGGCCTGGAGGGTGCCGACGCGGCGGGAGGAGGGGACGACCCGCGGGGCCTGCGGGACCCGCGGGGCCTGCGGGGCTTTCCGGGGCGCGGTGGCGGTGACGCCCGCCGCCGAGGCGCGGGGCGGGACCGCTATCCGCCGTGATTCAGTAGCGCTATCCTGTGCTCTCATGGAACAGCGTAGCAGTGTGGGTGAGTTGGCGTATCAGCTGCGAAATGAGCTGGACCGCTACTCT
This sequence comes from Streptomyces sp. NRRL B-1347, assembly GCF_000720325.1. GTDB lineage: Bacteria > Actinomycetota > Actinomycetes > Streptomycetales > Streptomycetaceae > Streptomyces. The sequence goes on from NZ_JOJM01000029.1 coordinate 19,099, forward strand.
CCAGGTGGAAAGCTGCCGTCCAGTCGGGCCCTCGTCGAGCGGTTCCGGGTGAGCCCGGTGACCGTGTCGCGGGCTCTCGCGCAGCTCGCCGCGGAGGGCCTGGTCGTCACGCGCCCCGGCGCCGGTGCCTTCCGCGCGCACGCGCCGGGCCCCGCCGTCCCGGTGGGCGACACCTCGTGGCAGGAGGTGTCCCTGAGCGCCGACGCCACCGCCGACGTCGTGCCGCGCTCGGTGGACGCCTCCGGGGTGCTCGCCACGCTCGCCGCGCCGGGCCCGGGCGTCATCGAGTTCAACGGCGGCTATCTGCACCCCTCGCTCCAGCCCGAGCGCGCGATGGCCGCCGCCCTCGCGCGGGCCGGACGGCGCCCCGGAGCCTGGGAGCGGCCCCCGGTCGACGGCCTGCCCGAGCTGCGCGAGTGGTTCGCGCGCGGCATCGGCGGCGCGATCACCGCGGCCGAGGTCCTGATCACCGCGGGCGGGCAGAGCGCCCTGACGACCGCGCTGCGGGCGCTCGCCCCGCCCGGCGCGCCGGTGCTCATCGAGTCGCCCACGTACCCCGGACTGCTCGCCATCGCGCGGGCCGCCGGTCTCCGGCCGGTGCCGGTGCCGGTGGACACCGACGGGGTCCGCCCGGAGCTGCTCGCCGCCGCGTTCGAGGCGACCGGGGCGCGCGTGTTCGTCTGCCAGCCGCTGTTCCAGAACCCCACCGGCGCCGTGCTCTCCGCCGAGCGCCGCCCCGAGGTGCTGCGCATCGCCCGCGCCGCCGGGGCGTTCGTCGTCGAGGACGACTTCGTGCGCCGCCTCGTGCACGAGGACGCGGGGCCGCTGCCGAGGCCCCTGGCGTCCGAGGACCGGGACGGCGTCGTCGTGCACGTGTGCTCGCTCACCAAGGCCACCTCGCCGAGCTTCCGGGTCAGCGCGCTCGTCGCGCGCGGCCCCGTCCTGGAGCGGCTGCGCACCATCCAGGTCGTCGACCACTTCTTCGTGCCGAGACCCCTCCAGGAGGCCGCGCTCGAACTCGTCGGCTCCCCGGCCTGGCCCCGCCATCTGCGCGCGGTGGCGGGGGAGTTGAAGGAGCGCAGGGACGCGCTGGTGGCCGCGCTGCGGCTGCGCCTGCCCGCGCTGGCCCTGCCGCACGTCCCCGCGGGCGGCTACCACCTGTGGCTGCGCCTGCCCGACGGCACCGACGAACTCGCCCTGGCGGCGGCCGCGTTGCGCGCCGGGGTCGCGGTCGCCCCCGGGCGCCCCTACTTCGCCGCGGAGCCCCCGGCCGGGCACATCCGCCTCAGCTTCGCCGCGCTCGCGGGCACCGCGGAGATCGCCGAAGGCGTCCGCCGATTGGCACAGGCGTGTGATGAAGTGACGGGATGACCGACACGACTCCCGCCCCCGCGCTGCCCGACGGGTACGAGCTGTCCACCGACCCCGCCCGCATCGACGTCGGCCGCGTCCACCACTGGCTGTCCACCGACGCCTACTGGGCCATCGGCCGCCCCCGCGACAAACAGGACGCCGCGATGGCCGGTTCCCTCAACTTCGGCGTGTACGACACCGCGTCGGGCGAACAGGTGGCGTACGCGCGCGTGGTGACCGACCGCGCCACCTTCGCCTGGCTCTGCGACGTCTACGTGGACCGCTCCGCGCGCGGCACGGGCCTGGGCACCGCCCTGGTGGCGGGCGTGCGCGACCACCTGGCGGCCCACGGCCTGCGCAGGATCGTCCTCGGCACCGCCGACGCCCACGGCGTCTACGAGAAGATCGGCTTCAAGGGCCTGGCGGACCCGGGCATGTGGATGGTCCTGGGCGAGCAGTGACCGTGCGGGCGTAGCGCGTCGTCAGGAGCAGGTCCTTGGCCGGGCCCCGGACGCGCCAGCGCGTCCGCCAGGAGTCCGCGTCGTCCACGAGGAAGTCGCCCCGGTAGAGGTCCGCCGCGCACGGGTGGTCGGCCGTGTGGCGGCCGGTGCGCAGATCGAGGCCGTGGAAGAAGCGCCCGTCGGCGAAGTGCACGAGCACGGTGCCCGCGGGCTCGCCCGGCAGGAAGCGCAGGGTGCGCTCGGCGGGGCGCGGGGTGCCCCGCCAGGTGAACGTGCCGGACTCGTGGTGCAGCAGACCGCCGCCCGGCAGCGGCGTGAACCGGGTGGTGCCGCTGAAGCGGCCCTCCACCGGTCCGTCCGCGCCCGCGGCGAAGTCCCGTACGGCCCGCTCCACCCGCCACTCACCGGCGAGGTGGGCGAGCGCGTCGGGCACGGGGAAGGACATACCGGCAGCGTACGCGGCCCGCGCCCGGCCCCGCCCGGCCGGTCTACCGGTCGACGACGGTCAGGCTCGCCTCGTCGTACCGCGTCCCCGCGATGCCGTCCGCGGGCGCCGCCGCGTCGATCGCGGCGAGGTCGTCGGCGGACAGTTCGAGGGTGGCGGCGGCGAGGTTCTCCCGCAGATACGTCTCGCGGCGCGTGCCCGGGATCGGCACCACGTCGGCGCCGCGGTGCTGCACCCAGGCCAGGGCGAGCTGGCCCGCCGTGACGCCCTTCGCGGCGGCGAGCGCGTTCAGGGCGTCGACGACGGCGAGGTTGCGCTCCAGATTGCCGTCGGCGAAGCGCGGCTGCGAGCGCCGCACGTCGTTCGCCTCCAGGCCGTCGACCGAGGTGACCCGGCCGGTCAGGAAGCCGCGGCCGAGCGGCGAGAACGGCACCAGACCGATGCCGAGCTCCCGGCACACCGGCGCGGTCTCCGCCTCCAGGTCACGGGTCCACAGTGACCACTCGCTCTGCAGCGCCGCGATCGGGTGCACGGCGTGCGCGCGCCGGATCGTCCGCGCGCTCGCCTCGGACAGGCCGAGGTGGCGCACCTTGCCCGCCGCGACCAGGTCGGCCATGGCGCCGACGGTCTCCTCGATCGGCACGCTCCGGTCCACGCGGTGCAGGTAGTACAGGTCGATGTGGTCGACGCCGAGCCGCGCGAGCGAGGCGTCGCAGGCCTGGCGCACGTACGCGGCGTCGCCGCGGATCAGCGGGGGCTCGCCGAGCCGGTTCGCGAAGCCGAACTTCGTGGCGATCACGGCCCGCTCGCGGCGCGCGCCGGACAGGGCGCGGCCGAGCAGCTCCTCGTTGTGCCCGGCGCCGTAGTAGTCGGCGGTGTCGAACAGGGTGACGCCGAGGTCGAGGGCGCGGCGCAGCGTGGCGATCGACCGGTCGTCGTCCGATGCGCCGTAGCCGTGGCTCATCCCCATGCAGCCGAGTCCCTGCGCCGAGACCGTCAGCGCGCCGAGCTCGCGTGTGGGCAGGCCGGTCATGTCGTACCTCCAGGTGGTGCGGTGGTCCGTGCGGATCCCCGCGGCGCGGTGATCACGGCCGTGACAGTAGGAGTTGGAGCGCGCTCCAACGCAAGCGCGGCCCCAGGGCCCGTTCCGGGGCGGTCGTCGAGGGCCGTTCCGGCGTCGTCCTCGCGGCCTCGCACCAGTGCGATCGCTGCGGCCGGCCCCCGTACGGCCGCTGCGGCGGGCCGCAGCGCGGGACGGCGGCTGGCCCGTCGGCGGCTGGCCCGGCGACCCGGAGACGTACTGGAGCCGGCTCCCGCATGGTCGCGGCGGACATCCGCGGGCACGGCGTCTACGGCCGCGAGGCCGAGGGGCTCGACCCGGTGCCGTGCGCCGACCGGGCCGTGAACGCCTACCTGGGCGGGGGCGACCTGCCCTGCGAGGACGTCACCTGCCCTACGCCGTGACCCGCCGGCCGCGGCACGACGTACGGGAAGCGGTCGCGGTCACGCCCAGCGGCAGCGGCTACGCGAAGTGGTCCACGCCGGTGAGCTCGGCGGACAGCGCCCACAGCCGGGCCGCCGCCTCGGGGTCCCTGGCCCACGGCTTGACGCCGCCGACGAGCATGTCGTCGCCGGTGGCGGCCTCGGCGACGTCGCAGTCCTGGCAGTAGGCGCCGCCGTGGTCCGCGAGCAGCGGCGAGGTGGCGGCCCACACGGCCGTCGCCGCGCCCCGCGCCGGGGACTTGAAGCCCTCGGCGGGGGTGCCGTCGGCCGAGATCCAGCCCTGGGCGAGCTGGTCCTCGCGCGGCACGTGCCGCTGCAGCGGGGTCAGGATGCTGCCCGGGTGCACGGCGAAGGCGCGCGGCCCCCCGCTCCCGGCGAGCCGGTCCAGGTGCAGGGCGAACAGCGCGTTGGCGGTCTTCGACTGCGCGTACGCCAGCCAGCGGTCGTAGCCCTCGTGGAAGTGCGGGTCGGCCCAGCGGATGTCCGAGAGGAAGTGTCCCGACGAGGCCACCGCCACGACCCGGGCCCGCCCCGGGCTCAACGCCGGGGCGATGCGGTTGACCAGGGCGTAGTGCCCCAGGTGGTTGACCGCGAAGTGCGCCTCCCAGCCGGGCCCGACGCGGGTCTCCGGGCAGGCCATGATGCCCGCGCCCGCGATCAGCAGGTCGACGGCGCGCCCCGCGTCCAGGACGCGGTCGGCGAAGGCGCGGACGCTGTCCAGATCGGCGAGGTCAAGGGCGGCCACCTCCGTGCCGGGCAGCCCGCCGAGGGCCGCCGCGGCCGCCCCGGGCCTGCGCGCCGGGACGAGCACGCGGGCACCGGCGCGGACGAGCGCCCGGGTCGTCTCCAGGCCGAGGCCCGAGTAACCGCCGGTGACGATCGCGGTCCTGCCCTCCAGGGAGATGCCCTCCAGTACGTCGTCCGCGGTGCTCCACGCGCCGTGTCCGGAACCGATCCTGCGCTGTACAGCAGGCTTCTTCGTCTTGGTGGTCATGGTCGTCTCGGTCGTCTCGGTCGTCATGGCCGGAACGCTAGAACCTAGACTGCGATCTAGATCAAGCTGAGCACCGCGGAGGTCGAAAGTGGCGCAGCACACCGAGGGGAAGTCCATCGGGCAGGTCGCGGAGGAGACCGGCCTGAGCGTGCACGCGCTGCGGTTCTTCGAGCGCGAGGAGCTGTTCCTGCGGCCGGTCCCGCGCACCGGCGGCGGGCGGCGCGTGTACGAGCCCGCCGACGTGGAGTGGCTCCTGCTGTGCAACCGGCTGCGCGAGTCCGGGATGCCGATCGCGACGCTCAAGCGCTTCGCCCGCCTCGTTCGCTCGGGCCCGGGCAACGAACCGGAGCGCCTCGCGCTGCTCCAGGAGCACGAACGCGCAGTCCGCGCGCGCATGGCCGAGCTCGGCGCGAGCCTGGAGATCATCCACGGCAAGGTCGTGGCGTACGAACGCCATGTGCGCGAGGGCACGGCGGCGGGCGTCTGGGCCCCGGGCGGCTAGGCCGCGGCCCCTGTCGGCACCGGCGCGCGGCGATTTTCGTACGGCCTCGGCCAGGGCCCTGTCAGGACCACCTCGCTCACGAGATATCTTGATGTCGAGCAATGTTGCAGACGTGGAGCGGAGCACCCGGTGACTGACTCGACCATCATCTACACACACACTGACGAGGCCCCCGCCCTCGCGACGCATTCGTTCCTGCCCGTGATCCAGGCGTACGCCTCGACGGCCGGTGTCCGCGTCGAGACCCGTGACATCTCCCTGGCGGGCCGGATCATCGCGAGCTTCCCGGAGCACCTCGAGCCGAGCCAGCGCATCGACGACGCGCTGGCCGAGCTCGGCGAGCTGGCCAAGACGCCGCAGGCCAACATCATCAAGCTGCCGAACATCTCGGCGTCGATCCCGCAGCTGAAGGCCGCCGTGGCCGAGCTGCAGGAGCAGGGCTACGCGCTGCCGGACTACCCGGACGACCCCAAGACCGACGAGGAGCGCGACATCCGCGCCCGCTACGACAAGGTCAAGGGCTCGGCCGTCAACCCGGTCCTGCGCGAGGGCAACTCCGACCGCCGCGCCCCCGCGTCGGTCAAGAACTACGCCAAGACGCACCCGCACCGCATGGGCGCCTGGTCGGCCGACTCCAAGACCAACGTCGCCACCATGGGCGAGAACGACTTCCGCTCCACCGAGAAGTCCGCCGTCGTCGCCGAGGACGGCGCGCTGCGCATCGAGCTGGTCGCCGAGGACGGCACCACCACCGTGCTGCGCGAGTCGGTACCGGTGCTCGCGGGCGAGGTCGTGGACGCCTCCGTGCTGCACGTCGCCGCCCTGCGCGAGTTCCTCACCGCGCAGATCGCCCGTGCCAAGGCCGAGGGCGTGCTGTTCTCCGTGCACCTGAAGGCCACGATGATGAAGGTCTCCGACCCGATCATCTTCGGCCACGTCGTGCGCGCCTTCTTCCCGCAGACCTTCGAGAAGTACGGCGACGTCCTCGCCACCGCGGGTCTGACCCCGAACGACGGCCTCGGCGGCATCTACAAGGGCCTGGAGGCCCTGCCGAACGGCGCCGAGATCAAGGCGTCCTTCGACGCCGAGCTGGCCGCGGGCCCCGAGCTCGCGATGGTCGACTCCGACCGCGGCATCACCAACCTGCATGTGCCGAGCGACGTCATCGTCGACGCCTCCATGCCCGCGATGATCCGCACCTCCGGCCACATGTGGGGCCCGGACGGCCAGGAGGCCGACACCCTCGCGGTGCTGCCCGACAGCTCGTACGCGGGCATCTACCAGGTCGTCATCGACGACTGCCGCGCCAACGGCGCCTACGACCCGGCCACCATGGGCACGGTGCCGAACGTCGGCCTGATGGCCCAGAAGGCCGAGGAGTACGGCTCCCACGACAAGACCTTCGAGGTCGCGGCCGCGGGCACCGTCCGCCTGGTCGACCAGCAGGGCAACGTCGTCATCGAGCAGCCCGTCGCCGCCGGTGACATCTTCCGCGCCTGCCAGACCAAGGACGCCCCGATCAAGGACTGGGTGAAGCTCGCCGTCACCCGCGCCCGCGCCACCGGCGACCCGGCCGTCTTCTGGCTGGACGCGGGCCGCGCCCACGACGCGCAGCTCATCGCCAAGGTCGAGCAGTACCTGCCGGAGCACGACACCGAGGGCCTGGACATCAAGATCCTGGCTCCGGTCGACGCGATCAAGTTCTCCGTGGAGCGCATCCGCCGCGGCGAGAACACCATCTCCGTCACCGGCAACGTGCTGCGCGACTACCTGACGGACCTGTTCCCGATCCTGGAGCTCGGCACCAGCGCCAAGATGCTCTCGGTGGTCCCGCTGATGAACGGTGGCGGCCTCTTCGAGACCGGCGCCGGCGGCTCCGCCCCGAAGCACGTCCAGCAGCTGGTCAAGGAGAACTACCTGCGCTGGGACAGCCTCGGCGAGTTCCTCGCGCTCGCGGTCTCCTTCGAGCACCTGGCGCAGACCACGGGCAACGCCCGCGCCCAGGTCCTCGCGGACACCCTGGACCGCGCCACGGCCTCGTTCCTGAACGAGAACAAGTCGCCGAGCCGCAAGCTGGGCGGCATCGACAACCGCGGCAGCCACTTCTTCCTGGCCCTGTACTGGGCCCAGGAGCTGGCCAAGCAGACCGACGACGCCCAGCTCGCCGAGGCCTTCGGTCCGCTCGCCAAGACGCTGACCGAGCAGGAGCAGAAGATCGTGGACGAGCTGATCGCCGTCCAGGGTTCCCCGGTCGACATCGGTGGGTACTACCAGCCCGACGTCACCAAGGCGGCGGCCGTCATGCGTCCGTCGGCCACGTTCAACGAGGCCATCGCGTCGCTCGCGTAACGGCGCCAGCCCGCCAGGTGTCATGAGGCAGGCGCACCGCTCGCCCCGGTCGGCAACCGCCGACCGGGGCGGTGGTGTCTTGGCCACCGGACACCGGTGCCGTCAGGGAGGTCGGGGCGGCACAAGATCTCCATTGCATAGATCTGCAATAGCTTGTATATTCATGCCATTCACGAGGAGGAGTCCATGACGGTACGCGCAGCGGTGGCGGGGGCGAGCGGATACGCGGGCGGGGAACTGCTGCGCACGCTGCTCACCCACCCCGAGGTCGAGATCGGCACCCTCACCGCCAACTCGAACGCGGGCCAGCCGCTCGGTGCCCTCCAGCCGCACCTGACGCCGCTCGCCGAGCGCGTCCTGGAGCCGACCACCGCCGAGTCGCTCGCCGGGCACGACGTCGTCTTCCTCGCGCTGCCGCACGGCCAGTCCGCCGCGGTCGCCGAGCAGCTCGGCCCGGACGTGCTCGTGGTGGACATGGGCGCGGACTTCCGCCTCAAGGACGCCGCGGACTGGGAGCGGTTCTACGGCAGCGAGCACGCCGGCACCTGGCCGTACGGCCTGCCGGAGCTGCCGGGCGGCCGCGCCGCCCTCGCGGGGGCCAAGCGCATCGCGGTGCCTGGCTGCTATCCGACGGCCGTCTCGCTGGCGCTGTTCCCCGCGTACGCCGCGGGACTCGTCGAGGACGAGTCGGTGATCGTCGCGGCCTCCGGCACTTCGGGTGCGGGCAAGGCGGCCAAGCCCCACCTCCTCGGCTCCGAGGTCATGGGCTCCATGTCGCCGTACGGCGTGGGCGGCGGGCACCGGCACACCCCCGAGATGATCCAGAACCTCAGCGCGGCGGCGGGCACGCGCGTGTCTGTCTCCTTCACACCCACCCTCGCGCCCATGCCGCGCGGCATCCTCGCCACGTGCAGCGCCAAGGCCAAGCCGGGCGTCACTGCGGAGAGCGTGCGCGCGGTGTACGAGAAGGCGTTCGCCGACGAGCCGTTCGTACGGCTGCTCCCGGAGGGCCAGTGGCCCGCCACGGCCTCCGTCTACGGCTCGAACGCCGTGCACGTCCAGGTCGCCCACGACCCGGGCTCGGGCCGCGTGATCGTGATCAGCGCCATCGACAACCTCAGCAAGGGCACCGCGGGCGGCGCGGTGCAGAGCATGAACATCGCCCTGGGGCTCCCCGAGGAGCTGGGGCTTTCCACGATCGGAGTCGCACCGTGAGCGACGCACGCGCAGCCACTCGGCCGCACCCGACCATGAGTCCCGCACCGCTGCGCTGCGCGGGCGGAGAAGCGAACAAGGAGACGCTGTGAGTGTTACTGCAGCCAAGGGATTCGAGGCTGCGGGTATCGCCGCCGGGATCAAGGAGAACGGCAACCCGGACCTGGCCCTCGTGGTCAACCACGGGCCCCGCCTCGCCGCCGCGGGCGTCTTCACCTCCAACCGCGTGAAGGCCGCCCCCGTGCTCTGGTCCGAGCAGGTCCTCAAGGGCGGGCAGGTGGCCGCGGTCGTCCTCAACTCCGGCGGCGCCAACGCCTGCACCGGACCCAAGGGCTTCCAGGACACGCACGCCACCGCCGAGAAGACGGCCGAGGCGCTCGGGGTGAACGCGGCCGAGGTCGCCGTCGCCTCCACCGGCCTCATCGGCGTCACGCTCCCCATGGACAAGCTCCTGCCGGGCGTCGAGGCGGCCGCGGCCGCCCTGTCCCCGCACGGCGGCGAGAAGGCCGCCATCGCCATCAAGACGACCGACAGCGTGCACAAGACGGCCGTCTTCGAGGGCGAGGGCTGGACCGTCGGCGGCATGGCCAAGGGCGCGGGCATGCTGGCCCTCGCCGAGGCCGTCCGCAGCGTCTGCGACGACCTCGCCCGGCAGCTCATCGGCGACGCCGAGGGCGCCAGCAAGGACATCCGCATCGAGGTCGTGGGCGCCTCGAGCGAGGACGACGCCGTCGAGGTGGGCCGCTCCATCGCCCGCAACAACCTCCTGAAGTGCGCCATCCACGGCGAGGACCCCAACTGGGGCCGCGTCCTGTCCGCCATCGGCACCACCGGCGCCGCCTTCGAGCCCGACCGGCTGAACGTCGCCCGTCCACGAGAACAGCGCCTACTCGTCCTGAGCCCGGCGGGACCGCACGGTCCCGCCCCGGGCGGCCCGTCCTGAACCCGAGGACCCTGAACACCCCATGAGCACCCGCAAGCACACCGCCCTGCCCAAGGCGCAGATCCTCATCGAGGCGCTGCCCTGGCTGACCCGGCACCGCGGCAAGACCGTCGTCATCAAGTTCGGCGGCAACGCCATGGTGGACGCCGAACTGAAGGCGGCCTTCGCCCAGGACGTCGTCTTCCTGCACCACGCGGGCCTGCGCCCCGTCGTGGTGCACGGCGGCGGCCCGCAGATCAGCGCCCAGCTCGACAAGCAGGGCCTGGTCAGCGAGTTCAAGGCGGGCCTGCGCGTCACGACGCCCGAGGCCATGGACGTCGTCCGCATGGTCCTCGCCGGGCAGGTGCAGCGGGAGCTCGTGGGGCTGCTCAACGAGCACGGCCCGCTGGCCGTGGGCCTCACCGGCGAGGACGCGCACACCATCACCGCGACCCGGCACCGCCCGCTGATCGACGGCGAACCGGTCGACATCGGGCGGGTCGGCGAGGTCACCGACATCGACACCGGCGCCATCGAGGCGCTGCTCGCCGACGGCCGCATCCCGGTCATCTCCTCGATCGCCCGCTCACAGGACGAAGGTGACACGGGGCATGTCTACAACGTCAATGCTGATACGGCGGCTGCGGCACTCGCTGCGGCGCTTGGTGCCGAGACGCTGATGGTCCTCACCGACGTGGAGGGCCTCTACGAGGACTGGCCCCGCAGCGACGACGTGATCAGCCGCCTCACCGCCACCGACCTTGAGAAGCTCCTCCCCGAGCTGTCCAGCGGCATGGTGCCCAAGATGAGGGGCTGTCTGCACGCGGTGCGCAACGGCGTGCAGACGGCCCGCGTCATCGACGGGCGCGTCCAGCACTCGATCCTCCTTGAGATCTTCACGGATGAAGGAATCGGCACGATGGTCGTGCCCGACGAGCTGACAGAGGGAGCCACGGCATGACCGCCGACACCCCGTCCACCCCGTCCGCGCCCACCCCGTCCGCGGCGGAAGCCGCGTCCAACGCGTCGCTGACCGCGCGCTGGCAGGGAGCGCTCATGGACAACTACGGCACGCCGCGCCTGCCCCTGGTGCGCGGCGCGGGCAGCAGGCTCTGGGACGCGGACGGCAAGGAGTACGTCGACTTCGTCGGCGGCATCGCGGTGAACGCGCTCGGCCACGGGCACCCGGCCGTGGTGGACGCCGTCTCCCGGCAGATCGCCGCGCTCGGCCACGTCTCGAACCTCTTCGTCGCCGAGCCGCCCGTCGCGCTCGCCGAGCGGCTGCTCCAGCTCTTCGGCCGCGCCGGACGCGTGTACTTCTGCAACTCCGGCGCGGAGGCCAACGAGGGCGCCTTCAAGATCGGCCGGCTCACGGGCCGCCCGCACATGGTCGCGACCGAGGGCGGCTTCCACGGCCGCACCATGGGCGCGCTCGCCCTCACCGGCCAGCCCGGCAAGCAGCAGCCGTTCCTGCCGCTGCCCGGAGACGTGACGCACGTACCGTACGGAGACGTCGACGCCCTGCGCGCGGCGGTCACCGAGGACACCGCCTTCGTGATCATCGAGCCGGTCCAGGGCGAGAACGGCGTCGTGGTGCCGCCCGCCGGATATCTGAAGGCGGCCCGCGAGATCACCCGCGCCACCGGCACCCTGCTCGTCCTCGACGAGGTGCAGACCGGCATCGGCCGCACTGGCCACTGGTTCGCGCACTTCGCGGAGGAGGACGTGCTCCCCGACGTCGTCACCCTCGCCAAGGGTCTCGGCGGCGGTCTGCCGCTCGGTGCCACCGTCGCCTTCGGCGAGGCCGGGGAGCTGCTGCGGCCGGGCCACCACGGCACGACCTTCGGCGGCAACCCCGTCGCCTGCGCCGCGGGGCTCGCCGTGCTCGACACGATCACCGCCGAGGGGCTGCTCGACCGCACCAAGCGCGCGGGCGAGCGGCTCCGGGACGGAATCGAGTCAGCGGGGCACGGCATGGTCGACCATGTCAGGGGCGCGGGCCTCCTGCTGGGTATGGTGCTCACCGAGCCGCTGGCCGCGCAGGTGCAGCGGGCGGCTCAGGACGCCGGCTTCCTGGTCAACGCGCCCGCCCCCGATGTCGTACGGCTCATGCCGGCCCTGAACGTGGGCGACACCGAGGTGGACGCCTTCCTCCGGGCCCTGCCCGGCGTCCTCGACCAGGCCGCGGCCGCGGCGAACGGGGACGGACGATCCGGAGAATGAGACGACGATGAGCCATGCGCAGCGCAACGAGCGAGGGGAGTCCGCCGGGCCCGCGGTGCCACAGACCCGCACGGCACGGCACCGCAGGATCGTCGACATCCTCAACCGGCAGCCGGTGCGCTCGCAGAGCCAGTTGGCGAAGCTCCTCGCCGACGACGGCCTGAGCGTCACCCAGGCGACCCTCTCCCGCGACCTCGACGAGCTGAACGCCGTCAAGATCCGCAACGCCGAGGGCGACCTCATCTACGCCGTGCCGAGCGAGGGCGGCTTCCGCACCCCGCGGGCCCCGCTCGGCGAGTCGGCGAAGGAGGAGCGGATGCGGCGCCTGTCCGGCGAACTCCTCATCTCCGCCGAGGCCTCCGCCAACCTCGTCGTGCTGCGCACCCCGCCCGGCGCCGCCCAGTTCCTCGCCTCCGCGATCGACCAGGCCGAGCTGCACGACATCCTGGGCACGATCGCGGGCGACGACACGGTGATGCTCATCAGCAGGGATGCGACGGGGGGCCAGGCCCTGGCCGACCACCTGCTGCGGCTCGCCTCGAACGAACACTGAGGCTGGCCCCTGGCCTTGGACCGGGGTGATCGGCCTTGCGGCCTCGTCCTCAAACGCCGGACGGGCTTGAGAGGTCGCCGTCCGTTGGGCTGCTCCGGTGCCTGCGGGCCATCCACGCCGCGACCAACGAGCCCGACACGTTGTGCCAGACCGAGAAGATCGCTGCGGGGAGCGCTGCCAGCGGGCTGAAGTGGGCGGTGGCCAGGGAAGCGGCCAGGCCCGAGTTCTGCATGCCCACCTCGAAGGCCATCGCGCGCGACGCGGGCGCCCCGAGCCGGGCCAGGCGGCCCGCGCCGTAGCCGAGGGCGAGGCCGAGCCCGTTGTGCAGCACCACCGCGAGCAGGACGAGCGCGGCGGCCGACTTGATGGCCGCCGCGCTGCCCGCGACCACCACCGCCACGATCACGGCGATGGTGGCGGCGGACAGCCACGGCAGCGCGCCCAGCGCCCGGTCCACGTACCGGCCGAGGAAGAGCCGCACCAGCAGGCCCGCGACGACGGGCAGCAGCACCGTCTTGAGGATGTCCGTCACCATCGAGCCCGCGTCCACCGGCAGGTACTCGCCCGCGAGCAGCAGCGTCAGCGGCGGTGTGACGAGCGGCGCGACCATCGTGGAGACGGTGGCGACGGACACCGAGAGGGCGACGTCGCCGCGCGCCAGATACGTCACGACGTTCGACGCGGTGCCGCTGGGCGCGCAGCCGACGAGGATCACCCCGGCCGCCAACTGCGGTGACAGGTCGAGGGCGTGGGCGACCAGCCAGCCGAGGCCCGGCATGATCACGTAGTGCGCGACGAGGCCGAGCGCCACGGCCCAGGGCCTGCGGGCGACGCCCTGGAAGTCCGCCGGGGTCATCGTCAGGCCCATGCAGAACATCACCACGCCGAGCAGGTACGGCACGCTCGGCTTCCAGTCCGCGAAGGCGCCCGGCGCCGCGAGTCCGACCGCGCCCGCGGCGAGCATCAGGACGGGGAAGACGGTGACGGCCCGGCGCGCGGCCCGGTCGGCGCCGCCCGGGGCTCCGACGGCCGCCGCGGAGCTGGGAGTCGTCTGTTCGGTCCGCACCCGGTGATGCAACGTCCAGGGACCACCGGGGCGCAACCCCGTCTCGATATGTGGTCGCTACATGTTCCCTGTGAGGCGTAGCGGATTGACGAAACATGCGGCTGAGTGCATACTCATGCATATCAGTGAATGCACTGAGCGAGCGGAATGCACTGTGAGGAGAAACCCGTGACCGAGCGCGTCGTACTCGCCTACTCGGGCGGCCTGGACACCTCCGTCGCCATCGGCTGGATCGCCGAGGAGACGGGCGCCGAGGTCATCGCCGTTGCCGTGGACGTCGGCCAGGGCGGCGAGGACCTGGACGTCATCCGCAAGCGCGCGCTCGCCTGCGGTGCCGTCGAGGCCGAGGTCGCGGACGCCAAGGACGAGTTCGCCGACGAGTACTGCCTCCCGGCGATCAAGGCCAACGCCCTCTACATGGACCGGTACCCGCTGGTCTCCGCCCTGTCCCGGCCCACCATCGTCAAGCACCTGGTGGCCGCCGCGAACAAGCACGGGGCCGGCATCGTCGCCCACGGCTGCACCGGCAAGGGCAACGACCAGGTGCGGTTCGAGGCCGGCATCCAGGCGCTCGGCCCGGACCTGAAGTGCATCGCCCCCGTGCGGGACTACGCGATGACGCGGGACAAGGCCATCGCCTTCTGCGAGGACAAGGGCCTGCCGATCGCGACCAGCAAGAAGTCGCCGTACTCCATCGATCAGAACGTCTTCGGACGCGCCGTCGAGACGGGCTTCCTGGAGGACATCTGGAACGCGCCGATCGAGGACGTCTACGAGTACACCTCCAACCCGGCGACGCCGCGCGAGGCCGACGAGGTCGTCATCACCTTCAAGGAGGGCGTCCCGGTCGCCCTCGACGGCAGGCCCGTCACCGTCCTCCAGGCGATCCAGCAGCTCAACGAGCGGGCGGGCGCCCAGGGCATCGGCCGGATCGACATGGTCGAGGACCGGCTCGTCGGCATCAAGTCCCGTGAGGTGTACGAGGCCCCGGGCGCGATCGCGCTGATCACCGCCCACCAGGAGCTGGAGAACGTCACGGTCGAGCGGGAGCTCGCCCGGTACAAGCGGCAGGTCGAGCAGCGCTGGGGCGAACTGGTCTACGACGGCCTGTGGTTCTCCCCGCTCAAGCGGGCCCTGGACGGCTTCATCAACGAGGCCAACCAGCACGTCAGCGGCGACATCCGGATGACCCTGCACGGCGGCCGCGCCGTCGTCACCGGCCGGAAGTCCGAGCAGTCCCTCTACGACTTCAACCTCGCCACGTACGACACGGGTGACACCTTCGACCAGTCGAAGGCCCAGGGATTCATCGACATCTTCGCCCTGTCGTCGAAGATCGCGGCGAAGAGGGACCTGGCGTAAGCGAATCAGCCCCTCCGGCGTTCGAGGAGCGGGGTCCGGGGCGGAGCCCCGGTTCGGGAAGGGGCGGGGCGGGGGAGGAGACCCCCACCCCGCCCACCGCACACCAAGGAGCAATCGTGAGCAGCAACACCGGCGATGTCCGCCTCTGGGGCGGCAGGTTCGCCGACGGGCCCGCAGAAGCGCTGGCGCAACTGTCGGCGTCGGTCCACTTCGACTGGCGTCTGGCCCCGTACGACATCGCGGGCTCCCGAGCCCACGCGCGCGTGCTGCACACCGCCGGGCTGCTCACCGAGGACGAGCTGACCCGGATGCTCGCCGGGCTCGACCTGCTCGAAACGGACGTGGCCGCGGGCACCTTCGTCGGCACCGTCGCCGACGAGGACGTGCACACCGCCCTGGAGCGCGGCCTCCTGGAGCGGCTCGGCCCGGACCTCGGCGGCAAGCTGCGCGCGGGCCGGTCCCGCAACGACCAGGTCGCCACGCTCTTCAAGATGTACCTGCGCGACCACGCCCGCATCATCGGCGGCCTCGTCACCGACCTCCAGGAGGCGCTGATCGGCCTCGCCGAGGCGCACCCGGACGTCGCGATGCCCGGCCGCACCCACCTCCAGCACGCCCAGCCCGTCCTCTTCGCCCACCACGTGCTCGCCCACGTCCAGTCCCTGTCCCGGGACGCGGAGCGGCTGCGGCAGTGGGACGAGCGCACCGCCGTGTCGCCCTACGGCTCGGGCGCGCTCGCGGGCTCGTCCCTCGGGCTCGACCCGGAGGCGGTCGCCCGGGACCTCGGCTTCGAGCACGGCTCGGCCGCCAACTCCATCGACGGCACCGCCTCGCGGGACTTCGTCGCCGAGTTCGCCTTCATCACCGCGATGATCGGCGTGAACCTCTCCCGGATCGCCGAGGAGGTCATCATCTGGAACACGAAGGAGTTCTCCTTCGTCACGCTCCACGACGCCTTCTCCACCGGCTCCTCGATCATGCCGCAGAAGAAGAACCCGGACATCGCCGAGCTGGCCCGGGGCAAGTCCGGCCGCCTCATCGGCAACCTCACCGGCCTCATGGCCACCCTCAAGGCGCTGCCGCTCGCGTACAACCGCGACCTCCAGGAGGACAAGGAGCCCGTCTTCGACTCCTGCGACCAGCTGGAGGTCCTGCTGCCCGCCTTCACCGGCATGATGGCGACGCTCACCGTCAACCGGGAGCGCATGGAGGAGCTGGCCCCCGCCGGGTTCTCGCTCGCCACGGACATCGCCGAGTGGCTGGTCAAGCAAGGCGTGCCGTTCCGCGTCGCGCACGAGGTCGCGGGGGAGTGCGTCAAGGAGTGCGAGGCGCACGGCATCGAGCTGGACCAGCTCACCGACGAGCAGTTCGCGAAGATCTCCCCGCATCTGACCCCCGAGGTCCGCACCGTCCTGAACGTGCCGGGCGCCCTCGCCTCGCGCGACGGCCGCGGCGGCACCGCCCCCTCGGCGGTCGCCACCCAGCTCGCCGAGATCAAGACGGACGTGGCCGCCCAGCGCCACTGGGCGACCGCCCGGACCGCGTAGCGAGCGGGCCAGGGGAGCCCCGCCAGGGCCCGCCCACCCGCGGAGGGTTACGTTGAGCGGAGGGGAGTGCGCGACCCGCGTACTCCCCTCGCCGCGTCCCACCCCCGAAGCGTGGAGCCCCACATGCCCTTCGCCCGCCTGGCCGAAGCCACCACCCCCACCGCCCACATCGGCCTCGGCCTGGCCGCCGTCGGCAGGCCCGGCTACATCACGCTGGGCCGCGAGGCCGACCTGCCGCCCTCCCGCAGCGTCGAGGCCCTGCGCGAGCGCGCCCTCGAACTCCTCGACGCCGCCTACGCGCTCGGCGTCCGCTACGTCGACGCGGCCCGCTCCTACGGCCGCTCCGAGGAGTTCCTCGCCGACTGGCTGGCGAGCAGGCCCGACATCGACGACGTCGTCGTCGGCAGCAAGTGGGGCTACACCTACACGGCCGACTGGCGCACCGACGCCGCCGCGCACGAGGTCAAGGACCACAGCGTCACCGCGTACGACCGCCAGCGCGCCGAGACCGCCGCGCTGCTCGGCGAGCGGCTCGACCTCTACCAGATCCACTCGGTCACGCCCGGGAGCCCGGCGCTCACCGACAAGGAGCTGCACGCCCGGCTCGCCGACCTCGCCGCCGAGGGCGTCACCGTCGGCCTGTCCGTGAGCGGCCCCGAGCAGGCCGCGGCGATCCGTGCCGCCCTGGACGTGACCGTCGGCGGCGAGCGGCTCTTCCGTACCGTCCAGGCGACCTACAACGCCCTGGAGACCTCGGCGGGACCCGCGCTCGCCGAGGCCCACGACGCGGGCCTGACCGTCCTGGTCAAGGAGGGCATGGCCAACGGCCGCCTCGCGGGCGAGCACGCGCCCGCAGCCCTGCGCGCCGTCGCCGAGCGGACCGGCCTCGGCTGCGACGCGGTCGCCCTCGCCCTGGTGCTGCGCCGCCCGTGGGCCGGTGTCGTGCTCTCCGGCGCCGCCACCTCCGTACAGCTCGTGTCGAACCTGCACGCCGCGGCCGTCGACCTGGACGAGGCGGACCTGGAGCGCGTCGAGGCCCTCGCCGAGGAGCCCGCCGCCTACTGGGCCACGCGGGCCGCGCTGCCCTGGCACTGAGGCCCAACGTACGGAAGTCCTGACTCGCCGCTCTGACACCGGCGCTCTGACACTGACGCTCTGACACTGACGCTCTGAACCGGCGCTCGGGCGGTAAGACCCGCACGCCTCTAGTGAGACAGAGATGTCTCATGTGGTCTATGGTTGTCTCATGTCTGTCGACCGAGACCAGGTGCTGCGCAGTGCCGCAGCACTGCTCACCCGCAAGGGCTCCGCGACCATGGACGAGGTCGCGAAGGCCGCGGGTGTCAGCAGGGCCACCCTGCACCGCCACTTCGCCGGGCGGGACGCGCTCGTCCGCGCGCTGGAGGACCTCGGCCTGAGGGAGTGCGAGCTCGCCCTCGACGCCGCCCGCCTCGGCGAGGGAGGCGCCGCGGAGGCCCTGCGGCGCCTGATCAAGGAGATCCAGCCCGCCGCGGGACTGCTCGCGTTCCTCGTCACGGAGAACGCGCTGTTCGAGGGCGAGTCGCAGCACGAGGGCTGGTCCCGGATCGACACCCGCGTGGCCGAGCTGTTCCGGCGCGGTCAGGCCGGCGGCGAATTCCGCATCGACCTGACCCCGGTCTGGCTCACCGAGGCCCTGTACGGCCTCGTCAGCTCCGGCGCCTGGGCCGTCCTCGACGGCCGCGTCGCGACCAAGGACTTCAGCTACATGATCGCCGAGCTGCTGATCGGCGGAGCACAACGGAGAGTGGAACCATGACCAGGACCGCACAGCGCACCCCGCCGACCGAGGTGGCACGCCCGCCCGGACGGTGGCTGGCCCTGGCCGTGCTCGTCCTCGCCGTGCTCCTCGTCGCCGTGGACGCCACCGTCCTCGGCCTCGCGACGCCGTACATCAGCGAGGACCTCAAGCCGTCCGGCACCCAGCTCCTGTGGATCGGCGACGTCTACTCGTTCGTGATCGCCGGTCTGCTGGTGTCCATGGGCAGCCTCGGCGACCGCATCGGCCGCAAGAAGCTGCTGCTCGTCGGAGCCGTCGCCTTCGGCGCGGTGTCCGTGCTCAACTCCTACGCCACCACGCCGGAGCTGATGATCCTGGCGCGGGCGCTGCTCGGTGTCGCGGGCGCGACCCTGATGCCCTCGACCCTTGCGCTGATCCGGAACATCTTCCACGACCCGCGCGAGCGCAGCATCGCCGTCGGCGTGTGGGGCGCGATGGCGTCGGCGGGCGCGGCGATCGGCCCGGTCGTCGGCGGCTTCCTGCTCGAACACTTCTGGTGGGGCTCGGTCTTCCTGATCAACCTGCCCGTGATGGCCGTGCTCGTCCTCGTCGGCATCAAGCTGCTGCCCGAGTCGAAGAACCCCGCGCCCGGCCCCTGGGACCTGATCAGCGTCGCGCTGTCGCTCATCGGCATGATCGCCATGGTGTACGCGGTCAAGGAGGCCGCGGCCAGCGGCGCAGGCTTGGAGGTGTTCGCCGCGGGCGCCGTCGGTGTCGCCGCGCTCACCTGGTTCGTCCGGCGGCAGCTCACCCTCCGGGCGCCGCTGCTCGACATGCGCCTTTTCCGCAACCGCGGCTTCTCCGCCGCCGTCCTCGCCGACCTGCTGACCATCCTCGGCCTGTCCGGTCTGGTCTTCTTCCTGTCGCAGTTCCTGCAACTGGTGCAGGGCAGGCCGCCGTTCGAGGCCGGTCTCGCCGAACTGCCCGCCGCTGTCGGCGCGGTGACGGCCGGTCTGATCGCGGGCCTGGTGGCGCGCCGCTTCTCGGTGCGCTCCGTGGTCGCGGGCGGCCTCGCGGCGGTGGGCCTCGCCCTCGCCGCGCTCACCACCCTGAGCCAGCACACCGGCTATCCGCTCCTCGGCGCCGCGCTCCTCGTCGTCGGCATCGGCGCGGGCTTCTCCTTCACGGTGACCGCCGACGTGATCCTGTCCAGCGTGCCCAAGGAGCAGGCGGGCGCGGCCTCCGCGGTCTCGGAGACCGCCTACGAACTGGGCGCGGCCCTCGGCATCGCCCTGCTCGGCTCCATCGTCACGGGCGTCTACCGCGACTTCACGGCCCCGGCCGGCACCCCGCCCGACGTCGCGTCGGCCGCCCACGAATCCCTCGGCGGCGCCGTCGAGGCCAGCGCGGGACTGCCCAAGGGCACGGCGGAACCGCTGGTGTCGGCGGCGCAGGAGGCCTTCGTCGACGGTCTGCGCCTTGCCGCCGGTGTCGGCGCCGCGGTGCTGCTCGCGACGGCGGTCGCCGCCTGGTTCCTGCTCAAGGGACAGAAGCTGGAGGACGGCGTCGAGCACCCCTGACGCCGCCGCCCGCCCGCCGAACGGCGAAGGGCCGCACATGGTGAAGGGCCGCACCCCGCGCGGGGTGCGGCCCTTCACCATGTGCGGCCCGGCTCAGGCCGCCTTCGCCTTCGTGGCGTACATGTCCACGTACTCCTGCCCGGACAGGCGCATGACCTCCGTCATCACGGAGTCCGTCACCGCGCGCAGGACGTAGCGGTCGCGGTCCATGCCGTCGTAGCGGGAGAACTCCATCGCCTCGCCGAAGCGGACGGTCACCCGGCCCGGGCGCGGCAGGCCCTTGCCGCCCGGCTGCAGCTTGTCCGTGCCGATCATGGCGAACGGCACCACCGGCGCGCCCGTCATCAGCGTGAGCCGGGCGATGCCCGTGCGGCCGCGGTAGAGCCGGCCGTCGGGGGAGCGGGTGCCCTCCGGGTAGATGCCGAACATCTGGCCGTCGTCCAGGACCCGCTTGCCGGTCATCAGCGCGGCCACGCCGCCCCGGCCGCCGTCGCGGTCCACCGGGATCATGCCGACGCCGGTGAAGAACCAGGCCATGAGGCGGCCCTTGAGGCCCTTGCCGGTGACGTACTCGTCCTTGCCGATGAAGTAGACCGGCCGGTCGCAGACGACGGGCAGGATCATCGAGTCGATGAACGTGAGGTGGTTTCCGGCCAGGATGACCGGACCGGTCCCGGGGATGTTCTCGGCACCTTCTACCCGCGTGCGGAACGTCAGGCGCAAGATCGGTCCGAGCACTGCCTTCAGGAGCGCTAGACGGGACAACGGTTCCTCCGGTGTCAACGGGTCGACGGCAAGTCGCTGCAGGTGAGGACCATACTCGCGGGTCCCCGTTGAACGCACATCGGGTTCATGCGACCGATACGCAGAGTTGACCTGAGTTTGCGTGCCCCTTGCCCCGCGAGGGTCCTACCAGCACGACCGTATCGCCGTGCGAACTGCGCCGCTTGTCCGAGTGGCCCTTCTCACGCTCGCCGCGGGCCGCGTCCGGAAGCCCTCCCCGGGGTCCGGACGGCTTGGAGCCCGCCGCCCGCCCGCGCCGGGCACGTACGCCCCCGCGCCCCGCGCGGCCTTCGGCCATCGCGCGTCACCCGTACGTTCGACCCCAGGTCTCCCGCAGGTCACCTGTCGCCACCTACGATCGGTGCCGCTTTGTCAGGTGCAAGGCGGCACAAGGCAGTACAAGGAAGAGGGAGCCCTCCATGGCGAACGAGGAATACGGCGCGACGGCCGAGCGGCGGACGGGGACGAGCCCGGGTCGGCGGGCCGTTCTGGGGGCCGCGGTCCTCGGGGCGGGCGCGGCCGTCGCGGGCGCGCCCGGCGTGGCGAGAGCCGAGGGGCGGCACGGCAAGGGCCACGGCCACGGCGGCGAGCTGCCGGTGCCCACGGTCATCGCGCACCGGGGCACGAGCGGCTACCGGCCCGAGCACACGCTCGGCTCGTACCAACTCGCCCTCGACATGGGCGCGGACGTCATCGAGCAGGACGTCGTGCCGACCAAGGACGGCCACCTCGTGTGCCGTCACGAGAACGACATCACCGCGACCACGGACGTCGCCGCGCACCCGGAGTTCGCGGACCGCAAGACGACGAAGTCCGTCGACGGCGTCCAGCTCACCGGCTGGTTCACCGAGGACTTCACGCTCGCCGAGCTGAAGACGCTGCGCGCCAAGGAGCGCATCCCCGGCACCCGCCAGCGCAACACCCTCTACGACGGCCGTTGGGAGATCCCCACCCTGGAGGAGGTCTTCCGCTGGGCCGAGCGCGCGGGCCGCGAGCGCGGCGAGCGGGTCTGGCTGCACATCGAGACCAAGCACCCCACCTACTTCCGCAAGCTCGGCCTCGGCCTCGAGGAGCCCCTCGCCAAGCTCCTGCGCCGCTACCACCGGCACCGCAGGCACTCGCCGAACTTCCTGCAGTCCTTCGAGCCCAGCAGCATCCAGCGGCTTCGCAAGCTCGTCGACGCGCCCGGCGTCGTCCTGCTCTCGACGGCGAACTCGCGCCCCTGGGACTTCGTCGAGGCGAACGACCCGCGCACCGTCGCCGACCTCATCAAGCCCGAGGGCCTGCGCTGGATGTCCTCGTTCGCCAAGGGCATCGGCCCGACCCTGGACCTGATCATCCCCAAGGGCCCGGACGGCAAGCTCCTGGAGCCGACCACGCTGGTGCGCGACGCCCACGCGGCGGACCTGATCCTGCACCCGTACACGATGCGCAACGAGAACACCTTCCTGCCCGCCGACTTCAAGAAGGGCACGGACCCCACCGCGTACGGCGACGCCTTCGGCGCCTTCAAGAAGTACTTCGCCACCGGCATCGACGGGATCTTCTCCGACAACCCGGACACGGCGCTCCTCGCCGCCGCGGACTTCCGCGCCGGCGGCACTGTCAACGAATGACGGAGAACACCCGGTTGGGGTGAGCCGCGGCCGTTTCGGAAACCCGGCGCCGAAACGGCCGCGTCGTCGCGGATATGACGCCCTCGCTCTCGCCCGACCTCGTCACCGCCCTGCGTCCGCTGCTCGCCGCGGAGGCCTCGGCGGAGGCGCACGGCTCCGGCGCCGAACCCGGCGACCTCGAGCAGGCCGTGTGGCTGCGCCTGCTCGAACACCTGGACGCCAAGGGGTCGCTCGCCGACCCCGCCGGCTGGCTGCGCACCGCCGTCCGCGACGAGGCCCACCGCAGCCGCCACGCCGCCCGCCGCGAGCGGCCGTACGTCACCGAACCGGCCGACGACGTCCAGGGCGGCCCCGAGCAGCGCGTGCTGCGGGCCGACCGGCACCGCCTCCTGCACGCGGCCGTACGCAAGCTCCCCGGACGGTGTCCGCGGCTCCTGGCTGCACTTCTGTCGCCCAAGGACCTCACTTACCGTGAAATCGCAGGAGAGTTGGGAATGTCACAAGGATCTCTGGGGCCGGAACGTTCCCGATGCCTGGGATGCCTGCGCAGAATGCTCGCGCAAGAGGTTGCGACTCCTGGCCCGTGGGGAAAGGAGTGAGGGACAACCGGTGGAGCAGGTGAGCGGGAGGCATGCACACATGGGCATGAGCGTGACCATCTCCGAGGCGGCGGCCGACGACCAGGACGCCGCCGAGCAGATCCTCAAACTGCAGTACCTCTGCTACCAGAGCGAGGCCGAGCTGTACGGCGACTACTCGATCGAGCCCCTGACCCAGACCCTGGAGTCCCTCAAGGCGGAGCTGGCCGGGGGCACCGTCCTGGTCGCGCGGCTCGGCACCGAGGTGGTGGCCTCCGTGCGGGCCAGCGTCGACGGAGCGGGCACGGCGCGCGTCGGCAAGCTCGTCGTCCACCCCCGGATGCAGCGCCACGGCCTGGGCGGACGGCTGCTCGACGCGATAGAGCGACGGCTCGGCGAGGGCGGCACGGCCCGCCGCTTCGAGCTGTTCACCGGGCACCGCAGCGAGAGCAACCTCCAGCTGTACCGCAAGCACGGGTACGCGCCGGTGGGCACGCGGCGCGTGGACGAGAGGCTGACGGTGGTGACCCTTGCCAAGGAGGTGGCGGCGGAGGCTTACGCCGCCAGCGCCTAGGCGCTTCGCGCGGTTGTTTCGTCCGCGGGCGCGTTGGGGCTGGTCGCGCAGTTCCCCGCGCCCCTTCGGGGCGCTTACGGGCGCCCGGCCTTGCGCAGCCAGTACAGGGCGGTCACCGGAAGCAGCACGGGGATGAACAGGTACCCCATGCCGAAGTCCGACCAGACCGTCGCGTCCGGGAACGCGGACGGCTCCGCGAGGGTCCAGGCCCCGACCCCGAGCACGCCGACCAGCTCGGCGGCGCAGCACACCAGCGCCGCCCTGCGGGCCGTCTCGCCGCCGCGCACCAGTGAGTACGTGATGAAGCCGTAGACCACGCCGGCGAGCGCCGACAGGGTGTACGCGAGCGGCGCCTTGTCGAAGTCCGTCGCGATCTGCACCGCCGAGCGCGACACGGCGCCGACCACCATCACGCCGTACAGCCACACCAGCAGGATGCCGGGGCCGCTGATCAGCTTCTGCCGCTTCGGCCCGCCCTGCTCGGGCGCCTTTCCGGATGCGGTCACGGCCACCTCAGCCTCCCCAGATGTCGTACAGGCGCACTTCGAGCACGGCCAGGACCACGCCGCCCGCGGCGACGGTCGCCGAGCCCCAGCGGGTGCGCTCCGCGAGCGACATGAAGCCCGCCGCCGGAACGCAGGCGAACGAGCCGATCAGATACGCCACGAAGATCGTCGTGCCCTGCTCCGGGTGCTCGCCCCGGGCCAGCTGCACGATGCCGACGACCAGCTGGATCAGGGCGAGGAGGGTGACCACGCCCATGCCGATGAAGTGCCAGTCCTTCGTCGGCTGGTCCCGGTAGGCGGCGAAGCCGCACCAGGCCGCGAGCGCGAGCGCGGCCACGGAGGTCGCGACGGTCAGGGCAACAAGCATGCCGAGACCCTATTACGGGCCAAAAGGCCCGATGCGCGCGGCCCCGGGGGCCCGGGGCCGACCGGGGGACGCCACGTAGGGTCGATCTCCATGAACACCCAGGCTGATCCCCGGAAGATCCAGGCAGAAGCGCTCCTGTTCGACAACGACGGCACCCTCGTCTCCTCGATGGAGTCGGTGACGCGGTGCTGGACGCGCTGGGCGGGGGAGTACGGGATCACCGCGGAGGACTTCGGGCGGGTGGAGCTGCACGGGCGCCCCGCCGCCGAGATCGTCGCCGACCTGCTGCCCGCCGGGCTCGTGGCGGAGGCCGTCGCGCGCATCGAGGAGCTGGAGGTCTCCGACGTCGCGGGCGGCGTCGTCGCCCTGCCCGGCACCCTCGACCTGCTCGCGTCGCTGCCGCCCGAGCGCTGGGCCGTGGTCACCTCCGCCACCCGCCGCCTGGCCGAGGCCCGCCTCGGCGAGGTGGGCATCCGCCCCAAGACGCTGATCGCCGCCGACGACATCACCCGCGGCAAGCCCGACCCGGAGCCCTTCCTGCTGGCCGCGCGGACGCTCGGCGTTGACCCGGCGCGCTGCGTGGTCTTCGAGGACGCCCCCGCGGGTCTCACGGCGGGCCGGGCCGCGGGCATGACCACCGTGGCGTTGACCACAACGCACTCCGCGGCCGAGCTGTCGGCCGATGTCGTCGTACGGGACCTCTCGGAGGTGTCGGCGCAGGCCACAGCGGGTGGGGTGGAGATCGCCACCCGCGCGGCGGCGGATCTCTGAGGCGACGCCGAGCGTCCGACTGGCGGGCATCAGGCGTCCGCTATTCGGACAGCGGTGGTGGTGCGGCGGCGCCCGCGTGTTTTACTGTCCGCATGACCACGACGAGCAGCCGCACCCTTGCGACCGAGGCGATGACGACGCCCGGTGCTCGTTGTATGTGTCGAATGTGCGCCTTCTGAGGGCCCCTGTTCCACTGAGCCTCGCGCCCCGAAGCGAAGCCGCCGTGCCCCGCCGCCCCTGCGTCCCGTGCTCACGCGATGCGGAGGAAGCGAGCCCGCCCCCGCGCACACGTCCTCCGGTTCCACCGCCACCGCGAGAACCGTGCCGC
The DNA here is from genome assembly GCF_000720325.1 of Streptomyces sp. NRRL B-1347. Classification (GTDB taxonomy): domain Bacteria; phylum Actinomycetota; class Actinomycetes; order Streptomycetales; family Streptomycetaceae; genus Streptomyces. The sequence goes on from NZ_JOJM01000029.1 coordinate 44,456, forward strand.
GTTCCGAACGAATGCCCCGTGCCCCGGCGACACCATGCGCCGCGCACTCGACAGTGACGGAAACCCAGTGATCACCACTTCCGGCCTTACCAAGGTCTACCGCTCACGCGGTCGTGAAGTAACCGCCCTCGACGGAGTCGACCTGCACGTACGCGAAGGCGAGGTGTACGGCGTCATCGGCCAGTCCGGCGCCGGCAAGTCCTCGCTCATCCGCTGCGTGAACCTCCTGGAGCGTCCCAGCTCCGGCACCGTGACGGTGGCGGGCCAGGACCTCACCGCGCTCGCCGGACGCGGCCCGCGCGCGGGCAGGGAGCTGCGGGCCGCCCGCAGCCGCATCGGCATGGTCTTCCAGCACTTCAACCTGCTGTCCTCGCGCACCGTGCAGGCCAACATCGAGCTGCCCCTCGAAATCCTCGGCCTGTCCGGCAAGGAGCGCAGCCGCAAGGCGCTCGAACTGCTCGACCTCGTCGGCCTCGCCGACAAGGCCAAGTCCTACCCGGCACAGCTCTCCGGCGGCCAGAAGCAGCGCGTCGGCATCGCCCGCGCCCTCGCGGGCGACCCGAAGGTGCTGCTCTCCGACGAGGCCACCAGCGCCCTCGACCCGGAGACCACCCGCTCGATCCTCCAGCTGCTCCGCGACCTCAACGAGCAGCTCGGCCTGACCGTCCTGCTCATCACGCACGAGATGGACGTCGTCAAGACCGTCTGCGACTCGGCCGCGCTGATGGAGCGCGGGCAGATCGTGGAGTCCGGCACCGTCAGCGAGCTCCTGGCCACGCCCGGCTCGCAGCTCGCCGCCGCGCTCTTCCCGCTCAGCGGCGCCGCGTCCGGCGACCACCGCACGGTCGTCGACGTCACCTTCCACGGCGAGGCCGCGACGCAGCCGGTCATCTCCCAGCTGTCGCGCACGTACAACATCGACATCTCGATCCTCGGCGCCGCCATGGACACCGTCGCGGGCAAGCAGGTCGGGCGCATGCGCATCGAGCTGCCCGGCCGCTTCGAGGAGAACGTCGTGCCCATCGGCTTCCTGCGCGAGCAGGGCCTCCAGGTCGACGTCGCCGGGCACGACACGCCCGCGCCGCAGGACTCCGCGCTGGTGAAGGAAGGTGCCAAGTGACCTGGGACGAAATGCAGCCCCTGCTGGAGCAGGCCTGTTGGGACACCCTCTACATGGTCGGCTGGTCGGCTCTCATCGCCGTCGCCGCGGGACTGCCGCTCGGCCTGCTCCTGGTGCTCACCGACCGCGGCGGCCTGCTGCAGAACGTCGTCGTGAACAAGGTGATCGGGCAGGTCGTGAACATCGGCCGCTCGATGCCGTTCATCATCCTCATGGTCGCCCTGATGGGCTTCACCCGCTCCATCGTCGGCACCACCATCGGCCGTGAGGCGGCGATCGTGCCGCTCGCGATCAGCGCCATCCCGTTCTTCGCCCGCCTGGTCGAGACGGCCGTGCGCGAGGTCGACCACGGCCTGGTCGAGGCCGTGCAGTCGATGGGCGGCAACACCTGGACGATCGTCCGCAAGGTCCTGGTGCCCGAGTCGCTGCCGTCGCTGATCTCCAGCGCCACCACGACCGTCGTCGCCCTCATCGGCTACTCGGCGATCACCGGCACCGTCGGCGCGGGCGGCCTCGGCGACCTCGCGGTCCGCTACGGCTACCAGCGCTTCGAGACCGAGCTGATGTGGATCACCGTCGGCATCCTCGCCGTGGTCATCTCGATCATCCAGTTCGCCGGTGACTTCGCCGCCCGCAGGCTCCACCGGCGCGGCAGCCACTCGGGCGCCGCGCCGCGTCTGAAGCTGCTCCGCGACAAGGCCCCGAAGACGGTCACGGCCGAGGCCGAGCCCGCCAAGGCCTCCTGAGCCCCCAGAGTTCGCTGCGTTCGCCCAGCGGGCGCCCAGCACCACCCCCGCACCACTGGCGCGGGCGTGTACCACCCATGGAGAAAGGCACTTTTCGTGCGTAACACCACCAAGATCACCGCTGCTGTCCTGACCGCCGGAGCCCTCACCCTGGGGCTCACCGCCTGCGGCTCGGACAAGGACTCCGCAGGCGACAAGGACGGCCCGCTCGTCGTCGCCGCCACCCCGACCCCGCAGGGCCAGATCCTCGACTTCGTCAAGAAGAACCTGGCCAAGAAGGCGGGCCTCGACCTGGAGGTCAAGGAGTTCACCGACTACGTCACGCCGAACACGGCGACGCAGCAGGGTGAGGTCTTCGCGAACTACTTCCAGCACAAGCCGTACCTGGACGACTTCAACAAGAAGAACGGGACGGACATCGTCCCCGTCCCGAACGGCACGGTGCACCTGGAGCCGCTGGGCGTCTACTCGAAGAAGATCAAGAAGCTCGACGACCTGAAGAAGGGCGCCACGGTCGCAGTCCCGAACGACACCACCAACGAGGCGCGCGCCCTGAAGCTCCTCGCGGACAACGGCGTCATCAAGCTCAAGGACGGCGTCGGCTTCGAGGCCACCCCCAAGGACATCGCGTCCAACCCGCTGGACCTGAAGTTCAAGGAGCTGGAGGCCGCGGCCCTGCCGCGCACCATCAAGGACGTCGACGCCGCGGTCATCAACGGCAACTACGCCCTGGAGGCCGACCTCAGCCCCGCCAAGGACGCCCTCGTCGCCGAGAAGGCCAAGGGCAACCCCTACGGCAACTTCCTCGCCGTGAAGAAGGGCAACGAGGACGACCCGCGCGTGAAGAAGCTCGCCAAGCTCCTCACCTCGCCCGAGGTCAAGGGGTTCATCGAGAAGCAGTACGACGGCTCCATCATCGCGGCGTTCTGACATGCGGACGCCGGGCACAGCCGTGGCGGCCGGGGCCCTGGCCCTGGCGCTCGGCCTGACCGCCTGCGGCTCGGGCTCCGGCTCCGACGGCGACAAGCTCGTCGTCGGGGCCACCCCGACCCCGGCCGGTGAGGTCCTGGAGTACATCCAGCAGAACCTCGCGAAGAAGGAGGGCCTCGACCTCCAGATCCGCGAGTTCACGGACTACGTCGCGCCGAACACCGCCCTCCAGGAGGGCTCCCTCGACGCCAACCTCTACCAGCACACCCCGTACTTGAAGGACTTCAACGCCTCCAAGAAGACGGACCTGGTGCCGGTGACCGAGGTCTATCTGCCGCCGATGGGCGTGTACGCCGACAGCGGCAAGAAGCTCGACGACGTCACCCGGCTCCGCTCCGGAGCCGTCGTCGCCGTCCCGAACGACACCACCAACGAAGGCCGGGCGCTCCACCTGCTCGCCTCCAAGGGCGTGATCGAGCTTAAGAAGGGCGCGGGCGCGAACGCCACCCCCGAGGACATCGCGGCCAACCCGAAGAAGCTCACCATCAAGCCCCTGGAGCCCGCGCAGCTGCCGCGCTCCCTGAAGGACGTCGACGCGGCCGTCATCAACAACAACTTCGCGCTCGACGCGGGCCTGAGCCCCAAGAAGGACGCCATCCTCCTTGAGTCGGTGACGGACAACCCGTACAACAACGTCCTCGCCGTCAAGAAGGGCAACGAGGACGATCCCCAGGTCAGGAAGCTCGCCAAGCTCCTGAAGTCACCTGAGGTGAAGAAGTTCATCGAGGACGAGTACAAGGGGTCGGTGCTGCCCGTCACGACGGGCTGACACGCACCGCAGTCCCGGTCGACGTCCCGGCCACACACACGGGGTCCTCTTCGCGACGCGGAGAGGACCCCGTGGTGCGACTACGCGTCAGCATGCTGCATGCTGAACACTTCAGCAGGCCTGAAGGTCCCCCAGGGCCACGAAGGTTCAGGGAGCGACAGGCCCATGAAGGTTACGGAGCGGCGCATGACTACAGCCTCCACAGGCTCCTCGGGGTTCCCCGACATCTCCATCAGCACGGAGCGCCTTGTGCTGCGCCCTCTCGACGAGGCGGACGTCTCCGCGTACGCGGAGATGATGAACGACGAGCTCGTCACCGCCTGGACCGCCGTGCCCCAGCCCTACACCGAGGCGGACGCGCGCGCCTGGATCACCGACCTTGCCCCCGCCGAGCGGGCCGCCGGGCGCGGCATCTCCCTCGCCGTCACCGAGTTCCTCACCCAGCGCCTGGTCGGCGCCGTCCAGCTGCGCCGCACCGACTGGCGGGTGCGCTCCAGCGAACTCAGCTACGTGACCGCGCCCTGGGCCCGCGGCGAGGGCTACGCGTCCGAGGCCGCGCTCGCCACCGCCCAGTGGCTGTTCCACGACCAGAAGTTCGAGCGCATCGAGCTGCGCACCGCCGCCGACAACACCGCGGCGCAGCAGGTCGCGCAGAAGATCGGCTGCATCAGCGAGGGCGTCCTGCGCGGCGCCTGGATAGCGCGGGTCAGAAACGGCGGCGACCCCCTCGGCGGCTGGATCGACCTGCGCACCGACCTCATCGTGTGGAGCCTCCTGCCGGAGGACCTCGAAGGCGTCACGGAACACCTGACGGCGTTCTCGGACTGGAACTAGTCTTCTGAGTCAGGAATTCCGTTCAGATGTGTAGGCTTGTTGGGTGGCACGAACTGGGCGGCCGAAGGCTGAGTTGACGTTGTCGGGCGAAGAACGGGCCGCACTCGAGGGGTGGGTGCGGCGCCGTTCCACGCCGCAGGCGTGGGCACTGAGGTGCCGGATCATCCTGGCCTGCGCGGAGGGTGCCTCGAACAAGGACGTGGCGGCCCGGCTCGGCTCGACCGCGCATGCGGTGGGCCGCTGGCGGGCTCGTTTCGTCGAGCACCGGATCCCCGGCCTGGGCGACATGCCTCGCTCGGGCGGTCCCCGGTCGGTCACCGACGAGCAGGTGGCCGCGCTGGTCACCAGGACTCTGCAGTCCGCTCCGAAGAACGCGACGCACTGGTCGACACGTTCGATGGCGAAGGAACTGGGCTTGTCGCAGTCGACCGTGTCGCGGGTCTGGCGGGCGTTCGGCCTGCAGCCGCACCGCTCGGAGACGTTCAAGCTGTCGACGGATCCGTACTTCGTCGACAAGGTCCACGATGTCGTCGGCCTGTATCTGGACCCGCCGGAGCGGGCCCTTGTCTTCTGCGTGGACGAGAAGTCGCAGATCCAGGCCCTGGACCGCTCTCAGCCGGTGCTGCCGATGATGCCCGGAGTGCCGCAACGCGTCACGCACGACTACGTCCGGGCAGGCACCACCACCCTGTTCGCCGCCCTGGAGGTCGCCACCGGCAAGGTCATCGGTTCCCTGCACCGCCGCCACCGCGCCGAGGAGTTCAAGAAGTTCCTCGTCAAGCTCGACCGGGAAGTGCCGGTCGGTCTCGAGATCCACCTGGTGCTGGACAACTACGCCACCCACAAGACCCCGGCCATCAAGACCTGGCTGCTGGCCCATCCCCGGTTCCACCTGCACTTCACACCGACCGGGTCGTCGTGGCTCAACCTGGTGGAGCGATGGTTCGCCGAACTCACCAACAAGCAGATACGGCGGGGCGTCCACAAGACCGTCCAGGCCCTGGAACAGGACATCCGGACCTGGATCGCCGCCTGGAACACCGACCCGAAGCCCTACGTCTGGACGAAGACCGCGGACGAGATCCTTGAACGCCTCGCCTCATATCTGAACAGAATTCCTGACTCAGAAGACTAGCGCCTTCGGGCGGCGTGGGCGGCGCATCGGCCTGCCGCCTCGTCCTCAAGCGCCGGACGGGCTGGATCCACTGCGGCACCGTCGTCGGCTGCCCGTCCCCGGGTGTCACTGGGTCCGCTGCGGCACCGTCGTCGGCCTTCCGTCTCCGGGTCTCGCCAGTCCACCGGCGTCCGGGTGCGGCGCCAGCAGGTACGCTCCCCCCGGGCCGCACCCATCGGCCTCCCACCCGACGATCCGCGAGCGCAGGAGACAGACGACGATGGCCGACCGGGTCACGGTGATCGGCTGGGACGGCTCGCCGCTGACCACCGCGGCACGCTCCGCGCTGAGCGCCGCGACACTCGTGGCGGGCGCCGCCCACCACCTCGCACTCCCCGAGGTCCCCCCGACGGCCGAACGCATCCGCCTCGGCAGCGTCGCCCTCGCCGCCCGTCGCATCGCCGCCCACCGCGGCACGGCGGTCGTCCTCGCCGACGGCGACCCCGGCTTCTTCGGCGTCGTCCGCACCCTGCGCGCCCCGGAGTTCGGCCTTGAGGTCGAGGTGGTCCCCGCCGTCTCCGCCGTCGCCCAGGCCTTCGCCCGCGCCGGCATGCCCTGGGACGACGCCCAGGTCGTGGTCGCCCACCGGCGCACGCTGCGCCGCGCGGTGAACGTCTGCCGGGCGCACAGCAAGGTCGCCGTGCTCACCTCGCCCGGCGCCGGGCCCGCCGAGCTCGGCCTGCTCCTCGACGGCGTCCACCGCACCTTCGTCATCTGCGAGGAGCTCGGCACCGAGCGCGAGCAGGTCTCCGTCGTCACCTCGGACAAGGCCGCCGACCACAGCTGGCGCGACCCCAACGTCGTCATCGTCATCGGCGGCGCCGCCGCCCAGGACAGCGGCTGGATCGCGGGCCGCGACCCCGGTACGGACCCGCGCGGCTGGGCCCTGCCCGCCGCCGCGTACGGCGGCGAGCACGAGCTCGGCGAGGGCGAGACCGACCGCATCCGCGCCGCCCAACTCGCCCGCCTCGGCCCCCGCGTGGGCGACCTGGTCTGGGACATCGGCTGCGGCAGCGGCGCGTTCGCCGCGGAGGCCGCGCGGTTCGGCGCCGCCGTCATCGCCGTGGACCGCGACCCGGACTCCTGCGCCCGCGCCACGGCCGTCGCGCGCCGCTTCGGCGTGCAGGCCCACATCGTGCACGGCACCGCGCCGCACATCCTCGAAAGCCTCCCGGAACCGGACGTCGTACGCGTCGGGGGCGGGGGAGCGGCGGTGGTGTCCGCCGTCGCCGACCGGCGCCCGGAGCGCATCGTCACCCACGCCGCGACGCGCGACGCCGCCGAACTGCTCGGCCGGAACCTGTCGGAGCACGGATACGCCGTCGAGTGCGCCCTCCTGCAGTCCGTCGAACTCGACACCCGCGCCTGGACGGAGCGGAAGCGGACCGTCGTCTTCCTGCTCTCCGGGCTGCTTCTCGACCGCACCGCGTGACCCTGGCGGCCCTCCTACCGCGCGGTGCGCGGTAGGCTGGCCGATCGTTGTACCGCACCCGGGTGCCCGGCGATTCCTTGGTCAATGTCCGGAAAGCTCGCCCGTTTTGGGGGGTGCGTGTGGTACGGCGGGACCGCTGGACGCGCGACGTGGCGCAGTCCACAGCGGACCGTGGCCGATCACGCTGCCGCGGTGGCGGAGCAACCGCGACAATGCCTTGTGGTCCGTACGCGGCGCGTTGCCGCGCGGCTCGCGAGCTCGTTGCGGATGACGGGCGGTCACAGAAGGACTAACCGATGGGCGAGGGGTACGCATGACCGACACCGGCCAGGTCCCGGGCGAAGGGCAGCCGGAGAGCGCAGGCATGGTGGAGCAGTCGGGCGTCCCCGCGCCGGGCCCCTACACCTTCCTCGATCCCTCCGAGCACCCCGCCGAGGACGACGACCTGCTGCTGATGCCGGGTGCCCAGGGCGCGTGGAGCGAGGCGCAGGCCGCGCAGCCGGGCATCGCGCAGCAGCCACCGGCAGGACCGCCCGCCGCGGGCGTGGCGCCCGTGCGGACGGCCGGACCCCAGGGCGTGCCGCAGGGCGGCGCGCCGGGCGTGCCCGCCCAGCCGGGCGCGGTGTCGGCGCAGTTCGCACCGGAACACGCCGCTCCGGCCGCTCAGCCGGTACCGGTCGGCCAGGTGCCCGTGCAGGTACCGGCAGGCCAGGCCGGTCCCGACCAGGCGCAGGCGCAGCCCGTCGCGGCCCCGGCGCCCTTCGCCCAGGAACAGGCCGCCCACCAGCCCGGACCGCACGAGACGGCGGGCCGGGACAGCGGGTCCGTCGACCTGACCGGCGTCCCGTTGCCCTCGGGCCCCGCGCACACCCCCGCCTCGCACCACGGGACCTCCCGCCGCCCGCTGCACCGCGGCCCGGCCGCGCCCGTCGTCCCCGACGGCGCCGCCAGCCCCGTGCTCTCCCTCGCGGACCGCGGCCCCGCGGGCGGCACGCCGCACGCCGTGCCCGTACGCCAGCCGGGCCCGCCGACCAGCGGCCCCGAGTACCTGGACGTGCCGCGCCAGGACACCGGCGCCCTGCCCGGCCCGCAGCTCGGCGAGATCCCGCCGCAGGGCGCGATGCCCTGGGGCGCGCAGCCCCAGCAGGCCCCGGTCGTACCGACGCAGAACCCCCAGGGCGCGGCTGCAGAAACGGTCGTCCCAGAGGCCGCAGGAGCCGCGGGGGTCGCTGGAGCCGCTGGAGCCGCGGGGGCCGCAGGCGTCGCAGAGGTCCCGGGAGACCCGACGGCCCTGGCAGCCCCGGCTGCCCCGATCGTCCCGGCTGCCCCACTCGTCACGAGCCCCTCGGATGCCTCTGACGTCCAGGCCGCCCCGGACGCCACGGACATCCCAGACACCACGAATACCCCGGACGCCTCCGCCGTCGCAGAGGTCTCCGACGGCACGAACGGCGCGAACACCCCCGCCGTCACCGATGCCACACCCACCCCGGAGGGCACGCCCGTCGCACCCCAGCCGTCCGCCGCGGACGCCGCCCCGGAGCCGGTCGAGGCATCGGGCGCAGCCGGTGGCGAGGTGGCGCCCGAGGGTGCGCAGGAGATGCCGTCGGCGCACATCGTGGGCCCCGCACAGGCTGAAGGCGCCGAGAGCGCCGTCCTCGCCTCCGATGCCCCGGACGCTCCCGTCGTGGCGGACGCGACCGTTCCGCACGCCCCCGACGCGGACGCGCCGGCGCATTCCGCCGTCCCCGAGCCCGTCGAGCCCGAGCCCGCTCCGGACGCCGCGAACGGCCCGGCCGAGGCCGTCGCGGCAGCCGGGGCCCCCGAGGCCGCGGCCGGTGCGCAGGGACCGGTCGCCGAGGTCGCGCCCGACGCCTCCGAGGCCGTCACCGTCCGGGTCGCGCCGGGCATCCCGGTGCCGCCTCCCATGTCCTTCGTCGACGACGAGGCCCCGTTCGCCGACGCACCGGTGCCGGGCCCTGCGGTCGCGCGGCCCGCGGCCGCCGCCGTCGCCCCGCAGGCCCCCGACGCCGCCCAGCCGTGGCCGGAGGCCGGCGCGCAGCTGCCCCAGGCCATGGTCGGGCCTGACGCGCAAGTGCCCCCGCCGCTCGGCCAGTTCGTGCCGGTCGAGGGCTCGGTGCCGACCACCCCGCACCTGGCGCCGACGCCGCCGCGGCCGCTCGCCGTACCGCCGGAGTACTTCGCTCCGCAGCAGCCCGACGAGTCGGCAGCGCAGGAGCCGTCCGCCGCCGTCCCGGCCGCGGACGCCGCGCCCCAGGGCCCGGCCGTCCCGGACGCCGCCGCGTCCCCCGTCCTCGTACCGGCGGCCGAGCTGCCGGACGCCGAGGAGGCCGCGCCGCAGGAGCGGCCCGTCTCCGAGGCCCCCGCCGCCCCCGAGGTTCCGGCCGCCGCCGACGCGCACGCCGAGCCCGGGGAGCAGCCCGTACCCACCGTGCCCGCACCCCGCGACGGCGACCGGCCCACCGCCGCTCCCGCCGCCACCGCGGCACCCGCACCCGTCGCCGCGGCGGACGGCCAGCTGCCGCCCGCCCAGGAGACGACCGACCCCGACGAGCCGATGCACGCACCTCACCCGGCCGAACCGACCGACCCCGCCGCCCGGGCCGACGAGGCCCCCGCCGCGGCCCCCGACCTCGCCGCCCCCACGGGCCCCGAGGAAGCCACCGGCCTGCCCGAGCACCTCACCGACGCCCCGGAGGGCCCCGAGGACCTGGGCACCCCGCTGGTCCAGGACGCCTCCGACCTCGCCGAGCCCCTCCCGGCCGACTCCGCGGCGCCGGTCGGGCCCGAGGCCCCGCTCGACCCGCCCGCCCCGGGCTACGCCGACGCCGAGCGCGAGGCCGTCCTGCGCGTCATGCGCGAGCGCCGCGACATCCGCAACGGCTTCCGCAGCGACCCCATCCCGCACGAGGTGCTGCTCCGCGTCCTGGAGGCGGCCCACACGGCGCCGTCCGTGGGCCACTCCCAGCCCTGGGACTTCGTCGTCATCCGCTCCGCCGAGACCCGCGGGACCATGCACGAACTGGCCCAGCGCCAGCGCGAGGCGTACGCGAAGTCGCTCCCCAAGGGCCGCGCCAAGCAGTTCAAGGAACTGAAGATCGAGGCCATCCTCGACACCCCGGTGAACATCGTCGTCACCGCCGACCCCACCCGCGGCGGCCGCCACACCCTGGGCCGCCACACGCAGCCGCAGATGGCCCCGTACTCCTCCGCGCTCGCGGTGGAGAACCTGTGGCTCGCGGCCCGCGCCGAGGGCCTCGGCGTCGGCTGGGTCAGCTTCTTCGACGAGCGCGAGATGGTCCGCGCCCTCGGCCTGCCGGAGCACCTGGAGGTCGTGGCCTACCTCTGCGTCGGCTACGTCGACGAGTTCCCCGACGAGCCCGAGCTGATGCAGGCGGGCTGGTCGAAGCGCCGCCCGCTGTCGTGGGTCGTCCACGAGGAGACGTACGGCCGTCGCGCGCTGCCCGGCGAGGACCCGCACGACCTGCTCGCCGAGACGGTCGCCAACATCCGCCCGCTCGACGCCAAGGCGCTCGGCGAGGCCTGGGAGCGCCAGAAACGCATGACCAAGCCCGCCGGGGCGCTCGGCATGCTCGAAATCATCTCCGCGCAGCTGTCCGGCCTGTCCCGGATGTGCCCGCCGCCGATCCCGGAGCCGGCCGCCGTCGCGATCTTCGCGGGCGACCACGGCGTGCACGCCCAGGGCGTCACGGCCTGGCCCCAGGAGGTGACCGGCCAGATGGTCGCCAACTTCCTGGGCGGCGGCGCCGTCTGCAACGCCTTCGCCACCCAGGTCGGCGCCGAGGTCTGCGTCATCGACGTCGGCGTGGCCAGCGAACTCCCGGCGACGCCCGGCCTGCTGCCCCGCAAGATCAGGCCCGGCACGGCCGACATGACCACGGGCCCCGCCCTGACCCGCGACGAGGTCAAGGCCGCCATCGAGGTCGGCATCGAGACGGCCCGCGACCTGGTCGCGGCGGGCAACAAGGGCCTCCTGACCGGCGAGATGGGCATCGCCAACACCACCGCGTCCGCGGCCCTGATCTCCGTCTACACGGACACCGACCCCCTTGAGGTCACCGGCCGCGGCACCGGCATCAACGACGAGATGCACGCCCGCAAGGTCGAGGTCGTCCGCCGCGCCCTGGAGCTGCACCAGCCGGACCCGGCCGACCCCATCGGCGTCCTCGCCGCCATCGGCGGCCTGGAGCACGCCGCGATGGTCGGCCTGCTCCTCGGCGGCGCCTCGCTGCGCACCCCGGTGATCCTGGACGGCGTCAGCGCGGGTGCGGCCGCCCTGGTGGCCCGCGCCATCGCCCCCGAGGTCCTCGCCGCCTGCATCGCGGGCCACCGCAGCGCCGAGCCCGGCCACGTGGCCGCCCTGAACAAGCTCGGCCTGCGCCCCCTGGTGGACCTGGACCTCCGCCTGGGCGAGGGCACCGGCGCCCTGCTCGCCCTCCCGGTCGTGCAGAGCGCGGCACGGGCGATGCACGAAGTCGCCACGTTCGACTCCGCGGGCGTCACGGAGAAGTAGCACGGCCCCCCGGCGGGGGGCGTGGCACCGGGGCGCTCGGCCGTCCCGGTGCCGCCGTGGCCCCCGCCGTCGCCGCAAGCCCTCGCCCCGCCCCCGCCGTACGCTGAAGCCACCTCTAAAATCCGCACGTCAGGGCCGCTCCAGAGCAGTAGCGCCCACTGTCCCGCCCCGACGAGGAGCCGCACCGCCATGGCCGTACACCCCGCCTACCCCGTAGGCCTCCGCCTCACCGGCCGCCGCGTCGTGGTCCTCGGCGGCGGCCAGGTGGCCCAGCGCCGCCTGCCCGCCCTCATCGCGGCGGGCGCGGACGTCCACCTCGTCTCGCCGTCCGCCACCGCGTCGGTGGAGGCGATGGCGACCGGCGGAGAGATCACCTGGCACCGGCGCAGGTACGAGGAGGGCGACCTCACCGGCGCCTGGTACGCCCTGATCTCCACCAGCGACCCCGAGGCCAACACGCTGGCCTCGGCCGAGGGCGAGCGGAACCGCGTCTGGTGCGTCCGCTCCGACGACGCCGACGAGGCCACCGCCTGGACCCCGGCCACCGGCCACAGCGCGGGCGTCACCGTCGCCGTCCTCACCACGGACGCCAAGGAGCGCGATCCCCGCCACACCGCCGCCATCCGCGACGCCGTGGTGGAGGGCCTGCGCGACGGCACCCTGGTGGCCCCGCACCACCGCGCGCGCCCCGCCACCGGCGCCGTCTCCCTGGTCGGCGGCGGCCCCGGCGACCCCGACCTGATCACGGTCCGCGGCCGCCGGCTCCTGGCCGAGGCCGACGTGGTCATCGCCGACCGACTCGGCCCCCGCGACCTGCTCGCCGAACTGCCGCCGCACGTCGAGGTGATCGACGCGGCGAAGATCCCGTACGGCCGCTTCATGGCCCAGGAGGCCATCAACAACGCCCTGATCGAGCACGCGAAGCAGGGCCGGTCCGTCGTGCGGCTCAAGGGCGGCGACCCCTACGTCTTCGGCCGCGGCATGGAGGAGCTCCAGGCCCTGGCCGAAGCGGGCATCCCCTGCACGGTGGTGCCCGGCATCTCCAGCTCGATCTCGGTGCCGAGCGCCGCGGGCATCCCGGTCACGCACCGGGGCGTGGCCCATGAGTTCACCGTGGTCAGCGGCCACGTGGCCCCCGACGACGAGCGCTCCCTCGTCGACTGGCCCGCCCTCGCCAAGCTGCGCGGCACCCTCGTCATCCTCATGGGCGTCGACAAGATCGGCAAGATCGCCGAGGCCCTGACCGCCCACGGCAAGCCCGCCGACACCCCCGTCGCGCTCGTCCAGGAGGGCACGACGGCCGCTCAGCGCCGCGTCGACGCCACCCTGGCCACGGTCGCCGAGGCCGTCCGCACCCACGAGGTGAAGCCCCCGGCGGTCATCGTCGTGGGCGACGTGGTGGCCGTGGGCGCCGCGGCCCCCCATCAGGAGCCCCGGAACCCGCAACCGTAACCATCGGTAACGGAACCCTCCCGCAGCCGTTGGCACCTCTCCCCGGACAAGGCAGTATCACCCTGTGGCCGATCTCAGCAGCATCGAAACCATCGAGGACCCGGACGACCCGCGCCTGCGCGACTACACCGGCCTGACCGACGTCGAGCTGCGCCGCAAGCGCGAGCCCGCCGAGGGCCTGTTCATCGCCGAGGGTGAGAAGGTGATCCGGCGCGCCAAGCTCGCCGGCTACGAGATGCGGTCGATGCTGCTCTCCGCCAAGTGGGTCGACGTCATGCGCGACGTCATCGACGAGGTGCCCGCCCCGGTCTACGCCGTCAGCCCCGAACTCGCCGAGCGGGTCACCGGCTACCACGTGCACCGCGGCGCCCTCGCCTCCATGCAGCGCAAGCCGCTGCCCACGGCCGACGAACTCCTGCGGACCCACCGCCGCGTGGTGGTGATGGAGGCCGTCAACGACCACACGAACATCGGCGCGATCTTCCGGTCGGCCGCCGCCCTCGGCATGGACGCCGTCCTGCTCTCCCCGGACTGCGCCGACCCCCTGTACCGCCGCTCCGTGAAGGTTTCCATGGGCGCGGTCTTCTCCGTGCCGTACGCCCGTCTCGACTCCTGGCCCAAGGGCCTGGAAGGGGTGCGCGAAGCGGGCTACAACCTGCTCGCCCTGACCCCCGACGAGAAGGCCAGGACCCTCGACGAGGCCGCCCCCCACCGGATGGAGCGCGTCGCCCTCATGCTCGGCGCGGAGGGCGAAGGACTGTCCCGGCAGGCCCTGGTCGCCGCCGACGAATGGGTGCGCATCCCGATGGCGCACGGCGTCGACTCGCTGAACGTGGGCGCGGCGGCAGCGGTGGCCTTCTACGCCGTGGCGACGGGCCGCCCCGCCTCCTGAACCGCCGGCGGACCCCAGGGCCCGGGGCGGTCACGACCCGCTGCCGGGCCCCTGGCGCACGTCACTGACGCCCTGTTCCTGGCGGACGTCGCCGAGCCCGCGCGCGGGCCCCTGACACCCCTGCGCGGCCGCGATCCCCAGGGCCACGAGCAGCGTCACGACCACGAACACGAAGAGCCGCTGCCGCAGCAGCCGGGGGTTGGCGGGCCGCAGCCGGGTGCCGGTGGTGCGCGGCCCCTGCCGCCCGGTGCCGCTGCGCGGTCCGGGCCTGCCGCTGGAGCCCCGGGTGCCGCGCGGCGCGGACGGCCGCGAGCCACCGGTGCGCGCGCCGCCGGTCTTGGAGCCGCCGCCCGTACGCGGACCGCCGTCGCGGGAGCCGTTGGTCCTGGGCGGGCCGGTGCGCGGCGGGGGAGTGCCCGGCGCCGCGCGGCGCTGGGTGCGCTGTTCCGCGTACTCCTCGGCCAGGCGGCCCGTCGGGCGCTCGTGCTGCTCCTGGCGCGGCGCGGGCGGCCGCACGTCGCTGAGCCCCTGCGCCTCGCGGGCTGCGATCTCCTTGAGCCGCAGCGACAGTTGGAGCGTGCTGGGACGTTCCTCCGGGTCCTTCGCGAGACAGGCCCGGAGCAGCGGCGCGAGCGCGTCGGGCACGCCGCGCAGCTGGGCCTCCTCGTGGACGACCCGGTAGAGCATGACCTCGGAACTGCCGTGCCCGAAGGGCGAGTCCGCCATCGCCGCGTACGCCAGGGTCGCCCCGAGCGCGAAGACGTCCGTTGCGGGCGTAACGGCGGCGCCGCGCACCTGCTCGGGGGCGAGGAAGCCGGGCGAGCCGACGGCCGTGCCGACGTGCGTCAGGGTCGAGGCGCCGGTGGCCCAGGCGATCCCGAAGTCGATGATCCGCGGCCCCTTCGGGGACAGCAGGATGTTCGACGGCTTGAGGTCCCGGTGCACCACACCGGCCTCGTGCACGGCGACGAGCCCCTCGGAAAGCGCGGCGCCGACGACGGCGACCTCGGCGGCGGCCAGCGGCCCTTCGGCGGCGACCTTGTCGTGCAGGGAGGGACCGGGCACGTACTGCGTGGCGAACCAGGGCCGGTCGGCCTCCAGATCGGCGGCGACGAGCCGGGCGGTGCACCCGCCGCGGATGCGCCGGGCGGCCGAGACCTCCCGGGCGAAGCGCGAGCGGAACTCCTGGTCCTCGGCCAGATCGGGCCGGATCACCTTCAGCGCCACACGCTGCCCGCGACGGTCGGAGCCCAGATAGACGACACCCATCCCGCCGGCGCCCAGCCGCCTGTGCAGCCTGAACGAGCCGACGACACGCGGGTCCTCGCGCCTCAGGCGCATCATCGCCATGTTCATCCCCGCTGCCCGGTCCGTCTGACGAGCCACAGCTTACGTTTCCGCGGCCCGGGCCGTGCAGAGGCCGCGCCCTCACGGGCCGATCGATTGTCAGTGCCCGGTGCGAAACTTGAAAAGTGGTCAGGTGGCGCGCGCCCAGGGCTCATCGCCGCCACCCGCACCCCCAACCACCCACCGTCGAAGGGGGATTGATCCCGTGAAGGGTGATCGCGTGGAGATAGTCGTGGACGCCGGGGACACGACGCGTACGTACGAAGTGGTGGCGAGCCGAGCGGGCCGCCGCGTGGAGACCGCCGTCCGCAGGGGAGTGGTGGAAGTGAGCGAAGTCACCCGCAGTGGCTCCGTCGTGCGCACCGCGCGGTTCATGGCGACCCGCGTCCTGGCCCTGGTCGAGCAGCCCGTCCCGAGGGAGGACAGCTCGGAGCGAACCGGACGCCCCCTCGGGGAAGACCCTGAGACCTAGGAGGGACCTAGGTCTTCGTCTCCACCCACGGGAGTAGTTGTGTGACGAGCGCTCATCCTCCGGGAGGCCCGGCAATCGGTACGAGGGCATGACGTGCGGCACGCCTCACGCCCCTAGATTTGAGGTCAAGCGGCGGGTGCAGCACTCGTCCCCCGAGGTCAGACACCCGCCGCTGCCAACGAACCTCCATGAAGAACAAAGTCAGGAAGGGAGAGTGGCCATGGCGGACACCGCGCCGCGGACGATGGTCCGTACGCAGGGACGCAAGCTCTCCACCCTGGGCGTCCGGCCTTCCGGAACCCGCCACCCACTGGTGGCGACGCTCATGGTCCTCCCCCTGGCAGCGCTGCTGATCGTCGCCTTCGGCGGCTGGGAGGCAGTGCTCACACAAGCGTCGTCCGTGGGCGAGATGCTGGGGCGCTGAGCGGCGCCCCAGGCCCGGAAGAGCGGTCCGGGCGGGGACATCCGGCCATGAAACCCCGTGGGGACGGGGGTGCGGCGGACGGCACACAGCCCGCGCAGCTGGGGAGCTGCGCGGGCTGTTCTTTTCTCACCACGCGGGGGCTCTCCCCGCGCAGCGGTCCGAGTCTCCCCGCCGACGGGACCGGGCCTCCCTGACCAGGCCCCACCCCGTACGCTCGCGGCAGACCCGCACCCTCCCAGGACCGCCGTGACCCTCCTCCCCGCCCTGGCCGGCCACGCCGAGCTCCGGGCCCACGCCCCCGCCCGGCATGCCTGCCCGTGCGCCCCGCCCGCCGCCGTCCTGGCCGACCGCCCCGACGCCGCGGTCGTCCGCCACGGGGACGTCGTGGCCAAGGCCCACGCCCCCGGCACCCCCGAGCGCCCGCTGGCCGCCCGCCTTGCCACCGCGGCCCACCCCGGCCTCGCGGGCGTCCTCCTGGCCCCGCTGAGCCCGCACCCGGCCCCGCTGCACGGCCGCCTGGTCACGCTCTGGCCGTACGGCACCCCCGTGGACCGGGACGACCCGGACGCCGCCCCCTGGGAGGCGGTCGCCGCCCTCCTGGCCCGGCTGCACCGCACCCCGCCCGCACGCCTCCCGTCCGCCCTGCCGCGCATGCGGGGCCCGGAGAAGGCGGCCCGGGCCGTCGCCCGCCTGCACGCGGCGACGGCGACGGCTCCGCACCCCGACGCCCCCGCCGTCGAGGGCGCCTGGGCGGCCCTGCCCCCCTGGGCCCGGGCCGAGGCCCCGCCGCCGGGCAGGCCGTACCTGTGCCACGGCGACCTGCACCTGGGCCAGCTCGTCCGCGCCCCCGACGGCCGCTGGCTGCTGATCGACATCGACGACCTGGGCCTCGGCGACCCCGCCTGGGACCTGGCCCGCCCGGCCGCCTGGTACGCCTGCGGCCTGCTCGGCGCGACGGAGTGGACCAGGTTCCTGGACGCCTACCGGGCGGCGGGCGGCCCGGCCGTCCCCGCCGACGGGGGCGACCCGTGGCCCGCGCTCGACGTCCCGGCCCGTGCGCTGACCGTGCAGACGGCCGCGCTCGCGATCACCAAGGCGGTGGCCGGCGGCCGTGCCCTGGACGAAGTGGAGCGGGACGTCGTCGACGCCTGCCGCCGGATGACCGGCATCCCTCCCGATCCGGCTCCGATCGGCCCGAAGTAGGGTGCAACGCACCGAAGCCGGGCAGACATCCGGCGAAACTGTCACGACCGGCGAGGAGTTGAGCCGCCCATGCACTGTCCCAAGTGCCACGCAGCGATGCACACGTACAACCGCAACGGCGTCCAGATCGAGCAGTGCAGCGGCTGCCGCGGGATATTCCTCGACTACGGCGAGCTGGAGGCCCTGACGCGCCTGGAGGGCCAGTGGAGCGGACACCAGGCCCCGCCCGTGCCGCCCGCCGCGCCCCAGGGCTACCCGGCCGCGCCCGCCCCCGCCTGGGGCGCCCCGCACCACGAGCACCACGGGCATCACGGTCACAAGCGGCACAAGAGCTTCGGCCACATGCTGTTCTCGTCCTGACCCCGTTCCCGCCCGGCGCGGGCCGACCCGGCCGCGCCCGGCGGGAGCGCCGCCGGGCGCCCGCACGACGAAGCCCCCGGCCGAGGAACGGCCGGGGGCTTCGTGGAGCTGGTGCGCGATACTGGGATTGAACCAGTGACCTCTTCCGTGTCAGGGAAGCGCTCTCCCGCTGAGCTAATCGCGCGGGACCATCAGCGAGTGTATACCCGCAGGTGGTAGGTGCTGCGTGCGCGATACTGGGATTGAACCAGTGACCTCTTCCGTGTCAGGGAAGCGCTCTCCCGCTGAGCTAATCGCGCGGGGAAACCTCTGGTGATCCAAGACCCGAGGGCCTCATGATCAGAGATTCCAGTGGACGATACTGGGATTGAACCAGTGACCTCTTCCGTGTCAGGGAAGCGCTCTCCCGCTGAGCTAATCGTCCTTGGAGGTGGAGACGGGATTTGAACCCGTGTAGACGGCTTTGCAGGCCGTTGCCTCGCCTCTCGGCCACTCCACCAGGAGTGTAGGGGTTCGGGAAGATCCCCCACTTTCCTGCGAGCGGACGACCAGGTTCGAACTGGCGACCTCAACCTTGGCAAGGTTGCGCTCTACCAACTGAGCTACGTCCGCTTGTCTTTCCCGGTCCGCTTCCGCGTCCCGGCGACGTGTTGAACTCTAGCGGATTCCCGGGCCAGTACAAAAACGCGTTTGCGCAGCGTGCTGCGCTGCCGCCCTGGTCACCCGGGCCCGGGGCGCCGCAGGGGCGCCGGTCATAGACTCGCAGCCGTGCACGACCTGCCTCCTCTGGCCCGCTTCGGCGGCCTTGTCGCGACCGATCTGCGCGACGTGACCAGCGACCCTTCCGCCCTGGACGGCAGCGGCTTCTGGGCCGTCTGCGCGGACTTCGAGGGCCGCCTGGTGTGCGCCCGCTTCGGACGCGTGCGCGAGGAGCCGGTGCCCGCCCCCGTGCCCGGGGCCTGGCACGGCCCGGCGGCCGGTGACTGGACGTCCTCCCTCGACCGCGCCGCGTACACGGACGGCGTCCGCCGGATCCGCGCGCACATCGCGGCCGGGGACGTCTACCAGGCGAACCTCTGCCGGGTCCTGTCCGCGCCCGTCCCGGACGACGCCGACATCGACGCCCTGACCGCCCTCCTCGCGCGGGGGAACCCCGCTCCCTATGCCGGAACGATTCGTCTGCCCGGGCACGGCGTGGAGGTCGCCACCGCCTCGCCCGAGCTCTTCCTGCGCCGCACGGGCGGCGCCGTCGAGTCGGGGCCGATCAAGGGCACCGGCCGGACCGAGGCGGACCTCCTGGACAAGGACTACGCCGAGAACGTGATGATCGTGGACCTCGTCCGCAACGACCTCGGCCGGGTCTGCGGCACCGGCACCGTGACCGTGCCCGAGCTGTGCGTCGTAGAGAAGCACCCGGGCCTGGTCCACCTCGTCTCCACCGTCCGCGGCGAGCTGCGCCCCGGAGCGGGCTGGCCGGAGCTCCTCGGCGCCGCGTTCCCGCCCGGCTCCGTCACCGGCGCCCCGAAGTCCAGCGCCCTGCGGATCATCGACGCCCTGGAGACGGCGCCCCGCGGCCCCTACTGCGGCGGCGTCGGCTGGGTCGACGCCGACCGGGGCACGGGCGAGCTGGCCGTCGGCATCCGCACGTTCTGGATCGACCGCGCCGACGGCGCCCTGCGGTTCGGCACGGGCGCCGGGATCACCTGGGGCTCCGACCCCGAGGGGGAGTGGCGCGAGACCGAGCTGAAGGCCGAGCGGCTGCTGGCGGTAGCGTCGGGAACGTACGAACCAACGGGAGGGACCCCTTCGTGAAGATATGGCTCAACGGCGGCCTGCACGACCTCGAAACCGCGCGCGTCTCCGTCCTCGACCACGGCCTGACCGTCGGCGACGGCATCTTCGAGACGGTGAAGGCGGTCGCCGGACGGCCCTTCGCGCTCACCCGCCACCTCGACCGGCTCGCCCGCTCGGCGCGCGGCCTCGGCCTGCCCGAGCCGGACCTGGACGAGGTCCGCAGGGCCTGCGCCGCCGTCCTGGAGGCCAACCCCATGGCCCTCGGCCGCCTGCGCATCACCTACACCGGCGGCCTCTCCCCGCTCGGCTCCGACCGCGGCGACCACGGCCCGACCCTCGTCGTCGCCCTCGGCGAGACCACGCGCAGGCCCGACTCCACCGCAGTGATCACGGTCCCCTGGACCCGCAACGAGCGCGGCGCCCTGACCGGCCTGAAGACCACCTCGTACGCGGAGAACGTGCTCGCCCTGTCCCGCGCCACCGCACAGGGCGCGACCGAGGCACTGTTCGCGAACACCGTGGGGCAGCTGTGCGAGGGCACCGGGTCGAACGTCTTCGTCGTCCTCGACGGCGAGATCCACACCCCGCCGGTGGCCTCCGGCTGTCTCGCGGGCATCACGCGCGCGCTGGCCGTCGAGTGGACCGGCGCGCGCGAGACGGACCTGCCGTTCGACGTCCTGGGCCGGGCCGAGGAGGTCTTCCTCACCTCCACCCTGCGCGATGTGCAGGCCGTCCACCGCGTCGACGGCCGTGACCTGCCCGGCGCCCCCGGCCCGGCGACCGCCAAGGCCATGCGGGTCTTCGACGAGCGCGCCGCCGACGACCTCGACCCGTAGGGGAACCGGCCCGGCCGACGGGAAAAACAGATGACGCGGGGGCGCGGGATGGGTACAACTCCCGTGATGACCACGACTCTGCGGCCGGCCGGGCCGCTCCAGCAGAGCACTGACGGCAGGAAGTCACGCACGTACGACGTGTGCGTGAACAGCCGCCCCGTCGGCCGGATCCAGCTGGCCACGCACCCCGCCTTCGGCGCCCGCGTCGCCGAGATCCTGGACCTGCGGATCGACGAGCGGGACCGCCGCCGCGGCCGCGGCACCGTGGCGGCCCTAGCCGCCGAGGAGGTGGCGCGCGGCTGGGGCTGCGCCAGCATCGAGCTCAAGGTGCTCGGGGACGCGCCGGGCGCGCTGGCCCTCGCCACCGCGCTCGGCTACGTGGAGCGCAACCGCAACATGTCCAAGGCGCTGCCCCCGGAGCCGCCCGCACTGCCCGAAGGCGTGCGGGCACGGCCCATGACGGACGCCGAGTTCACGGACTGGGTGGCGCACGGGACGGAGTCCTACGCCCGCGACTGGATCGAGCGCGGCGTCCCCGAGGCCGAGGCCCGCGCCAAGGCCGAGCGGGACTACACCCGTGCCCTTCCCGAGAGGACGGCCACCCCCGGCGTCCGCCTGAGCGTCCTGACCGAGGCGGACACACCGGTGGGCACGCTGTGGCTCGCCGAGCGCGACGGTGGGACGTTCCTGTACGACGTCGAGGTCGCCGAGGAGCACCGCGGGCGCGGCCACGGCCGGTCGCTGATGCTCCTCGCCGAGGAACAGAGCCTTGCGGCGGGCCGGACCCGCATCGGCCTGAACGTCTTCGCGGGCAACACCCCGGCCCTGCGCCTCTACGAGTCCCTCGGCTACGAGGTGGACGCGTACTTCCTCTACAAGCAGCTGCTCTGACTCCGAGCGGGCCGCCGCTCCGACCGCCGGTGCCCGCACCGGCGGCCGGTGTCAGGCCCTGGCGAGCAGGCGGTCGGTGATCTCCTCGACGCGCTCGCGCAGGCCGTCCTGGCTCTTGCCGCCGTCGAGGCGCTCGCCGTCCACGACGTACGTCGGCGTGCCGGTGACCCCGATCGCCTTGCCCTCGGCCTGGTCGGCGTCGACGATCAGGATGTGCCGCCCGTCCACCAGGGCGGTGTCGAACTCCTCGGCGTCCAGGCCGAGTTCCCGCGCCACCTCCACCAGGAAGGGTTCTCCCTTACGGTCCAGGTCCTCGACCCGGGCCAGGACCGACTCGACGTACTCCCAGCCCTTGCCCTGCTCCAGAGCCTCCTCCGCGGCCTGCGCGGCGGCGAAGGAGTGCCGGTGCTTCTCCAGCGGGAAGTGGCGGAGCCGCAGCTCGACGCGGTCGCCGTAGCGGTCCCGCAGGGCGCGCACGTCGTCCAGGGCGGTGCGGCAGTCGGGGCACTGCAGCTCGCACCAGAGGTCGATGACGACGGGGCTGGCGGGGCCGGTGGTGGAAGAGTCGTTCATGCGCACAGTCTCCCAGGCAGCGGCCCGCCGACCGGCACCTGGGGAGGAGGGCCGACCCGGATATCTCCCTGATGTCCTCCTGCGCCGTGGCTACGAGCGCCCGGCCAGGTGCAGGATGGAAGGGACAAGCGTGACCACACCGTGCCCGCGCGACCGCACCACACCCGCACGCCTGGAGGACCGGGATGATTGCCGAGACCATCTGCTCCGCCGTCGCCGCGGCCGGCCTTGGCATAGCCGCCGTCACGGCGTACCGCAAGCGTTTCCTCGCCGCGGCCCGCCTCGCTGCCTATGCCCTGGTCCCGCTCGGCCTGGTCATGACGGGCGCCGTCGAATGGGCGGCCGAGACCGCGTTCAGCCCGGTCGCCTGGGCGGGCTTCGGCGTCCTCGGCACCGCCTGGCTGCTGTTCATGGGCACGCGCTCGGCCGAGCGCCGCTCCGGAGGCACCCGCAAGGAGCGCAGGGCGGCGGCGAAGGCGGCCCAGCGCGACGCGGTCGCCCCCGCCGCCTCCGCCCCCTCCCT
Source organism: Streptomyces sp. NRRL B-1347 (assembly GCF_000720325.1). Taxonomy (GTDB): domain Bacteria; phylum Actinomycetota; class Actinomycetes; order Streptomycetales; family Streptomycetaceae; genus Streptomyces. Next base: position 66,843 of record NZ_JOJM01000029.1, read on the forward strand.
CGGCGCGAGCACCAGGCCCGCGGCCCAGCCGAAGAAGGCGGCGGCCCCCACCGAGGACTTCAGCGACATCGAGGCCATCCTCAAGAAGCACGGCATATGAGCCGAAGCCAGGAGCACCAGCGCGGCGGCTGAGCCGTCCGGCACGCGCGCCGGACGTCACCCTGCCGGGTCGCCGGTTCGAGCGTATCCACGGACACCGTTCGCAGGTACGCCACGCCGGGCCCACCAAGGTCACGGAATGCGGCGAACTGCCGCTCCGACCGGGCGTGTTGGTCAACAGCGGTGTGCGCGCTGCGCCATCATCACCGCGAGATGCTGGACACCACCACACAGAGCGAACCCGCCCCGCCCGACGGGCACGGAACCGCCGACGAGCCGCGAGGCTGCCTCTTCGCCCTCTCCCAGCCCCCGCTGATGATCTTCCTGGCGGTGATCGGCTGCCTGCTGCTCATGGCCTCACTGCACGACCTGTTCCTGCTGTAGCTCCTGCTCCTGCTCCTGGCCCGCCGCCTCCCGGCGCCGGGCCCGGTAGGCGGCGACGTGCAGTCGGTTGCCGCAGGTGCGGCTGTCGCAGTAGCGGCGCGAGCGGTTCCGGGACAGGTCGATGAAGGCCCGGCGGCAGTCCGGCGCCTCGCAGCGGCGCAGCCGCTCCTGTTCGCCCGCGACGACGAAGAAGGCCAGCGCCATCCCGCAGTCCGCCGCCAGGTGGTCGGCGACGGAGGCGCCCGGGGCGAAGTAGTGCACGTGCCAGTCGTAGCCGTCGTGGTCGGTCAGACGGGGCGTGGTGCCCGCCGCGGCCACCAGCTCGTTCAGCAGGGACGCCGCGACATGCGCCTCGGCGGCCGCGAAGACCTCGGCGAACCGGGTGCGGATGCGGCGCACGGCCGCCAGGTCCCGCTCCGTGAGCGCCCCGACGTCACTGATCGAGTGGTTCCGTACGAACTCGCGCAGGGCCGCGACGTCCGCCAGTCCCTCGGGGCTGCCACCGCCCTCGTCGTCCGGGTCGTCCGGCGCGGAGTTCACCAGATCGACCACGGCGTCGAGCGCGCACCTGGTGTCATGGGTGATCAGCACGATTCGCTCCCTGGCCTGATGAGGGTCGGGCGGGCGCCCGCCTGATGCTGGCCGATGCTAGCGGCTCACGCCGTACGCGCCACGGCGCCGGAGCCGCGGAGTGCCGCGGCACCGGCGCCGGTGTCTGCTGTGCCTGCTATGTCGTTGTCGTACCCACGCCGTCTCCCCGAGTGGACGGCGGTGGGCGGCTCCCGGACGGGCCGGAGACTAGCTTTCGGCCAAAATGTGCGAGAGCTCCGTGTCGAGATCGAAGTGACGATGTTCCGTGCCGGGCGGCACGGCCGCGTCGGTACGCTTCAGGAACGATTCCAGGGCCCGCGCCGGGGCCTCGAGCAGAGCCTCACCCTCGGGGGAGCTCAGGGCGATGCAGACGACGCCCTGACCGTGGCTGCGGGACGGCCAGACACGGACGTCGCCGGTGCCGGTGGGCCGGTGCAGGCCCTCGGCGAGGAGGTCGCGGGCGAACACCCACTCGACGGTCTCCTCGGCTCCGGTGTGGAAGGTGGCGTGCACGGCATAGGGATCGGCCGTGTCATACCGCAGTCCTGCGGGTACAGGCAGTGAGGACTCGCTCGACACAACGAGGCGCAGGTGCAGCTCGCAGCTGACCGTGGTGTTCATAAGCGCCAAGGCCTTTCGCTCAGTGTGCGCTCGGGGATTCGCACGTCGGCGAAATCGACATGCCACCTACGGTGCCGTTGTAAACCCCTCTGAGAGTTTTGGGTGTCTTTAGGTGGCTCGTATGGCGGACTGTCCGATTGGTTCGTACGGCCATTCCGGTGACGCGTTTCCGTCCGGTAGGGTTTGGCGGCATGAATACGGGGAGTAACGAGCCGGCGGTGGCCGAGGCGGCCGAGGGCGCGGCGGGCACGACCAAGCCCGAGAAGCCCTTCGGGTCGCGGGCGCCGGAGTTCGTCAAGGCACGCCGCGCACTGCACCTGAGCTGGCAGGTCGGCGTCTTCATCGTCGGGCTCGCGGTCGTGGTCGTGGGCATCATCATGCTGCCGCTGCCGGGACCCGGCTGGGTAGTGATCTTCTGTGGCATGGCGATCTGGGCGACCGAGTTCGTCTGGGCGCAGCTTGTCCTCCGGTGGACGAAACGGAAGGTCACCGAGGCCGCACAGCGCGCGCTCGACCCCAGAGTCCGCCGCCGCAACATCATCCTCACGTCGATCGGTCTCGTGATCATCGGCGCCCTCGCCGGGGTTTACCTCTGGAAGTACGGCCTCGAGATGCCGTGGAAGATCAACGATCAGTGAGCAGTGCCCCGGCGGGCTCCGCGAGCCCGCCGGGGACGTGCTCGGTCAGGTGGTCACACGCACCCTCTGACATGGGGTAATGTTCTCTCTGCGCCCGGGCGATTAGCTCAGTGGGAGAGCGCTTCGTTCACACCGAAGAGGTCACTGGTTCGAACCCAGTATCGCCCACCCGGGATTGTGGCCCGGAGGCTGGAAACAGCCTCCGGGTCACTGTCGTATTTGACGCCCTTTCATGAAATTCACGGACCGCGTCGAACCGTCCGGAATAACTGCTTCCTATTTCTTCGAGTTGACGACCCGTCGGAAACAGGGGCGCGGATCGCGGCCACCGGCGGCAGACTTGAAGCCATGGACTGGTGCCATTACCGCTTCCGCAGCGTATGGAATCTGCACGCCGAGCCCACCGCCGTCTATACGGCGCTCGAACGAGCCGAGGACTACCCCGCCTGGTGGCCCCAGGTCCGCGAGGTCACCCCCCTCGACGACCGCAGTGGCACCGCGCGCTTCCGCTCACTCCTGCCGTACGACCTGGTGATCACCGCCCGCGAGCAGTGCCGGGACCCCGACCGCGGCGTCCTCGCCATCACCATGACCGGCGACCTCGACGGCTGGGCCCGCTGGACCCTGACGCCCGCGCCCGACGGCGGCACCCGCGCGCGCTACGACCAGGAAGTCGACGTCCACAAGCCCCTACTGCGCCGCCTCGCCGTGCCCGGCAGGCCGCTGCTGCTCCTCAACCACGCGCTGATGATGCGCGCCGGAAGCCGCGGACTCGCCGCCCGCCTCGACCGGGACGGGCCGCACGCGGCGCGCTCCTGAGGGGCCGCGGCCGTCGGGTGAGCGGGCGGTTTGAAGGATCGGCGCCCGGACCTGTAATGTTCTTTCTGCGCCCGGGCGATTAGCTCAGTGGGAGAGCGCTTCGTTCACACCGAAGAGGTCACTGGTTCGAACCCAGTATCGCCCACCCGGAGAATGCCGGTCCGTCCCAGACGGACCGGTTTTTTCATGCCCGAAGGCCGCTGCCCGAAGGCCACTCCGAAGCCCGCGGCCCACGCCCGAAGCCCGTCAGGCCTCAGGCAGCCGCGGGCAGTTCGGGCCGCAGCGGCCACGCCGGGTCCACCGTCTCCGACGACCCGCTGCGCGCGAACCACGTCTGCAGCCCCCGCGCCTGCGCCGCGTGCCACACCGCCTGCAACGTGTGCAGCTCGGCCGGGGACAGACGGTCGAGGCGCGCCGCGAAACGACGGCCGAGAGCGCGCACCAGATCGAGCGCCGCCTGCGCGTCGGCCGCCGCGTCATGGGCGCCGCTCAGCTCCACCCCGTAGAGCTCGCACAGGTCCGACAGCGTGCGCCGGCCCTTGCGGTACCGGTCCAGATGCCGGTCGAGGACCCGCGGATCGAGCACGCACAGCGGCGAGCTGCCCACGTAGCGCGAGAGCGACGAGGCGCGGTGCCTGCGCAACTCCCGGTCCAGGAGCGTCAGATCGAACGGCGCGTTCATCACCACGAGCGGCCGCCCCGCCGCGCCCTGCTCCGCCAGCTCCCGGCCTATCTCCTCCATCACGGGCGCAGGCCAGCGGCCGTTGCGCTCCAGATGGTCCTGCGTCAGGCCGTGCACCGCCGTCGCCGCCGCCGGTACCGGCACCCCCGGATTCACCAGCCAGCGTGTCACTCGCGGGCGGGCCCCCGCACCGTTCTGCACGACGACGGCGGCCGACACGATCCGGTCGGTCTCCACGTCGACACCCGTCGTCTCCGTGTCGAATGCGGCCAAGGGCCCCTCATACCAGCACGTCATCCCGACGCAACTCCTCGTTCAGATCTGGCAGTTGACCTCCGCTCCTGCCTCACGCAGGTGATACCCGAGCCGTTTGCGCCGAACCCGCTCAGGAGACAACACAGGTACGGAGCCGGGTGGTTGACGGCTCAAGCGGGGATTTCACCGGCTCGGAAGGCTTTCAGGACATGGCGCTCGCGCAGCCCGAACAGGGCGGGCTGCTGCCCGAGCGGATCGCACCGCCGCGCGGCACACTCGCCACCACCGCCTGCATGGAGACCCTTCAGGTGGGCTATCTGCACGCGGTCGCCGCGGCGGCCGGCTGCTCCCTCTCGCAACCCTTCCCGGACAACGGCATCGACTGGCACGTCAGCCACAGCGCCCCCGGCCACACCGTCGACGACGAAGTCACCATCAAGGTGCAGCTCAAGTGCACCTACCAGATCCCGCCCCACCCCAAGGGCCCCGCCTTCTCCTTCACCCTGGACAACGCCCACCTGGAGAAGCTCGCCCGCACCCCGGTCTCGGTGCACAAAATACTGGTGGTCATGATCGTGCCCCGCTCCCAGGACGACTGGCTGCGCGCCGGCCACGACCGCCTCGACCTGCGGCACTGCTGCTACTGGACCAACCTCGCCGGACACCCCGTGACCGGCAGACGGAGGACCACCGTCCGCGTCCCCACCGCACGGATCTTCGACGACCGCGCACTCTGCGAGATCATGACGCGCGTCGGCACGGGAGGGAGACCCTGATGCACCGCCCGATCGACGACCCAGCCCCCGCACGCGGCGACGACCCCGTCACCGCGCCCGCCGCACGAGGACTGCGCGGCGTACGTCCCCACCCCGCCGAAGCCCCCCGCATGTGGTCCGAGCCGCCCGACCCCGGCCGCGTCGACCCCGCCGTGCTCATCGCCCTCCTGCACCGGCACGGCTGGCAGCGCCGCGGCGGCGCCGCCGGACGCTACTCCCGCTGGACCCCGCCGGGCCCCGCCGCCCGCGGCACCAGCCTCCTCGTCCCCGAGAACCGCGCCTTCCCCGACAGCGACGACCTCATCGACGAAGCCCTCACCGCCCTCACCCGCAGCTCCTCACCCTCGGCCCGTGACGTACTCGTGTCGCTCGCCGTGCCCAGCGACGAGATCCGCTGGTGGCGCGACGTCCCCGACGGGCCCGCGGGCGCGGCCTCCTGGACCGTCGAGGAACAGCTGCGCGCCGCCGCCCGGCAGATGCTCCTCGCCGGTGCCCTCGCCGCGCGCGAGCGCGCCGGGTACTACGGCGCCCGGCACCGCCGCCCCGCCGCCGCGTCCCTGGAGAACGTCCTCGTGGGCACCGCGCCGGGCGGGCGCCGCCTCACCGCCTTCGTGCCCGTCTCCGCCGCCCGGCCGCTGGCCGTACGGCTGCACCAGGCGCTGTACGCGGCCCGCGAGGCCGTCGACTACCAGCGGGCCACCGGCGGCATGGACGCCTTCGACGGCGCCGTCGAGGCGGGCGTCAGCCACGAGCTGGTCGAGGCCATCGTCGCCCTCGTGCGCGGCACCGAGGGCGCCCGCGTGCACGTCGAGTGGTCGCCCGCCGCGGGCGTGCCCGAAGGCTGCGCCGCCACCACCGAGCCCGTCGAGTTCTCCCCGGGCGACCTCGCCGTCCTGCGCCAGGCCGGCGCCCGCTATCTGCGCGACGAACCGTCCGTGCCGGTACGGATCACCGGCGCCGTGGTGCGCATGCGGCGCTCGGGGCCGCGCGGCGCGGGCACGGTCCGGGTGCGGGTGCTCGCGGGCGCCGAGGTCCCGCACGTACGGATGTCCCTCGACGAGGAGTCGTACCGGATCGCCGGCCACGCCCACCTGGTCGGGCTGCCGATCCGGGTGCACGGCCGCCTGGAGAGCCGCGGCGGCTTCCGCAGGCTGACGGGGGCCACGAAGGTGGTGCCGGTCCAGGTCGACGACGCCGAGCGGGACCGCTTGATGAAGTCTCTCCAGGAGAACCTCGACTTCTTCGAGGAGGCGTGCAGCACCGACTGAGGCGGCGCCCGCGGGGGAGGCCGGGCCGGGTCGGGGGACAACCGTTTCGCGGTGGGCCCCCAGGGCTCGGTACGATTCGTTGCGCGCGCAGGAGCAGATCTGCCGCAGCCCCCATTCAGGCAGGGCAGCCCCCTTCAGGCAGGAGAGACCGGTGTCAGACGTCCGTGTGATCATCCAACGCGATTCCGAGCGGGAAGAGCGCGTGGTGACCACGGGCACCACGGCCGCCCAGCTCTTCGAGGGCGAGCGCACCGTCGTGGCCGCGCGCATCGGCGGCGAGCTGAAGGACCTCGCGTACGAGATCCAGGACGGCGAGGAGGTCGAGCCCGTCGAGATCTCCTCCGAGGACGGCCTGAACATCCTGCGCCACTCCACCGCGCACGTCATGGCCCAGGCCGTGCAGGAGCTCTTCCCCGACGCCAAGCTCGGCATCGGCCCGCCCATCCGGGACGGCTTCTACTACGACTTCGACGTCAAGGAGCCCTTCACCCCCGAGGACCTCAAGCGCATCGAGAAGAAGATGCAGGAGATCCAGAAGCGGGGCCAGAAGTTCTCGCGCCGCGTCACCACCGACGACGACGCCCGCGTCGAGCTCGCCGACGAGCCGTACAAGCTGGAGCTCATTGGCCTCAAGGGCAACGCCGCGCAGGCCGCCGACGGCGCCGACGCCGAGGTGGGCGCGGGCGAGCTGACCATCTACGACAACCTGGACGCCAAGACCGGCGAGCTGTGCTGGAAGGACCTCTGCCGCGGCCCGCACCTGGCCACGACCCGGGTGATCCCGGCGTTCAAGCTGATGCGCTCCGCCGCCGCCTACTGGCGCGGCAGCGAGAAGAACCCGCAGCTCCAGCGCATCTACGGCACCGCGTGGCCCTCCAAGGACGAGCTGAAGGCGCACCTGGAGTTCCTCGCCGAGGCCGAGAAGCGCGACCACCGCAAGCTCGGCGCCGAGCTGGACCTGTTCTCCTTCCCCGAGGAGCTGGGCCCGGGCCTCGCGGTCTTCCACCCCAAGGGCGGCGTGATCCGCAAGGTGATGGAGGACTACTCCCGCAAGCGGCACGAGGACTCGGGCTACGAGTTCGTGAACACCCCGCACATCTCGAAGGAGAAGCTCTTCGAGACCTCGGGGCACCTGCCGCACTACGCGGACGGCATGTTCCCGGCGATCGAGTTCGACGAGCAGAACTACCGCCTCAAGGCGATGAACTGCCCGATGCACAACCTGATCTTCAAGTCCCGGGGCCGGTCCTACCGTGAGCTGCCCCTGAGGTTGTTTGAGTTCGGGACTGTGTACCGCTACGAGAAGTCGGGCGTCGTGCACGGTCTGACCCGCTCGCGTGGGTTCACCCAGGACGACTCGCACATCTACTGCACCAAGGAGCAGATGGCCGAGGAGCTGGACAAGCTCCTGACCTTCGTCCTGGACCTGCTGCGCGACTACGGTCTGAACGAGTTCGAGCTGGAGCTGTCCACCCGCGACGACTCCGACAAGTTCATCGGCTCGGACGAGGACTGGGCCGAGGCCACGGAGGCGCTGCGCCAGGCCGCGGAGAAGCAGGGCCTGCCGCTCGTGCCCGACCCGGGCGGGGCCGCGTACTACGGGCCGAAGATCTCCGTCCAGGCGAAGGACGCGATCGGCCGGTCCTGGCAGATGTCGACCCTCCAGGTGGACTTCAACCAGCCCAAGCGGTTCGGGCTTGAGTACACCGCCGCGGACGGCACCAAGCAGCAGCCGGTCATGCTGCACCGCGCGCTGTTCGGCTCGATCGAGCGGTTCTTCGGGGTGCTCCTGGAGCACTACGCGGGCGCGTTCCCGGCGTGGCTCGCGCCGGTGCAGGCCGTGGGGATTCCGGTCGGTGACGCGCACGTGCCGTACCTCCAGGAGTTCGCGGAGGAGGCGAAGAAGCACGGGCTGCGGGTCGAGGTGGACGCGTCTTCCGACCGCATGCAGAAGAAGATCCGCAACGCGCAGAAGGCCAAGGTTCCGTTCATGGTGATCGTCGGCGACGACGACATGAACGCGGGCGCGGTGTCCTTCCGGTACCGGGACGGGTCGCAGGAGAACGGGATTCCCCGTGACCAGGCGATCGCGAAGCTGGTTGATGTGGTGGAGCGGCGAGCACAGGTGTGATTGCTCCCCTCGCATGAGGGGGTGGCCCCGGCATTCCGGCGGGGGACGCCATTGCCAAGCAGTGCTCCCTGCGTACGCGGGGTTCGGGGGCGGTCCCGTTCGGGGCCGCCCCTCGTCGTGTGTCCGGTGGCGAATATGCTGACCACCATGACGAGTGAGCCGGAGCAGCAGATCGGAGTGGGGACGCAGGACGCGTTCCAGCGCCTGTGGACGCCCCACCGGATGGCGTACATCCAAGGCGAGAACAAGCCGACCGGTTCGGGGGCCGACGACGGCTGCCCGTTCTGCTCCATCCCGGCCAAGTCGGACGAGGACGGTCTCGTCCTCAAACGGGGCGAGCACGTGTACGCGGTGCTCAACCTCTACCCGTACAACGGCGGGCACCTGATGACGGTCCCGTACCGGCACGTCGCGGACTACACGGAGTTGACGGGTCCGGAGACGCTGGAGCTGGCCGAGCTGACCAAGCAGGCGATGACCGCGCTGCGCACGGCGTCCGGCGCGCACGGCTTCAACCTGGGCATGAACCAGGGCACGGTCGCGGGTGCGGGGATCGCCGCGCACCTGCACCAGCACATCGTGCCGCGCTGGGGCGGGGACACGAACTTCATGCCCGTCGTGGGGCACACCAAGGTGCTGCCGCAGCTCCTGGCCGACACCCGCAAGATGCTCGCGGAGGCGTGGCCCGCGGAGTAGGGCGCGAAAGCGCCCCGAAGGGGCGCGGGGCGGTATCGACATGCGACTCCGCCGCGTGGCGCGACCGGCCACGGACGGCCCGCAGATTCCGAACCGCGCCCCAGCGGAGCGCTTACGCGCCGTAGACGTCCGCCTGGCGTGGCATGGGGTCCTGGATCGCGCCGCTGAGGAAGGTGGCGCGGCCGCTGAAGCGGTCGGTGTTCACGCCGTTCTCCTCGAGGACCTTGATGGCGGCCGTGTGGACGACGCGCAGGACCGGGGTGGCGGCGCGCAGCGCGTCGTCGGCCATGAAGCGGTGCCGCCAGGGCTTGTCCGCCCAGGCGTGGCGCAGGCCGAAGGGCTCGGGCAGGACCAGCTTGCCGCCGAGGTAGTCCAGGATCGGCGGGTACCACGTGAAGGGGGCGCGGACCGCGAGGCGCACCACCTCCTGGGCGTCGACGAGCGGGAGGTTGCGCGTCGTGGTCTCCCAGAACTTGATGGTCTTGCTGACCGTCTTGGTCTTGGGTGAGGGCTTGCTGGTGAACAGCGAGTGCACGGGGCCGAGGGCGTGGCCGGTGACCTCGATGCGCAGGGTCTCGTGCAGGACGGTCACCGTGATCAGCATGGTGATGACGAGCTGGCCGTCCCAGAGCGTGAACTGCACGCCCAGGTAGTGGCGGTCGCCGCTGCCGAACTGCTGCTCGTTGCAGATGCGCTGTATTTCGTGGCCCTTGATCTGGAAGGCCTCGACGTCCGTGCCGGAGGGGCGGGAGACCGATCCCGCGTTCTCCCCGACGGGGGTGACGATCCAGTGCCTTATCGACGGGGTGGTGAAGCCGCCGGTGTGCAGCGGGCCGCGCTCGAGCATGCGGAGCTGGTCGTGCACCGCCCGTACGACGTCCCAGCTGCGGAAGGGGTTGATCTCCTTGCCGTCCTCGCGGGGGACGAGCTCCTCGGCGAGCTGCCAGCTGCCCCAGCGGGTGCCCATGCCCAGTATTCCCTTGGGGCCCGCGTAGAAGACGGAGTTGCTCTGCTGCTCGGCGGAGAGGCGGGCGAGGCCCTGGCGCAGGCGCTCGGCGGAGGCGTCGCCCGGGCTGCCGGGCACGGCTTCGGGGATCTTCGCGCCGATGCCGCCGCCGGAGAGCAGCGCGCTCCACCGCTCGCGCAGGTCCTTGGCGGTGCCTTCGGCTATGTGCTTGGCCCAGAACCAGCCGATGACGGGCACGATGGGACACAGGCGCAGATACCAGGCCAGGAGGCCGTGGAAGGGCAGTTTGACGAGGAGGATGGCCACGACGACGCCGACGGCGACGAGGAGGGCCGTGGCGATCGCCTGGGTGCGCTTGTCCTTCTGCTTGGTGATCCAGCGGCGGGCGGTGAAGACCAGGAGCCAGGCGAACAGGCCGGGCAGGAAGAGCAGTCCGCACACGGCCATGACGAGGGTGAGCCAGCTGTCGCGGTGGCGGCGGATGCCGGTGGCGGCGAGGCAGTGCTCGACGACGGACTGCGGGTCGATGCCGAAGGCCTGGATGAGGGGGCTGCGGGCGCCGCCGAGCATCCGCACCTGGACCGTTCTGGCGAAGGCCTCGCCGAGGCTGGGCTTGAACAGGGACCAGATGCCCGGTTTCACCACGGACTTGTGCCAGTCGCTGTTGGCCTTGAGGATCTCGTCGACCTCGCCGTCGCGGTATGCCGCGGAGGCCAGGGCGTGGGTGGCCGCGGTCTGTCCGGCGGCGCCGGAGAGCGGTACCTGGGCCCCTGGCCTGAAGTCGAATGCGTCGTCCGCCACCTGCCGCCCCCATCGCCGCGCCGCTGACCGCCGCGGCCCTTCCCGATTGCGTTGTTTCCCGACTGTGCGGCCCGGCACACCTGTTGACCTGGCCGGTACGGCTGTTGATCAGGTCATCAGCGTATCGGGGCCCACCGACATCCGTCAGGTGTCGGTCGAATGCCGCCCGCGCGGAGGGGGCGGCGCAGGCGGCATTCGGCCAGTGCGGCCCAACTAGGCGGTGTCCTGGGCCTGTTCGCGAATCCTCTGGGCCAGTTGCGGGGGCATCGGTTCGTGCCGGGCGTAGGCGCGGCTGAAGCGGGCCGTGCCCTGGGACAGGGACCTGAGGTCGACGGCGTACCGGCCGATCTCGATCTCGGGCACCTCGGCGCGGACGAGGGTGCGTCCGCCGGGTGCCTGTTCGGTGCCGACGACGCGGCCGCGCCTGCCGGACAGGTCGCTCATGACCGCGCCCACGTACTCGTCGGCGATGAGGACCTGGACGTCGGCGACGGGTTCGAGGAGGTGGATGGTGGTGCCCGCGGCGGCTTCGCGCAGGGCGAGGGCGCCGGCGGTCTGGAAGGCGGCGTCGGAGGAGTCCACGGAGTGGGCCTTGCCGTCGAGGAGCGTGACGCGTACGTCGATGAGCGCGTAGCCCGCGGCGACGCCCTTGGCGGCCTGGGCGCGGACGCCCTTCTCCACGGACGGGATGAACTGCCGCGGCACCGCTCCGCCGACGACCTTGTCGACGAATTCGATGCCGCTGCCTCCGGGCAGCGGTTCGACCTCGATCTCGCAGATGGCGTACTGGCCGTGGCCGCCGGACTGTTTGACGTGGCGGCCGCGCCCGCCGGATCGGCCCGCGAAGGTCTCGCGCAGGGACACCTTGTGCGGGATGACGTCCACCTGGACGCCGTAGCGGCTGCGCAGCCGCTCCAGGGCCACATCCGCGTGGGCCTCGCCGAGGCACCACAGGACGACCTGGTGGGTGTCCTGGTTCTGTTCCAGGCGCATGGTGGGGTCCTCGGCGACGAGGCGGGAGAGCCCCTGGGAGAGCTTGTCCTCGTCGGCCTTGCTGTGCGCCTGGATGGCCAGCGGCAGGAGCGGGTCGGGCATGTCCCAGGGCTCCATGAGGAGCGGCGCGTCCTTGGCGGAGAGGGTGTCTCCGGTCTCCGCGCGGTTGAGCTTGGCGACGCAGGCCAGGTCGCCCGCGATGGCCTGGGGGAGGGTGCGCTGCTGCTTGCCGAAGGGGGCGGAGAGGGCGCCGACGCGCTCGTCGACGTCGTGGTCCTCGTGGCCGCGGTCGGCGAGCCCGTGTCCCGAGACGTGCACGGTCTCGTCGGGGCGCAGGGTGCCGGAGAAGACCCGGACCAGCGAGATCCGGCCGACGTACGGGTCGGACGCGGTCTTCACGACCTCGGCGACCAGGGGGCCTTCGGGGTCGCAGGTGAGGGCGGGCCTGGGTTTGCCGTCGGGTGTGGTGACGGCGGGCGCGGGGTGCTCCAGGGGGGTCGGGAAGCCGCCGGTGACGAGTTCCAGGAGCTCGACGGTGCCGATGCCCTGGCGGGCGCCCTCGGCGGCCGGGGCGGCGGCGAGTACCGGGTGGAAGATGCCGCGGGCGACGGCCCGCTCCAGGTCGTCGACGAGTGTCTTGAAGTCGATCTCCTCGCCGCCGAGGTAGCGGTCCATGAGGGACTCGTCCTCGCTCTCGGCGATGATGCCCTCGATGAGCTTGTTGCGCGCCTCCTCGATGGCGGGCAGCTGGTCGGCGCCCGGCTCGGACTCCTTGCGTTCGCCCGACGCGTAGTCGTAGACGCGCTGGGACAGCAGTCCGATGAGTCCGGTGACGGGTGCGTGTCCGTCGGGTCCCGGCTCGCCGTGCAGCGGCAGGTACAGCGGGAGCACCGCGTCGGGGTCGTCGGCGCCGAACGCCTCGGCGCAGGTGCGCGTCATCTGTGTGAAGTCCGCGCGCGCGGACTCCAGGTGGGTGACGACGATGGCCCGGGGCATGCCGACGGCGGCGCACTCCTCCCAGACCATGCGGGTGGTGCCCGTGATGCCCTCGGCGCCCTCGGCGGCCGAGACGACGAAGAGGGCCGCGTCCGCCGCGCGCAGACCGGCCCTCAGCTCTCCGACGAAGTCGGCGTAGCCGGGCGTATCCAGGATGTTGATCTTGTAGCCGCCCCATTCGACGGGGACGAGGGACAGCTGGACCGAGCGCTGTTGCCGGTGCTCGATCTCGTCGTAGTCGGAGACCGCCGTGCCGTCCTCCACGCGGCCTGCCCGGTTCACCGCCCCCGCGGTCAGCGCGAGGGCCTCCACCAGGGTCGTCTTGCCCGATCCGCTGTGGCCGACCAGCACCACATTCCGTACGGACGCGGGATGGTCGGCCGTCGCTGCCCTGCCGGCGGCTCCGGGGTGTGCGTTCGCCTTGTCGCCCATGCCTTGGCCTCCCGGTTACGTGCGTGGTGAGGAGGCACAGCCCCCTCGGGGATGCTGGCTGAAGCGCGGACACGCGGGACCCGCGTGCGGGGGCGGCTCCGACGACGCCCGCGGTGCTTCCGAGCTTTCCACTTGCGTCACTGTGCGTCCATACGTCGTACGCGATCGTGAGGGGGCGAGCCGCCGTGTCCGGGGCGTGACTACGATGGGCCAGCCGGTGGCCAACGGGGCCGCCGTGCGCACCGACCCTCGGGAAGGCCATGCTGAACAAGTACGCGCGTGCGTTTTTCACGCGTGTCCTCACGCCGTTCGCCGCGTTTCTCATCCGCCGCGGGGTCAGCCCCGACACGGTCACGCTCATCGGTACGGCCGGAGTGATGGCGGGAGCGCTGGTCTTCTACCCCCGCGGGGAGTTCTTCTGGGGCACGATCGTCATCACGCTGTTCGTGTTCTCCGACCTCGTCGACGGCAACATGGCACGTCAGCTCGGCCGCTCCAGCCGCTGGGGCGCGTTCCTCGACTCGACGCTCGACCGGGTCGCCGACGGTGCGATCTTCGGCGGCTTCGCGCTCTGGTACGCGGGCTCCGGCGACGACAACATCCTGTGCGCCGTCTCGATCTTCTGCCTGGCCAGCGGCCAGGTGGTGTCGTACACGAAGGCGCGCGGCGAGGCGATCGGCCTGCCCGTGGCCGTGAACGGCCTGGTGGAGCGCGCCGAGCGGCTGGTGATCTCGCTCGTCGCCGCGGGCTTCGCCGGACTGCACAAGTTCGGGGTGCCGGGCATCGACGTCCTGCTGCCCGTGGCCCTGTGGATCGTGGCCGTCGGCAGCCTCGTCACGCTCGTGCAGCGCGTGGTGACGGTGCGCCGCGAGTCCGCGGAGGCGGACGCGGAGGCCGCGCGGGAAGCTGCCCACAAGAGCGGGACCGCCTCGTGAGCCGCGCCGCGGACAAGCTGACGGACGCGCTGTACGGGGTGGGCTGGAGCACGGTCAAGAAGCTCCCCGAGCCGGCCGCCGTGCGCCTGGGCCGCACCATCGCCGACCTCGCGTGGAAGCGCCGCGGCAAGGGCGTGCTGCGCCTGGAGGCCAACTACGCGCGCGTGGTGCCCGACGCGACGCCGCAGCGCCTCGCGGAGCTGTCCAAGGCGGGCATGCGGTCGTACATGCGCTACTGGATGGAGTCCTTCCGGCTTCCGGCCTGGAGCGAGGACCGCGTCAAGAACGGCTTCGCGCCCCAGGACCTGCACCATCTGACCGACGGCCTGGACAGCGGCAGGGGCGTCATCCTCGCCCTGCCGCACCTGGGCAACTGGGACCTGGCGGGCGCCTGGGTCACCACGAAGCTGAAGACGCCGTTCACGACCGTGCAGGAGCGGCAGAAGCCCGAGTCCCTGTACGACCGCTTCGTGGCCTACCGCAGCGGTCTCGGCATGGAGGTCCTGCCGCACACCGGCGGCTCGGCCTTCGGCACCCTCGCCCGGCGGCTGCGCGCGGGCGGGCTCGTCTGCCTCGTCGCCGACCGGGACCTGTCGGCGTCCGGCGTCGAGGTGAAGTTCTTCGGCGAGACCGCGCGGATGCCCGCGGGGCCCGCCGCGCTCGCCCAGCAGACGGGCGCGCTGCTCCTGCCGGTGACGCTCTGGTACGACGCTTCGCCGGTGATGCGCGGCCGCGTGCACCCGCCCGTCGAGGTCCCGGAGACGGGCACCCGCGCGGAGAAGACGGCCGTCATGACCCAGGCGCTCGCCGACGCCTTCGCCACCGGCATCGCCGAGCACCCGGAGGACTGGCACATGCTGCAGCGCCTGTGGCTCGCGGACCTGGACCCGGCGAAGGCGCCGTCCCCGCCGGGCCGGGCGGGGACGGCCGGGCCCCGGAGCGAGGGGACGCCGTGAAGGTCGGCATCGTCTGCCCGTACTCGTGGGACGTGCCGGGCGGCGTCCAGTTCCACATCCGCGATCTGGCCGAGCACCTCATCCGCCTGGGGCACGAGGTGTCCGTCCTCGCCCCTGCGGACGACGAGACCCCCCTGCCGCCGTACGTGGTGTCGGCGGGGCGTGCCGTGCCGGTTCCGTACAACGGCTCGGTGGCGCGGCTCAACTTCGGCTTCCTCTCGGCCGCGCGGGTGCGCCGCTGGCTGCACGACGGCACCTTCGACGTCATCCACATCCACGAGCCGACGTCGCCCTCGCTCGGCCTGCTGACCTGCTGGGCGGCACAGGGCCCGATCGTGGCGACGTTCCACACGTCCAACCCGCGCTCGCGGGCCATGATCGCGGCGTACCCGATCCTGCAGCCCGCCCTGGAGAAGATCAGCGCGCGCATCGCGGTCAGCGAGTACGCCCGCCGCACCCTGGTCGAGCACCTGGGCGGCGACGCCGTCGTCATCCCGAACGGCGTGGACGTCGACTTCTTCGCCGACGCCGAGCCCAAGCCCGAGTGGCAGGGGCAGACGATCGGCTTCATCGGCCGCATCGACGAGCCCCGCAAGGGCCTGCCGGTCCTGATGAAGGCGCTGCCCCGGATCTTCGCGGAGTGCCCGGATGCCCGGCTGCTCGTCGCCGGGCGCGGGGACGAGGAGGAGGCCGTGGCCTCGCTCCCGGCCGCGCTGCGCGAGCGCGTGGAGTTCCTCGGCATGGTCAGCGACGAGGACAAGGCGCGGCTGCTGCGCAGCGTCGACCTGTACGTCGCGCCGAACACCGGCGGCGAGAGCTTCGGCATCATCCTCGTCGAGGCGATGTCGGCGGGCGCCCCCGTGCTCGCCAGCGACCTCGACGCCTTCGCGCAGGTCCTCGACCAGGGCGCGGCGGGCGACCTGTTCGCGAACGAGGACGCGGAGTCCCTCGCGGAGGCCGCCGTACGCCTGCTCGGCGACCCCCGGCGCCGCGAGGAGCTGCGCGAACGGGGCAGCAAGCACGTGCGCCGCTTCGACTGGTCGACGGTCGGCGCGGACATCCTGTCGGTGTACGAGACGGTCACGGACGGCGCGGCGGCGGTCGCGGCGGACGACCGCACGGGCCTGCGGGCGCGCTTCGGTCTGGCGAGGGACTAGCGGCCCGTACGGGCAGAACCAGCCCGTCCGGCGTTTGAGGACGAGGCCGCAGGCCGACGAACGGGGGTCCAGGGGGCGGAGCCCCGGGGCTCGGGCGGCGTCGGCGAGCACGGGGCACCAGGGCCCGGCCCCGCCACCGCTGCCAGGCCCCGGCGGTAGCCTAGGCGCCTGTGACCTCCACTTTGATCTGGATCGCGGCCGCCCTGTTCGCGATCGGCCTCTACCTGAGCTGGACCGCGGGCCGTCTGGACCGGCTGCACGCACGCATCGACGCGGCCCGCGCCGCGCTCGACGCGCAGTTGCTGCGGCGCGCCTCGGTCGCCCAGGAGTTGGCCACCTCCGGAGTGCTCGATCCGGCCGCGTCGATCGTCCTGTACGAGGCGGCGCACGCGGCCCGGCAGGCGGAGGAGGAGCAGCGCGAGGTCGCCGAGAGCGAGCTGAGCCAGGCGTTGCGCGCGGTCTTCGGAGAGGCGCAGCAGGTCGAGGCGGTGCGGGAGGCGCCGGGCGGCGAGGAGGCCACGCGCGAACTCGCCGCGGCCGTGCGCCGCGTGCCGATGGCGCGACGCTTCCACAACGACGCGGTGCGCGCGGCCCGTGCGCTGCGCCGCCACCGCAAGGTGCGCTGGTTCCGGCTCGCCGGGCACGCGCCGTTCCCGATGGCGGTGGAGATGGACGACGAGCCGCCGGTGGCCCTGGCCGACCGCACCGCGACCTGACCGGCCTCAGGAACGGCCGCGCGCCCTGCACACCAGCTCCGCCGCCGGAGCCGACGCCGGTGCCGGTGCCGCCCGTGCCCACGCCCACGCCCACGCATGGTCCAAGGACGAACCGGACGGCGGCGCCCGGGGAGAGGTTACCCAGCGTCGCGCCCCCGTCACGGGAGCGGACCGGAGGTCCGCAAAACGATCCACCGCCTCACCATTGGCCCTTGCTGTGGCCTGGTCCGCGGGCGTTTCCTCAAGTCGGCGGAATCGCCACACGCAGCTCTCAGCAGCTCGCTTCCCCCGAGTCTCCACCGAGTGAGGTCAACCCGTGTCCAGCACGCTCTCCAGCAACGCCAAGACCGCCGAGAACACGGCCACCGGCACGGCCCGCGTCAAGCGCGGCATGGCCGAGCAGCTCAAGGGCGGCGTGATCATGGATGTGGTCAACGCCGAGCAGGCGAAGATCGCCGAAGACGCGGGCGCGGTCGCCGTCATGGCCCTGGAGCGGGTCCCGGCCGACATCCGCAAGGACGGCGGCGTGGCCCGGATGTCCGACCCGAACATGATCGAAGAGATCATCGAGGCCGTCTCCATCCCCGTCATGGCCAAGTCCCGCATCGGCCACTTCGTCGAGGCCCAGGTGCTCCAGTCCCTCGGCGTCGACTACATCGACGAGTCCGAGGTCCTCACCCCGGCCGACGAGGTCAACCACAGCGACAAGTTCGCCTTCACCACCCCCTTCGTGTGCGGCGCCACCAACCTGGGCGAGGCCCTGCGCCGCATCGCCGAGGGCGCGGCCATGATCCGCTCCAAGGGCGAGGCCGGCACCGGCAACGTGGTCGAGGCCGTGCGCCACCTGCGCCAGATCAAGAACGAGATCGCCAAGCTGCGCGGCTTCGACAACAACGAGCTGTACGCCGCCGCCAAGGAGCTGCGCGCCCCCTACGAGCTGGTCAAGGAGACCGCCGAGCTCGGCAAGCTGCCGGTCGTGCTGTTCTCCGCCGGTGGCGTCGCCACCCCCGCCGACGCCGCGCTGATGCGCCAGCTCGGCGCCGAGGGCGTCTTCGTGGGCTCGGGCATCTTCAAGTCCGGCGACCCGGCCAAGCGCGCCGCCGCCATCGTGAAGGCAACCACCTTCTACGACGACCCCAAGGTCATCGCGGACGCCTCCCGCAACCTCGGCGAGGCCATGGTCGGCATCAACTGCGACACGCTGCCCGAGGCCGAGCGCTACGCGAACCGCGGCTGGTAACCGATGGCCCACGACGTACCCGTGATCGGCGTCCTGGCCCTCCAGGGCGACGTACGGGAGCACCTGATCGCCCTGGCCTCGGCGGACGCCGTGGCCAGGCCGGTCCGGCGCCCCGAGGAGCTCGCCGAGGTCGACGGCCTGGTCATCCCCGGCGGCGAGTCCACCACCATCTCCAAACTGGCCGTGCTCTTCGGCCTGTTGGAGCCCCTCCGCGCGCGCGTGCACGCCGGGATGCCGGTCTACGGCACCTGCGCGGGCATGATCATGCTGGCCGACAAGATCCTCGACCCGCGCTCGGGCCAGGAGACGATCGGCGGCATCGACATGATCGTGCGGCGCAACGCCTTCGGGCGGCAGAACGAGTCCTTCGAGAGCGCGGTCGACATGAAGGGCGTCGAGGGCGACCCTGTAGAGGGCGTCTTCATCCGTGCCCCCTGGGTGGAGTCGGTCGGCGCCGAGACCGAGGTGCTAGCCGAGCACGGCGGCCACATCGTCGCCGTACGCCAGGGCAACGCGCTCGCCACCTCCTTCCACCCGGAGCTGACGGGCGACCACCGGGTGCACGGCCTGTTCGTGGACATGGTCCGGGCGGAGCAGGGGCGGCGGTCCTTGTAGGATCTCTGACGTTCGTTATCGAGGTTGGTTACGCGAAGGAGACAGGCAGATGTCCGGCCACTCTAAATGGGCTACGACGAAGCACAAGAAGGCCGTGATCGACGCCAAGCGCGGCAAGCTCTTCGCGAAGCTGATCAAGAACATCGAGGTCGCGGCCCGCACCGGCGGCGCCGACCTGGACGGCAACCCGACGCTCTTCGACGCCGTGCAGAAGGCCAAGAAGCAGTCGGTGCCCAACAAGAACATCGACTCGGCGCTCAAGCGCGGCGCAGGTCTTGAGGCCGGCGGCGCCGACTACGAGACGATCATGTACGAGGGCTACGGCCCGAACGGCGTCGCGGTGCTCATCGAGTGTCTGACGGACAACCGCAACCGCGCCGCCTCCGAGGTCCGCGTCGCCATGACCCGCAACGGCGGCTCCATGGCCGACCCGGGCTCCGTGTCGTACCTGTTCAACCGCAAGGGCGTCGTGATCGTCCCCAAGGGTGAGCTGTCCGAGGACGACGTCCTGGGCGCCGTCCTGGACGCGGGCGCCGAAGAGGTCAACGACCTGGGCGAGTCCTTCGAGGTGCTCAGCGAGGCCACCGACCTGGTCGCGGTCCGCACCGCCCTCCAGGAGGCCGGGATCGACTACGACTCGGCGGACGCCAACTTCGTCCCGACCATGCAGATCGAGCTGGACGAGGACGGCGCGCGCAAGATCTTCAAGCTGATCGACGCGCTGGAGGACAGCGACGACGTGCAGAACGTCTTCGCGAACTTCGACGTCTCCGACGAGGTCATGGAGAAGGTCGACGCCTGAGCCCTGGCGGGCGGTTTTTCGCGGGCCGGTGGGACACGTCCCCCCGGCCCGCCGCCATTGTCGGTGGCGGCGGATAGCCTGAGAAGCAATTGAAGATCACCGACATGGACCGCAACTATCAATTGAGGGACCACGACGGTGATCAACCAGGTCCGCGAGAGCGGCGGCGGTTTAGCCGCAAAGAAGGGGGTTGCGGTGCGGGTACTGGGTGTTGACCCGGGTCTCACCCGGTGCGGTGTCGGCGTCGTCGAGGGCGCCGCGGGCCGCCCGCTGACGATGCGCGGCGTCGGCGTCGTCCGCACCCCCGCCGACGCGGAGCTCGGCAGCCGCCTCGTGGCCATCGAGCAGGGCATCGAGCACTGGCTCGACGAGCACCGTCCCGAAGTCCTCGCCGTGGAGCGCGTGTTCAGCCAGCACAACGTGCGCACGGTCATGGGCACGGCCCAGGCGAGCGCCGTCGCCATGCTCTGCGCGTCCCGCCGCGGCATCCCGGTCGCCCTGCACACCCCCAGCGAGGTCAAGGCCGCCGTGACCGGCTCGGGCCGGGCCGAGAAGGCCCAGGTCGGAGCGATGGTGACCCGGCTGCTCCGGCTCGACGCGCCGCCCAAGCCCGCTGACGCGGCCGACGCCCTCGCGCTCGCCATCTGCCACATCTGGCGCGCCCCCGCGCAGAACCGACTCCAGCAGGCCCAAGCCCTGCACGCAAGGAAAGGCCGTACGGCATGATCGCCTTCGTCAGCGGCGCGGTCGCCGCCCTCGCCCCGGACTCCGCCGTGGTCGAAGTGGGCGGTGTCGGCATGGCCGTCCAGTGCACGCCCAACACGCTCTCCACGCTCCGGGTGGGCCAGCCCGCCAGGCTCGCCACCTCCCTGGTCGTCCGCGAGGACTCGCTCACGCTGTACGGCTTCGCCGACGACGACGAGCGGCAGACCTTCGAGCTGCTCCAGACCGCCAGCGGGGTCGGCCCGCGCCTGGCCCAGGCCATGCTCGCCGTGCACGACCCGGACGCCCTGCGCCGCGCGGTCTCCACCGGCGACGAGAAGGCGCTCACCGCCGTGCCCGGCATCGGCAAGAAGGGCGCGCAGAAGCTGCTCCTGGAGCTGAAGGACCGCCTCGGCGAGCCCCTCGGCACCGGCGGCCCGGCCGTCGGCACCCCTGTCACCCAGGGCTGGCGCGAGCAGCTGCACGCCGCGCTCATCGGCCTCGGGTACGCGACGCGCGAGGCCGACGAGGCGGTCACCGCCGTCGCCCCGCAGGCCGCAGCGGCCGGGGGGAACCCGCAGGTGGGCCAGCTCCTGAAGGCCGCCCTCCAGACGCTGAACCGCACCCGCTGACCCACCGCCCGACGACAGACCCCGCGAGGCACACCGCATGAACTGGGACGACCCGACCGACGAGACCACGGCCGCACCCGGCGCGGCCGACCGGCTCGCCGGCTCCGCCGACGAGCGCCTGGTGGGCGCTGTCGCCGACGGTGAGGACCAGGCGGTCGAGGCCGCCCTGCGCCCCAAGGACCTGGGCGAGTTCATCGGCCAGGAGAAGGTCAGGGAGCAGCTCGACCTCGTGCTGCGCGCCGCCCGGGCCCGCGGCGCCACCGCCGACCACGTCCTGCTCTCCGGCGCCCCCGGCCTCGGCAAGACCACCCTGTCGATGATCATCGCCGCCGAGATGGCCGCCCCGATCCGCATCACCAGCGGCCCGGCCATCCAGCACGCGGGCGACCTCGCGGCGATCCTGTCCTCGCTCCAGGAGGGCGAGGTCCTCTTCCTCGACGAGATCCACCGCATGTCCCGGCCCGCCGAGGAGATGCTCTACATGGCGATGGAGGACTTCCGCGTCGACGTCATCGTCGGCAAGGGCCCCGGTGCCACCGCCATCCCCCTGGACCTGCCGCCGTTCACGCTGGTCGGCGCCACCACGCGCGCGGGACTCCTGCCGCCGCCGCTGCGCGACCGCTTCGGCTTCACCGCGCACATGGAGTTCTACGAACCGGCCGAGCTGGAGCGAGTGATCCACCGCTCGGCGAGCCTGCTCGACGTGGAGATCGACACGGACGGCGCCGCCGAGATCGCGGGCCGCTCCCGGGGCACCCCGCGCATCGCCAACCGCCTGCTGCGCCGCGTACGGGACTATGCGCAGGTCAAGGCCGACGGCGTGATCAACCGTGAGATCGCGGGCGCCGCCCTCGGCGTGTACGAGGTCGACTCGCGCGGCCTCGACCGCCTCGACCGCGCGGTGCTCGAAGCCCTCCTGAAGCTCTTCGGCGGCGGCCCGGTCGGCCTGTCGACGCTGGCCGTGGCGGTGGGGGAGGAGCGCGAGACGGTCGAGGAGGTGGCCGAGCCGTTCCTGGTGCGCGAGGGCCTGCTCGCCCGCACCCCCCGGGGCCGCGTCGCCACCCCCGCCGCTTGGGCGCACCTGGGCCTGACCCCGCCCGGGCAGGGGACGGGAAGTGGCCAACAGGACCTGTTCGGGACGTGACACGGACGGTGACGGCGCGGAGAGTCGCACGGTCAGGAACTGCGGTGCCATGCTGAGCGTTGTTCGTTAGGCGCGGACTCGCTTAGACTCCGCCGATGCCGCCTCTATAGGCAGCGCCGCCCACCCCCATCCATCAGGCCGCCCCCACACGCGGTCGTGCGAAGGAAACTCCGTCCCGTGAATATCGTGACCCTCCTCCCGTTCATCGTGCTCATCGGGGCCATGTTCCTGATGACCCGGTCCGCCAAGAAGAAGCAGCAGGCGGCCGCCCAGATGCGCAGCGACATGACGCCTGGCACCGGCATCCGCACCATCGGAGGCATGTACGCCACCGTCAAGGAGGTTCACGACGACTCGGTCCTCCTTGAGGTGGCCCCGGGCGTCCACGCGGTTTACGCGAAGAACGCCATCGGCGCCGTCCTGGACGACGACGAGTACAACCGCATCGTGCACGGCGCGGAGCCCGAGGATGACGCCCCGGTGGTGCCGGACGACGCCTCCTCCCTCACCGAGACCGACGAGACCGACGAGCCCGTGTCCGACGACTCGCGCATCGACCTCGGCAAGAAGGACGCGGCCGACGAGGCCCCCGAGGCCGCAGACGCAGAGCCGAAGAAGACCGACGGCGAGTCCGGCGCGAAGTAGTCACAGCCGGGGGCCCGACGTGCGCCCGCTCGCGCACCGCGGCCCCCGCCGCAGGTGATTTCGCGCCGCGTCTCGACACAACTTCATGGCCGCCCGCCCGGGACCCCCTCCGCTCAGCGAAGGCCAGGGGAGCACCCCGCAGGCCGGCGGTTGGACAGGGAGAACGAGAAGGTGGCAGCACCCAAGAAGGGCCGAAGGCAGGGAACCCAGGGGAAACCGGGTCGCACCCTGGTCTTCATCCTGATCGCCCTGGTGGCGCTCACCGGGGGGATGTTCCTCTCCGGGCACACCACGCCCCGCCTCGGTATCGACCTCGCCGGCGGTACGAGCATCACGCTCCAGGCGAAGAACGAGCCGGGCCAGAAGAACGCGATCAACGAGACCAACATGAACACGGCTGTTGACATCATCAACAAGCGTGTCAATGGTCTGGGTGTCTCCGAGGCCGAGGTCCAGACCCAGGGCTCCGAGAACATCATCGTCAACATCCCCAAGGGGACGAACGCCAAGCAGGCGCGCGAGCAGGTGGGCACCACCGCGCAGCTGTTCTTCCGGCCGGTCATCGCCCGTCAGCCCAGCGTCCCGGTGGACGGCGGCAAGGACAAGGGCGACAAGGGGAACAAGGGCGACAAGGACAAGAAGGACAAGCCCAGCTCGACCCCGACCCCTGGCGCCAGCGACAAGGGCACGGACAAGGACGGCGACAAGGGCGACAAGTCCAAGGACGAGTCCGCCTCCCCCTCCTCGACCCCCACGACCCAGGGCCGTTCCGTCACCGACGGCCTGAAGGACGAGCCCACCCCGTCCGGCAAGTCCAGCGACAAGCCGCAGGACAAGAAGGACGAGACGCCGAAGCCCGACCCGGCCGGCGACCCCTCCGCCAAGCTCCAGGAGCAGTTCGCCAAGCTCGACTGCACCGACCCCAAGGTCCGCACGAAGATCAAGGAGGGCGTCAAGCCCTCCGACCCGGTCGTGGCCTGTGGCAAGGACAGCGACGACAACTGGAACAAGTTCATCCTTGGCCCGTCCGAGGTCAGCGGCAAGGAGGTCGACGACGCCAAGGCCGTCTACGACACCCAGGGTGCCGCGGGCTGGAAGGTCACGATGGACTTCTCCAAGACCGGCACCAAGCAGTTCGGCGACATCACCGGCAAGCTCGCGGGCAAGCAGTCCCCGCAGAACGAGTTCGGCATCGTCATGGACGGCGAGGTCGTCTCCTGGCCCTTCGTCCAGCAGGCGCTCACCGGCGGCCAGGCCGAGATCTCCGGCAGCTTCGGTCAGGACGAGGCCAAGGACCTGGCCAACATCCTGTCCTACGGTGCGCTCCCGCTGACCTTCAAGGAGCAGAGCGTCACCACCGTCAGCGCGGCCCTCGGCGGCGAGCAGCTGCGCGCCGGTCTGATCGCCGGTGCCATCGGCCTCGCGCTCGTCATCATCTACCTGGTGGCGTACTACCGCGGCCTGGCGCTCATCGCCATCGCGAGCCTCGGTGTCTCCGCGGCGCTGACGTACACGATCATGACGCTGCTCGGCCCGACCATTAAGTTCGCGCTGAACCTGCCGGCGGTCTGCGGTGCGATCGTCGCCATCGGCATCACCGCCGACTCGTTCATCGTCTACTTCGAGCGCATAAGGGACGAGATCCGCGAGGGCCGTACGCTGCGGCCCGCCGTCGAGCGCGCCTGGCCGCGGGCCCGGCGCACCATCCTGGTGTCGGACTTCGTGTCGTTCCTCGCCGCCGCGGTGCTCTTCGTCGTCACCGTCGGCAAGGTCCAGGGCTTCGCGTTCACGCTGGGTCTGACCACGCTCCTCGATGTCGTGGTGGTCTTCTTCTTCACCAAGCCGCTGATGACGATCATGGCCCGCAAGAAGTTCTTCGCCAGTGGCCACAAGTGGTCCGGTCTCGACCCGAAGCGGCTCGGCGCCCACCCGCCGCTGCGCCGCTCACGCCGTACGAGCGCACCCGCCGCCCCCGTCGACCCGAACCCGAAGGAGGCGTGAGATGTCGAAGCTCGGCAATCTCGGCGCCCGGCTCTACCGCGGCGACGTCGGCTACGACTTCGTCGGCAAGCGCAAGATCTGGTATGGCATCTCGATCCTCATCACCATCACGGCCTTCGTGGCCGTGATGGTGCGGGGCCTGCACATGGGCATCGAGTTCGAGGGCGGCGCCGTCTTCAACACGCCCAAGACCAGCGTCTCCGCCGCCACCGCCGAGGAGATCGCGGAGGAGGCCTCCGGCCACCAGGCGATCGCCCAGCGGCTCGGCAACGACACGCTGCGCATCCAGATCAGCGGCGTCGACACCGACAAGTCCGACCACATCAAGTCCAAGCTCGCCAAGGAGCTGGATGTGAAGGCGGACGACATCAACGCCGACCTGGTCGGTCCCAGCTGGGGTGACCAGATCGCCAACAAGGCCTGGCAGGGCCTGGCGATCTTCATGATCCTCGTGGTGATCTACCTGGCGATCGCCTTCGAGTGGCGCATGGCCGTGGCCGCCCTGATCGCGCTCATCCACGACATCACCATCACCGTGGGTGTGTACGCGCTCGTCGGCTTCGAGGTGACGCCGGGTACGGTCATCGGCCTCCTGACGATCCTCGGCTACTCGCTGTACGACACGGTCGTGGTCTTCGACAGCCTCAAGGAACAGTCGAAGGACCTCACCAAGCAGACCCGCTTCACCTACAGCGAGGTCGCCAACCGCTCCATCAACAGCACGCTGGTCCGGTCGATCAACACGACGGTCGTCGCGCTGCTCCCGGTGGCCGGTCTGCTGTTCATCGGCGGCGGCTTCCTCGGCGCGGGCATGCTGAACGACATCTCGCTGTCGCTGTTCGTCGGCCTCGCCGCGGGCGCGTACTCGTCGATCTTCATCGCCACTCCGCTGGTCGCCGACCTCAAGGAGACCGACCCGCAGATGAAGGCGCTCAAGAAGCGGGTGCTCGCCAAGCGCAGGGCGGCTGCCGCCAAGGGCGAGTCCGAGGAGGCCCCGGCGCGCGACGCCGACGCCACCGAGGACGGCGAGGACGGCGACGACACCGCCCCCGCGGTCGTCGGCCCGCGCTCCGGCCCCCGCGCCCAGCCCGTCCGCAACCGCGGCCGCGGCCGCCCCTCGGGCAAGCGCCGATGACGGAGACGGAAACCCCGATGACCGAGATCAAGGAACTGCTGCTCAGCCGCATCCGCGACGTGGCGGACTACCCCACGCCCGGAGTGATGTTCAAGGACATCACGCCGCTGCTCGCCGACCCGGCGGCCTTCGCGGCGCTCACCGACGCGCTCGCCGACCTGAGCGTGCGCAGCGGCGCCACGAAGATCGTCGGCCTGGAGGCCCGCGGCTTCATCCTGGGCGCCCCCGCGGCCCTGCGCGCCGGTCTCGGCTTCATCCCGGTCCGCAAGGCGGGCAAGCTCCCCGGAGCCACGCTCCGCCAGGCCTACGACCTGGAGTACGGCAGCGCCGAGATCGAGGTGCACGCCGAGGACCTGGCCGCGGGCGACCGCGTCATGGTCATCGACGACGTCCTGGCCACCGGCGGCACCGCCGAGGCGTCGCTGCGGCTCATCCGCCGTGCCGGTGCCGAGGTGGCCGGTGTGGCGGTCCTGATGGAGCTGGGCTTCCTGGGCGGCCGGGAGCGGCTGGTTCCCGCTCTGGACGGCGCGCCCCTGGAGGCGCTCCTCACGGTCTGAGGACCCCGTGGGGCCGCCTCGGCGGCCCCACGGGACATCGAGGCGGGCCCGGCGGAATCCGGCGCCCGCCTCTGGCGTTTCTCCAGTACGGAGCCGTCTCACCGGCCGAAGGCGAGCCGTGGGCCCAGGATCGATACCATGGGCACTTCGGGACCTGACCGGGGGACCCGATCGCGCACAGGGAGCGCTCTTGCCAGACGAGTCCCAGCCACTTGCCGCCGCCAAGCCCGTCCAGGAGTCCGAGCGGGCCACGGCGCCCGCCGCCACGCCCGCGCGCCAGGCGCCGAGCACGCCCTCGGCGGCCCCCGCGCCGGGCGGGACGACCACGCCCGGCGGCACCCCGGCACGCGGTGAGCAGAGCGAGCAGGCCGACAGGGCCGCCGGGCCGGAGCAGACGGCCGAGCGGCAGCCCCGCCCCAAGCCGCAGCCCGAGCGGGCCGCCCCGCCCCCCGCGGCGGCCCGCCCCGCCACCGGCAAGCCGGAGCGCTCCGGCTCCTCCAACCGGGTGCGCGCCCGCCTGGCCCGCCTGGGCGTCCAGCGCTCCAACCCCTACAACCCGGTCCTGGAGCCCCTGCTGCGGATAGTGCGCAGCAACGACCCCAAGATCGAGACCGCCACGCTGCGCCAGATCGAGCGCGCCTACCAGGTCGCCGAGCGCTGGCACCGGGGCCAGAAGCGCAAGAGCGGCGACCCGTATATCACCCACCCGCTGGCCGTCACCACGATCCTGGCGGAGCTGGGCATGGACCCGGCCACGCTCATGGCGGGCCTCCTGCACGACACCGTCGAGGACACCGAGTACGGCCTGGAGCAGCTGCGCCGCGACTTCGGCGACCAGGTCGCCCTGCTCGTCGACGGCGTCACCAAGCTGGACAAGGTCAAGTTCGGCGAGGCCGCGCAGGCCGAGACCGTGCGCAAGATGGTCGTCGCCATGGCCAAGGACCCCCGCGTCCTGGTCATCAAGCTCGCCGACCGCCTGCACAACATGCGCACCATGCGCTATCTCAAGCGCGAGAAGCAGGAGAAGAAGGCCCGCGAGACGCTGGAGATCTACGCTCCGCTCGCCCATCGCCTGGGCATGAACACCATCAAGTGGGAGCTGGAGGACCTCGCCTTCGCGATCCTCTACCCCAAGATGTACGACGAGATCGTGCGCCTTGTCGCCGAGCGCGCCCCCAAGCGCGACGAGTACCTGGCCATAGTGACCGACGAGGTCCAGGCCGACCTGCGCGCCGCCCGCATCAAGGCCACCGTCACCGGACGGCCGAAGCACTACTACAGCGTCTACCAGAAGATGATCGTCCGCGGCCGTGACTTCGCGGAGATCTACGACCTGGTGGGCATCCGCGTCCTCGTCGACACGGTCCGCGACTGCTACGCCGCCCTCGGCACGGTGCACGCGCGATGGAACCCGGTCCCCGGCCGGTTCAAGGACTACATCGCGATGCCCAAGTTCAACATGTACCAGTCGCTGCACACGACGGTCATCGGCCCCAACGGCAAGCCCGTCGAGCTGCAGATCCGCACGTTCGACATGCACCGCCGCGCCGAGTACGGCATCGCCGCGCACTGGAAGTACAAGCAGGAGGCCGTCGCCGGCGCCTCCAAGGTGCGCACCGACGCCCCCAAGTCGTCCGGCAAGAAGGACGACCACCTCAACGACATGGCGTGGCTGCGCCAGCTCCTGGACTGGCAGAAGGAGACCGAGGAC
Source organism: Streptomyces sp. NRRL B-1347 (assembly GCF_000720325.1). GTDB lineage: Bacteria > Actinomycetota > Actinomycetes > Streptomycetales > Streptomycetaceae > Streptomyces. The sequence goes on from NZ_JOJM01000029.1 coordinate 94,940, forward strand.
CCGGGCGAGTTCCTGGAGTCCCTGCGCTTCGACCTGTCGCGCAACGAGGTCTTCGTCTTCACCCCCAAGGGCGACGTCATCGCGCTGCCCGCGGGCGCCACCCCGGTGGACTTCTCGTACGCGGTCCACACCGAGGTCGGCCACCGCACCATAGGCGCCCGGGTCAACGGCCGGCTCGTGCCGCTCGAATCGACCCTCGACAACGGCGACCTGGTGGAGGTCTTCACCTCCAAGGCCGCGGGCGCGGGCCCGAGCCGCGACTGGCTCGGCTTCGTCAAGTCGCCCCGCGCCCGCAACAAGATCCGGGCCTGGTTCTCCAAGGAGCGCCGCGAGGAGGCCATCGAGCAGGGCAAGGACGCCATCGTGCGGGCCATGCGCAAGCAGAACCTGCCGATCCAGCGCATCCTCACCGGCGACTCCCTGGTCACGCTCGCGCACGAGATGCGCTACCCCGACATCTCGTCGCTGTACGCCGCGATCGGCGAGGGCCACGTCACCGCGCAGAGCGTGGTGCAGAAGCTCGTCCAGGCCCTCGGCGGCGAAGAGGCGGCCAACGAGGACATCGCCGAGAGCGCACCGCCCTCGCGCGGCCGGTCCAAGCGCCGCTCCAGCGCCGACCCCGGTGTCGTCGTCAAGGGCGTCGACGACGTGTGGGTCAAGCTGGCCCGCTGCTGCACGCCGGTGCCGGGCGACCCCATCATCGGCTTCGTCACGCGCGGCAGTGGCGTATCGGTTCACCGCAGCGACTGCGTGAACGTGGACTCGCTGTCCCGTGAGCCCGAGCGCATCCTCGAGGTCGAGTGGGCGCCCACGCAGTCCTCGGTGTTCCTCGTCGCCATCCAGGTCGAGGCCCTGGACCGCTCCCGCCTGCTCTCGGACGTCACGCGCATCCTCTCGGACCAGCATGTGAACATCCTCTCGGCGGCCGTCCAGACCTCCCGCGACCGCGTCGCCACCTCCCGCTTCACCTTCGAGATGGGCGACCCCAAGCACCTGGGGCACGTCCTGAAGGCGGTCAGGGGAGTGGAGGGCGTGTACGACGTGTACCGCGTGACGTCGGCGCGCAGGCCGTAAGCCGGACCCCGAGAACCGGGCTCTACGTAGAGGGGCTCCCGTACGCGATGTACGGGAGCCCCTCTACGTAGAAGACGGGAACCGGCTCAGCCGCCGAACTCCTGCAGGCCCTTGAGCGCCTGGTCAAGCAGCGCCTGACGGCCGTCGAGCTCCCGCTGGAGCTTGTCCGCCTTGGCGTTGTTGCCCGCCGTGCGCGCGGCCTCGATCTGGCCCGTCAGCTTGTCCACGGCGGCCTGGAGCTGACCGGTCAGGCCCTCGGCGCGGGCCCGCGCCTCCGGGTTCGTCCGGCGCCACTCGGCTTCCTCGGACTCCTGCAGGGCCCGCTCCACCGCGTGCATCCGGCCCTCGACCTTGGGCCGGGCGTCACGCGGGACGTGACCGATGGCCTCCCAGCGCTCGTTGATGGAGCGGAAGGCCGCACGGGCCGCCTTCAGATCCGTCACCGGGACGAGCTTCTCGGCCTCGTCCGCCAGCTCCTCCTTGAGCTTCAGGTTCTCGCCCTGCTCGGCATCGCGCTCGGCGAAGACCGAGCTGCGCGCCGCGAAGAACACGTCCTGCGCGCCGCGGAAGCGGTTCCACAGGTCGTCCTCGTGCTCGCGCTGGGCCCGGCCCGCCGCCTTCCAGTCGGCCATCAGCTCGCGGTAGCGCGCCGCCGTGGGGCCCCAGTCCGTCGAGTTCGACAGGGCCTCGGCCTCCGCGACCAGCTTCTCCTTGGCCTTGCGGGCGTCCTCGCGCTGCGCGTCCAACTGCGCGAAGTGGGCCTTGCGGCGCTTGGAGAACGCCGAGCGGGCGTGCGAGAAGCGGTGCCACAGCTCGTCGTCGGACTTGCGGTCCAGGCGCGGCAGACCCTTCCAGGTGTCCACGAGCGCCCGCAGGCGCTCGCCCGCCGCCCGCCACTGCTCGCTCTGCGCGAGCTCCTCGGCCTCCGTGACCAGCGCTTCCTTGGCGTGCCGCGCCTCGTCCGACTGCTTGGCCTTCTGCGCCTTGCGCTCCTCACGGCGCGCCTCGACCGACGCGACGAGCTTGTCGAGCCGCTTGCTCAGGGCGTCCAGATCGCCCACGGCGTGCGCCTCGTCGACCTGCTGGCGCAGGTGGTCGATGGCGACCGTCGCGTCCTTGGCCGACAGATCGGTCGTCTGCACCCGGCGCTCGAGAAGTCCGATCTCGACGACCAGACCGTCGTACTTGCGCTCGAAATAGGCCAGGGCCTCATCGGGAGATCCTGCCTGCCACGAACCGACCACTCGCTCGCTGCCGTCGGCCGTACGCACGTACACGGTCCCCGTCTCGTCGACGCGGCCCCACGGGTCGCTGCTCACAGCGCCTCCTCCACATGATGCCTGCACAAGGCCACGGGCCCCCGGCATCGTCCACAGTTTCGTCACCGCCAACATAGGCGACCGGCGGGGCGGCTGTCCGCATCCAGCACGAGCGAAATTCCCCGCCCGCGGCCGGGACGCGCGCGGGGTCGCCTTCCGGACTTCCCCGGTGCCGCCTCAGGACTTCCGTACGGTCGCCTTGTCGATGACCACGGTCGCGTTCGGCGCCCCGTCGCCCCGCCCGGTACTCTCACCCGCGGCAGCGATCTTCTTCAGGACCTTCATGCCCGACGGGGAGACGGTCCCGAACGGCGTGTAGTCGGGCGGCAGCTGACTGTCCTGGTAGACGAGGAAGAACTGGCTGCCGCCGGTGTCGCGGCCCGTCTTCTTCCCGGCGTCGTAGCGGTTCGCCATCGCCACCGTGCCCGCCGGGTACACGTTGCCCTTCAGGCGCTTGTCCTTCAGGTTCTCGTCCGGGATCGAGTAGCCCGGGGTGCCCTGGCCGGTGCCCTTGGGGTCGCCGCACTGCAGCACGTTGACGTTGCCCGAGGTGAGCCGGTGGCACGCGGTGTGGTCCAAGTACCCCTTCTTCACCAGGAAGTCGAAGGAGTTGACGGTGCGCGGGGCCTTCGCCGCGTCCAGGTCGAGGTCGATGTCGCCGCACGTGGTGGCAAGGCTCATCGTGTACGAGGCCGCCTTGTCGACCGTCAGCGCCGGCTCCTTCTTGAAGCTGAGCGGCTTGACCTTGCCCGGGGCCGCCTTGCGGCAGGGGTCCGCGGGCTTGCTGGGCGTCGGGCTCGCGGCGTCGTCCTTCGTGGAGCCGCCGTCGTCGAACGCGCCCGCCGCGTACGAGGCGGCGCCGCCGGCCACGACCAGGGCGAGCGCGCCCGCGATGACCGCGTTGCGCAGCCGCCGGCGGCGCTGGGCGACCTCCCGCCGTTCCTGCTGCCGCAAGTACTTCTCCCGCGCGAGCTGCTTACGCCGCTGCTGCTGGCTGACCACCGGGCCCACTCCTCGAACGTCTCGTCCGCCGTCTCGTGCGTCCCGTACGCGATGGCGTACGTGCCGCACGCGCGCGTACGTCGCCTGCTGTCGTCGGCGCGCGGCACGAGGGGCCGCGCGTGCCCCGTACCGTATATGGGTTAGCTGTGGAATCGGCAGCGCCGGTAGGCTCTGACCCGCCGCAATCTCCGCTGCCACGCCGCCGTACGACCAAAACGAAGGACGATCGTGCTCATTGCCGGGTTTCCCGCCGGGGCCTGGGGCACCAACTGCTATCTGGTCGCCCCCGCCGCAGGCGAGGAGTGCGTGATCATCGACCCGGGGCACGAGGCCGCTCCGGGCGTCGAGGAAGCGCTCAAGAAGCATCGGCTCAAGCCCGTCGCCGTGGTCCTCACGCACGGCCACCTCGACCACGTCGCCTCGGTCGTCCCGGTCTGCGGCGCGCACGACGTGCCCGCCTGGATCCACCCCGAGGACCGGTACATGATGAGCGACCCGGAGAAGGCCCTCGGCCGCTCCATCGGGACCCAGCTCATGGGCGAGCTGACGGTCGGGGAGCCCGACGACGTGCGGGAGCTGACGGACGGGGCGAGCCTCAGCCTCGCCGGGCTCGACCTCACCGTCGCGCACGCGCCGGGCCATACGAGGGGGTCGGTGACCTTCAGGATGCCCGAGACGGCCGACATCCCGTCGGTCTTCTTCTCGGGCGACCTGCTCTTCGCCGGCTCCATCGGACGCACCGACCTGCCCGGCGGCTCCCACGCCGAGATCCTCGAGTCGCTGGGCCGCGTGTGCCTGCCGCTCGACGACTCGACCGTGGTGCTTTCGGGCCACGGCCCCCAGACGACCATCGGCCAGGAACGCGCCACCAACCCGTATCTGCGGCAGGTGGCCGCCGACCGCCAAGGCCGGGGCACGGACCCGATGTCCGCACCCCGACGAGGAATGTGACGAGAGACTTCTGAAGTGAGCACCTTCAAGGCCCCCAAGGGCACGTACGACCTGCTGCCGCCCGCCTCCGCGACCTACCTCGCGGTGCGCGAGGCCATCGCGGCCCCCCTGCGCAACTCCGGGTACGGCTATGTGGAGACCCCCGGCTTCGAGAACGTCGAGCTGTTCGCGCGCGGCGTCGGCGAGTCCACGGACATCGTCAGCAAGGAGATGTACGCCTTCGAGACCAAGGGCGGCGACAAGCTCGCCCTGCGCCCCGAAGGCACCGCGTCCGTGCTGCGCGCCGCCCTGGAGGGCAACCTCCACAAGGCGGGCAACCTCCCGGTCAAGCTCTGGTACTCCGGCTCGTACTACCGCTACGAGCGCCCGCAGAAGGGTCGCTACCGCCACTTCTCGCAGGTCGGGGCCGAGGCCATCGGCGCCGAGGACCCGGCGCTCGACGCCGAGCTGATCATCCTGGCCGACCAGGCCTACCGCTCCCTCGGCCTGAAGGAGTTCCGCATCCTGCTGAACTCCCTCGGCGACAAGGAGTGCCGCCCCGTCTACCGCGCCGCGCTCCAGGACTTCCTGCGCGCGCTCGACCTGGACGAGGAGACGCGCCGCCGCATCGAGATCAACCCGCTGCGCGTCCTCGACGACAAGCGCCCCGAGGTGCAGCAGCAGCTCGTCGGCGCCCCGCTCCTGCGCGACTATCTGTGCGACGCCTGCAAGACGTACCACGAGCAGGTGCGCGAGCTGCTCGCCGCCGAGGGCGTCCGCTACGAGGACGATCCGAAGCTCGTCCGCGGCCTGGACTACTACACGCGCACGACCTTCGAGTTCGTCCACGACGGCCTCGGCTCGCAGTCCGCGGTCGGCGGCGGCGGCCGCTACGACGGCCTGTCGGAGATGATCGGCGGCCCCGCGCTGCCGTCCGTCGGCTGGGCGCTCGGCGTGGACCGCACGGTGCTCGCGCTCGAGGCGGAGGGCGTCTCCCTGGAGCTGCCCGCGGCCACCAGCGTGTTCGCGGTGCCGCTCGGCGACGAGGCGCGCCGGGTCCTCTTCGCCAAGGTGTCGCAGCTGCGCAAGGCCGGGATCGCGGCGGACTTCTCCTTCGGTGGCAAGGGCCTGAAGGGCGCGATGAAGAACGCCAACCGCAGCGGCGCCCGCTTCACCGTCGTCGCCGGTGAGCGCGATCTGGCGGACGGCGTCGTCCAGCTCAAGGACATGGAGACCGGCGAGCAGGAGGCCGTCGCCGTGGACGAGATCGTGGAGATCCTCAAGAACAAGCTGGCCTGACACGGCGGCTGACACAGGGGTGGGGCGCGCTCGCGCGCCCCACCCCTGTGTCGTTCACGCCCCCCAGGAGTGTCCGCTTATGTCCACCCGACGGTGGACTCACAGGAGCTTGCGGCACAATGACCCTGCCCCGGGCCACCCACGAGCGATGGAAACGGCGTGATGAGCAAAACGATGTCAGTGAAGGACGGCGCCGCTTCGGGCGAGGACCGTGCGGACGTGTCCGGTTCCGTCGGCGGAAGCCGGGCGTTCGCGTTGCTTCTGGTGATCACCGGTGTGGCGGGGCTGTGGGCTTCGTGGATCATCACGCTCGACAAGTTCGAGCTGCTGAAGGACCCGAACTTCCAGCCCGGGTGCAGCATCAATCCGGTGGTGGCCTGCGGCAGCATCATGAAGAGCGAGCAGGCGGAGGCGTTCGGGTTCCCGAATCCGATGCTGGGGCTCGCCGCGTACGCCGTGGTGATCGGTGTCGGCATGAGCCTGCTGGCGGGGGCGCGGTTCCCGCGCTGGTACTGGCTGACGTTCAACGCGGGCACGCTGTTCGGGGTGGGGTTCTGCACGTGGCTGCAATTCCAGTCCCTGTACCGGATCAACGCGCTGTGCCTGTGGTGCTGCCTGGCGTGGGTCGCCACGATCCTGATGTTCTGGTACGTCACGTCCTTCAACATCCGCAACGGCTTCCTGCCCGCGCCGCGCTGGACGAAGACCTTCTTCGAGGACTTCACCTGGGCGCTGCCGGTCATGCACGTCGGCGTGATCGCCGTCCTGATCTTCACGCGGTGGGGCGCCGACCTCTGGGCCTGAGCCCGGGCACCGGCGGTCCCGGACGGATTGTCAGTGGGGTGACATAGGGTTCTGGACGTGGAGCCCGACCTGTTCACCGCCGCAGCAGAGGACCGCCAGGAGAAGGACCCGGCGAGCAGTCCTCTGGCCGTCCGCATGCGCCCGCGCACGATCGACGAGGTCGTGGGCCAGCAGCATCTGCTGCGGCCGGGATCGCCGCTGCGCCGCCTCGTCGGCGAGGGCGAAGGCGGTCCCGCGGGACCGTCCTCGGTGTTCCTGTGGGGCCCGCCCGGCATCGGCAAGACGACCCTCGCGTACGTGGTCTCCAAGGCGACGAACAAGCGCTTCGTGGAGCTCTCCGCGATCACCGCGGGCGTCAAGGAGGTCCGCGCGGTCATCGACGGCGCCCGCCGGGCCATGGGCGGCCACGGCAAGGAGACGGTGCTCTTCCTCGACGAGATCCACCGCTTCAGCAAGGCCCAGCAGGACTCGCTGCTCCCGGCCGTGGAGAACCGCTGGGTGACCCTGATCGCGGCGACCACCGAGAATCCGTACTTCTCGGTGATCTCCCCGCTCCTGTCCCGCTCCCTGCTCCTGACCCTCGAGCCGCTCACGGACGACGACCTGCGCGGCCTGCTGCGGCGCGCCCTCACCGAGGAGCGCGGCCTCGGGGGAGCGGTCACCCTGCCCGAGGAGGCCGAGGCGCACCTCCTGCGGATCGCCGGCGGCGACGCGCGGCGGGCCCTGACCGCCCTGGAGGCGGGCGCGGGCGCGGCCCTCGCCAAGAGCGAGAAGGAGATCACCCTCCAGACCCTGGAGGAGTCCGTCGACCGCGCGGCGGTGAAGTACGACCGCGCGGGCGACCAGCACTACGACGTCGCGAGCGCCCTCATCAAGTCCATCCGCGGCTCGGACGTGGACGCGGCCCTGCACTATCTGGCCCGGATGATCGAGGCGGGCGAGGACCCCCGCTTCATCGCCCGCCGCCTGATGATCTCCGCGAGCGAGGACATCGGCCTGGCCGATCCCAACGCCCTGCCCATCGCCGTGGCCGCGGCCCAGGCCGTCGCCATGATCGGCTTTCCCGAGGCCGCGCTGACCCTGAGCCACGCCACGATCGCCCTCGCCCTCGCCCCGAAGTCGAACGCGGCGACGACCGCGATCGGCGCCGCCCTGGAAGACGTCCGCAAGGGCCACGCGGGCCCGGTCCCGCCCCATCTGCGCGACGGCCACTACAAGGGCGCGGCCAAGCTCGGCCACGCCCAGGGCTATGTGTACCCGCACGACCTGCCCGAGGGCATCGCCCCCCAGCAGTACGCCCCGGACGCCCTCAAGGACCGCGCGTACTACACCCCCACCCGCCACGGCGCCGAGGCGCGCTACGCGGACGCGGTGGAGTGGACCAGGAACCACCTCGGTCGCAAGCGCCCCTGAGCAGCCTGTAGACTTCCCCGAAGTGCTGAGTCCCGTGTCCGGTCCCGTACCGGCGCCACCAGAGCGGGACATCCAGCCGGAGATCCGGCCCCAGGGCGGGAATCTCCAGGAGCGTCGCGCACCGTCGAAGGTGTCGCGGGCAGCCCACCACCATCCCCCTCCCGGGGAAGAGGTCGGTGGGCCACTCGCGTGCTGCACATAGTGCCCAGACCCAGGAGCGGCTGCCGGGCGAGTCCCCCGAGGACCCACCGGTTTTCCCGGGCTGCGGATGCGACCTCCCCTAACCCTGGTGAAGCCGATTTCGTACAGAAGAGCAGAGGTGTTTGGTTCATGGCGAACCAGTCCCGCCCCAAGGTCAAGAAGTCGCGTGCCCTCGGCATCGCGCTGACCCCGAAGGCCGTCAAGTACTTCGAGGCCCGCCCCTACCCGCCGGGCGAGCACGGCCGCGGCCGCAAGCAGAACTCGGACTACAAGGTCCGTCTGCTGGAGAAGCAGCGTCTGCGCGCGCAGTACGACGTGTCCGAGCGTCAGCTCGTCCGCGCCTACGAGCGTGCCGCCAAGACCCAGGGCAAGACCGGTGAGGCCCTGGTGATCGAGCTGGAGCGTCGTCTCGACGCCCTGGTCCTGCGTTCGGGCATCGCCCGCACGATCTACCAGGCCCGTCAGATGGTCGTCCACGGCCACATCGAGGTCAACGGCCAGAAGGTCGACAAGCCGTCCTTCCGCGTGAAGCCGGACGACGTCGTCATGGTCCGCGAGCGCAGCCGCCAGAAGCCGCTGTTCGAGGTCGCGCGCGAGGGTGGCTTCGCCGCCGACGGCGAGACCCCGCGCTACCTCCAGGTGAACCTGAAGGCCCTGGCCTTCCGCCTGGACCGCGAGCCGAACCGCAAGGAGATCCCCGTGATCTGCGACGAGCAGCTCGTCGTCGAGTACTACGCCCGCTGACCCGGACGTAGCCTCACCTGCTCAGCCCGCCGTCTCCCCGCCCTTTCCGGGTCGGGGAGGCGGCGGGTTCGCGCGTTTGGGGGGCCGTGCCGTCGGCCGGTGCCCCACGCAGGCCCCGCGGTGCCCCCGACGCCGCCGCGCGGCCCCGGCGCAGGGCCCGCGCCACCGCCGCGTCCGGCGGGAGCAGCGCCCCGGCCCGCAGCTGCGCCTCGTACAGCTCGTCGCCGAGCCCCTCCCTGGCCCGCGTCTCGCACAGCGCGTGCGGGCCGCCGAAGTACCGCGAGCCGAACAGCGGAAGGCCGACCGACGGCCAGATCCGCGAGGCCACGCCCTGGAGCACGGCCGCCTCCGCCGCGTCCCCCTCCGCCGCCGTGAACAGCGCGAGCAGCTCGAGCGCCAGGGCCGTGCCCAGCAGGTCGTGGAAGGCGTGGTCGAGGTCGAGGCAGCGGGTGACGAGCTCGCGCGCCAGGTCCGGCTCGCCACGCGTCCACGCCGCGTACCCGAGGACGTACAGCGCGTAGGCGAGCGTCCAGCGCTCGCCGTGGTCCTCGCACACCTGGCGTACGTCCTCGCACAGCTCAACGGCGTCGCCGAGCGACCCCTGGAAGGCCAGGGCCATCGCCAGCTCGACCTGGCCCATCAGCACGTTGCTGTTCAGCTCGCCGATGCGCCGGTACTCGTCGAGGGCCGTGCGCAGCAGCCGCTCCGCGCGCGGCATGTCGTCCGAGATCAGCGCGAGACAGCCCAGGCGGTGCACCGCGTACGCCGCCGCGACGGCGCTGCCCGTGCGCTCGGCGGTGTCCTGGCACTCCTGGAGCGCGCACAGCGCGGGCACCGTGTCGCCCTGCAGGATCGCCACGTAGCCGAGCACCCACAGCGCCTTCAGGCGCGACTCCTCGTGACCGCCCTCCAGGTCCACGGCCCGGTCCAGCCAGTGCCTGCCCTCCGCGAGCCGCCCGCAGCCCACCCAGCAGAACCACAGCGTGCCCGCGAGGTACTGGCCGAGGTGGGTCTCCTCCGGCTCGGTCAGACAGAACTCGAGGGCGGCCCGCAGATTGGGCAGCTCGCACTCGACGAGGGTCGCGACCTCCGCCTGCCGGGGCGAGAACCAGTCCAGCTCGCACCAGGTGGCGAGGCCCATGTACCAGTCGCGGTGCCTGCGCCGCATCCGTGCGGTGTCCCCGGTCGCCCGCAGCCACTCCGCGCCGTACGCCCTGACGGTGTCGAGCATGCGGTAGCGCACGCCGGTGGGGCTCTCCTCGCGGGTGAGGACCGACTGCGCGAGCAGCTCGTCCACGACGTCGAGCACCTCCTCGGCGAGCAGTCCTGCACCGCTGCACACGTACTCGACGGCCTCCAGGTCGAAGGGCCCGGAGAACACCGAGAGCCGTGACCACAGCAGCCGCTCCTGCGCCGTGCACAGCTCGTGGCTCCAGCCGATCGCCGTACGCAGCGTCTGGTGCCGGGGCAGCAGATCGCGCCGGGCGCCCGCGAGGAGCCGGAAGCGGTCGTCGAGGCGGGCGAGGAGCTGCCCCGGCGACAGTGCTCGCAGGCGCCCGGCGGCGAGTTCCAGGGCGAGCGGGATGCCGTCCAGGCGGCGGCAGAGCTCCAGGACCTCGGCGCGGTGGCCGCCGTCGAGGGTGAAGCCCGGCAGACAGGCCGACGCCCGGTCCGCGAACAGGGCGGCCGCGTCCGGCTCCGCCATCGGCGCGAGCGGGAAGACCCGCTCGCCCGCCACGTCCAGCGGCCTGCGCCCGGCGGCGAGCACCCGAAGGCCGGGGCAGCGCAGCAGGAGGTCCCGCACCAGCGAGGCGGCGGCCGCCACGAGGTGCTCGAACCCGTCCACGACGAGCAGTAGTTCCCGCCCGGCGAGCCGGTCGAGCAGCACCTGGCGCGGCGAGCGGCTCGTGTGGTCCGTGAGCTCCAGGGCGCTGGCGAGCGCGTGCTCCACGAGCTCGGGGTCGCGCACCGGGTCCAGCTCCACCAGCCAGGCGCCGTCGGGCGGCCGCACGGCGGCGGCCGCCCGCGCCGCGAGCCGGGACTTGCCGACGCCTCCGACCCCGGTGATCGTGATCAGGCGGCCCGCGGTCAACGCCTCGGTCAGGGCGGCCAGTTCGGCGCCGCGGCCGACGAAGGCGGTGAGCTCCGCCGGGAGGTTCCCCGCGGGGCCGTCGGCAGGGGCGGCCGCCGTCGGGCCGGCCGCTGCTGCATCGTTCCGACGGTCGTCGGGGCGCTGAGGGCGTCGCATGGAGTACGGAGCGTACTCACGCGTATGCGGTCCGTACAATCAGCTCGCGTCAGTTCCGTGCAAGCCTCCCGCCGCAAGTGCCGCGTGCGGTAATGCGGTACGGAGCCGGGGCCCCGGCGCGATAGGGTCGGAGCACGACTTTTCGACGTTCGACGACCCTGGAATCCAGGGCGGTGTCTCAGGGAGCGGTGCACAGTGTCCGGTGGAGAGGTGGCCGGGATCCTGGTGGCCGTCTTCTGGGCGATTCTGGTCTCCTTCCTGGCGGTGGCGCTGGCGAGGCTGGCGCAGACGCTCAGGGCGACCACCAAGCTCGTCGCGGACGTGACCGAGCAGGCGGTGCCGCTCCTCGCCGACGCTTCGACGGCGGTGCGCTCCGCGCAGACGCAGATCGACCGCGTGGACGCCATCGCCTCGGACGTCCAGGAGGTCACGTCGAACGCGTCGGCGCTGTCGACGACCGTGGCCTCCACCTTCGGTGGACCCCTCGTCAAGGTCGCGGCGTTCGGCTACGGGGTGCGCCGGGCCATCAGCCGTAAGGAAGTGCCCGCCAAGCCGTCCCGTCGTACGGTGATCGTGGGCCGCACCCTCCCGTCGGCACGGCGGGGCAAGCGGAAGAAGGACTGACGCAGCGATGTTCCGACGTACGTTCTGGTTCACCGCGGGCGCGGCCGCCGGCGTCTGGGCCACCACCAAGGTCAACCGCAAGCTGAAGCAGCTCACCCCGGAGAGCCTCGCCGCGCGGGCCGCCGACAAGGCCGTCGAGGCCGGGCACCGGCTCAAGGACTTCGCGCTCGACGTCCGTGACGGCATGGCCGAGCGGGAGGCCGAACTGGGCGACGCCCTCGGTCTGAACGCCCCGGTCGACGCCGAACTGCCCGCCCAGCGCCGCCTCGCGCTCGTCGAGCCCGCCACCGAGAAGAACCCCAAGTCCCTCGCAAAGACGACGGACACGACGTACTCGTACAACCGGAATGAGGACCACTGATGGAGTCGGCTGAAATCCGTCGCCGCTGGCTGAGCTTCTTCGAGGAGCGTGGGCACAAGGTCGTGCCGTCGGCGTCACTGATCGCGGACGACCCGACCCTGCTCCTCGTCCCCGCGGGCATGGTGCCCTTCAAGCCCTACTTCCTGGGTGAGACCAAGCCGCCCGCCCCGCGCGTCACCAGCGTCCAGAAGTGCGTGCGCACGCCGGACATCGAAGAGGTCGGCAAGACGACCCGGCACGGCACGTTCTTCCAGATGTGCGGCAACTTCTCCTTCGGTGACTACTTCAAGGAAGGCGCGATCAAGCTCGCCTGGGAGCTGCTCACCTCGCCCCAGGACAAGGGCGGTTACGGCCTGGACCCGGAGAAGCTCTGGATCACCGTCTACAAGGAGGACGACGAGGCGGAGCGCATCTGGCGCGACGTGATCGGCGTCCCCGCCGAGCGCATCCAGCGCCTGGGCATGGGCCCGAACTTCTGGTCGATGGGCGTACCCGGCCCCTGCGGCCCCTGCTCCGAGATCAACTACGACCGCGGTCCCGAGTTCGGCGAGGAGGGCGGCCCGGCCGTCAACGACGAGCGCTACGTGGAGATCTGGAACCTGGTCTTCATGCAGTACGAGCGCGGCGCGGGCACGGGCAAGGAGGACTTCCCGATCCTCGGCGACCTGCCGTCGAAGAACATCGACACGGGTCTCGGCCTCGAGCGCCTGGCCATGATCCTGCAGGGCGTACAGAACATGTACGAGACCGACACCCTGCGCGTCGTCATCGACAAGGCCACCGAGCTGACCGGTGTGCGCTACGGCGCCGAGCACGGCTCGGACGTCTCGCTGCGCGTGGTCGCCGACCACATGCGCACCTCCGTGATGCTGATCGGCGACGGCGTCACGCCCGGCAACGAGGGCCGCGGCTACGTCCTGCGCCGCATCATGCGCCGCGCCATCCGCAACATGCGACTGCTCGGCGCCACCGGCCCTGTCGTCGCCGAGCTGGTCGACTCGGTCATCAAGACCATGGGCGAGCAGTACCCGGAGCTGCTCACCGACCGCAAGCGCATCGAGACCGTCGCGCTCGCCGAGGAGGCCGCCTTCCTCAAGGCCCTCAAGGGCGGCACGAACATCCTCGACACCGCCGTCAGCGACACCAAGGCCGCCGGTTCCACCGTGCTGCCCGGCGACAAGGCGTTCCTGCTCCACGACACCTGGGGCTTCCCGATCGACCTCACCCTCGAAATGGCCGCGGAGCAGGGGCTCTCGGTCGACGAGGACGGCTTCCGCCGCCTGATGAAGGAGCAGCGGGAGCGCGCCAAGGCCGACGCCCAGGCCAAGAAGACCGGCCACGCGGACATGGGCGCCTACCGCGAGATCGCCGACAGCTCCGGCGCCACCGACTTCACCGGCTACGCCCTCACCGAGAACGAGGCCGTGATCGTCGGCCTCCTGGTCAACGGCGTCTCCTCGCCCGCCGCCACCGAGGGCGACGAGGTCGAGGTCGTCCTGGACCGCACCCCGTTCTACGCCGAGGGCGGCGGCCAGATCGGCGACACCGGCCGCATCCGCCTGGACAGCGGCGCCGTCATCGAGGTCCGCGACGTCCAGAAGCCGGTGCCGGGCGTGCACGTCCACAAGGGCGTCGTGCAGGTCGGCGAGGTCACGGTCGGCGCCCCGGCGTGGGCCTCGATCGACGCCCACCGCCGCCGCGCCATCGCCCGCGCCCACTCCGCCACGCACCTGACGCACCAGGCGCTGCGCGACGCCCTCGGCCCGACGGCCGCCCAGGCCGGTTCCGAGAACCAGCCGGGCCGCTTCCGGTTCGACTTCGGCTCGCCGTCCGCCGTGCCCACGGCCGTGATGACGGACGTCGAGCAGCGGATCAACGAGGTCCTCTCGCGCGAGCTGGACGTCCAGGCCGAGGTCATGTCCCTGGACGAGGCCAAGAAGGCGGGCGCCATCGCCGAGTTCGGCGAGAAGTACGGCGAGCGCGTGCGCGTCGTGACGATCGGCGACTTCTCCAAGGAGCTGTGCGGCGGCACCCACGTGCACAACACCGCCCAGCTGGGTCTGGTGAAGCTGCTCGGCGAGTCCTCCATCGGCTCCGGCGTGCGCCGCATCGAGGCCCTGGTCGGCGTCGACGCGTACAACTTCCTGGCCAAGGAGCACACGGTCGTCGCCCAGCTCCAGGAGCTGGTCAAGGGCCGTCCGGAGGAGCTGCCCGAGAAGATCTCCGGCATGCTCGCCAAGCTGAAGGACGCCGAGAAGGAGATCGAGAAGTTCCGCGCGGAGAAGGTCCTCCAGGCCGCCGCCGGTCTCGCTCAGGGCGCCAAGGACGTCAACGGCGTCGCCCTCGCCGTCGGCCAGGTGCCGGACGGCACCGGCGCTGACGACCTGCGCAAGCTGGTCCTGGACGTGCGCGGCCGCATCCCTGGCGACCGCCCCGCCGTGGTCGCCCTGTTCACCTCGGCCAACGGCAAGCCCCTCACGGTCATCGCCACCAACGAGGCCGCGCGCGAGCGCGGTCTGAAGGCCGGCGATATGGTCCGCACCGCCGCCAAGACCCTCGGCGGCGGTGGCGGCGGCAAGCCGGACGTCGCCCAGGGCGGTGGCCAGAACGTGGCCGCCATCGGCGACGCCATCGCCGCCGTCGAGCGCCTCGTCGGCGAAACCGCCTGATGAGCTCCGTCAGACGAGGCCGCCGCCTCGCGATCGACGTCGGGGACGCCCGGATCGGGGTCGCCTCGTGCGACCCCGACGGGATCCTCGCGACGCCGGTGGAGACGGTGCCGGGCCGGGACGTCCCGGCCGCCCACCGCCGTCTCCGTCAGCTCGTCGAGGAGTACGAGCCCATCGAGGTCGTCGTCGGACTCCCTCGCTCCCTCAAGGGGGGCGAGGGCCCGGCGGCCGTCAAGGTCCGCGCCTTCGCCCAGGAGCTCGCCGCCGGGATCGCCCCCGTTCCGGTGAGGCTCGTGGACGAGAGGATGACCACAGTGACGGCCAGTCAGGGACTGCGCGCCTCCGGTGTGAAGTCCAAAAAGGGCAGGTCTGTCATCGATCAGGCCGCGGCGGTCGTCATCCTGCAGCAGGCCCTGGAGTCCGAACGGGCGTCAGGCAAGGCTCCGGGCGAGGGCGTCGAAGTGGTCATCTGATCGCGATACGGTAACGTTCCGCGCGGTGCGGCGGCGTTCGAACAGCCGCCGCACAGCATCAAGAGGCGGAACGGTTGCCCTGGGATCCAGACGGCGGCCCCCGCCTCGCGGCTCGTAGGGGATCGATGACTGAGTATGGCCGGGGCCCAGGCTCCGAACCGTGGCATCCGGAGGACCCGTTGTACGGGGACGGCGGATGGGGAGGGCAGCAGGCCGAGCACGGCCAGCCCCCCTACGGCGGCCAGGGGCAGTACCATCCGCAGCAGCCGCAGCAGGCCCACCCCCAGCAGCAGCCGTACGGCGACTGGGACGCGGGCCAGCAGCAGTCCTACGGTCATCAGCAGGGGTACGACCCCCTGCAGGCGCAGTACAACGGCGGCCCCCAGCCGCACGAAGGCGGCTGGGACACCGGCCAGCCCGGCCAGGTCCCCTACGGCGGCGACCCGGCCGACCCCTACGGGCAGCAGTCCGCCGCGTACGGCGATGAGCGCCCTGACTTCTACGGCACCCCCGAGGCGTATCCGCCGCCGGAGCCGCCCGGGCGGCGCCGCGCCGCCCCCGAGCCCGACCACGAGACCGGCTGGGATCCCGGCCCCGACCAGGGCGAGCACGCGTTCTTCGCGGGCGGCGACGAGGACGAGGACCGGGACGCCGCGGCCCCCGGCAGCCGCAGCGAGCGGCGCGGCCGCGGCGGCAAGAAACCCAAGAAACGGCGCAGCGGCTGCGCCTGCCTGGTCGTGGCCGCGGTGTTCGCGGGCGGCATCGGCGGGGTCGGATACTTCGGCTACCAGTTCTACCAGGATCGTTTCGGCACGGCCCCGGACTACACGGGCAACGGCACCAGCGCCAGGGCGACGGTCACGATCGACAAGGGTGCCACCGGCGGCGCCATCGGCCAGGCGCTCAAGGACGCCGGCGTCGTCAAGAGCGTCGACGCATTCGTCTCCGCGCAAGGGAAGAACCCCGACGGCCAGAAGATCCAGGCGGGCGTCTACACCCTGAACAAAGAGATGTCGGCCGCCTCCGCTCTCGAATTGATGCTCAGCCCGAAGAGCCGCAACAACCTCATCATTCCGGAGGGCAAGCGGAACAAGTGGGTGTACGAGCAGATCGACAAGCGGCTCGAACTCACCGCGGGCACCACGAAGAACATCGCGCAGAAGGACTGGAAGCAGCTCGGACTTCCGCAGTGGGCGGTCAATAACATCGGCAGCAAGGTCAAGGACCCGCTGGAAGGCTTCCTCTACCCCTCCAGCTATCCGGTCGCCAAGGGCCAGAAGCCCGAGGACGTCCTGAAGAAGATGGTCGCCCAAGCCACCGAGGAATACGAGGAGTTGGGCGTCGAGTCCAAGGCCAAGGAGCTGAAGCTCAAGAACCCGTTCGAGCTGATCACGGTCGCGAGCCTGGTCCAGGCCGAGGGCAAGACCCACGAGGACTTCCGCAAGATGGCCGAGGTCATCTACAACCGGCTCAAGCCCGGAAACATGGAGACGGTCGGCTTCCTCCAGTTCGACTCGACCTTCAATTACCTGATGGGTCAGAGCAAGATCAAGATCAGCGAGAAGGAAATCAAGACCAACCCCGACCCGTACAACACGTACAAGCACACGGGACTGCCTCCGGGCCCCATCGGAAATCCCGGCGAGGTGGCTCTGAAGGCGGCGGTCAAGCCGTCGACTGACGGCTGGCTCTACTTCGTCGCCACCGACGGCATGAACAAGACCGAATTCGCCAAGACCCACGCCGAATTCTTGAGGCTGAAGGAAAAGTTCAATGCGAGCACAGGAGGCTGAGGCCCGGCGCCGGGCGGCCGTACTCGGATCGCCCATCGCCCACTCCCTCTCCCCGGTGCTGCACCGTGCCGCGTACCAGAACCTGGGCCTCGCCGAGTGGTCGTACGACCGCTTCGAGATCGACGAGGCGGCGCTGCCCGGGTTCGTCGAGCGGATGGGGCCCGAGTGGGCGGGGCTCTCGCTCACCATGCCGCTGAAGCGCGCGATCATGCCGCTGCTCGACGAGGTCAGCGAGACCGCCGCGTCCGTGGAGGCCGTCAACACGGTCGTGCGCACCGACGACGGGCGGCTCGTCGGGGACAACACCGACATCCCCGGCATGGTCGCGGCGCTGCGCGAGCGCGGCATCGAGCAGGTCGGATCCGCCGCGATCCTGGGTGCGGGCGCCACCGCCTCGTCCGCCCTCGCCGCGCTCGCGCGGATCTGCACCGGCGAGGTCGTCGCGTACGTCCGCAGCGCGGAGCGCGCCGCCGAGATGCGGCAGTGGGGCGAGCGGCTCGACGTCGAGGTGCGCACCGCCGACTGGGCGGACGCCGAGCAGGCGCTGCGGGCGCCGCTGGTGATCGCCACCACCCCGGCGGGCAGCACGGACGCCCTGTCCCACGCGGTGCCCGAGCGGCCCGCCACGCTCTTCGACGTGCTCTACGACCCGTGGCCCACCGACCTCGCGGCCCGCTGGTCGGCGTACGGCGGGGCCGTGGTCAGCGGCCTCGACCTGCTCGTGCACCAGGCCGTCCTGCAGGTCGAGCAGATGACCCGGAGGTCACCCGCGCCCCTGGACGCCATGCGCAAGGCGGGCGAACAGGCGCTGGCCGCGCGCTGAGCCGCGGCCCGGACTTGCCCATCCCGATGTCCGCTCACCGGACCGGGGCCGGTGCGGGGTGCCGGACGTGGGAGGATCAGGGGAGGCGGGCCAGGCCGCGCACCCGGTCGCGCCGTCGCAGTTCCAGGCGCGAGCAGGAGGAGCACCGTTGAGCAGGTTGCGCTGGCTGACGGCGGGGGAGTCGCATGGCCCCGCACTCGTGGCGACGCTGGAGGGGCTTCCCGCCGGTGTGCCGATCACCACGGAGATGG
>NZ_JOJM01000030.1 GCF_000720325.1 Streptomyces sp. NRRL B-1347
CGCATCAACCGCAACCCGCAACTGCCCTGGTCCTTCCTCACCCACACCGGCCTGACCATCCACCCACAACACCCACCGAACTTACGAAAAGATCAGTAGACGTTGTCTCGATTGGCGGAGTGTTGTCTTTGCGGGCCCCCGTGAGGGCTTCATGCCCGAGAACAACCGCGTCCCTCTCGTGGTTGCTTCGGGCGCGTTGGTGTGGGGCGCAGGAGGCGTCGTTGCCACGGCTCGGTGACTGGCCCGGCACAATCGCCGCTGTGGGCTCGCTGGTCTGCTGCCGGTCGCAGTCAGCTGGGGACCGCGCGCCCGGAGCACGCGCCGGAATCGCATCGTCCGTTCGGGTGGGGTGGGCGGCTGGCCGGTGGACGGCGGCTGCCAGGGTCCGGTTCCGTGGGAAATGAGCAGCCCTTCTGCCTGCTCTGCTCTGGAAACCCTCCCTTTGGAAAGGTGAATCGCATGATCCGACGCGTCTCTGCCGCCGCGGTGGTGGCCGCCGTGTGCGGCGCCGTGGTGCTGACGGCGCCCGCGCACTCCGCCGGTACGCCCGCCGCCCGCGGCGCGGCCGTGCTGGCCCCGCCGCAGCTGTGCACCCCGGAGGAGGAGGACAAGGGGGCGACCGACAACGCGGTCGCCAAGCAGTGCCACGTCCTCCGCGCCCGCAGCGCCGCCGACCGCGCCCACGCCTACTCCCAAATCATCACCGGCAACCCTGACGCGCTCTTGGAGGACGTCCAAGCCGCCCAGGCCGCCGACGAGGCCGCCACGGCCGCCGAGGCCGACGCCGTGGCGGCCCCCGACGCCGCCCAGGCCGCCAGCGCCGCGTGGGCCGTGGCCACCGCCGGCGCCAAACTCACCGCCGACCGCTCCGGCTACTATCCCCTCGACATCAGGAACACCGCCGAGGCCGCGAAGGACGCTGCGTCCGACGCCGAGGACGAACAAACGAACGGGCCCGGGCAGGACGCGGCCCTGAACAAGAAGGCCGACCAGGCTGAGGCGGCCGCGCAGGCCGCCCTTGCCGGCTGAGACCAGCAGCTCGTCGCCGCCCCCGTCACCACGCCCCGGTGCTCGGCGTGGTGACGGGGGGTGCTGACCGGCCCGCATCATGTAGGTGCGGCGGAACGGGCCGGGCCGGCCGACTCTCTTCAGCGCCCAGGGCGCACGTACTTGCCGGTGAGATGCCCCTGCCCTATGCGGGCGTGGGCCCGGGCTGCCTGTTCCAGGGGCAGGACCGTGACCGGTGGCGGAGTGACTTTGCCTGCTTCGAGCAGGCGCAACAACCTGCCCAAGTCCTCTCTGTACCAGTCGGGGTGGAGATCGCGGAGCGCCGCGATCCGATAGGTCGTCACCTGCCTGCGCCGCGGAAGCGCGGCGGCCGCGAAGACCGCGGCCCCCACCAGGTAGAAGCCGAGGGTGCGGAGCAGGCTTCGCCGTCCCTGGGAGAGTGCCGAGTGATGCCCGAACAGGATCAGCCGTCCGCCCGGGCGCAACGACCGGAGCGAGTCCCATGCCGTGCGGCCGCCGATGCCGTCGAGGACGACGTCCGCGCCACCACCGGTCTGCGCGCGCACCCGCGCGGGCACGTCCTCACGCGCGTGGTCCAGAGCCGTCGCGCCGAGCTCGGTGAC
Organism: Streptomyces sp. NRRL B-1347; assembly: GCF_000720325.1. Taxonomy (GTDB): domain Bacteria; phylum Actinomycetota; class Actinomycetes; order Streptomycetales; family Streptomycetaceae; genus Streptomyces. The sequence goes on from NZ_JOJM01000030.1 coordinate 1,632, forward strand.
GCGCGCTGCGCCTTCGCCCGCGGCCGTGCCGTACATCTCCAAGCCCTCGCGCAACCCCAGCTGCACCGCGGCGGTGCCGACCGCACCGGCGGCGCCCTGGACCAGGACGCGCTCGCCCTTCGTCGCGTCGGCGGCACGGTACAGAAGCTGATGTGCCGTCACGTAACTGAGGACGAGGCCAACGGCCCGGACGGGGTCGAGACCCGACGGCACGCGCACCAGGCTGCGAGCGGACAGGCAGACGTAGTCGGCATAGGCGCCGTACACCGTCAGAGCCGCCACCTGCTGTCCGGCTGTCCAGTCCGTGACCCCCGGCCCGAGGGCGTCGACCGTGCCGACCAGGTCGTAGCCGGGGGTGAGGGTGGCTTCGGGCCGCCTGGGTAGATGCCCTCCCGTAGCAGTACGTCGGTGAAGTTGACCTCCGCCGCGGCGACGGCCACCCGCACCTCGCCGAACCCGGGCTCCGGAATCGCCTCTTCCACCAGGCGGAACGTGCGTGGTCCGCCGAAACGCGGGACGACGATCCGCCGGTTCGTCGCTTCTCCTGCCCGGGGCGCGGAACGGGAACGAGGCCGCAGTCGCACCATCACCACACCGCCGTGGGCGACTCGGGCCCGGGGACGCTGCTGCCGGTAGGCCATCAGCTCGGCCCGGGCCTCCTGCGGCAGCAGGGAGCTGTCCAGCACCTCGGCGGTCGCGTCGACCGTGCGTCCGCGCAGCCGCAGTCGCACCGGGGCGGCCGGACGCAGGCTGCGCCACCAGTTCTCCCGCCGGGCGTCTTCGACGAGAACCCGGATGTCCTCGCCATCGGCCGAGCGGCAGTAGCGGACGGGGAGAGTGCGCACGCGTGCGGTCTCGGGATCCGTGTAGGTGAGCAGCAGTCGTGTGCGGCTGAGCGGCCAGTGCGCGCTGGAACGCAGTACGGTGCGGGCGGCGGTGCGGGACAGTTCCGTGCACAGAGCACGGAGGGAGCGGAATGTGCTGTCTGCCATGGCTGATGTACTCCCTTCTTCCGGTCACTCTCAGCCTTGCGGGTCCGTCGGTCGCTTTCCGGGGCCAAGGCGCCCCTTGCTGGAGACGGATGGGTACGGACCCGCCGGCCGTGTGCCGTGTCGGTCCGCACGTCGATGCCGCCCCGGGGACTGGCTGCCCGTCGGGGCGGGACACCCGAGCCAGTCAGTCTGCCTGCGCCGAAGGGAGAGGCCATGACGGCTGCGGTTCTCCGGAAGCGCGCTGTGCTCGTTGCCCGTCAGCCAGCCGCGCGGCCCCATTGCGGACCCAGCTGATCCCACTCCTGCCCCCATCGCTCGGTGGCCTGGTGCTCGACGCGCAGTCGCGCCAGGCGCCCGCCCGCGAGGAACGCCAGGCAGGTGACCGAAGCGGTGCCGGCGCCGGTCACCACCACACGCGTGGTGCCGTCCGTGCGGCTGATGGGGGCGGAGACCAGACGGCCGTGCGGGTCTGCCCACAGAGTCAGCTCCGTGCCCTTCTTGGTGCCGGGCCGCACGGATGCGCTCCCTTGGCGGAGCGTGCCGCCGTCATCGGCCCAGCGCACCCGTGCCCGTACGCGGTCGAACTCGGCACCGGTGTTCCCGTCGCGCGCGCCGGCGGGCGCCGTCTCCGACAGGACGGCGTGGACCGACTGCCGCCCGGAGCGCTGCCGCTCGACGGCGTCCTCCATGGCGTGCGCGCCCACGAGGCCGACCGCGGTGCCTCCGCCCAAGCCGGCCAGCCACGCGAACAGGAAGATCCAGGCCTCCACCACATCGCTGCGGCGGCGCAGCGGGTTGCCCCGCCACCGCCAGCCCGGGCTCCTCGCCCCTCGGAACGTCCGCATCGGTCCCACACCACCCCACGGAGACGCTTGGCACGGCCCCTGCCAAGAAGTCGACCTGTAGATCGCGCGACACCCACCGGTTCCCCGGCCTGTCGCTTCTCACTCGTGCGCGACGACGGCAACGGGACAGCTAACCTGGTGAATGGCCATGTGCGTGACGTGGCCGGTATGGCTTCGCAGGCGCCCGTGCCGCATCTCACGCCCCAGGACGAGGAGTCCCGCGTAGCGCGCGGCGCGTGACACCGCGGGAACCGGACGGCCGTACTCCGCCGTTGCGTGAACGGCGACCTGGGGGTACTTGTCCTTCCACGGTTCGAGCACGGACTCAAGGACCCACTCGGCGTCCCGCTGCGTCGGCACGTGCCCCCGTTCGTCGGTGCCGCCGCGCGTGTTCGGCAGCCGCCAGGCGTGCACGACGTGCAGCGGCGCGGCACGGTGGCGAGCAGCCTCGAAGGCGAAGGCCAGCAGCGAGTCGCAGGAGTGGCGCAGGTCGAGGGCGACCACCACCGGACGGTACGGGTTCCCGACCGAGGCTTCGCGATCGCCATTGGGCACGTGCTCGTCCACGGCCTCGAAACCCGCCCGCACGAGCACGACGGGAGTGCGCGCGTGGGCCACCACCGCCATGGCCACGGACCCGGCCAGGAGCCCGCCGAGGCCCCCGAAGCCCTGATTGCCGAGCACCAGCAGTTCCCCCGCGTCTGCCTCGGCCAGCAGCGCCGGCACCGGTGGCCTGTGGATCTGTTCGGCGGTCACCGGCACCTGCGGGTGATCCTCGTCGAGCCGGTCCACGGCGGAGCGCAGGATCCGCCGTGCCCAGTACCGTGGGGCCGCCAACTCGGGCAGGCTCACCGGTTCGTCGTCGCCCGGCAGCCCCTCCCAGGCGTGCACGACGCGTAGGGGAAGACCGCGGCGCAGTGCTTCCCGAGCCGCCCAGTCCGCAGCGGCGACACTCTCACGTGAGCCGTCCAGGCCCACCACGATCGGCCGGAGCATCGACCTCACCTCCCTGTGCCGCAAGCGTCGCGCGGCACGCGTGGTGGGGACACGGGCGCACCGGCCTTCGGAAGGGGCCGTTCGGCCCCTGCTTGCCGCCGGGCGCGGCCGCCGACGCTGGAGACATGAAGGAACGGACACGCATCGCCGTAGTGGGCGTCGGCAACGAGTACCGACATGACGACGGGCTGGGCCCCGCCGTCGTCGCACGGATCCGTGAACGGACCACGGTGCGTCCGCTGCCGCCCGGGACGACGCTGGACACCTGTGACGGCGAGCCCGGGAGGCTCATCACTCTGTGGCAGGGTGCCGACCTCGCAGTGGTCGTGGACGCCGCGCACGCACATCCCGGTACCCCCGGCCGCGTGCACCGCATCGAACTGGACGCCGTACGACTCGCTCAACCCCCCGCCGCCGGATCCCACGGGCTCGGGCTCGGTGAAGCCGTCGAACTCGCCCGTGTGCTGGGCCGGTTGCCCGGCCGCCTCGTCGTGTTCGCGGTCGAAGGCTCCGACACCTCGCTGGGCACCGGCCTGTCACCCGCGGTCGCGGCCGCCATCGGGCCGCTCGCCGAGACCGTCGAGCAAGAGATCGTGCGGCACCGTGACGCCGCAGCCCGGGGCGGACCGTGACCCACGTGACGCGTGGCTTCGTGGTCCGCGGCACCGTGCAGGGCGTGGGCTTCCGGCCGTTCGTGCACCGGCTCGCCGGTGAACTCCGGCTGACCGGCTGGGTCGCGAACGTGGACGGCCACGTCGAGGGGGTGGTCGCGGGACCCGTCGACGCCGTAGCGGAGTTCGGGCGGCGGCTGCGCGCGGACGCGCCGGTGCTCGCGCGCGTACGAGAGGTCGCGTGGACTCCGTCGGACGCCGCCGGAGTGCCGCATCCCGGGGGCAGCGACGACGTGGTGAGGCCGAAGGCCTTCGCGGTCCGCCGCAGCGCCCCCGTGCGGCGCGCTACCCCCGCCCGGCGTGAGATCCCGCCCGACGCGGCGATCTGCGCGGCCTGCCTGCGTGAGCTGTTCGCCCCGGAAGACCGCCGCTACCGGTACCCGTTCGTCAACTGCACCGACTGCGGACCGCGGGCCACCATCATCGAGGACCTGCCCTACGACCGGATCCGGACCGCCATGCGCCGGTTCCCGATGTGTGCCGACTGCGCTGCGGAGTACGCCGATCCCCGTGACCGCCGCTTCCACGCCGAGCCCGTGGCCTGCCCCGCGTGCGGGCCGACGCTCGCCTGGGACGACCTGCGCGGCGAGCGGGCGCTGAAGGCCGCCGTGGGCGTCGTCGCCGACGGCGGGATCGTCGCCGTGAAGGGACTGGGTGGCTACCAGCTGGTGTGCGACGCGATGAATTCAGCCGCGGTGGCCGAGCTGCGGCACCGCAAGCGCAGGCCGGTGAAGCCGTTCGCCGTGATGGTGCGCGACGTGCGGACGGTCGGGCGACTGGCCCGGGTGAACAGTACGGAGCTGGCGCTGCTGACCTCGCCCGCACGGCCCGTGGTGCTGCTGAGGCCCCGGACCGGGCGCGGCGGGGGAGCGCTGCCCGTGGCGGCCGCTGTGCACCCGGCACCGGGCTCCGACGAGGGCTTGCCGGGACCGGGCACACCGGCTGTCACCGGCCGCCTCGGCCTCTTCCTGCCCACCACAGGGCTGCACCACCTCCTGGTGCGCGAGCTGGACCGGCCCCTCGTCGTCACCAGCGGGAACCTCTCCGACGAGCCCATCGCCATCGACGACGCCGAGGCCCGTCACGCCCTGGCCCACGTGGCTGACGGCTTCCTCACCCACGACCGGCCGATCCGCGCCCGCTACGACGACTCCGTGGTCCTCACCGCCGGGCGCCTGCCTCTCACCGTGCGCCGCGCCCGGGGCCTGGCGCCCGCGCCGCTTCCCCTCGCCCCCAGGACGCCAGTTCCGCTCGCGGGCGCCGGAGCGCAGCTCAAGCACACCTTGACGCTGGCCGAGAGCGATCGGGCCCATCTCGGCCCGCACCAAGGCGACTTGGCGTGCTCGGCCACGCACGCGGCCTTCGAGGGCGCGTACGCCGACCTGTGCCGTCTCACTGGCATCACCCCGCGTGCCATCGCGCACGACCCGCACCCCGGCTACCTGTCCACCCAGTGGGCGCTCGCCCAGCCGCTGAGACGCCTGCCCGTACAGCACCATCACGCACATGTGGCGGCGTGCGCGGCCGAACACGGGCTGCGCGGGCCGTTCCTCGGCGTCGCCTACGACGGGCTGGGCCTGGGCGACGACGGGACGCTGTGGGGCGGGGAGGTCCTGGTCGCCGACCTCAAGAGCTACCGGCGCGTGGCGCGGTTCGCCACGGCGCCGCTGCCCGGCGGCGACGCGGCCGTGCGCCACCCCTACCGCATGGCCCTCGGGTACCTCTTCGGGGCCGAGTCGCTCGGTTCGCCGTCCCACGCCGCAGCCGCTCGCGCGTTCCTCGGCCGGGTCGATCCCCGGCAGGCCGAGGTGGTCGGCGCCATGGTCGCGCGCGGCGTCAACTGCCCGCGCGCCTCCAGCGCCGGACGGCTCTTCGACACCGTGGCCAGCCTCCTCGGACTCGTCGACACCAACAGTTACGAAGGCGAGGCGGCTGCCGCACTGGAAGCGGTGGCCGGACGCGAGCGTGCGGTGCCCCTGTGCCACCGCGTCGTGCGCGTCGGGGACCTGTGGGTGTACGACTGCGCGGCGACAATCGGCGACCTGCTGGAGCGCCAGGCGAGCGGCGAGTCCGTCCCACGCCTCGCCGCGGCCTTCCACCAAGCCCTCGCGGCCGCCACCGCCGAACTGGTCGCCAGAGCCGTCGAGCAGGGCGCACCGCGCACGGTGTGCCTGGGCGGCGGCTGCTTCGCCAACGTCCTGCTGCTCACCCACGTACGCAGACGACTGCGCGCCCTGGGCCTGCGGGTGCTGGTCGGACGCGAGGTGCCCGTCGGCGACGGCGGCATCAGCTACGGCCAGGCGGCGGTCGCCGCCGCGCGCCTCGCCCACGAACGCAAGAGGAGGTGAGAGCAGTGTGCCTGGGGATTCCCGGCCGCGTACTCGACCTGTACGACGACGCCGGACTGCGCATGGCGACCGTCGACTTCGGCGGCGTACGGCGCGAGGCGTGCCTGAGCTACACGCCGGACGCGGCCGTCGGCAGCTACGTGATCGTGCACGTCGGCTTCGCGATCACCGAGGTCGACGAGGCGGAGGCGCACCGCACGCTGGAGGTGCTGCGCTCGATGGCCGCCGCGGTCGAGGGCGAACTCGGCGAACCACTGCCCTGAGGGCCGTTCGGCCCGCCCACAGGCGCCGCCCGGCCCCGGCTGGTGCCCGCCCGGCCACTGCGCCGCGGGCCCTCGGCGCCGGACGCTGAAGACGTCCACCGAACGCACAGAATCGCGAGGTCCGTGATGACCGGCAGCACCGCTCCCAGCTCACCCGCACCCCGCACGACAGCCGACGGCGCCGCGCACGCCCTGCTGGCCGACGGCACCACCATCCGCATCCGGTGCGCGCGGCCGGACGACCACGACGCGGTGCTGCGCCTGTACGAGGCGATGTCACCGGAGTACCTGCGATTGAGGTTCTTCGTGGCAAGCCAGCGCTCAGCTGCCCAGGCCGCGGCCCGTGTGCGCAGGCGCGCCGCGCCCGCCGGATCCACGGGGGCTTCCCGTTCCGGCTACCGCGCGCTCCTCGCCGAGTACGAGGATCACCTGATCGGGATCGCCGAGTACGAGAGCACCGGGACGGACACCTCGACAGCGGGCCCCGTCACCGCCGAGATCGCCCTGGTCGTCGCGGACCGATGGCATCACCGAGGTGTGGGCACGCTCCTGCTGGAGCACCTGGTGTCCGCGGCCCGCGCCGACGGGATCACCGCGTTCACCGCGGACGCGCTCGCCGAGAACCACGAAGTCCTGAAGGTCTTCGCGGACCTCGGGCTGAGCACCGCACGCCACTTCGAGGGCAGCGAGGTGCGGTGCGTCGTCCAACTCGACCAGACTGATGCCTATTTGACCTCCGTCGAGGCCCGCGGCCGCACCGCTGACGTGGCGAGCCTGCACCCCCTGCTGCGCCCGGAGTCGGTGGTGGTCGTGGGAGCCGGCAGCAAACCGGGTTCGGTGGGCCGCGCCGTGCTGCGCAACCTGCGCACCGGAAGCTTCCAGGGCCGGGTGTTCGCGGTCAACCCGCGCGCCGCCATGGTTCTCGGTGTTCACGCCTACCCCAGCGTGGGCTCGCTGCCCCTGGTGCCGGACCTCGCCGTCCTCGCCGTGCCGGCGGACCGGGTCCCGGATGTGGCTGAGGAGTGCGGCAAGTTCGGCGTACGGGCCCTGCTCACCATCTCTTCCGGCCTCGACGCCGCCCAGGCGCGGGCGCTGCTGGACATCTGCCGGGGCCACGGCATGCGCCTGGTCGGCCCCAACTGCCTGGGCCTGGCCAACACCGAGGCGGACATCGGCCTGGACGCCACCTTCGCCGCCGCGCACCCCGCCCCCGGTACGGCGGGGGTGGCCGTGCAGTCCGGCGGCGTGGGCATCGCGCTGCTCAGCGGTCTCGCCCGGCTCGGCGTCGGCGTGTCCAGCTTCGTCTCGCTCGGCGACAAGTACGACGTGAGCGGCAACGACCTGCTGCAGTGGTGGGAGTGCGACACGACCACCGACCTGGCGCTGCTGCACCTGGAGTCGTTCGGCAACCCCCGGGCCTTCTCCCGCACGGCGCGGCGCGTGACCCGGAGGATGCCCATCCTGACGGTCGACGCCGGCCGGACCGAGGCGGGGCGCACGGCCGCCGCGTCACACACCGCGGCGGCCGCGACCCGGACCATGACCCGCCGGGCCCTGTTCACCCAGGCGGGGATCACCGCGACCGACTCCGTCTCCGAACTGCTCGAAGCCGCTGCCCTGCTGTATTCCCAGCCGCTGCCGTCGGGAGCACGCGTCGCGGTGGTCACCAACGCGGGCGGCGCCGGTGTCCTGGCCGCCGACGCGTGCGCCGAGGCCGGTCTCAACCTGCCGCCGCTCGACACCTGCCTCATCGACGACGTGCTCGGCGTGCTCCCCGACGGGTCGACCGCCACCAACCCCGTCGACGCCACCGCCGCCGTCAGCGAGGAACAGCTGCGCGCCTGCGTCGACCGCATCGCGGCGAGCGGGTGCGTCGACGCGGTCCTGGTGGCGCTCGTGCCCACCGCGGTCGCCGCGGCGACCGGCGACGTCCTGGTCCGGTCCCTCACGCACGCCCCGGACCGGCGGCGTGACAAGACGGTCGTCGCGGTGCTCATCGACCAGGAGCAGCCGGTACGCCTGCTGCCCGCCACCACCGGCACCGTTCCCGGGTACGCCGAACCGCAGGCGGCCGCCCGCGCCCTGGCCCACGCGGTCGAACGCGGCCGGTGGCTGGCCCGGCCCCCCGGCACCGTGCCCGAGCTTGACGTGGACGCGCCCCGCGCCCGCGCGGCCGTCGAGGCCTACCTCGACCGGCACCCCGAAGGCGGCTGGCTCGGTCCGGCCGAGTGCGCCGAACTCCTGTCCTGCTACGGCATCCCCCAGCTGCCCTGGGCCTGGGCAGAGACCGAGGACGACGCGGTCCTGGCCGCCGAACGGCTCAAAGGCCCGGACGGACTCGTCGTCCTCAAGGCGCACTGGCCGGGCCTGCTGCACAAGGCGGAGCAGCGCGCGCTCCACCTCGACCTGCGGGGTGACACCCAGGTGCGCGCCGCCTACCGGGACCTGGAGACCCGTTTCGGGCACCTCATGACCGGCGTGGTCGTCCAGCCGCTCGCCCCGCGCGGCACCGAACTGTTCGCCGGCGTCGTCCAGGACGAGATCTTCGGCCCGCTGGTCCTCTTCGGCCTCGGCGGGACCGCGACCGAGGTACTCGCCGACCACGCCGCCCGGCTCGCGCCCCTCACCGACCACGACGCGCACGACCTGATCACCGCGCCGCGCTGCGCGCCGCTGCTCTTCGGCCGCGGCGGTGGCGGACCGGTCGACCTCGAAGGCCTGGAGCAACTGCTGCTACGGCTCTCGCGGCTCGCGAGCGACCTGCCGCAGCTTGCCGAGGCCGACCTCAACCCGATCCTGGCCCGGCCCGAACGGATCACCGCCCTTGACGCGCGGATCCGACTCCTGCCGCGCCCTTCCCAAGACCCCTATCTGCGACAACTGCGACAACTCCGCTGAGCCCGAGCGGTGCGCCGAGGAGGCGAACGCAACATGAAGCACAGCAAAGTCGGCTCGGTCATGACGAGCGACGTGGTCACCGCGACGTACGACACCCCGTTCAAGGAAGTGGCCCGGCTCCTGGCCCGCCACCGCATCAGCGGCCTGCCGGTGGTCGACGCCGACGGATCCGTCATCGGCGTGCTCTCCGAGACCGACCTCATGGTGCGCCAGGCGGAGGCGGAGGATCCGTACGCGCCCGCCCGCGCCGTCCGCTGGCACAAGCTGCTGCCGGGCGCGCGCAAGCGCGAGGCCAAGGCCCACGCCCGTACGGCGGGAGAGCTGATGTCGCAGCCGGCCCTCACGGTGTACGCAGACGGCACCATCGCCGAGGCCGCCCGCACCATGGCCAGGCACCGTGTCGAACGGCTCCCGGTCGTCGACGACGAGGAGCGGCTCGTCGGCATCGTCACCCGGCGCGACCTGCTCCAGGTCTTCCTGCGACCCGATGCCGAGATCCGCCGCGAGGTCGTCCAGCAGGTCCTGGTGGACACGCTGTGGCTGGCGCCGCAGACCGTGGACGTGGAGGTCCTCGACGGCGTGGTGACCCTGTGCGGACAGCTGGAGCGGCGCAGCGAGGTACCTGTGGCCGTGCGCATGACCCAGCAGGTCGACGGCGTCGTGGCCGTCGTCGACAAGCTCACCTACCGCTTCGACGACTCCCATCTGCGGCCCAGCGACGAGGCGCTCAAGGGCGTCGCCGACGACTGGCTGCGCAAGCTGTGAGGGAGGTGCGGCCATGCCACACACGGTCCTCATCGCCTACGGCTCGACCTACGGCTCGACCGCTGAACTGGCCCGGACGATCGGCGACGTACTCCGCAAGGCCGGACTGATCACCGAGGTGCGCTCGGCCACCGACGTGCCGGACCTGGGGCCGTACGGCGCGGTGGTGCTCGGCGGTGCGCTGTACGCCGGGCGGTGGCAGCGTGACGCGCGTCGCTTCGCGCGCCGCCACCGAAAGGCCCTGGCCCGGCTGCCGCTGTGGCTCTTCAGCAGCGGCCCGCTGGATTCCTCGGCCGCGGAGCGGGACCTTCCGCCGCCGCCTTCGGTACGGCGTCTGGCACGCCGGCTCGGGGCCCGGGAACACACGACGTTCGGCGGGCGGCTCGACCAGCGGGCCGACGGCCGACTCGCGCGGATGATCGTCAGATCCGGTAAGGGCGGCGACTTCCGCGACTTCGAGGCGGTGTCGGCCTGGGCGGAGCGCGTCGCGCGGGAGCTCAGGTCGGTGACGGCTCCGCAGGGCTGAGCGGTACCCGAGCAGGGCCTGCCCGGGCCCACGAGCAGCGCCCACCGGCCCCCGACCAGGCCCGAACAGCCCCTGCCTCGTTCCGCTCCCCGCCACGACGCTGGTCGCGGAGGGGACGCCCGACGGAAATCCGCACCACATCGCGAACCGAAGGAGGAGGCCATGGCCGCCACCGGAGCCACAGCAGTGATCGGCCGGGACGGCCTGGCCGCCCTGATCACCGTGCTGGTGGCGGAGGGCCGCACCGTCGTGGGGCCCACGGTCCGCGACGGCGCGATCGTCCTCGACCGGTTGGAGTCCGCCGACGACCTTCCCTCCGGCTGGGAGGCCGAACTCGACGCCGGGCGCTACCGGTTGACACCCCGCGAGGACGGCGCGGTGTTCGCGCACTGCGCCGGACCGCAGTCGTGGAAGGCTTTCCTGCACCCGCAGCGCGAACACCAGTGGAGCGCGCGACGCGGGCCCGACGGCACGCCGGTGTTCACCGAAGCGCCCCCTGATGACCCTGCGTACGCATTCCTCGGCGTCCGGCCCTGCGATCTGCGGGCCATCGCGATCCAGGACCGTGTCCTGGCGGGCGGCCACTACCCGGACACCGGCTATCAGCGGCGCCGGAGGGGGGCGCTGCTGATAGCCGTGGAGTGCACCGAGCCCGGCGCGACCTGCTTCTGCGTGTCGACGGGCGGCGGCCCCGCGGCCGACGCGGGCTTCGACCTCGTGCTCACCGAGGTCGTCGACGACGACGGTCACCGCTTCTTCGTCCGGGTGGGAAGCGGACACGGAGAGCGGCTGCTCACCGCGATCCCTCACCGGGAAGCGGACCTGACGACGGAGTCCGTCGCCCGGGGTGCGGTCGACGCGGCCCGCGAGCACATGGGCCGCTCCCTGCCTCCGGTCGACCTGCGGACCCTGATGGGCGCCAGCCTGGAGGCCGAACGCTGGAACGACGTCGCCTCCCGCTGCCTGACCTGCGCCAACTGCACCATGGTGTGCCCCACGTGCTTCTGCACCACCACCGAGGAGGTAACCGACCTCACCGGAGACCACACCGAGCGCTGGCAGCGCTGGGACTCCTGCTTCGACCTCGACTTCTCCCGCCTCCACGGCGGCCCCGTGCGCGCCTCGGCACGCAGCCGCTACCGCCAGTGGCTCACCCACAAGCTCTCCACCTGGCACGACCAGTTCGCCAGCGGCGGCTGTGTCGGCTGCGGACGCTGCATCGCCTGGTGCCCGGCCGGGATCGACCTCACCGAGGAGGCGGCCGCGCTGGCCGCCGAGCGCGATGCGGCCGTCGGTCCGGCGGCTCGGCGCGACGGAAGGACCCAGCAGTGAACACCGTGGTCGCTCAAGCCGCCCCCGCACCCCCGGCAGTGCCCACCGAGCGGCGCCTGCCCGTGCCCTACCGGGTCGTCGCCCGCTGGCGCGAGACACCCGACACGGTCACGCTCCGCCTCGACCCCGTCGACGCGGCGCTCGCGGCCTTCACACCCGGCCAGTTCGCCATGGTGCACTGCTTCGGCCGTGGTGAGATTCCCCTGTCGGTGAGCTCCCTGCCGACCACCGGAGGCCTCGCGCACACCGTGCGCGCGGTGGGCGCCGTCTCCGCCGGACTGTGCGCGACGCGGGTCGGCGACGTCCTCGGGCTGCGCGGCCCGTACGGCACCGGCTGGGAACTAGAGCGGGCGCTGGGCCAGGACGTGGTCGTGGTCACGGGCGGCATCGGCCTCGCTCCGCTGCGCCCCCTGATCCGCGACGCGGCGGCCGAGCCACGCCGCTACGGCCGCCTCAACGTCCTCATCGGCGCCCGCACCCCGGAAGACCTGCTCGCCAAGTACGAGACACGGCGCTGGCCCACCACGTACACGGGCGTCACGGTCGACCGCGCGCGATCCGGCTGGCACGGTGAGGTCGGTCTGGTCACCGGGCTCCTCGACCGTGCCCGCTTCACCCCGGCGCACTGCCGGGCCTTCGTCTGCGGCCCCGAGCCGATGATCCGCGCCACCGCACGCGACCTGACCCACCGGGGAGTCGCCGCCGACCACATCCGCGTGTCCCTGGAACGGAATATGCGGTGCGCCACCGGCACCTGCGGACACTGCCAGCTCGGTCCGCTGCTCCTGTGCAGGGACGGCCCGGTCGTCGACTGGAGCCGGGCCGCACCACTGCTGTCGACACGGGAGCTGTGACATGACCACTCACAGGGCGGCCCGGACCGCCCCCACCCTCGCCGTGTTCAAGCTGGCCTCCTGCGACGGCTGCCAGCTCACGCTCCTGGACTGCGAGGACGAGCTCCTCGGCCTCGCCGGACAGGTGGAGATCGCCCATTTCCTGGAGGCCTCCAGCGCGGTGCGCCCCGGACCGTACGACGTGGCCCTCGTCGAGGGATCGGTCACCACGCCCGCCGACGCCGAGCGGGTCCGGCGGATCCGCGCCGCGTCCCGGCACCTGATCACGATCGGCGCCTGCGCCACGGCCGGCGGCATCCAGGCACTGCGCAACTTCGCCGACGTCGAGGAGTTCCAGCGCGCCGTGTACGCGCGCCCCGACTACCTCGACACCCTGGCCACCTCCACCCCGGTGTCCGCGCACGTGGACGTCGACTTCGAACTGCGCGGCTGCCCCGTCGACCGCGGCCAGCTCCTGGAGGTCCTCACCGCACACCTCGCGGGACGCAAGCCCGACATCCCCCGCCACAGCGTGTGCTTCGCGTGCAAGCGACGCGGCACCGTCTGCGTCACCGTCGCCCACGGCACACCCTGCCTCGGCCCGGTCACCCACGCGGGCTGCGGCGCCATCTGCCCGGCGTACGGGCGCGGCTGCTACGGCTGCTTCGGCCCGTCCGGTTCGGCGAACCTGTCCGCGCTGCTCCCACTGCTGCGCCGCGACGGCCTGGACGCGCGGGCCGTCGACCGCCTCCTGCACACCTTCAACGCACCCGCCTTCGACGACCTCGACGACCTCGACGACGAGGAGGGACGGCCGTGAGTCACCGTGGATCCCGAGTGCTGCACGTCGGCGCGCTCTCCCGCGTCGAGGGCGAGGGCGCGCTGCGGCTGCGCGTGCACGACGGCGAAGTCGTCGAGGCGCTGCTCAACATCTACGAACCGCCCCGCTTCTTCGAGGCGCTGCTGCGCGGCCGCGCCCACACCGAGCCGCCCGACATCACCGCCCGTGTCTGCGGAATCTGCCCCGTGGCCTACCAGATGAGCGCCTGCGCGGCCCTCGAGGACGCCTGCGGCGTCGACGTCCCGCCCGAGATCCGCGCGCTGCGCCGCCTGCTGTACTGCGCGGAGTGGATCGAGAGCCAGACCCTGCACATCTACCTGCTGCACGCCCCCGATTTCCTCGGCTGCGACGGCGCGCTCGACCTGGCCCGCACCCGGCGCGCCGACGTCGAGCGCGGCCTGCGCCTGAAGCAGACCGGCAACGCCCTCCTCGAACTGCTCGGCGGACGCGCCATCCACCCGGTCAACGTCCGCCTCGGCGGCTTCCACCGCGCGCCCACGCGCGGAGAGCTACGGCCGCTGGCCGAGCGGTTGCGGCGCTCCCTGGACGACGCCTGGGAGACCGTGCGCTGGGTGGCGGGCTTCGACTTCCCCGACGCCGAGGTCGACGCCGACTTTCTGGCGCTCGCGGCCCCGGGAACGTACGCCATCGAGTCCGGGACGCCGACCGTGCTGCGCACCGACGGCACCTTCACCACCTTCCCCCTGTACGACTTCCCGCTGCGCGTCCGCGAGGAGCAGGTGCCGCACTCCACCGCCCTGCACGCACAGCTCGACGGCCGCCGTCACCTCACGGGCTCCCTGGCCCGGTTCGCGATCAGCGGCCGATGGCTCTCCCGCGCCGGCGTGGAAGCGGCCCGGGAGGCCGGACTCGGCGACCCCTACGACGGTGCCGTCTGCCGCAACCCCTACCGCTCCATCCTCATCCGGGCCGTAGAAGTGGTGTACGCGGTCGACGAGGCGCTGCGGATCATCGACACGTACGAGCCGCCGTCCCGCCCCCACATCGAGGTCCCACCCGCCGCCCGCACCGGACACGGCGCGACCGAGGCACCGCGCGGACTGCTCTACCACCGGTACGCCCTCGACGCCGACGGCACCGTCACCGACGCCCTGCTCGTGCCGCCGACCGCCCAGAACCAGGGCGCGATCGAGGACGACCTGCGGCGTGCCGCGTCCCGGGCCCTCACCGCGCGGGACTTGACCGACGCGGAGCTGACGGACGTGTGCGAACGGACGATCCGCAACCACGACCCGTGCATCTCGTGTGCCACCCACTTCCTCGACCTGACCGTCGTACGTACCACTGGAGGTCCCCGTGCCTGACGCACCGCGCACCGAACCACCGCCCACGAGCTCCCCGTACCGCGTGAGCGACGTGATGACCCACACGACCATCGCCATCGGCCGGGACGCCCCGTTCAAGGAGATCGTCGAACTCATCGAGCAGTGGCACGTCAGTGCCCTGCCGGTCCTCGCGGGCGAAGGCCGTGTCATCGGCGTCGTGTCCGAGGCGGACCTGCTGCCCAAGGAGGAGCTCCGCGACGCCGATCCCACTCGCTACGACGTCCTGCGCCGGCTGTCCGACATGGCCAAGGCCGGTGCGGTCACCGCGGGCGAGCTGATGTCGAGCCCCGCCGTCACCGTCCACGCCGACGCCAGCCTCGCCGAGGCCGCCCGGATCATGGCACGGCGCCGAGTGAAGCGACTGCCCGTCGTCGACGGCTCGGGCCTGCTCCAGGGCGTGGTGAGCCGCAGCGATCTGCTCAAGGTGTTCCTGCGCGAGGACGCGGAGATCGCCGCGGAGATCCGCAGCAACGTGCTCGAGCCGCTGCCCGCCGCGGCCAAAGTCGAGGTCCGCGTGCATCAGGGCGTCGTCACGCTCGCCGGCGCCCTGTGCGACACGGCGCTGGTCCCCGTCCTCGCCCGGGCCGCCCGCGCGGTCGAGGGCGTCGTCGACATCCGCCTCGACCTGTCCCGCTCCGTGAGCGAGCCGTGAAGTACCTGGACGAGTACCGCGACCCGGCGCTGGCACGCCGCCTCCTGGACGAGCTGCGCCGCGTCGCCACCAGCCCCTGGCGGATCATGGAGGTGTGCGGCGGCCAGACCCACACCCTGGTCCGCCAGGGCATCGACGAACTGCTCCCCGCGGGCATCCGGATGATCCACGGCCCCGGCTGCCCGGTCTGCGTCACCCCCCTGGAGACCCTCGACCGGGCGATGGCCCTCGCCGCACGCCCCGACGTGATCCTCACCAGCTTCGGCGACATGCTGCGCGTGCCCGGCACGGCGACGGACCTGCTGTCGCTGCGGGCACGCGGCGCGGACGTACGAGTCGTGTACACGCCCACGGACGCGGTCCGCACCGCGGCCGCGCACCCGGACCGCCACGTCGTCTTCCTGGCCGTGGGCTTCGAGACCACCGCGCCCGCCAACGCCATGGCGGTCCTGCATGCCGAGCGCCTCGGCCTGGACAACTTCTCGCTGCTGGTCAGCCACGTCCTCGTACCGCCCGCGATGGCCACGCTCCTCGCCTCCGACGAGTGCGAGGTCCAGGCGTTCCTGGCCGCCGGACACGTGTGTGCCGTCATGGGCTGGCACGCCTACGAACCGATCGCCGCCACCCACCGCGTGCCGATCGTCGTCACCGGCTTCGAACCCCTCGACCTCATCGAGGGCATCCTGATGGCCGTGCGCCAACTGGAGTCAGGCCGCCACGAGGTGGAGAACCAGTACGCGCGCGCCGTACGCCGCACCGGCAACACCGCGGCGCAGGACGTGCTGCGCCGCGTCTTCCGCGTCACCGACCGCGCCTGGCGCGGCATCGGCACGCTGCCCGCCAGCGGCCTCGAACTGGCACCGCGCTACGCCCACTTCGACGCCGCCTGCCGCTTCGACCTCGCGGACCTGCGCTCCGCCGAAGACCCCGAGTGCGTCGCGGGTGCTGTCCTGACCGGCTCTCTGCTGCCCACGCAGTGCCCGGCGTACGGGGTGCGGTGTACGCCGCGTACGCCGCTGGGGGCACCGATGGTGTCGGCAGAGGGAACGTGTGCGGCGTTCCACGCGGCGGGCCGCACGGCCGCGGTCGCACCAGGTGCGGCCGCAACGAGCGGAGGGAGTCCGCCATGACCCTTGACTGCCCAGTTCCGCACGGGGAGTCCGAGCGCCTGCTGCTCGGTCACGGCGCGGGCGGAAGACTCACCGCCGAGCTCCTCAACGCGCTCGTGCTTCCCTTGGTGGCGGACTACACCGGCGGCCCATTGGAAGACGCGGCGTCCGTCCCCGCTCAGCCTCACCTCATGATGTCCACCGACGCGTTCGTGGTCAGCCCGCTCACCTTCCCCGGTGGCGACATCGGCTCTCTCGCCGTGCACGGCACCGTCAATGACCTGGCGATGCGCGGAGCGCTGCCGCTCGCGCTGAGCTGCGCGGTGATCGCGGAAGAGGGCCTGCCCCTCGACGAGCTGCGGGCCGCTCTGACCTCCTTGGGAAAGGCGGCCCGCGCGGTGCCAGTGCCCGTCGTCACGGGCGACACCAAGGTGGTGGGCCGGGGCGCCGCGGACAAGCTGTTCCTCATCACCACCGGTATCGGCAACCGCATCCCGGGACTCACCCCGTCCGTGGCCCGCGCCCGTCCCGGCGACGCCATCCTGCTGTCCGGGCCCATCGGCCTGCACGGTACGGCGGTGCTCTCCACCCGCGAGGGCCTCGGCTTCGCGTCCGACATCGCGTCCGACAGCCGCCCCCTGCACCATCTCGTCGAAGCTCTTGGCCGCTACGGTCCGGCGGTGCACACCCTGCGCGATCCGACCCGTGGCGGACTCGCGGCCGCCCTCAATGAGATCGCCCGGGATTCCGCGGCATCGATCGAGATCGATGAGAGCGCCCTACCGATCCCTGAACCGGTCGCCGCGGCTTGTGACCTGCTCGGCCTCGACCCTCTGACGGTCGCCAACGAGGGTTGCCTGGTGGCTTTCGTCGCGCCCAGCACCGCGGACGACGCACTGTCCGCGCTGCGTGACCGGCCGGAGGGAGCGTCAGCGACCCTGATCGGCAGGGTGACGGACGGGCCGCCCGGCCGCGTCACCCTGCGCACGCTCGTCGGCGCCCGCCGGGTGGTCGACATGCCGTTGGGGGAGCAGCTGCCACGTATCTGCTGAGCGGCTGGAGCGGCGTCAGGGGTGCCTCGCGGTGACTCCCGTGGTCTTCGAGATCACTTTGTTTCGATCACCGCTGCCCGGTGCAGAGCGTGGACGACATCGCTGTGGGGCGATGACGTTTTTCCGGGTGCACCTCGAACGCGGGTGCAATGCCTTCGTCGTGCAACGAGTACTCTCCGCTGCCTTCGTCAGTAGCCACGGCTAGGAGAGATGTTGACGCATGCGGAGTGGTGCGCGCCGGGGGCGCACGCGGGTGGGGCCCGTGTCGGGAGCGTCATGCACACGGTGTTCGGGGACGCCCCGGAGTCACCTCGGGCGGGGGAGGGCGCACCCTCTTTTCCGGGCGAGGAGGCGTACGGCCATCAGGTTCCGGTTGTCACGCCGCATGGCGTGTGCGGTGGCTGGGGCACAGCACGCGGAGACGCCTGCGGCCTGCGGTGGAGCTCCCGCTTCCGTCGTGCTCCTCATCCCTGCCTCGATGCGCTCCGGGGCGGTTCCGCATGTTCCGGAAGGGCGGGGCGCCCGGTCGACCGGATGACCATGTGGTCGGTGCACGGCGTGCACGGCGTGCACGGGGTGTGGGAAGCCGTCCCGACGTGCGTAGGCGGTCGGCTCGGGTGTGCGTGGGGGCACGGGTGCGTGGGGCGTGCTCGCGTATGCCATCCGCACACCCTTATACGGAGGGGCGAGGTCGGAGTTCTCTGCTGCGGTGCCTGACGCGCAGCCAAGGAGGTACTCCCCGTGATCACCATCGTGACCGATGGCGGCCCCGAGGACATGGGACGGGTCCGCCGGATCGATGAGGAAGAGGTTCCCGAGCGCTGGGTCGTGGCCTACTACGGCCGGCACCAGCACTTCGAGCGGACGAGCGCGACCGAACTCGTCGAGGGTCTGCGGGTTCCCGTCTTCCGGTTCACCTACAGCACCGCCATCGCCGAATAGCGGCAAGGGAGTTGAGTCAGCATGTCTGCATCCAACGAGGTCCCGATCGCGGTGGTGGGGATAGGCTGCCGTCTCCCCGGCGGCGTGAACACACCGGATGAACTGTGGCAGTTGGCTGCCGACGGCCGCTCGACCGCCGGTCCGGTGCCCGCCGACCGGTGGGATGCCGAGACCCTCGCGTCCCTGCAGGACCCGGAGCTGCGTGAGCGGACTGCGGCCGGCTGCTTCCTGGAGGGGGACGTGTGGTCCTGGGAGCCGGAGGCACTGTCGGTGGCCCCGGCCGAGCGGGAGTGGGTGGACCCGCAGTCCCGGGTGATGATGGAGGTTGCCTGGGAGGCCGTGGAGCACGCCGGCATTCCGGTCGACCGGATCCGGGGCTCGCGGACCGGGGTGTATGTGGGGACGTACGCACCGGACAATCTGTTCCGGGAAGCACGCCCGGTTCAGGACGCACCCAACAGCCCGTACTTGTTCGGGAACTACACGGCGGGCACGGCGGGCCGGGTGGCCTTCTCGATGGATCTGCGCGGCCCGGTCATGGTGGTCTCCACGCACTGCTCCTCCAGCATGGTGGCCCTGGACACCGCGTGCGGAGCGCTCACACTCGGCGAGTGCGACATGGCTCTCGCGGGTGGGGTGCTGCTGATGGTGGCGCCGCAGACGCACTACTTCGAGGCGCCGTTGCTCCTGTCGCGACGCGGGGCCTGCCACGCCTTCGACGCGCGCGCGGACGGGTACGTGCGGGGCGAAGGCGCCGGTGCCGTGCTGCTCAAGCGGCTCGCTGACGCGCGCCGCGGCGGCGACCGGATCCTCGCCGTGATCCGCGGCAGCGCGGTCAACAACGACGGCCAGGCGACGAGGATGACCGCTCCGTCCGGTGAGATGCAGCGTCGGCTCTTCGCGGCCGCCGTGGAATCGGCGGGCGTAGACCCGGGGGAGGTGGGGCTGGTGGAGGCGCACGGGCCGGGCACCCCGGTGGGTGATCCGATCGAGTACTCGTCCCTCCACGCGGTCTACGGACGCGGCGGCCGGGGGCGCTGTGCGCTCGGGTCGCTGAAGACGAACATCGGGCACACCGAGCCGGTTTCCGGTGTCGCCGGGGTCATCAAGGCGGTGGAGAGCCTGCGGCGCGGAGTGGTCCCGCCGAACCGGAACTTCACCGACTGGAATCCGGGCATCGACCGGGCCGAGAAGTCCCGGCTGTTCGTGCCGACCGAGCTGACCCCCTGGCCGGTGCCGGGCAAGGGACGCCTCGCGGCCGTGTGCAGCTACGGGGTGAGCGGCACCAACGGGCACATCGTGCTGGAGGCCGCGCCCGCCGCGCGCCGCCGGCCCGCGCGCCGGGGGAAGCGGCCTGTCGTCGGGAAGCGTCTGTTCCTGTTGTCCGGGACCTCGGAAGGCTCGTTGGCGGGGGCGGCCGGACGGCTGGCCGACTTCTGCGAGAGGACCCCGGCCGATGCGCGCGATGTCGTCCATACTCTCGCGCTGCGCCGTCGCCATGCCGAGCACCGGCTCGGCATCGTCGCCGACGGACTCGGGCAGCTCGTCGGCCGGGCGCGGGAGTTCGCCGCGGGCGGCGCGCCCGAGGGTGCCGTCAGCGGTGTCCCGGTGCTGCCTCCCGACCATCCTGGTCCGGTCTTCGTCTTCACCGGGCAGGGCTCCCAGTACGCGGGCATGGGCCAGGGTCTGCTCGCTGACGAGCCGGTGTTCGCCGCCGCCGTCGACGCCCTCGAACCACTGATCGGGGCCGAGTCCGGCTTCTCTCTGCGGGAGGCGATCGAGCGCCCCGAACTGCTGGTGGGTGTCGACCGCATCCAGCCGACGCTGTTCGGCGTGCAGGTGGCGTTGGCCGAGCTGTGGCGCTCCTGGGGGGTGCGGCCGGCCGCGGTGATCGGGCAGTCCCTGGGTGAGGTGGCCGCGGCCGTGGTCGCCGGGGTGCTCAGCCGTGCGGACGGGGTGAAGGTGATCTGTCGCCGGGCCACTCTGCTCGCCCGAATCGCGCACGGCGCCATGGCCTCCGTGATGCTGAGTGCCGCCGAGACCCAGGACGCCATCGACGCGCTCGGCGCGGTGGGCGTCGCGCTCGGCGTGCTGACTGCCCCGCGCACCACGGTGATCTCCGGTGACGCGCAGCAGGTGCGTGACCTGGTGGCGTACTGGAACGAGAACGGTGTTGTGGCCCGCATGGTCGATGTGGATGTGGCCTCGCACTCCCCGCAGGTCGACCCGGTCGTCGACGAGCTGTACGCCGCCTTGGCCGAGCTGCCCGACAACCGGCCGGGCGCCATCACCTTCTACTCCACCGTCAGCGACGACCCGCGCGATCCGGGCCCGCTGAACGCCTCGTACTGGGTGCACAACCAGCGTGACACCGTGCACTTCCAGCGTGCCGTGACCGCCGCCCTGGCCGACGGGTACCGACTGTTCATCGAGTGCACCGCCCACCCGCTGGCCGCCCGGCCCGTCACCGAGACCGCCGCCGAGCAGGGCGTCCAGGACGTGGTCGCGATCGGCTCGCTGCGCCGCGGCAGCGACGACACCGAGGCGTTCTTGACGCAGCTGGCCACCGCCCACTGCGCGGGCTTCGACGGCATCGACTTCGCCACCCACTACGGCGACGGGCGGCTCGCCGACGTGCCGACCACCTTCTGGAACCGCACCCGGTACGGCGGCGCCACCGAGCCCTACACCCTCATCGCACCGACCCTGCCCGCCGCCCGCCAGCATCCGCTGCTCGGCGGCCATGTCGCCGACCCCGACCGGGCGGGCCGCCACCTGTGGCAGACCCCGATCTCCGCGGCCCGGCTGCCCTGGCTCGCCGACCACCGGGTGGCCGGTGTGCCGGTGCTGCCCGGCACCGGTTTCGCGGAGATGCTGCTCGCCGCGGGCGCCGAGGTCTTCGCCACCGACCGGGTCGCGATCGAGGACGTGACGATCGAGGCGCCGCTCGTCCTGGAACCGGAGCCGCAGGTGTTCACCCGGCTCGTGGAGGAGGACGGCGTGGTGCGCGGGCAGGTACTCACCCGCACCGCCGAGGGCCAGGTCGTGCACGCCCGCGCCACCATCCGCCCGCTCACCGACCACGAGCAGCGCCCGGACGCACCGGTGGACGGCCCCACCGCGGAGTGGACCGAGTCCGCCCCGGTCGACCTGCACCGCCACTTCCGCGAGCGCCACAACGTCTTCCACGGCCCGGCCTTCGCCGCCGTCGACCGCATCCGCCTCGACCCGGGACGCACCCGCGCCGTCTCAGCCCTGCGCATCGCGGACACCGCCCGCGTCTCGGCACACACCCTGCGGCTGCATCCGGTACTGGCCGACGAGTTCGTGCAGACGGCGGTGGCGGCCTGGCTCGGCCACTGCGCGACGAGCCCGGGACCGGTCGTGGTGGCGGGCTTCGGCACGCTCCGCGTATACGGGCCGACCGGCCACGCCCGGCACGCGGACGTGACCTTGCACGAGGCCGACGACCTGACCTGCACCGCGTCGGGCACGCTCAGCACGGCCGACGGCACGGTCGTCGCCGAGATCACCGCACTGCGGCTTTCCAACATCACCCCGCCCGAACAGCGCTACGCCGACCGCCTGGCCCATCTCGCCTGGCAGCCGGTCCCGGCCGGCGAAGCCCCCGAGTCCACCGCCCAGCAGTGGCTCGTCGTCGCACCCGAGGGCACCCGCTGGGGCGAGCGCCTGGCCGCCAAGCTCGGCAAGCGGTCGGCGGGAAGCCATCTGCTCCTGCACCCGTCAGGCACCCCGCTCGACCCAGGGCAGCTGGAGCGGGCGCTGGCCGCCGACACCCGCC
Organism: Streptomyces sp. NRRL B-1347; assembly: GCF_000720325.1. Lineage (GTDB taxonomy): Bacteria > Actinomycetota > Actinomycetes > Streptomycetales > Streptomycetaceae > Streptomyces. The sequence goes on from NZ_JOJM01000030.1 coordinate 23,845, forward strand.
CGGCCGCGACCCATCTGCTGCTGGTCCTCAACGGCCCGGACACCGAGGGCACGCCCGACCGTGCCCGCGCCGCCGTGCACCGCACCCTCACGGTGCTGCAGACCCTGGCCGCCCGCGCCGCACCGCCGCGCCTGTGGGTGCTGTGGCGCGGCGATCACCCTCTGGCCGCCGCGGGCGTGCGCGGACTGCTGAGGGTCGCCGCCTTCGAACACCCCGAACTGCGGGCCGGAAGCCTGGAGGTGGCGGGCGACACCCCGCTCGGCAACGTCCTGGGAGATCTGCTCGACGACACCCTGCCGGTCACCGAGGTCGCCTGGCGGCACGGGGTAAGGGCTGTGGCCCGGGTGCGCACGGGCCCCGGGGCGACTTCTCACCCCATCAAATCCCCCTACAGTGAAGCCAGTTACCTGGTCACCGGCGGCTTCGGCGGCCTCGGCCTGCTCACCGCGCGGCGCCTGGCCGAACACGGCGCACGCACCCTGGTCCTGGTCGGCCGCACACCACCCGGCCCGGACGCCGAGCACACCCTCGAAGCGCTGCGCACCACGCTCGGCACGCACATCGAGCCGGTCCTCGGCGACATCGCCGAGCCAGGTACCGTCCACCGAGCCCTGAAGGCCGCCGACGGGAGGCTGCGCGGCATCGTGCACGCCGCCGGCGTCGTCGAGGACGCCACCGTGGCGCACATCGGGGACGAGCTGCTCGAGCGGGTCTGGCGCGGCAAGGCCGAGGGTGCCTGGCAGCTCCACCAGGCCACCCTGGAAGCCGAGTTGGACTTCTTCGTCGTCTACTCCTCGGTGGCCTCGCTGCTCGGCTCGCCCGGCCAGGGCGCGTACGCCGCCGCCAACGCCTATCTGGACGCGCTGGTCGCCCACCGGCTCGCCGACGGCTTGCCCGCCACCGGCATCCACTGGGGTGCCTGGTCCGGGGCCGGACGCGGACAGCACCTCGCCGAACGCGGCTTCGTCATGATCAACCCGGCCGACGGCCTCGACGCCTTCGACCGCATCCTCGCCGAGGGCCACCATCAGATCGCCTACTCGCCCGTCGACGCGGCCGCCTGGACCGCCCCCTACCCCGCTCTGCGCGAAGCGGCGCTCTACACAGAACTCCTCACCGGTGTCCAGGTGAGCGCCGAGGCCGACGGATCCCCAGTCCTCGACGACCTCCACCAGGCTGCCCCGGGCGCCGAACGCCACCGCGTCCTCACCGAGTTCATCGTCGCCCAGGTCCGCGACCTGCTCGGCGGGACGACCCGCCACATCGGCGCCCACACCAGCCTCGTCGTCCTCGGCCTGGACTCCCTGGGCGCGGTCCAGCTCCAGCAGCGGCTCGCCAAGGCGCTGCGCCACGAGATCGCTCCGGGCACCATCTGGGTCAAGCCGAGCCCGGGGGCGCTGGCCGAGGCGCTCCTGCAGTCCATGGGGTTCACGTCGGAGCAGGAAGCGAGCCGCTGACGGACCGCTACAGCCGCCTGCGCCTCCTCCCAACGAAGGCGACCGCAACCGTTTCGACGGCGTGATGCGGGCCGGTCGACGGCATGACGCGGACCGGGCGATTCCGAGCTCATGAAGGGTATGGACATGACGGCTACACACGGCACGGGCCAGGAGACGCCACAGGGGACACCGCAGGAGCCGGGCCAAGAAGCCCCGGAGGGATTCCTCCGCGTCGAAGGACAGACGAAGTTCCTGGAGACGTTCCTGCCGGTGCGCAACGAGGTGCTCCACGACTTCTACCAGGCCTCCCGCACCAGCCGTGCCCCGCGCGCAGACCAGCGGAAAGACCTACGGGCCGCGGTCCGGCTGCTCGGCGGGGGCGCGAAGGACTCCGTCCCTGACCTCTACCGTCTCTACTACAACCGCCTGTTCTCCATGATCTGGCTGGCCCTCAACTGGGGCCCCTACACCCCTGAGATCCGGCAGGTGGCCGACCCTCAACAGCGGATCCACCTCTCCCAGGTCAACTCCGTGGACCGGTGCTGGCAGCCGGCCGTGGAGAGCGCGCCGCAGGACGGCCTGCTCATCGAGGTCGGCACCGGCCTCAGCGACGGCTGGGCCCGGATCGCGCACCTGCTGCCGCAGGTCGAGATCGTGTCCCTCACCATCGAACGCGACCAGGCCGAGATCGGGCGCCGCATTGCCGAACGGCTCGGCCTGTCCGACCGAGTGACCTTCCGGGTCGGCGACCTCTTCGACCCCGCCACCACCCGCGACCTGGCCGGAAGCGCGGACGCCGTCACCGCGATGGGCGTCATCCCGCACTTCCCGCCGCCGCGCAAGGCGGAGGGGATGCGCGCCATGGCGGCCATGCTCAAACCCGGGGCTCCGCTCCACATCTTCGACGCCTACCGGGTCCGGCCGTTCTCCCGCTTCATGCACCGGGCGCTCATCAGCTCCCTGTGCTGGTACCCGACCGGCGACGAACTGCGCGCCGCACTGGCCGAGGCCGGTCTGTCGCTCACCCGCTTCGACGCGTACGACGCCGAGAGCTGCCTCCAGTTCGCGGACGACACCCGGGGCAACGACCAGCTGCGCCGCGAGTTCGGACCGGTCGTCGCCTGGGTGTTCCCGAACGTCGTGAGCCGCTTCATGAAAGGGCTCCTCACACCCCAGGACTCGGTCTACCTGTCGGCGGTCCGGCGATGACCGCCCCGGAACCGGTCCCCGGCGCGGCTCCCGCGGACGCGGAACGCGCCGCCCGAGTGCCCGTCACGTCGGCCCCACGGACCTGGTGTTCGCCGGTCATGGCCTGGGCGGCGGTCGGGACCGTGTTCCTGGCGGCCGAGGCGTGGGTGATGGTGCGCTGGGCCGTCACCGACGCACGCTGGTTCCCCTCCGGCGACTACGGACTGAGCCCCACGCGGCGCGTCGTGGCGAGCGCGTTCCAGATCCTGAGCATCGCAGGAGTCCTGGCCAGTGTGGGCTGGCCGCTTGTCCAGAGCATCCGACAGCGAGCCCTGACCATCGAGACCAGAGTGCTCCTCGGCTACCTGAGCGCCTTCTGGCTCATGCCGGTCGTCAACTACACCTCCCAGACAGCCGGTTACAGCAAGTACCTGATCGGCACCACCGACTGGGGCTCCTTCATCCCCGGCTGGCACGGCCCGGACCCCGACACGCACCCGGTGCCGCTGTTCGTCGGCTGGTTCGCGCTGGCCGAAGTGATGATGTGGACCCTGCCGACGGTCTGGGTGCTCGGCGCCGCGGTGCGCAGGCGGCCGCACCTGCCCGGAACACGCCTGGCCCTGCTCGCCTTCGTCACGGCCCTGTCCGCCGAACTGGTCCTGGAGCCGATCATGGTCTTTACCGGCGGCTACGTCTACGTCACCGCGGTGCCCGAGCTGACCCTGTTCGCCGGCCACTGGTACCAGCTCCCCACCTACGCCATGGTGGTCGCCGCACTCGTGTACGGCATGATCCCGGGCCTGATCTGTCACTACCACCGCCATCACGAACGGGGCGCACCCGTTCTGCGCGGGACGGGTGGCCTGTCGCCCGCCGCGCGCCCGTGGGCGGCCACGCTGGCCGTCATCGGCACCGCCCAGGTCTGCTTCCTGGCCCTGGTCGTCAGCTACGCCGTCATCCCCCTGCTCGGCGGCGAACCCGCCACCGACCTGCCCGCACACCTGCGGTGAGCCTCAACCAAGCCACCTTCGGGAGGGCGCATGCCACAGACCAGGGACCGCGCCGTAGTCATCGGCGGCGGATTCGCGGGACTGCTCGCCGCACGCGCCCTCGCCGAGCACTTCGCGACGGTCACCGTGATCGAACGCGACCTGCGGACCGATGCCACCCGCCGCCGCGGCGTCCCGCAGTTCCACCACCCCCACGGCCTGCTGCACCGCGGCGCGGAAGCCCTCGAGATCCTCTTCCCCGGGCTCCGCGCCGAACTGCGAGCACGCGGGGCCGCCACCTTCGACTTCGGCGAGCGGACCCGGATCCTGTTCCCCTCCGGCTGGGCTCCGGCCGGACCGGTCGGCGTGGACCATCTCGCCTGCAGCAGGCCACTGCTGGACGACGTCCTGCACCGGCGAGTCGGCGTACTGCCGCCGGTGCGGCAGGTCACCGCCACTGTCCATAGCCTGCTATGGCGCGACGAGCGCGTAGCCGGTGTCCGCGATACGACGGGCGCGGCGCATCCCGCCGAGCTGGTCGTGGACGCGTCCGGCCGCACCTCGCGGCTGACCGACTGGCTCACCCGAAGCGGCACACCCGTCCCGGCAAGAGCCCACGTCTTCGCCGGTCTCACCTACGTCACCCGGGCCTACGAGGACACACTCGACCAGGACTGGCACATGTCCACCGAGATGACCTACGCCCCCACGATCCGCCACGGCTGCCTCATCCAGCGCGTCGAGGCAGACCGGGTGCTCCTCACCCTGATCGGGGCGGACGGAGTGCGTCCCCCGTACGACACCGACGGCTTCGAGGAGTACGCCGCGACGCTGCGCAGCTCCCACCCACTGGACGTGATCAAAACCTGCGCGCCGCTCGGCCGCACCTACCGCTACGGCGGCCTGCACAACCACTGGAACCCCTACCACCACATGCGCGACTGGCCGGACGGACTCATCGCGCTGGGCGACGCCGTGGCCGCCCTCAACCCGATCTACGGACACGGCCTGACCGTCGCCGCGCTCGAAGCCCTGGCCCTGCGCGACCTACTCGCACAGAACCCGGGCCGCGGCCTCACACGCCGCTTCCAGCGCACGGCCGCCGACATCATCCGCGTGCCGTGGCTGCTCGCCAGCCGCTCAGACGCAGCCTGGCGACCGCACACCCAACGCCCCTCGGTCCGCCTCACCAACTGGGCGCTGCGCCGCCGTCTGAGCCGGGTGCCGGACCACCCCGGGCTCTACCGCAAGGTGGTGACTGTACAGAACCTGCTCGCACATCCGGCGACGCTCGCGTCCCCCTGGCCATGACAAGCGGTCCCGGCCAGGATCGGGACTGGTGCGGGCGGCTCCGGGGAGTTCGTTGTGGCCGACGATGTGCTCGCGATTGTCCACCGCGGCAACGTGTACGTCCTGTCACGCACCTCGCTGGAACTGGAGGAGCAGCGGACACGACAGCGCCGCAAGCTTGCGGTACTCGGCGACGCGTGGGGCAGCCGAGCCCCGGCACTGACCGTAGCCCCAAGCGAGCCAGCCATCGCTCGTGAGCTTTGGCCACGGAATCTGAGATCCTGCCCTGGCGTCTCGTGGCCCGAGCGGGTCGCGGTGCCGTCTCTCCCCGTGCTGCCTGCAGAAGCTGGCCGCGTACCTGGAGCAGGGTCCGGCCGCGCACGGCTGGGTGGAGGACCAGGTGTGGACCGCCGGCCGGGTGGCCACGCTGATCGGCAGGAAGTTCCACGTCTCTCACAGCGTCTCGGGCGCCACGCGGTTGATGCACCGGCTCGGTTTCTCGCCGCAGGTGCCTACGCGGAGGGCCGCGGAGCGCGACGAGCAGGCCGTGACGGTGTGGAAGGAGGTGACCTGTGCCGGGGTGAAAGAGCCCGGGCGGCCTGCGGGGGCTGCCTCTGCTTCGAGGACGAGGCAGGCTTCACCCGCCGTCCGCTCAGGGGACGCACCTGGGGCCGGCGCGGCGTGACGCCGGTCGTGACGGTCAGCGGCCGACGCCCGGGACGGCTGTCGGTGGCCGGATTGATCGCGATGCGGCCCGGCTCCCGGCCCCGGCTGTGCCACCGCCTGCGCACTCACCCCGCGGGCAGGGGAAAGCGCCGCAGCTTGGGCGAGCGCGACTTCCTCGCGCTGATCGACGGCACCCACCAGCTCGTCAAGGCACCGATCGTGCTGGTGTGGGACCGGCTCAACACCCCCATCTCCCGCAGGATGCGCAAGCTGATCGCCGAACGTGAGTGGCTGATGATGTTCCTACTGCCCGCCTACTCACCCGACCTCAACCCGGTCGAAGGCGTGTGGGCGCACGTCAAACGCAGCCTGGCCAACCTGGCCGTCGTCACCCTGGACCGCCTGGAGACACTCGTCCGCAACCGGCTCAAACGCCTCCAGTACCGGCCCGGCACCCTCAACGGCTTCATCACCGGAACTGGCCGCGACCTCGACGCGCTTCCGGCCATCAGCTTGCCCCTTCTTCGGTGAACTCTCCTCGAGCCCACCTCTCAAGCAGCGAGAACGCCGCCCAAGTGGCCTTGTTCGCCGAGAACGAGCAGCACATGCTCTCCGCTTCGGGAGGCGCTCCGGTCGGTGACTGTTCACTGTCGGCCCGTGGCATATGAGCGGCGGTCGACGGTGCGCCCGATCAGGATGCCAGCGAGTCCTTCACAGGCGGTATTACTGCATAATCTGCGCAAAATTGAAGTTATTTCTCTTTTCATCCTGTTTTGTTCCAAAGGTGACTATGCCAATGCCATACTGCGGACACGGCGCAGGAGGCCCAACTCCGGTGACGCTGATGCACGTTGGATCCCGTCGTGGCCCAGTCCCCGCTCGGCGACGAGCAGCCCAGGCGCGATCCCTGACTCTGTTCTCCGCCGTTGGCCCGATCCGTCGTAGCGATTCCGCATCGCTGCGGATGTCCAGGGATTCTTCGTTCCCACCGCCACGATGCGGACACGGGAAGGAGACATCGTCATGTCCTTCACTACACACCCCCGCTCACCGCACCGAAGACTGCCCTACCGGCTGACCGTCCTGGTCTCCGTGACGGCGCTGGCCCTGTACGGCATGCTCGCCGTGGCCAGCTCCGCTCAGGCGTCCGCCGCCACAGCGAGAGCGGCCCAGGCTCTGGGAATCAACGTGGCGAAGTTGGCGTCGCCGACCACGGTCTCGGCCCCCGGCGAGACGGTGACGTACTCGTACCTGGTGACCAACGACGGCGACGAGCCCCTGACCAATGTGGTGGTCACGGATACGTTCACCGCCCCCGCGGGCCCGCCGGTCACCGTCACCTGTCCGCAGAGCACGCTGGGTCCGCTCGGTGACACCTTCACCGACACCGTGACCGTCACCAACAACGGCCCCGGCAGCGCCTCCTCGGTCACCACCTCCGTCACCTACACGGGCACCGCCGCCACCGTGGGCTCCGCGACCGCCAGCCAGGGCACCTGCGCGCCCAGCGGCTCCACGGTGAACTGCACCCTCGGCTCCCTGGCCAACGGCGCCTCGGCCACAGTGGAAATCACCGTCGAACCCGCGGCGACCGGCACGGTCACCACGACCGCCACCACCAGCGCCACCGAAAACGACCCGGTACCCGGCAACAACGACGCCACCGAGTCCACCACCGTCAACAACGCCAACGGCTGCACCATCACCGGCACCTCCGGCAGCGAAACGATCACCGGCACCAACGGCAGCGACGTGATCTGCGCACTCGGCGGCAACGACACCGTCCACGCCGACAACGGCGACGACACCGTCTACGGCGGCAACGGCAACGACACCATCCACGCAGGAACCGGCGACGACACCGCCGACGGCGGCAGCGGCACCGACACCTGTCCCGGCACCGAACACCCCACCAGCTGCACCGCATAGAACCACCCGCACCACAGCCACACCACCACTGCAGCCGACCGAACCCACCGGCCGGCTGCAGCCACGAATCCGCGCACGCCGCATTTCGTCGTAACCGCACGCAAGAGCGCTCACGACAAGGTTCGGAGAGCGCCATCACTCCGGTTCACACCCTGCCCTTACATGTAGGCGAGGACGATTCGACTGTCTTGCTTGGTGATGCCGTGCCCTGTAGGCAGGTCGGATTCCGGCATCGTGACAGGGCGCACGCTCAACGGCGGCACCGCGGTGCGGTCCCCGCTCCAAGCCGCAATGTGGGCGGCGTCGCTCATCAGGCGCCGCGGCGTCTTCATCTCGAAGTTGTCGAACAGATGGCGCACGCAGTAGCCGCACTCCAGGGGGCACCCGACGATCCAGTTCAGCGACAGCCCCGACTTGCGGTACTCGATCACGTCGGCGAGCTCCGGCTTGAGCACGCCGATCTGCTCCGTGGTCAGGATGGGCAGCGCACGCCGGGTGCCGGTCTGGGGTGTGCTGGTCATCAGGAGTCCCCCTTCAAAGGGTGGGAGGTCATCGTGGGCTGGTGGGGTGTGCAGCACGGGGGTGTGAGGAGCTGGTTGAGCCGGGCGCCGTACCAGGTGCCGAAGTCCCGGCGGGCGGCTGCGGGATCGTCGGAGGTGTGGACGAGGTTGCGGACCAGGCGCTGTTCGGCGCGGGCCACGGCCAGGCTGTCGTGGCCGAGGTCGCCGCGGAGCGTGCCGGGCACGGCCATGGTGGGGTCGGTGTGCCCGACGAGCTGCCGTAGCCGGGCGTGCAGGTCCCGCTCGCCGTGGGCGAGCGCCACCGACCCGGCGGTGCGCGAACGCCGTGTCCAGCAGAGCGGGAAGGTCCCCCGGGCCCGCTTGGCGTCGGTGAGCAGGTCGCGGTAGACGACGTGCGCCTGCCAGGGCTCGGCCACCATGTCCCGCCGCTCCGACACGGTGATCCCGGCATCGCTGATCCGGGCCAGCACCGTCTCGACCAGGCTCCGTTCGACCGCGTCCGGCTTGCACAGGATGACCGCCCACCGGGCGAAGTCGGTCCCCTCGACGACCGCGCCGCCGCGCGGACCGGCGCTCACCGCGGACCCCCGGCCGCCGCGCAGGCCTCCCAGCGGCGGGCGGCCAGCCACCGCAGCGCCGGATCCAGCGCACCGAGGATGTCCGGGCTGACGGCCACGGTGTGCTCGTGCCGGATCTGCCGGTACAGCTCGAACAGCAGCAGCACCTGCTCGAAAGGCGAGACCTCCTCGCCGGGTGCCGGGGTGAGCAGGGTGTGCCCGTAGGCCGAGCCGCCCAGGTTCACGCCGTCGGCGGAGCTGGCGCCCATGGACGGGGCGTAGTAGCCGATCATCTCCAGGTCCCGGCGCCCGGCCAGGTACCACAGGGCCTCGGCGTACTGGAACACCGGATTCGCCCCGCGCGTGGCCAGGTAGGGCAGGCGCTGGCGGGGATCGGGCAGGCGGAAGGCGACACCGATCACCTCGCGCGCGGGATTCCCGCGCGCGTCGATGCGGTGCTCGTACTGGGTGGTGGCGAGCCTGAGCAGCGCCAGGTAGGCGTCCTCGACGCTGCGGAAGACAGGCGTATGCATGAGGTGACTCCGAAGACAGGCCCGGCCGCGCCGTGCGGCCGGAGGCAGACTGGGGGCGGTGCGTCCAGGACAGCGCGCACCGGACACGCGTGGAGATCGACTTGCAGACGGTGCACACGAGGTGCGCCAGGTGCGCGGGGCCTTGACCGCCGCGGCGTCTCGGGCAGGCCCTTCGGTGGCGCCGTCCACCACCGAAGGGTGGGGCGCAACGCCTTGACGGTGGTGTGCTGCGAGGGGTGGTGCCCTCTCCACCGGCTTGTCTGGTTCCCCCGCCGGTGGAGAGGGCGCGGCCGGCCGCCGTGTCCCCATGTCTGGGCGGCCGGGACGCCCTGGTGTCGCGTCCCGAAGCGACAGGCGCCGCTTCCTCCGCTGCGACTCGGCGCGCCCGCTGAGGGTGCGGCGCTGCCAGAGGACGGGGGAGCGGAGAGGAAGCCCGCTGGTGGGCCGCTCGGCGCCATGGGTCCGTCACCTCCACGGCACCGAGCGGCGGTTGAAGGGCCGCTGCCTGCGGTCAGAGGGCGGGCGAGGCGCGCTCGTCGGGCAGCGTCTTGAGGAGGTCGGCCAGCTCGTCGGCATCGTGCGCGCTGGAGGTCTGGTAGAGCGCGAGCGCTGCCGTGTAGTAGTCGCGGGCGGCCTCCAGGTCGTCCTCCCGTGCTGCGAAGTTCCCGCGGACCCGCAGGAGCCGGGCCTGCCCGGACAGGGTGCCGGTGGTGCGGAAGTCGGCCTCGGCCAGGTCGAGCAGATCCCGCACCCGAGCCGAGCAGGGGCCATACGGCGGGGCGTAGGCCTCCGCGAGGAGCAGCGCCGCGCGACCTGCGTTGATCAGGTCACCCGCGGCACGGAGGTCGACGTGGGCGGGGCCCGCGTGGTCGGAGGCCTCGGTCACCCGTCCGTTCTCCAGCTCGATCTGCCCCAGAATGATGCGGGTCAACGCCGTTGCCCGGCGGTCTCCGATTTCCTGGCGGATCTCCAGGGCCTCGCGCAGCAGGGCTACGGCGGTGACCTGGTCTCCCTGCCCTTTGGCACACAGGGCCATCTCGTGGGTGGCCTGCCCCTCACTGCGTCGGTCGCCGTCCTCGCGGGCCAGGGCGAAGGCGCGTGTAGCCCACGTGAGGCCGTCGCCGAAACGGCGCAGCCCCCGCAGCGCGATGACGCCGGTGGTCAGCATCTCCCGCTGTGCCATCCGGTCCCCGCACGCCTCCGCCGCCGCCACGCCCAGGCGGTGCAGTTCGCAGGAGAGTTCGTGCAGACGCAGGATGTGGAAGCCGGGCCAGGCGGCGTGCACGAGCTGCCAGACCATGGGGTGCCACTGCCGCCGAGCGGCCTCACGCACCATCTGCGCCAGGTCGTCCATGTGCGCCCCGACCCATAGGCGTGCGCCGCGTTCCTCGTCGCCGTCGCCCTGGCTGAAGTCCACGGGCGGGACGGGGCGTGTCAGGGTGCGGTCCAGGGTGCGGTGGTGGGGGGTCAGGATTCGTTCGGCGCGCGTGAACGTGGCCAGCAGCCATTCCCCCGTGCCGCGCACAGCGTCTTGGACCGCCTTGTTGCCGTCCGCCTGCGCGGCGTGCTGTTGGGCGTGGGGGCGGACCTCGTCGTGGAACCTGTAGGACGTGCCGTTGCGGCCGGGCCGATGGCCGAGGGGTTCCAGGAGGCGGGCGCCGGCGAGGTGGTGCAGGGCGGCGGCCGCCTGGTCGGGGGTGAGGTCGCAGGCGCGGGCGGCGGTATCGGTGTCGAACTCGGTCAGCGGCACCATGCTCAGCAGCCGGTAGACCCGGCGGGCGGTGTCGTCGGGTAAGCCGTCGCAGGCCTGATCCAGTACGGACGTCACGGTCCGGGGTCCTTCCGGGCGAAGGGGCGAAGTGCTGGTGTGGGACAGGGCGTGAGCGAGCGTGGAGAGCCCTGCGGTGGAGCGGGTGGAGGCGCTGGTGGCGGCCACGACCAGGGGCAGGGGCAGATACGCGCAGCGCGCCGCGATCGTCCCGAGGGCAGCGCGCTGGCCGCGGGCCCGGTCTCTGCCGGCGATCCGGGCCATGAGCCGTTCGGCTGCCGCGGGGTCGAGGGGCTCCAGGTCGTAGGGGAAGGCCCCGTGGGCGTTCAGGGCGTCCAGCGGCTCGCGCGAGGTGGCGACGACCAGGTGTCCCGGACCGCCGGGAAGCAGCGCAAGGACCTGGTCGGCGCGGGCGTTGTCCAGCAGGACGCCCAGGCGGCGGCCGTAGCTGGCCGAGCGCCACCAAGCGGCAAGTTCGTGCACATCGTCGGCGTCCGGGCGGTGGCCCAGCGCGCGCAGGAAGTGCCGCAGCACCCGCCGCACGACGGCCGCCGCGGGCTCCCCGGGCGGGCTGCTCAGCTCGGCGTACACCTGTCCGTCCGGGCAGTCACCACAGCGGTCGGTCAGCCACTTGGTGGCCAGCCCGGTCTTGCCCACCCCTCCCGGGCCGCTGATGACCACAAGGGCCGAGGCATAGTCCGGGCAGGCCTTGGCCGCGTCGCTCAACTCGCGCAGCGCCGACTTCCGGTCCGTCCAGGTCGCGGGAACCGGCAGGAGCTGCCGGGGCGGCGGAGGCACCACGGGCGCCAGAGCGTGCAGATGGACGGATCCGATCTCCCCGGCCTGAACCACCGGGGCACTGACGGAGGACTGCTGCAGGTGGTTGCGCGTCGTCCCCGCGCGGCCGCCGCTCATGCCGCCACCTTGCGGGTGTCGGTGGGCCGGTGCGGAGCGACGACCTCTCCATTGGGCAGCAGCTCACCGGTGTCCTCGAAGACCAGGACCCCGTTGCACAGCAGGCTCCAGCCCTGCTCCGGGTGGTGCGCCACCAGGAGCGCGGCTTCCCGGTCGGTGGCCTCCGCGGTGGGGCACGGCGGCTGGTGCTCGCACATCGTGTCACGGCCCTTCTGCTTATCGGGGAAGCGGCGGCACAGGCGGTGGGCGGCCGCGTACCGGCCGCAACAGTGTGCGCGGCTAGCCATGAGGGCCCTGCAGCACAACCGCGGCCACGTTCCGGTCGCGCAGGCAGTTGTGCCGGGCCCACTGGACGTTGCCGAGCAGGCTGTCGAGCTGCGTCTGTGACAGCGCCCGGCGGTAGGGGTCTACGTCCACGGCCCCCTCTGCGCCGGGCTGCCCATCGGCGACCGGAGTGAGGATGTACAGGGCTCCGTCGCGCGTCAGCCAGCGGGCGACGTCGGTGAGGAACCGCGCGACGTCGAAGTACGCCAGGGAGAAGCGGCAGGTGACCAGGTCCAGACTCCGGGGCGACAAGCTCGTCGGAATCGAGTCGCCGTTGACGTCGTAGGACTTGTACGCCATCGCGGGATGCTCCTGGAGCCGGGCCTGGCGCAGCGCCTCGGGAGAGTAGTCGTAGCCGGTGACACGCGCGGCGCCCCACTGGGCGAGCTGGCGAGTCCACTTACCCGTGCCGCACCCGAGGTCGGCCACCCGCAGTCCTCGCGCGCTGGGCGCCATCAGCAGGAACCGCTCCAGCTCCTTCTGGCTCGGCAACACATCCCCACGACCGGTCGTGTATCGGTAATCCCAGGCTGCTGGGGTGATTTGCGTGCGATAGGTCATCTCACGCCCCCCGCCGGAGCGGCCATGGGGTACGGCAGTGTCGCCTGCACGGTGATCGCGGCGAAGTAGGGGAAGCACACGCTCAGGGCCCGCACGGGCGCGTTCAGCACGACAGGCACGGTCAGATCCGACGCTGTGACTGGAGGAGTAGAGGGTGGGACCAGACGGAGTGGGGAGGATGGAGTGGACATCAGGGCCTCATGAGGGAGTCGGAGGGGCCAACAGCAGGTGCGGACGAAGGCCGGCTGGGGAGGGAGAGTGCCACGCAGCGGAGCGTCACGACGGGCCGATAGGCGCAGCTACATGGCGTGCATGGCCCTTGCTGGGTGGGGAGGTGGAAAGGGGCGGTGCCGCTCCAGCGCCTGGTGCAACATCACTGGCCCGACGAGGTGCGTCTGCCGCGCCCCGGCGAAGGGCCGCATCCAGTACCGGCCGGGTGGTGCCTGCCGATCCGGGGGTGGGATGCGTAGAGTCCCGCCCCCGAAGCACTGAGCATCACGGCAGACCCAGCGCCTGGCGGTGCGAGGCGGCACCAGGGCGATGAACCGGTCCTCACGGATCGCCTTGCCCATCGAGGCGATGACGGGCCCGCAGCCAGGGTGTTGCGTCGTGTCCAGTTCGTGGATGACCGCGAGGCCGCGGCGCCCTGCGGAGAAGACCACGACGTCGAACAGGGTCCCGACCGGCACCACTACCTCCGCGTGGGCGGTCGTCTCCAGGAGAGCGCGTACTGCAGCGTCGTCAACGCCTCTCAGGGATCGGACTGCGACGGCCAGCTCGGCCATGTCCGTGGCGGCCGTACGACCCATGGGCGACATCGCAGGAGAGACGACCGTGGTCATCTGCGACCTCCTTGTCAGCAGGGGCTTGTGCCACGGCCGCGTGGAGGGAGGGGGCTGGTGCGCCAGGGAGAGAAGACGTCGGAGCGTGGAATCAGCTCTTAGCTCTCGCCCGTACCGCCCAGGGAGCGTCCGTGGGACCTCGCAGTCTGGGGCCATACGACGCGCGTTTCGAGAGGCATTTCGCCAGCATCTTCCAATGTCTTGGAGCGAAACGAAGCATCTTGGGATCCCCGGTTAACTTCCCTGCCGCTGAAGCGTTTTGCTGTCTAGCGTGTAGAGGGAGTACGCACGTATCGAGGTCCTGGAGGGTGGCATGCACGGCGGTTCCCGCAGTCTCTTCAATATGCTCATCACCGAGCGCCACTGGCAAGACTTTGAGGTATTTGTCCGGAAGTATCGTCAGGCGGCCAAGGAACTCGCCGAGTCGGAAGGGCCCGCCTCGCTGGCCACGGCCACTGTCTCGGAATGGCAGTTCACACGCTGGGTACGCGGCGAGACGCGGCGCCCCCACAGGGACGCCCGCCGGATCCTGGCGTACCTGTTCCGCCCCATCCCCGTCGGGAACCTGTTCGCCCCACCCCTGTCCGTTCCGGCCGACACCCGGGGATCCGTCACTGAAGACGATCGCGGAGAATCCGGTGCGGAGGAACTGGGCCGGGAGGAGGACATGGTGACGGACGCCGCCAGCGAGTCAGCCGAGTGGGCTGCCCGCGTGGAGAGCAGCAACGTGGGCCCCCACACCATGGAGCAGCTCGAAGCCGATATCCGCCGGATAGTCACCACCTACCCCAACCGACCCGTCGAGCCGCTCTTCCATGAAGTGCGAGGACTCCGCAACAGGGCCTTCGAACTCCTGGAGGGGCGTCAACCACCCCACTTCACGAGCGACTTGTACGTCGCCGCGGGGGTGCTGTGCGGCATCCTCGCGAACGCGTCTTTCGACCTCGGACGCTACGAGGCAGCTGAGACCCAGGCACGTACCGCGTTCATGTGCGCCGAGCTGGCCGGCCATAACGGGCTGCGTGCATGGGTCCGTGGTCTGCAAGCGCTGGTGGCCTACTGGGGCGGACGAGCGGCTGTGGCGGTCCGGCTCGCCGATTCCGGAGCTGATTTCAGCCCGGAGAGCGGGACGGCACACATTCGTCTCGCCAGCATCAAGGCCCGCGCCTACGGCCAGCTCAACCATTCCACGGAGGCGATCACCGCGCTGAGGGATGCTGAGAACATGCGTGAACTTCTCACCGACGGGGACGACCTGCCCGGCGGGATGATGGCTTTCCCGTTCGAGAAACAGCGGTTCTACGCCAGCAGCACCCACCTCTGGCTCGGGCCCGCTCACCTGGAAGAGGCCGAGGCCGCGGCAGACGAGGCGGTCAGCATGTTCGAGAGCGCCCCTCCGCAGAAGCGCCGCCTCGGGGAGATGTCCCTGGCCCGCATGGACCTTGCGCTCGCCCGGCTGGGCCGGGGAGAAATCGAAGGCGCGGCGCACCAGGTCCACGCAGTACTGGAGAGCAACTCCCGCCGAGGAACAGAGAGCGTCCGCAAACGACTGAGCCACTTCACCAGCACGCTCGCCCAGCACCCGAGCTCTACGAGTCCGACCGCGATAGGGCTGCGCGAAGCACTCCTCGCCCACCAGCATCGCAGCACGCCCACTTTG
This sequence comes from Streptomyces sp. NRRL B-1347, assembly GCF_000720325.1. Lineage (GTDB taxonomy): Bacteria > Actinomycetota > Actinomycetes > Streptomycetales > Streptomycetaceae > Streptomyces. The sequence continues at coordinate 39,027 of NZ_JOJM01000030.1, forward strand.
CCCTGTGGAGGATCGCAATGACCACGGTGACCCTGCTCCACCCCGGCTCCATGGGAGCCGCCGTGGGCGCGCAGGCGACGGCGGCGGGCCACCGAGTCCACTGGGTGCCCGACGGCCGCGGCAACGCCAGCCACGCACGCGCCGAACAAGCGGGACTCATCCCCGCCGAGTCCCTGGACGAGGCTCTCGCCGCGAGCGACCTCGTGCTGTCCATCTGCCCGCCTCACGCTGCTGAACAGGTCGCCTCCGCAGTCGCCGCCAGCGACTACCGCGGCATCTACATCGACGCGAACGCCATCAGCCCACAACGCATGCTGCGCATTGAAGCCAACATGGCGCGCGAGTGCACGGTGGTGGACGGGGCCATCATCGGGCCACCTCCCACGGATGACCGTTCCGCCCGCCTGTACCTTGCAGGAAACGAGGGCACCCTCGGTCTGCTAGCCAAGGTGTTCGCGGGCAGCTCCGTTCACGTACGGGAAGTAGGCCCTGACCTCGGGGCGGCCTCGGCCCTGAAGATGGCCTTCGCCAGCTACCAGAAGCCCGCTCGGGCTCTCGCAGGGGTCGCCCATGCACTTGCCACGAGCCACGGAGTCGCCGACCTGCTCACCGCAGAGGCCCAAACCATGTCCTCACAGATCCTCTCGGACCCCGACTACCTGCCCAGCGTGGCAGCTCGCGCATGGCGGTGGGCCCCCGAGATGCTCGAAGTCGAGGAGACCCTGCAAGCTGCCTCCCTCCCCACCGACTTCGCCCAAGCCGCGGCCGCCGTCATGGAGCACTGGGAGCAGAACAAGGACATCACCCTTCCCCTCGCGACGATCCTGTCCCAACTACACGATGCGGAGCCTGAGCAGGCATCGCACGCTGCGTCCCAAGATCTGGCGTGACGGCGTCGGGCACGTGGTCCTCGACCGCGTGAACCCAGCAACCACGTCGGCAAGGCCTGAGGGCCAGGCCGTCACGGCGCCGTTCGGACGCGCTGCTCACCTGACTCCACCGTGACCCGGTAGCCGCCCCACGTCGGCCAGCCCAGGTCAGCGTAGCTGCGGCGCTCGCGCTGCCCTCGTGTCTTCATGAAGTCGACCGCCCCGATGAAGGAGCCCGTCGCCCGCCCCTGCCCGTCGACGGTGAGGCGGGCTAGGCCGTCACACTGGAAGGGGCTGTCGAGAGGGGACAGAATCACGCCGCCGGGGCGTACCTGGTCGACCCAGGCCTGCGGGAGCCGGCGCACGGCGACGGTGGAGATGAGCCGGTCGTACGGAGCGCCCGGCGGATACCCCTCTTCGCCGTCCCCGACCACGAGCCGGGGTGCGCAGCCCACGGCACTCAGCGCGGTCTCGGCGTGCTCGGCGAGCACTTTGTCGATCTCGATCGACGTGATGGCGGCCGCACCGACACGCTCGGCCAGGAGCGCGGTACTGTACCCGGTGCCGGTGCCGATCTCCAGGATCCGCTCGCCGGGCTGCGGGTCCAGGTGGTGCAGCATGTCGACAACGACGGCCGGGCACGAGATGGACCCGCTGAAATCGCCGCAGTCGGTCGGCCCGATGGCGGGTACGGCTCCGTCGGCGATCTGCGTGATCAACGGGCTCCGGGCGCGGTAGACGGCCCGCAGCCACTGGCCGGGCTTCGTCCGCCGGTCCAGGAGCGGGAACAGCCCGTCCTCGGGGCCGCGGTGCGGCCACCACACACGGTCGGGCACGAAGGCCTCACGCGGCACGGCGAGGAACGCCGCGCGCAGCCAGGGCCGGTCGTGGAAGTGGCCGTGCTCGTACCTGTCGATCTGGGCGGCGCATTCTGCCCGCAACCGCTCCGCGGCCGCCACCGTGACCACCCCTGACGCCGGGTCAGCCGCCGCTTCCGGGCACATCCGGTGGGTCCTCCTCCTCGGGTGGCTCCTCGATGTCCAGGTCCTCTGCCGGCAGCGTCTCCTCCGGCATGGGGTTGCCGGGATCTCCCGGGGACGAGTACTCGCCGCCGACCTGGCCGTTGCCCTGCTGCCGGTGCGCCATGGCCCCTCCTCCACACTGCTGGTGCTGCGAGTCTGCGCGCGGCCACACCGTGATCGCCACACCCCATCCAGATCGTGTGCACATCCTGCACACCGAAGGTGTGGCGGTTCCGGCCCTCTGGCTCTGCCGAGACGCGTTGAGTAGCGTCACCGGCACAGTTCCAGCCGTGCACCACCGTACGGAAGGACGCGGTCATGCCCCTTGGGGACTTCACACCCCCGCCTCCACGCCGGAGCCTGCCCTTCGAGCGGCTCTTCATGACGAAGGCGGTCCGGCGAGTCCAGGCCCCGGCGGAGGCGCACGAGTACAAGAAGGAGCAGGGCAGCTCCGACGCCTCGCACACCTACGACACGACGGCCATCTGACGCCTGGGTGCGCGGACACGGCCCCGGACGGCTGGCTCGCGGGCGGAGGGGACGAGCGTGCTCAAGCTGTGCATCACGCCCTACCGGGACGCCACGTGGCGGTGGACCGGCAGCCGGTACGCCACCGCGGACGACGCGAGTCGGGTCCCCCCGTTTCAGGATCCGATGGTCGAGCACCTGGCCGTGGACGACGGACGGCGCTGCCTGATCGTGGTGCGCGAGCGCGTCGCGGACCGCGCGGTCTGCGACCCGGCTGTGCGGCGCATCTCCGCGGCCGCGTACGACGAGGCGCATGCGGCGCTGGCCGACTGGCCGGTGGACTGCGTGGCCGTGGAGACCATCCGGGACGAGCCCGCGCGGGTGATGGCGGGCCCGTGCCGCACGACGCCGCTGTACCTCGCCCACGACGGGGCGAGCCTGTACGGCTCGTGGGACATGGCGGACCTGCGCGCGCACGCCCGCCGGATCAACGTTCGTGAGGCCGCGCGGCTGCCTGTACCGCCCTCGCTACAGCCACGACACCCTGTTCGAGAACGTGTACCGGCTCACCGAGCGCTCCACTGCCTACTTCGGCGGTCACCTCTACCTGCGCTATCCCGGACCCGCCCTGCACACCGGCCCGCGCGAACTCGCGCCCGACGCGGATGTCCTCGGTGCCTTCGTCCAGGTCCTCGACGACGCCTTGGACGTACGGCCACTCGACGCGCAGCGCACCGTCTTCCACCTCACCGGCGGCTTCGACTCCGGCACCGCCGCCATGCAGGCCGCCCAGCGCCACCTCGGCGAGCTGAACACCGCGGCTCTGCTCATCAGCGGGCCGGGGCGGGTCCAGCAGGTGCGACGGCGCAAGCAGATGCGGGCCGCCGCGCCGTTCGGCCCCCGCGACGACATCGTCGACGCGGCCGTCGAGCTCCCGCTCCACCCCGCCTGTGCGCGGATACGCGCCGAGCCGATCAGCCCGTACGAAGAGCCCCCCTTCCGTGACCTGACAGAGGGCCTCACCTTGGGGGCGGCAACCCTGTGGGGAGTGAGCGCCCCGTGAGGCATTTGTCCTTCGACAGGGAATCTAGTCGGATGCAGCCTGCTGACCTGGGGCGACTGGGTTGGATGTCAACGGGAAGAATGATCTGTTCGCATTCAGAGGGCCCGTTCAGGTCTTTGGAGAGGTCCAGGATGAGGCGTCTTTTGCCGTCGGAGGTGACGTTCACGGCCGTGTCGCAACTCGCTCACGTCCACGAACTGGTCGGCGGCTTCACTGCCATGCTCGACCGGCACGACGCCACCGAACTGCAGCTCAAGAATGGGCGAAGGCCGTGTCATGGGCGTGAAAATCCACCCAGTCGGCACAGTCAGCTCGCCACCTGTGAACGATCTCTGCCTACGAGCACTTGCCAGGGCCACTTCAAGAAGTACGCCGACAGACAGCGTCACCTGCGGTCGGCGTGCGGTCGCAGGCCGGGGCGGCCGGGGGCCCGGCCCGGTGGTCGGCAGCCGCCCGGTTCACGCTGGGGCGCGTCCGGCGGCCGGGCCGGCTACAGCTTGCCTGCCTCCCGAACGGTGTGGAGGTGGACCAGGACGTCGTAGGCCTTGCTTATGGCGACCTCGGGGGTCTTGTCGTTCGGGTACTGGGTGCCGACGCTGTGGGTCGGGCGCGCTGTGCCCAGCCAACGGCGGGCGGTGGCAGGGGACGTGCGCAGGTCGGCGTAGTAGTCGCGGTGTCGGACCCGGTCGAGTGTGTGCTCGTTCGTGCCGGGGGCGGATGGGCCGACGGTGAATTTCTTCCACTCGCCGCCGAGCGCCTGGTCCTTGGAGAGGAAGGAGCCCCGGTCGAAGGTGGTGCCGATGGCCAGGTAGTCCGCGCCCAGGGTGTCGCGGAGGAACGAGCCCTGGGTCTTCGGGTACGTCGTGGGATCGGAGGCCGCGTAGCCTGCGTGGTCGTTGTGGGCCGACATCAGGATCCTGCCGCCGGTGCGCCGCTGCCACCATGCTGTGGTCTCGGCCATCACCTGGTCACGGTAGCGCTGCATGGCGGTCAACGATCCCTGGTCGCCGGGGTTGACGCTGAGGAAGGTGTAGGTCTGGGCGATGTTGCGTGCGTTCTGCAGAACGAACTCGAAGTCCTCACCGCCTCCGGACCTCTGACGTTGGACAAAGTCAAGCACTTGCTTCGCCTTGGCCGCGTTCCGCTGCCGCTCCGCGAGCGGGCGGTCCAGGTAGGCGATGGCGTCGTCGAGCGGGCGCAGACCGGTGAGGAGCTCGTTCAGGCGTGGCAGCGACTCCGGGCGGGTCCGCCGGACGTGGTCGGTGACGCTGTCGAAGACCCGTTCGTCGATGCTGGGCGCGCCGATGTCGTCGCCCAGGAAGTGGACCGGGCGGTCGGGGTGTTGGAGGTTGTGGTCGCGCATCCACTGGATGAGGGTCGCGAACTCCGCACGGTCCCAGGGGGATCCGGCCATGACCTCATGCACGATCTGCCGCGCGTCGCGGTCACCGTCGCCGCGCTGGAGGTAGTCTTCGATCCGTAGACCCGCCGACCAGCTGATCTCCAGGGCGAACGTGGTGAATCCCTTCTGCTCGACGAGGTAGCGGAAGACCCGGTCCTTCAGAGCGAAGAATTCGTGCGAGCCGTGCGTGGCCTCGCCCACGCCGACCACCTTGGCATCGCCGACCATCACCCCCAGGGCGCGAAGATCGGCCGTGCCGGTGCCCGGCTTCGCAGACCGTAGCGGATGGGCGATGCAGTCAAGGGCGCGGACGGGGTCCGACGCGGCGGCCGACGCGGGCGCCACCGGTGCTGCGTGCGCAGCCGCCGTGGGGGTCAGCGTCGCGGCCAGGGCGAGAGCCGCCGCCGTGCATCGCTTCCCATGGCCGATCATGTGCGATCACTCCTCAACGTGCTGGGTGTCAAGCGCTGCTGAGAAGATCATCACGCGCGCAGAGGCCCAGCACGCTGGGGTCGGCCCGACACCTTCCCGGGGGATAGCCCCCCACTCGCTCCCCAGTGCCTGGCCCCGTACGACTAGGTTCACTGGCAAGGAAGTCAAAACGACTGGGTTCGCTGTCAAACGACTCGATTGGATGACAGCGGACAATGACAGCGGGCATTTGTCCTTTGACATCGAAGTTACTGAGGTTGAACTCGTGGTGTCGTAGGGGCTGATGGCTCGTCGCCTATGCGGTATCACCGGGGCATGCGGTATCCACAAGGAGGCGGGCTGACTGCCGAACGGCAGCAGTTCCGCGAGGAGTTACGACTCAAGGCGGCCGAGTGGTTTGCCCAGGGCGAGGTGAGCTCGGTCATCGCCAAGGCCCTGCGCGTCAACGTCCGCTCGGTACAACGGTGGCGGCAGAATTGGGAGGAGGGCGGTCCGCGGGCCCTGCGGTCGCAGGGCCCAGCATCGCTGCCGAGGCTGAGTCAGGAGCAGTTCGCGCAGTTGGAGGCGGAGCTGGCCAAGGGGTCGGCCGCGCACGGCTGGGAGGACCAGCGCTGGACACTGGCGCGGATCAAGACGGTGATCGGTCGGCGCTTTCACATGGCCTACACGATCCAGGGCGTGCGGAAACTGCTGGCGCGTAACGGCTGGTCCTGGCAGGTCCCGGCCCGACGGGCCATGGAGCGGGACGACGGGGTGGTGGCCGGGTGGGTCAAGGAGGTGTGGCCCTGCGCGGAAGACTCGCGGCGGCCTGTGGAGCCTGGCTCGTCTTCGAGGGCGAAGCCGGATTCTCCATGACGCCGCCGCACGCGAAGACCTGGTCGCAGCGCGGCCGGACCCCGGTGGTGCGGGTCCGCGGCCGCTCCCGCAGACGGATCTCCATCGCCGCGCTGACCTGCTACAAACCCGGTCGCCGCTCCAGGCTCATCTACCGGCCCCGCCATGACGACGGCCGTCGCGATGGGCGCAAGAGCTTCTCCTGGCGCGACTACCGGGACCTGTTGATCACAGCACACCAGCAGCTCGGCGGCCCGATCGTGCTCGTCTGGGACAACCTCAACGTCCACAAGGCCGCCGACCTGCAAAAGTTCGCCGAGGCCCGGGACTGGCTGACCATCTACTACCTGCCGCCCTACGCACCCGACCTCAACCCACCCCGTCGAGGGGATCTGGTCCCTCCTGCGACGCGGCTGGCTCTCCAACGTCGCCTTCAGCACCCCCGAACACCTCGTCCAGTGCATCCGGCGCGGCCTACGGCACATCCAGTACCGCAGCGAACTTATAGACGGCTGCCTCGCCGAGACCGGCCTGACGATCAGACCCACCTGAGCAACCCGGCCACATCACAAGTTCAACCTCAGTCATGCAGGGCGACCGCGAGTGCCTCGGCCAGGGTCACGGGCGGGCGGCCGATCAGGCGGCGCAAGTCGCCAGAGTCGGTGTACATCTCGCCGCGGTTCATACCGCGGTCAGCGTCAGCGAGGACCTCCGCCAGCTCGGCGGGTAGGCCCGCGGAGGCCAGTACCTGAGCGAAGTCGGCCACTGGGAGGTCAGCGTAGGTAACCTGCTTTCCGGCCGCAGCGGAGATCGCGGCGGCGAGCTCAGTCAGGGTGAAGGATTCGTCGCCGCCGAGCTCGTACACGGCGCCGGTGTGGCCTTCAGCGGTGAGGACGACCGCTGCGGCCTCGGCGTAGTCGGCGCGGGACGCAGCGCTGATCCGCCCCTCGCCTGCGGCGCCGACGACCGCGCCGTTCTGCAGGATCTGCGGCAGTTGGCTGGTGTAATTCTCCAGGTACCAGCCGTTGCGCAGCAGCACGCTGGGTATTCCGCGGTCCCGCAGATACTCCTCGGTCTCGCCGTGCGTGGCACCGATGACGGTGGTGGCCGTGTCCGCGTGCGTCGTGCTCGTGTACGCCACTAGCGACACGCCTGCGGACGCCGCGGCGTCGATCACGCGGCGGTGGTTGGCGACCCGCTCGCTCACGGGGACCGAGGCCGAGATCAGCAGCAGCCTTTCCGCCCCCGCGAATGCCTCGGCCAGGCCGTCGGTGTCCGCGAAGTCGGCGCGGCGTACCGTGATGCCTCGGTCGGCCAAATCCTTGATCCCGGCGATGTCCCGGCCGGTCGCGATGATGTCCGCGGCCGGGATCCCGCGCCGCAGCAGTGCCTCGACGGTGAGCCTGCCCAGCTGGCCGGTGGCTCCGGTGACGACGATCGGCATGATGGTCATTCCTTCCTTCCGCGCGTGCCTTGCACGCCTGCCGCGGTCGGTCCGCGGCGGGATGGAACACAGAATGACCTGGACACTCTCTGTTGGGGAGTAGCCACTTCTTGGTAGGGTACTTACCGCAGCGAAAGCATTGAGGTGAGCCGTATGGCTGCTGTCGAGAACGTGACCGGGCCCATGCCTTCATTCGATCCGTACGAGCGCGGCTGCCCGTCGCGGGACCTGCTCGACCAGATCGGCAGCAGGTGGGCGGTCCTCGTGCTGGGCGAACTCGGCCGGAACGGGACCTCCCGGTTCGGTCATCTCCGGCAGGCGCTGGCGGGCGTGAGCGAGAAGATGCTCACCCAGACGCTGCGCACCCTCGAACGCGACGGGCTGGTCAGCCGGACCGTCTACCCAGAGGTGCCGCCGCACGTGGAGTATGAGCTGACCGCGCTCGGCCAGACGCTACGGGAACCGCTGAAGGCGCTCACGGAGTGGTCCGTGCTGCACATCGAAGAAGTCATCACCGCCCGCGAAGAGTACGACGACCGCACTGAGCGCACCAGGTAGTCAGCGGCGGCCAGCGGTCTGGGTCATAGACGGCCGCCTCGCCGAGACCGGCCCGACAATCAGACCCACCTAAGCCACCCGGCGACATCACGAGTTCAACCTCAGTAGTCGGGTGCAGTGCGCTGACCTGGGGCGACTAGGTTGGATGTCAAGGGGAGGCTGACCGCTTCTTGCGCTGTCTGCCGGATCGCGTGTAGTCGATGTAGTGGCGGATGCTGTGGTATTTGACCAGGTAGTCGTGGTCGTCCATGAGCTCGATCCAGATCTGCCTCTTGTTCAGCCCTCTGCTGATCATGTTCTCGATCAGGTCGGCGAGTTCGCCGGTGATGGGGTCGGCCAGCTGTCCCGTCTCTGTGGTGGTCAGGCGTGGGGTCTCCAGGGCGAAGCGGATATCCCAGCAGCGGAGGTTGTAGCGCTTGGCGAGCGTGTGGATCCGTGTGCCTTTCAGGGCTTCTTGGGCGATGCGGTGCGCCAGGTCCTGGCGCCGGGCGAAGGGATTCTTCCTGGGCAAGCGGCGGCGTGGCCTGTTGGCGCCGCCCAGGGCGCTGGCGTCGGCCAGGGCGCGTTCGAGTGCCTCGGGCGAGTGGCCTGCGACCGTGGCGAGGTGTTCGAGGAGCGGCCTGGCGAACCACTGCGGTGGGCCGGAGAGATAGCAGTGCAGGAAGCTGGGCTTGAGATGGTTGGCGCGGGCCAAGCGCCGGATGTACGAGTCGGAGGATTCTCCTAGGCAGGGGCGGAGGCGGACCGGCAGAGGCGCATACCGGGGCGGCAGTTCGCTGTTCATCGGGACGCTGCGGTCTTCGTGGCCATCGAGGCGGTGGTGTGGGCGGTGTGGTCGAGCGGAATGGCCTGCAGACTCTTCTTGGTGATCTTCTCGGTGCCGGTGAGGATGGCGTCGATCGCGGCTCCGCGGATGGCGTGTGAGAGGGATCCGATCATGCCGCCGGTATGGTCGTGGAGGAAGCGGTCCAGGCTGGTCAGCGTGCCGGGGCGGTGGTCGTGGAGCCGGAGGGTGTCTTCCATGGTGGCGACCAGGCCCTTCCATTCGCTGTTGTAGGGGAAGGGGCGGGAGGGGATCAGGGTGAAGCGGCCGGCGATCTGTGCGCCGCGTGTCCCGGACAGCAGGCTGGATTCGGCGATGTCGATGCCGGCATAGATGAAGGTGGCGGGCAGGCGCTCGGAGAAGTACTTGAGGGTGTCGGCGACTTCGGCGCCGTTGCGACTGGTGAGTGAGATGTTGTGGAGCTCATCGACCAGCACCATCCCGGTGCGTGTATCGGTGCAGACCCCGACCACGGCCTCGATGATGTCGGTCATGTTCGAGCGTGCCCGCACCGGCAGTCCCAGGAAGCGGGCGAACTCGGTGCCGATCATGCTGGCCGTCGCGGCCGGCGGGACGGTGACGTAGACGACCGGGATGCGGTCGGTGACGTGTGGGTGCCGGGCCCGGTCAAGGAGTTCGTGGGAGCGTCCCAACTGGGTGATGGCGATGGTCTTTCCGGTGCCCGCGGGGCCGGAAACGATCAGCCCTCGGCGGGCGCCGATCGCGTGGCGGTTGAGCAGGACCAGCCGACGGCCGCAGATCGCCGTCTTCTCGACGAACGAGGTGGCGATCGTGAGCATGCGGGCGTGATGGTCCAGGCGGTCTTCGTCGTAGAGGTCCCGCTCGGATACTGACATCTGCTGCCAAGCGCTCCGGGAGGCCAGGTCCGGGGGTGTGGGCGGCCCGTCGATGAACCTGTGCCATCCAGTGAGGGTGTTCAGCTGTCGGTCGGCCTCGGCGTCGGCATCCCGCAACACGGCTTGCCGAGCTGTCGGCTTGGAGAGGGTCACGGGCGCCTCCAGGGGTTGGCGAGCGGGTCGAACAGACCTAGCGGGATGACCTTGGCCGGTGAGGTGTCGGTGTCCTCATCCGTTGGTTCGCGGTTGGTCGGCGGATCGGGGATCTCCCGGCCTGGGGCGGTCGCCCGGGTGCGGGCGGCAATCCGGCGATCTTTCTGAGACCGTTTGACCGGAGGGTCCTTCTCACCCTGGGGGCCATCGTGGGCGCGCCGGAGCAGGGCGGCCGCCGCATCCGCGATCTGTGCCTCGTTGCCGTCCTGGACCTGTTGGCGGGCGTGGTCCCAAGCCATTTCGCCGAACGGGACGCCGACGCGGTGCAGGTGCCGCCAGAACACCGTGATCCACCGGTCCCGGTCGCCGCGGCGGTCGCGTACCCAGATCCGGGAGACGTCGTAGGGGTCGTGGTGGATCTCCCACAAGCCGTTCTTCTCTGCGATGCCGGAGCGCTGACGGCGCAGCGGGTTCAACTCCGGGCTGTCGTAGGTGCGGTGGTTGATCTTGATGCCGTAGGCGTTGATCGCCTGCCACCGTTCCGGCAGCAACTCGACGTAGTCCTCACCGCTCAGCGCGGCCGGGACGTAGCCGCTCGACTCCAGCAGCATCGCGTACTTCTCGTTCGGCGAGAACGCCCGCCTCGGTGCGTCGGGGTCGCGCAGGGCGTCGTGCGGCCGGTTCTGCCAGACGGCGACGATCCACTCGTCCAGCAGTTCCTGCAGCTCGGGCAGCGACCACAGTGGTCCGTCCTCCAAGTGCCTGCCGCGGCGGTCCACCGACCGGACGGTGTAGCCCGCGACGAACTGCGCGAACAGCGTCGCCACCGACCCCAGGGTCTTCTCGATCACTCCTTTCTCGAAGGGCGACGCCTTGTGTGTCGGCTGCAGCGTGATGCCCAGAAAGCGGCAGGAAGCGCGGAAGTTGTTCGAGATGAACAGCTTTCCGTGGTCGCAGACGACCGTCTCCGGAACGATCACCGGCCTCGCCGCCGCATGCTCCAGCCGCTCGTCCAGGGCCAGCAGTCGGCGGTGCGGCAGTACCGACCGGGACATGCGCAGCGACTCCGACCAGCCCGGACGCATCAAGTCTGGCGTGATGCTGCGGGCCACCAGGGCGGAGGCGTCGGCCGCCTTGGTCGTCGGCCGCAGCACCGCCGCGGTGATCGACCTCGACGCGATATCGACCAGCGCGGTCAACTCGACCTTCTCCGCGATTCCGTCGTCCAGCCTGACCAGGACATCCAGCGGACTGGAGTCGATCTGCATCAGCTCGCCCGGCGCGATGGCCGGGACTTCCCCGAACGGTCCGGCCGGACGCGCATGCAGCGAGCGGCGCGTAGTGGCAGAGCCGGTCGCATGTGTCCCGGCGGCCAGTTTGTCGAACAGCCGGTAGAGCGTGCGCTCGTGGGGCAGCTCGATGCCGTCGCCATCCTCGCCGGATGCCAGGATCTGCTTGGTCCGCCAGATGGTGAATCGGACTGTCCTTGAGGAGGCATCGGTCGTCTCGGCGATCGCTTGCCGCATCGCGTCGACCACCGCCGGGGCGATCTGGCCGAAGGGAGGCAGCTGCTTGGCCGAGCGGCCGTCGGCCAGCCCAACCAGCCCGTCGCGGTGATAACGCTGGCGCCGCTGCTTGACGCCGCTGGCCGTCATCCGATGGCCCGCCGCCGTCAGCTCGGCCGCCTTGGCCCGCTCGCGTTCGGCCAGCGAGTGCAGCCTGGGGTCGAACTCCGGCCGCGGCACCGCCCCTTGGGGAGCATCCGGCGGCAGACCATGCAGTACCTCCAAGATGTGCCCCTCCCACCAACGGGCCTGGTCAGCAGCCGTCTTGGGGAACTCCACGATCCGGGCAGTCGGCGGAACCCACCGCCCCTCCTCCGCCATCCGGCACCCCCACCGGCCAGGCGCACGACCGTGCGCGGCCCCAGCAGCTCGACCGCCATCCCCTCGGCGGACAACTCCTGCTGCCACAGAAGGTGGAACAACACGGGCAGCGTCGCCAGCCGGTCGCCGACGCTGTCGGCCCCGGCCATGAGCGGTCCCGGTTGCGAGGAAATCTCCATCAGCCGGGCCGCGACCGGATGTTGCCGGCAGCGGGGGTGACGGTAGCGCGACAGCCACCGCACGTTCGCCAGCAGCACCGTCTCCGGGGTCCCCACCCGCTCGAAGCCCCACCCGGCCTCGGCGCAGGCCCGGCGCGTCACCTCGAACGCTTCGGCATCGCGCGGTGCGATGCAGTCGTCGGCGCGGACGTCGACAACCATGGCCGAGCCATCCGCGCGGCGCAGGAAGAAGTCCGGGGCATGCCGACGCTCACGCGTCCCGTCGTGCCAGTGCAGCCAGAACGGCTGGGAGGCAACACCCACCACAGCCGGGTCGAAATCCATGAGCACGAGACGGTCCCGCTCCAGCCACGACTCGAAACCGACATGCTGCCGCGTCGTCGCCGCCCAGTACCAGCCCGGGAAATAGCGCCCTCCTGGCGGCCACCGAAACGGCCGTACCGGACGAGCATCCTCGAACCTGACCGACACACAGTCCAACAGCGGACGCCCCAGACGCTCGCGCTTGCCCACCACACTCGACACCTCGACGTACGGCGCCGTCCCTTCCGACCCAGCCGATACCGACATACGACACCCCCAGCCTGCTCACCCCTCACGACTAGATTCACTGTCAAAGAAGCCGAAACGACTGGGTTCACTATCAAACGCCTCGATTGGATGACAAAGCGACTGGGTTCGCAGTCAAAGGACAGCATTCGCCCACGGCAGACGGGCAAGAGCTCCACTGGACTGGAACCTTCTCCGAGACCATGTCAACGTAAAACGTTCCGGAAAACACCAGGTCGGCGACCGTTGGTGAGACCGGTGTGAAAGCGCGTGAGCCGTGAGGAATCCCCCCGGTAGGGCAGTTCCGGCAGGGTTCCATCGGTAGAGACAGGACGTGCTGTGCGGCGCTCCACGCGGCTATGGGGTCTTCCAGAGGGGCCGGTGTTGACGTGCCGCGCCGTGCGGTTTCGGTCGGCCCTGCGGGAGACAGAGCAGGTCTCCGCCCGTGTGGACTGCCACGAAGTCCCACCGGTACCCGCCCGAAAGGGTGGGTACCGCACCCTCGACGGAGATCGCTACGGTTCTCGAAGTCGGGGCGGCGGCCCTGGGAAGGGCAACGACAACCGTGGCTGCGTCCAACGCCTGCTTCTCGCGCTGCACGCCGCCTTGGCAGTACTCCATGACCACCGAATGACCACCGAACATGACGAAGGGAGACCTGGTGAAACGATCGGCCGTCTTAGGTCTGCACTCCGCCGTTGTGGCCCTTGCCGCATCGGCGTGCCTCATCGGAGGCGCCACGTTCGCCCAGGCGGACCCGGCCGGGGACCGAACCGTACCGGGAGGCGGGCACGGGTACCGCAGTTCCGCGACCGACAAGTGTCTCGACGTCCCGGTCCGTTCGTATGAAGTGAGCGCTGAGGTCGGGTCGTTCGACTGCAAGAGCGGGACGAACCAGAAGCTCGCCTCCACCGAGGTGGGCACGTTCACCGGCAGCGGGATGGGAACGTCGCCGTCGCAGGCAGTGGGCGGCGCCACCCGGATGGCCTACTCGATCGCCCAAGGGGCTGGCTGGCAGGCGAACCAGTGCCACGTCCGTGCCACCGATGTCAGGTGGGTAGGCGGGGGCGTGTACTCCGCGGTCGCCAGTCTGTTCTGCCAACGCTGAATCACACCAACCTCCAAAGAACGGATACCGACATGAGCTCGATACTCATTCGAGGTGGGGCTGTCATGGCTCTCGCGGCCCTCGCCGCGCTCGCACCGACCGTCGCGCAGGCAAGCACGCAGGCAAGCACGCAGGCAAACACGCAGGCCAGCACTCAGGTCGGCGCACAGGAGACGCAGGTGTTCACCGGCTTCCACTCCGGCAACAGCCCGAAGGAGGCGAAGCGGAAAGCCGAGACTGCGGCCCGCCAGCACGCGATGGTCGGCGGCTTCCTCAGCGAGCAGTGCGTACTGCTCTACGCCAACTCCAGCCGGATGGGGCCCGGGTACTACTGGGGCGACGCCGCGGTCAGCTGCACCCGCTGATCAGCTGCCACCGCTGATCCGCTGATCATCCCCCGTTGAGGCGAACCGGTGCGCCTCAACGGAACCCGCCTTCCCTGCCCACAACAGACCTTCCCTGTCCGGACGTTGGCGGTCCTGTGACCGCATCCACGACTCACAGTCGGTCGAGTCCGTCTTCGCGGACCCTCAGGGCCAGGTCGATCTTCGTGTATGCGGGTCTGCCCGCCGCTTGGTATTTGGCCTTGACCTGGCTGAGGTAGTACTTGGCCGTGTTCGGCGTGACGCCGGCCCGTCGGGCCGCGGCCTTGAGGGTCAGGCCGGAGGCGTAGTCCAACAGGATGCGTAGCTCCTTGGGAGCGAGTCGCGGTACGACAGGTCTGGCGCTCGCTGTGTCGAGCCCGTCTCCGTGGGTGATGCCGCTCAGCCAGCCGGGTAGATCGGCGGCGGCGAAGTCGTGGGTGAAGACCTCCGGACGGCGGCCGCAGGAGTACACGTCGTCCCGTATGCCACCGTGCTCGCGGAAACCGAGGGCCTGGACCAGGACTTGGTAGTCCGGGCTGGCAGTGGAGACGACCAGGCGCTCGCCCTGGACAGCCTGCCGCAGGACGTACCGCAGCAGGTGGGCACGTGCGGCTGTTTCGGTGCAGTGGGCGACGCCCAGAAAGAGCCCGCCGGCGGTCAGTGTCCTGCTGTGCTGTTGGAGCAACGGTTCCAGACCGTCCACCGTGTGCGCGCCGATCGGCATCAGATTGGCCAGGCCGATCGCCCGGCCGTCCCGGTCGCGGGCGAGGTGGAACGCGGAGATGTCGTCCGCGCCCCAGCGCTCGGTGAAGCGGTCGCAGCGGCGCAGGTCGAAGCCGCTGTCCAGTGCCCATCGGCGCATCAGCCGCCCGATGTCGTCGGCGTCCGCGGCGACGGCGGTGTGGAAGCCCACCGCGTGCTCGTCGGCCGGGAACAACTCGCGGCGCAGCAGCGGGTCGCCGGTGAGGAAGAGACCCTGGTCGGTGAGGTCTGCGCGCTCCTTGGCGTCGCGAGCACGATCGAGCAGGGTCAGGCGGTAGTCGCGGGCCCGGGTGCGGACGCTGTCGTGTGCCTCTGGCCGCCGCCACCGGTAGGCCAGTTCGAGCACCGTCCGGTACGGTTCCGTGATCCGAAGCCCGAGGGTGTCGCGGTTGACGATGCTGAGCGCGGCGAGCGAGGAGAAGTGGTCCGGACCGCCGGGCAGCAGCTCCTCGTCCCCGCACCGCACGGTGGCGAGGAGCCGTAGCGAGTGCCGCCACCGTCTGCCGGGCAACTCGCGGCCCAGCCGGTCCAGGATCACTTCGGCGAGTTGGTCGGCGACCGCGCCGGGGGACACGTTCGACACGCCGGAATCCAGGGCACGGCGGGCGGCGTCCGAGAGCAGCGGGATACCGCCGCCCAGGCGGGCCACGAGTACCCGACCTTCGGCATCCTCGATTCCTGCGGCACGAGTGGGGAGTTCCCCGTTACGGATGGGCCCCATGGTGACGGTGACGGCGCCCGAGTAAGCCCAGTCAGGATGGGCCAGGACCGGCCGGCGGCTGACGACAACCACGGTCGGGTGCTCGCCTCCGGCGTCGTCGAGCACGGCGCGCAGTACGTTCAGGCGCTGTTGGCCGTCAGCGCTGTCGATCACCAGCATGCGCCGGGCGGGATCAGCCAGAGCCCCGCGCAGTGCGATGAGTGCGTTGGGCCGGTCGAGGTCCACCGCGGTCGCGTTCTCCAGGCGGCCCGCCAGGAACGACTTTCCCACTCCCAACGGGCCGGTCAGGTTGACCAGTCGGTGGCTGGCCACCGCCGCACGTAACTCCTCCAGCACCTGCGATTCTTCCTTCCAGCCCCGCCCGCAGACACGTTTCTGTCCCCGGGTTCCCTGTCTGACGATGGACTGTATCGATGTGCCCGCTTCCCGTGGAAGGCGCCGCAACGTCTCTTCTGCGCAGGCTGCCGATCGCGGGGCCGGCCGGTGATGGAGGTCCGGGTCACGGGGCATCACAGGGCAGTGGCAGCAGGAGATCAGGGACGGTGTGACGCTGGCGGCGATGAGACGTATGCGTTCCCTCCGTGCCGCTCACCGCGGCGGCCACCGCTGTGGCCGCTCTGGGCCTGACCGTGGTCTCGGGTGCCCCCGCTCAGGCCGCCACTCCACTTCCCGCCCGTGTCTTCGCCCCCCTACACACCTCACTGCCCATCGACACCAAGTCCTTCGGCGCCGACATCAAGCCGACATCAAGACGATCCAGGGCCGCGGGGGAGACGTCATCGCCTCCTTCGGCGGCTGCACGGCGGACACCACCGGCGCCGAGATTGCCGGCAGCTGCACCGACGTCGACCAGATCGCCGCCGTCCACCAGAAGGTCATCACGACCTACGACATCCCACGGCTCAACATGGACATCGAGGTCGACGCCCTGGACAACACCGCAGGCATCGACCGGCGGAACAAGGCCATCGAGACGGTCCAGGACTGGGCCGCCGCCACTGGGCGCGAACCGGAGATCTCGTACACCCTGCCGACGACGACCAAGGGCTTGGCAGCCAGCGGTCTCGCCCTCCTCAGGAACGCGATGGCCAACGGTGCGCGGGCCGACGTCGCCAACATCATGACGCTCGACTACTACGACAACGCCCTGCACGACATGGCCCAGGACACCACCAAGACCGTCGCCCAGGGCCTGTACGACCGACTCGCCAGGCGCTGCCCGAGCAAGACCCCCGACCAGCTCTGGGGCGTGATCGGCATCACCGAGATGCCGGGCGTCGACGACTTCGGCTGGCCGAGACGTGACTTCTCGCTGACGGCGTCCCCCGCCACCGCCACGCTCAAGGCGGGCGGCTCCACCACCAGTACGGTGCAGACCTCGGCGACCGCAGGCACCGCCCGGACCGTCACCCTGACCGCCAGCGGCGCACCCGCCGGAGTCACCGCCTCCCTCATCCCACCTCAGTGACGGCCGGCGGGACGTCGACGCTCACGGTCT
Source organism: Streptomyces sp. NRRL B-1347 (assembly GCF_000720325.1). Classification (GTDB taxonomy): domain Bacteria; phylum Actinomycetota; class Actinomycetes; order Streptomycetales; family Streptomycetaceae; genus Streptomyces. The sequence continues at coordinate 56,020 of NZ_JOJM01000030.1, forward strand.
TCACCACTACGGCGGCCGTCAACGGCACGTACGACATCGTGGGCACGGGTACGAGCCCGCAGCCCGCGCACTCCACGACGTACTCCCTGACCATCACCGGCGGCAGCGGCAACCAGTGCACAGCGACACCCTGGGCCGCGAGCACGGTGTGCACCGCCGGTCAGAGGGTCTCGCACGAGGGACACACCTGGAAGGCCAAGTGGTGGACGACGGCTCCACCGCCCCATGATCCGCGCAACAGCGCCCCGTATGCTCCTGACCATGAGCACTGCACACCCCGCCCGTAGGCGTGACGCCGCCGCGACGCGCGAGGCGATCCTCGCCGCCGCGGTCGTGGAGTTCACCGAGCACGGGTACGCCGGGGCCGGGGTGCGTCAGATCGCCGAGCGGGCGGGGGTGACGGCGATGATGATCAACCGCTACTTCGGCTCGAAGGAGGGCCTGTTCGCGCAGGCCGTCGCTCGTTCCTTCGCACCGCCGACCATCGTCGGCGACGAACGCACCACCGGCTTGGCGGATGCCATCGCCCACACGCTCACCGAGCGCACCGCCTCCGACGCGGAGCAGCTCGATCCGTTCCTACTGCTGTTGCGCTCGGCACCGGATCCGGAGGCGGCGGGCATCGTCCGGCAGGGCGTGGAGGCCAACGTGGGCGCCCGTCTGGCAGGGCTGCTCGATGGCTCGGACGCCGACGTGCGCGCGCAGCTCGCCCTCGCGCTGGTCGCCGGTACGTGGCTGCTGCGCAGCGTGGTCGGTACCACCGCGCTCGTCACGGCTGATGAGGCCCGCCTCACCGCCCTCCTCACCGACATGCTCGAACCGGTGATCCGCGAGGCGGGCGGTGGCGCCTCCGCGTCCGGACCCGGTCTCGACGGCGCCGACAGCTAGGGCTCGTCTGGCGGTACGTGGGCCGGGCCGAGGGCCGGTCAGCGCCGTAATCGTGTTGACCGCCCCCGGCAGGCAGTGCTGGAGTCGGCGTGTGGACAGCATCCCCGCCAACCGGCGGCTCTGGAACCGGATCAGCAGCGCCTACCAGCACGAGCACGACCCGCAGATCGGCGCCGCACCCCGGCTGTGGGGCATGTACTCCGTCCCCGACGCGCACCTGCGCGCGCTGGGCGACGTCACCGGCAAGCGTGTCCTGGAACTGGGCTGCGGCGCCGGCCAGTGGTCCAGGGCGCTGGCCGCCGAGGGCGCCGCCGTGGTCGGGATCGACCTGTCCGAAGCCCAACTCGCCACAGCCGCGCGCGCGATGGGAGCATCCCGCTATCCGCTGGTGCAGGGCGCCGCCGAACAGCTCCCCTTCGCCGACGGCAGCTTCGACCTGGTGTTCTGCGACTTCGGCGGGCTCAGCTGGGCGCCTCCGCACCTGGCAGTGCCGCAGGCCGCACGCGTCCTGCGCCGAGGCGGACGTCTCGTGTTCAACGTCGCCAGCCCGTGGTTCGAAGCGTGCTACGACGAAGCCGCAAGCCGCGTGACCACGACGCTGCGGCAGGACTACTTCGGGCTGAACACCATCGCCGAAGGCGACGACGCGACCAGCTATCAGCTCACCTACGGCGACTGGGTCCGGGTCCTGCGCGGCGCGGGCCTCGTCATCGACGACCTCATCGAGCCGCGACCCGAACCCGGAACACCCAACGGCTACAACGAAACCGACCCACCCGACTGGGCCCACCACTGGCCCGCGGAACTCCTCTGGGTCACCCACAAACCGTAAGTCCCGCCACACCGAGACGTGCAGGCCGTCCGCCGTCGGCACGCGGCGGCCGCGGCGTGCGTGCTCAGAAGGCGGAGCGGATGAGCCCGCCGTCGACGCGGATGGTGGCTCCGCTGATGTACTGGGCGTACTCGCTGCACAGGTAGGCGACGGCTGCGGCGATCTCCTCGGGTTCGCCGAAGCGTTCCTGGTCGTTGGGGATGAGGGCCTGGACGGCGTGGGGCTGGATCTCGTCCCAGGTCCGGCCCCAGCCGCGGGCGGGCCCGATGCTGGTGACGAGGTCCTTGGTGGCCTCGACGAGGATCGCTCCGGGGGAGACGACGTTGGACGTGACGCCGGTGCCCTTGAGTTCGCGGGCGAGGGAGACGGCGAGGTTGTGCCGTGCGGCCAGGGTGGCGTTGTACTGGGGGTGGGTGTTCATCGGCTGGGAGGCGAGCCCGCCGCCGATGGTGACGACACGGCCCCAGCCGCGTTCGCGCATGGCGGGGACCAGCTGCTGGATCATCCGGACGCCCGAGACGACGTTGACGTTGTAGGTGTCGCGCCACTCGTCCGGGGTGGCTTCGGCCCACGACAAGTGCCGGTAGAAACCAGCGTTGTTGACGAGGATGTCGACGGATCCGTCCGCGGTGGCGGCACGGGCGACGTCGGCGGCGCCGCGGTCGTCGGCGAGGTCACCGACCACCACGTCGGCCGTCCCACCGGCCTCCCGGATCTCCTGCGCGACCTTCTCCGCCCGACCCTCGTCCCGCCCGTGGACCACGACGGCGGCCCCTTCGACCGCCAGCAGCTTCGCGGTCTCCATGCCTAGCCCCGCGCTCGAACCCGTGACGAGCGCGCGCTTACCGGTCAGGTTGAGATTCATCTCGTGTTCCCTCTCAGAGGCCCGCTCACGGGCCCGCGTGATGTGGTGCTGCGAGCTTTCTGACACGTAAGTCTACAGCTGTAGACTTATGGTTCGGCAAGACCGACCCGGATGTCGTAGTGGTGGGCTGGCGCGGACTGGCCGGAGAGCATGCGGGACCCGGCGGCCGTCGATCGCGACGGCAAGCTGGTGCGGCACCTCTCGGCCGAGGTCTGCGGGGTCTCATTGATCATGGGGGGATGGCCGCATGGATGCGTTGTTACTGGGACGAGGAAGATCTGTGGTTCTACTTCGAGCTCGACACGGCGGGGTGGGTCACACGACAAGTCGAGCTTCAGGGGCCGCGGCTGATCCCGATCGCGGCGGCTTGTCTCGTCGAGTGGCAGCAGGCCCGTGACGCCGGCCGCCTGGCCGCGTACGAGAGCAGGTTCGGGTTCACGGCCCAGTCGCCGGTCTCTGAGTGGGAAGGGCATGATCCGCAGCCCTTGACCCGTCGGGAGTTCGAAGAGGTCTGGGACAGGGCCCGCCGGCTGCTGGCGGGCCAGTAGTGGCTGCGGGCGAGGGTGTGGACGTCGCGCCCGCCGGTGGTGGGTCCGGGCATCCGAGCTCACCGGTCTGCCGCTGGCCGACGCGTTCGCAGTGGTGCTCGTTGACCCAAGGTCCCCAGGAGCGGCTACACCTGCTCCTGGTACACCCTGATCTCGGCGGGCTTGAGGGTGTGGATCGTCGCCCAGGCCCCTTGCCCGCTCAGTCTCGCGGCCCACTCGTTGAGATCGTCTCCGCCGCCGTGGAAGAACCACGAGTCGAAGCGTCCCAAGGCCCGCAGGAAGGGTGAGGGTCCGTATCGAAGCTCGCAGTGGACCTGTACGTAGTGGTCGTGATCGCCGTAGCCGTCGGCCATCTCGAACTGTCGGGTGAAGTCCATCGTGAACATCGCAGGACCGTCAAACGAGTAGGTCCCGTACTGGAACAGCAGACCATCGGCATCGGGTGCGTCCGGAACGTCGAAGAGCAGTCGGCCGAAGCGGAGGAAGGCAAGCCAGGCGTCTTCCGCATCCAGGTCAGTAAGCGGACGCTGCCCCACTCCCAGCTCGCCCTCGAGCAGCCCCACGGCCTCGTCTGTCGACGGTCTCCGCGCAATGAACGTTCTCCGTACGTTGATTGGTGGCCCAGGAGGCCGGGTGTGGCTGACTAGATGTCGGATCAGGTCAGAGGTCTTCCTCAACGAGGCCGAACCCCTCAGGGAAGCCCTCCAGGAACGCGCGACGCGATGGGTCCGCCTCCTCCGCGGCCATCGAACCGAGCAGATCGATGAACTCGATTCGCTGATCACCCGAAAGCTGTGTCACCAGATGGGCAACACCCTCCAAGACCTTGACCGCATCATCCGGGTCCATCTGGTCGTCCTCGCACCCCTCGACGAACCAGAGAACATCGACCAAAGCCTGCGCCAGAGCATGGGCCAGCGACGAGTACACAGACATCGGAAAGATCTCCCACCAGGCGGCTGACAGAGCGATGTCATCCCAGCACATGCCACTGACATCGCTGTCCATGAGCTGACCACGCGACTGAGTCAGAACCGAAACTCGCCGACAAAGCCATGCTGGTCAGCGGGAGGGGGGAGGGGCAACAGCTTGACCAAAGAGATAGGGGCACACCCTCCCCGCGTCTGCGTCACGCTGGGTACCACGGTCCCCAGGTGAACGGTGTCGGCAGCCTGGAGAACGTGCTGGAGGCCGCCACCGGCACCGACACGGAGTTCGTACTCGCACTCGGTGACGACCCGGACCTGAGCGCCCCGGGTGCGCTGCCCGGCGACGTGCGGGTCGTCGGCTTCACCCCCCTCAGGACCCTGCTGGCCACCTGCGACGCGGTCATCCACCACGGCGGCGCGGGGACCACCCTGACCTCCTCGCACGCCGAGGTATCGCAGCTGGCGATGCCGCACAGCGCCGACAACTGGCTCAACGCCGCTGTGACCGGGCGGTGCGGGCTCGGCCTGAACCGCGAACCGGGCGACGTGGGCACGGCACTGACCAAGACCCGGCTGCACGACGACACCCCGCGCGCCCCCGTCCGCGGCGCCCGGCCCCGGCCCCGGCGAGCTCGTGCCGCACCTCGTGCACCTGGCCGAAAGGCGACCCGGGTCACCCCAGTGCGCCCCACCAGCCTTGACCTCAATTTCACTTGAGGTTCAAGACTCTCCTCAACAACCAACAAGGAGTGGGACGTTGAGCGAAAACAAGATTGTCCTCGTCCTCGGCGCCACGGGGAACCAGGGCGGCGCCACCGCCCGAGAACTGCTCTCGCGGGGATGGACCGTCCACGCCTTGGTGCGCAACCCCGACAAGCCCGAGGCGCAGGCACTCAAGGAGCAAGGCGCCGTACTCGTGCAGGGCGACCTGGACGACACCGAGTCACTGCGCCGGGCCATGACCGGCGTGTACGGCGTCTTCAGCGTGCAGTCACTGGGCTGGGACCCGCAGACCCTCGAAGCCGAAGTCCGCCACGGCAAGGCCGTGGCCGACGTGGCCAAGGAGAGCGGCGTCGCGCACCTGGTGTACACCTCCGTGGAAGGAGCCGAGCGCGACACCGGCATCGACCACTTCGAGACCAAGGCCGAGATCGAGCGGCACATCGCGACCCTCGGCATCCCGACGACGGTCCTGCGCCCGGTGTTCTTCATGAACAACCTGCTCGGCTACGCCGACGCCGAGGGCGAGCGGCTGATGGAGCTGCCGGTCAAGCCCGACAAGCCGATTCAGCTGATCGCCTCCGACGACATCGGCCACTTCGCCGCCGACGCCTTCGACGACCCGCAGGAGTTCATCGGCAAGAAGATCGGACTCGCCGGCGACGAGATCACGTTCACCGAGATCGCCGCGGTCTACGAGCGCGTCACCGGTACGCCGAGCCGCCTCGAGCCGCAGCCCATCGAGGACCGCATGTTCGTATGGTTCGCCGAGGAGGGCTACCAAGCGGACATTCCGTCGCTGCGCCGTCGGCACCCGGGCCTGATGACCCTGGAGCAGTTCCTCACCCGTCGTCTGAAGCCCGCTTCCTGACCCGGGCGAGTAGCCCCGCCAGCCGCACGGCATGACCGGTCGGCGGGGCTTGACGGCATCAGATCAGCAGCAGCCGCGTGTGCGCGACCAGCTTCCGGTTCACACTGGTGCTCTGCACGAAGATCGTGAAGTCGTCGTTGTGGTCCGGCTTCACGCGCACCTCCCTGTCCGGCAGGCCGAGCAGCGCCCGGGCCTCCGGCCCCATGAACACCCGGTCCGTCTTCTTCTCAAGGACCGCTATCTGCTTGCGCGCCTGGATCTTCTCCGACTTGCTCAACTGGTAGAACGCGCCACCGGTGCGGTACGTGTGTCCGCACTCGACGACCCACTCCCGTATCCCCGCTTCGCGCGCCACCGGAATCAGCTGGTACGCCGACGGATCGGCCGGGGTGAGCCCGGCCGCCTTGATGGTGTCCTCGTTGACCGCCTCCGCACCCGTGGAGAACACCGCCCGCGACCCCCGGATGCCCTGCGCGCGGCCCACCATGAACTTCTCGGTGGCCTCCTGGATCACCTGCCCGGCCTCTTCCAGGCCCTGCGTGCTCGTGGCGTCCCAGACAGCGATGTTGTCCTTCGGGAAGCCGCACTGCATGGCCTCGCGCTTGCCCATCTGGTCCGGCACCAGGACGGCCAGCGTCCAGTTGTCCTCCTGCGTCTCGATCATGTCGGCCACCGCCTGCACCAGGGCGCGCGGATCCGTGGCAGGGGCATCCGGGCAGCGATGGCTGACGTTCTCCTGGCCGTCGGTCAGTACGAACGTCAGGAAGCTGTGATCCCCGTACAACTGGGCCGTCTGCGCCAGCTCCCGCTGCGACTTCAGCGTGGCTGCCAGCAGCGCCGTCATACCCCCCGCTCGGTACAGCTCCTTCAAGGACGGCATGCGCAGCACGTCCTTGTCGTACACGACGCACTCCACCGTGTCCGCGAAGACGTACACCGTGACCCGGGTCTCCTGGTCCAGCTCCTCCGAACGGCGGGCCAGATAGGCGATCTGCTGGTCGGCCACCTCGACGACCTTGCCGCTGAGATGCGACATGGACGAACTGGCATCCAGCACAAGAGCAACGTGATTGATGTAGTTCTGACTTCCGGACATGGCCGCCCCCTCTTCCGACTCGATGCACCCACCGTCTCACCCACCACTGACAATCGCCTCTGACCAGGGACGACCTCGAACACGCCGACTGCGCGAGGCCGTCACGAGGTGCCGTGCCCGCCGAAGCCGCCACCCACGGACCCGCCCTCACCTCTGCCTCCGTGTGGGGACCCCGGCGGAGCCTTCGGCGTCCGACGGCCGCGGCGCCGGGGCGCGTCGGCGCTCGCTGGCCGGTCAGGGACTGATCTGGCCTTCGGGCGCGGCTGTGCCCGCGAGGCCGCGACGGCCCGCTGCCCAGCCCATGACGTCGGCCGCGGCCACCTCTTCGATCCTCGCCAGGAGCCGCTCTCTGGCCGCCTGGTCGCGGTCCTCGCCAGCCAGGAGCTTGTACCGGTTCACTTCCAGGCGCAGCGTCGTCCAGCTCTCCGCGGCCAGTACCCAGCGGTCGACGTGCTGGAAGACCTGCCGGAACCCGCCGATGAACACCGCCGCTCCGGCCAGGCACGCCGTGACCACCGCGGGTGCCTGCACACCGGCGGCGACCACCGTCGCCGCGCCGGTCAGCAGGGCTGTCAGTTCGGTCAGCCGGTGCAGGCGCCGCGCGCGATCACGCGCATGCGCATACCAGGCCAACTCCGCCTCGGCATAGGCGAGCAGAGCGTCGTGTCCTGCCGTCGGGCTCGGCGGCTGTCGTCGTTGTGGGCGCACTCGCACATGATGCCGAACGTTTGCCGCGGGCCGCGGCGAAATACCGGACCGAGAGTGCGCACTGTCCGCGCGATGCCCCTTGGCCCTTCCGACAGTGGGACGACGCCGACCTCAGGGGGAGGTCGGCGTCGCCTCTCCGTACTGGAGACCCCTGCTCGGCCCCAAGACGACGGGCTGATTCGCACGTTGGCCCTGCCCACCCAGATCGATACCGGGATCCCCCGTCCAGCCGGGGCGTCCGAGACGTACAGCCGCAGGCTCGGCCCACGACGGGACCCCGGCGGGAGCCCTGATGAGCGAGTGGCGAGTCCACTTGGAGGAACAGGCGCGCCAGGAGACCGACGCGAACGTACTGCGTGATCGCCGGACGCCGGCAGTCGAGACTGTGCGGGGAGCGTGCGGAACACACCGTGGGGCGTGTATCGGAAGTCAGCCCCCGGCCACGGTCACCCTGCTTTCGCGTCCTCACCGGCCAGGAATGGACGCAGCAGCGTGAGCAGGGCGTGCGGGCGGTGCAGCGGGATGATGTGGCCGCAGTCTTCGATGACGTGTCCGGTGAGATCGTCGGCGACCGGGCGGAGCTGGCGTTCCAGCGCAGCACCGACGGGCCGGGCGCCCAACGCCATCGTCGGCACCGTCAGGCGGGCGCTGCCCCAGAGCGCCTGCTCGATCTGTGCCGCGCTCTGGGGCAGCGCCCGGTAGTACGAGAACGCGCGGCTCAGCGCCTGGCGGCCGGTGTATGCGCGGACGAAGGCGTCCCGGAGGGCGGGGCGTACCCCGTCGCCGAGCGTGCCGGCCCGCAGGAACCAGTCGACGTAGGCGGCCTCGTGGCCCTCCAGCACGGTCTCGGCAAGGCCGGGCTCGGCGCAATGGAAGCCGAACCACCACGGCGGCCCGTCGGCGAGGAAGTACTCGGCGCCGGGCAGCCTGCCCAGCAGGGATTCCATGACGACCAGGCGCCGGACGAGACCGGGGCGACGCAGGGCGAGGAGGAAGGCCGGCGCGGTACCGGCGTCGATGCCCACCACCGCGGCCGAGGACACGCCGAGCGTGGTGAGGAGCGCCGCGGCGTCCTCGGCCAGGGTGCCCGCGTCGTACCCGGAGGCGGCCGGGCTGCTCGCGCCGAACCCGCGCAAGTCGGGCGCGATGAGGCGGTAGCGGCCGGACAGGTCGGCCATGACGTCGGTCCACAGCTCCCAGGTGTGCGGGAATCCGTGCAGCAGCAGTACGGCCGGGCCCGATCCGCAGAGAGCGACGTTCAGTTCGACACCGTTGACGGGGACGCGCCGCAGCTCGGGCATGGGCAGGCTCCAGGTGAGTGGTGAGGAATGGTGACCAGGTCACGCTAGGGAACTATCCTGGGCCGTCCAAGACGGCACTTTCCCTTCAGGTGGTGAGCCCCGAGTGACCACGTCCAGGCCCGGCGAACGCGGCCGGCGGCCCGGTGAGCGGGGTGACCTGCTGGATCCGTACTGCCCGACCCGCCAGCTGCTCGACCGTATCGGCACCAAGTGGACGTCGATGGTGGTCAAAGTGCTGGCCGAGGAGGCTCCGGACGAGCTCCGCTTCGCGGAACTGCGGCGCCGCATCCCGGGCATCTCACAGAAGATGCTGTCCGTCACCCTGCAGAGTCTGGTCCGCGACGGCCTGGTCGCGCGCCGCGTGGAACCCACCGTGCCGCCCGCCGTCCACTACCGGCTCACCGAACTCGGCCTGTCCCTCGAAAGACCGCTCTCCGCCCTGCGGGTCTGGGCCGAGACGCACATGCCGGAAATCGACCGCAGCAACCAGCTCGCCGACGGGGCACCCCCCGACTAGAGCGTGTGCAGGCCTGTACGTGGTGACGCCACTGCCGGGCGTCGCTGTCGTGTATTCAGCCGCGTGTACCCAGCCGCGTGCGAGGTCGGACTGATCACTGAGGCGGGGTGGAGGGTCTCGTCGGTCAGGGGGGAGAGCGGGCCCGGCAGGTGGGGCAGCGGTTGCTCGGGTGTGTCCTCGGGGCCGATCAGTACAGCGCTGCCGGGCAAGGCGGCAGCCATGACGGCGCCTGGCCGTGGACGACTACGGCATGACCGTCACGGACGGCGGCGCCACCCAGTACATGTGGCACACGATCCGGCCACCGGCACGCGCTGGCCCATCACGTGACGGCCCACCAGCCCCCGTGGCGCTGTGCCGCATGCGCGCAGCGGATGTACAGGCCCTGGTTGAGCCGCTGACCGCCGCCGCAACAGCCGACACGGAACGGCTACCGCGACGACGCCACCGCCAGGAGCCCTCCTGCAGTGCGCCGCCTGAGAGACGGCAGCTGACCCGCTGAATTCCGGGTGCACACACCCACCGAGTGTGTGAACGGGTGTGCGTGGCCGGACCACCTCGGCCGGCCACGCCTCGACCCGCCACGCCTCGACCCGCCGTCCAGGCGACGTCCTCCCCGCCCGCACAGCAGGGAGCTTCAAGCCCGGCGCCGGACCAACGTCTCAGAGCCCTCGACGCTACTCACGCCCGGCCCGCCCCGGGAACTTGCCGCAGAACTCGGCCTCCACCACGTCGGTGTACATCGAGCCGCCGTCCCGCAGCCAATCGCCGTTGATGTTGAACGTCAGCTGGTGTGTGCCGTCCGCCGTGCCGACCATCGCCGAGAGCGAACCGTTCGTGCGGCCGCTCTTGCCCACCACCTGCACCCCGCAGGACAGCTTCGCGAACTCGACGCCGAGCCCAAATCCGAGGGCCCCTGCGGCCGGCACCTCGCGGAGCATCTCCTTCAGCTGGGCTTTCGGCAGCAACGCGCCACGCATCAGGGCGCGTTGGAAGCGGTTGACGTCGTCGGCGGTGGAGATGATGTCGCCTGCAGCGCCCAGCCAGGTCATGTTCTGCTCGGTGGCGTCGACCACTGCGGCGTCGGGAGCCTCCTGGTGGAGCCGGGAGTACCCGACGGGGTGCGGCTTGGGCAGCTGTGGCGACGTACCGGGGAACGACGTCCCGCGCAGCTTCAGCGGGACGATGATCCGCCGGGTGACCTCCTGCGCGTACCCGCGGCCCGTCGCCTTCTCGATGACCATCCCGGCGATCACGTAGTTGGTGTTCGAGTACAGCGGCGACTGCTGCGGGTCGGGGTGCGGCGGCTGCTTGAGCGCGACCGCCACGAGCTCTTCGGGGGTGTGGGTGTCGTACCGGTGCGCCGGGAATCCGGGGCCCGAGGAGTTGTGGGCGATGGCGGGGTCGTCGGTGTAATTGGCGATGCCGCTCGTGTGGTTGAGCAGCTGACGCAATGTGATCGTGCTGCCGTCGTACCCGTTGCCCTGGACCAGGCCCGGCAGCCACGACTCGACGGTGTCGTCCAGGCTCAGCCGCCCCTCCGCCTCCAGCTGGAGCAGGACGGTCGCGATGAAGGTCTTGGTGATGCTGGCCCCACGGAAATGCTCAGCCGTCGATCGCTCGCGCCCCGTGGCGGTGTCGGCGTACCCGGCCGTGGCGGACCAAGTCCCCTTGCGGTCCCGGACCTTGGCGACAACCCCGGGCAGCTCCCCCTCCTCGACCAGCGCCCGCAGCGCGGCCCGGGTCGCTTCATGCCCGCGATCCGCCCGCTCCGCCGCGTGCGCCGAGGGAGCGACGGCGGCCGCCCCCAGCAGCGCGACCACCGCCATCGCGAGTGAAGTGGTACGTGCAGCCCGCTGCTTCATGGGTGTTGCCTCCAGGTCGTCGTCTCCGAGGGGGCAGGTGTGCCCCTGTGGTGCGTGTGACGTCGGCCCCGGGCTGCACGGTTGAATGATCGGGGCGAAGACGGGACCGTGGTACGACGCGAACAGCACCAGGGGCCTACCAGATCCCGTCTCGTCCCACCCGGGCACGATGCCGCCGAACCTCGGGGCGGCGGCCTGCAGCGTCGGATGCGTGTTCCTCGGCAGGGGGCTACGAAGCCCGCCGGGCGATCCGACGGCCGTCCCCCGCCGCGTGTCAGGCCAGCAGCCGCGCGAGCTCGGCCATCTCGGTCTCCGGGTCCACCACGGGCTGGATCACCAGCTCGTCGACCCCCGCCTTCTCCAGCTCGTTGATCCGCTCGATGACCTCGCCCCTGGTGCCGACCAGGCCGAACTTGTCCACCAGGGAGGGCACGATGAGCTCGCGGTCCTCGGGGGAAAGGCGACCCAGGTAGTTGCGGTAGAGCGCCTGGTGAAGCTTGGGATCGGTGGGGGTGGTGCCGCGCAGCTGGAGCAGACGGTCGACAGCCGCGGCCTCTTCCGGCGGGAGGATCGCGCGGAAGGCGGGGTTCTCCGCGCCGAGGATCAGCGCGCTCAGCGCGATGTGCCCCATCGCGTCCTTGACCGCATCGCCGTAGCGGTCCTCGCCGTCGGCGAGGACGTGCAGGGAGGACATGAGATACGAACGGCTCTTCTCGGCGTTGCCCGCATCCCGCGCCGCCGCCGTCCGCCGGGCCTGGCCGAGGGCGGACCAGGCCGCGGGGTCGTGCATCCCGAAGGAGATCACTCCCGCGCCGAGCCGCCCGGCGACCGCGGCGGCCTTCAGACCGAACGCGGCCACGACGAACTCCACCGGAGCCTCGGTGTTGACGTACGGCCCGACGTGCAGGAACCGCACCCTGCTTGACCGGGCCCCCTCCCGGTAGTCCGCCTCGCGGCCCGCGGTCAGATCCTGCAGCGCGGCCGTGAACGACTCCAGCTCCGCCAGCTTCACAGGCCGCATGCCGAGCGTACGCCGCGCCGTGTTGCCGGTGCCGACCCCGCAGACGATGCGGCCCGGGGCGAGGGCGTTGAGGCTGCTGAGGGCCGCCGCCGCGGCGGGCGCGGAACGCAGCGCCGGTGAGGTGACACCGATGCCGAGCCTGATCCGGTGGGTGGCCTGGGCGCAGAGCGCGAGACTCACGAACGGATCGCCGTGGAGCATCGGCGTGTCGTACACCCAGAAACTGTCGAAGCCGAGTTCCTCCGCACGAGCGGCCAGGTGTTCCACACCCGGCCTTGCTGTCATGACGATGCCGGTCCGCATGGCGACTCTCCCCGCCGTCGAGTGAGGTGACTGAACCACTCCGGTTGCCGTTCGCTGCCGTCCGTGGCCCCCGGCCATGCTGCCCCGCGCGCCGGCGGTCCCACCACAGCGATTTCCGGACCGGCAAGGTACCGCGCGAACACGGGGGACTTCCTGCGGAGCGCTCACCGGTGGCACAACAACTGGCCACTGGTTAGGGGGGCGTTGAGGTGGATGATCATCACAGGCGAAACGATCGACATCGAGTCCGACGCCGACGAGGCCGTTCCTCGACCGCGAGCCTCCGGCCGGAGCAGCCGAGTGGGGCCGGAGCAGCTGAGTGGCCCGTGGGGCTGAAGTCGCTGGGACTGCCTGATGCGACCCCTGGCCCAAGACCCGCGTGCGGCGGGCCGCCGATCAGCCCGCCGGCTTGTCCAGATCGAGGACCTCACCGGTCGGCGGCTTCGCCTTCACCGGCTCGTCGTAGTCGCTGAAGGTCAGCGAAGTCTTCTCCGTCTTCCCGCCGGATACCTGATCAACCTTCAGGAGGTACGGTTTGCCCTCTGTGGCGACGTAGTGCGTGATTTCGTCCCTGCCGTAGCTGTCGATGAGCTTGATGGCGGGGGTGCCGTCGACCGTGCTCGCGCCGCCTCTGAGTGCCGCGGCGCCGAGGTTCTTGTATGTGGCGAGCTGGTTACTGAGATCACAGAACTTGGCCATGGCCTTGCCCTCTGGGCTTGTCGTGCTCGTCTTTGCCCAGCGGTCCGCAAGGAGGTCTACGGCGGCTTCGACGTCGGCGGCCGACTTCTTGCCGCCTGTCGCGCGCAGGAACCCCTCGTCGTACTTCCGGTAGACGGTATTGCCGAAGATGATCAGCTTCATGGACCCCGTGTGGGTCTTGCCGATCGTGCCCGTGCACGTGCCAGTGGTGTCGAGAGCTATGTCCAGTGAGTCCAGGCCGGTGTCCGCGCCGGTGGCCTCGCCCGTGATGCGGAGCGACTGGGCGCCTGAGGTCGCCTCGACGGCCTTGGCGGCGATCTCAGCGCCGGACAGGCCGGCGAAGGGGTCCTTCGGCTTGCTGTTCTGCGTGTCCGAGGCCGCTTTCGCGGATGCGTTCTTGCTGTCCTCACCGCCGCAAGCCGCCAGTCCGACCACCGCGGCGGTGGCCAGGCAGGACGCGGCGATCGCGGTACGGCGCAGACGCAGGTGGTGACGCATGAGATATCCCCGGGGAAGTCGTTCTTTGGGGACACCTCCCCTCGTGGCGCGGGGCCCGACCGCGCGGGGCTGAGCATACCCGGACAGATCATCCGAGGCTTGACGCCGACTGCGCTGTGACCTGCACCGTGATCCTGCTGAACGTAGCCACGACCGTACGCACCTCACGGCCAGAGTCCAAGGACAACTACTCAGGCGGCGCGCGTGTAGCGGTCGGCCCGGCGGGCGGTGGGCTGGGTGCGCTGGGCCGTCAGGCGGGCCTCGGCTGCTTCCCGGCCGAGCGCCCGGAGTGCCCGGCGGCGCGGCCTGGCGGCCTTGAGGGCTTCCCGTACGAGGCCGTGGCGCGCGGCCTGGGCGGCGAGTTCGGCGGTGCGGAGCTGGTGGAGTTCGTAGTCGTACATTTTCGTGTCCCCCTGGGTGGTGGTGCCTTGCTTTCTGCGATGACTCCACTTTCGTTTCCCAGGGGGGTGCGGCACATCGGGAAGGTTCCGCATCTTCCCGCAGGGTGGGGCCTTAGGCGCACCGGGGAGGGGCCTTAAGAGCTCGTAGAAGTAGAGGTAGGAGGTGGATGAGCTCAGGTCGGGGCGGGTCCGTGGTCGGGTGCGGGACCGTCGGGGCGGCGAGGGGTGTCGACGACGCCGTCGTGCTGGGAGGCGATGAGCCGGGCGTAGACGCCGTCGCGGGCGAGCAGGTGTTCATGGGTTCCCGATTCGGCGACCTGGCCGCGGGTGAGGACGACGATGCGGTCGGCGGAGCGGATCGTCGACAGGCGGTGGGCGACCAGGAGCGTCGTGCGTCCGGCCTGGAGGCGTTTCATCGCGGCTTGCAGCAGCGCTGTGTTCTCGGCGTCGAGGTTGGAGACCGCCTCGTCCATCACCAGTACGGGCGCGTCGCGCAGGAACGCCCGGGCGATGGCGATGCGCTGGCGCTGGCCGCCGGAGAGCTGGGCGCCGCGTTCGCCGATGACCGTGTCGTAGCCGTACGGGAGTTCGCTGACGAAGTCGTCGGCGATGGCCCGCCGGGCGGCCGCCACCACCTGGGCGCGGGTGGCGCGGGGGCGGCCGATGCGGATGTTCTCGGCCACGGACGTGTTGAACAGATACACCTCCTGGGGCACCAGCGTGATGAGCTCGCGCAGGTCGGCCTGGGGAAACGCGCGTACGTCGTGGCCGCCGACCGAGACCGAGCCGAGCCGGGCGTCCCAGAACCGCATGAGCAGGTGGGCGCAGGTGGACTTGCCCGCGCCCGAGTGGCCGACCAGGGCCACGGTCTCGCCCGGTGCCACGGCGAAACTGACGTCGTGCAGGACATCAGGGCCACGCGTGCCGTAGCCGAAGGTCACATGGCGGAACCGTACGTGCGGCTCGACGGGCGAAGGGGGCGGCCGGGAGGTCAGATCGGTGACGGTGGGCGGGGCGTCGAGGACGGTGAAGACGCGGTCCGCCGCGGCCCGTACCGCGCCGAAGTTGCGGGCAGTGGCAAGGATGTCGTTCAGCGGGGCGAAGCAGTAGACAGCCAGGATCACGGCGATGGGCAAGGTGGTCGCGGCCAGCCGGTGGTCGGTGACCAGCAGGGAGCCGGTGACCAGGACGGTGGCCATGCCGAGGGTGACCAGGGCGTCCGCCGCGGAGTGCTCGGCACCGGACCTGCGGCCGTGGGCGAGCTGGACGCGGTAGAGGGCGGCCCCGCCCCGGCCGATGCGCTCCAGCCAGGCCCTTCCGCGGCCGAACGCCACCAGTTCGCGGAGCCCCTGCACGCCGTCCACGACATCGGCGTTGACCTCGCCGAGCCGCGCGCGCAGCTCCCTGCCCTGAGCGCCGGACCGGGCGGCCAGCCACACCGGGACGGTGGCGATCGCCGCCAGGAAGGGCAGGACGGCCACCAGCAGCAGGGGATGCAGAGTGGCGAGGACGGCGAGCGCGCCGAACGGGACGACCACGGCGACCAGGAAGCTGATCACGGTGTGGGCGAAGAACTCCTCCGTCAGCTCGACATCGGCCATCACCGTGGAGGCGAGGTCCCCGCTGCGGCGGCCCAGCAGATAGGCCGGTGCCAGGCGCTCCAGCGCCTCGTAGACCTGAACCCGCAGTACGGCCAGGATGCGGTACGCGATGTCGTGGACCATCCACATCTCGGCCCATGCGGCGGCGGCGCGCGCGAGCACGAGAGCGCCGAGCAGGACGACACTCAGGCCGACGGCCCGCGCCGAGTGGCCGGTGGCGGCCAGGCCGACCAGCCAGACCGCGGTGACCGCCGCGGCGATCCCGCACGCCTGGTCGGCGATCCCGACGAGCAGCGCCAGGATCAGCCTGCGCCGGAAGCCCTTCATGAAGGGCAGCAGACCGGTCAGCGCCCGGCCGTGCGGCGCGGGCCGCGCGGCGGCGCGCGTCATGGCGCCGCCTGCGCGGCGACCATGCGGGCGTAGTCGCCGCGCCGCACCAGCAGACTTCGGTGGTCGCCGACCTCGGTGACCCGCCCGCGGGCCAGGACGGCGATGCGGCCGGCGTCGCGGACCGTGGACAGGCGGTGGGCGACCACCAGGGTCGTCCGCCCCCGGCTCAGCCTGCCCAGCGCCCGCTGGATGTCGGCCTCCGCCGCGGCGTCGACGCTGGAGGTGGCCTCGTCCAGGATCAGCACGGGCGCGTCCTTCAGCAGGGCCCGGGCGATCGCGATGCGCTGCCGTTCGCCGCCCGAGAGCGTCAGGCCGCGTTCGCCGACCGGCGTGTCGTATCCGGCCGGGAGGGCCTCGACGAAGGCGTGCGCACCGGCCGCGCGGGCCGCCTCGCGCATCTGGGCCGCGGTGGCGTCGGGCCGGGCGAGCCGCAGGTTGTCCGCGACGGTGCCGTGGAAGAGGTACGTGTCCTGACAGACCACGGCGATCGTCTCCCGGAGCGTGGCCAGCGGCAGTTCACGGATGTCCTGACCGTCGACGAGGACCCGCCCGCCGACGGGGTCGAAGAAGCGCAGGAGCAGCGAGACCAGCGTGGTCTTCCCGGCGCCCGAGGGACCCACGACGGCGAGCGTCCGGCCCGCTTCGAGCCGCAGGCTCACCCGGTCCAGGGCGGGCGCCAGGCGGTCGGCGTAGGCGAAGGTGACGTCCTCGAACTCGACGACGGGAGGCCGCCCGGTCCGCCGTGGCGGCAGGGGAGCGGACGGCTCGGGCGTCTGCGGCACCGCGTCGAGGAGGGCGTGGATGCCCGAGGCGGCCGAGACCGCGGTGTGACCGGCATGCCAGAACCGCGACAGCTCGATGAACGGCCGGAAGCACTCGAACACCAGGAACAGGACGACGTACAGACCGGCGAGGTCCAGCGCCCCCTGAGCCAGGCGCAGCGCGCCGACGCCCACGCTGAGCGAGGTGCCCGCCGCGACCCCGAAGGCGGTCAGACCGGTGTCGACCAGGGAGATCTTCATCTGGGCCATCGTGGAGCGGTACAACACCTCGGCCCGCTCGCCCAGTTCGGCCCGGTGGCGCTCACCGGCGTTGAACGCCTTGAGCGTCGTCAGGCCCTGCATGGTGTCGAGGTAGGCGGCATCCAGCGCGGCGTAGGCGTCCCAGTGGGCCTGTCCGCGCTCGCCCAGCAGCCGGTCCCACCAGCGCGGCGCCAGCGGGACGAACACCACCAGGACCGCCACCAGCGCCCCCACGACCCAGTCGATCCACGTCAGGTAGGCGACCAGAGCGGCCGGAGCGAGCAGGCAGACGGCCAGTTGCGGCAGATAGCGCGCGTAGTAGCTCTCGACCGCCTCCACGCCGTCCACCAGCGCCGACTGCACGGTGCCCGTCCGGGTCCTGGTCAGATGGCCGGGCCCCAGGGCCAGCAGATGCGCGTACAGGCGGCGGCGCAGCCGCAGTTTGGTCGCGGCCGCCGTCCGGCTGACGCACAGTTCGC
Organism: Streptomyces sp. NRRL B-1347; assembly: GCF_000720325.1. Lineage (GTDB taxonomy): Bacteria > Actinomycetota > Actinomycetes > Streptomycetales > Streptomycetaceae > Streptomyces. The sequence goes on from NZ_JOJM01000030.1 coordinate 73,574, forward strand.
GCAGCTGCAGCAGCGCGGCCCGTACGGCCACCAGCGCGAGGACCCCGGCGACCTGGGGGATGCTGGCGGTCCACGGCCGGTGCTCGCTGACCTGCTCGAGGACGGCGGCGACCAGCAGCCCCTGGCCGACGTAGGTGGCGGTCACGCCGAGCCCCACGGCCACCGCCGCGGCGATGTGCCAGCGCACAGCGGTGGCCAGCTGAAGGAGCCGGCGGTGGAGCAGCATCAGGCGTGCGGCAGCGGGAAGTAGTTGAGTTCCTCCTCCGTCAGCGGCCGCTGACGCCAGCCGAGGGTGACCGCCATGTCCTGGATGCGCCGCTTGCCGAGGAAGGGGAACGCCGCCGGGAAGTTGGGGACCAGGCCGGGGATGAGCACCCTGACCACACGGAAACCCGTCTTGGCGACGTCGTGGGTGGTCACGTCCACGTAGATGATCTCGTAACCGCGCTTCTCGACCACGTCCCGGTACGTGGCCAGGGTGCGGTCGGGCAGCCGCGGCAGTGCGCTGACCGGGCGGCTCGTCGGGGTGTCCACCCAGGGCCGCACCACCTCGGTGGCGCGCGGGTCGAGGAACAGCTGCTGCTGGCACAGCAGGTCGTTGACGTCCCGGAAGTCCTTGGCGTAGTCGTCGAGGTAGGCGCGGTCCTTGCGCCAGGGCTTGACCATGGCGTTGGTCCAGCCGGCCGCGACCGCCTGCCGGAACAGGCCCTCGGGGTCGTCGAAGTCCCGGGTGCCGTCCTGCAGGGTGAGCGCCTCGCCCCAGGCCTTGCGGGCGGCGTCCACCGGGTCGGGCCGGGCGCCGAAGCCGATGGTGAACAGCTTCTCGATGTGGTTCTCGACCACCCCCGCCAGGACCGGCACGTCGAACTCGTTGTCCAGCTGGATGAGCCAGGCACGCTGGCCGAGCTCGGCGGGCCGCCCGGCCCACAGCGCGGCGAGCTCGGGGGGCGCCTCCACCTTGGGCAGCGGCTGGCGGTTCATCCACCAGATCATGGTGGCGTCCCGCTCGATGACCTCCTCGATCCCGGAGACCAGCGCGGCATCCAGGGTGTGCCCCGCGGCGAGCCCCGGATAGTAGAGGAAGTTGGTGGGCGGCACGTTCGCGTACTGGTCCATGTACCAGTTGACGTACACCAGACTCGCCGGCACCCACACGGGCCGGTCGGCGGTGAGCGAGTGGCCCGGCACCCAGTGCGTGGTCCGGTCATGGGTGAACCGCACGAACGGGAAGCCGGGACTGTCGTACAACCGGTCCGAGTACAGCACCAGGCGGTCCGGGTCGAGCGCGGATTCCCCCGCCCGCTCCAGCTCCTGGTACGAGGCCTCACGGACATCCACGGTCTCGGTGATGCAGTTCCCGCAGTACCGCTCGACGGCCTCGCCGATCGCGGCGCTGCGGGCCGCCCGGAAGTTGCGGAACGCGGTGCCGCCGCAGACCACGTTGTTGGCCCAGGTGTACAGGCGGCGCATGTCGGCGACGTTGGTCTGCACGGTGACCAGCCGGTCGGGGACGGAACTGTCGTGCTCGAAGATCTGGTGCGAGGCGATCAAACCGGTGCGGTTGTCCAGCAACAGCCGCTCGTTGAAGGGCGGCGTGTCGTCGTCGAGCGGCCGGTCGGGCAGCGGAAGCACCGGGTGGCGGGCGACGGTCAGCTCGACCGGATCGAGTTCGATCTCTGCCCACAGCGACCACGCGGTGACCCCGGCGACCCAGCGCTCGACGTCGATCAGCAAGTAGGACAGCATCCACAGCAGTTCGGACGACGTCGGCCCGCACCCCGCGCCGAAGACGGCCTCGCCGGTCAACGCCGCATGCACATCCGGCCGTTCGGCCGCCGTCAGCCGTCGGCCCAGCAGATCCCGGTAGTCGGGCGTGCGTCCGGGCGCGACGGTCGGACCGGCCCAGCCGCGGCCTTCACTGAGATGGAACGACGACCACAGCACCCGGTGCTCGGCGCAGAAGTCGTTCAGCGACTCCAGATAGCCGAGGTCGAAGCGGTCCCGCAGGGCGAGCACCACCGGCTTCCCGGCCGGATGTGCCGCCAGGGCGTCCGCGAGACCTTCCCTGGAGGACACCTCGATGGAGGCGAAGTTGGCGGTCACCGGGCAGAGGCGGGCGACATCGGTCAGCTCCGCATCACCCGTGAGAATCAGCGGCGTGGCGCCCACGCGCCCAGGATCGGGCCGCGCCCCCTGCTCGAACCGCAGCCAGTTGGCCTCACCCGCGAAAGGCTCCTCCACACTGAGCCCACCGAGCTCCGTGAGCTTCTCCAGAACTTCGCGGTAGCCCGCCGGATCGGAGGTACCGCGCACGATCTCGTCGACGGGGGTCGCACCGTCACAGCGGTCCAGGACCGCCGCGACATCCTCAGGCGCCGCCTTGATCTCGAAAAGGCCGCCCCTCGGGGCAATGGCGAGCGTGTGCCGTGCCGCGCCCGGACGGGGCCAGACAAGCGGCCGCAACTCGACGCACACCATCCGGGGACAGCCGATTCCGGTGGATTCATTGACGGTCAACGATTCCTCCATCCCACGAAGATCCGGGAACCGCCGACCGGCGATTCCCGGAACCCGGCACCTACTTCTCAGTCATTCCAGGTGAACACAGGAGCGATACTCGAGTGGTTGTGACTCGGGGCCAACATCCTCCGAGTGCGGTGGAATTCAATGTGTACGATCATTCGGTCCTCCTCACGGACATGCGGCTCCCACCACGGATGTCGCCGCATGCTAGAGAGGGTGATCGGCCGATCGGGCGCCGCACATACGCATTTGGGCGTAGGCGCCCGGAGGGCGTGCTATTCCCGACGTCTGCGTATGACTCGCTCCTGCACGTCATATGCAATAGCGTAATCGGTGCCATGGGGTGACGTTATGGGTCGTGTGGAATTCATGACCCCCGACGTGGGAATACGCGGACCGTCCCTGACATCCTCTCGTCAGGCTTTGGCCACCCGGCCGAATCACGTCGGCGTGACCCAAGTGCAGCCATGTAAGGGAAAAGCGAGTGTGAATCGGCAGGCGAGTGGGGTCACTTCTGCCTCGCGGATACTTGGCCGATTCACGGCAGTGGGCGAAATGGCATCCACGCCCCACAGCGCGGCATCCCGTTGCGCGTCGGCATCGTCGACGCCGTGCGTGTTGTCGCGGTGGCTGCCTACCGGCAATGTCCGGGAGCGAGGCCTGGCCGCGATCCTGAGCAGCAAGGCATGGACTGTTAATCCCCTCGCTGCGTGGAGACGATCTATGCGGCCAGTCCCTCGGCGAGGGTGGCTCGGTAGTCACGTTCGTAGTCGATCGGGCTCGTGAACCCGCATACGCTGTGTAGCCGCCTGGCGTTGTAGAAGTCGGTGATCCAGGTGGCGATCCTGATCCGTGCCTCCGTGCCTCGGTGCGGATGGCGAAGGTGTGCCGGTAGACGTACTCAACCCTGAGGACGCTGTTGAACGCCTCGCTCACGGCATTGCCGAAACAAGATCCGACTCTGCCCATGGACTGGACCACGCCGAGCTTGCGGCAGGCCCGCCGGAACTTCCCCGAGCAGTATTCGCTGCCCCTGCCCGTATGCGTGATCACGCCACGGACGTCGCCACCCGCCCGGCCAGGCCGAGTTCGGCCATCAGCTTGGCGACGGTGTTCACCGAAACCCGCCATCCTCGGCAGATCAGCTCGATGAACACCTTCGGCGAGCCGAAGGTGCCGCCCGAGTCGCGGAAGATCTCCTCGATCTCCTCTGCCAGGTGCTGTCGGCGTATCTCCCGCGCGGTGGGCGGACGGCCGCGCCACTTGTGGAACCACGACTCCGACACCCCCAAAGCGCGGCAGGCGGCTCGGTACGGAAACTTCTGCTCGGCCTTGCAGCTGCTGATCACCCCGACCGCGACGGCCGGGTCAGCGTCAGCCACTTCACCCACAAGGCCACGAATCGCTTGCACACATCACGCTCCATCTCCAGCTCGCGGATGTGCTTGTCCTTCTCCCTCGTCTCGGCCCGCAGCCGCTCCAACTCCGACCGCTCACTCTCCCGCAGCCGACCACCAGGCGGCTCGGCCACCGGCCGGTCCGACGAAGGAGCCCGTCGCCCGCCCGTGCCCGTCGACGGTGAGGCGGGCGAGGCCGTCGCACTGGAAGGAGCTGTCGAGTGTGTGACTTTGACGGGTAAATGGCGCGGAATACTCAGCGGTATCTGACGTCTTTGTCCTCGGGGCTCACCGTCCGGCCGCTTCTTCCTCCACACCGGCCGCGGTGGCCTTCTGCTCGTCGTGTTCGCGCAGCATCCGCATCACGGTCGCTGGGGAGGAGTGCAGCCCCTTCTTCTTGCCGGTGGTGATGACGAGCTTCTTGGCGATGTCGCGCAGGCTCATTTCCTGCTCTCGCAGGTGGATGGCCATGGAGAGCATGGATTCGTCGCCGACGGTGGCGCCGCCGATGGTCTTGCCGCGCTTGCGGGCGGATTCGTGGCCTTCGAGGGTGCGGTCGCGGATGTACTCGCGTTCCATGCCGGACATGGCGGCGAGCACCGTGAACACGATCCCGGAGGGATCGTGTGAGCCCTGCAGCTCCCCGGTGAGGAACTCCAGTCCGATGTCGCCGGCCTTCAGTTGCTCGGCGAGCATGGCCAGTTCGATGCCGCGGCCGAGCCGCTTGTGCTCGTGGACGACGAGGGTGACGGCGACCCCGGAGGAGCGGATCTCACCGGCGAGTTTGACCGCGGCCTCCAGTTCGGGCCGCTGTACGGCGCGGGTGGAAATCTTCTCCGAGAAGATCCTGCTCACCCCTGCCTCGGCGAGCGAGTCGAGCTGCGCGTCGAGGGACTGCCGAACCGTGGACGCACGGGCGTACCCGAGTCTGACGTGTCCGGCCGGCTCGGCGCTGGTGTGGACCGGCCAGGGCAGCTCGGTCCACACCGAGCCCGGCTTGCGTACGGCGGGGACCGGGACGCTGAGCGTCTTGGCGAGCTGGGGCACGAGGCGGAAGCGGGCGGTGTGGTACTGGATGGCCACCTTGCCCTTGCCGGTGCGGCAGGGGGATCCTGGCGGGGCGGCGCAGGTCGACATCGGGCAGGGGTTGGTTTCCACGCTCTTGAAGTCGTCGCTCACAAGCCGGAAGCGTTTCATGAACGCGTTCACCGTGCGGCTGGTTTGGAACAACTCATGAAACAGAAGATCCGCAGGTCTCCCTCTTCCGGTCCGGGTGTTTCATGTGTGGTCACCTATGAAACAGAGGGGTTGAGGACGTAGCGGTGGATGTCGACTTGGAGGGGCACAGCTCAGGCAGGAGACAATCTCCAGCGTGGGGGGCGCACCGTGGCGTGGGTGTGGTCGGCGAGCCAAGGCCGCTGGCTGTCATGGTTGCCGCTCGGTCACGGCACGGTGAGCGCTGCGCGCGGCGCTCTCCCCCGTGGCGAGGGCGGCGTCGATGACGCTCCAGGAGAGGAAGTCACCCGCCAGTTGGATGCGTGAGTGTGGATCGAGGCCGTCTTGGAAGTGCCGCAGCCGGGTGGCGTCACCCGGGCCGCGTTGCAGCAATGCGTGTTCGTTGCGGCCGACAAAGGCCATCTCCTGGTGGTCTTCGATGTGGTCGGCCAGGTCGGGAAACACTGCTCGGAGTGTGCTGAGCGCGTTGGCCGCGACGCCGGCGTCGTCCAGCTGCCAGCGGTCCGCGCACCACTTGTTGCGGAAACCCACCCGCATCAGGCCCTTGCCTTCAGGGGCACGTCCGGGGGCTCGGTGGTGATCGAAACTGACGTAGTTCAGGTCAGGGTGCTCACACTGCGGCACAAGTACGAACCAGGCAGGCTCGGCGGGTGGTTCGTCGACGCCGAAGTGCACGAACACGTCACGGGCGTAGGTGACCGTGCTCAGGTATTCCTGCTGGGCTTGAGTCAGATGCGGCAGGAGTCCGGGAACGAGCGGTGCTTGGACGGCCACGACACAGACCTCGGCTTGCTCTGTGCGCTCGGCCCCGGTCTGGTCCCGCCAACGCACGTGTACGCGGTCTGTGTCCTCTTGCACCCGCTCGACGCGCGCGTTGGTTTCTACGTGTAGATCCTGGGCAAGCCTCTCGGGCAAGGCCACCAGGCCTGTTTCGAAGTTGAAGGCCATGGCTCCGACGAAGATCTTCGTCAGGAAGAGGAGCATGGCGGCCGACACCTTGTCCGAGGAGGTGAACGACATGCCAGAGACTATCGGCTCGACCAGGTAGTCGTGCAGTTCCTCATCGAGTCGCCGCAGGGCGTAGGAGCGCGCGCTTTCCGTGTCCCAGGCTTGGGCTGCGGAAAAGTCATCGGCGACCAGATGTTTCGAGGCCGCGCCGACATCCTGCAGAAGCGCGCCGGCACGTAGCTTGGCTTCAGGGCTCAGCAGTTCGGTGACGGCGAGGTCCTTGTCGAGCTCCGTGCTGTTGAAGCGATGGGTCTCCCCGTCTCGGTAGATCCCGAAGATGTTGGATGTCTTGATGGCTGCCGAATTCAAGCCGAGCTCTTCCAGCAGACGTACCGCTGCTTGGTAGCTCCCGCCCATCCACAGCGCGCCAAGATCGTGCCTGAACCCGCCTTGAGAGACCGTGCCCATCCTGCCACCGAGATGGGGGGCCTGCTCCAAGACGGTGACGGAGTAGCCGTATTCGCGCAGTCGGTACCCTGCGGTGAGCCCGGCAACGCCGGCACCAACGACGATCGCTCGACCGGTTGTACTCATGTGCATCCCTTCCCTATACGGTCAGAACCGTATTGCTGAATTCCTTTGACGTGCCCCTGCGGGCACTTGCCCTGGGCGCGACATGATCGATAGGGGCGCCCCTGGACACGCGATTATCTGAGTTCATCCATCTCTTTTCCCTCTCTGTGGAGAGCGTGTGCGGTGCGTTGGGCGGCGCTTTGCCCGGTGGCGATCGCCGCGTTGGTCGAGCTGAACGACATGTGGTCGCCGGCGAATTGGATACGACTCGAAGAGGGGTAGCTGCCGGTGAACTGCTGGAGCAGGTGGTAGCCGCCTGCGGATCGGTGGACGATGGCCTGTTCCCAGCGGTGCACGAAGGTCATGTCCAGGTGGCTGCGGATGTGGTGGGCCGCCTGTGGGAGGACGTCGTCGAGACAGTCAAGTGCGTCGGCGGCGACCTGGGGGTCATCGGTGTGCCGGTGTTTCTCGCCCAGCTCCCCGTCGAGCTTGATCGTGACGAGTCCGTGCCCTGGCGGCACGCGCCCGGGAGAGCACCGGGGGTGGAAGACGACATAGCTGACGTGTGGGTTTTCGCGGGTGGGGAAGACCACGAAAGTGGCCTCCTCCTCGACGGGCCTGGTGACGCCGAAGTAGATGTGCGCGCCGTGCAGGTATTCGAGGCCGGCCAGGTAGTCACGGTGTGTATCGGGAAGGTCGGGTACCAGGTTTGCTGCGGTGGGGGCGGGCACTGCGAGCACGCAGGCCGCCGCGTTCTCGGTCCTTCGATGCCTCTGTGCGTCTTCCCATCGAACCTGGACGCCGTTGGTGTTCTGCCGGACGTGGATGACGCGAGCGCCGAGAGTGACGGTGAGCTGATCGGCGAGCAGGCGGGGAAGCGTATCGATGCCGTCGGTGAAGTTGAAGGTGCCGGCACCGAACAGTGTGCTCATACCGATGTGGATGCCAGCCGCTGACACCTGCTCGGGCGGCAGGAAGTAGCAGACCCGGGACAGCGGGTCGATCAAGTAGTCCAGCAGTTCGGGGTTGAGGCGCCGCAGCGCGTAGGCGCGTGCGTCTTCGCTGTCCAACTGCGCAGCCGTTGACAGATCGTCCCAGCTCAGCAGGGGCCGTGCCTTGGCCCCGTCGCGGAGGAGGGCGAGGGCTCTGACTTTGGAGCGCATGCTGAGCAGTCTGGTGCGGGCAAGGTCGCTGCGACGGTCGAGGCGGAGGCGGTGGACGAGTCCGTCACGGACCAGGCCGATGGTGCTGGATGTGGGTTCGATGTGCGCGGTGAGGCCGGCATCGGAGGCCAGCGAGAGCATGTGGGAGTAGCCCTGCGACAGCCAGATCGCGCCGAGGTCCAATCGGTAGCCTTGATGGGAGATGGTGCGCATGCGGCCACCGACGTGGTCCTCGCATTCCAGGACTGTCACGTCGTAGCCGAGTGTCTGCAGGCGGAAAGCGGCGGTGAGCCCGGCGATGCCTGCGCCGACGACGATGATCCTGGAGCGGGGGTCGGCCGGATGCCTGCTCATGTCGCTCTCCTGGCCCTCGTGTGGGCGGGGCCCGAGGTGCGGAGCCCGAATAGGTCGGGGACGTATTCGGGCAGTCCAACGCCCAGTTCTTCCGGGTGGGTGTACCGCTGGGTTTCCAGGTGCCAGTCCAGGTCGCCGCGGATCAAGCGGACAAGGGCATCGGCGTACGTCTGTGCTCTCGTGATCGTCTCGCGGTCGCATCCGGCAGCGGACAGTTCAGCGGGCATGCGGCGGCGGGCATCGAGGAAGTTGTGCACCACGCCGGTGACGATCGAGTTCGCCCGATGGATGGCGTCCACGGTGCCGCACTGCGTGATGCGCTCGATGGCCAGGACGAGGTTGTAGTCGAATCCGTGGCCGCGCTCTTTGCGGGCGGAGACGATGTCGTTGAACAGAGCGACGTGTTCGGCGGTGGCGCGGCGCATATCCAGGATCGCTGAGGCATATCGGACCCGGTCTGGCAGGTCGATCCCCATGACTGGTTCAGCCAGATCCATGAACATGTGCATGGCGACCGCGAACTGGCGGTATTCGCGGAACTCCTCGACGCCGGGCAGGAAGTCCGTCTCGCGCTCGAGCGCCGTCCGGTGGTAGGTGACCAGCCAGCCTTTGATGTTGGCCGCGAACTGGCGGCACCAGCCCTGCGACCTGCCGAGGGTGGCCCGCTTCCACAGGTCACCGAGAGCAGCGCCCAGAGGCGATGCTGCAGCCACACTTCCGTTGTCGAGGACAGTGCACAGTTCACCGACCGCTTGGCCGGCAAGTACGGCACTGTGGCCCAAGGCTCCTTCATCGAATTCGTCGTCAACGATGAATCCCCATGCACAGAATTCGGCCAGCAATGGCAGGTAGCCCCGTGCGGCCGAGGGGTACCAGCGGGCGGCCAATAATTCCGGATTGGTGCGGCTGACATGCTGACGCGCGGCGGGGGCAGGGGCCAGTCCCAACTCGTCGATCCAATCCCACATTAGCGTCCTGGTTTCAGCTAGCCACGGACTCGCCGCGGTAGTGGGGAACGGCATGAAGAAGCTAGTCGATGCGTCCCCTTTACCTAATGTATCGAAGGCCTGCCCGGTATCGCCATTCAGATTGACCGAAACTGTCTGCGGAAGATCCTCCACGAATCTGGACGAATTGGCAACACTCTCTGACGAATTCACGTCCGACGAGTGACGGATTTCCATGAATTCCACCTCGATGTTCAGCTTTGACTGACAGTGTCAGCCTTTGATTCCTGCGTATCATCATGGACGCCCATGGGTGACGCCCTGGCGCGGTGACCTTGTCTCACCCTTCATAAAATTGCCTGGCCCATCGGCGGCATGCGGCGATATCCTGTTCCCCTTCGGTGAGGCGTGGGTGAGCGAGCAATTTGCGATGCTCCCAAATCCGAATATCACTCCGGAATTGTTTTGCTGACGCCTTTCCAGTCACGTAGGCCAGGATGCGGTCAGTCAATAGCTTCGCGGGGCCAAGAGGGATATCCAGGGTGGCCCGGGATAGCTTGTAGATGGTCACACGCCCGGGTTCACGCTCCGTGAAGCAGGCGATCTCCATGGCATGGAATGGTGTTCCAGGAATCTCGATGTGCCCTGTCGCGATCCCTGGCCCTTCGAAGCACAGTGTGAGATGCGTGGGGCGGTAGGAGGTCCAGAATCCAGGCACCAGTAGGTTCAGGGTCAGTATGTGCTTGTCGATGACCATCGGCGTGATGGGCGTCGCTGGCTCTATGTGGTGGATGAACCGGAAGTGCTGATAGTCGGTACCGTTTTCGACTGGGTCGAGTGGATGGCCCCTGTATGTCCTGGCCCAGGCGTACTGCTGGGTATAGCGCGCGGTGTCGTAGGTCTTGGGTGTCCACTCAGGCGAGTCCGGGTGCATCCAAAGGTAAATGAGGCCATTGGCTTCATGAGCAGGATATTTGGCAAGGCTCACCTTCGGGGGCGGGGCTCCCCAACCCGTAGAGACACACCTTCCGTCAGGCGCATAGGCGAACTGATGGAAAGGGCAGTGGATATTATTGCCCTTGACGAAGCCGCCCTTGCCGATATGGGCGCCTTGGTGAGGGCACGTGGGATCGATGGCCTGAACTGATCCACTCGCGGTCCGGTACAGGGTGACCGCTTTCCCGGCCAGCGTGTTGTTGGCGATCTCGCCGGGGCGAAGGTCTCTGCTGAAACCAGCGACGTACCACGTTCTGGGGTGCCCAGTGAATTCAGTCATGTTCTTTCCGCTCCATGTTGGCGATATGGTCGCCGGTCACCGGTGGTGGAGGATGACGCGTTTGGCGGCTTGCTCTCCTGCGTCGATGGCGGTCATGCCCGTGATCCCGGCCCCGACGACGACAACATGTTCAGCGCTCGTAGTCATGGAGGCTTATTCAGAGGCCAGTTTGTAAAAGTGCAATGCGATGACGGTGGAGATGGTCTGTGTAAAGGTCGCGATCGGCCGCCGGTAGTCGGTGTGCAA
>NZ_JOJM01000031.1 GCF_000720325.1 Streptomyces sp. NRRL B-1347
GCCTCAGTGAGGGGCACGGACGGCTCGGGCACGGCCCCCTCGGGGGCCGCCGCGGCCCGCGGCGGCGTGAACCAGTACGGCTCCCGCTCCAGGACCGCGTGCGGCACCGGCACCCGGGGGCCGCGGTGGCCCTCGTCGAGCGCGGCCCAGTCCACCGCGCCGCCCGCGCAGTGCAGCCGGCCCAGGGACTGGAGGAGGGTCTCCCAGTCGCCCGAGCCCGCCGCCGCGCCGGGGGCGGGGCGGCGCAGGGACGGCAGCCACAGGGGTGGCCGCCCGGTGTCCGCGGGGGCCGCGGGCGCCGTGGCGCGGGCCAGGCCGAGCAGCGTCGGGTGCGGGCCGACCTCCACGAAGGCGGTGCAGCCGATGCGGCGCAGCGCCGCGCAGCCGTCGGCGAACCGCACGGTGCCCAGGAGGTGGTCCACCAGGGCGTCGGCGTCGATCCGCCCGACCGGTTCGCCGGTGGCGTCCGACACCCAGGGGATGACGGGCTCGGCGAACCGCACCGGCCGCGCGGCCGCCCGCAGCGGCTCGGCCGCGCCCGCCATCAGCGGCGAGTGGAAGGCGTGCGACACGGCGAGCGGCTTGACCGTGACCGACCGCTCGCGCAGCGCGGCACCGGCCCGCTCGATCTGCTCGCGCTCGCCGGACAGGACGAGGTGGGTGGGGGAGTTGACGGCGGCCACCGACACGGAGCCGAGGCCTTCGGCCACCGCCCGCACCGTGTCCGCGTCGCCGACGCAGGCGATCATCGCGCCGTCCCCCGGCTGCTCGGCCATCAGGCGCCCGCGCACCGCGGCGAGGGTGAGGGCGTCGTCGAAGGAGAGCGCGCCGGACACGTACGCGGCCGCGTACGCGCCGACGCTGTGCCCGAGGACGGCGGCGGGCCGCACCCCGAGCGACAGCCACAGCTCGGCGAGGGCGACCTCCAGGGCCACCAGGGCGGGCTGGCAGTGGCGGGTGGACCGCAGCCGCGCGGCCGGGTCCCCAGCCGCTTCGCCGGCCTCGCCCGTGGCCGTGTCGTTGGCCGTGTCGAACAGCAACTCCTGGAGCGGCACGCCCAGTTCGGGCCGCAGCACGCGGTCCGCGCGGTCGATGGCGCGGGCGAACGCGGCGTGCGTGTCGTACAGGCCCCCGCCCATGCCCGGGTACTGCGTGCCCTGACCGGTGAACAGGAACGCAACCTTGGGCGCCGGGCCGTGCGGAGCCGTGCCGCGCACCAGGCCCTGTGCCGCGTCGCCGCGCGCGAGCGCGTCGACACCGGAGTCGAGGGCCGCCGCGGAGCCGCCGACGACGACCGCGCGGTGCGCGAGCCGTGCGCGGCCGGTGTTCGCCGCCCGGCACAGGTCGCCCACGGGCGTGTCGGGGTGGGCGGCGAGATGGGTGCGCCACTCCCGGGCCAGCGTCGTCAGGGCGGTCGGCGTGTGGCCGGACAGGCACAGGGCGTGCACCGGCCGGGCGGGCCGCTCCCGCACGGGCCGTTCCCGTGCGGCGAGGCCGGGCTCGGGCGGTGACTCCAGGACCACGTGCGCGTTCGCGCCGCCGAACCCGAAGGAGCTGACCGCGGCCCGCACCGGTCCGCGCGCCACGAGCGGCGTCCGGCGCGTCGGCACGTGGAGGCCCGCGCCCTCCCAGTCCAGCTGCCGGTTCGGCGTGCGCAGGTGCAGCGTCGGCGGCACCTCGCGGTCGCGCACCACCAGCGCCGCCTTGATCAGGCCCGCGATGCCCGCGGCCGCCTCCAGATGCCCGATGTTGGTCTTCACCGAGCCGACCAGGCAGCGCGCGCCGTCCGGGCGGCCCATGCCGTACGCGCCCGCGAGGCCCTCCCACTCCACGGGGTCGCCGAGCGGCGTGCCGGTGCCGTGCGCCTCGACGTAGTCGACCTCCTTGCCGCTCAGCCCGGCGCGCGCCAGGGCCTGTTCGATCACCGCGCGCTGCGCCGAACCCTTGGGCGCGGTCAGGCCGTTGCTTCGCCCGCCGTGCCCGGTCGCCGAGCCCTTGATGACCGCGTGCACCCGGTCGCCGTCGGCGAGCGCGGCGGACAGCGGCTTGAGCAGCACCAGGCCCGCGCCCTCGCCGCGCACGTAGCCGCCCGCCGCGTCGTCGAAGGTGCGGCAGCGGCCGTCCGCGGCGAGCATGCCGCCGTCCGCGAACGCCACCGACAGGCCCGGTGTGAGCATCAGGTTCACCCCGCCCGCGAGCGCCAGGGAGCACTCGCCCCTGCGCAGGCTGTCGCACGCCAGGTGCACGGCCGTCAGGGACGACGAGCACGCGGTGTCCAGGGCGAGGCTCGGGCCGCGCAGGTCGAGGACGTACGACAGCCGGTTGGCGGCGACGGAGTGCGCGTTGCCGGTGGCGCCGTGCACGTCCACGGTGTCCAGGCGGCCCATCTGGAGCTCGCTGTAGTCGTGGCTGCTGATGCCCGCGAACACGCCGGTGGCGCTGCCCGCGAGCGACGTCGGGTCGAGGCCCGCGTCCTCCAGGGTCTGCCAGGCCACTTCGAGCAGCAGGCGCTGCTGCGGGTCCATGCGGACCGCTTCGCGCGCCGACACGCCGAAGAAGCGGGCGTCGAAGTCCGCCACGCCGTCCAGGAACCCGCCGAAGTCCGGCGCGGCGACCCGCTCGGCGTCCCAGCGGCCCGGCGGCACCTCGGTGATCGCGTCCCGGCCGTCGCGCAGCAGCCGTCCGAAACTGTCCGGGTCCGGCGCGCCGGGGAAGCGGCAGCCGATGCCGACGACGGCGACGGGCTCGGGCGCGGCCCGCTCCTCGGGCGCGCCGCCGTCGGCCGGGCCGGTGGCCCGGGTGGTCGCCAGGTGCGCCGCGATCGCGCGGATCGTCGGGTGGTCGAAGACGACGGAGGCGGGGATCTCGCGGCCGGTGCGCGCGCCGAGTTCCCCGAGCACGGCCACGGCCTGTTTGGAGTCAAGACCGAGCGAGGCGAGCGGCTTCGTGGGATCCACGGCGGTGACGGCAAGCCCGAGCCGCTCGGCGACTCGCCCGGTGAGCCACACCTCGACCGAGTCGGCCGCCCAGACTCCGTCCGGGCCCTCGGAGTCCGCGAGCAACTCGACGAGAGTGCCGACCCGGGGCCGTGCGAGCAGTTCCCCAACAGGCAGTACGGTGTCGTACCGCGCCTCCAACGCCCTCACGAGAGCCAGCAGTTGAAGAAAGTCGAGCCCTGACTCGGCGAGGCCGAGGTCAGGCAGCGCTGCCCTCAAGGGGCGCGGGGAACTGCGTGACCAGCCACAATGCTCCCGCAGCCAATCGACGGCCCACGGTGGCAGTTCCGGTGAATCGCCCGGCCCCGGCGTGTCGCGAGCCACGCTCGCTGCCACCACCCTGAGGCCCAGCCCAAGAAAGTCCTTGCGGCACGCCTGCCGCTGAATCTTCCCACTCGTGGTCTTAGGCACGGTCGACCGTTTGAGGAGCAGCACGGCATGCGGTGCAACCTCGTGCTCCTCGGCGATCGCCGAGCGAAGCCGGGCAAGCACCCCTGCGGCGTCCTCGGTGCGCCTGCCGTCGATCTCGTACGCCACCACGAGCTGCTCGGCGCCGTCGACCTCCACGGCGAACGCGGCGCCGCAGCCCGCGCGGATCGCCGGATCGGCCCGCTCCACGGTGAGTTCGACGTCGTGCGGGTAGTGGTTGCGGCCCTGCACGATGACCACGTCCTTGGTGCGGCCGACCACGTGCAGCTGCCCGGCGTGCACGAAACCGAGGTCGCCGGTGCGCAGGTACGGCGTGTCGCCCTCGTCCGCGAGACGCGCCCGGAAGGTCTCCTCGGTGGCCTCCGGGCGCCGCCAGTAGCCCCGCGCCACGCTGCCGCCCGCGATCCAGATCTCGCCGACGGTGCCGTCGGCCGTGATCCGGCGGCGTGTCGCGGTGTCCACGACCGCCACGTCCAGGCCGTCGACCGCGGGGCCGCAGCCCACGACCCGGGTGACGCGGCCGCCGTCCGCAGGGGCCGCGGTGCCCGCGCCGAGCGCGGCCGCGTCGAACGCGCCGACGGCGGGCGGCTCGTGGGCGCGTACGCCGGTCACCATCAAGGTGGCCTCGGCGAGCCCGTAGCAGGGCAGCAGCGCGGCGCGGCGGAACCCGCACGGCGCGAACCGCTCGGCGAAGCGGTCCAGGGTGTCGGCGCGCACCGGCTCCGCGCCGTTCAGGGCCAGGCGCCAGTGGCTCAGGTCGAGCCCGGCGCGCTCCTCGTCGGTGATCCGGCGGACGCACGCCTCGAAGCCGAAGTTGGGCGCGACGCTGGTGGAGGCCCGCGTGTCGGAGAGCGTCCGCAGCCAGAGCAGCGGCTTGCGCACGAAGGACATCGGCGCCATCAGATGCGCGGGGAAGCCGCCGTACAGCGGCGACAGGATGCCGCCGATCAGACCCATGTCGTGGTAGGGCGGCAGCCACGACACCATCGCCGACCGCTCGTCGTGCTCCAGCCTGCGGTGGATGGCGCCGAGGTTGTGCAGCAGATTGCCGTGGCCGACCAGCACGCCCTTGGGCGCGGACGTCGATCCGGAGGTGTACTGGAGGAAGGCGAGCGAGTCGCCGCTCAGATCGGGCTCGCGCCAGTCGGCGGCGTCCGGCGCCTCGCCCCGGGGCGCGTCGGGCCCGCCCGTGGTCAGCCAGCGGAGGCCGCCGAGCCCGAGCGCGGCGAGCTCGTCCTTGCGCTCGTCGGCGAGCCGCGCCAGGCCGGGCGTGGTCAGCGCGTGGGTCGCCCGCGCGTCCCGGGCGATGGCGGCGAGCCGCGCCGTGGTCTGGCCGAAGCGCCGGGTGTCCGGGGGATACGCGGGCACGGCGAAGGACCCCGCGTACAGACAGCCGAGGAACCCCGCTATGTAGCCGAGCCCCGGCGGGTGGAGCAGCAGCACCGGCGCACCCGTCAGTCCCTCGGCCTGGAGCAGCGCCGCGACACGGCGTGCGCGCAGGTCGAGTTCGCGGTACGTCCACTCCGGCGCGGTGGCGTCGGCGCCCTCGACGAAGCGGTAGGCGAGCGCGTCCGGCCGGTCTGCGGCGTGCGCGCGCACCAGGGCCACCAGGTGCCGCGGGGCCCGCGACGCGCCGCCGTGCCGGGGGATCTCGGTCGGGCCATGGGTCATGTACGTCTCCGTCGGTCGCCGGTCAGATGCCGGGCTCGGCCCGCCGGGCGGGGGCGGGCGCGGGCGTGGCGCCGCCCAGGCGGTGGTAGTCGGTCTTGCCGTTGGCGTTGTGCGGCAGTTCGTCGAGGCAGGTGGCGGTGCGCGGCAGCATGTAGCGGGGCAGGTGCTGGGCGCAGTGCCGCTTCAGCTCGATCAGGTTCGGCCGCGGGGTGCGGCCGCTGAGCGTGAAGTACAGGGCGACGGCCGGCTCGCCGTCGCGGGTCTCGGCGACGACGGCGGCCTGGGCGACGCCGGGGTGGCGCAGCACCGCGGCCTCGATCTCGCCCAGCTCCACGCGGTAGCCGGCGAGCTTGACCATGCGGTCCTTGCGGCCGCGGTAGACGAGGCTCGCGCCGTCGTAGCTCACCAGGTCACCGGTGGCGTGGCGGCCCCTGCGGTGCCCGGCGGATGCGGGCTCGGACTCGCGGCGCCAGTAGCCGGGCGTCACGCAGTCGCCCTGGACGACGAGTTCGCCGCAGGCGTCCGGGCCGGTCACGACGCGTCCCGCGGCGTCGACGACGGACACGTCGGCGCCGGGCAGCGGGGTGCCGATGGGCACGGGCTCCTGCCGGGCCAGGTCCTCGGGGCGCACGCGGTGGTAGGTGCAGACGTTCGTCTCCGTGGGCCCGTACAGGTTGTAGAGCCCCACCTCGCCGGGCAGCAGCGCGGCGAGCGCCCGCAGTTGGGGGATCGGGAACACCTCGCCCGCGAACAGTACGTACCGCAGGCTCCTCACGGTCTCGGGGGTGAGCGCCCCCGACACCGTGAGGAGGTGCAGGACCGACGGCACCGAGTACCACACGGTGACGCCGTGCTCGCGGATGCCCGCCGCGAGCGCGCCCACGTCACGGGCCTGCTCGTCCGGCACGACCCACACGGCCGCGCCCACGGACAGGGCCGTGAACAGGTCGAACGTGGACAGGTCGAAGTTGAACGAGGCATGGCCCGCGAACACGTCCCCGGCGCCGACGGCCAGCTCCGCGCGGGCCCAGCGGATGAAGGCCGCGAGGTTCCGGTAGCTGATCCGCACCCCCTTGGGCGTGCCGGTCGAGCCCGAGGTGTAGAGGATCGCGGCGAGGTCGTCGCGCTCCAGGGGCGGCAGGAGCACGACGTGCCCGGCGGCGGACGAGGTGAAGGCGGCCCAGCCGTGCAGCGGGGCCCGCGCGGCGTCCGGCGGGCCGTCCGCCGGGGCCTCGTCCTCCTCGTCGGCGAGCACGATCACCCTCAGTGACGAAGGGAGTTGACGGGTGCTCAGGGCGGCCAGGCGGCGGCGGTCCGTGAACAGCGCCACCGGCTCCGCGTCCGCGAGGATCGTCTCCACGCGGGCCACCGGCTGTCCGCCGTCGAGCGGCACGTACGCGCAGCCCGCGTGCAGCGCGCCGAGGATCACCTCCGCGTAGCGCGGCTGCTTGTCCAGCCAGATCGCCACCCGGTCGCCGACCGCCGCGCCGAGGCCGAGCAGGCCCGAGGCGACGGCCGCGACGTGCGCCGCGAACTCGCCGTACGTCCGCGCCCGCGGGCCCACGAACGCGGGCCGCGCGGTCTGCTCGGCGTCGAGCGGCCACGGCTTGCGGATCAGGGCGACATCCGACAGGGCGGTGCCGGACAGGGCGACTTCGGTCCCGGTCGTCATCGCGCTCACCCCGCCGAGGGCAGCACGCCGACCTCGCGGGCGGCCTCGACGAAGACGTCCGCCGCCGTCCTGAGGTCCTCGCGCGTGTGCTCGCAGGTGACGCTGATCCGCAGCCGCGCGTCGCCGAGCGGCACGCCGGGGAACACCACCGTCTGGCAGAACAGACCGCGCGCCCGCACGGCGCGGCCCATCTCCATCGCCTTGCGCTCGTCGCCGATGACCAGCGGCAGGATCGCGCTCTCGGTGTTCTCCAGGTCGAAGCCCGCGTCGACGAGTTGCCGGTGCAGGAAGCGGATGTTGGACCACAGCAGGCCGACGCGCTGCGGCTCGGCCTCGATGACGTCGAGCGCGGCGATGAGCCCGGCCGCGACGCCCGCGGGGATGTTGGCGGCGAACACGTACGAATGGGAGTAGAACCGCAGGTACTCGATGACCTCCTCCTCGCCGACGACGAAGCCGCCCATGCCCGCGAGGGCCTTGCTCATGGTGCCGAGCTCCAGGTCGACCTCGCCCTTGAGGCCGAAGTGCTCGGTGGTGCCGGTGCCGCGCTCGCCGAGGACGCCCGTCGCGTGCGCGTCGTCGACCATGACGCGGGCGCCGTACTCCTTGCCGAGCCGCACGATCTGCGGCAGGTCGCAGAGGTCGCCGTGCATGCTGAACACGCCGTCGGCGACGATGAGCGCGCCGCCCGAGCGGTCGTCGCGGCGCTTGAGGATGCGCTCCAGGTCCGCCATGTCGTTGTGCTGGTAGATCTTGCGGACGCCGCCGGAGAGCCGGGCGCCGTCGACGATGCTCATGTGGTTGAGCTTGTCGACGACCAGCGTGTCGTAGCTCTTCACGAGCGCCGAGATGGCGCCGAGGTTCGCGGCGTACCCGCCGGGATAGACGATGCACGCAGGACGGCCCTTGAACGCGGCGAGGCGCCGCTCCAGCTCCTTGTGGAGCATGTTCGTGCCGCCGATGAAGCGCGAGCCGGTGTGGGTCGCGCCGAAGGTGCGGGTGGCCTCGCACACCGCCTCGATGACCTTCGGGTGGTTGGCGAGCCCCAGGTAGTTGTTGGAGGCGAACATCAGGAACTCGCGCTTCTGCCCGGTGAGTTCGTCCAGGATCAGCGCCCGGTTGCCGCAGCGCGAGTGCAGCGGCATGCCGTACCAGTAGAGGTGTTCGGCCTCGCGGCCGCGCAGGTACGAGCGGAAGCTGCGGGCCTTGGCGAACAGGTCGGTGTCGCGCTCCTCCACGAAGTCCTTCATGGAGCGGCCGTCCCAGCCGACGCCGGGCCCCGCGGCCGCGGCGGCGGACTCGGCCACCGGAGCGGTCCCGGGCCGTGGCCCGTCGGCGTCGAGGAAGGGGCGCAGCTCGGCGATCAGAGCGCGCAGCGTGGGCGCGGTGACCGTGCCCGCCAGCTGGTCGGGAAGGCCGAGGTCGCGGGCGCTGTCCGCGACGACGGACACGAGCACCACCGAGTCGATGCCCAGCTCCCCCTCGAAGTCGGCGTCCAGGGGCAGCTGTTCACGGGTGTACTGGGTGTGGCGCATGGCGGCGCCGACGACGGCCTCGGTCAGCGGGTCGCCCGTGGTGTCGGCGGGCGGAGCCGCCGCCGGAGGCGCCGCTGCGGGCGGCGCGGCGCCCTGGAGCGTCTCCTCGACGGCGTCGACCAGCTCCCGGATGGTCGCGAGCCCGGTGGGCAGCTCCGCGGCGAGGGCGAAGCGCTCCCGGACCGTGGCCAGGATCGACTCGAAGATGACGGAGTCGATGCCGAGTTCGGCCTCGAAGTGGCTCTCGGGCAGCAGGTACGACTCGTCGTACAGCGTCCGCGAGGCCACGATGTCCACGATCTGGCGGTGCACACTGGTCATCGCACGGCCTCTCCTTCGGGCGCGGCCCGCAGCCGGTCGACGAGCGCGGCGATCGAGTCGACGGTCCGGAAGTTCGCCGGGGAGATCTCCCGCAGCGGCACGGTGATGCGGAAGTCGGTCTGGAGGTAGTGCACGAGGTCGAAGATCCCGGCCGAGTCGATGATGTTCAGCTCGGCGATGGGGAGCTGGGCGTCGAGCCCCTCGGCGTCGCCCTCGAGCCAGACGTCGGCGATGTAGTTGATGATCGACTGCTGGGTGCTCATGGCCGTCCTAAGCGGTCTTGTGGAACTGCGATGCGGTCCGGCGGCGCCCCGAAGGCGGCCACTCCTGCGGAGCGCTCAGGCTCGCTCTCCTGTGGTCGCCGACGCCGTGGGGGCGCTCTCGCGCGCGATCAGCTCGGCGACCGCCGTGATCGTGTCGCCCGGTGTCGCCGCGTCCTCCGCGATGTCGACCTTGAACTCGGACTGGATCACCAGGAGCAGCTCGACCAGGAACAGCGAGTCCATGTCGAGGTCCTCGAACTTGGTGTCGGGACCGATCTCCGCGCGGTCCACCTCGAAACGGTCGACCAGGAGGTCGACCAGCCTGTCGTACATCGCGCTCATGCGGTTCTCCCTTGTGTTCACGTGCCCGGTCCGTGCGTGCGCGGGCCGGGCCGTCAGGCGCGGTCGAGCCGCGGCCAGGTCAGTACCGTCGATCCCCAGGTGAGCCCGCCGCCGAAGGCGGTGAGCAGCACGCGGCCGCCCGCCGTCAGGACGCCGTCCGCGTGCGCCTGGTCCAGGGCGAGCGGAATGGAGGCGGCGGCGGTGTTGCCGACCTCGGCGATGTTGCTGAAGCAGCGCCGGCGGGGGATGCCGACCTCGTCGGCCACGTGGTTGGTGATGCGCAGATTGGCCTGGTGGCCGACCAGGTGGTCCACGTCGTCGGGGCGCAGGCCCGCCCGGTCGAGCACGGCGCGCGCCGACGCGGACATCCGCCGCACGGCGTGCCGGAACACCTCCTTGCCGTCCATCGCGAAGTAGCGGTCGCGGGCCGCGGGTGCCACGCCGGAGAGGCGCTGGCGCGAGCCGCCCGCGGGCACCGTGATCAGGTCCTCGCGGCCGCCGTCGCTGCCCAGGTCGAACGGGCCGAGCGCGCCCGGCTCCGCGGCGTCGCCCGCGCGCAGGACCACCGCGCCCGCGCCGTCCCCGAAGATCACGGCCGTGGACCGGTCGTCCGGGTCGAGCAGCGTGGAGAACGTCTCCGCGCCGATCACCAGGACGCGCTCCGCCGCGCCCGCCGCGATCAGGCCCGCCGCCGACGCGAGCGCGTACACGAACCCCGTGCAGACCGCGGACACGTCAAAGGCGGCGGCCCCGGTGAGACCGAGCCGCGCCGCCACCACCGGCGCCGTCGCCGGGCACGGCCGGTCCGGCGTGGTGGTGGCGAGCAGGACGGCGTCCGCGTCGGGGGTGCCCGACGACTTGAGGGCCTTGGCGCCCGCGCCGACCGCCAGATCGGAGGTGGCCGTGCCGGGCGGGGCGAAGTAGCGCTGCCGGATGCCCGTGCGCGAGCGGATCCACGCGTCCGAGCTGTCGAGCCGATCGGCCAGCTCGTCGTTCGTGACGGCGGTCGGCGGCAGACAGCCGCCGACCCCGGCGAGGACCGCGGCCCGGTGCGGCGGCGGATGGCTCGGTGGCGGTGCGGTCACGCGTGCTCCTCGGTCTCGACTGGTCCGCCCGGTCGGTGCGCGGCATCCGGTACGCATCCGGTACGCCGACGGCAGGACGCTGAAGCTGACGTCGAGTCTCGCGGGGCGGGCTGACGGAACGCGGTCACGCATGCTGACGGCGCGCTGACCGCTCGCTGATCGCGCCCGCCCGGGCCGTGCCGCGGGGGCCGCGTGCCCGCGCGGTCAGCCGGCCGTCAGCGCCGTACGCGGTGCCCGGTCAGCCACGGCCCGCAGACTCGACCCCAAGCGACCGAGAGGTGGGGCGCATTCGATGTGCACGACGTACGCAGGACCGGCCATCCGGTACGACGACGGCGGGGTGCCGCGATGACGGCGCCCGCGCCCGGGGACGGCGGTCCCCCACCGGCCGGGCCCGCGCGCCCGCTCCCCGAGCGCCCCGCCCCGAGTCCCGCCACCGGCGCCGCGGCCCCCGAGCGCGACGCCGTGGCGGTGACCGGGGTGGGTCTTGTCACCGCCGCCGGGATCGGGGCGGCGGCCACCTGGGCGGGGGTGTGCGGGGGCGTGTCCGCGGCGGCCAGTGACCCGGCGCTCGCGGGCCTGCCCGTCGACATCTCCTGCACCGTGCCCGGGTTCTCGCCCCGGCGCCACGTGGGCAGGCGCAGCGCCCTGACGCAGGACCGGTTCAGCCAGCTGTCCGTCGCGGCGGCGCGCGAGGCCGTCGCGGACAGCGGACTCGACCCGGAGACCTGGGACGGCGCCCGCGTGGGCGTCGTCGTCGGCTGCGGCCTCGGCGGCGTCGCCACCTGGGAGGCACAGCACCGGCGGCTGCTCGACGAGGGGCCCAAGGCCGTGTCGGCGCTGCTCGTCCCCATGCTCGTACCGAACATGGTGGCCGGGCACCTGGCGATGGACCTGGGGGCCACCGGGCCCAACCTCGTCACGGCGACGGCCTGCGCGTCCGGCGCCACCGCCATCGGCACCGCGCTCCAGCTGCTGCGCGACGGCAGCTGCGACGTGGTGGTCGCCGGGGGCGGCGAGGCCGGGGTGACCCCGCTGATGGTGACGGGCTTCGCGCAGATGGGCGCCCTGTCCCGGCGCGTCGGCGAACCCGCGGCCGCGTCCCGCCCGTTCGACCGGGACCGGGACGGCTTCGTCATCGGCGAGGGCAGCGGCATGCTCGTCCTGGAGCGCGCCGCCGACGCCCGCGCCCGGGGCGCCGCCGTCCGGGCCCGCGTGGCCGGGTACGGCGCGTCGGCCGACGCCCACCACCTGACGGCCCCCGACCCGCAGGGCACCGGCGTCCTGCTTGCCCTGCGCACCGCCCTGGCGCGCGCGGGCGTGATGCCCGACGAGGTCGACCACGTCAACGCGCACGGCACGTCCACGCCCCTGAACGACGCCGCGGAGGCCGCCGTCCTGCGCAAGTTCCTCGGCACCGGCCCGGCCGTCACCTCCACCAAGGGCGTCCTCGGCCACACCCTCGGCGCGGCCGGGGCGATCGAGGCCGCCCTCACCGTCCTGAGCGTGCAGCACGGCACGGTGCCGCCGACCGCCAACCTCACGCACCAGGACCCCGACATCGACCTCGACGTCGTCACCGGGGCTCCGCGCGAGCGCCCCCTGGAGGTCGCCGTCAGCAACTCCTTCGGCTTCGGCGGCCAGAACGCGGTCCTGGTGGTGACGGCGGCATGAGCCCGGCGTCCCGCGAGGGCCGGAAAGGGGCGGGCCGGCGGGACCCGGCCGGAGGAGACTCTGACGCGTGTCCGGCCGGAACCTGCTGCTCCAGCGCACCCTCGGCGTCCTCTACGTCCTCGCGGGCGTCGCCAAGTTCTTCCCCCGCGTCGAGTCGGTCGAAGGCCGCCTCGACGACGCGGCCGACGCCAACGAGGGCATCGCCGTCATCGGCCCGCTCAGCGACCGCCTCGCCGCGCACCCGACCGCCGTCGCCACCCTGGTCGGCGTGGCGATGTTCGCCGGCGGAGCCGTCCTCGTGGCCAACCGGAACCGGCGGCTGGTCATCGCGGCCCTATGGGCCCAACTGGCCATGCTGGCCTGCTTCGTGGCGGTCCTCGTCACCAGCGTCCCGGCGATCCTCCTCTTCGACGCCGCCTTCGTCGCCGCGGGCCTCTGGCTCCTTCGGGCCCACACCCGCCGGACACCCCAGTGAGGGCACCCCATGACCTACCGGCACCCCCCGGCCTTCCCGCTGCCGCACGCCGAACTCCAGGACCTGGAGCGGCGGGTGCGGCACGCCCTGCGCACCGCCGACGACAGCGCGCTCGACGTGCTCGGCTACGGCGAGATCACCCTCGTCCTGCGGCTGCGCACGACGGCGGGCTCCTTCGCCTGCAAGCGCCTGCCCGCCTTCCCCGACCGGGGCCGCTTCGACCGCTACCGGGACGGCCTCGACGCGTATCTGCGCCGCCTCGCCGACCGCGGGCTCACCGTAGCGCCCACCGAGGTGTGGCACACCCGCGGCCCCGGCGGGCGGATCATCGCGTACTGCGTCCAGCGCGAACTGCCGCCCGAGCGGCTGTGCTCCCGCCTGCTGCACACCGAGGGCGAGGCCTGGGCGAAGAACTTCTTCGTCCGCTTCCTCGACCGCGTCGACGCCGCCGTCGGCCCCACCACCGGCCTGGACGCGCAGGCCGCCAACTGGATCGACATCGACGGCGAGCTGACCTACCTGGACGTCACCACGCCCCTCATGCGCGACGCCCGGGGGCGCGAAGAGCTCGACGTGCGCCTGTTCTTCACCTCGCTGCCGTGGATCCTGCGCGACGCCGTGCGCCTGGCCATGGCCAAGTCGATCTTCGACAAGTTCTACGAGACCCGCGGGGTGCTCCTGGACTTCCTCGGCAACCTCCACAAGGAACGCCTGGGGGCGCTCGTCCCCGCCTTCCTGGAGGAGGCCAACGCCCGCCTGGCCGAGCCCCTCACCGCCGACGAGGTCGCCGCCTACTACCGCGACGACGCCCGCATGTGGGAGCTGATCCAGCGGCTGCGCGCCGCCGACCGGTTCTGGCACCGCAAGGTCAGGCGCCGCACGTACCCGTTCCTGCTGCCGCCGCCCGTGGACCGCTGACCCGATGGCCCTCCTCGCCCGCACCCCGGCACCCGGCCTGGACGAGAGCGTGCGACTGGACCCGGCGTGCCCCCTGCGCGTCTCGCACGCGCGCGGACCGCTGACCCTCGCCGTCGTCTCGATCGCCTGGGTGCGCGCGCGGGCCGAAGCCGACCGCGCCGCGCTCCAGGCCCGGCACCTCACCGAAGAGGAGCGGGCCCGCGCCGCCGACCTGGCCGTGCCCAAGCGGCGCGTGGAGTGGATGGCCGGACGGCTCGCCGTCAAGCACGGCGTCAGCGCCTATCTGCGGCGGCACAGCGGGGTGTGCGTGCGCACGCGCGACGTCCGTGTCGGCGCGGTGGCGGGCGGCATCCGCGCGGGCAAACCCACCGTCGACGCGCCCGTGGAGGTGGGCCTGACCCACTCGGGCGACCTGGCCGTCGCCGCCTGCGGTCCGCGCGCCGTCGGCATCGACCTCGAACGCACCCGCCAACTCCCGCGCCCGCTCGCCGAGTTGCTCACCACCGCCAACCCGGACTGCCCGGCCCTCGACGCCATGCCGCTGCCGCTGCGCTGGGCGTGCAAGGAGGCCGTGCTCAAGCACTTCGGCTTCGGCCTGCGGGTCGACACGCGCGAGGTCGAGCTCACCGGCTGGCGCCCCGACGGCCGCTTCTCCTGGCGCGCGGGACCGGGCCTGCGGCGCCACGTCCCGGCCGTGGACGCGCTGCGCCTGGACAGCTGGGCGCGCGAACTCGACGGCTACTGCCTTTCCCTCGTGTGGAGCTGAGGAGAGCGACACCCATGACAGCTGACTGGACCGAAGCGCCCGGGACGCCCGCGCCCGCCCTGCCCACGGAACCGGACTTCGGGACCGCCGTCGGCGAGGCCGTGCGGGTCGCCGCGCGCAGCCCTTCATCGCACAACTGCCAGCCCTGGGGCGTGGCCTGGGCCCGCGGGGGCGAGGCCCGCGCCGCCGCCGCGCGGGCCGTGGCCGGGGCCGCGCCCGCCACCGCGTACGCGGGCGGGAACGGGGCGGCGGGCGGACCGGGGGCACCGGGCGCCGACCAGTACCTCGTCCTCGCCCTCGACCGCGAGCGGCGGCTGCGCGCGCTGCCCGCGCTGCACGTGGAGATGCTGGTCAGCTGCGGCGCGTACGGGCAACTGCTGCTGCGGGCGCTCGGCGCGCAGGGGTGGACCGTGGCCGGGCTGCGGTTCGCGCCCGGCGGCCTGGCGGAGCCGTCGGCCGCGGCCTGGCCGTGGGCGGCGCCGGGCCCCGCCGACTGGCCGCGGACCTGGGCGCCGCTGTGCGCGGCACGGCTGCGCCACGAGGCCGGGGGCGCGGTCGAGGACCTGCGTGCCCTGCGGGCCACCGCGGCGGCCCGCCGCACCCACCGCGCCCCCTGCCGCCCGCGGCCCGTCGCGCCGGACGTCCTGGACCGGCTCGCGGCGCCGACGGACACCGGCCTCGCGCGGGACGCGGACGTCGGCGTGCTCCATCTGACGTCGGATGACGACCGCGCCGCACTCGCCGCCTTCGTCGCCCGGCACGCCGGACGGGATTTCAGCCACGGCCCCGCCTGGCGCGAGACGCACTCGTACCTGCGGTTCAGCGCGGCGGACGCGGCCGCGCGCGGGGACGGCTTCACGCTCGCGGACCTGTTCGGACCGCTGTCCCGGCCGCACGAGTGGGCGCGCAGGATCGCGCTCGCGCCCACGACGATGCGCCTGCTGCGGCACGTCGGCTACCCCGGTCTGCTCGCCCGGCAGCTCGCGCGCATCGTGCGCCCCACGCCCGCCCTCACCGTCCTGAGCCTGACCGGTACGCGTCCGCCGACGCTCGCGGACGGTGTCAAGGGCGGGGCACGACTGGCCGATTACTGGCTGGGCGCCACCGCGGCCGGACTGGTCCTGCACCCCATCAGCGCCGTCCTTCAGCACGACGACCTGCGGCATTCTCTGGAGGATCGGTTCCGCATTCCGGGACGGGCGATTTTCCTCAGCAGGCTGGGTCACCCCGGCACGGAAGCGGCGGGAGTATCGGGGTTCCCGCGCTCACACCGCCGCCCCGCACACGCGCCCCTGCGGACGATCTGAGATTTGACCCACGACGTTTCGAGCCATTTTCATGCTTCTTCCATTAAAGCTCGCCCAGATGCCAGTTGCGCGCACATACTGTTGCAGTGCGGACGGAATATTCCGCACCCACGTGCCTGCGTCGATTCCGGAGGGGAGACGCGGCGGCCCGGGGTGAAGTGCACCATCGAACAACAGACTGGTTCGATAGCGCGCAGCAGCGACGAGGGGTACCCGAAGGCACATGGTCGTGTCATTCAAAAGGGGGCGGCGAGATGGGGCACTGCTGCAAGGGGCACCTGCCGGACGCGGGCACGAGGCCGGTGCGGCCGGCCCGCCCGGACGTGATGCCGTGACGCGTGATGCCGTGACGAGTGGCGCGGCCCGGTCAGCCCGGTGCCGCGATCCGCGCCCGGACGAGATGCGGTGAGGCGGCGAGGCATGAAGATCCGCGTCCTGGTGTGCTGTGACGAGTCGATCATGTCCGCCGCGATGCGCGCGCTGCTCGACCAGCAGCCCGACATCGAGGTCATGGGCTTCACCACCGGCCGTGAATCCGCCGCGGCCGTCGCCGAGCTCGCGCCCCACGTCATGATCGTGGTGGCGCCCGCGCTCGGCTTCGAGAACAAGAGCGAGCTCGCGGAGCTCGCCGCCCTGACGAAGATCATCCTGATCACCAAGGCCGAGTCCGCGCACCGCTCCGTCGAGGCCCTGTGCATCGGCGTCCGCGCGGTCCTGGCCCCGGACTCCTCGGCGGACGACCTGATCCACGTGCTGCGGACGGTGAGCGCGGGCGCCACGATGGTGATGCCCGCCGCCGCCCGCCGCACCCTGGAGCACCTGCCGCAGCAAGGGCTCTCCCGCCGCTCCGCGCGCATGGCGGCGGAGCTCACCCCGCGCGAGTCCGAGGTGATGCTGCTGCTCGCCCAGGGCAAGTCGAACGCCGAAGTCGCCGAGAAACTCTCGGTGTCCATGGCGACCGTGAGATCCCATGTTCACCATGTGCTCCGAAAGCTGGGTGTCGGCACACGCGCCCAGGCCGTTGCCATTGCTTATGAAACCGGATTGATGGCGGCAATTGGGCGGACCGCTGAATTCCGCGGCCAAGAAGGGTGAACGGGGCGGGCGCCCGCATCCGGGAGCCGCGCGCTATTCACCGGAGGCCGTTTCACCGCTCCCCGGGGCCGATGCCGTCGGCCCGTTAAATCATTTGGCCCGGTATCCGGAACCCACCCGTTCACCGGACCACTCGTCGACCACGGCGGCCATCTTCTCGAAATCGGCGACAAGCCTGCGGAACGGTTCCGACCGCATGTCCCGCTCGAAGTCCCCCCTGCTGGTCACCTCGATGATCTCGAAGTACTCGGCGGGGCCGCCGCCCTCGCCGGGCGCGCGGCGCTGCACGCCGAACGCGCGCACGGCGGGCAGTTCAGGACAGGTCGCGTAGTCCACCTCCCGCACCCAGGACTCGAAGCGCTCCGGCGCCACACCGTCGTGCAGCCGGATGCGGTGAACGATGACCGCCATGGTCGGGTCTCCTCTCGGTGGCCTGAACTCTGGGTGCCCTGGACTTCTACGTGTCCCGGACCGCCGGGTGTCCTGGAGGTGCGGTCCGGCTCAGCGGCGCGCGCCGCGGCGGCTGCCGCCCAGGCCGAGCGCCCGCGCGATGTTGTTCTTCTGGATCTCATTGGTACCGGAGAAGATCCGCGAGGGCAGCGCGTCCCGCAGCAGGGTCTCCGCCTCCCCGCTCAACACCCCGAGCGCGCCCCGCAGTTGCACGGCGTCCAGGCCGACCCGCACGGCCGCCTCGCTCACCGCGAGCTTGGCGAGCGCGGGCGCCACCTCGTCCTCGCTGCCCCGTGAGAGGCCCCACGCCGCCCGGTACAGCAGGAGCCGCGCCGACTCCACCGCGAGCGTCATGTCGACGAGGCGATGGCTCACCGCCTGGAAGCCGCCGATCGGCACCCCGAACTGCTCGCGCTGTCCCGCGTACGCGACGGTGGACTCCAGGACCCGCCGCATCGCGCCGAGGTAGGCCGCGAACAGACAGGTGCGCTCCCACTTCATGGAGCCCGCGAACACGCTCGCGCCCGCGCCCTCGGCGCCGAGCACGGCGTTCGCGGGCACCACGCAGCGGTCCAGGCGCACATCGGCCGTCGGCGATCCGCGCAGCCCCACCTTGTCGTACGGCGGACCCACGCTGAGGCCGGGCGTGTCCGCCTCCACGACGAACGCGGTCAGGCCGAAGAACCCGCCGCCCGGCGCCGTCGCGGCCTGCACCACGAAGACGTCGGCGACCGGCGCGTTCGTCGTGAACGCCTTCGCGCCGTCCAGGACGTAGGAGTCGCCGTCGCGCACCGCGCGGGTGCGCAGCGACAGCGTGTCCGAACCGGCCTCCGGCTCGGTGATGCCGTGCGCCGCGATCCGCTCGCCCGAGCACAGCGCGGGCAGCCAGCGCCGCTTCTGCTCCTCGGAGCCGAACTCGGCGATCGGCATCACCGCCGCGAACAGGTGCGCCGCCACGGAGAAGGCGAACCCGGTGTCGGGGCAGCCGTAGCCGAGCGCCTCCATCACCGCGGCCGCCGTCACCGCGTCGAGTCCGCTGCCGCCGTAGCGCTCCGGTACGACGCTGCCGACCAGGCCCTGTTTGCCCGCCAGTTGCCAGCGCCGCCGGAAGCCCTCCGGGTCCAGGGCCCCGTCCGGCGGCGGGTCGGCGAGCTCGCGGCGCGCGAACCGCTCGACGGCCTCACGCATGTCCTCGGTGTCGTCGTCGAAGGCGAAGTTCATCGCGGTCCGGACCCCTTCTCGCGGTTCTCGCGGCTCTCACGGTTCTCGTAGTGATCGTGACTCTCGTAGTGATCGTCGTGCTCGTGGTGCGTGGCGTGCGCCGGGTCCTCTTCCACGAGGACGTGGTAGTTGATGCCGCCGGTGCCGAAGGAGCTGACGGCCGCGCGCCGCGGCCTGCCGGGCGGGCGCGGCCACGGCTCGGCCCTGGTGGCGATCTCGGCCGGGATGGCGGCGAGGCCGAGCGCCGGATTCAGGGTGCGCAGCAGTGTGTTGGGCGGCAGCGTGCCCGCCCGCAGCGCGAGCAGCGTGCGCAGCAGGCCAGCGCTGCCGGCCGCCGCGAAGGTGTGCCCGAAGAACGACTTCGCCGAGCCGATGCGCAGCGCGCCCGCGCGCGGTCCGCCCGCGTACAGGCGGGCCGCGGCGGCGACCTCGACCCGGTCGCCCACCTTGGTGCCGGTGCCGTGCGCCTCCAGGTAGTCCACGGTGCAGGGCTCGAAGTCCACCTGGGCGAAGGCGCGTTGCATGGCCCGCACCTGGCCCTCGACGTCCGGGGCGATCAGCGACTTGGCGTCGTTCGACGCGCCGACGGCACGGATCACCCCGTGGACGGTGTCGCCGTCGCGCCGCGCGTCGTCGTACCGCTTCAGGAGGAAGAGCCCGCAGCCGTCGCCCGGCGTGAATCCGTCGGCCGCCGCGTCGAACGGCGCGTTCCTGCTGTGCGAGAGCAGCCCGAGCGCGGAGCACAGCACCATGTCCCGGGTGGTGCAGGCCAGTTCGACGCCGCCCGCGACGGCGAAGTCGGCGGCGCCCGAGCGCAGCGCGCCCACGGCGACGTCGAGGGCGGCCAGGGAGGACGCGCAGGCGGCCTCCACCGCGAGCGGCACCGCGCCGAGCCCGTACTCGTTGGCGAGCAGCGCGGCGACGCCGCTGGCCAGACAGCCGTCGAGCAGGGCGGGCGACGGCTCGGCCGCGCCGCGCGCGGTCCGCTCGCGCAGCCGCTCCAGGAGCTTCTTCTTCCGCAGCGCGGAGAGCCCGGCGAGCGCGGGCAGCGCCGCGACGGTGTCCTCCAGGCCAGCCAGGACGAGCTCGGTGTGGGCGCGCCGCTCCTTCGTCAGGCCCAGGGTGGTGCCGACGGCGACCACCCCGCGGCCGGTGAGGCCCCGCCGCCCCGCGAACAGCTCCGCCGCGACGTCCAGGGCGAGCCGCTGCGCGCCGTCCATCGCCGCGTACCGCAGCGGAAGGACCGCCAGGTCGTCCGGCGGCTCGTCGGGGACCGGCACGTGGCCGCCCTGGTCGGTGTACGAGTGGGTCAGGCTGAGCGCGCCGGGGGAGTGGTACAGGTCCCGGTCCAGGACGTCGTCGGGCACGGGGCCGAGCCGCGTCCGGCCCGAGTCGACGACCTGCCAGAACGCGGCGGCGTCGGGCGCCCCCGCGAACCGCCCGCCGAACCCGACCACCGCGACCGGCACCGGGCGCGACACCGCGCGCGGCCCGCTCCGGGAACGGGCGCCCGGCCCGGCCGGGGCGCGGCCGCGGTGCTCTTCGAGGACGAGATGACAGAAGGTCCCCGTCAGCGACGCCCCGTGCACCACGGCCCGGCGCGGCGCCTGCGGGCCCGCGACCCACTCCTCGCCCGTGCGGGCCCGCCGGAAGGGCGCTCCCGTCGGCGCTCCCATCGGCGCCCCCGCCGCCGCCCCCACCGGCTCCCCGTCGTCGGGCGGCGGGTCCGGGTAGCGGCGCGCGTGCAGCGCGCGGGCGACCCTGCTCACCGAGGCGAGCCCCGCGTGGGCGAACGCCCGGCCGTCGCCCGCGCCGAGCACCACGGTCCCCGGCGCCCGCCCGGCGTGCAGCCGCGCGAGGGCCTCGTGTTCGGCGGCGGCCTCCCGGGCGACCGCTGAGCCCGCGCACTCGACGTACTGGACGGTGTCCGGGGCGGCGCCCGCGGCGCGCAGCGAGTCGGCGGCGGCGTCCTGCCGCAGCGCGACGGAGTGCGAGTGCCGGAAGCAGCCCGGACGCGGGTCGTGGCGCAGCGTGCAGTCGAGCACGGTGGCGTAGACGCGGTCCCCGTCCCGCACAGCCGTGGCGAGCCGCTTGAGGAGCACGGCCCCGACGCCCTCGGCGAGGTCGCGCGTCCCGTCGGTCTCCGCCCCGCCGGGGCCCGGCACGCCCTTCGCCGCGAGCGCGTCGGCGACGAACGGGCTCTCGCGGCGCTGCCCGGCCAGGACGAGCACGGCGTCCGACGCCCGGGCGCGCAGCTGGTCCGCCGCGTGCGCGAGCGCCACGAACGACGTCGCCTCCGCGGACTCCACCGCGAGCGTGCGGCCGCGCAGCTTGAAGGCCGCGGCGATCCGCGCCGGGATCGTGCTCGCCATCTCGCCCACCCGGTCGTGCGGCGAACCCCCGAGGCGCGGCGCGAGCTGCCCGCGCAGCTCGGCGGCGGCCCGCGCGGCTTGGTCAGGAGCCGCCCCCGCCGCACGGGCGGCGCGCTCCAACTCCCGGGCGTACCAGGGGAGTTCTATCCGAACGGCGTTGGCGTGCTGCCGGTCGAGGGCGAAGCACAGGCCCGTCACGACGTCGGTGCGCTCGGCGGGCAGCGGCCGCTCGGGGTGGCCCGCGTCCGCCAGGCAGCGGCGGGCGGCCTCCAGCATCAGGAGCTGCATCCGGTTCATGGACTTGGCCTGCATCGGCGGGATGCCGAACCGGGCGACGTCGACCACGACGCCGTCGAGCCCGTCCGGGTCGAGCTCCGCGATCCCCACGATGGCGAGGGGCTCGCCGGGCCGCGCGGGAGTGGCCCGGCGGGCTTGCCGATCGGACGTCATGTCGTGGCTGCTCCTGCGCTTGTCGGGGTCCCGCCGGGAAGCGGGAGGGAAATCGCGGGCGATTAGGGGGCACGCCGCGAGAAACGCCGGGGAAGGCCTCGCGGGCACGTCGGGTGAAAGCGGTTGACACCGTGGTTGCCGCTGTGGCGGATGAGACGTCAAGGAAGTGATGAAGGAGACGTCAAGGAAGTGACGGATGAGATGCCGTGGACGTGACGGAAGAGGCACCCAGAAAGAGGCGGGAATGTGTTTGAGAGGTGGCGGAAGTGTGTTTACGAGGCGGCGGGGACGGTGGACAGGGAAAGGGCCGGGTCCTGCGACAGGATTTCCGTGTGGCGCCGCTGGAGCACGATTCCGGGTTGGACGCCCAGCTCCTCGTCGAGCCGCCGGCGCGTCACGTGGAACAGCTCCAGGGCCTCCGCCTGCCGCCCGGTGCGGTACAGGGCGAGCATGAGCAGCTCGCAGAAGCGTTCGCGCAGCGGGTGCTGGGCGACCAGGCGGCGCAGCTCGGCCACCGCCCGCGAGGCGTCGCCGACGGCGAGGCGGGCGCGGATCAGGTCCTCCCGGACCGTGAGCCGCCGCTCGTCGAAGAGCGCGGCGGCGCCCCGGCAGCGCAGCCCGTCGCCCGCGTCGAGCAGGGCGGGCCCCTGCCACAGTTCGAGTCCGGCCTGGAGCAGCTCGATCGCCCGCTCCGGGCACACGTCGAGGGCCGCGGCACCGCGCGTGGCCAGGTCGAGGAACGTGTTGCCGTCGACGCAGCCCGGGGGCACGTCGAGCAGATAGCCGCCGCGCACCGCGCGCAGCAGCGTCGTGCCCCGGGGCCGCGCCTCGTGGCCGTCGAGCACCTTGCGGAGCCGGGTGGCGTGCGCCTGCAGTGCGTTGCGGGTGTTGCCGAGGGGCTGGCCCGCCCACAGCTCGTCCGCGAGATCCGCGTGCGAGACGGCCCGGCCCGCGTCGAGGGCGAGTGCGGCCAGCATCGCCCGCACCTTGTTGGCCTGGATTCCGTGGCGTTTTCCCTCTGTGGCCACTGAAACCGGTCCCAGGATATTGATGTGCATGTCGTTCCTCCCCCGATGGACAGCAAAAGGTGTCAGTGGGCGGAAAAGGTTCCGTGGGGCGACGAAGAAAGTCGCCTCCCGGAGAAAGCCCGCGGGTCAGGACGGAAGAAGACTCAGGAGCACCATCAGCCCCACTCCTTTTCGGTTGCGTACGAGTTTCCCAGGAACGGGAGTGCGGTGCCATCGATCGCCTGACGGGTTTCCCTGACGAATACCGCACCGATTTCCGGAGTGCCGGATCGGCCATCCGTTGAGACGCGCCGGCGGGCGCCTCAACGGATGGCTGCCGGAGGCGGAGCTTCCGGCTCTCTGGACAAGACATTGAACGAGCGTTTAGTCTGCTGTACATGCGTTCAATGCCCGATGGCCGCACCACCCGGGCGGTCATCCGAGACGAGGCCCTGCGGCTCTTCGCCGCCCACGGCCCCGACGTCGTCACCGTCCGCCAGATCGCCACGGCGGCGGGAGTGTCCCCAGGGCTCGTCGTGCACCACTTCCGCTCGAAGGACGGTCTGCGCCAGGAGGTCGACCAGCACGTCCTCACCGTCTTCGAGCAGCTGCTCGGCGAGCTGACGGCGGACGAGGGGCCGGACCTGCTCGAGGAGCCGAGGTCGGCGACGGCCGGCTCGCTCGGCGAGGTCTTTCTGCGCCATCTGCCCGTCGGGTCACCGCTGCCCGACTATCTGCGCCGGCTCCTGTTGTCCGACACCGAGGCGGGCCGCGGCCTGTTCCACCGGCTGTACGCGATGAGCAGGGAGACCCTCGACGACCTCGCCGAGTCCGGCGTCGCGTCCCGGGGCGCGGACCCACAGGTGCGCGCTGCCCTGCTGCTCGTCAACGACCTCTCGGTCTTCCTGCTGCGGGACCAGCTCACGGCGGTCCTCGGCGTGGACCCGCTGTCGGCGATGGGCCTGGCCCGCTGGGGCCCGGAGCTCCTGAGCATCTACGCGGGCGGGTTGAACGCGGAGCCCACAGCACCGGAAGCAGAAGGAGGCCAGGCATGACCACAAGGCCGGAGCCCGCACTCACCGCCCGGGACATCCACAAGGCGTTCGGCAAGCACCAGGTCCTGCGCGGCGCCGACCTCACGGTCGAACCGGGCCAACTGGTCGCCGTGGTCGGCGAGAACGGCGCGGGCAAGTCCACGTTCCTCAAGGCCATCGCGGGCACCCTCCCCGTCGACCGGGGCGAGGTCCGGCTCAGCGGCGAACTCGGCTACTGCCCGCAGGACCCCGTGCTCAACGCCAACCTCACCGTGGACCAGCACCTGCGGTACTTCGCCGCCGCCCACCGGCTGACCGGCCTGGGCCGCGCCGACGAGCTGGTGGACCTCCTCGGGTTCGACAAGTACCGCGCCACGGCCGCGGGCGACCTGTCCGGCGGCACCCGGCAGAAGCTCAACCTCACCCTGGCCCTGCTGCACGACCCGGACGTCCTGCTCCTCGACGAGCCGTACCAGGGCTTCGACTGGGAGACGTATCTGCGCTTCTGGGACCTGGTCGACACACTGCACCAGCGGGACAAGGCCGTCGTCGTGATCACTCATCTGGTCTTCGAGCAGGAGCGGTTCGACGTCCTCGCCGACCTCGTCGACGGCCGCCTCGCGCCGCGTACGACCGAGCAGGAGCAGGAGCAGGAGCCCCGCCATGCCGCAGTTTGACGTCTTCACGGACCGGCCGCTGTACGGGCAGTTCCCGACCGCGCTGCGGTTCTCGGTGCGCGAGCAGAGCCGCAACCGCCTCGCGGCGCTGCTCCTCGCGCTCTTCGTGCCGGTCTGGTACCTGCTGATGACCTCGATCGCCGGGCACAAGGCCCTGGACTTCAAGCTGTATGCCACGGGCGAGATGCTGCACGTCGACGGCAAGCACATCACGCTGATCACCGCGGGCCTCAACTCGCTGACGATGATCTCCGGCTTCGTCGTCTTCGACGCGGTGCGCAAGGCGCTCGCCTTCGACAAGCGCCTCGCCTTCGCCGGGTACCGCCAGTCCACCCTGATCGGTGCCAAGATGCTGGCCATCGGCATCGTCGCGGGCACGATCGCCCTCTACACCGCGCTCGCCCTGCTGCTCTACTGGCGCCCCGGGTTCACCGGCTGGGCCACGATCCTCGCCGGATTCCTGGCCATGACCCTCACCTACGGCTCGCTCGGCCTGGTCCTCGGCGTCCTGGTCAAGAACGACCTGGAGGGCTTCTTCCTCATCATCATGGGCGGGCTCACCGACACGTTCCTGCAGAACCCGCTCGGCAACCCGGCCGCCAACAAGCCGGTCCTGCAGTACTTCCCGTCGTTCGGGCCGATGCAGTTCTCCGTGGGCGGTTCCCTCGGCGACACCGTCCTGTGGCGCTATCTCGGCCTCGGCCTGGCCTGGGCGGCGTTCTTCGCCGTCGTCGGCCTGGTCGTGTTCCACTTCAGGACCCGGAGCCGCCGTCCCACGCGCTGACGGCTCCGGGGCCCGGCGTCCCTGCGCCGCTCAGGCGCCGGCCTGCAGCCGGCGCAGGGACGCCACCAGCTGGTCCACCTCCTCGGAGGTGTTGTAGAGCGCGAATGAGGCGCGGGCCGCGGACTCCAGGCCGTAGTGCGCGAGCGCGGGCTGCGCGCAGTGGTGGCCCGCGCGGACGGCGATCCCGTCCCGGTCGAGCCAGTCCGCGACCGAGGCCGGGTCGTGGCCCGCGAGCGTGAAGGTGAGCACCGCGATCCGCTCGGCCGCGGAGCCGATCACCTCAAGACCGGGGACCGTCGCCATGGCCTGCATCGCGTACGTCATGAGCGCGTGCTCGTACGCGGCGATGGCCTCCCGGTCGAAAGAGCGCAGCCAGTCGATCGCCGCCAGGAGCCCGACCACGCCGGAGATGTGCCCGGTGCCCGCCTCCAGGAGGTGCGGCATCGGCGCGAACGTCGTCCGCTCGAAGCTCACTGACTCGATCATGTTGCCGCCGCCCTGCCACGGGCGCATCAGCTCCATCGTCTCCGGCTTCAGATACAGCGCGCCGATGCCCGTCGGGGCGAACAGCTTGTGCCCGGAGAACACGTAGAAGTCCGCGCCCAACTGCCGCACGTCCACCGGCATGTGGGCCACCGCCTGCGCGCCGTCCACCAGGACCCGCGCGCCGTAGCGGTGGGCGAGCGCGGTCATCTCCCGCACCGGCGGCACGGTGCCGAGCACGTTCGACGCCTGGCTGATCACCACGAGCTGCGTGCGCGCCGAGAGCAGGTCGGAGTACGCCTTCTGGTCGATCTCCCCCTCGGGCGTGAGCGGCACCGGGACCACACGCGCGTGGGTCTCCTGCGCGAGGAGCTGCCACGGGACGATGTTGGAGTGGTGCTCCAGGACCGGGACGAGGATCTCGTCGCCGGGCTCGAGGACCGAGCGGCCCCAGCTCTGCGCCACCAGGTTGATCGCCTCGGTGGTGCCCCGGGCGAAGGTGATGTTCTCCGGGGACTCGGCCCCGAGGAACTCCGCGACCGCCGTACGGCCCGCCTCGTACAGCTC
The DNA here is from genome assembly GCF_000720325.1 of Streptomyces sp. NRRL B-1347. Taxonomy (GTDB): domain Bacteria; phylum Actinomycetota; class Actinomycetes; order Streptomycetales; family Streptomycetaceae; genus Streptomyces. Next base: position 25,595 of record NZ_JOJM01000031.1, read on the forward strand.
GGTGGCCTCGCGCGCCATGGTGTGCGCGCCCCGGTGGATGTTGGAGTTGGCCGCGCTGTAGTACGCGGAGAGGGCCTCGATGACCTGGCGGGGCTTCTGCGTGGTCGCCCCGTTGTCGAGCCAGACCAGGGGGTGGCCGTTCACCGTCCGGTGCAGGATCGGGACGTCCTTGCGGGCCTGCTCGGGGGAGAAGGCGCCGGGCGCGCTGGTGGCGGGCAGGGCCGACAGGGCGTCCTCGGGGGAGGCGGGCACCGCGGCCGGGACGGCGGGCGTCGCACCGGGCACGGCGGGCGCCTCGGTCACCGGGGCGGCGGGCATCTCGGTCACCGGGGCCGCGGGCACCGCGGTTGCCGTGGGCATCGCGGTCGCCGTGGGTGTCGCGGCGGCGGGCACGGTCGGCGCAGGTGTCTGCGCGGGGGCCGGTGCCGGTGCCGGTGCCCTGAGCAGTGCCCTGAGGTCGGGAACGTCAGGAGTAGTCATGGTAGTTGTTCACCTCGACGTTCTGGAGCACGGCGATGGCGTCCTCGACCAGGACCGCCGTGTTGAAGTACGCCGTCATCAGGTACGAGGTGATGCCCTTCTGGTCGGTGCCCATGTTCCGCATGGACAGACCGGGCTCGACCTCGTCGGAGACCTCGCCGGGGCGCAGGCCCACGACACCGCGGTCGGCCTCGCCCATGCGCATCAGGAGGATCTCCGTGGTGCCGACGGCCGCGGCGGAGCCGCTGGCGCCGTTCGCCCGCACGCCGTTGCTGAACGGCACCTTGTCGGACGGGATCAGCGGCACCCCGCGCCAGGTGAGCAGCGGGCTGCCGAACCTGCTGTCGGTGACCGGGGGCACGCCCCGCCGCGTACACTCGCGCCCGAACGCGGCGATGGCCTTGGGGTGCGCGAGGAAGTAGCTGGGCTGCTTCCACACCCGGGAGAGCAGCTCGTCGAGGTCGTCGGGCGTGGGCGAGCCGGTGCGGGTCTGCACGCGCTGGCCGGGCGCCACGTTGTGGAACAGGCCGAACTCGGGGTGGTTGAGCAGCGCCGACTCCTGCCGCTCGCGCAGCGCCTCGATGGTGAGCAGGGCCTGCTGCCGCGTCTGGTCGAAGTCGCCGCTGTACACGTCGTGGACGCGGGTGTGCACGCGCAGGATCGTCTGCGCGAGCGTCATGTGGTACTCGCGCGGAGTGTCCTCGTAGTCGACGTACGTGGCGGGCAGGTCGGGCTCGCCGACGTGGCCCGACGTGAGGTCCACCGGCACCTCGGCGCCGGGCCGGAAGCCGTTGCCTGAGGTGTACGCGGCCATGGAGGTGCGGACGCTCTCGTCGCGGTCGGCGAGCGCCGCGAGCGCGCGGCGCTCGGCGCACAGCGCGAGACCGGGGGTGAGGGCCTGCACGCGGTAGGGCGTGGACTCCTCGCGGGTCCAGGCGCCGAGGTCGAAGAACTGGCCGTCACCGATCACCTCGATGAGCTGCTCCTCGCCGTAGCGGCCGGTCACGCGCTTCTCGGCGCGGCCCTGCACGATGATCCACAGACGGTCGGCGGGGTCGCCCTCCTGCGCGAGGACCTGTCCGGACTCGAAGCGCACCTCGGTGAAGGCGTCGGCGAGTTCGGTGAGGCAGGACTCCTGGGCGTCGCGCAGATAGGGCAGTTCGCGCAGGTCGCCGGGGACGACGCGAGGTGAGCCGCCGTCGGTGTGGGTGGATATGCGGTCGTCGCCGAGGACGAAGGTGCGGCGGCGGTTGACGCGGTACACACCGGACTTGAGGTCCACCCACGGCAGCGCGCGCAGCAGATAGCGCGGTGTGGTGCCGAGCATCTGCGGCGCGGTCTTGGTGGCGGTCGCGAGCTGCCGTGCTGAATCGGGTGCGAGCGAAAGGCGGTCGTTCACGGGGACCTCCCAGAAGGGGAACGAAGACGAAGGGCGCCGAGCGGAGTCGGGCAGGGCCGATCGTCTTCTTGCAGTCCCGTGACCACAAGGTGTGATTTTTCAACTACTTTTGGTGTTCGGCCGGAAAAAACCGAACTTGGGAACCAATGGAGCGCAAGTCCGGCTCGGTACGGCGGGAATGTCCTGCCCCGCGCGCCCGGCCGGACACGTCCATCCGGCATATGCGTCTGAATTTGCCCCCTTGTCAGCGTTTCGCGACCCCTAAAGAGCCGCTTATGCAAGGGCTTGCGCGGAGTCCGATCAGCTCCGCTGGTGCGGGATCGCCACCGGCAGTTCGCCCTGCCGGACGGTCACGGTCCGCGTCGGCGCGGGGACCGGGATGCCCTCGGCCCGGTAGCGCCGGTGCAGCCGCTTGATGAACTCGTGCTTGATCCGGTACTGGTCGCTGAACTCGCCCACGCCCAGGATCACCGTGAAGCCGATCCGGGAGTCGCCGAAGGTGTGGAAGCGGATGGCGGCCTCGTGGTCGGGCAGGGCCCCGGTGATCTCCGTCATCACCTCGTCCACGACCTCGATGGTCACGCGCTCGACCTGGTCCAGGTCGCTCTCGTAGCCGACGCCCGCCTGCACCAGGATCGACAGCTCCTGCTCGGGCTGGCTGTAGTTGGTCATGTTGGTGCCGGCGAGCTTGCCGTTCGGGATGATCACGAGGTTGTTGGAGAGGTTCCGCACCACGGTGTTGCGCCAGTTGATGTCGACGACGTAGCCCTCCTCGCCGCTGCTCAGCCGGATGTAGTCACCGGGCTGCACGGTCTTCGCGGCGAGGATGTGCACGCCCGCGAACAGGTTCGCCAGGGTGTCCTGGAGCGCGAGCGCCACCGCGAGCCCGCCCACGCCGAGGGCGGTGAGCAGCGGCGCGATGGACACGCCGAGGGTCTGCAGGACGACGAGGAAGCCGATCGCGAGCACCACGACGCGCGTGATGTTGACGAATATGGTCGCCGAGCCCGCCACGCCGGAGCGCGACTGGGCCAGGGACTTCACGAGCCCGGCCACGATCCGCGCCGCGGTGACCGTCGCGGCGAGGATCAGCAGCGCCGTCAGGACGAGATTGACGTTGCGCCCGGTACGGGGCGTCAGCGGCAGCGCGGCGGCCGCGGCGGCCAGACCCGCGACGATCGCGGCGCACGGCACCAGGGCGCGCGCGGCGTCGACCATCACGTCGTCGCCGTTCCACCGGGTGCGGGTCGCGCGCACGCCGAGCCAGCGCAGCATCGCCCGGGAGAGCAGCGCGGCCGCGCTGCCGCAGACCACGGCGATCCCGGCGAACATCAGGTCGTGCAGGGTGAGGGCTCGGTCCATCAATGTGCTCCCGTGGTCGGCCGTTTCGCTCCGTGCCCGGTGGCGCGTACGCCCCCGCGTGCTGACACGGCCGCCCATCCTGCCCTACCCGAGAGAACCCTCCGCACCGGGCCCCACCTGCGTTCTTCTCGCCGGTGCCGCCCGGCGGACGAGGGCCGCGTGGCTCAGGTCCGCGGCGGCCAGCACCTGTTGCAGGCGGCGCAGCGAGACGTGGTGGGCGTCGGCGACGGTCTGCGGGGTCAGGCCCGGGTCGCCGAGGTGCTGGTCGATGAAGGAGTGGGCGGGGGCGACGAGGGACCGCTGCCGGCTCTCGGGCGGCAGCGCGTGCGGGCTGCCGAGTTCGTGGGCCAGCAGGGCGGCAAGCAGTTCCAGGGCGGTGTCGAAGAGGCCCAGGGACTCGGCGTCCCCGCACGGGGTGCCCGGCCGGAGGGCCTCGTGCCCGCCGCTCCTGTGCCAGGCCTGGAACGGCTGCGAGGAGTCGAGCAGGACCAGGTCACCGGCGCCGAGGACGGCTTGCCTGCCCGCTTGGCCGAAGCCCGAGTCACCGCTCCGGACGATGTCGAGCACGTACTTCTCCGGATCGGACCGGCGGACGAGGTTCCGGGTGCGCTCCGCGCGGACCGCCGCCACCGTGGTGCTCGCCCCTGACCTCCCCCGTGGCCCGCGTCGACGGGCCGTCGCACCACCATGCGCGCGCCCGCCTTGGGGGAACCTTGGGCGGAGCCGCAACGCTCCGGCGGAGCCCGGCGTTCAGGCGACGAGGCGCAGGGCCCCCTCCGCCACGCCCACCCGCACGCTCTGCCCCCACCCGAGCTCGAGGGCGTCGTGCTCCATGCCGTCGCCGAAGGCGACGAGGCGGTCGGACTCGGCGGTGAGCCACAGGCGTTGGCCGGAGAGCAGCTCGCCGCGGACCAGGGAGGTGCCGGTCGCGGGGGACGGCCAGGCCTCGCGGACGAACCACAGCAGGCGCGGGTCGGTCGCGCCCGGGAGGCCGGGGCCGTCGGCGGACTGCTGCCACAGCGACCGCAGCCAGCCGGTGGCCCCGGTGCCGGTGCCGATGACCACGCCGGAGGAGGCCTGGGCCTCCGGGCCCGACGGGCTCGACGGGTCCGGCGGGTCCGACGGGCCCGCGGCGGAGCTGAGGCGGTAGCGGGCGGTCTGGTGCCCGGCGGCACCGACGTAGATCTCGTTGAGGGCGCGCAGGCGCTGGCCGTCGTCGGTGACGGCCTCGGCCATGGTGAGCTCGGCGGCCCCGGCCGCGCCCGCCGCCGCGTGCGGGAGCAGCTTCGCGGTGTCGGCGGGCCGGTGCCGGACCAGGACGCCCGGGTTGCGCCCCGGTTCGGCGTCGACGCCGATGACGGGCTGGCCCGTCAGGTACTTGGCCGCGTTCGCGACGAGGCCGTCCTGCCCGACCACGACCACCACGTCCTCGGGCGCGAACAGGAACCGGTCGAGGTCCGCGCGCTCCACCCGGGTGTGCCGCCAGCGCAGCGGCACCGCGGCCGCCACGTCGGCGAGGGCGCGGTGGGTGCGCCGGTGCCGCTCGGCCACCTCCTCGATGGCGCGCCCGCGCGAGGTCAGGAAGAACGCCGCGTGCCCGTGCGTGCCGTGCCGGGCGACCAACTCCTCGTACTCGGTGCGCCGGTGGACGAGGACGGCGCGCGGCGCGAGGCTCATGACCGGGCACCGCCGTCCTCCGCGGCGCCGTCCCCGGCGTTCCCGGCGTTCCCGGCGCCCCCGGAACCCCGGCCGAGGCGGGCGAGCAGCCCGGTGACCACGTCCGGCGACAGCGTGAGGCTCTCGATGCGCGGCACGTTCTCGGCGAGGCGGGTGGCGGCCAGGGCGTGCAGGGTGGCCGCGTCGGCGCTCGCGTGCGCGGCGAGCCAGGCCGTCTGCGCCGCCGCGCGGGCCTCGCCGACGGCGCGGGCCGCCTCCGCCTCGGCCTGCGCGATCCGTACCGTACGGGCCGCCTCCGCCTCGGCGCGCACGGCGTCGGCGGCGGCGTTCTCCTCCGCCTCGCGGCGCGCGTTGGTGCCGCGCTGCTCGACCAGGCGCTCCTCCTGGCGGGCGAGTTCGATGCGGCTCGCCAGCTCGTTCTCGGCGATGGCGCGCTCGCGCTCGACCGCCACGGCCCGGCGCTCGTACGTCGCCCGGTCCGCGTCCTGCTGCACGCGCTCGCGCGCCGGGGTGCGCAGGGCCCGCTCCACCTCGGGCTCGGGCCGGATCGCGACGACGCGTACGGCGACGACGTCGAGGCCCGTCGCGGGCAGCCGAGGCTCGGCGGCGAGGCCTTCGGTCACGCGCTCGCGGACCGCCGTGACCCCGTCGGCGAGCGCGGTCGCGAGCGGCGTGCGGGCGAGCAGGTCCAGGGCGTGCTGCTGCGCCGACTCGGTGAGCAGGGTGGACAGTTGCTCCAGGGGAGCGGACCGCCAGGCGCCGGTGTCCGGGTCCACGGAGAAGTCGAGCCGGGCCGCCGCGAGCGCCGGGTCACTGATCCGGTACGTCACGGTGGCCTGCACGGTGACGTCCTGGAAGTCGGCGGTGCGGGCGTGGAAGACGACCGCCAACTCCCGGTCGTCGACGGGCACTTCGGACAGGGTGGCGCTGAGCGGCCGGAACCAGAAGCTGAGCCCCGGCCCGTCGTGGCGCAGCCGGCCGCCTTGGTGGTGGCGGATGTGGGCGGTGGGCGCGGAGCGCAGATGGCGCAGGCCGAGGCGCCGGGTGATGTCGGCCATGGTGGGACCTCCCCGTTTTCGTCATGTCGACGATATGGGGTCGACCGTTTATCGTCAAGGTGACCCGAAAGGGGTCGCGGCCGGGTCGGGCACCGCCCGCGGCCGCCGCTCTTCCGCCCGGTCCGGTCGGGCGCCGCCCGCGGCCCGCCGCTCACTCCCTCCGCCCCACCCCCGCGTACAACGGCACCCGCGTCCCGTCCCGCACCTCCCCGACGCCGAGTTCGGGCCGCCAGTCCGGGGGCTGCACCAGGCCCGGCGCGAGGAGCGCGCACCCGGTGAAGAACCGCTCCGTCTGCGCCCGGGTGCGCGGCACGAGCGCGACCCCGCCCGTCGTGTACTGGTCCACGGCCTCGCCGACCCACGCGGTCTCCTCGTCGCCCGACAGCTGCGAGAGCACCAGATGGCTGCCGGGCGCGAGCGCGTCGACGAGGCGCGCCACGACGGCGTGGGCGCCGTCGGTGTCGCCGTCGCCGTCGGTGCCGGTGCCGGTGCCGGTGTCGGGGAGGAAGTGCGTCACGGCGACGAGCGAGAGGGCGACCGGCCGGCTGAAGTCCAGCACCTCCGCGGCGCGTTCGAGGATCAGCTCGGGATCGCGCGCGTCCGCTTCGACGAACGCCGTGGCACCGGCCCCGGTACCGCGGAGGAGCCCCGCCGCGTGCACCCGGACCAGCGGGTCGTGGTCCACGTACACGACCCGCGCGTCGGGTGCGAGGTCCTGTGCGACGCGGTGGAGGTTCGGCTCCGTCGGGATGCCGCTGCCGATGTCGAGGAACTGGCGTACTCCGGCCGGGCCCGCGAGATGACGCGTGGCGCGCTGCATGAACCAGCGGTTGTGCCGGGCGCCGTACCTGGCGGTCGGGTCGAGCGCCACGATCCGCGTACCGAACTCGGCGTCCGCCGGGTAGTGGTGGGCGCCGCCCAGGAACCAGTCGTAGACGCGGGCGGGGTGCGGCCTGCCGGTGTCGATGCCGTCGGCGTCGAAGGGCGCTGCTGCCATGCGGTAACTCCTCCTGGATGTGGGGGCGTTCGGGGTGCCGCCCGAGCGGAAGTCCGTGCGCGAAGGCTGTGCGCGAAAGTCCGTGCGCGGGGTCTTCCCGTCGGCATTTCTTTATGCAACTCTCCTACCAAATCCCGGCCGCGACGGGCTTCCACCCGTCAACGGGGCTGCTCCACCACGACTTCCGGGGTGCAGAAGTGATGCGAAAACGGACGCGCGGCCACGACCTGGCCGGGCTGCGCCGCCTGAACACCACCGTCATCCTGCGCGCCCTGCACCGCCGCAGCCCCCAGACCCTCGCCGAACTCGCCGCGGGCACCGGCCTGTCCCGGCCCACCGTCGAGGCCGTCCTGGAGGACCTCGTCGCGCGGGCCTGGGTCACGGAGGCCGCGGCGGGGGAGCGCGCGCGGGGCCGTCCCGCGCGGCGGTTCCGCTTCCGGAGCGAGGCCGGGCACGTGCTCGGCGCCGACATAGGGTTGCACAAGATGGTGCTGCTCCTCACCGACCTCGGCGGCACCGTGCTCGCCGCCGAACGCGCCGACATCGACCCGAAGTTGGGCGGCGGCCCCCGGCTCGAACTGCTCCAGCGCGCCATGGACGCCTTCCTCGACGCCCACGCCGTGCGCCGCGACACCGTCCTCGCGCGGTGCGTCGGCGTGCCCGGCGTCGTCGACGCGGGCGGCTACCTCACCTCCGTCGTCGTACCCGAGTGGTCCGGCGTGGACCTGCGGCGGCTGCTCTCCGACGGCGAGCCGGGCCACACCCTCGTCGAGAACGACGTGAACCTCGCCGTGCTCGCCGAGCGCTGGCAGGGCGCCGCGACGCTCGCGGGCGACGTCGTGTGCGTCCTCACGGGCCACCGCGTCTCGTGCGCCCTGACCATCGGCGGGCGGCTGCACCGGGGCGGCCGCGGCGGCGCGGGCGAGCTTGGCCTGCTGCCGCTGCTCGGCCTCGACACCGCGCAGGAGGCGCTCGCCTGGCCCGGGCCGCGCCGCCCGGGCGAGTCCGAGGTGGCCGCGCTCGCGCGCGCCGCGGACGCCGCGGAGCCGCGCGCCCTCGCCGCCCTCGCCGACTTCGCCGAGCGGCTCACGCCCGGCGTCGCCGCCCTCGCGCTCGCCGTCGACCCCGAGCTGATCGTGCTCACCGGCGGCGCGACACCCCTCGGCACGCACCTCGTGCCGCTCCTGGAGGAGCGGCTCGGCCCGCTGACGCTGCACGTGCCGAGGATCGCGGTCAGCTCGCTCGGCGAGCGCGGCGTGGCCCTCGGCGCGGTGCGCAAGGCACTCGACCTGGTGGAGGAGGAACTGCTCACGGACACGGCCGACTAGGCGAGCCCCGGCGGCCCCACCTCAACCCCACTCGCACCCCCATCCCCACCCGAAGCGGAGGCGCGTATGCGCAGGAGGACCCTCCTCTGCTCTGGTCTCGCGGCGGCGTCGGCACCCGCGCTCGCCGCCTGCGCGGACCAGGGCGGCGGCAGCGAAGGCGGCGGCCGCACCACGCTCTCGTACGGCATGTGGGACCCGGCGCAGGTGCCGGGCATGCAGCGGATCATCGCGGCCTTCAAGCAGCGGAACCCCGGGATATCCGTGCGCATCGAGCTCACCCCGTGGGCCAGCTACTGGACCACGCTGAAGACCGCGATGCGCGGCGGCACCGCCCCCGACGTGTTCTGGATGAACGCCGTCAACTTCCAGCTGTACGCGGCCCACGGCGTCCTGGAGCCCCTCTCCGAGCGCATCGCGCGCGACGCGACCCCGCTGGACCGCCACCCGGCGCAGCTCGTACGGCTCTACGCCTACGACGGGACCCAGTACGGCATCCCGAAGGACTTCGACACCATCGGGCTCTGGTACAACAAGGCCCTCTTCGACAAGGCGCGCGTCCCCTACCCCGACACCACCTGGACGTGGGACGACCTGCGTGACGCGGCCGCCGAACTGACCGACCCGCACGAGCGCGTGCACGGCTTCGCCGCCGAGATGCAGCGCCAGATCGTCATCTACCCCTGTGTCCACGGAGCGGGCGGCTACGTCCTGCGCGACGGCCGCTCCGGCTTCGGCGACGACCGGACCATCGAGGGCCTGCGCTTCCTCACCGACATGATCGACCGCGGCTGGTCGCCGCCGCAGAGCGCCATGGTGGAGAACATCGGCCGGGTCCGCTTCTGGTCGGAGAAGACCGCCATGGTGTACGACCTGTCGGCGATGGCCGGGCAGATGTACGCCGTGCCCGCCCTCAAGGACCACGCGGGCGTCACCGTCCTGCCCAAGGGCCGCGAGCGGGCCACCGTCATCCACGGCCTGGCGAACGTGGTCTCCGCCAAGAGCGGCAGGAAGGCCGCCGCCTGGAAGTTCGTGCACTTCATGGCGGGCCGCGAGGCCGCCGAGATCCAGGCGAAGTCCGGCGTGACGATCTCCAGCTACGCCGGCACCCAGGACGCCTGGATCACGTCGATGCCGGAGTTCGACCTCCGGCACTTCATCGCCATGAAGAAGTACGCCGTCCCCTACCCCAGCTCGAAGAACACCGCCGTCTGGGAGAACCTCCAGTACCCGCTCCTCGGCGCCGCGTTCAGCGGCAAGGGCGGGATCGAAGGGGCCGCCCGCACCCTGGGCGAGCAGATGGACCGGGCCCTGAAGGAGGAGCGTGACCGATGAGCGTCTTCCCCGCGACCGCCGCCGCGAAGGCGGCCGACCGGCGCGCCGCCAGGGACGCGGGCACCGGGCCCGCGAGCCGCGACCAGCGCACCGCCTACCTGTTCATCGCCCCGCTCGGCCTCGGCTTCGCGCTCTTCTACTTCTGGCCGATGCTCCAGACCTTCTACTTCAGCTTCACCGAGTTCGGCCCCTTCGGCGGGCACACCTGGATCGGCGGCGACAACTACGCGCGCGTCGTCAAGGACGTCACCGTCTGGCAGGCGCTCGGCAACACCCTCGTCTACTGCGGCATCGGCCTGACCGCGCTGCCCCTCGCCCTCGTCATCGCCTCCCTGCTCAACCGCCGCGGCCTGCGCGCCGTGCCGCTCTACCGCGCCCTGTACTTCGTGCCGTTCGTGACCCTGCCGGTGGCCGTCGGCCTGGTCTGGAACTGGCTCTACAACGGCGACTTCGGGCTCCTCAACGAGGTCCTCGGCTGGTTCGGCGTGGACCGCCGCTACTGGGTCTCCGACCCCTCGACGGCCGTCTTCGCCATCGGCACCGTCATGGTCTGGTCGACCACCGGCTACTACTTGATCATCTTCATGGCGGGGATGAAGGGCATCCCGCGGGACTACTACGAGGCCGCCGAGCTGGACGGCGCGGGCGCGGTGCGGCGCTTCTTCACCATCACGCTGCCGCTGCTCAGCCCCACGATCTTCTTCGCGTCCGTGATCTGCATGATCCAGTCGCTCCAGGTGTTCGACCTGATCTACATCATGATGGGCGAGAAGAACCCGGCGGTCGGCGACACCCAGTCCGTCGTGGGCCTGTTCTACAAGTGGGCGTTCATCGAGAACGCCCAGGGCGCCGCGGCCGCCCTGGCCTTCCTCCTGATGCTGCTCATCGCGGGCCTCACCTACCTCCAGTTCCGGCTCCAGAGGAGGTGGGTGCACTATGGGTGACCGCAGCCGCCGCCCCCGGCCGAGCCCGGGCTCCGTCGCGACCCACGTGGTGCTCTCCCTCGGCGCGCTCGTGATGGTCTTCCCGTTCTTCTGGCAGCTCCTGACCGCCCTGAAGTCGCTCGCGGAGGTCTCCCGGGTCCCGCCGACGTTCCTGCCCGAGGACTGGAAGTGGGCGAGCTTCGACGAGGTGTTCACGGCGCTGCCGTTCCGCGAGATGCTCACCAACAGCGCCCTCAGCACCCTGGGCCGCACGGCGGGCCAGCTCGTGTTCTGCTCCCTGGCCGCCTACGCGTTCGCGCGGATGCGCTTCCGGGGCCGCGACCTGCTCTTCGGCCTGTTCCTCTCCGTCCTGATGGTGCCCAGCTCCCTGCTCGTCCTGCCGCAGTACGACATCATCCAGAGCTTCGGGCTCCTGAACTCGGCGCCCGCGCTCTTCCTGCCCGGCATGTTCAGCGCGTTCGGCACCTTCCTGCTGCGCCAGGCCTTCCTCGCGCTGCCCAGGGAGCTGGAGGAGGCCGCCCGCATCGACGGCGCGGGCTCCTTCCGGATCTTCTGGTCCGTCATGCTGCCGCTGATCAGGCCCGCCCTCGCCGCGCTCGCCGTCATCACCGCGATGGCGGCCTGGAACGACCTGCTGTGGCCGCTGATCGTCAACACCGACCCCCGGGCCATGCCGATCAGCGCGGGCCTGACCTCCCTGGAGGGCCAGTACGAGACCAACTACCCGGTGATGATGGCCGGTTCCCTGATCGCGAGCCTGCCGATGCTGCTCGTCTACGTCTTCCTCCAGCGGCACTTCGTGCAGAGCGTCGCCGCCTCCGGAGTGAAGGGCTGAGGCCGCGGCGGAGTTGACGTAACAGAACCCCCGGCCTGCACGAGGATCCCGGCACGCACGAGAACCGCGGCACACACGGGGACCACGTCCCACGCACAGCGAGAGGAGCCACCTTCCCCATGCCACCGCTTCCCATCGGCCTGCTCGGCGCGGGCGGCATCGCCCGCGCCCATCTGCCCGGCTGGCTGGAACTGGGCGCCACCGTCGTCGTCCACACCCAGGACGGTTCGGGCGAGAAGCTCGCCGCCGAGTACGCGGGGCGCGGCCACCCCGTCACCGCCGTGCCCACCCTCGACGAACTCCTGGAGCGCTCCCGCGCCGTCGACGTCTGCACCCCCACCCCCACCCACAAGGACCTCGTGCTCGCCGCCGTCGCCGCCGGACGGCACGTGGTCTGTGAGAAGCCGCTCGCCCTGACGGCCGCGGACGCGGCAAAGATGGCGGCCGCCGCCACCGCCGCGGGCGTCCTGCTGCACCCCGCGCACGTCGTGCGCTACTTCCCGGCGTACGCGGCCCTGCACGAGGCCGTCGTGCGCGGCGACCTCGGCCGGCTAGCCGTCCTGCGCTTCAGCCGCGCCAGCGCCCGCCCGCAGTGGGCGCCCTGGTTCGGGGACCCCGCCCAGTCCGGCGGGGTGCTCATGGACCTGATGGTGCACGACATCGACGTCGCCCGCTGGATCGCGGGCGAGGTGGTGCGCGTGCACGCGCGGACGCGCGGCACCGAGCTCGCCACCGGAACGCCCGCCGAAGTCGTCACCGCCACCGCGGTCCTCACCCACGCCTCCGGCGCGATCAGCCATGTGAACGGCCTGTGGGGGCTGCCGGACCAGCCGTTCCGCACCACGTTCCGGGTCGCGGGGGCCGACGGGCTGCTGCACCACGACTCGGCCGCCGTGCCCGGCTTCCGCATCACCGCGCAGGGCGTGCGCCCCCCGAACGAGGGCATCCCGTCGACGCCCATGACCGAGAGCCCCTACCTCACCCAGCTGCGCGAGTTCGCCGCCTCCTGGGACCACCCCGGGCTCGTGCCCCGGGTGCGCGCCGACGACGGCGTCGCCGCGGTGCGCGTCGCGCGGGCCGCCATCGAGTCGAACCGCACCGGCCGTGCCGTGTCCCTTGAGGAGGACATCCGATGAAAGTCGCCGTCCTGTCGTTCGCCCACGTCCACGCGGCCGCCTATCTGCGGCTGCTGCGGGACCTGCCGGGCGTGGAGGTCCTCGGCAGCGACCCGTCCGCCGCGTCCGCCGCGCCCGGCGAGGTGCGCGGCCGCGCGTTCGCCGCGTCCCTGGACGTGCCGTACGCCGACACCTACGAGGAGGCCTTCGCCTGGCGGCCCGACGCCGTGGTGGTGTGCTCGGAGAACGCCCGCCACCGCCCGCTCGTGGAGCTGGCCGCCGCGCACCGCGTCGACGTGCTGTGCGAGAAGCCGCTCGCGGCCACCGCGGCGGACGGCGAGGCGATGGTCGCCGCCTGCCGCGCCGCGGGCGTGCGCCTCGCGGTCGCGTACCCGGTGCGCTTCAGCCCGGCGTACGCGGCCGTCAAACGCGCCGTGACCTCGGGCGACACGGGACGGGTGCTCGCCGTGTCCGGCGCCAACAACGGGCACATGCCCACCCGCGCGCGCCGCTGGTTCGCCGACCCCGGGCTCGCGGGCGGCGGCGCCCTGATGGACCACACCGTCCACATCGCCGATCTGCTCGACGACCTGCTCGGGGCCCGCGCCGTGGAGGTGTACGCGCAGACCAACAACCTCCTGTACGAGGACGAGGTCTCCGTCGAGACCAGCGGCCTGGTCACCGTCACCTACGACAACGGCGCCGTCGCCACCATCGACTGCAGCTGGTCCCACCCGCGCTCCCACCCCTCCTGGGGCGGCCTCGAACTCACCGTCGTCGGCGAGCGCGCGACCCTGGAGATGGACGCCTTCGACCAGAAGGTGCACGGCTTCAGCGAGCGCCACGGCCGCGGGGTCGAGCTGCCCTTCGGCGTCGATCTGGACGCGCGGATGCTGCGCGCGTTCCTCTTCGGCCCCGGCGCCGACGGCATGGACGTCGCCGACGGCGACGGCGGTCTGCGCACCCTGCGGATCGTCGAGGCGGGGTACGCCTCGGCGCGGCAGGGGGTGCCGGTGCCGGTCTGAGGACGCCGCAGGGGCGCGGCGGCAGGCGCGGCTACTGCGCCAGCGGATGCGAGTGCCGCCCCGTGGCCTCGTCGATCTCCGTGTGGGCCTTGCCGAGCAACTGCGAGGCGCAGTCCATCAGGGCCCGCGCGCCCGCGATCTCCTCTCCGACCCTGAGCTGCTCGGGGTCGGAGGGGTGGCGCATGGCGTAGCCGCGCGCCCGCAGCTCCGTGCCGTCCGCGAGCCGCAGCAGGGCCGCCGCGCTGGTGCGGTGGCCGTCCTCCTGGAATTCGAGCTCTACGTGCCATCCGACTGGCGTGGTCATGACGGGTCACCTCCCGGGGGTCACCCCCCGTACCTCCAGGGTGCGCCCGGCACGTACGGAAAGCGAACGCGGTCGCCCCCGGCGGGACCCCTGGCGGGACGGCCCCCCGGCGGGGCGGCGGGCGCCGGTGCGGTCAGCCGCCGAAGAGCTGCGTCCAGTACGTGCCCGCCGAGCCGCCGCCCGCGAAGCCGACGCCCAGGTGGGTGAAGGCGGGCTTGAGGATGTTCGCCCGGTGTCCCGGGCTGTTCATCCAGCCCTCGACGACCTCGGCGGGGGAGCGCTGGCCGCAGGCGATGTTCTCCCCGACCGCGCGGTGGGGGCTGCCCGCCGCGGCGGCGCGGTGCCAGGGCTCGCTGCCGTCCGGCGCGGTGTGGGCGTAGAACGCGCGGGCGATCATGTCCGCGCTGTGGGCCTGCGCGGCCGCCGCGAGCCGGGGGTCCGGTGCGAGGGGCCGCAGCCCGGCGGCCGCCCGGTGGCCGTTGGTGAGCCTGAGCACCTCGGCCGTGGACCGGGCGAGGCCCTGCGGTGTGAGGGGCTCGGCCCACAGCGCCGTCCAGAACACGTCTCCGGAGCGGCCGTCCGGCACCTGCCCGAGGCCGACGTGGGTGTATGCCCGGTCCAGGATCGTGCGCCGGGAGCCGCCGTCGCCCAGGCAGTAGTCGAGGAGGTCGGCAGGGGTGGGCGGGCCCGACACCAGGTGCTCGCCGATCGTCAGATAGGCATAGCCTCCCGCCGCCACGCGCTGGTACAGCGAGGTGCCGTCCGCGCTCTCCGAGCCGAGGGCCCCGCGCGCCGCCATGCCCGCCGCGTGCGTGCGGGCGGCCTCGGCGAGGCGGGCGTCCCACTGGACGGGCGGGGCACCGGCGGCCGCACGCGCGGAGTTCACCCGGGCGAGGAAGTCCTGGAGGGGGCCGGGTGGTGCCGATCCGGCAGGGCCGCGCGCGGGTGCGTACGCCGGGGGCGGCGGGGCGGCGGGCGCCGCCGTGGCGCGGGGGCGGGGCATGACGACGGTGATCGCCTCGCTCGCGGCGCGGCCGCCCGCCGCGGAGCCGGCCCCGCCCGCGGCCGCACCGGTCCCGCCTGCCGCGCCGGTCCCGCCCCCCGCGCCGGGTCCGTCCGCCGCCGCGGGCTCCTCCGTCACTTCGAGGCCGAAGTCCCGTGCCACCCCGGCGAGCCCTTCCGCATACCCCTGGCCGATCGCGCGCAGCTTCCACGCGGTGCCCCTGCGGTAGATCTCGGCGAGCAGCAGCACGGTCTCCTGCCGTGGGCGCGGCGGTGCGAACCGCGCGACCGTCTGCCCGCGGGGGCCGCCGACCTGGAGCACGATCGAGGGCAGCCGGTCCAGCGGCGTGTCGGGCTCGGCCGGGCTGACCACCAGGGTGACGCGGCTCGCGCCGGGGCGCAGACGGTGCGCCTCGACCGTGAGCGTGTCCCCGGCGAGGCGGGTGCCCGGGGCCGCGGGCTGGTTGTAGAACACGAAGTCCGCGTCGCCCGCCACCTTGCCGCTGTCGCCGGTGATGAGGGCGGACAGGTCGAAGGGGCCGGGCACGCGGAGCGTCAGGGTGCCGTCGGGCAGGGGCGTATTGCCTCCCGGGACCAGCTCGATCATGGGCGCCGCCTGTGGGTCGGGTCGGTGGTGCCCGTCTCGGCCGGGCGCTGTCGGGTGAACGCGCGGGCCCGCCGCCCGGGTTCCCGTGCCGTCGGACCGCTGGCGGAGCGCGGTGTCACCTCCGGGGCCGACGCCGCTCCCGCGCGCGGCGGGGACGCCTCCGCACGCCTGCGACCGGAGCCGGATTCGGCACGCGGCGCGGCGGTATTAGCGTGGACCCCGCACAGGGCGATCCCCTGCGCACCGGCAAAACCGGCAAAACATGACGAATAAGTCAAGACCCGACAGGATCCGAGGTGCCCGCCCCATGCCCAGGCGTACGGAGTTGATCGAAGGACTCATGCAGCGGCATCCGCTGGTGCCGCGCGAGGCCGTGATCAAGGAGGACCTGCTGCGCGGTGGCGTGGCCTTCGACGAGTCGGCGCTCAGCGACAGTGCCAACGAGGCCTCCGGCGACGTCAAGCCGAAGTCGTACTTCATCTTCTCCTTCGACCACGGCACCCTGCCGGAGCTCGGCGCCGCGGCCCTGCGCCGCCCGCCGGAGGAGATCGTGCTCACCGGCGGCCCCTACGAGCTGCGCCGCACCGTGGTGTCGGTGCGCGTCAACCCCTCGTCCCCGTACCGCGTGGCCGCCGACGGCGACGGCGTGCTCGGCCTCTACCTGGACGGCCAGCGCATCTCCGACGTCGGCGTGCCGCCGATGCCGGAGTACTACCGGCACAAGCTCGCGAACGGCAAGTCGGTCATGGAGGTGGCGCCCACCATCCAGTGGGGCTACCTGATCTACCTCACGGTCTTCCGGGTCTGCCAGTACTTCGGCGCCAAGGAGGAGTGCCAGTACTGCGACATCAACCACAACTGGCGCCAGCACAAGGCGGCGGGCCGCCCGTACACGGGCGTCAAGCCCGTCGACGAGGTCCTGGAAGCCCTGGAGATCATCGACAAGTACGACACCGCGAAGACGTCCACGGCGTACACGCTCACCGGCGGCGCCGTCACCTCGCAGATCGGCGGCAAGGACGAGGCCGACTTCTACGGCCAGTACGCCAAGGCCATCGAGGAGCGCTTCCCCGGCCGCTGGATCGGCAAGGTCGTCGCCCAGGCGCTGCCCAAGGAGGACGTCCAGCGCTTCCACGACTACGGGGTGCGCATCTACCACCCGAACTACGAGGTGTGGGACCGCCGCCTCTTCGAGCTGTACTGCCCCGGCAAGGAGCGCTACGTCGGCCGCGACGAGTGGCACCGCCGGATCCTGGACTCCGCCGAGGTCTTCGGGGCGCGCAACGTCATCCCGAACTTCGTGGCGGGCGTCGAGATGGCCGAGCCGTTCGGCTTCACGACCGTCAACGAGGCCATCGACTCGACCGTCGAGGGCCTGCGCTACTTCATGGCGCACGGCATCACGCCGCGCTTCACCACCTGGTGCCCGGAGCCCACGACGCCGCTCGGCAAGGCCAATCCGCTGGGCGCGCCGCTGGAGTACCACGTGCGGCTGCTCCAGGAGTACCGCGCGACGATGCAGGAGTTCGGGCTCTCCTCGCCGCCCGGCTACGGCCCCGCGGGCCCCGGCAACGCGGTGTTCTCGGTCAGCTCCTTCATGGACAGCCTCCCGGCCGAAGAGGCGGCGCCCGAGGCGCCCGAGAAGGTGTAGCGCGCCGCGGGCGCGGTGCCGGATCGATTCAGCGGCCTCTTCCGGGTGACGGGGTGGATATCGGGACATCGCGGAGGGCAGCTCTGCGGAGGATCACCCACTTCGTACGCAGAAAGGCTGTTCATGCGCCGTATCGCTGCCCTCGCCGTCGGAACGCTCGCTCTCCTCGGGGCGGTCGCCGCACCCGCGAGCGCCGTCCCTGACCCGGTGGCCACCGTCGACTGTGCCGTCCAGGAAGTGACGGGCCTCGTGGACCTGGCCAACCTCGGTGTCCCGACCGAGGTGCCGGGCACGGGGTGCCTCGCCCCGTGAGCTGAGCGGGCGGGCGAGCGGGCCCCTTCTCCCGCTCGTCCGCTCCGGGACCCCGGCCCTTCGGCCGGGCCGCTGTGCCTACACTGCGGCCACAAGATCCCGAAGGGTCGGAGGCACCCGTGAACGTGACCGTGATCACCGGTGGCAGCCGTGGCATCGGCGCCGCCGTCGCCCTGCGGCTCGCGCAGGATGGCCATGACATGGCCATCGGCTACCGCTCCGACGCCGAGGCCGCCGAGCGGGCCGCCGACGCAGTCCGCGCCACCGGGCGCCGCTGCGTCACCGTCGCCCTCGACACGGCGGACGAGCACGACGTGGACCGGCTCTTCGACGCCGCCGCCGAACTCGGCCCGGTCACGGGCCTGGTGAACAACGCGGGCGTCAGCGGCCCGAACGGCCCCCTCGCCGAGGCCGACGCCGAGGGCATGCGCCGCGCCCTCGACGTGAACGTGCTCGGCTATCTGCTCTGCGCCCGCCGCGCCGTGCGCGACATGACCCGCACCGGCGGCGGCGCGATCGTGAACATCTCCTCGGCCGCGGCCACCCTCGGCAGCCCCGGCCAGTACGTCCACTACGCCGCGACCAAGGCCGCCACGGACGCGCTGACCGTCGGCCTGGCCAAGGAGGTCGCGGGCCTCGGCATCCGCGTCAACTGCGTGGCCCCCGGCATCATCTGGACCGAGTTCCACGAGGACCCGCAGCGTCCGGCGAAGCTCGCCGACGTCATCCCCATGGGCCGCTCCGGCCGCCCCGAGGAGATCACCGGCGCCGTGTCGTGGCTCCTGTCGGACGACGCCTCGTACGCGACGGGCGCGGTGCTGCGCGTCGCGGGCGGGATGTGAGGGGCGCAAGGGCCCACGAGGGCAGGGGAGAACAGACCGTGGAACTGCGTACCGTTCGCCTCACCGACGACGTCGTCCTGCGCCCGGCGGCCGTCGCGGACGCCGCGGCCCTCGCCCGCGCCTACGACCGCAGCCGCGCCCACCTCGGCCCGTGGGATCCGCGGCGCCCGCCCGAGTTCTTCACGACGGCCGGTCAACTGGCCCTGCTGCGCACGTACGAGCAGGAGCTCGCGGACGGCCTTCGGGCGCGCTGGCTGCTGTGGGACGAGTCCGGGGCGCGCGACGGCGAGGAGGCCGTCGTCGCCGGCGGCATCGCGCTCTCCAACATCGTGGGCGGCCCGCTCCGCAGCGCCAGCCTCGGCTACTGGACGGACGCGGCGTACGCCGGGCGCGGCCTGGCCACCGCCGCCGTGACCGCGGTGTGCGCCGCCGCCGACGCCGAGCTGCGGCTGCACCGCGTGGAGGCGGGCACCCTCCTGCACAACGCTGCCTCGCAGCGGGTGCTCGCCAAGTGCGGCTTCACGGAGTACGGCCTGGCCCCCGCCTATCTGCACATCAACGGCGCCTGGCAGGACCACCGGCTGTTCCAGCGCATCCTCAACGACCGCGAGCCGTAGGGCGGTTCGCGCAGCGCCCGGGTTTTGTCACCCGGGTACCTAGACCCGCCCCGCCCGGCGTCCCACTGTGGTCCCTCCTTTCCGTCCCACCGTGTGGAGGGAACCAGCCGTGAGACGAAGACGATTTGTGTCAGGGACGCTCGGCGCGCTGTCGGGGATCGCGCTCGGCCCGGCGGCGGTCCGCGCCGCCGCGGCGGCGCCGCGGGCGCAGGGCTGGCAGGCGGTGCCCGCGCCCGGCAGCACCCCGCCCGCGCAGCTGCGCCGGATCGCCGCCGCCGGGCCCCGACTGGCCTGGGCCGTGGGCGAGGAGGCCGTCGGCGGCTCGGCGCCCTCGCGGGCGCTCGCCATGGTCTGGAACGGCACCGCCTGGTCGAAGACCGACGTGTCCTCGCCGGCCTACGAAGGGCGCCTGATCGACGTCGCCGGGGTCTGCGCCGACGCGGCGTGGAGCGTGGGCTGGCCCACCGGCAGCGCGAGCCCGCTGCTGCGCTGGGACGGCACCACCTGGCGCGAGGCCGCGTTCCCCGGCAAGGGCGAGCCGGACGTGCGGCTGAGCGCGGTGGCCGTCGGGCCCGACCGGCGGGTGTGGGTCAGTGGCACCCGGGGCGGCTCCACCCGGCTGCTGCACCGGGACGGCAAGCGGTGGCGGTGGCTCGACCCGCTGCCCGCGCCGGGCGTCAACCTGTACCGCGTGGTGCTGCGCACGCCGGACGAGGTCTGGGTCTGCGGCGACCGGGCGGCGGGCGGCGGCTGGACCGGGTTCGTGGCCCGGTGGAACGGCTCGTGGACGGTGCTGCCGCCGCTCGTGGGCCTGCGGCAGACCTTCGCCGACGTCCACGCGGTCGCCGCGGACGACGTCTGGGCCGTGGGCAACGAGTTCGGCGTCGGCGGGCCTCCCGGACGCCCCGGCAACCCCATCCTGCGGCACTGGGACGGCACCGCCTGGAGAGAGGTGGACGCCGGGTTCACCCTCGGCTCGCTGTCCTCGGTCGCGGGCGACGCACAGGGCCGCCCCGCGTGGATATCGGCCTGGAACTACCAGGACCAGAGCCGCAGTACGTACTTGCGGTACGACGCCGGCACCTGGACCACGGTGCGCGGACCCGCGGGCCCCGCCCCCGCGCCCTACGTCAACGACCTCGCCCGCACCCCGGGCACATCGGGCTTCTGGTCGTGCGGGATGACCAGGTCGGCCCCCTACCCGCCGACCGAGGCGTACACGGAACGCTTCGACGCCTGAATTCGTTGGCCACACCACCTACCTGGGTCGTAACCTCGGCCCGTGAACCAGCGCAAGCGCAAGAAGTACTCCCGCCACCTGTTCGAAGCGATCTGGGGCGGCGACCGCGCCCGGGTCAGGGCGCTGCTGCGGGCCGGTGTCGACCCGGAGCGCCCTGACAGCGAGGGCACGACGCCGCTGTACGAGGCCTGCGTGAACGGCAGGACGGGCGTTGCCCGGCTGCTCCTGAAGGCGGGCGCCGCCCCGGACGCCGAGAGCGCCGGACTCGGCGCGGAGGGCACGCCCCTGTGCGCGGCCGCCTGTTGGGGGCGCACCGCGACCGTGTGCGAACTGCTGGCGCACGGCGCCGACCCGAACCTCCGCGAGGAGAACGGCACGGGCTGGTCACCGCTGGCGTGGGCGCGCGCCGGCGGCCACTCCGAGACGGCCGACGTCCTCCTCGCGGCGGGCGCTGTCCCGCCCGAGAGGGCCGCCTGAGAGCTGTGCCGCCTGCCTCAGCCGCCGAGCAGCGCGTCGCCCTCCGCGCTCCTGCGGTAGCGCACCACGTTCCGGTCGCGCTCGCGCAGGACCAGGCCCGAGCGGTGCAGCACGCCCAGGTGGTAGGAGACCGTGGCGGGCGCGAGCCGGTGCCGGGCGGCGAGTTCGCCGGTGGTGCGGGGCGCGGCCAGGTCGCCGAGCAGCGCGGCCCGGCTCCTGCCGAGGAGCCGGGCGACGGCCGGGCGCCGGGGCCGGTCGGCGGCCGTGCCGATGCCGGTGGCCGGATAGCCGAGTACCGCGTTGCCCGGCTCGCCCAGCTGCACGCTGACCTGCGGCCAGGACGCCGCCATGGGGGAGAGGACCACTTCGGCGCCGTGGAAGTGGACGGTCTCCTCGTAGTTCTTGCGGACCGTGAGGCGGCCGTCGGCCCAGGTGACGTCGGCGTGCAGCGTCTTGAGCACGTGCCCGACGCCGTACGTGGCCAACTCCACTGAGCGGGCCGCCACATCGGCGTCGAGCACCGACTTCAGGCCGCTCCAGCCGTCGGCGACCGCGTCCTGCCAGAACTCGCGCAGGCCGTTGGCCGCCCGCTCGGCGAACGTCCCCGACTCCACCGCGTCCAGCACGTCCCCGGGCACCGGGCCGTTCCGGAAGCGCATCTCGCACACCTGGAACGCGGCCTCCTCCGGCGAGGTGCCGCCGACGGCCTGCACCTGCTCGGCGAACGTACGGCCCGCGGGCCCCACGGCGGGTTTGGGCGTCAGCAGGTCCGGCATGTACGTGGGTCCGCCTGGTACGGACAGGCACTGCGCGACCAGGCGCACGTCGGGGCGGCGAAGCGCCCAGCGGGCCGCGGCCCCCGGGTCGCCGAACACCGGATGCCGCCCGCCGGTCACGGCGTACCGCAGCCACCAGACGGCCTCGTTCGCGGGGGACGGGGCGAACCGGACCCTGCCGACGGACTCCGCGTCCAGATGCGCGTGGATCACGCCACCGGATGCTAGGCGGCACCGGGCGACGCGCGCGACGCGGAACCCGGCCAATTCGAACGTGGTCGAATCTCTCGCTCCGCTCCGGCGCACGGCAGTTGACTGGAGCGAGGGCAGGGGCAGGACGGGACGGCACCGGCGGGTGCCGCGCGTCCTGGAGGCCGGACGCGTCCGGGGGTGCGGCGCGTCCGGGGGTGCGGCGCGGGGCGGGGCCCGGACGGGGGTCGGGCCCCGCCTCCGCGCCGGGGGCGCTAGACGATGCCCTCGGCGATCTCCGCCTGCTCCTTGTCCGTGCCGTACGCGGCCGGGGTGTTGTAGGTGCGGCGGGCCACGAACCACCAGATCGTGGCGAGGACCAGGACCACGGCGAGCGCGATGGACGCGTAGTTCATGGTGTCGACGTTCACCGGCGACGACTGCGGGAGGCAGAACAGGACCGTCACGAAGGCCACCCAGCACACCGCGATCCAGCCCACGGGCTTGCTCCACCGGCCCAGGTTCCACGGCCCGGGCTGGAACCGGTCGCCCGCCTTCAGGCGCAGCAGGATCGGGATGGCATAGGCGGGCGTGATGCCGATGACGTTGATGGCGGTGACGGCGCCGTACGCGGTCTCGGAGTACAGCGACGGCAGCGCGATGACGCCGGCCAGGCCGACCGAGAGCCACACGGCGGGGACCGGCACCTGCGTCTTGGGGCTCACCTTGCGCCACACCGCGGAGCCCGGAAGGGCGTTGTCGCGGCTGAAGGCGAAGACCATGCGGCTGGCCGCGGCCGTCTCGGCGTTGCCGCAGAACAGCTGGGCCACGATCACGATGAGCAGCAGCGCGGTGGCGCCGGACGTGCCGAGCCCGTCGATGAAGATCTGCGCGGGCGGCACGCCGGTCCCGCTCTCCTGGGTGCCCACGTAGTCCTGGATGGCGAAGGTGAGCCCGGCGAGCAGCACGAACCCGGCGATCCAGGAGGCCCAGATGGCGCGCACGATGCCGCGCGCGGCGGTCACGGAGGCGTTGGAGGTCTCCTCCGACAGGTGCGCGGACGCGTCGTAGCCGGAGAACGTGTACTGGGCGAGCAGCAGGCCGATCATGCACACGTACACCGGGCTCGACCAGCCGGTGTCGTTGACGAACTCGCCGAACACGAACGACGGCGACTGGTGCGAGTCGGGGACGATCGCGAGGACGCCGACGATCACCGCGACACCGGCCAGGTGCCACCACACGGAGATGGAGTTCAGGAGGCTGACGAGCCGGACGTTGAAGAGGTTCAGGAGCGCGTGCAGGAACAGGATGCCCAGGAAGATCACGAAGGTGGATCCGGCCGTCGGCGTGAAGTCGGTGTGCATGCTCAGCAGGGCGCCGCTGAACAGGGCCGCTCCGTAGTCGATGCCCGCGATCGCGCCGAGGAGGCCGAGGAGGTTGAGCCAGCCCGTGTACCAGCCCCAGCGCCTGCCGCCGAGCCGGTCCGCCATGTAGTAGAGGGCGCCGGAGGTGGGATAGGCGCTGGTGACCTCGGCCAGTGCCAGGCCCACGAACAGGACCATCAGGCCGACCCCGGCCCAGCCCCACATCATCACCGCGGGCCCGCCGGTGCCGAGGCCGAAGCCGTACAGCGTCATGCAGCCGGACAGGACGGAGATGACGGAGAAGCTGATGGCGAAGTTGCCGAAGCCGCCCATGCGGCGGGCCAGGACGGGCTGGTAGCCGAGTTCCCTGAGCCGCTGCTCCTCATCGGGGAGCGGTGGTATCGCGGCAGAACTCGACACGGTGGTGCGGGACACGGATCAACCTCCGGGGAGAGCGGGGGTGCGGGGGTGTGAGGGGTGTGTCACGGGGGTGACGAAGGGTGGTGCCGAAAGTGCCGGGCAGTGCAGGGGGGGCAGGGGTGGGTCAGCCGCGCGGCCCTGCGCCGCGCGCGGCGTGGAAGCAGCGCGCCCGGGCCTGCACGAAGGCCTCGGCGGCGGCCTCCGCGTCGCCCGGCGGCGTGGTGCGGTACGTCCACGGCACGGTGGCGTAGAAGGGGTCGAGGGCCTCGAACACCCGCACCGCGTCGTGGAAGTGGTGCGCGCCCCACAGCGCGTGCGCCAGGTAGTTGAGGTCGAGCAGCGAGGCCGCTTCGGGCTGCGCGTGGTCGAACCACAGCTGGAGCGCCCGCAGCGCGCCGCGCGTCGCGTCCTCCGCGATCCAGTGCAGGTCGAGCGCGCGCTCGCTGCCGCCCTCGCGGCGGTAGCGCTCCACCCGGACGTACAGCGGGAGCACGTGCAGGGGCGAGCCCGCGGGCGCCGCGGCGGACGCCCAGTGCACGAAGTTGACCGCCTCGGTCAGCGGCGCGCCCGGCCTGCGGTGGTACGCGAACTGGAGCATGCGGTGGTACGCCTCGCGGTTGCCCGGGTCGCGCTTGTCGGCCTCGGCGAGGATCTGCCACGGGCCGGGGAACAGCATCGGCTCCGGCGCCGCCACCCGGTGCTCGTCCCACCGCTGGCCCTCGTCGAGTTGGGCGAGCGCCAGCAGGCAGATCCACGGGACGGGGTCCTCGGGGGAGGTCTGCGAGGCGATGCGGCAGGCGCTGTTCGCCTCGCGCCACAGGTCGTTGGTGTGGCGGTGGCCCGCCCGGTGCGCGCGCAGGGCGCGCTCCACCGTGACCCGGGTGTGCAGGACCGTGGCGGCGACGCTGCGCGGCTCCTCGGCGAGCCAGGCGCGCACCACGTCGGAGCCGGCCACGGCGGCCGCCAGGATCTGGGTGCGCTGGGTCCACAGGCCCCAGTCGGGGGTCTCGGTCAGCAGGTTCCTCGTCGACACCCAGCGGCCTGCCTTGAGGTCCTGGAGCACGGCGCGCAGCGGCGCGTCGTGACCGGCCGGGTGATACACCGGGCGGGCTAAGGGCATCGGCTGGGTCCTCTGGGCTGGCTGGGGGCTGCGGGCTGCTGGCTCTTCGTGAGGGTCTGTGGTCTGCGCGTTCTGTGAGTGATGAACTGATGTACGAGTGGGTGTTGTTGTTCGGCGGTCAGTGTAGAGCGGAGACTTCCGATTACTGGTCGGTCCTCGGATCTTTCTTGACCAACTTGTGTCAACGCGGCGCGCCGATGAGCGCTTTGGTTTCTCACTCGTTCAACGGCGGTCCCCCATGCGCACTTTGGGTGCCTCCCTTCCCTTGACGGGTCCCGCGGCCTGTAGCAGGCTGCCGCCGTGATCACGACTTACTGCGCGGCGTACGCACCCGGGCGCGGAAGAGGCCGCGGATGACCGGCGGCGGCCCGGTGCTGGCCGTCGACCAGGGCACTTCCGGCACCAAGGCCCTCGTCGTCTGCCCCGAGCGCGGCGTGATCGCCTCCGCCGACGCCCCCGTCCGCCCCCGCCACCTGCCCGGCGGCCGCGTCGAGGTCGACCCCGGCGAGCTGCTCGCCTCCGTGCTCGACGCCGGGCGCGCGGCCCTCGACCGCGCGGGCGAGCCGGTCGCCGCCGTGGGCCTCGCCAACCAGGGCGAGACCGTCCTCGCCTGGGACCCGGCCACGGGCGAGCCGCTCACCGACGCCCTGGTGTGGCAGGACCGCCGCGCCGAGCCCCTGTGCGCCGAACTCGCCGCGCACGCCGACGAACTGAAGGACCTCACGGGCCTGCCGCTCGACCCCTACTTCGCCGCGCCCAAGATGGCGTGGATACGCCGCCACCGCACCCGGCGCGGCGTGGTCACCACCAGCGACGCCTGGCTGGTCCACCGGCTCACCGGCGCCTTCGTGACGGACGCCGCCACCGCCGGGCGCACCCAGCTCCTCGACCTGGACTCCGTCACCTGGTCCGAGCGCGCCCTCGCCCTCTTCGGGCTCGACGGCGAGGAGCTGCCCCGCGTCGTCGACGCCGCCGAACAGGTCGGCACCACCGGCGCGTTCGGCGCCGAGCTGCCCCTGACCGGCCTCCTCGTCGACCAGCAGGCCGCGCTGCTCGCCCAGGACGTCACCGCGCCCGGCAGCGCCAAGTGCACCTACGGCACCGGCGCGTTCCTGCTCGCCCAGACCGGTGAGCGGCCGCGCCGCGGCGGCTCCGGCCTCGTCGCCTGCGTCGCCTGGCGCCTCGCGGGCCGCAGCAGCTACTGCCTGGACGGCCAGGTCCTCACGGCCGCTTCGGCCGTGCGCTGGCTCACGGACCTCGGCGTGATCAAGGGCGCGCGGGACCTCGACCCGGTCGGCTCGGCCGTGCCGGACAGCGGCGGCGTCACCTTCGTCCCCGCCCTCGCCGGGCTCGCCGCCCCCTGGTGGCGCGGCGACGCGCGCGGCTCCCTGACCGGGCTCGGCCTCGACACCACCCCCGGGCACCTGGTGCGCGCGCTGTGCGAGGGCGTCGCCGCGCAGGTCGCCGAGCTCGCCGACGCCGCGGCCGCCGACCTCGGCGAGCCCCTGCGGAGCCTGCGCGTCGACGGCGGCCTGACCCGGTCGGCCCTGCTCATGCAGACCCAGGCCGATCTGCTCCAGCGGCCCGTCGAGGTCTCCGCCCTGCCGGACGTCACGGCGCTCGGCGTGGGCGCGGTGGCGCGCCTCGGCCTCGACAGCGGGCTCGGCCTGGCCGACGTCGTACCCGAGTGGCGGCCCGCCGCCGTGTACGAGCCGCGGATCGGCCCGGACGAGGCCGCCGCGCGCCGCGTCGCCTTCCGCACCGAGGTGACGGCCCTGCTGGAGCGCACGCCCCCGTCATGACCGCCGCGCGCCGGGCCCCCGACTGCCCGGCGGCGGGGCCGCCCGCCCCTCGAACGAACCGCCCGCACGACCCCTGAGGGACGAGAGCCGGACCCATGAGCGACCGCACGACCTTCGAGCCGCAGGGCCGCGTCACCCGCGCCGGGGCGCTGCCGGAGACGACGTACGACGTCACCGTCGTCGGCGCGGGAGTCGTCGGCACGGCGATCGCCCGCGAACTGGCCCACCACCCGCTGCGGATCGCGGTGGTCGAGTCGTCCGACGACGTGGGCGAGGGCACGTCCAAGGCCAACACGGCGATCCTGCACACCGGCTTCGACGCCGTGCCCGGCTCCCTGGAGGCCCGCCTCGTCCGCGAGGGGCAGCGGCGGCTCGCCGCCTACGCGGCCGGGACCGGCATCCCCGTGGAGCCGGTCGGCGCGCTCCTGGTCGCCTGGGACGAGGAGCAGCTGGCCGCGCTGCCGGGCCTCCTCGACAAGGCCGTGCGCAACGGCTACCACGAGGCCTCGCTCCTGGACGCCGCCGCCGTGCGGGCCCGCGAGCCCCACCTCGGGCCCGGCGCGCTCGGCGCCCTCGCCGTGCCGGGGGAGAGCGTCATCTGCCCCTGGACGACACCGCTCGCCTACGCGACGCAGGCCGTGCGCAACGGCGTGGACCTGCACCTCGGCTGCCCGGTGACGGCGGTCGCCCAGGACGGTGACGGCCACGTCCTCACCACCGGCCGTGGCCGACTGCGCACCCGCTACCTCGTCAACGCGGCGGGCCTGCACGCCGACACCGTCGACCGCATGCTCGGCCACGACACCTTCACGGTCACGCCCCGCCGCGGCCAGCTCATCGTCTTCGACAAGCTCGCCCGCGACCTGGTGCGGCACATCCTGCTGCCCGTGCCCACGGCGCTCGGCAAGGGCGTCCTCGTCGCGCCGACGGTGTACGGCAACGTCCTGCTCGGGCCCACCGCGGAGGACCTGGACGACAAACGGGCCACCGGCTCCACCGCCGAGGGCCTCGCCGGGCTGCGCCGCCAGGGCGCCCGCGTCCTGCCGCCGCTCCTCGACGAGGAGGTCACCGCCGTCTACGCCGGCCTGCGCGCGGCGACCGGGCACGACGACTACCGCATCGACGCCCGGCCGCGGCAGCGCTACGTGACCGTCGGCGGCATCCGCTCCACCGGCCTGACGGCCTCCATGGCCATCGCCGCGCACGTCACGGAGCTGCTCGCCGGGACGGGGCTGCGCCTCGGCGCGCGCCGGGACCTCGCGCCGGTGCGGATGCCGAACCTGGGCGAGGCCTTCCCGCGCCCCTACGAGAGCGCCGAGCTGATCGCCGCCGACCCCGCGTACGGCACCCTCGTCTGCCACTGCGAACGCGTCACCCGCGGGGAGATCCGCGACGCCCTGCGCAGCACGGTCCCGCCGGTCACCGTCGACGGGCTGCGCCGCCGCACCCGGGCGCGCGGCGGCCGGTGCCAGGGGTTCTACTGCGGGGCCGCCGTACGCGCGCTCCTCGACGGGCGCGACCGGACGGCACAGCGATGAGCGACGAGCGGCGGGAGACCCCCATGAGGCGCGAACGCGCGGTCGACGTCCTGGTCGTCGGCGCGGGACCGGCGGGCCTCGCCACCGCGGCCGGGCTCGCCGCCGCGGGCGCGGGCCGCGTCGAGGTCCTGGAGCGGGAGCGGCAGGCGGGCGGCGTCCCGCGCCACTGCCACCACGGCGGCTTCGGCGACCGCGCGGTCGCGGGTCTGGCCGTCCCCGGCCTGAGCGGCCCCCGCTACGCGCGGCGGTGTGTCGAGGCGGCCGTGCGCGCGGGCGCCACCGTGCGCACGGGCGTCACCGCCACCGGCTGGGCGGGCCCCCGCACCCTCGACACGACCTCGCCCGGCGGCCTCGAACGCCTCACCGCGCGGGCCGTCGTGCTCGCCACCGGCGCCCGCGAACGGCCCCGCGCCGCGCGCCTCGTGCCCGGCAGCAGGCCCGCCGGCGTCTACACCACCGGCGAACTCCAGCAGGCCGTACACGTCTTCGGGCAGCGCGTCGGCACCCGGGCCGTGGTGGTCGGCGCCGAGGCGGTCTCGTACGCGGCCCTGGACACGCTGCGGCGCGCCGGGGTCCGGGTGGTCGCCCACGTCGCGCCCGCGGCCCGGCCCGACGCCCCGGCCGCGCGCGTCGCCGTGGCCCGGCTGTGGCACGGGATCCCCCTGCTCACGGACACCGACGTGGCCGAACTCGTCGGCCGGGGGCGCCTGTCGGGTGTGCGGCTGCGCCACCGCACCGGACGGAGCGCGCAGGTCGCCTGCGACACCGTGGTGTTCACCGGCGACTTCGTTCCCGACCACGAGCTGGCGCGGCGCGGCGGAGTGCCGCTCGCGCCCGGCACGCGCGGCCCCGACGTCGACGCGGCCTTCCGCACGGCCCGCCACGGGGTGTTCGCGGTCGGGAATGTGGCCCACGCCGTCGAGCCCGCACGGGTGGTGGCGGCGGAAGGGCGGCGCGCGGCGGAGTCCGTGCGGCGCTTTCTGGCGTCCGGCGAGTGGCGGAGCGCGGCGTCCGCCCGATAGCGAAAAATTGACGCCAAAAATGAACTGTCAACCACCCGGGTCCTCAGGCGTGCACCGGCGTGGTGGCGGGCGCACGCCAATGGGGTGGCGGAATCTCCCCTTTCCCAGGGAGGATCGGCCACTCTGCTCCTCGTTAGGAGCGCGCGTTCTCCCGGGGTAGTTGCTTATTCGATGACGTGATTCCGCAGGCGCGGGGCTGTCTTGAATTGCGTGATCGTTTCCTCGCCCCTGGGGAAGGGGTGAACAATGCAATCTCGTCGCCTCAGGGCACGTGTCCGCGATCCGCTGTGTCTCCTCGGTCCTCTTCTCGCCCCGGGCCTGCTGGGACGGGAGAGAAGTCAAGATCCTCGATGGGATTTCGCAACTTCCCAATGTATCTCAGGTGAAACTGCTGAAGAACCCTCAGTTTCACGCCACGGCGGCGCATCAGTGGTGGGCGTGCTCTCTCAGGAACCTGTCCTAGAGTAACGCGCGGTCATGTGGGGAACGCTTCCCCCTCTTTACTCATGCAGTGCGCAGCGAAAAGTACAGGAGCAGGTCGGCCAGGATCCTTGACCGCCGGTGCCGACGCCGTATCGATCTTCGCGAGGGGGAAACCGGGTGGCCATGGGAAACGGGTGGCACCAGAGGGAAAACTTGATGACTGTGAAAGCTGTGAAAGGTGTTACGCAATTTCCGGCAGTGTTCCCGGATAATCTGTCATTCAACATTCTTGGGCCGCTGGCGGTGTGGTCGGCCGAGGGGCCGCTCCTTCTGGGACCCGCGCGGCAGCGCGCGGTCCTGTCGGCCCTGTTGCTGGCGCCCGGGCAGGTGATCGGCACCGAGCGGCTCACGGAGGCCATCTGGCCCGCGGGCCCGCCCGGCAACGTGGTCGCGAGCCTGCACAGCTACGTGTCCCATCTGCGCCGCCAGTTGGAGCCGGACGGTCCGCCCCGGGGGCGCAACCGCGTCCTGCGCAGGGAGTCGCAGGGCTATCTGCTCGCGGTGGCGGCGGAGCGCGTGGACGCCTGCCGCTTCGAGGGCCAACTGCGCGCCGGACGGCGGCTGCTGCGGGCGGGCCGCTACCCGGAGGCGTGCCGGGCGCTCGGGGAGTCCCTCGCGCTGTGGCGCGGCGCGCCGTACGCGGAACTCGGCGACTACGAACCCGCCGTGCGCGAGGCGGCGCGCCTGGAGGAACTGCGGCTCATGACCTGGGAGGCCCTGTGGGAGGCCGAGTTGGCCTGGGGCCGGGACAACGGCACCGTGGTCGCCGAGCTGGCCGCGCTCAGCGCGCGCTATCCCACGCGGGAGCGCCTGGGCTGGCTCCTGATGGTCGCGCTGTGCGAGGTGGGCAGGCAGGCGGAGGCGGTGCGGGTCTACCACCGGATACGCCGGGCCCTGGCCCAGGAGCTGGGGGTGGACCCGGGACGCGAACTGCGGGCGCTCTTCGGCCGGATCCTCCGTGACGAGTTCGTCGGGCGGGTGTGCGTGCTCCACTGACGCCGACGCCGACGGCCTGCCGGGGCAGGAGCCGCCCGTCCCGCCGGGACGGTGCTCCTGCCCCGGCGGGACGGCGCCGCTGCTCGGAACTAGTGGATGCGCCGGTCCTGGTGGGCCCAGTACGGCTCGCGGAGCGCGCTCTTGCGCACCTTGCCGTTGCTCGTGCGCGGCAGGGCCTCCTGGAAGTCCACACTGGTGGGCGCCTTGTACCGGGCCAGGCGCTGCTTGCAGTACGCGATGATCCCGGCCGCGTCCCGCGCGGCGTCCGCGGCGGGCACCACGACCGCCTTGACGGTCTCGCCCCAGCGCTCGTCCGGCACGCCGATGACGGCCACCTCCGCGACGTCCGGATGGCCCAGGAGGCAGTCCTCGACCTCCACCGACGACACGCTCTCGCCGCCGGTGACGATGACGTCCTTCAGCCGGTCGAAGAGCCGGAGGTGCCCCTCGTCGTCGAAGGACCCCGCGTCGCCGGTGTGGAACCACCCCTCCCGCAGCGCGGCCCCGTCGGCCCGCTCGTCCTGCCAGTAGCCGTCGAGGACCATGTTGGAGCGGGCCAGGACCTCGCCGCGCTCACCGGTCCGCATCCGGACGCCGAGAGCGGGCGCGCCCGCCCGCGTCAGGCCGCCGCTGCCGGGCGCACCCGGCAGCCGCCGGTTGAAGGTGAGCAGCGTCGTCTCGGTGAGGCCGTACACCTGGAGGAACTCCCAGCCGAGCGTCTCCTCCACCTCGGCGACGAGCCGCTCGTCGACGGGCGCGCCCGCGCAGACCACCCGGGTCCGCCCGCGCCCGGGCACCTCTCCCGGCCAGTCCCGGGCCGCCCGGATCACCGCGTCCCACACGGCGGGCGCGCCGAACGCGAGGGTCACGCCGTGCTCCTGGACCCGGCGCAGGATCTCCGTACCGTCGATCCGGCGCAACAGCACCTGCCGCGCGCCGAGCCCGGCGAGCAGGAACGGCACGCCCCAGCCGTTGCAGTGGAACGTGGGCAGCGTGTGCAGATAGACGTCCCCCTCCCAGATCCGCCCGTGCACGCCGAACGTCATCGCGTTGAGCCAGATGCTCCGGTGCGTCAGGGCGACGCCCTTGGGGCGCGCCGAGGTGCCCGAGGTGTAGTTGAGGGTCGCCACCGCGTTCTCGTCCGGCCGCTCCCAGGGGCGCGGCTCGACGCCGAAGCGCATGACCTCCGTCTCGGTCTGCTCCCCGAGGACGAACCGCTTCGGCACGTCGACCGAGCCGAGGACCGCCTCGACGTCGGGGTCGACGAACACGACCGAGGCGTCGCACTGGCGCAGGATGTACGCGATCTCCTCGGGCGTGAGCCGGTAGTTCACCGGCACGCAGATCCGCCCGCTCGCCGTCACGGCGTACAACAGCTCCAGGAGCCGGGAGGAGTTGGGGCTGACGACGGCGACCCGCTCGCCCGCGCCGACCCCCAGCGCGTCCAGACCGGCCTGCCAGGCCCGTATGCGCGCGAGGAGCGTGCCGTACGTCGTCGTCGGCACCGGGGCGGCCGGCTGTCCCGGCTCGTCGACGAGCGCCGTGCGCCCGGCGGCGGCCGCCTCGGCGCGGTCGAGGAAGTCGGCCGTGGTGAGCGGAACGAGCATGATGCGTCCTCACAGTGGTGTGCCGGAGACAACAGTGGTGTGCCGGAGACGAGTGGTGTGCCGGAGACGACGGACAGCGGAGCAGCGGGCGAGCCGGGCCGGACGGGAGCGCGCGGAAACCGGAAAGGGCGGTGCGGCGCCCGGGGGACCGGGCGGAGCCGCGGGAAGCGACGGCGGTGGTGCTCACTCCGGGCGGTGCGCGCGACGGGGCCACACGCCCGCGACACCGCGCCTCGTCCTCATCCTGGCATCCCCGATCCGCATCCAGAAAGCCTCGGTCGGCCGTCGCCAAGTCGCCTCCAAGAAACCGCCAAGAGCGGCCGGTGACGATGCAGCGGCACCACGGGCCACGGGTGCCGAGGCGGGGAGGACCGATGCGACGTGAGGAGTCGGGTGTGACGGACGTGCCGGGCGCGCTGACCACCTGGGCCGCCAGGGGGTGGGCCGAGGAGAACGGCGTCGGCAGCGACACGCTGCGCCGCCTGGTGCAGGCCTGGCCGCGCCGGGCAGCGGTCACGACCAGGCCCGAGGTCATGGACGAGAGCGCGGGCCACGACCCGGCCGTGCCCGACTACCCCCTGGAGATCGTGCCGTTCGCCGAGCACCCGCGCTTCCTCGCGGCCAGCCCGGACCAGCGGCGACAGGTCCTCACCGGCCTGTGGATCGGCTACAACGAGCGCGTCATCGCCACCGAACACCTCATCGCCGAGCCCGCTTTCGACCTCATCATGTGCGGCGTCTTCCCCGGCAGCGACGCGCCCCTCGTGCGCCGGAGCGTGCAGCAGGCCGTCGTGGACGAGAGCTTCCACACCTACATGCACATGCTCGCCATCGACCGCACCCGGGAGCTGCGCGGCGTGCGCACCCGGCCGGAGCAGCCGCCACTCGTCACCTACCGGCGGCTGTGCCAGGTCCTCGCGACGATGCCCGAGGAGTGGGAGCGCCACGTCGCCGTGCTCGTCTGGGGCGCGGTCGCCGAGACCTGCATCAACTCCCTGCTCGCCCTGCTCGCCCGGGACGACTCGATCCAGCCCATGCACTCCCTGATCACCACCTTGCACCTGCGGGACGAGACGGCGCACGGCTCGATCGTCACCGAGGTCGTCAGGGAGCTGTACGAGCGGATGAACGCGGCACAGCGCCGCACCCTGGTGCGCTGCCTGCCGCTCGCCCTGGAGGCGTTCGCCGCGCAGGACCTGTCCACGCTGCGCCTCGAACTGGCCACCGCGGGCGTCCGCGGCGCCGACGAGATCGTCGGCGACCTGCGGGCGCAGTCCTCCGGGCGGCGGCTCGTCCGCGACTTCTCCGGCGCGCAGCGGATGGTCGAGCGCCTCGGCCTGGCCGGCGAGGTCGACTTCGACTTCCCCGAGCGGCCCGCGTGGTCGCCCGGCGCGGCGACGCCCCGCTGAGGCCGCACGCCGCCGCGTCGCCCCCGGGACGCGGGCGGGCCCGCACCCGGCCCGCGCCCGTGCCTCCCGGACCGCCGAAGGGCCCGCACGGCCCGTCAACGGCCGCCCGCACGGCCGACCTCCGACAGCCGCTGAAAGGTGACCTGATGATCGTTGCCCGCCTCCGCCCCCATGTGCTGATCGACGAGCAGAGTCGGCTGACCTCCGCGTGGCGGCACGACGGACACCGGTCGTTCCACTGCCGGGCCGGCCGCCACACCCTCGTCGCCTTCCCCGACCTCGCCCCGGCCTCGCCCGCGGGCGAGGAGTTCGCGGCCCTGCTGCGCGCCACGGCCGCCGTCGAGACCGTCGTCGACAGCGCGCAGTCACCGCCCCTGGGCAGCTTCGCGGCCACGGGCGAGCACAGCGCCGTCCGCGTGACCGACGACTGGAGCGTGGGCGGCGGCTCCTTCACCTGGATAGCCGGGCCGTGCGCCGTGGAGAGTGCGGACCGGCTGACGACCGTGGCGCGGGACGTACGGGCCCGGGGCGCGCACCTGCTGCGGGGCGGCGCCTTCAAACCCCGTACGTCCCCCTACGCCTTCCAGGGGCTCGGCACCGACGGGCTCGCGCTGCTGCGCGACGCGGCCGCGGCGGCCGGGCTCGGCGTCGTCACGGAGGTCGTCGACGCCGCCCACGTCGAGGCCGTGGCCGAGGTCGCCGACGTGCTCCAGATCGGCACGCGCAACGCCCAGAACTTCCCGCTGCTGCGCGAGGTGGCGCTGACCGGCCGCCCCGTCCTGCTCAAACGCGGCTTCGGCTGCACCGTCCAGGAGTGGCTGCACAGCGCCGAGTACCTCCTCGCGGCGGGCAACGGCAACGTGCTGCTGTGCGAGCGCGGCGTGCGCACCTTCGAGAACGCGAGCCGCTTCACCCTGGACATCACCGCCGTACCGCTCCTGAAGCGGCTCAGCCACCTGCCGGTGATCGTCGACCCCAGCCACGCCTGCGGGCACGCGGACCTGGTCGCCCCGCTGGCCGCGGCCGCCGCCGTCGCGGGTGCCGACGGCGTGATGGTCGACGTCGACGAGGCGGGCCGCACCGCGCTGTGCGACGCCGAACAAGCGATCACACCGGACGAGTTCGGCGCCCTGGTGGCGCGGACCGGACGGATCCTGGACAGCGCGGAGCCGATGGAACCGGTCGCGGACCACGCGATGGTGAGCCGATGACCGGGGAGGCGGCGATGGAGATGAACGAGGGACGCGGCCGGGCGCTGCGCCGGCGGCTCGCGGACGCGGGCGACGTGGAGCGCCACCGGTTGCTGCTGGATCTGATCCGTACGCATGCGGCGGCCGCTCTGGAGCGGGCGGACGCGGCGCCGCTGGACGCCGCCCGGGCCTTCGGCGCGCAGGGGGTGCGCGGGCGGGCCGCGGCGCGGTTGCGCGAGGGCCTGAGCGAGGCGACGGGCGTCGCCCTGTCCGCGACGGCCCTGTTCGACTACCCGACGCCGGAGGGGCTGGCCGCCCACCTGTGCTCACGCGTCCTTGGCGAGCCCGCCGCCACCGACGACACCCCTGGCGACGGAGGTGTGGACGAGCCGATCGCGATCGTCGGGATGGGCTGCCGCCTGCCCGGCGAGGTGCGTTCGCCGGACGATCTGTGGCAGCTGGTGCGCTCGGAGACCGACGCGATCTCGGAGTTCCCCCGCGACCGCGGCTGGAACGTGGCCCACGACCCGGACCCCGACCACGTGGGCACCACCGTCACCCGGCACGCCGGGTTCCTGTACGACGCGGCCGACTTCGACGCCGACTTCTTCGGGATCAGCCCCGGCGAGGCCGTGACGATCGACCCCCAGCACCGCCTCCTGATGGAGACGGCGTGGGAGGCCGTGGAGCGCGCCAGGATCGACCCGACCTCGCTGCGCGGCAGCAGCACCGGCGTGTTCGTCGGCATCATGTACAGCGAGTACGGCGCCCGGATCCGGCACGTGCCGCCGAGCGCCGAGGGCTACCGCGTGGTGGGCAGCATGCCCAGTGTGGCCTCCGGGCGCCTGGCGTACGCGCTCGGTCTCGAAGGGCCCGCCGTCACGGTCGACACCGCCTGTTCGTCGTCGCTGGTGTCGCTGCACCTGGCGGCCCAGTCGCTGCGCAAGGGCGAGTGCCGCCTGGCCCTCGCGGGCGGTGTCACCGTGATGGCGACGCCCTGAGGGTACGTGGAGTTCAGCAGGCAGCGCGGCCTCGCACCGGACGGACGGTGCCGCTCGTTCTCCGCCGACGCGGCGGGCAGCAGCTGGTCGGAGGGCGTGGGCGTACTGCTCCTCGAACGGCTGTCGGACGCGGTGAGCAACGGGCACCGGGTCCTCGCCGTGGTGCGCGGCTCGGCCGTCAACCAGGACGGCGCGTCCAACGGCCTGACGGCGCCCAACGGCCCCGCCCAGCAGCGCGTGATCCGCCAGGCGCTCGCCCACGCCGGGCTCACCACGGCGGACGTGGACTGCGTGGACGCCCACGGCGCCGGGACCCAGCTCGGCGACCCGATCGAGGCACAGGCACTCCTTGCCACCTACGGCCAGGGGCGGCCTGCCGAACAGCCTTTGTGGCTGGGCTCGTTGAAGTCCAACATCGGCCACACCCAGGCCGCCGCCGGGGTCTCGGGCGTCATCAAGATGGTGATGGCGATCCGGCACGGGGTGCTGCCGCGCAGCCTGCACATCAGCGAGCCGACGCCGCACGTCGACTGGGGCTCCGGCGCGGTGCGGCTGCTCGCCGGGGCCGAGCCCTGGCCCGACGTGGGGCGCCCGCGCCGCGCGGGCGTCTCCTCCTTCGGCGTGGGCGGGACCAACGCCCACGTCATCGTGGAGCAGGCGGCCCCGGCCCCCGACGACCCGGCCCTGCCCCCCGTGGACGGGGAGGACACCTCCGCCCGCCCGCTGCCCTGGCTGGTGTCGGGCAGCGGCCGGGCAGGCCTCAAGGCCCAGGCCCGGCGCCTTGCGGAGTTCCTCGCCGCGGGCCCCGAGGCCGGTGCCGCGGACCTGGCGTACTCCCTGGCCACGACGCGGGCCGCGCTCGCGGACCGGGCCGTCGTGGTGGCCGCGGGCCGTGCCGAGGCCGCCGCGCGCCTGGCCGCCATCGCACAGGACGGGCCCGAGGGGCAGGGCGAGCACACCGCGCTCGGCACCGCCACGGCGCGCGACCGCGTCACGTTCGTCTTCCCCGGCCAGGGCTCCCAGTGGCCGGGCATGGCGGCCGAACTGATGAGCTCCTCGCCGGTGTTCGGGGAGTCCATCGAGGCCTGCGCCGCCGCCCTGGCCCCGCACGTCGACTGGTCGCTGACGAAGGTGCTGCGCGGCGAGTCCGGCGCGCCGACCCTGGAGCGCGTCGACGTCGTCCAGCCCGCGCTGTTCGCGGTGATGGTCTCGCTCGCGGCGCTGTGGCGGTCCTTCGGCGTGGAACCCGCCGCGGTCGTCGGCCACTCCCAGGGGGAGATCGCCGCCGCCCACGTCGCGGGCGCGCTCTCGCTGCAGGACGCCGCGCGCATCGTGGCCGTGCGCAGCCGCGCCCTGCGGGTCCTGTCGGGACGCGGCGGCATGGTCTCCGTCGTGGCCCCCGTCGACCAGGTGCGGCGCGGCCTGGCGCCGTGGGACGGCGCCGTGTCCGTCGCGGCCGTCAACGGGCCCCGCTCCGTGGTCGTCTCCGGCGAGTCCGCCGCCCTGGACGCGGCCATGGCGGCCTTCGAGCGGGACGGCGTGCGCGTGCGCCGCATCCCGGTGGACTACGCCTCGCACTCCGCGCAGGTCGAGGAGATCCGCGACACCCTCGTCGAGGCCCTGTCCGGCATCCGGCCGCGCCCGGCCACCGTGCCGTTCCACTCGACGGTGACCGGCGAACCCATCGACACCACCACCCTTGACCCCACGTACTGGGTGAACAACCTGCGCGACACCGTCCAGTTCCACCGCACCGTCAGCAGGCTGCTCGCCACGGGGCACACCACCTACATCGAGATGAGCCCGCACCCGGTGCTCACCATCGGCATCCAGGAGACCGCCGAGGCCGCCGATGACGCCGCCGCCCAGGACGCCCTGACCGTCGAGTCGCTGCGGCGCAACGAGGGCGGCACCAAGCGGTTCCTGACCGCGGTCGCCGAGGCCCACGCCCACGGGGTCGCCGTCGACTGGACGCCCGCCTTCGCGCACACCGCGCCGCGCCTGACCGACGTACCGACGTACGCCTTCCAGCGGCGCCGCTACTGGCTGGAGGACGCCGCCCCGCCGGTGGCGGACGTGGCGGCGGCCGGGCTCGACGGCGTCGACCACCCGCTCCTTGGCGCCGCCGTGCCGCTGGCGGACGGCAGCGGCGCCACCCTGTTCACCGGGAGCGCGTCCGCGCACACCCACCCGTGGCTCGCCGACCACGCCGTCGCCGACGTCCTGGTCGTCCCGGGCACCGCGCTCGTGGAGGCCGTCCTGCACGCCGGGGCGCAGACGGGCTGCGACACCCTGGAGGAGCTGGTCCTCCAAGCCCCGCTGATCCTGCCCGAACAAGGCGCCGTGCGCCTCCAGTTGAGCCTGTCCGGACCCGACGGGGCCGGGCGGCGCGAGGTCGCCTTCTCCTCGCGGGCGCACGACGCGGGCGCCGACGAACCGTGGACCCGGCACGCCGGCGGCACCCTGGCGCCGACCGCCCAGCAGGCCGCCGCACCGCCCGCCAACTGGCCGCCCGCCGGGGCCGAAGAGGTCGAACTCGACGACTGCTACCGCGAGCTGGCCAAGAACGGGCTCCACTACGGCGCCGCCCTGCAAGGCCTGCGCCGCTGCTGGCGCCTGGACGACGAGTTGTACGCGGAGGCCGAACTCCCGCAGGCCGCGGGCGGCACCGACCGCTACGGCCTGCACCCCGCCCTGTTCGACGCCGCCCTGCACGCCGCGGCCCTGCCCGGCGGGCCCGGCACCGGCGACGACCGCGCGACCCGGCTGCCGTTCTCCTGGACCGGCGTCACCCTGCACGCCACCGGCGCCGCCCGGCTGCGCGCCCGCATCCGCCGCACCGGCCCCGACACCCTGACGCTGACCGCCACCGACCCCGCGGGCCGCCCGGTCGTCACCGTCGACGCCCTGGGGATGCGCCCGGTGACCGCCCAGGCCCTGCGCCGGGCCGCGGCCCTGTCCGACGCCTCGCTGCTGCGCCTGCAATGGCGGCCCGCACCGCCGCCCGCGCAGCCCGCGCCCGCGGTCTCGCACTGGGCCTGGATCGGCCCCGACGACACCGACGCCATCGACGACCCCTTTGCCGCACGGGGCATCACCCGCACCACGCACTCCGACGTCGCCGCCCTGTGCGCCGCGCTCGCCGCAGGCGCCGCCACACCCGACGTCGTCGTCCTCGCCGAACCCGCCACCCCCGACGGCACCGACCGGGCCGCCGCCGCCCACCTGGCCGTGCACCGGGCCCTGGCCGCCGTGCAGGACTGGTCGGCCGACGACCGCCTCGCCCGCACCCGCCTGACCGTGCTCACCCAGGACGCGGTCGCCGCCGCCCCCGGCGCGGCACCCGACCCCGCCCTTGCCGCCGTCTGGGGCCTGATCCGCTCGGGCCAGGCGGAACACCCCGGCCGCGTCACCCTGGTGGACCTGGACGGCACCGCCGCCTCCCGGGCCGCGCTGCCCGCCGCCGTGGACAGCGCCCACTCCCAGCTCGCCGTGCGCGACGGAACCCTGCTCACCCCGCACCTCACCCGCCTCTCCGCCCGGCCCGGCGACGCACCGGCCTGGCGCACCGACGGCACCGTCCTGGTCACCGGCGGCCTCGGCACCCTCGGCCGACTCCTGGTCCGGCACCTGGTGGCGACGCACGGACTGCGCCGCCTGACCGTCGTGGCGCGCTCCGGCGAAGCGGGCGCGGCCGAGTTCCTGCGCGAGATGCGCGCCCAAGGCGCCGAACTCCACGTGGTGGCGGGCGACGCGGGCGACCGCGACGTCCTGGCCGGTGCCCTGGCGTCGATCCCCGCCGACCGCCCGCTGACCGCCGTCGTGCACCTGGCGGGCACCCTGGACGACGGCGTCCTGTCCGCGCAGACACCCGAGCGCGTCGACCGCGTCCTGCGCCCCAAGGCGGACGC
This sequence comes from Streptomyces sp. NRRL B-1347, assembly GCF_000720325.1. Taxonomy (GTDB): domain Bacteria; phylum Actinomycetota; class Actinomycetes; order Streptomycetales; family Streptomycetaceae; genus Streptomyces. The sequence goes on from NZ_JOJM01000031.1 coordinate 65,030, forward strand.
GGCCTGGCACCTGCACGAACTGACCGCGCGAACCGGCGTGCCCCTGGTGGCCTACTCGTCCGTGTCCAGCGTCCTCGGCCCGGCCGGACAGGCCGCCTACGCGGCGGCGAACGCGTTCGTGGACGCCCTCGTCACCCGCCGCCACGCCACCGGCACCCCCGGACTCGCCCTCGGCTGGGGCCTGTGGAGCGCACGCTCCGGCCTCACCGGCGACCTCGCGGACACCGACGTACGCCGCATCACCCGCACCGGCATCAAACCCCTCTCCAGTGACCAGGGCCTCGCCCTGTTCGACCTCGCCCGCACCACCGGCGAACCCGTCGTCCTCCCCCTGCCGCTGGACGCCACCACCCTCCACGACAGCACCACCGACGACGTGCCACCCCTGCTCCGCACCCTCGCCCGCACCCCGGTGCGACGCACCACCGCCGACACCGCGGAGGCGCCCGGCGAGGACTCCCTGGCCGAACGGCTCGGGCGCCTGTCCGTGCCCGAGCAGGACGAGCTCCTGCTGGACCTGGTCCGCGGCCACGTCGCCGCCGTCCTCGGCTACGACGACCCGAGGACCGTCGGCGAGCGGCGCCCCTTCACCGACATCGGCTTCGACTCGCTGCGCGCCCTGCAACTGCGCAACCGGCTCGGCGGCGCCACCGGACTCCGCCTCTCGGCCACGCTCGTCTTCGACTACCCCACGCCGCTCGCCCTCGGACAGCAACTGCGCGCCCTGCTCGTACCGGACGCGGGGGACGAACACGCGCCGCCGCCACGGCCCGACGCCACGCGCGAGCGGCCCGGCGCGGACGAGGCGGCCCTGGCCCGGCTCGGTTCGGCCTCCCGGGAAGAGGTCTTCGACCTCATCGACGACATGCTCGCCGAGTAGGCCCCGGGCGCCCCGCCCGCCACCGCCTCCGTCTTCGCCCCCGCCACGATCCGGTCCCGCTCGAACCGAGAAGGAAGCTCGATGCGCGCGCTGTTGATCGACAACTACGACTCCTACACCTACAACCTGTTCCAGCTCCTCGCCCAGGTGTACGGCAAGGAACCGACGGTCCTCGTCAACGACGACCCGGCGTGGGCCAAGCACGACCCGGCGGCGTTCGACTGCGTCGTGATCTCACCCGGGCCCGGCCGCCCCCAGCGCCCCACCGACCTCGGCTTCTGCCAGGAGGTCCTGGAGCGCTGGCAGGACGTGCCGGTGCTCGGGGTGTGCCTGGGGCACCAGGCGATCGCCCACCACTACGGCGGCCGCGTCGAGCCCGGCACGCCCCGGCACGGCCATCTGACCCGGGTCCGCCACGGCGGCGAGGACCTGTTCGACGGCCTGCCCCAGCAGTTCACCGCGGTGCGCTACCACTCGCTGCGGGTCGTCGAGCCGCTGCCCGACGCGCTGCGGGCCACGGCCTGGGCGGAGGACGGCACCGTGATGGCGCTGCGGCACCGCACCCTGCCGCGCTGGGGCCTCCAGTTCCACCCGGAGTCCGTCGCGAGCGAGTGGGGCGCCCAGCTCCTGCGCAACTTCGCGGAACTCATAGGCGGCCACTACGCCGCCGCGCCGCCGGAGCGGGCCAGCTGGTCCCCGCCCCTCGACGGCACCCCGAGCCCCCACCTGGAGGCCGTGGTCGAGGTCGTCGACCGGGCCGTCGACACCGAGGCCCTCTTCACCTCGCGCTACGCCGACAGCGCCTGCTCCTTCTGGCTCGACAGCAGCGCGCCCGGCGTCGGCCCGGCCCGCTTCTCCTTCCTCGGCGACACCGCGGGCCCGCTCGCCGAGACCCTCACCTACCGCACCGGCGACACCTCGGTGACGGTCCGCGACGCCACCGGCGAACGCGCCGAGCTCGGCACCATATTCGAGGTGCTCCAGGACCGGCTGCGCACCCGCGGCCTCACCGCGCCGGACCTGCCCTTCGACCTCAACGGCGGCTACGTCGGCTACTTCGGCTACGAACTCAAGGGGGAGTGCGGCAGCCCGAACGCGCACAGCGCCGAGACCCCCGACGCCGCCTGGATGTTCGCCGACCGCCTCGTCGCCGTGGACCACCTGGAGGACAAGACCTACGTCCTGGCCCTGAGCACCCGCGCGGCGAACGCCCTCGACGGCGCCCGCGCCTGGGTCAAGGACACGGCGCACGAGGTCCGCTCGCTGCCCGACGCGGCCCCCGCCCCGGCCCCGGCACCGGTGTCCGGGGCGCCGTCGGACCGGGCCGTCCTCAGCCGCGACCGGGCCGCGTACGTCGACGACATCGAGGACTGCCTCGACCAGCTGCGCAGCGGCGAGAGCTACGAGATCTGCCTGACCAACCGGGTCCGCCTGCCACCCCTGAAGGACCCGCTCGCCTACCACCTGAAGCTCCGCGGCCTCAACCCCGCGCCGTACGCCGCCTATCTGCGCCTCGGCGACGTCAGCGTCGTCTGCTCGTCCCCGGAGCGGTTCCTGCGCGTCGAACGCGACGGCACGGTGGAGAGCAAGCCCATCAAGGGCACGGCCCCCCGGGGCGCGGACCCGGTGAGCGACGAGGCGCTGCGCCGCTCCCTGGCCGCTTCGGCGAAGACCAGGGCCGAGAACCTCATGATCGTCGACCTGCTCCGCAACGACCTCGGCCGGGTCTGCGAGGTGGGCTCCGTCGGCGTCCCCGCGTACATGGTCACCGAGTCGTACGCCACGGTGCACCAGCTCGTCACGACGGTCCGCGGCCGCCTGCGGCACGACGTGGACCCCGTCGCCTGCGTCCGGGCGTGCTTCCCCGGCGGCTCGATGACCGGCGCCCCGAAGCTGCGGACGATGGCCATCATCGACCGCCTCGAACAGGAGGCCCGCGGCATCTACTCGGGCACCATCGGCTACTTCGGGCTCTGCGGCGGCGCGGACCTCAACATCGTGATCCGCACGGCGGTGACCTCCGCCACCGGCACGGTCATCGGCGCGGGCGGCGCGATCGTCCTGGACTCGGACCCGGACGACGAATTCGACGAGGTGCTCCTCAAGGGCCACGCCCTGGTGCGGGCGCACGCCCAGCTCGACGCCGTCGACGAGCCGGAGCGGGGCACGCCGTGACGGCCCCGGACACCGCAGCGACCCCGGCGCCCGCGCCCCGGGCCTCCGTGGCCGTCACCCGCCTCGACGGCAGCCCCGCGACCCCCGGCGACCTGGCCGCCCTCGCCCTGTACAACTACGGCCACTTCACCACCCTGCGCGTCGAGCGGGGCCGCGTGCGCGGGCTCGGCCTGCACCTGCGGCGCCTCGCCGACGACTGCCGCACGCTCTTCGGCACGGACCCGGACACCGTCGGCCGCCTCACCGAAGGGGTCCGGGCCGCGCTGCGCCGCGTCGCCCGCGCCCACGAGGCGCCCCTGACGGTGCGGGTGACCGTGTGCGCCGAGGACACGACCCTCGAAGGGCCCGGCACGACCGCCCCGACCGCGCTGCTCAGCACCCGGCCCGCGGCCGCCGCCGCGCCGCCACCGCTGCGGCTGACCACCGCCACGTACGTACGGGAGCTGCCGGAGGTGAAGCACACCGGACTGTTCGGCACGCTGCGTCTGCGCGCGGACGTGCGGCGGCGCGGCTTCGACGACGCCCTGCTGCTCGACCACGACGGCCACGTCCTGGAAGGCACCACCTGGAACATCTGCTTCTGGGACGGCACCCGGCTGCTGTGGCCCCGGGGCCGCTGTCTGCCCGGCGTGACCGCGCGCCTGCTGCGGGAGGCGGCCGCGGGGGCCGGGCTGCCCGTCGGTGACGCGCACCTCACCCGGGGCGGACTCGGCTCGCTGCGGGCCGCGTTCGCGACCAACGCGGCCTTCGGGGTGCGGCCCGTCGCCTCCGTCGACGAGGTGCTCTTCGCCCCGGACCCGGACGTCACCGCCCTGACCGCCACGCTCACCGACCGGTACGCCGACGTACCCGCGGAACCCCTCTAACGAGCGCCCCCTTCAAGATCCAAGCCGACTTCAAGAAGGCGCCAAGAGCCCCTGCGCAGAATGCGGTGCGGCAGCGCACCCCGCCCCGAGCAGCGCCCCGCCCCGAGCAGCACCACGCCCCGCGAAGCCCTCCCGCCCTCCGAAGCACCCGCCTCCCGAACCGCGAGAAGAGGACCGAGCATGACGACCGTCGAAGAGACCGAGACAGCCTGGGAGAACCTGCCGTTCCTGGACATCACCGATCCGGCGTTCGTCTGGGACTCCGCCGAGGTCGCCGAGGCCAGGGAGCGCTCCTGGATCGCGGGCACCCCCCTCGGCCTGCTGGTGCTCCGCTACGCCGAGGCGCACAGCCTGTCCCGCGACCCGCGCCTGGTCTCCGGCTTCCGCGAGGTCGTCGACCTCGTCGGGCCCTCCGAAGGCCTGGTGCGCGAGTTCATGCGCGACTTCATGCAGAGCCTGGAAGGGCCCGACCACCGCCGGCTGCGCGGCCTGGTCACGCACGGCTTCACCTCCCGGCGCATCAACGCCCTGAAGCCCTTCATCCGCGCCACCGCCGAGCGCCTCGCCGACGAACTCGCGGCGACCGGGGGCGAGTGCGAGTTCGTGTCCGCCTACGCCGACCCGCTGCCCGCCGCCGTGGTCTGCGAGATGCTCGGCTTCCCGCCGGAGGACCACGCCGTCGTCGGCCGCTGGTGCAAGAACACCAACCTGGTCCTCGCGCTCGGCCCCGACCAGAGCCGCGTCTCCGAGGTCGAGGAGGGCCTCGCGGGCATGTACGGCTACTTCGAGAAGGTCGTGCAGAAGCTCAAGGAGAACCCCGGCGACGACCTGTTCTCCGACATCCTGCGCGCCCAGCGGGACGACGACGCGCTGGACGACCGCGAGCTGCGCACTCTGATAGCGACCCTCCTGGTCGCCGGGTACCAGACCACGAGCCACCAGATCGGCCACGCCATGGTGGCGTTCTCCGAGCACCCCGAGCAGTGGGCGCTGCTGCGCGAGCGGCCCGAACTCGCGCCCCAGGCGGTCGAGGAGGTGCTGCGCTGGTGCCCGACCACGACCGTGGTCGCCACCAAGGCGGCGGCCGAGACCTTCACCTACAACGACCTGCTCATCCCGGCCGGGACCCCGGTGTGGCTGTGCGCGCACTCCGCGCAGCGCGACCCCCTGGTCTTCGAGGACGGCGACCGCTTCGACATCACCGTCGAGCGCAAGCCGGGCACCCTGGCCTTCGGCGGCGGCACGCACTTCTGCCTGGGCGCGGCCCTCGCCCGCCTCGAAATGGCCGAAGCGCTCGTGGCGTTGACGGCCCGCCTCGACGCCCCCCAGGTCACCGGGCCGATCACTTGGCGGCCCTCGACCGGCGTCTCCGGGCCCGACGCGCTGCCGCTGCGCTTCGGCGCCGCACAGTGACACAGCCCCGCGCCCCTTGGGGCCCGTGAGGTCCGACATCGTTCCGGGAAGGGCAGCACGTTCGACATGACCGATGACGACAGGACGCTCGACTACCTCAAGCGCCTCACCGCCGAGCTGGGCCAGACCCGGGAGCGGCTGCGGGCCGTCCGGGCCGCGGGCCGCGAGCCGATCGCCGTGGTGTCGATGGCCTGCCGCTTCCCCGGCGGCGTGACGTCCCCCGAGGAGCTGTGGCGCCTCGTCGGCTCGGGCACGGACGGGATCTCCGCGCTCCCCACCGACCGCGGCTGGGACACCGAGGGGCTCTACGACCCCGACCCGGAGCGGCCGGGCACCACCTACGCGCGCGAGGGCGGCTTCCTCGCCGACGTCACGTCCTTCGACGCGGGCCTGTTCGGGATCAGCCCGCGCGAGGCCCTGCTGATGGATCCGCAGCAGCGGCTGCTGCTCGAAGTCTCCTGGGAGGCCTTCGAACGCGCCGGGCTCACGCCCGACGCGCTGCGCGGCAGCCGCACCGGGGTCTTCGCCGGGATGATGGGCCAGGACTACACGGACCGCAAGGACGGCTCGCTCGCCGAGTACGAGGGGCAGCTGGAGACCGGGCGCGCGGCGAGCGTGGCCTCCGGCCGCGTCGCCTACACCTTCGGCCTCGAAGGCCCGGCCGTCACCCTGGACACGGCCTGCTCCTCCTCGCTCGTGGCCCTGCACCTGGCCGTGCGGGCGCTGCGGAACGACGAGTGCGACCTCGCCCTCGCGGGCGGCGTCACGGTGATGTCGAGCCCGGCCACGCTCCTGGAGTTCAGCCGCCAGCGCGTGCTCGCCCCCGACGGCCGGTGCAAGGCGTTCGCCACCGGCGCCGACGGCACCGGGCTCGCCGAGGGCATCGGCATCCTCCTGGTGGAGCGCCTGTCGGACGCGCGGCGGCACGGCCATCCCGTGCTCGCCGTCGTCACCGGCAGCGCCGTCAACCAGGACGGTGCGTCGAACGGGCTCACCGCGCCCAACGGCCCCTCCCAGCAGCGGGTGATCCGCGCCGCCCTCGCGGGCGCCGGACTCACCGGGGCCGACGTCGACGCGGTGGAGGCGCACGGCACGGGCACCTCGCTCGGCGACCCCATCGAGGCCCAGGCCCTGCTCGCCACGTACGGTCAACAGCGCGACCAGGACCGGCCGTTGTGGCTGGGGTCGCTGAAGTCGAACATCGGCCACACGCAGGCCGCCGCGGGGGTCGCGGGCGTCATGAAGATGGTCATGGCGCTGCGCGAGGAGTCGCTGCCCCGGACCCTGCACGCCGACGAGCCCAGCCCGCACGTGGACTGGTCCCTGGGTGCCGTACGGCTCCTGACCGAGGCCAGGCCGTGGCCCAAGGGCGAGAGGACCCGGCGGGCGGGCGTGTCGTCGTTCGGCATCAGCGGCACGAACGCGCACGTCATCGTCGAAGAGGCGGCGGACGAGCCCGCCGCCACCGCCGAGCCCGCCGCGGCCACGGATCCCGCCGGGGCCACCGACCCCGCCGCCACCATCGAGCCCACCGCCACCGAGGGCGCCCCGCCGCCCGTCCCCTGGGTGCTCTCCGCCCGGACCCCCGAGGCGCTGCGTGCCCAGGCGGCCCGGCTGCGCGACCACGTGACGGACCGTCCGGACCTGCGCCCGGCCGACATCGCCTACTCGCTGGCCACCACGCGCGCGCCCCTCGCCCACCGGGCCGTCGTCGTGGGCCGCCGCACCGACGAACTGCTGCGCGGCGTCGCCGCCCTGGCCGCGGGGGAGCCCGGCGCGGACCTGGTCGAGTCGGCGGCGCGCGACCTGGGCAAGGCCGTCTTCGTCTTCCCCGGCCAGGGCTCGCAGTGGGCGGGCATGGCCGTGGAGCTGTGGGACGCGTCCCCCGTCTTCCGCGAGCGGATGCTCGCCTGCGCGACCGCGCTCGACCCGTACGTCGACTGGTCGCTGCGCGACGTGGTGTTCGGCACGGCCGACGCCGGGATCGCCGCCCGCGTCGACGTGGTCCAGCCGGTCCTGTGGGCGGTCCTCGTGTCGCTCGCCGAGCTGTGGCGCTCCTACGGCGTGGAGCCCGCCGCCGTGGTCGGCCACTCGCAGGGCGAGATCGCCGCGGCCTGCGTGGCGGGCGCGCTCTCGCTCGACGACGGCGCCCGCGTCGTGGCCCTGCGCTCCCGCCTGATCGCCCGGAAGCTCGCAGGGGCGGGCGGCATGGTCTCGGTGGCGGCGTCGGCCGGCGCCGCCCGCGCCCGCCTGGAGCGCTGGGGCGACCGCGTCGCCCTCGCCGCCGTCAACGGCCCCTCGTCCGTGGTCGTCTCCGGCGACCCGGCGGCCCTCGACGAGCTGATGGCCGACTGCGAACGCGACGGCGTCCGCACCCGGCGCGTCGCGGTGGACTACGCGTCCCACTCCCCGCAGGTCGAGCGGTTGCGCGCGGACCTGCTCGCCGAACTCGCCACGCTGCGCCCGCGCGCCGGGAAGATCCCCCTGTACTCCACGGTCACCGGCGACGTCCTGGCGGGCGACGAGCTGACCGCCGACCACTGGTTCCGCAACCTGCGGCGCACGGTACGGCTCTCCGACGCCGTCGAGCGGCTCGCCGCCACCGGGCACGGGGCGTTCATCGAGTGCAGCCCCCACCCCGTCCTCGCCCTCGGCCTCACCGAGACCCTCGGCGACCTCGGCCGTGACGCCCTGGTCACGGGCACGCTCCAGCGGGACGACGGCGGCCTCGACCGCTTCCTGCGCTCCCTCGGCGCGGTCCACGCGGGTGGGCGCTCGCCCGACTGGGAGCACCTCTTCGCGGGCACCGGCGCCCGCCGCGTGGAGCTGCCCACGTACGCCTTCGAGCGGCAGCGCTACTGGCTCGACGCCGCCCCCGCCGCCGGGGACGTCACGGCCGTCGGCCTGAGCCCGCTCGACCACCCCTGGTGGGGCGCGGTCACCGAACTGCCCGACTCCGGCGGCACCTTGATCACCGGGCGCGTGTCCCGCGACACCCAGGCCTGGCTCGGCGACCACGCCGTGGGCGAAGCCGTGCTGCTGCCCGGCACGGCGTTCCTGGAACTGGCCGTCCGGGCCGCCGAGCAGGTCGGCTGCGACCGCGTGGCGGAACTGACCCTGCAAGCCCCGCTGTTGCTCCCGCCGCGCGGCGGCATCCAGCTGCGCGCCGTCGTCGGCCCCGCCGACGCCCACGGCACCCGCGCGCTCACCCTGCACGCACGCGACGAGGCCGCCCCCGACACGCCGTGGACCACCCAGGCCGTCGGCTCCCTCGCCGTGGCCGTCCCGAGCGGCGGCCACGGCCCGGAGGCCCTGGAGGCATGGCCGCCGCCGGGCGCCGAACCCGTCGCGGTGGAGCGGGCGTACGCGGACCTCGCGGAGCTGTCCCTGCGGTACGGCCCCGCGTTCCAGGGGCTGCGGGCCGCCTGGCGCCTCGGGGACGAGCTGTTCGCCGAGGTCGCGCTCGCCGACGGCACCGAGCCGGAGGGCTTCGCGGTCCACCCGGCCCTGTTCGACGCCGCGCTGCACGCGGTGGCCCTCGACGAAGGCGTCGGCGTCCGCGGGGCGGCCGCGGACGCGGGACCGCGCCTGCCGTTCTCCTGGTCCGGCGTCGCGGTCCACGCGGTCGCCGCCACCCGGCTGCGCGTGCGGATCACCCGCACCGGACCGGACGCCGTCGCCCTGGAGGCGGCCGACGCGACCGGCGCCCCCGTCGTGTCCGTGGAGTCGCTGGCCGTCCGGCCCGTGCCCCTGGACCAGCTGGACCCGGCCGCGCGGCAGCCGACGCACGCGCTGTTCGCCGTGGACTGGGCCCCGGCGCAGACCGGCGCCGCCGCGCCGCCCGCCTCCTGGGCGGTCCTCGACGGCCTCGACGCGCTCGCCCCCGCCCTGGAGGCCACCGGCGCCGCCGTGCGCCGGGAGCGGGACCTCGCGGCCGTGGCAGCGCCCGGGGACGTCCCGGACGTGGTGCTCGCCCCGCTGCGGCCCTGCCCCGGCGACCTGCCCACGGCCACCCGGGAGACCGTCGGCGCGACCCTGACGCTCCTTCAGGAGTGGCTCGGCGACGACCGGTTCGCCGCCGCCCGGCTCGTCCTGCTGAGCCGCGGCGCGGTCGCGGCGGCCGACGCCGAGAGCGCGGACCCCGCCCTCGCGGCGGCCTGGGGCCTGGTGCGCTCGGCACAGGCGGAGCACCCGGACCGGCTCGTACTCGTCGACTGGGACGGACAGGAGCCGTCGGCCGACGCGCTGCCCGCCGCCCTGTCCGGCGACGAACCGCAGCTGGCCCTGCGCGCCGGGGAGACGTACGTCCCCCGGCTCCGGAGGGTGTCCGCGGACGCCGCCGCCGAGGCGCCGTCCGGCTTCGACGGCGATGGCACGGTCCTGGTGACCGGCGCGTCCGGTGTGCTCGGCCGGGTCGTGGCGCAGCACCTGGTCGCGGCGCACGGCGTGCGGCACCTGCTCCTGGTGAGCCGCCGCGGCGCGGCCGCGCCCGAGGCCGCCGAACTGACCGTGCGGCTCACGGAGTCGGGCGCCGCCGTGCGCTGGGCGGCCTGCGACCTCGCCGACCGCGAAGCCCTCGCGGCCGTCCTCGCCGACGTGCCGGACGACCGCCCGCTGCGCGGCGTGGTCCACGCCGGTGGCGTCCTCGACGACGGCGTGGTGTCGGCCCTGACGGGACCGCGGCTCGACACCGTGTTCCGGCCGAAGGTCGACGCGGTGGTCCACCTGCACGAACTGACCGCGGCCGCGGACCTCTCGGCGTTCGTCGTGTTCTCGTCGGCGGCCGGCACGTTCGGCACCGCGGGCCAGGGCGGCTACGCGGCCGCCAACGCCTTCCTCGACGCCTTCGCCCGCGCCCGGCGGGCCCGCGGCCTGCCCGCCCTGTCCCTGGCCTGGGGCCTGTGGGAGCGGACCAGCGCGATGACGGCCCGGATGTCGGACACCGACCGGGACCGGCTGCGCCGCTCCGGCGTCACGGGCCTGACCGCGCGGGACGGCGTCGCCCTGCTCGACGCGGGCCTCACCGCCGGGCTCCCCGTCGTCGTCCCCACCCGGATCGACCTGTCCGCCGTGCGCGCCCGGGCCGCCGCCGACGGCGTGCCCGCGCTGCTGCGCGGCCTGGTGCGGCCACCGGCCCGGCGCGCCGCCGCGGGCACCGATGCCGCCGCCGACAGCTCAGCCCTGACCCGCGACCTCGCCGCGCTCGCGCCGGGGGACCGGGCCGCGAAGGTCCTCGACGTGGTCCGCGCCCAGGTCGCGGCCGTCCTCGGCTACGCGGGGCCCGCCGCCGTCGAACCGGGGCTCGCCTTCAAGGACTTGGGCTTCGACTCGCTCACCGCCGTCGAGCTGCGCAACCGCCTCACCCGCGTGACGGGCCTGCGCCTGCCCGCCACGCTCGTCTTCGACCGGCCCACCCCGCGGGCCCTCGCCGAGCACCTCCTCGACCGCCTCGCCGGGCGGAGCGCGCCGGTGCGGGCGCCGGTGCGCGGCCGGGCCACGGGCCCGGCCGACGAGCCGATCGCCATCGTCGGCATGGCCTGCCGGTTCCCGGGCGGCGTCGGCTCGCCCGAGGACCTGTGGCGCCTGCTGGACGAGGGCGGCGACGCCGTCTCCGCCTTCCCCACCGACCGCGGCTGGGACCCCGGCTCCGCCACGCACGCCGCGGAGGGCGGCTTCCTGCGCGACGCCGCGGCCTTCGACCCCGAGTTCTTCGGCATCAGCCCGCGCGAGGCGGTGGCGATGGACCCGCAGCAGCGGCTCCTGCTCGAAGTCTCCTGGGAGGCCCTCGAACGCGCGGGCCTGGACCCCACCACCCTCAGGGGCAGCCGCACCGGAGTGTTCGCGGGCCTGATGTACCACGACTACACGACGCGGCACGCGGGCGTCCCCGACGACGCGGGCGGCGGCTACCTCGGCACGGGCGGCTCCGGCAGCGTCGCCACCGGCCGGATCGCGTACACCTTCGGCTTCGAGGGCCCGGCCGTCACGGTGGACACCGCCTGCTCGTCGTCGCTCGTGGCGCTGCACCTGGCGGTGCAGGCGGTGCGCGGCGGCGACTGCGACCGGGCCCTCGCGGGCGGCGTCACCGTGATGTGCACGCCGCACGCCTTCACCGAGTTCAGCAGGCAGGGCGCGCTCGCCGCCGACGGCCGCTGCAAGCCGTTCGCGGCCGCCGCCGACGGCACCGTGTGGGGCGAGGGCGCGGGCGTCCTCCTCGTCGAGCGCCTGTCGGACGCGGTCCGCGCGGGCCGCCGCGTCCTCGCCGTCGTCCGCGGCTCCGCCGTCAACCAGGACGGCGCCAGCAACGGCCTGACCGCCCCGAACGGCCCCTCCCAGGAACGCGTGATCCGGCAGGCCCTCGCCGCCGCCCGGCTCGCCGCGGCCGACGTGGACGCCGTCGAGGCGCACGGCACCGGCACCACCCTCGGCGACCCGATCGAGGCCCAGGCGCTCCTCGCGACGTACGGCCAGGAGCGGCCCGGCGACCGGCCGTTGTGGCTGGGCTCCGTCAAGTCGAACCTCGGGCACCCGCAGGCGGCCGCGGGCGTCGCCGGGGTCATCAAGATGGTCATGGCGCTGCGCGCGGGCGTACTGCCCCGCACCCTGCACGTGGACGCGCCGTCGCCGCACGTCGACTGGGCGTCCGGCGCGGTGGAACTGCTCGCCGAGGCCCGCCCCTGGCCCGACGCGGGCCGCCCGCGCCGGGCCGCGGTCTCCTCGTTCGGCATCAGCGGCACCAACGCGCACGTCGTACTGGAGCAGGCGCCCGCGCCCGCGCCGACGCCCGGCGACGACGGCACGCCCCAGGCCCCCGCGGGCCCCGTCCCCCTGACGCTGTCCGCCCGGAGCGGAACGGCGCTGCGCGCCCAGGCGGCCCGGCTGCGGGAGCGCCTCGCCGCGGAGCCCGCCCTCGACGCCGTCGACGTCGCGCACTCGCTGCTGACGACGCGGGCCGCGCTCGCCCACCGGGCCGTGGTCCTGGGCGGCGACCGGGACGCCCTGCTCGCGGGGCTCGCCGCCGTGGCGGACGGCCGGGAGACGCCCGGCGCCGTCGAAGGACTCGCCGGCGACCCCGGCAGGACGGTGTTCGTGTTCCCCGGCCAGGGCGCCCAGTGGGCGGGCATGGCCGGGGAGCTGTGGGAGACCGCGCCGGTCTTCCGCGAGCGCCTGACCGAGTGCGCCGACGCCCTCGCCCCGTACGTCGACTGGTCGTTGGTGGACGTCGTACGGGGCGCCCCGGCCGGTGTCGACCCGGACCGGGTCGACGTCGTCCAGCCCGCGCTGTGGGCGGTCATGGTGTCCCTCGCCGAGCTGTGGCGCTCCTACGGCGTCGAACCCGCCGCCGTGGTCGGCCACTCGCAGGGCGAGATCGCCGCGGCCTGCGTCGCGGGCGGCCTCTCCCTCGACGACGGCGCGCGCGTGGTCGCCCTGCGCAGCCGGGCCCTGACCGCGATCGCCGGGCGCGGCGGCATGGTCTCCCTCGCCCTGTCCGCCGCCGAGGCCGAGAAGCTGGTGGCGGCCTGGGACGGGCGCCTCTCGCTCGCGGCGGTCAACGGCCCCGCGTCGGTGGTGGTCTCGGGCGACACGGCCGCCGTGGACGAACTCCTCGACCGCTGCGCGGACACCGGCGCCTGGGCGCGCCGGATCCCCGTGGACTACGCCTCGCACTCGCCGCACGTCGAGGCGGTGCGCGAGCGGATCCGCCGCGACCTGGCGGAGCTTGCCCCGCGCACCGGCGACGTCGCCTTCTTCTCCACGGTGACGGGCGCCTTCCAGGACACCGCCGGGCTCGACGGCGCCTACTGGTACCGCAACCTGCGCGAACCGGTGCGGTTCGAGCCCGCCGTGCGGGAGCTGTTCGCGCGCGGCCACGGCGCCTTCGTCGAGACCAGCCCCCACCCCATGCTCACCGTGGGCGTCGCCGAGACCCTGGCGGAGCACCCCGAGCGGACCGGCGTGGCCGTGGCGTCCCTGCGGCGCGAACAAGGCGGCCTCGACCGCTTCTCGGCCTCGGTCGCCGAGGCGTACGCGCGCGGAGTCGCCGTCGACTGGGCGGCGGCCTGGGCGGGCCGCGCGCCCCACGTCGTGGACCTGCCGACGTACGCGTTCCAGCGGCGCCGGTACTGGCTGGACGCGCCCGCGGGCTCCGGCGACGTCACCGCGGCGGGCCTGCACAGCGCCGACCACCCGCTGCTCGGCGCCCGCGTCGAGCTCGCGGGCTCGCCGGAGACCGTCCTCACCGCGCGCTGGTCCCTGGACACGCACCCGTGGCTCGCCGACCACGCCGTGGGCGACACCGTGGTCGTGCCGGGCACCGCCTTCCTCGAACTGGCCGCCCTGGCCGGGGCCGCGACCGGCTGCCCGCGCATCGGGGAACTCCTCCAGGAAGCACCGCTGGTCCTCGGCGCCCGCGGCGCCGTACGGATCCAGGTCCGCGTCGCGGCACCCGGCGACGACGGCACGCGGGCGCTCGGCGTGCACGCGCGCCGCGAGGACGCGCCCCCGGAGGACCCCTGGACGTGCCACGCCCGCGGCCTGCTCACCGAGGAGGCGGCCGAGGCGCCGCCCGCCCTCGACGGCGCCTGGCCGCCACCGGGGGCCGTGCCCGTCGACCTCACGGAGTTCTACGACCGGATGGAGGACATCGGCCTCTCGTACGGGCCCGCGTTCCGCGGCCTGCACACCGCCTGGCGCCTGGGCGACGAGATCCTCGCCGAGGCGGCGCTGCCCGCCGAGGACCACGCGGGCGCGGACCGCTACCGCGCCCACCCGGCGCTGCTCGACGCGGGCCTGCACTCCTGTCTGCTGCGCACCCCCGACGCAGACGGCGCGGCCATGCCCTTCGCCTGGAACGACGTGGACTTCCACGGGCCGTGCGGCCCGGCCGTGCGGGTACGGGTCTCGCCCGGCGCGGACCGGGACGTGTCCGTCCTGGTGACGGACGCCGACGGCGCCCCGGCGGTGACCGTGCGCTCCCTGGCCGCGCGCCCGGTCTCGCCCGAGCAGCTGCGAGCCGCGGGCGGCGCGGGCGACTCCCTGTACCGCCTCGCCTGGGTGAGCGCGCCCGCCACGGAGCCCGCGGAGCCCGGCGCGTGGGCGGTGCTCGGGGACGACACCGCGGAACTGCCCGCCACGGCTGGGCAGTTCACTGACCTGCCCGCGTACCGCACGGCGATCGGGTCCGGTACGGCCGTTCCCGACGTGGTGCTCGCGCCGCTGCGCGCGGGGCAGGAGCCGGACGACGCCGCCCGGGCGCGGGCCCTGACCTGCCGGACCCTGGAACTGCTCCAGGACTGGCTGGCCGAGGACGCGGCCGACGGGCGGACCGAGCCCCGCCCGGCGGAAGGGGCCCTCACGCCACGCCTCGTCCTCGTCACGCGCGGCGCCCCGGCCGCGCCCGACGACGAGCAGCCCGTCGACCCCGCCGCCGCGGCCGTCTGGGGCCTGGTCCGCTCGGCCCAGGCCGAGAACCCCGGCCGGTTCGTGCTCGTCGACCTGGACGACCACCCCGACTCCACCGCCGCGCTCGCCGCGGCCCTGGCCACCCACGAGCCCCAACTCGCCCTCCGCGCGGGCCGGATCCTCGTCCCCCGCGTCGAACGCGCCCCCGTCGCGGACGGCGGCGACACGCCCTGGGACGCCGACGGCACCGTGCTCGTCACCGGCGCCTCCGGAACCCTGGGCCGCGCCGTCGCCCGGCACCTCGTCGCCGCGCACGGCGTGCGGCACCTGCTCCTGGTGAGCCGCCGCGGCGGCGAGAGCGACGAGGCCGCGCGGCTCGGCGCCGACCTCGCCGACCACGGCGCGCGGGTGACCTGGGCGGCCTGCGACGCCGCCGACCGGGCCGCGCTCGCCGCGGTGCTCGGCGCGGTGCCCGCGGCGCACCCCCTGAGCGCCGTCGTGCACGCGGCCGGAGTCCTGGACGACGGTGTGATCCCGGCGCTGACCCCGGACCGCGTCGACCGGGTGTTCCGGCCCAAGGCGGACGCCGCGCTCCACCTCGACGAGCTGACCCGGGCGGCACGGCCCGCGGCGTTCGTCGTGTTCTCCTCGGCCGCCGCCACCCTGGGCAGCGCGGGCCAGGGCAACTACGCGGCGGCCAACACCTTCCTGGACGCGCTCGTCCGCCGCCGCCGCCAACAAGGCCTGCCCGCCCTGTCGTTGGGCTGGGGCCTGTGGGCCGACACCAGCGCCATGACGGCCGGGCTCGACCGGTCCCGGACGGCGCGCTCGGGCCTGAAGGAACTCGCCACCGACGAGGGCCTCGCCCTCCTCGACGCGGCCATGGGGTCCGCCGAGCCGCTGCTGCTGCCCGTGCGGCTCGACACGGCCGCGCTGCGAGCGCGCGGCGACGCCCTGCCGCCGGTCCTCCGCGGCCTCGTCCGGGTCCAAGGCCGGCACGGCGCGACCCGGGCGGCCGGGGCTGCGGCGCTGCGCCGCCGCCTTGCCGCGCTCACCCCCGCGGAGCGCGACCTGCACCTGATCGACCTGGTGCGGGCCGAGACCGCCACCGTGCTCGGCCACCCGTCGCCGGAGGCCGTGGGGCGCGACCGGGCCTTCAAGGACCTCGGGTTCGACTCGCTGACCGCCGTGGAGCTGCGCAACCGGCTCACCGCCGCGACCGGCCTCAGACTGCCCGCGACCCTGGTCTTCGACCACCCCACGCCCGCCGCGCTCGCCGAGCGCCTCGCCGCCGAACTGGCCCCGCGGGACGAGGCGGACGACGCCCGGCAGGCCACCGAGGCCGCGGTGCGCGCGGCCCTGGCCGCGATCCCGCTGCCCCGGCTGCGGGACGCGGGCCTGCTCGACGCCCTCCTGGAGCTCGCGGGGAGCCCGGCGGGCCACGAGCCACCGCCGCGGGACGAGGGCGAGCCCGCCTCGATCGACCAGCTGGACTCGGAGGGGCTGCTCGCCATGGCCCTGGACAACGGAGCGCACGCGAACACGGAGGACCACGATGCCCGCTGGTGACGAGAGGTTCGTCGAGGCGCTGAGGGCCTCCCTCAAGGAGGTCGAGACGCTGCGCGCCCGGAACCGGGAACTGACCGCCGCGGCCCGGGAGCCGATCGCCGTCGTGGCGATGGGCTGCCGCTACCCCGGTGGCGTGCGGTCCCCGGAGGACCTGTGGCGCCTGGTGGAGTCCGGCACCGACGCGATGTCGCCCTTCCCCGCGGACCGGGGCTGGGACACCGACGCGCTGTACGACCCCGACCCCGACCGGCCTGGCCGGACGTACGCCGTCGAAGGCGGCTTCGTCGACGGCGCCGGGGACTTCGACGCGGACCTGTTCGGCATCAGCCCGCGCGAGGCCGCCGCCATGGACCCCCAGCAGCGGCTGCTCCTGGAGACCGCGTGGGAGACCTTCGAGCGGGCGGGCGTGAACCCCGGCGCGCTGCGCGGCGAGCCCGTCGGCACGTTCATCGGCTCGGTCCTCATGACCGTCGGCAACGGCGTCCCCGCGACCGAGGGCAGCGAGGGCCACCAGGTCACGGGCGGCGCCGCCAGCGTCCTCTCGGGCCGCCTGGCCTACGCGTTCGGCCTCGAAGGCCCGGCGATGACCGTGGACACCGCGTGCTCGGCCTCGCTCGCGGCCGTCCACCTGGCCGCGCAGTCGCTGCGCCAGCGCGAGTGCGACCTGGCCCTGGCCGGGGGCGCCGCCGTGATGGCGACGCCGGGCATCTTCGTGGAGTTCAGCAGGCAGCGGGGTCTTGCTCCGGACGGCCGGTGCAAGGCGTTCGCGGCGGCCGCGGACGGGACCGGCTGGGGCGAGGGCGTCGGGCTCGTCCTCCTTGAGCGGCTCTCCGACGCGCGGCGCAACGGGCATCCGGTGCTCGCCGTGGTGCGGCAGTCGCTCATCGCCACGTACGGGCAGGAGCGCGCCGCCGGACAGCCCCTGTGGCTGGGCTCCGTCAAGTCGAACCTGGGCCACACCCAGGGCGCGGCGGGCATCGCCGGGCTGATCAAGATGGTGATGGCGCTGCGGCACGGCGTGCTGCCCAGGACCCTGCACGTCGACGAGCCGACCCCGCACGTCGACTGGTCGTCGGGCACCGTACGGCTGCTCACCGAGAACCGCGCCTGGCCCGAGACCGGGCGCCCGCGCCGCGCGGGCGTCTCCTCCTTCGGCATCAGCGGCACCAACGCCCACGTGATCCTCGAACAGGCGCCTCAGGACGCCGGACCGGAGCCCGCGAGGACCGGCGCCCCGGAGCCCGCCGCACGCGCCGCGGCCCCCGGCGGCCGTGTCCCCCTCGTGGTCTCGGCCCGGGGCGAACAGGCCCTGCGGGACCAGGCCGAGCGCCTCGCCGCGCACGTCCGCGCCCGGCCCGACACCCGGCCCGCCGACCTCGGCCTGTCCCTCGCGACTTCCCGCGCCGCCCTCGACCAGCGGGCCGTGGTGTGGGCCGCCGACCGCGACGACCTGCTCACCGGACTCGCCGCCCTGGCCGCGGACCGGCCCGCGCCTGGCCTGGTGCGGGGCACGGCCGCCGACGGCGGCCTCGCGTTCCTCTTCTCCGGACAGGGCAGCCAGCGCCCCGGCATGGGGCGCGAACTGGCCGCCGCGTTCCCGGAGTTCGCCGAAGCCCTCGACGCCGCGGTTGAGCACCTGGACCCGCACCTCGAACGGCCGCTGCGCGACGTCCTGTTCGCCGCCGAGGGCACGCCGACGGCCGCGCTCCTCGAACAGACCGCGTACACCCAGCCCGCGCTGTTCGCCTACGAGGTGGCGCTGTACCGGCTGCTCACGCACTGGGGGCTCGCCCCCGGTCTGCTGCTCGGCCACTCGGTCGGCGAGCTGGCCGCCGCGCACGTCGCCGGGGTCCTCTCCCTGGAGGACGCGTGCACCCTCGTCGCCGCGCGCGGCAGGCTGATGCAGGACGTGCCCGGCACCGGCGCGATGGCCGCGGTGCAGGCCACCGAGGAGGAGATCCGGCCGTGGCTCGCCGACCACGCGCACGACGTGGCCCTCGCCGCCGTCAACGGCCCCTCGTCCGTGGTCGTGTCCGGCGCCGAGGACGCCGTGCTCGCCATCGCCGGGCACTTCAAGGGCGAGGGCCGCCGCACGCGCCGGCTGCGCGTCAGCCACGCCTTCCACTCGCCCCAGATGGACGCGATGCTCGACGCGTTCGGGCAGGTCGCGCAGAAGCTCACCTTCCATCCGCCGGGCATCCCGATCGTCTCGGACGTCACCGGCGACATCGCGGGCGCGGAGGAGCTCTGCTCGCCCGCGTACTGGGTGCGCCACGCGCGGGCGACCGTGCGCTTCCACGACGGGGTGCGCCGCCTCGTGTCGGCGGGCGCCCGCGCCTTCGTGGAGGTGGGCCCCTCCGGGACGCTCACCGCCATGGCCCAGGACTGCCTCGCCGGGGAACCGGCGGGCACCGGCGCCGTGGTGATCCCCGTGGCGCGCTCCGGACGCCCCGAGCCCGACACCGCGCTCACGGCGCTCTCCACGGCCTTCGTCCACGGCGTACCGGCCGACTGGACCCGGTTCCTCGCCGGGGCCCGCCCGGTGGACCTGCCGACCTACCCCTTCCAGCGCCGGAGCTTCCCCTGGACCGGGTCCGGCGCCGTCGCCGACGTGACCGCCGCCGGGCTCGCCGGTCTCGAACACCCGCTGCTCAGCGCCTCCTTGGAGCTCGCCGACGCCCAGGGCCGCGTCCTGACCGGCACGCTGTCCCGGCGGACGGAGGCCTGGCTCGCGGACCACGTCATGCTGGGCTCCGTGCTGGTCCCCGGCAGCGCCGTCGTCGAGCTCGCGGTCCGCGCCGGCGCCGAGGTCGGCTGCCGCCGCCTGCTGGAACTGACGCAGGAGGCCCCGCTGGTCCTGCCCGAGCGGGGCGCCGTCCATCTCCAGGTGCGCGTCGGGCCCGAAGGCGAGCAGGGCCGCCGCACCCTCGGCGTGTACTCGCGGCCCGAGGACGCCGCGCCGGACGAACCCTGGGCCTGCCACGCGCGCGGCGACCTCGCCCCCGACGCCGCCCCCGCGCCGCCGGGCCCCGGCGCCTGGCCGCCCGCCGACGCCGAACCCGTCGCCCTTGAGGGCTTCTACGACGGCCTTGCCGACGCGGGCTTCGCGTACGGCCCCGCCTTCCGCGGCCTCACGCGCGCCTGGCGCAAGGGCGACGAGCTGTACGCGGAGATCGCGCTCCCCACCGCCCGGTCCGCCGCGGGCGGCTACGGCCTCCACCCGGCCCAGCTCGACGCCGCGCTCCACGCGGCCCTCCTCAACGACGACGCGGCGGGGCACAAGGGCCGCGTCCGGGTGCCGTTCTCCTGGCAGGAGGTGACCTTCCACGGCACGGGCGCCCCGACCCTGCGGGCGCGCCTGGCCCCGGCGGGCCCGGACGCGGTGAGCCTGGCCCTGTGGGACGAGCGGGGCACCCCGGTGGCGTCGGTCGGCGCGCTGGTCACCCGGACCGTCTCCGCCGAGCAGCTGCGCGCGACCCGCACTCACGACACGCTCTTCCACGTCGGCTGGCTCCAGGCGCCCGCGGCCACGGCCGAACCGGCCCCGCACTGCGTCGTCCTGGGCGACGACCGGCTCGCCGCCGAGCTGGGCGTGCCCGCCCACGCCGACGCCGACGCGCTCCTGGCCGCGCTCGACTCCGGCACGGAGGTCCCGGACCTGGTGCTCCTGCCGAGCCACGGCGAGAGCGCCGCCCCCGAGGACTGCGGGGACGCCGACCCGGCGGGCGCCGCCCGTGCCCTCGCCGCGTCCGTGCTCGCCGTGCTCCACACCTGGCTGACCGACCCCCGGCTCACGGCCGTCCGCCTCGCCGTCGTGACCCGCGGCGCCGTGGCGACCGCGGCCGACGAGCGGATCACCGACCTGGCAGCCGCCGCGCTCTGGGGCCTGGTGTGCTCCGCGCAGTCGGAGCACCCGGGGCGGTTCGTCCTGGCCGATGTGGACACGTCCGACGGAGCCTCCGCGTCGGTCGCGGCGCTGCGCACCGCGCTCGCCGGGGACGAACCCCACTTCGCGCTCCGGGCGGGCCGCACGCTGGTGCCGCGCCTCGCGCGCGGCGTACCGGCGGGCACCCTCGTGCCCCCGGCGGGCGTACGGGAGTGGCGCGTCGACCTCACCGACGGGGGCGCGGCCGACGACCTGGCCCTCGCCCCGAGCCCGGCGGCCGCCGCGCCGCTCGCGCCCGGCCAGGTCCGGGTCGCGGTGCGCGCGGCGGGCCTGAACTTCCGCGACGTCGTCATGGCCCTGGGCATGGTCGCCGACCAGCGGGCCCTCGGCGGCGAGATCGCGGGCGTCGTCAGCGAAGTGGGCCCCGGCGTCACCGGCTTCGCCCCCGGCGACCCGGTGTTCGGCCTCGCCGCCGGATGCCTCGGCCCCGTGGCGGTCGTCGACCACCGCCTGATCGCCCGGACGCCCCGCGGCTGGTCCTTCACCGAGGCCGCGTCCGTCCCCGTCGCGTTCCTCACCGCGTACGAGGGCCTGGTGGACCTGGCCGGTGTGCGGCCGGGCGAGAAGGTGCTCGTGCACGCGGCGGCGGGCGGCGTCGGCATGGCCGCCGTGCAGCTCGCCCGGCACCTCGGCGCCGAGGTGTACGCGACGGCCAGCCCCGCCAAGTGGGACGCCGTGCGGGCCCTCGGCGTCGACGACGCGCACCTCGCCTCCTCCCGCACCGACGAGTTCGAGGCGCGCTTCGCCGCGACGAGCGGCGGCGGCGTGGACGTCGTCCTGAACTCCCTGGCCCGCGACCTGCTGGACGCGTCGCTGCGCCTGGTGCGGCCCGGCGGCCGGTTCGTCGAGATGGGCAAGACCGACGTCCGCGACCCCGCCGAGGTCGCGGGCCGTCACGAGGGCGTCGCCTACCGCGCGTTCGACCTGATGGACGCGGGGGTGGAGCGCGTCGGCGCGATGCTCGCCGAGATCGTGGCGCTGTTCGAGGCCGGCGGCCTGCGGCACCTGCCGGTGACCACCTGGGACGTGCGGAAGGCGCCCGCGGCCTTCCGCTTCCTCGCCCAGGCCCGGCACGTGGGCAAGATCGTCCTCACCCTGCCGGCCGCGTGGGACCCCGAGGGCACCGTCCTGGTCACCGGCGCGTCCGGCGCGCTCGGCGGCGAGGTGGCCCGCCACCTGGTCCGCGCCCACGGCGTACGGCACCTCCTGCTCGCCAGCCGCAGGGGCGCGGACGCGGACGGCATGGCGGACCTCGTGGCCGAGCTGACCGGCCTCGCGGCGGCGGGCGCGACGACCGTGCGGGCCGTCGCGTGCGACGTGGCCGGCCGGGACGCGGTCGCGGAGCTGCTCGCGGCGGTGCCGCACGAGCATCCGCTGACCGCCGTGGTGCACGCCGCGGGGGTGGTGGACGACGGCGTCCTGGAGTCGCTGACGCCCGAGCGGCTGGGCACGGTGTTCGCGCCCAAGGCCGACGGCGCCTGGCACCTGCACGAGCTCACCCGGGACGACGACCTGGCCGCGTTCGTCGTCTTCTCCTCCGCGACGGCCACCATCGGCGCCCGCGGCCAGGCCAACTACGCCGCGGCCAACGCCTTCCTCGACGCCCTCGCCCGGCACCGCCACGACACCGGACTGCCCGGCACGTCCCTGGCCTGGGGCCCGTGGAGCGGCGGCATGGCCGCGTCCCTCGGGCAGGCGGACCGGGACCGCATGGGCCGCTCCGGCGTCGGCGTGCTGTCCACCGAGGACGGCCTCGCCCTGCTCGACCTGGCGCTCGCCGCCGGCACGGCGGGCCTCGTCCCGGTGCGGCTCGACACGGCGGCCCTGGGCGCGGTCGCCGCGGACGGAGACCTGCCCGCGCCGCTGCGCGGCCTGGTCAGGGCCACCGCCGCGGTGCCGGGGGCGGGCGCGGGGGACGCGCTGCGGGAGCTCCTCGGACCGCTCGCGCCCGAGGAGCGCGGCGCGGCCGTGCTCGACCTGGTGCGCGGCCAGATCGCCCTGGTCCTGGGGCATCTGACGCCCGAGAGCGTGGATCCGCAGCGCCCCTTCCAGGACCTCGGGTTCGACTCGCTGACCGCCGTGGAGCTGCGCAACCGCCTGGGCGCCGCGACCGGACTCGCCCTGCCCACCACGCTCGTCTTCGACCATCCGACCCCGGCCGCCCTGAGCGAGCACATCGGGACCGAGCTCCTCCCGGGCCTCGGCTCGCGGGTCGACTCCCTCCTGTCCCGGCTCGACGACTGGGCGGCGTCGCTCGACGGCGACGGGCTCGACGAGGACGAGCGGGAGCGGGTGGCGGCCCGGCTGCGGGCGCTCGCCCAGCGGTGGGGGGAGGGAGCGCGCGGCAGGGCCGAGGAGACCGGGCGCCCGGCCGTCGCGGCCGACCTGGACCTGGCGAGCGACGACGAAGTCATCGACTTCATCAGCAACGAGCTCGGCATCTCCTGACGGCGGGCGCGGCCTGGCTGACACCGCGTCGCGTCCCGTGCGCGAGCGGACATCGGTGACGTCTCGACGAGGTGGATTTCAGATGGTGACGGAAGACAAGATTCGCTATTTCCTCAAGCGGGTGACCGCCGACCTGCACGAGACGCGGGAGCGCCTGCGCGACGTCGAGGAGGCGGCGGGGGAGCCGGTCGCGGTGGTCGCGATGGGCTGCCGCTACCCGGGCGGCGTCCGCTCCCCCGAGGACCTGTGGGACCTGGTCGCCTCAGGGCGCGACGCGGTCGCGCCGTTCCCCGACGACCGCGGCTGGGACGTCGAGGGGCTCTACGACCCGGACCCGGACCGCTTCGGTACGAGCGTCGCGCGCGAGGGCGGCTTCCTCGACGACGTGGCGTCCTTCGACGCGGGCCTGTTCGGCGTGACCCCGCGCGAGGCGCTGACCCTCGACCCCCAGCAGCGCCTCCTCCTGGAGGTGGCCTGGGAGACCTTCGAGCGCGCGGGCATCCCCCCGGCCGCGCTGCGGGGCAGCAGGACCGGCGTCTTCGTCGGCACCAGCAGCCAGGAGTACGCGATGCTGCTCCAGGGCGCCCGGGAGAACTTCGAGGGCTACTCGACGGGGTTCCTCGCCAGCGTCCTCTCGGGCCGCCTCGCCTACACGTTCGGCCTCGAAGGCCCGGCGATCACCGTGGACACCGGGTGTTCGGCCTCGCTGGTGGCCCTGCACCTGGCGGTGCAGTCGCTGCGCCAGCGCGAGTGCGCCACGGCCCTGGTGGGCGGCGCGTCGGTGATGCCGACGCCGAGCATGTTCGTGGAGTTCAGCAGGCAGCGGGGGCTCGCTCCGGACGGCCGGTGCAAGGCGTTCGCGGCGGCTGCGGACGGGACCGGCTGGGGCGAGGGCGTCGGGCTCGTCCTCCTTGAGCGGCTCTCCGACGCGCGGCGCAACGGGCATCCGGTGCTCGCCGTGGTGCGGCATCAAGACGGTGATGGCGCTGCGCCGGGGCGTCCTGCCGCCCACTCTGCACGTCGACGAGCCGACCCCGCACGTCGACTGGTCCCCGGGCACGGTACGCGTCCTCACCGAGGGCCGCACCTGGCCCGAGACCGGGCGCCCGCGCCGCGCGGGCGTCTCCTCCTTCGGCATCAGCGGCACCAACGCCCACGTGATCCTGGAGCAGACGGACCACGACGGCTTCCCGGCCCCGGAACCCGCGGATCCGGCGACCCTCGACGGCACGACCGAAGCTGAGAAGGACTCCGCAGCCGCCCCCGTGCCCTGGCTGGTCAGCGCGCGCAGCGACGGCGGCCTACGGGAGCAGGCGGCCCGGCTGCGCGACCACGTGCGGGACCGCCCCGAGCTGTCCCCGGCCGACGTCGGCCACGCCCTCCTGGCCTCGCGCACCGCCTTCGACCACCGCGCGATCGTGCTGGCCGACGACCACGACGGCTACCTCGCGGGGCTCGACGCCGTGGCCGAGGGCAGGACCGCGGCGGATGTGGTGGAGGGCGTCGCCCGGGAGCCGGGGAAGCCGGTGTTCGTGTTCCCCGGCCAGGGCGCCCAGTGGGCGGGCATGGCCGCGGACCTGTACCGCGACTCCGCGGTCTTCCGCGACCGGCTGCGCGCGTGCGCCGCCGCCGTCGCACCCCACGTCGACTTCTCGCTCGTCGACGTCGTGTGCGGGGCCGAGGGCGCGGCCTCGCTCGACCGCGTCGACGTGGTGCAGCCCGCGCTGTGGGCCATGATGGTCTCCCTCGCCGAGCTGTGGCGCTCGTACGGCGTCGAACCGGGCGCCGTGGTCGGCCACTCGCAGGGCGAGATCGCCGCCGCGTGCGTGGCGGGCGCGCTGTCCCTCCAGGACGGGGCCCGGATCGTCGCGCTGCGCTCCCGCCTCGTCGCCGAACGACTGGCGGGCAGCGGGGGCATGGCGTTCCTCGCGCTGCCGCTCGACCAAGCGGGCGAGCGGCTCGCCGAGTGGGGTGCGCGCCTGTCCGTGGCCGCGGCCAACAGCCCCTCCTCCGTCGTGGTGTCCGGCGACGCCGAGGCCCTCGACGAACTCCTCGCGGCCGCCGAGCGGGAAGGCGTCCGGGCGATACGCGTCGCCGTGGACTACGCCTCGCACTCGGCCCAGGTCGAGCCCCTTGAGGCCGAACTCCTCGCCGTGCTCGCCGACATCGCACCCCGCCCGGCCGAGATCCCGTTCCACTCGACGGTCACCGGCGGCCTCCTCGACACCGAGGGGCTCGACGCCGCCTACTGGTACCGCAACCTGCGCCGGACGGTCCGCTTCGACCCCACCGTGCGTGCCCTGCTCACCGCGGGGCACCGCACGTACGTCGAGGTGAGCCCGCACCCGGTGCTCGCGGTGTCCGTGCACGAGATCCTCGACGGCGCCGCCGCCGAAGGCACCGTCCTCACCTCGCTGCGGCGCGGCGAGGGCGACGCCCGGCGCGTGGCCACCTCCCTCGCGGAGGCGCACGTCCAGGGCGTACGCGTGGACTGGTCGGGCCGCATCGGGCCGCGGGCCCGTCTGGTGGACCTGCCGACCCACGCCTTCCAGCGCCGCCGCTACTGGCCGGACGGAGCCCTGGCCGCCGTGCAGGCCCGGGAGGGCGACGACAGCGCGGCCGCCCGGTTCCGCCAGCGCCTCGCGGAACTGCCCGAGAGCGCGGGGGAGCGCCTGGTCCTGGAGACGGTGTGCGAGCACGCCGCCGCCGTGCTCCACCGCGATCCCGCCGACCTCGACGCCACCCAGGCCTTCACCGACCTCGGCTTCGTCTCGATGACGGCGATGGAGCTGCGCAACCGGCTCGCCACCACGACCGGCGTCCGCGTCTCCCCCGCTGCCGTCTTCGACCACCCCACGGCCGAGCGCCTCGCCGCCCACCTCCGCACCCTCCTGACGGGCAGTCAAGAAGTGGCCGCCGCACCGGTGGTGACGGCGTCCGTCGCCGACGAGCCGGTCGCGATCGTCGCGATGGGCTGCCGGTTCCCCGGCGACGTGGCGTCGCCGGAGCAGCTGTGGGACCTGGTGGCGTCGGGCCGCGACGCGACCTCGTCGTTCCCCGCCAACCGCGGCTGGGACGTCACGGACCTGTACGACCCGACGCCGGGCACCCCGGGGCGCACCTACGTCCGCCGCGGCGGATTCCTGCACGACGCCGACCGGTTCGACCCGCTCCTGTTCGGCATCAGCCCCCGCGAGGCCCTGGCCATGGACCCGCAGCAGCGCCTCCTCCTGGAGGTGGCGTGGGAGACGTTCGAGCGGGCGAAGCTGGCGCCCGACGCGGTGCGCGGCAGCAGCACCGGCGTGTTCGTCGGCCTCAGCGGCCAGGACTACCTGCCGCTGCTCACCGCGGACCCCGACGAGAGCGCCGGGCATCTGATGACCGGCACGTCGACGAGCGTCGCCTCGGGGCGGCTCGCCTACGCCTTCGGCCTCGAAGGCCCCGCCGTGACCGTGGACACCGCCTGCTCGTCGTCCCTGGTCGCCCTCCACCTCGCGGTGCAGGCCCTGCGGCAGGGCGACTGCACGGCCGCCCTGGTGGCGGGCGTCACGGTCCTGTCGACGCCGGGCGCCTTCGTGGAGTTCAGCGCGCAGGGCGCCCTGGCCCCCGACGGCCGGTGCAAGGCGTTCGCCGCGGCGGCCGACGGCACCGGCTGGGGCGAGGGCGTCGGCGTGCTCCTGGTGGAGCCGCTGTCGAAGGCCCGGCGCGAGGGCCACGAGGTCCTCGCCGTGATCCGCGGCTCCGCGATCAACCAGGACGGGGCCAGCAACGGCCTGTCCGCGCCCAACGGCCTCGCCCAGCAGCGGGTGATCCGGCAGGCCCTGGCCCACGCCGGACTCGACCCCCGGGACGTCGACGCCGTCGAGGCGCACGGGACCGGCACCACCCTCGGCGACCCCATCGAGGCGGAGGCGCTCCTGGCCACGTACGGCCAGGGGAGGCCCGCCCGGTCGCCCCTGTGGCTGGGGTCCCTGAAGTCCAACATCGGCCACACGGCGGGCGCGGCCGGCGTGGGCGGCGTCATCAAGACGGTGCTCGCGCTGCGGCAGGGCGTCCTGCCGCCCACCCTGCACGTGGACGACCCCACCCGGCACGTGGACTGGTCGTCGGGCGCCGTGGAGCTGCTGACCGAGGCCAGGCCGTGGCCGGACACCGGCCGGGCGCGGCGTGCGGGCGTCTCGTCGTTCGGGATCAGCGGCACGAACGCGCACGTGATCCTGGAGCAGGCGCCCGCCGAGCCCCTCGATCCCGCAGCCGAGCCGCAGCCGAGCGAGCCCCCCGAGCGGTCGCCGCTGCCCGCCGTGCCCTGGCCGCTCTCCGGCAAGACCGAGCAGGCCGTACGCCAACAGGCCGCGCGCCTGCGGCAGTTCGCCGCGGAGCGCCCCGACCTCGCCCCGGCCGACGTCGCGCGGTCGCTGGCGGGCACCCGGGCCGCCCTCGAGCACCGGGCCGTCGTCATCGGCGAGGACCGGGAGACGCTCCTCGCGGGCCTCGCACTGATCGCGGAGGGCGGAGAGGACGGAGAAGGCGGAGAGGGCGGAGAGAGCAGGCAGGGCGGGCAGGACGGACAGGGCGGGCAGGGGAGCAGCGCCCCGCACGTCCTGCGGGGCGCGGCCCGCGCACGCGGCAGGGTGGCGCTCCGCCTCACCGGCGGGGACCCCGCCGCCCGCACCGACCCGGCGTACGCGCGGCTCCAGGTCCACGCGGCCGCCCTGGAGGAGGTCGCCGCCGCGTGCGCCGCGCATCCGGACGAGCCCGTCGTGACCGGCGCCCTGGCCCGGTTCGCCGCGGACGTCGCGCTGTTCCGGCTCCTGGAGCACTGGGGCGTCACCCCCGACCACCTCGTCGGCCACGGCGTCGGTGAGGTGACGGCGGCGCACTGCGCGGGCGCCCTGTCCCTGGCGGACGCGGTGGCGCTCGCCTCCGCCCTCGACGGCGAGGCCGACGGCGTCCACCGCGCCGCCAAGGAGCTGACGTTCCGCCCGCCGGTGATCCCCCTCGTCTCCGGCCGGACCGGCGGCCCGGTGTCGTACGAGGAACTCTCCGCCCCGGAGCACTGGTCCCGCCTCGCCCGCGAGACCGGCACGCCCGACGAGGCGCCGCGGTGGCCCGACGGCCAAGGGGCGCACGAGCACCTGGATCCGGACCGCGACGGCGCCACGGTCCGCGCCCTCCTGACCGCCCTGGCCCGCCTGCACGTCGGCGGCGCGGCCGTGGACTGGGACACGCCGCTCGCCGACGCCGGCGCCCGCCTGGTGGAGCTGCCCACGTACGCGTTCCAGCGCGAACGCTACTGGCCCGAGGCGACCGGCTCGCCGCTCGGCGGCTCACGGGCCGGGAGCGGAGGCGGCTCCGCGCGCGCCGAGCGGGGGCGGGAGTTCCGCGCCCGTCTGGCCGCCGCGGCCGGACCGGACGAGCGGCGTGAGCTCGTCACCGCCCTCGTCCGCGCCGAGGTCGCGGCCGTGCTCAAGCTGGCCGACGCGGCCGCGGTCGCCGATGACAGGAACCTGCCGGAGCTGGGGTTCGACTCGCTGACCGCGGTGGACCTGCGCAACCGGCTCGGCGCGGCCACCGGACTCCGCCTGCCGCCGGCCCTCGTCTTCCAGCACCCGACCGTCACCGACGTGGCCCGGTTCCTCGCGGACCGGTGGGAGACCTCGGGCCCCGAGGGCACGGCCGACGCGGCGCCCGAGCCGGGGGAGCGGTTCACCCTGGGGCCGCTGCTCGCCCGCGCGGGCGAGCTCGGGCGCACCGAGGAGTTCCACGAACTGGTCCGCGGCGTCGCCCGGTTCCGCCCCACCTTCGACGCGCCCGACGAGCGGCTGCGCCCGCCGCGCGTCCGTCTCGCGCGCGGCTCCGCGGGCGCGGGCCCCGACCTGGTCTGCTTCCCGACGTTCGCCGTCGGCGCGGGCGCGCCCCAGTACGCGCGCCTGGCCGCCGCGGCCGACGGCGAGCACGACGTGTGGGCCCAGCCCGTCCCGGGGTTCAGCTGGCAGGAGCCGCTGCCCGCGTCCGTGGACGCGCTCGCGCGCCTCCTGGCCGACGGGGTCGAGACCCGCGCCGACGCCGGACCCGCCGTGCTGCTCGGCTACTCGGCGGGCGGCTGGATCGCCCACGCCACCGCGGCCGTACTCGAAGAGCGCGGGGCGGGCCCCGCCGCCGTGGTCCTCCTGGACAGCCACTGGCCCGGCAGCGCGACGATCCCGCGGCTGCACGCCCGGATCGAACGGGCCCGCGCCGCCGGTTCGCCGGACGTGCTGTGGACGGAGGAGGCCGGGGACGACGCGTACCTCACCGCCCTCGCGCACTACTCACAGCTGTTCGAGACGTGGCGCCCGCACGCCATCGGCGCGCCCACCCTGCTCGTCCGCGCCGCGGAACCGGCCTTCGACGAACCGGCCACGGGCGAACCGGCCATAGGCGAACCGGCCACAGGTGAACCGGACTCCGGCGGGGCACCCGACGACTGGCGGCCGCGCTGGCACCTGCCGCACACCGCCGTCGACACGGCGGGCACCCACTTCTCGATCGTCCGCGAGCACAGCGAGCCCGCCCTGCGCGCGGTGCGGGACTGGCTCGGCGGTCTGCACTGAGGCCACGGCACCCGACCACCCTAGGAGCATGATGACGTCCAACGGCACCAGCGGCAGCAAGCCCGTCGGCCACCTCGACCAGGCCGTCATCGACGGGCAGTCGGGGTACTCGAAGCCGTTCCTCAACCTCTACGACCTCACCGTCTACCGCGGCACCGCCCCCCTCCTGTGGGGGTGCCCGCCCGCCGTCTCCCGGACGCTGTACGACAACGAGGTCGGCGCGCGCCACATGGACATCGGCGTGGGCAGCGGCTATCTGCTGCACCACGCCCGGTTCCCCGTGTCCGACCCCCGGATCACCCTGGTCGACCTCAACCCCAACTCCCTGGCGCACACGGCCCACCGGCTGCGGCGCTACGAGGTCGCCACGGTCCGCGCCAACATCCTGGAGCCCCTGCCCGTGCCGAAGGAGTCGCACGACTCGGTCGGCATGAGCTACCTGCTGCACTGCGTCCCCGGGAGCCTGCGCGAGAAGGGCGTCGCGCTCGCGCACGCCGCGGCCGTCGTCCGCCCCGGCGGCGTCGTCTTCGGCACCACGGTCCTCACGGGCGGCGTCCCGGTGTCCCGCTCCGCCCGCCGGGCCCTGCGGATGCTGAACAAGCGGGGCGCCTTCCACAACGACGACGACCACCTGGAGGACCTGCGCGCGCAGCTCGACCAGCACTTCGACCGCCACGACCTGACCGTGCGGGGGTGCGTCGGCATCTTCCGCGGCTGGACGCCCTCCTGAGGCCGCCGGGCCGGGCCGGCTTCCCGGGGCCGCGCGCGGGCGGCCCCGGGGGAGCGGCCGGGCCGGGACGACCTTCGTGCTTCCCCCCGGACCCGGGCGCCACGTACACTCCGAAACTAGCAGCGCTAATTAACCGCTTGTCGGCCGTTCACGCTCCGGAGTCGCCGTGCGCACCGTTCACTTCGCCGCCGCCCGCCGCACCCCCATCGGGCGGCTCCGCGGGGCCCTGTCCTCCGTCCGCCCCGACGACCTCGCCGCCACCGTCGTGCGCGGGCTGCTCGACGGCGCGCCGGACCTCGACCCGGCCCGCGTCGACGACGTCTACTGGGGCGCCGCCAACCAGGCGGGCGAGGACAACCGCAACGTGGCCCGCATGGCCGCGCTGCTCGCCGGCCTGCCGGAGTCCGTGCCCGGAGCCACCGTGAACCGGCTGTGCGCCTCAGGCCTTGAGGCCGTCACCACGGCGGCCCGCGCCATCGCCTCCGGCGAGGCCGACGTCGTCGTCGCGGGCGGCTCGGAGTCCATGAGCCGCGCGCCCTTCGTGCTGCCGCGCCCCGACGAGGCGCTGCCGCACCGCATGGAGACCGCCGACACCCGCCTCGGCTGGCGCCTGGTCAACCCGCGGATGAAGGAACTGCACGGGCTCCTGTCCATGGGGCAGACCGCGGAGGAGGTGGCCGAGCGCCACGGCGTCTCCCGCGAGCGCCAGGACGCCTTCGCGCTGCGCAGCCACCAGCGCGCCGCCGCCGCCCGCAAGAACGGCCACTTCGACGCCGAGCTGCTGCCCGTCAGCACCCCGGACGGCACGGTCGTCGACGCCGACGAGGCCATCCGCGAGGACACCTCGTACGAGAAGCTCAGCAAGCTGCGCCCGGTCTTCCGCGACGGCGGCAGCGTCACCGCGGGCAACGCGTCGCCGATGAACGACGGCGCCGCGGGCCTGCTGCTCGTCAGCGAGGAGGCGCTGCGCGAGTTCGGCCTGGTGTCCCTCGGCCGGTACGTGGCAGGGGCCAGCGCGGGCGTCCACCCGGACGTGATGGGCATCGGGCCCGTGCCCGCGACGCGCAAGGCCCTCGCCCGGGTCGGCTGGTCCGTCGCGGACGTGCAGGAGGCCGAGTTCAACGAGGCCTTCGCGGCCCAGGCGATCGCCTGCGTGGACACGCTCGGCATCGACCCCGACCTGGTCAACCCGGACGGCGGCGCCATCGCCCTGGGCCACCCCCTGGGCTGCTCCGGCGCCCGGATCCTCACCACGCTCCTGCACCGCATGCGGCGCACCGGTGCCGGCCGCGGCCTCGCCACGATGTGCGTCGGCGTGGGGCAGGGCAGCGCCCTGCTCGTCGAGCGCGACTGACGCCCGGCCGCGCGCCCGGCTAGGTGAGCGTGACGGCCACGGCGAGCGCCAGGGCCAGACAGGCGAGCCCCACCGCTGTCACGCCCCACGGCCGGGCGGGCCTGGCCGGTGCGCAACAGCAGCACCCCGGGTGCTTGAGGTAGGGGGAGTCGAGCCAGTACGCCCCGACGAGCCGGGCGTGTACCTGGTGGATTGCGCCGTCGGTCTCCATGCCCACCCAACGCCCCGGCCCGCGGCCGGGCCACGGCGGGGTCAACCTGCCCGCCCGAGTTCCACGGATACGGCGGACCCGGCGCACGGAAACGTTTGGCACGACCGACGCGCGGGGAGGGTTCTTCGGTCGTCCGCGGCCCCTACGGGGTGCTCAGGTCCTCCGCGAGCAGCCGCTTGGCGATCGTGTCGACCGCCGCCGTCAGCGCGGCGTCGTCCTGGACGGTCCCGCCCTCGGGCCGGCCGTCCTTCGCCAGCTCCTCGCTGAGCCAGCGCGCCCACTCCTTGCCGATGACCTCGGCCTCCCGCTCGCCCGCCGCGGTGTGCTGGAACAGGGTGCCGCTGCGGCTGAGGTAGCCCTCCTCGACCATGCGGTCGAACACCGGCACCAGGACCTCCGGCGGCAGCTGCCGCCGGGCCGCGATGAGGTTCAGGTTGGCGTGGCCGACCAGGCGGGTGAAGAGCGCCACCTGCATCACCGCCCAGGCGCCCGCCGGGTCCAGGCGCGTGTCGGACCGGTGGATCACGCTGCGCGCGGTGCCGGGGCCCTTGCGGCGCAGGATGTTGCCGACGGCCAGCTCCAGGAGCCGGGCCGAGTCGCCCGCCGACGACGGCGAGGCGAAGCCCTCGCCCATGTCGCTGGAGCTCATCCGCGCGCTGTCGCGCAGCTCCACCTGCTTGAGGAACAGCGCCACCACGAACCCCACCAGGGCCACCGGCACCGTCCACAGGAACACCGTCTGGAGCGTGTCCGCGTACGCCTCGACGAGCGGCGCCGCCGCCGCGTCCGGCAGCTCGTGCAGGCCCTCCGGGCTCTGCGAGGCCTTCGCGATCGCGTCCTCGGGCGCGGTGCCCGTCCGCGCCGCGTCGGCGACCCCGTCCCGCAGGTTCGGGGCCAGCGTGTTGGCGTAGATCGTGCCGAACACGGCCGTGCCGAAGGAGCTGCCGAGGGTGCGGAAGAACGTGACGCCGGACGTCGCGGTGCCCAGGTCCGCGTACGCGACGGTGTTCTGCACGGCGATCGTGAGGACCTGCATGCACAGGCCGATGCCGACGCCGAGCACGAACATGTACAGCGACTCCAGCCACGCGCTGGTCGCGCTGCCCATCAGGGACATCAGATAGAGACCGACCGCCATCACCAGGGCGCCCACGATCGGGAAGATCCGGTACGTGCCCGTCCTGCTGACCACGTTGCCGCTGAAGATCGACGCGATGAGCAGGCCGACGACCATCGGCAGGGTGCGCACCCCGGAGATCGTCGCCGAGTCCCCGTCGACGTACTGGAGGTACGTCGGCAGGAACGTCATCGCGCCGAGCATCGCGAAGCCCACGATGAAGCTGAGGACCGAGCACACCGTGAACACGGGGTTCGCGAACAGGCGCATGGGCAGCATCGGCTCCGCCGCGCGCGTCTCCGCCCAGCAGAAGCCCGCGAGCGCGGCGAGCCCGCCCGCGAACAGGGCGATGATGACGCCCGAGCCCCACGCGTACTCGTTGCCGCCCCAGCTCGTCGCCAGGATCAGCGCGCTGGAGCCGATCGCGACGAGCGCGATGCCCAGGTAGTCGATGACGGGCCGCGCCGCCGACTTCACCGACGGGATGGTGCGGGCGGCGGCCACGACGACCAGGATCGCGATGGGCACGTTGACGTAGAACGCCCAGCGCCAGCTCAGATGGTCGGTGAACAGGCCGCCGAGCAGCGGTCCGATGACCGTGGACACGCCGAAGACGGCGCCGATCGCGCCCTGGTACTTGCCGCGCTCCCGCAGCGGGATCACATCGGCGATCAGCGCCATCGACGTGACCATCAGACCGCCCGCGCCGATGCCCTGCATCGCCCGCCAGGCGATCAGCAGCGACATGTTCGTGGCCAGGCCGCACAGGAACGAGCCGGTGATGAAGACGACCGCCGACACCTGGAAGACGACCTTGCGGCCGAACAGGTCACCGAACTTGCCGACGAGGACCGTCGCGACGGTCTCCGCGAGCAGGTACGACGTCACCACCCACGACATGTGCGCGGCGCCGCCCAGGTCCGACACGATCGTCGGCAGGGCGGTGCCGACGATCGTCTGGTCGAGCGCGGCGAGCAGGACGCCCAGCATGATCGTGACGAAGACGACATTGCGGCGGCGCCGGTCCAGGACCGGCGGGCCCTGCTCCGGCGCCCGCGCGGCCTCGGCGTGCTCGGTGACGGTCACAGGCACACCCTCACACCGGTACCGGGCGTGTGCATGCCGGGCCGTCCGGTCCGGTGACGGGCGGGCCCGGCCCCCGGCTCAGTCCCGCGGGCGCCGCCGCAGCAGATACGTGTCCATGATCCAGCCCTTGCGCTCCCGGGCCTCGGCCCGCAGCCGCCCGATGCGCCCGGCCGCCTCGGGCAGCGCCCCGGAGACGAGGATCTCGTCGGGCGTGCCGATGTAGGCGCCCCAGTAGATGTCGAGGTCGTCCCGGTCGGCGTACCGCTGGAAGGCCTGCCGCGCGTCCAGCATCACCACCACGTCGTCCACGCCCTCGGGGAAGCCCTCGTCGCTCAGCCGGCGCCCGGTGGTGACCTGGAAGGGGCGCCCGACGCGGTTCAGGCCCACCCGGTGCCGGGCGGCGAGCGCGGACACGCTGCTGACCCCGGGCACGACGTCGTACGCGAAGGCGACGGCGCCGCGCCCGACGACGTCCTCCAGGATCGCGATCGTGCTGTCGTAAAGCGCCGGGTCGCCCCACACCAGGAAGGCACCGGTGCCCTCCGGGCCCAGCTCGTCGGCGATCAGCCGCTCGTAGATGTCGGCGCGGCGGCCGCGCCAGTCGTCGACCGCGCCGGCGTAGGCGACCCGGTCCGCCTCCTGGTCGCGCCGCGGGTCGCGGGCCTCGACGACGCGGTACGCCCCGTCCGGGCGGTGGGCGTCGAGCATCCCCCGGCGCAGCGCGACGAGGTCCGCCTTCTCCTCGCCCTTGTCGAGGACGAAGAACACGTCGGTGTCCCTCATCGCCTTGACCGCCTGCAGGGTCAGCTGGTCCGGGTCGCCCGCGCCGATCCCGATGACATGAATCCTTCGCACGTCAGGAGTGTGTCACCCGTCCCCGCGCGCCGCGCCGGGGGCCAGCGTCGGCGCGGCCGCCGCCGCGTCGATGGGCACCTCGCCCCGCTCCACCCGCGCCGCCAACCCCCGCGCCCACGCGAGCAGTTCCGGTACGCCGATCCCGTACGGCCGCTCCCGGCCCGGCTCCGCCGCGCTCCACGCCGCGACGGCGCCCGCGCCCCTGAGCAGCAGCCGCGCCCCGCCCTTCGCGTTGCCGCGCGCCGCGTGCGTCAGGCCCACGGCGAGCTGCGCGAGCCCCTGCCACAGGCCGCGCTCCTCGTCAGGACCCGCCTTCCAGGCGTCCTCGAAGACCTCGTGCGCGTGGAAGGGCCGCCCGGCGTCGAGGAGCGCCTGCGCCTCGGCGAGGGTCTCCGCCGGGGTGCGGGGCACGCCCTCCGGCTGCCGCTCGACGCCTTCGGCCCCGTACGGCAGCGGCCGCCCGAGGCCGTCGCGCGGTCGCGCGCTGCGCGCCCGGCCCGCCGTGTCCCGGTCCCGGTCGCCTGGTCCAAGTGCGCTCGTCATGCGGCGATTCTCCCGCCCCCGCCCCGCACCCCGCCTCCGGGCGGTGACCTGCGAAGGGGACGGCCGGGACCACCCCCGCACGTGGGGTAGAGTTCTACCTGCGTGATCACGCGGAACACACACCGCGAGGAACGCACCGGGACGTGGCGCAGCTTGGTAGCGCACTTGACTGGGGGTCAAGGGGTCGCAGGTTCAAATCCTGTCGTCCCGACTTTGCGAAGTCGCGAGTCGAGGGGCCGTTTCAGAGAGATCTGAAACGGCCCCTCGGTCGTTCCGCGACCGCTGGCTATGCTGCCGCCGTGCGAAGCGCTCAGGGAAGCGCTCAAACGAACAGCGGTGGGCGAGGGGGCAGCAGCATGCGCGAACCGGTGGACCTCAGGCGGCAGCGGATCCTCGCCGTGGTGCGGTCGCGCGGCGCGACCCGGGTCAGCGACCTCGCGGCGGAGCTCGCGGTGTCGGTGGTGACCCTCAGGCGCGACGTGGAGGAGCTCGCCCGCGAGGGCAAGCTGCGCCGCGGCCACGGGGTGGCCCGGCCGGTCCTGCCCGAGCCCGGGCGGCGGACGGCCCCCGCTCCCGACCCCACGGCGGACGAAGGCCCCGTCGCGGTCGTGGTGCCCGAGCGCCACTCCTATCTGTACGAGACGCTGCACGGCGCCCGCTCCGCCTTCGAGGAGGCGGGCGTGCGCATCGCGCTGCACATCGCCCCGGCCGCACCCGGCGCCGAACAGCCGCTGGTGGAGCGGGCGTTGGCGGACGGTGCGCGGGGCCTGCTGATCGCGCCGCGCTGGCGCAGCCGGGCCACCGAGGAGGCCGACTACGCCTGGCTGGCGCGCGTCGGGGTGCCCACGGTCGTGATGGAGCGCAGGCCCCGGCGCGGCAGCGCGCTGCACGCCGTCGACGCGGTGTGCACGGACCACTGGTACGGCGTCCACCTCGCCGTCGAGCACCTCACGGGCCTCGGGCACCGGCGCGTCGTGCTCGCCGCGCGCGACGACAGCCCGACGGCGCGCACCCTGCGCGCGGCGTTCGCCGAGATCGCGGCGGACCACCCCCACGTCGACGCGTGGGCGGTCGCCCTCAGCTCTCCCGGAGCGGTCCCGGACCCGGCGGCGCCGACCGCCGAGCAGCCGGTCGATCTGCCCTCGCTGCTCGGCGAATCGGGTGCGACGGCCGCCGTCCTGCACGGTGACGTGGACGCGCTGATGCTGGTGCAGGCGTTGCGCGACGCCGGGATCCGGGTCCCCGAGGACTGCTCCGTGATCGCGTACGACGACGTGGTCGCGGCGCTCGGCAGCACCCCCCTGACGGCCGTGTCCCCGCCCAAGGCGGACATCGGCAGGGCGGCGGCCGAGCTGCTCCTGCGCCGTCTCGGGCGGGTGGCGGACGGCGGCGCGGCGGAGCCGGTGCGGCGCGTGGAGTTGCTGCCCGAGCTGAAGGTCCGCGGCTCGACGTCGGCTCCGCGCGGGGCGGAGGCCCAGGGGCAGAGCGGGGCGGAGGACGAGGGGCAGAGCGGGGCGGAGGCCGAGGGGCAGGGCCGGGGCGCCGCGGGCGCAACTTCCGTGCCACGATGAGCGTTTGATCGGTTCATCTTCTTCTGATCGGTCTATTGACCAGGTTCGCTCAGGCGATCAGTATTCCCGTGACTCGGACACGCAGGAGCCGCGGGAGGCGCCCATGCCTGCTCGACACAGCCGCCCCAGCCGCCGGGGAGTGCTCGCCGCGCTCACCGCCCTGCCGCTCACGGGCGCCCTCGGCGCCTGCGGCGGGGGCGGCGGCGCGTCCGCCGCGGGCGGCAGACGTGCCAACGGCGTCACCACCCTCACCTTCTGGTCCGCGCTGCGCGGCAGCCGGGAGGTCGTGGACGCCTTCAACCGGACGCACGACCACATCCAGGTCGACTTCGAGCAGGTGCCGTCCGGCAACCACGGCGGCTACGCGAAGCTGAGCAACGCGGCGCGCGCGGGCAACGCCCCCGACGTCGCCACGATCGAGTACCCCCAGGTGCCGGGCTTCGCGATAGACGGCGTGGCCCGTGACCTCACGCCGCTGCTCGGCGACGGGCTGCGGGCCAAGCTGCTGCCTCAGGCGCTCGGCCTGACCACGTTCGAGAAGCGCACCTACAGCGTGCCGCTCGACGTCGAGCCGATGGTGCTGCACTACCGCGCGGACCTCTTCGAGACGTACGGCTTCGAGGTCCCCGCCACGTGGGACGAGTTCGCCGAGCTCGCCCGGAAGGTGCCGGGCCGCGGTGAGGGCCGCAGGGCGGCGGTCTTCCCCACGGACGGCGCGATGCACTTCGCCGCCTGGGCCTGGCAGGCGGGCGCCCAGTGGTTCGACACCTCCGGCGGCGCCTGGAACGTGTCCCTCGCGGACGCTCCGACCCGGCGCGTGGCGGCGTACTGGCAGCGACTGATCGACGAGGACCTCGTCCACGTCAACGCCGTCGAGAGCCGTCTGTTCGACGCCCAGATCGGGAACGGCCTGGTCCTGACCCGGTTCAGCGGCGCCTGGGAGGCGGGCGCGCAGATGAACGCGCGGCCCGGCCAGAAGGGCCGGTGGCGGATCGCGCCGCTGCCCCAGTGGGACCCGGACCGGCCCGTCGTCGGCACGCACGGCGGCTCCACCTTCGCCGTGACCAAGGACAGCAGGCACCCGGAGGCCGCCATGGAGTTCATCGAGTGGCAGGTCTCCCACCCCGACGCCCTCAAGGCCCGCCTCTCCAGCGGCGCGAGCAGCCAGTACCCGGCCGCGTCCGCACTCGTGGCGGTCGGCCGGGCGGCCTTCGACCGCGACTACTACGGCGGCCAGGACGTCTACGCGCTCTTCGACGACGAGGCCCGCAAGATCCGCGACGGCTGGATGTGGGGCCCCCGGATGACCGCCACCAGCAAGGTCATGCAGGACGCCTTCGCCCGCGCCGGAGGCGGCTCCGGCACCGTCCTGTCCGCCGTGCGCGCCGCGCAGGACGGCACGATGCCCGACCTCAAGGCGCTCGGCCTGGCCACCACCCAGCACACCACGTGAACGCCCGCACCCCGAAAGGCAGGTGCCCCCCCCATGACCGCGACAGCCCACGCCCCCGCGGCCCCCGCCCCGCAGCGGGCCGCCGACGTGCCCGGGCGCAAGGCCAAGCGCGTGGCCGAGCGCCGCAGACGCACCGCGGCGGGCGTCCTGATGGCCCCGTTCTTCCTCCTCCTCACCGTCGTCTTCCTCGTCCCCGTCGGGACTGCCGTGTGGCTGAGCCTCTTCAGCGACGACCAGCCGGGCCTCGGCTTCGGCCCCGAGCGCACCGTCTTCGTGGGCGTGCGCTCCTACGCCGCCGTGCTCACCGACCCCACGTTCCTGTCCGGGCTCGGCACGGTCGCGCTGTACTGCCTGCTCTACATCCCCCTGATGGTGCTCGGCTCCCTCGCCCTCGCGCTGCTCCTCGACTCCGGCGTCGTACGGCTGCGCGCCTGGGCCCAGCTGGGCCTGTTCCTGCCGCACGCGGTGCCCGGCATCATCGCCGCCCTGATCTGGCTCTACCTCTACACACCCGGCATCAGCCCGGTCATCGACGCCCTCAACAAGGCCGACGTCACGGTGGACTTCCTCGGCCTGCACACCACGCTGCCGTCGATCGTGAACATCGCCCTGTGGAGCAACCTCGGCTACAACATGGTCGTCTTCTACGCCGCCCTCCAGGCGGTCCCGCGCGAGGTCGTCGAGGCGGCGGTCGTGGACGGGGCGGGGCCCGTGCGCACCGCGCTCCAGGTGAAGACGCCGCTCGTGCGCTCCTCGATCGTGGTGGTCGCCATGTTCACCCTGATCTGGGCGCTCCAGCTGTTCACCGAACCGATGCTGCTCAGCCAGTCCTCACAGATGATCAACTCCCGGTTCTCGCCCAGCATGTACATCTACGACGCCGCCTTCACCCGCAACAACTACTCGCTGGCCGCCGCCGCCTCGGTGATCCTCCTCGCCCTCACCGTCGCCGTGTCCTACGCCGTCACCCGCTGGACCGGCCGCGCCGACCGGACCGTGGAGGCCGCCCGATGAACGCGCACGACTCCACTCCGACGCGCCCGCGCCTGCTCGGCCGGGCCACGGTCAACGCCGTCGTCGCGCTCTTCGTCCTCTACACGCTGCTTCCGGTCCTCTGGCTGGTGCTCGCCGCGACGAAGACCCGCGACGCCCTGTTCAGCAGCAGCCTGCTGTCCTTCGGCGACTTCTCCCTGGTCCAGAACGTCAAGGACGTGTTCGCCATGGACGGCGGCCTGTACGGCCGCTGGTACGGCAACAGCCTGCTCTACGCCGTCCTGGGCGCGGCCCTCGGCGCGCTGATCAGCGTCGCCTGCGGCTACGCCTTCGACAAGTACCGCTTCCGGCACAAGGAGAAGCTGTTCGGCCTGGTGCTCGCCGCGGTCATGGTGCCCCAGACGGTCCTCGCCCTTCCGCTGTACCTGCTGGCCTCCGAAGCCGGTCTGGTGAACACCTTCTGGGCGGTCTTCGTCCCGGTCCTCTTCAACCCCTTCGGCGTCTACCTGGGCCGGATCTTCAGCCAGGGCTACGTGCCCGACGAGGTCCTGGAGGCCGCCCGCGTCGACGGCGCGGGCGAGCTCACGACGTACGTCCGCGTCTCCCTGCGCATGCTCGGCCCCGGTCTGATCACGGTGTTCCTCTTCCAGCTCACCGCGATCTGGAACAACTTCTTCCTGCCGATGGTGATGCTGTCGGACCAGGACCTGTACCCGGTGAGCCTCGGCCTGTACCAGTGGAACAGCCAGGCGACGGTCTCGCCCGAGTACTACCCGGTGGTCATCACCGGCTCGCTGCTCGCGGTCGTCCCGCTGATACTCGCCTTCGTCCTCCTGCAGCGGTTCTGGCGCTCGGGCCTCACGGCGGGAGCGGTCAAGTGACCCCGCCCCGCGCCGCGCTCGCCATGTCGCCGCGGGCCGCGGCAGCCGTCTTCGCGCCGCGCTCGCTCGCCGCGCTCGCCGAGGTGTGCGACCTGGCGCCGCCGCCCGCGCTCGACGACCTGACGACCGGCCGCGCCAAGGAAGTGCTCGCCGACGTCGAGGTCCTCGTGACGGGCTGGGGCTGCCCGCCGCTCGACGTCGGCGTGCTCGCGGCGGCGCCCCGCCTCCGGGCCGTGGTGCACGCGGCAGGATCGGTGCGCGGACACGTCACCGACGCCTGCTGGGAGCGGGGCATCGCGGTGTCGTCGGCCGCCGCGGCCAACGCGCTCCCCGTCGCCGAGTACACCCTCGCGATGATCCTGCTGCACGGCAAGCACGTCCTGGAGCGGGCCCGCGACTACCGGCGCGCCCGCGAGCGCGACGACTGGCTGCGCACCCCCCACGAGGTCGGCAACTACCGCCGCACCGTGGGCATCCTCTCCGCCTCGCTCATCGGCCGCCGGGTCATCGAGCTGCTGCGCCCCTTCGACTTCGAGGTGCTCCTTCACGACCCGTACGTCGGCGCGGCCGAGGCCGCCGCACTCGGCGCGGAGCGGGTGAGCCTGCCCGGCCTCTTCACGCGCGGCGACCTGGTGAGCGTGCACACGCCGCTGCTGCCCGCGACCCGCGGCCTGGTCGGCCGGGACCTGCTCGCCTCCATGCGGCCCGGAGCCACCCTGATCAACACCTCGCGCGGCGCCGTCGTCGACCAGGACGCCCTCACCGACGTGGTGCGCGCGGGCCGGATCAGGGCGGTGCTCGACGTGACGGACCCCGAAGTCCTGCCCGCAGGCCACCCGTTGTGGGACTGCCCGAACGCCCTGATCACCCCGCACCTCGCGGGCTCCCAGGGCAGCGAGTGGCAGCGCCTCGCCGACACGGCCGTCGGCGAGGTGGCCCGCTGGGCCGCGGGCGAGGGCCTCGCCCATCCCGTACGACGCGAAAGGCTGGCGTACCTGGCATGACCCTCCCCTTCGAGCTGCCCGCGGCGGACCGGGACCTGAGCCCGCACACCGGATACACCCGCGCGCACTGGGAAGCCGTCGCCGACGGCCTGCTCGGCGCCGCGTGGCGCTGGTCCACCCCCGGGTGCGCCCTGCTCGACCTGCCCGGCCGCCCCTCCGCGTCCGGGGTCCGCTCGGACGGGCTCGAAGGCTACGCCCGTACGTTCCTCGCGGCGGGCTTCCGCGTCGCGGGCGCGGGCGGCGCCGACCCGCACGGCTGGCTGGAGCGGTACGCGCGCGGCCTCGCGGCGGGCACCCGCGCGCCCGGCCGCGACGACACCGAGTCGTGGCCGCTGATCCTCGACCACCACGTACAGGGCCAGCCGATGGTCGAGTCGGCGTCCGTCGCGCTCGGCCTCGCGCTGACCCGGCCGTGGCTGTGGGACCGCCTCGACGACGCCGTGCGGGACCGCGCGGAGAGCTGGCTGCGCGGCGCGCTCACCCACGTCCCCGCACCCAACAACTGGTACCTGTTCCCCTTCATGGTGGCGTCCTTCCTGGAGTCCGTCGGCCGCGGCGACGCGGCGACGGCACGCGCCATGGAGCGCGCGCTCGCCCTCCTGGACACCTGGTACCGGGGCGACGGCTGGTACGCCGACGGCGACGGGCGGGCCTTCGACCACTACAACGGCTGGGCCCTGCACCTGTATCCGCTGCTGCACGCGCACCTCACGGGCGACGCGGCCCTCGCGGCCCGGCTCGGGCCGCGGCTGCGCGCCCACCTGGAGGGCTACGCGCTGTTCTTCGGCGGGGACGGCGCGCCGGTCCACTTCGGGCGCTCGCTCACCTACCGCTTCGCGGCCACCGCGGCCGTCGGCGCAGGAGCGGTCACCGGCCACACCCCGCTGCCGCCCGGCGCCTCGCGCCGCATCGCCAGCGGGGCTCTGCGCCACTTCCTCGACCGCGGCGCGCTCACCGCCGACGGGCTGCTGAGCCTCGGCTGGCACGGGCCGCACGCCGCCACGCTCCAGTCCTACTCGGGCCCGGCGTCCCCCTACTGGGCGGCGAAGGCCTTCGTGGCGCTGCTGGCCCCCGCGACCGACCCGCTGTGGACGGCGGTGGGAGTCCGCGCCGAGCGAGACGGGGGACCGGGTGCTCGCGCTGCCCGCGCCCGGCCTTCTCGTCCAGGCGACCCAGGCGGACGGGATCGTACGGCTTCACAACCACGGCAGCGACCACGTCCGGCCGCACGAGGGCGAGTCCGCCGCCCAGGACGACCCGCACTACGGACGGCTCGCCTACTCCACGCACACCGGCCCCACCTCGCTCGCCAACGCCGCGGACAACCACCTGGCGGTGGTGGTCGAAGGCGTCGCGAGCGTCCGGCGCCGCATCCGCCCCCTCGGCGCGGGGCACGGCGACGGCTGGGGCTGGGCCGCCTCCTGGCACCGGCCGGTGTTCGGCTCCGGGCCGCCGATGGTGCCGGGACTGCGCGTCGAGAGCGTCACCGTCGCGCGCGGCCCCTACGAGCTGCGGGTCCACCGCGTCGTGGGCGCCCCGCCCGGCGCGCGGGTGACCCTCACCGGCTGGGCCACGCGGGCGCTCCGCTCGGAGCTCGTCGGCCTGTACGGCTGGGACCAGCCGGACGAGGTGCGGGCCCCCGAGGGCACGGCGTACGAACCGTGGGTGCGGCTGCCCCGGCTCTCGGCCGCAGCCGAGGGCACCGGGGTGTACGTGGCGCTGGCCGCACTGGGGGCGGCCGGGCCGGGCGCGCCGCTCGCCGGAGCGGTCCGCGAGGCCGTCCTGTCCGCGGACGAGGTGCTGGTGCGCTGGACGGACGGCTCGCGGACCACGGTCGGCTTCGAGCCACCGCGGGTCCGCCACGGTGGGGGTGCGGGCGATCGGCCTTCGGCCTCGTCCTCAAGCGCCGGACGGGCTTGATGATCGCGCTGCGCGCTCGTCCTCAAGCGCCGGACGGGCTTGATCCTTGTGCTGCGCGTTCGTCTTCAAGTGCCGGGCGGGCTTGATGGTTGTGCTGCGCGTTCGTCTTCAAGTGCCGGGCGGGCTTGATGGTTGCGCTGACGGCT
Source organism: Streptomyces sp. NRRL B-1347 (assembly GCF_000720325.1). Taxonomy (GTDB): domain Bacteria; phylum Actinomycetota; class Actinomycetes; order Streptomycetales; family Streptomycetaceae; genus Streptomyces. The sequence continues at coordinate 108,186 of NZ_JOJM01000031.1, forward strand.
CGGCCTCAGGTGGTGGCGAGTACCTCGCGCAGCTTGGCCGCGAAGGGTTCCGGTTCGCCGTGCTGGCCGTACTCGCCGCCCAGGAAGCCCCCGTGATGGCTGGGGAAGACCTCGGGCGAGAGGCCGAGGCGTTCGGCGACCGCGACGCCCGCGCGGGCCGCCAGCTCGCCCTCCGACTCCGTGCCCACCGCGACGACGATCCGCGTCGGCGCGGCGGCCAGGGCGTCGAAGTCGGGCCGGTAGCCGCAGCAGCCGCGGAGGTTCTGCCCGAGCAGCGCGTCGTCGCGGGAGCCGTCGTCCTCGGCCGGAAGGCCGAAGGCGACCGGGTCGGGCGCCGGCGCGTCCGCGTAACCGTCCGGCAGCGGGCCCTTCTGCATCGTCAGCGCGATGAACTTGGCCATCGCGGGCCCCATGCCGTCGCGCCGGTACGTCCGGTGGATGTCCTCGACGGCCGCCCACGCCTGCTCGTGGTCCGGCACGGTCCGCACCGCGGGCGGCTCGTGCGCGACGAGCGTGCGCACCAGGCCGGGGTGGCGCGCGACGAGCGCGAGGCCGTTCACCGCCCCGCCGCTGCTGGCGAACACGTCCACCGCCCCGACGCCGAGCGCCTCGATCAGCTGCCGCAGGTCATCGGCGTGCACCTCCGGCGTCAACTCGCCCTTGCCGTCGGTCCGGACGCTGCGCCCGGTGCCGCGCGGGTCGTAGGTGACGACGACCCGGTCGGTGAAGTGCGAGGCGAGCGTCGTGAATCCGACGGCGTCCATCGGCGAACCGATCAGCAGCAGCACGGGGTGGTCCGCGCCCGCGGTCCCCGCCTCGCCCCGGACGTCGTACGTGAGCGTGGCACCGGACGTGTCCAGGGTGTGGGTGTCGAGCTTCGTGGTCATGGTGTCTCCTCGGGTCTCTTCGGCCGGCGCGGCCGTTCTCACCCATCAGACCGCCGGGCCCGGCGAAACTCATCGCGGACGGCGCGGAGACTCGGCGCGACCGGGGGAGCGGCCGGGCGGCCACCGGGCCGCCGACGTGCTCCCGCATGACGCGATGCATGCGCCGGAACGCCGCCGCGTCGATGAAAGCGGGGCACGTGTCACCCCCAACAGCGCTGTTTGTCGCCGGATTTCCGGAAAGCTGAACGAGCTGAAACAGCCAGGGTGTGGAAATCCCGTCGGTGCGTCATTGACGTGCTGGCCGCCGCGGGCCGGGGCTGCCTAGGATCGCCGACGCGGGCCCAGTGGCGCGGCACGCGCACCGCGTGCCGCGCCGGGCGTCATCGGGGAATGGCGACGCCACACATATGCGCGACCGGTATGCGCGACCGGCCTGCGCAGGGGAATTCACCGGCCTGCACAGGGGAATTCAGGAAACTCTGGAGAGTGGAATGATGACGGGGGAACAAACATGCGTCGACACGCTTTCGGCAGCGTCGACAGGCGACATTCGCTATCTGCACACCCTCGGCCCGACCGGCACCAATCTGGAGTCGGCGGCCCATCTCTGGTTCCAGCGGCGCGGACTTGAGGACGAGGGCCACGTCGTCCTGCACACGTCCCTGGAGGACGCCATGGCGAGCGTGCCGAGGACCGGCGCCCACGCCCTGGTGGCCTGCGCGGTCTATCCCGAGCTGCACACGCTCGTCTTCGGCAACCTCCTCACCTGCCGCATGGTCGACTGCTTCCTGTGGCCCACCTACGAAATGGTGCTCGCCGCCGCGCCCGGCACGCCCGGGGAGCCGCGCACCGTGGCCACCCACCCCGCCCCGGCCGGGCTCGTGGCGCCCACCAGCGCACGGCAGTTGGTGACCAGCAACGCGCAGGCGGCCATCGACTGCGCCGACGGCAAGGCCGAGGGCTGCGTCACCACCGTCGTCGCGGCACGGGCCCAGGGCCTGCGGATCGTCCGCAGCTTCGGCGAGGTCCCGATGGTCTACACCGTCCACCAGATGCGGGAGACCGCCCGGTGAGCGGCACGGCAGGCGGCGTCCTCGGCCCGGCGAGCGGCACCCACCGCCTCCACGACGACCTGCTCGACGAGGCCGAGCGGCTCGGCCGAGGCCTCCTGCCGCGCGTCAACGCCTTCCGCGGCCGCCAGCGCGACGACGGCACCGTGCCCGCCCCGGACGACGCCGACCGCCGCGCCCTGCTCGCCGTCAAGGACGAGGCCACCCGCTGGTTCGCCGGGCACGGCAGGGCCGCGCAGGCCGACGCGCTGGCCGCCGACGTCGAGGGCTGGCTGGCCGCGGGACTCGACACGCCGCCGCACTTCGCCCGCAGCCGCGACGCGCTGACCGCCCCGGCCGACGGCGACTGGGCGGCGTTCCTCGCCCCCGTCCAGACCACCAACAGCGTGCCGCCCGTCGGCAAGCGCCTGGAGTTCTTCCTCGTCCGCCGCAAAGAGCCCGACGCGCTGCCCGCCCTCGCCGAGCACTATCCGCATCCGAAGAACAACTGCCAGGCCACCGTCCTCATCGCGGGCAGCGACGGACTGGCCGACGGCAACTGCATCGTCTTCTTCCCGGAGAACGTCGCCGCCCACGACAAGGTCGCCGAACAGGCCTACGCGATCTTCTTCTTCAGCAAATTCCGCCGGATCCACGAAACGTACGCGGTGCCGTCCGCGCGCGCCGTCCTCACCCCCGGGTCCGTGCCCCGCGCCTCCACCGGAATGGACCCGGAAGTCTGCTACCAGGCCCGCGCCGTCTGGGGATATCTGCACGACTACTTCCACCACCAGGGGCGGTGGCCGCTCGACCGGCACATCAAGCTCAAGATGAACTGGTTCATCGGCCTCCTGGAGGAGCTGAAGGTCGACGCCAGGACCGCGCTCGCCTGCCACCTCGACCCCGCGGTGCCGTACGCCGACGAGCAGATCGCCATGATCCTCCTGGAGCGGATGTTCCGGTACCCGCTGGACGCCCACGCCGTGCGCAACTTCGACGCGGGCACCGGCGTGTTCCTCTACTCCTGGCTGCGCGAGCGCCGCGCCCTCGCCACCGACCGGGCCGGGCTGCTGCGCCTCGACCCCGACCGGGTGATCGACGGGCTGCGGGAGTTGGTCGCCGCCATCGAGGGTATGGAAGCGGCCGTCAGCACTCCCGCGGAGTACCGCGCGGCCGCCAAGGCGCTCGTACGGACCCAGCTGCGCGAGGGCGCCGAGGGCGACCGGTACGCCTTCACCGACGACCAGCGGGCGCTCGTCCGGGCGCGGGAGCGGCTCGCCGCGATGCCGCCGCTGAGCTTCGCACCGGCCGAGCTGTGAACGGGACGAGCCGAGCCACGAAAGGGCGTACAGCCATGGGGAACCTGGACCGGGCCGCGATGGAGGCCGCGGTGCGGCAGTACTTCGAGGCGTGCAACAAGGTCGACCGCGACCTGTTCGCCGCGTGCGTGTCCGAAGACGTCGTGCACTACCTGGCCCACGGCATGTCCGGGCCCGTGCACGGCATCGACCCGATCGTCCGGCGCTGGGGCGCCGACGTGCGGGCCAACGACTCCCACTGGGCCGTCGACGCCGTCTACACCGACGAGCACACCCGCACCGCCGTCTGCGAGTGGACCGCCTTCAAACCCCGCCTCGGCAAGGTCCTGCGCGGCGCGGAGGTCTACCGCTTCGACGACGCGGGCCTGATCGACGAGGTCCGCATCTACTACGCCTCCCAGCGCGACGACACCCGCGCCGCGAACGAACTGGAAGGGTTCCCCTACGCCGACCGGGGGTTCGCCACATGACCGGCGCCGCCCCGCCCGTGCCCCCGCTCGACGACCGGGACGGCGTCATCTGGGTCGACGGCTCCTTCGTGCCCTGGCGCACGGCCCGCCTCCACGTCCTCAGCCACGGCCTGCACTACGGCGGCAGCGTCTTCGAGGGCGAACGGGTCTACGAAGGACGGGTCTTCGCGCTCCATGAGCACAGCGCGCGGCTCGTCGCCTCGGCCCGCCACATGGGCTACGCGCTGCCGTGGACGGCCGACGAGCTCGACGCCGTCACGCGCGACGTCGTCGCCGCTGCGGGCCTCTCCGACGGCTATGTGCGCCCCGTCGCCTGGCGGGGCGGCGACACCCTGCGCCTGGTGGCACCCGAGAGCCGCGTCCACCTCGCCGTCGCCGCCTGGCCCTGGCCGCGGATCTTCACCGACGGGCCGCGCGGCATCCGCCTTCGCACCTCGCGCTGGCGGCGCCCCGCGCCCGACACCGCCCCGATCCGCGCCAAGGCGGCCGCCCTGTACGCCATCGGCGCCCTCGCCGGGCAGGAGGCCGAGGAGGCGGGCTTCGACGACGCGCTGCTCCTGGACCACCGGGGCCGCCTAGCCGAGGCCACGGGCGCCAACCTCTTCCTGGTGATCGGCGGGGAGCTGCACACCCCGCCGCCCGAGTGCGTCCTGGACGGGATCACCCGGCGCACCGTCATCGGCCTCGCGCGGGGCCTCGGCCTCCCGGTCGTCGAGCGCCACCTCGCCCCGGCCGAACTCGACCGCGCCACCGAGGTGTTCCTGACCGGCACGGCGTACGAGGTCCAGCCGGTCACCGGCGTCGACGGCAGGAGCTTCCCGCTCGGTGAGGTCGGCGCGGCCCTCGCGGAGGCGTACGCGCACGCCGTACGGGCCGGGGGCGCGGCCCCGTCGGGTCATCCGGCCCCGGCGGCCGCGGCGAGCGACACCGGATGACCGGTACCGGGGCCTCCGGGCCGACCGGGCCGACCGGGCCGACCGGGTCTTCCGGGGCGTCCGGGTCTCGCGGGACCGGCCCCCGCCCCGCCCCGGCCGGCGGGCAGCGGGCCGCCTGGGCCGAGGGGGCGCGGGCGGCGGTGCCCTTCACCGTCGCGATCTTCGCCTTCGGCGTGTCCTTCGGCGTCCTCGCCAAGGGCGCGGGCTTCACCGCGCTCGCCGCGACCTCGATGTCCGGCCTGGTCTTCGTGGGCTCCTCGCAGTTCGCCGCGGTCTCCGTGATCGTCAACGGCGGCGGCTGGGCGGCCGCCGCCGTCGCGGGGACGCTCCTGAACCTGCGCTACCTGGTGATGGGCTTCGCCATCCTGCCCGCCCTGCGCGGCGGCCGGGCGCGCCGCGCCGTCGAGTCGCAGCTGGTGATCGAGGAGTCCTGGGCCATCGCGAGCGACGCCGACGGGCGGTTCGACCGGGTGCGGCTGCTCTCCTCCGGCGTGGTGCTCTGGCTCGGCTGGGTGCTCGGCACCCTGGCCGGGGCCGTCGGACCCTTCCGGGCGGTGGACATCCTCAACTACGGCCTGGACGCGGTGTCCCCGGTGCTGTTCTTCCTGCTGCTCGCCCCGCATCTGGGCACCGCCCGCAAGCGGTCGGCGGCCGCGACGTCGGCGGTGGCCGCCGCCGTCCTCACCGCCGTCGCGGTGCCCGACTCCGCCATCGCCGTGGCCTGCGCCGTCGCCGTCGCCTGGACCTGGTGGGCCGGGAGGAAACCATGAGCAACGACCCGTGGATCGTCGTCGGCGCCCTGGTGGTGACCACGTTCCTCATCAAGGGAGCCGGGTCCCTGGTGATGGGCGACCGCGAACTGCCCGGCTGGTTCCCGCGGTTCGTGGAGTACCTGACGCCCGCGCTGCTCGCCGTCCTGGTCGTCACCCAGCTCGTGGGCTCGGCGGGCGCGCACGGCATGACCTTCGACGCGCGCCTCGCCGGCTTCGCCGGGGCCCTGGTGGCCTGGCGGCTCAAGGCCCCCGTACCGCTCGTCGTCCTGGTGGCCGCGGCGGTCACGGCGGGCGTACGCGCGCTCGGCTGACGCCCGCCGTGACCGGGGGCCGCCGCGCTCAGCCGGCACCGGCCTCCGGGCGCGCGGCCGCCGCGGCCCCGGCGCGCTCCACGGCCGCCGCGACCTCCAGGGCCGCGTCGAGGCCCGGCCGGTGGCCGGTGGCCCGGTGCAGGCGCACGGACCGCTCCACGGCACGGGCCGCCTTCGCGGGCTGGCCGAGGGCCAGGTGGACACGTGCCAGCTCGGTCAGGGCCGCGCCCTCGGCGAGCGTGAGCCCCGCCTGCCGGGCCGTGCTCAGGGCCCGCCTGGTGCACGCCAGGGCCTCGCGGCCCTCGTCCAGCTGCCGGTGCACGGCGGCGAGACCGAGGCACGCCGCGGCCTCGGCGCCGCGGCAGCACGCCGCGCGGGCCGCGTCCAGGGCGCGCCGGTGGTGGTCGAGGGCGCCGGGCACGTCGTCGAGGCGCAGCAGCACCGTGCCGATCGTGTTGAGGGCGTCCGGCTCGATCAGGCGGCGGCGGGTGCGGTGGGTGACGCCGAGCGCGTCGACGGCGTACTTGAGCGCGAGCCGCGGGTCGCCGAGGTCGCGGCAGACCACCGCGAGGGCGTTGAGGGACCCCTCCGCCGCATACGTGGCCAGGAGTCTGCCGTCCACCGCGAGCGCCCGGGTGAGCAGGCGCTGGGCCTCCTCCAGAGCGCCGAGCGCGTGCTGCACGGTCGCGCGGCCCCACAGCGACAGCATCACGGTGTGCTGGTCCCCGGAGGCCTCGGCGCACGCCCCGGCCTCGTCGAAGTGCCGGTGGGCCGCCTCCAGGTGCCCCTGGTCGAGCCGGGCGCGGCCGAGCAGGAACAGGGCCCAGGCCTCCCCGGCGGGCTGCGTGCCCTCGCGGTAGAGGGCCAGGGCCCGTTCGGCGTCGCGGACGGCCTGCTCCAGGGCGCCCCGCTCGCGGTGCGACGCGGCGAGCCCGAGCACCGCGCCCGCCCGCTCCACGGGCTCTCCGGCCCGCGCGAACAGCTCGTCGGCGCGGGCGCTGTGCTCCAGCGCCTCCTCGTGCCGGGCCAGCTCCCACAGGACGTAGCACAGGCTCCAGTGCATCACTGCCCGCGCGTGGTCGTCGTGTTCGGCCTCGGCGGCCTTCAGACCGGCGTGCGCGGCCCGCAGCCAGTCGGTGCGTCTGCCGTGCTCCATCAGGTGCCCGTGGACGGCGAGGGCGGACTTCCAGGCGAACGGCCGCGGTCCGTGGCGCACCGCGTGCTGCGCGCAGGCGAGCAGCGCGGGCCGCTCGTCGTCGAGCCAGGCAAGCGCCGCGGTGTCGTTCCTGAAGGTCAGCGGAGCGGTGGGGGAGCCGTCCGGCTCGGGCGGCCGGGCGGCGTACCAGGAGTAGAAGGTGCCGTACAGCTGGCACGCGGCCTGCTCGGCGGTGCCCAGGTACCAGGTGAGCAGGCGGCCGACGGCCTCGTCGCGCAGGGCGGGGGCGTCCTCCGCCGCGGCCCGCTCCCCGGCGAAGAGGCGGACCAGGGCGTGCAGGTGGAACCGGCCGGGCCGGTGGGTCTCCAGCAGGCTGCGGGCGGCCAGCTGGTCGAGGAGGCGGGTCGTGGCGGGCGCCGACGCGCCGGTCAGGGCGGCCGCGGCGGGCACGGACACCTCCGGTCCGGGGGCGAGCGCGAGCAGCCGCAGGGCCTCCCGCTCCGGGGCGGGCAGGGAGCGGTAGGACAGGGCGAGGACGCTGCGCACGCCGGTGTGCCCCTCCTGGTCGAGGGCGAGTTCGCCGAGGCGGTCGGCGCGCAGCTGGCCGACGATCCGCGCGATCGGCAGGTGCCGGTCGCCGATGAGGTGGGCCGCGACGATCCGTACGGCGAGCGGCAGCAGACCGCAGAGCCGGACGGCCTCGGCGGCGGCCTCCGGTTCGCCCCGCACCCGGTCCGCGCCGATGACGCGGCCGAGCAGCGCGAGCGCCTCGTCCTCGCCGAAGACCGCGAGGCTCACCCGGTGGGCGTCGTGGAAGGCGGTCAGGCCCCGCAGGTCGTTGCGGCTGGTGACGACGACGAAGCAGGTCGGCGAGCCGGGCAGCAGCGGCCGCACCTGTTCGAGCCCGGCGGCGTCGTCGAGCAGGATCAGGACGCGCTTGCCCGCCAGGAGCGAGCGGTACAGGGCGGCCTTCTCGTCGGTGCTCTCCGGCAGGTGCCCGGTGCCGACGCCGAGGGCCCGCAGGAGCTGGCCGAGGGCCTCGTCGGCGGTGGTCGGGGGTTCGGCGGCGTGGCCGCGCAGGTTCGCGTACAGCTGGCCGTCGGGGAAGCGGTCGGCCACCCGGTGCATCCAGTGCACGGCGAGGGCGGTCTTGCCGACGCCCGCCATGCCGGAGACCGAGGAGATCACCAGGGTCTGCCCCGGGCCCGTGTCGTAGCGGGACAGCAGGGTGTCGAGCTCCCGCAGCTGGTCGGCGCGGCCGGTGAAGCTGGCGACGTCGGGCGGGAGCTGACGGGGGACCGGGCGCGCGGCGGGCGGGGCCGCGGGGGCCGGGGAGCGCTCGGGGGCGAGCGCGGGGTCGCCGACCAGGACGCGCTGGTGCAGCTCCTTGAGCTGGCGGCCCGGCTCGATGCCCACCTCGTCGTCGAGGAGCTGGTAGAACTCCCGGTACGCGGCGAGGGCGTCCGCCTGCCGGCCCGAGCGGTACAGGGCCAGCATCAGCTGCCGACGCAGCCGCTCCCGCAGCGGGAACTCCCGTACGAGAGGCGTCAGTTCGGCCATCGACGCCTCGTAGCGGCCGAGTTCGACGAGCGCGTCGACGCGGTCCTCGCGGGCCACCAGGCGCAGCTCTTCGAGGCGGTCGGTCTCGGCGAGGGCGAAGCTGCGGTCGCTGACCCCTTCGAGCGCGGGCCCCGTCCACAGGGCCAGGGCCTCGTCGAGGAGGGCGACCACGGTGGCGGCGTCGCCGTCGGCGGCGGCCTTGCGGGCCTGGTCGGTGAGGTGGACGAAGCGCAGGGCGTCGACCTGCTCGTCGGCCACCTGGAGCGTGTAGCTGGTGTTGCTGCGGGCGCCCTCGCTGACCAGGACGGCGAAGCCGGAGGTGGCCCGGCTGCCCGGCTCCAGGATGCGGCGCAGGTGCAGGACGTGGGTGCGCAGCGAACTCACGGCGCCGTCCGGGACCTCGCCCTCCCACAGCAGCTCGGCGAGGCGCGAGGTGCTGACCGGGCCGCGGGCGAGCGCCAGGGCCGCGAGGAGCGCGCGCTGCTGTGGTCCGAGGCCCACGTGGCGGCCCTGGACCTCCACGCTCACCGGGCCCAGGAGCCGGATGCGCACCGACTCCTGTGGCGCCTGCGCCTCCTGGGGCTCCGAGATGCGGCTCACTCGACTCCCTCTGCTTCCCGGTTGGCGGTCCCTGCTCTTGTAGTCGCTGTTCCGCCCCCGTCCGGTTGCCGCTCCGGCCCCGTCAGGTCCCGGCCGGAGCCTCGCCGGACCGGTCGGGTCCGGTCTCGTCGGGGCCGGTGACGAAGCGCCGGATCACGCCGTCCGACACCGTGAACTCCCAGGCGGTGTCGATGTCGTTCCAGATGTCGTTGTGGAAGCGGGCGCCCACGGACAGGCCGTCGGGCGACTCGCGGACCACCTCCATCCGCGCGTGGGAGGAGAACAGCTCCCGCTCGACCCACGCGTGGAGGTCGCGCTCGGTGCCGACGTCGATCACGGTGGCGTCCCGGGCGAGGACGGCCCAAAGGGCTTGCTGGTCCTGGGCGTTGACCGCGTCGACGAAGGCGCGTACCGCCGGGTGGGAAGGCGTGCCGCTGGAGGAGGTCATCTCCGGTGCTCTCCTGGTGGTTCAGGGTGGTTCAGGGTGGCTCGGGGTCGTCCTGGTCGTCTTGGCCGTCTCGACCGTCCTGGTTGTTCAGCCGTCGGTGACGGCCCGGTGCAGGGCGTGGGTGTCCTCGAACAGGTGGTAGCGCGCGACCCGGCCGTCGACGACCGTGAGGTGCGCGGCGAAGGGCGTGGTCAAGGGCTTGCCCGTGGCTTTGACGGTGTCCCGCAGATGGCCGATGATCACTCCCTGCTCGCCGTCCACGACGATGTGCGTGACGGTGAACTCCTCCGGCTGCAGATACTCGTGGAGCGTGGTGAAGAACTCCGTCACGCCCTTGTGCCCGGCGTGGTTCCCCGACCACGGCACCGCGGGGGAGCCGGGGGCGAGGAACTCCGCCGACTCCGAGAAGAGCCGCACCGCACCGTCCAGGTCCCGGTCCGCGAGCCGGGCCAGATAGGCGTCGATCACTTCTCTGGTGGCCTGCGCGGAAGTCTCGGGGGAGTGCGTGGACATCTCACCAACTCCTCGTCTGTCGCTGACGGCAGGACCGACCGCACGGCCGGCCCGCTGGTCGTGGAGTCCCAGTGTGGTGCGCCTGTGGCGGGGAGCGTAAGGCAGTCGCCGGTTTCGCGCCACGAGTTGGCGGTGCACCGTGGTCGGGCGCGCGTGGCCGCAGGTGACGGAGGGACCGGAGGAGGGGCGGGTACCCCCGTCCGGGGGTGCTCCGCGCCGCGGCGGCCGCCGGTGCCGTCCGGGCGGACGCGAAGTGCCCGATCCCCGGCGCCGGTTGGCTGCGCGCGGCCGCTTCGGCAAGCTGGTGGGGCAGGTGACGGAGGGATGGCATGCCGGTTCACTTCCGCTTGCTCGGTGACGTCGGGGCGTACGCCGACGGCGCGGAGCTGGATCTCGGGCACGGGCGGCAGCGGGCGGTGTTCGCCGTGCTGCTCGCCGCGTGCCCGCGCGCCGTGTCCGTGGGGCAGTTGACCGCACGGGTCTGGGGGGACCGGGCCCCGCAGCGCGCCCGCGGGACGCTGTACGGCTATCTGTCCCGGCTGCGCCGGGCCCTGGCGGACGTACCGGACGCGGGCATCGCGCGGCGCCCGGCCGGCTACGCCCTGGAAGCGGAACCGGCCCGCGTGGGACCTGCACCGCTTCCGGGCCCTCGCCGACCGGGTCCGCGCCACCGGCGACGTCCGCCGCGCCGCGGCGCTGCTCCAGCAGGCGCTGGAGCTGTGGCGCGGCGAGCCGTTCGCCGCCGGTACCTGCGACACGCCGTGGTTCGCCGCCCTGCGGGACGCGCTGCTGCGCGAGCGGCTCACCGTCGAACTGGACCGCAACGACGCCCTGATGTGCCTCGGCCGCCACGCGCGGCTCCTCGACGAACTCCCCGCGGGCCTGGCGGAGCATCCGCTCGACGAGCGGCTCGCGGGCCGGTTCATGCTGGCCCTGTACCGCGACGGCCGCCCGGCCCGGGCCCTCGCCCACTACGAAGCGGTGCGCCGCCGCCTCACCGACGAGCTGGGCACCGACCCCGGCCCGGCCCTGCAACGGCTGCACCAGCGCATCCTCACCGCCGACGCGGGACTCGACCCGGCGCCGGACGCCCGGCGCGCCGCCCCTGCCCCGCGGCCACCGGCCGGAACCGGGACGCCCCTGCCACGCTAACTGCCGCCGCCCGTACCCCTGTTCGTCGGCCGGAGCCGGGAGCTCGCCGCGCTCGACCGGCTCCTCGGCCCGGGCGGCGCGTCCGGCGCCACCCCGGCGGTCTGCGCCGTCGTCGGCAGCGGCGGCATCGGCAAGACCTGGCTCGCCGTCCACTGGGCGCACCGGCACGCCCCGGCGTTCCCCGACGGACAGCTCTACGCCGACCTGCGGGGCTTCGCCGGGGCTGCGGAGCCGGTGCCCGCACCGGTCGTCGTGCGGGGCTTCCTCGCCGCCCCCGGCGCCGCCCCCGAGACGCTGCCCGCGGACGCGCCGGGCCAGGCCGCGCTGTACCGGAGCCTGACGGCCGACAAGCGGATGCTGATCCTCCTTGACAACGCCCGCGACACCGAGCAGGTCCTGCCCCTGCTGCCCGCGAGCACCACGTGCGCGGTCCTGGTCACCAGCCGTCGCCGCCTGACCGGACTCAGCACCGCGCACGGCGCGCGCCCCGTCGCGGTGGACGTCCACCTCGCCCTCGGCCTGGCCGAGGAGGCGCACCGCGCCGGGCGGCGGGCCGCGGGCCTCCCCGGCTCCGCGCGGCGCCCGAACCGGGCGGCGGCACCGGCGGAACGGCTGCCGGAGTTCGAGCCGCCGACGCCCTAGCCTGTGGTCCCGACAGCCTGTGGTCCCGACCCCGACCCCGACCCCGGTTCCGGCCCTGCCCCGGACCCGACCCCGACCTTGGAGCGCACCCCGCCATGCAGCCCGTACCGGAGCTTCCGTTCCCCGACGCCCACCGACCCGGCGACGCCCCCGCGCCGCACGCGCTCCTCGCGCCCGTGACGGGCCTCCTCGGCACCTGGCACGGCCTGGGCGACGGCGAATACCCCACGCTCGACGGGGACTTCGCGTACGCGCAGGAGGTCGTCTTCAGCCACGACGGCCGCCCCTTCCTCCGCTACGAGGCGCGGGCCTGGATCCTCGACGCCGACGGCGGGCCGCTGCGCCCGGCGGCCCGGGAGAGCGGATGGTGGCGGCTCCAGGCCGACGGCCACGTGGAAGCGGTCGTCTCCCAGCCCACCGGCATCGTGGAGGTCGCGACCGGCGTCGCGGCCGACGGCACCGTCGACCTCTCCACGCACCAGGTGGCCCTCACCCTCACGGCCAAGCGGGTCGACGCCACCCGCCGCCGCTACGCCCTGGCCGACGACGGCACGCTCACCTTCAGCCACGACCTCGCGGTGGTCGGCCAGCCGCTGCAACACCACCTCTCGGCCACGCTCCGGCGCGCCCGCTAGCCACCAAGCCGACAAAGGGGTCGTACGTGTCGTACGTGTAGTAGAGGTCCAAGGGGGAGGTGCGGCTGTCCTGGCCGACAAGACGCCCTGCCGCGCGGTACGCACCCGGCCTCGGGGGGGCGCGCGGGAAGGGCGTGCGCGAGCTTGTTCCGCGCGCGGTCGGCCAGGAGGTTTCGAGCCAACTCCCGTGCCGCATAGCTCAAATGCCGACGCGGCCATTCGGCCATCAAGCCGAAAGGTCCGCGCGGCGCGCTCGTCCACTGGCCGTCAGGTCAATGGTGATCAATGAGCACGGCGGCACCGCGCGCTCGGGGCACGGTGCCGTGGCACGCCCCCCACAAGAGGCCCCCCACGGGCCCGCACAGAGGAGGACCCCTCATGCGACGTCGACTTGCCACCCTGGCCGTGAGTGCCGCCGCCCTCACCCTCGGCACGGGCCTCGCCGCCGCCCCCGCCTTCGCCGTCCCGGCGGACAAGGCGCAGGTGCTCAGCAGCTGGACGCAGACCGACGCGGGCAGCTACAACGCCTGGGCCGCAGCCCGCGCCAACCAGGGTGCGTGGAGCGCCTACCAGTTCAACTGGTCCACGGACTACTGCTCCTCGTCCCCCGACAACCCCTTCGGCTTCCCCTTCCAGACGGCCTGCGCCCGGCACGACTTCGGCTACCGCAACTACAAGGAAATGGGGGCCTTCAGCGCCAACAAGGCACGCGTCGACAGCGCTTTCTACGCCGACCTGAAGAGAGTCTGCGCGAACTACAGCGGCGCGAAGAAGACCACGTGCGACGCGACGGCCTGGACGTACTACCAGGCCGTCGACAAGCTCGGCAGCGTCGCGCCCACGCACACCAAGTCAGCGGCCTGAACCGGCCGGTGAGGGGCGGGCGGGCCCGCCCCTCACCGGCCGGTGGAACCGCACCTCGGGGAAGCGGGCCGAAGGTCCGGTGAGCAAGGGCTCGTCGCGGCCGCGCAGCCGGGAGTCGACGAAGGCGGTGACGTACGCGCGCGTGACGGTGTCCGCGCGGTCGCCGTCGAGACGCTGCTGCGGGATGCCGAGCCGCTCGCCCAGCGGCGCCAGGTCGGTGAAGGAGCCGTGCTCGGTGCCGTCCACGCTCAGCCAGCGCTTGAAGCCGGTGAGCTGCTCCCAGGTCCTGTCCCAGGTCGGGTCGGGGCCCGCGGGGACGTGGCTCGGCTTGCCCAGCATCAGCAGCGGCCGGTCGACGGGCGTGTCGTTCGGGAAGCGGAAGTTGCCGTCCATGTTGACCCCGGCCCGTACGCGCGGATCCCGCAGCATCGCCGGGATCGTGCTGAAGCCGCCCGCCGAGTGGCCGACCATGGCGACGCGGCCGGGGTCCAGGCGCGGGCCGCCGCGCCACGCCGGCCGCTTCCCGGTGAGCGCGTCCAGGACGAAGGAGACGTCCGCCGCGCGCACCGCGCCCACCTTGGGGAAGTCCGGGTCCGCGCAGGCCTCGCAGGCCGTTGTGCGCCCGTCGGGGAACGAGGTGCCGTCGGCCTCGTAGTTGTGCCCGATCCCGGCGACGGCGTAGCCGCGGCTCGCCAGTTCCTCGGCGAGCCCCGTCAGGGTGGCCCGCGGCATGCCGAACCCGGGCGACAGGACGACCAGGGGCAGGGCGCCGCGCGCCCGTACCGGCGCGGCGCGGACGGTGGAGTGCGTCACCACTGTGCTCAGGACGTCCGGGGGGAGGTCCTTCGGCAGTCGCTCGGCGTTGGCCCGGAGGTAGCGCGTGGACTCGGCGGCGGTCATGTACGGCGCGCGCGTGCCCGCGGGCTTCGCGGCCGGGTACCAGACGGAGACCATCAACTCCCTGCGCTGCCCCGGCTTCCACGGGTCCGCCCGGTCCGCGTCCTCCAGGTGCACCGTGGCCATCCCGACCGGCAGCTTCCCCGACGGCGCGGGCAGCTCCGGCGCGGCCGCGCGCGGAGGCGACGGCGCGTCGGCGCGGGCGGCCGCGGTGGGCGCGGAGCCGACGAGCGCGGCGGTGAGGACCGCGCAGGCGGCGAGGAACGTACGGTGCATGAAGGCCCCTTCGGCCGGTGTCCCTCCACGACGGGAGCGTCGTGGAGCACTGCTCCCACGCTAGGGACGCGCGGCGGCCCTGCCGTCGGCCCGCGGCTGACACTCGGGGCGCCGACGTACACCCCCGGGGCTACAGCCAGGGGTGACGTCTGCGGCCGCGGCGTCCCCCGAACCCCTGCCGTCCCCTAGATGGCGCGATCGGCGCGGGCGACAGGTGCGAAACCCCCTATGACCGATGACAGGCTTGGTGGCCGCGTGTTTGGGTGAGCCGCCCGTGCAGCCAAGACCCCGCGACGCGGGGTGAAGAAGGGGGAGTCATGAAGTTCGTCAAGGTGTCCACGCGTGTCCTCGCGCCGCTGGCCGGGGCCGCGCTCGCCGCGGTGACCCTGGTGTCCCCGGCGGTGGCGGCGCCCGAGCACTGGGTCGGGGGAGAGGTCCACTACGCCAACTCCCGCAACGTCCTCACCCCGCACGACGGCACCCAGGGCGCGCGGATCCTGGTCCGCGTGGACTGGGAGGACGGCAAGGGCGCCGTCTACGGCAACATGTGGGACCTCAAGAGGGACGGCAACGACTCCCGCATCGAGGCCGGTTACTCCTATCTGAGCGGCGGCACCTGGAAGCCGGTCGTCCGCACCCTCAACACCGTCAAGGACACGAGCGACAGCGGTGTGCACACCAATCTGCACACCGACCCGGCCGTCAAGATCAAGGACCTGAAGGTCAGGACCTGTTCCGTGAACAGCGCGGGCGCCTACGTGTGGTGCGGCGACTGGAACTAGCCCGGCGGCGGCACGGGGCCCGCCGCGACCCGCGGGCCCCGGACCCTCGCTCGCGAGGAAGCCCCGGAGGCGGAACGTGGCGTTCGGGGGTTTTCCCTACCTTGCACGGGCCCGCTGGCCCGACCCCGGAAGGGCCCGCTGGCCGGACCTCGAATGGGCCCGCTGACCGGATGGATCGGTTCCTCTTGATCGCGGAAGCTGAGCACGTCGCACAGTTCGACCGAACGCCGCGATGCTCGACGGATAGGAGATCCAGTGTTCAGCCTGAAGTCCTCGCGCCGCACGGTGGCGCGCACCGCGGCGGTGGCCCTCGCCGGAGCGGCGTGCGCCGCCATGATGACCGGCAGCGCCGAAGCCATCGTCAACGGCAAGGATTCCACGCAGCGCTACCCGGCCATGGTGTCGATCCCGGTGACGGGCGTGGACGACCCGACGTTCAAGGGCGTCTGCGGGGGATCGTTGATCGACTCGAAGTGGGTGCTCACGGCCGCCCACTGCGTGGACCCGACGCTCGTCACGCTGGACGGGACCGTCCGGATCGGCAGCGAGTGGAAGAAGTCCGGGGGCACGGTCCGCTCCGTCGCGAAGACGGTGTCCCACCCCGGCTACAAGAACGGCGAGGGCGCCGGGCCCAACCGCAACGACGTCGCCCTGATCCGCCTGGACCGCTCGGTCAAGGAGAAGCCCATCCGCATCGCCGACAAGCCGGGGCGGCCCGGCACCCCGACCCGTCTGCTGGGCTTCGGCACGATCGACGACGCGCCCGACCCCACCAAGTGGGTCTTCCCCAACCGGCTCCAGGAGCTCGACACGCGCAGGGGAGCGGTCTCCGAGTGCGCGCCGGGCTACGCGGACAGCACGCGGCTGTGCACGATCAGCCAGGTGCCGAAGGCCATGGCGTGCAACGGCGACTCGGGCGGCCCGCAGATCCAGCGCGACCGGCACGGGCGCTGGGAGCTCATCGGCGTCACCTCGGGCCCCGGCGCCCCGGGCGTGCGCTGCAGCGAAGGACCGGGCCTCTACACCAGCGCGCCCGCCTACGCGGGCTGGATCAAGAAGGTGATCGGCCGCAACGGCTGATCCGGGACGCCTGCCGGGTGACCGGGGACGTCCGACGGTCGACCCGGGCCGTCAGACGGCGAAGACCTGGGAGTCGTCCGCGAACGCCTTGAACTCCAGGGCGTTCCCGGCCGGGTCGAGCAGGAACATCGTCCACTGCTCGGCCTTCTGCCCCGCGAAGCGGACGTAGGGCTCGATGACGAACCCGGTGCCCGCCGCGCGCAGCCGCTCGGCCAGCGCGTGGAACGCCGGGACCGTCAGGAGCAGGCCGAAGTGCGGCACCGGCACGTCGTGGCCGTCGACCGGGTTGTGCACGCGCGGCGCGCGCTCCGGCGCGAGGTGCGTGACGAACTGGTGGCCGTGCAGGTTCCAGTCGACCCAGGTGTCCGAGCTGCGGCCCTGCTCCAGGCCGAGCACGCCGCCGTAGAAGCGCCGGGCGGCCTCCAGGTCGTCGACCGGCATGGCCAGGTGGAACCGCGGGGCGGGGGAGTCGAGGTCGGTCATGTGGCTGCCCTTCCAGGAGCGTTCGGGTGTTACGGAGCTGACACTGCGACTCTTCCTGCCCAGGACCGCGCCCGCGAACCCTCCGCCCCGCCGGACCCGGGGAGCACGCCTCTCCGGGCCCGGGGAGCCCGCCTCTCCGGGCCCGGCGGGGCGGGCCCCCGGCCCATGCCAACTCCCATCCAGCACGCACGAGTTGTGGTCCCCGGCGCCATAGGTGGGAGCCGCTGAGGCTCCTACAGTCCCCGCGTATGACCGAGACCGGAGCCGCACCCCACGGCCGCCGCCGGGCCGGCACAGCCGCCCTGGCCGCCGCCTTCCTCTTCGCCTTCGTCCTGGCCCTGCTGCCGGGCGCCTCGCCCGCCGTCGCCGCCCCGAGCCGGGGTGCTGCCGCGGGCCTCCAGGAAGTCACCGGATTCGGCACCAACCCGGGCCGGTTGCGGATGTTCCGCTACGCGCCCGACGGACTGGCCGCGGGCCGCCCCGTGGTCGTCGTCCTGCACGGCTGCACGCAGAACGCCGCCGGATACGGAACCGGCAGCGGCTGGACCGAACTCGCCGACCGGTGGGGGTTCTCCCTCGTGCTGCCGCAGCAGCAGACCGTCAACAACATCTCCTCGTGCTTCAACTGGTTCCAGACCACCGACACCACCCGCGGACAGGGCGAGGCCGCGTCCGTCGCGCAGATGGTCGACCGGCACCTCGCCGACCTCGCGGGCGATCCCCGGCGCGTGTACGCCACCGGGCTCTCCGCGGGCGGCGGGATGACCTCCGTGATGATGGCCGCCTACCCGGAGCGGTTCGCGGCGGGCGGCGTCGTCGCCGGACTCCCGTACGGCTGCGCCCAGGCCGCCGCCTCGCCCTGGGTGTGCATGAGCTCCGGCGGCGGGCTCGGCCCGCGGCAGTGGGGCGACCGCGTACGGGCCGCGCGCCCCGGCTACGGCGGCCCCTGGCCCACGCTCACCGTGCTGCACGGCACCGCCGACCAGAAGGTGAATGCCGTCAACATGACCGACCTGACGAAGCAGTGGACCGATGTGCACGGGGCCGATCAGACGGCCGACGTCACCGACACCGTCGCCGGCTACCCGCACCAGGTCTTCCGGGGCCCGGGCGGCGCTCCCGCCGTGGAGACGTACGGCGTCACCGGGATGGGGCACGGCCAGCCCGTCGACCCCGGCACCGGCGGCGAGCAGTGCGGCACGGCCGGGGCCAACCTCCTGGACGTCGGGCTCTGCGCGGCCCACCGCCTGGGCCGCGCCTGGGGCCTCGACACCTGACCCGGCCCCCGTGGTCGCACGCCACAGCACCCGCGCCCGCATGGGGAAGGCCGCCACAGAGCCGCCGGTGACTGTGGTGTCCGGCCACATGGGCGAGCCTCCGCGCCGACCCTAGGTTTCCGGCTATGACAAGCGGACCCCACCCCAACCTGGCCGCCCGCGAGGCCCTTTCGGCGGCCGTGGACCTGCGCGGCCGCACCGCCCTGGTCACCGGCGGCGGCAGCGGCATCGGCCGCGCCTGCGCCACGGCCCTAGCGGCGGCGGGTGCCGACACCCACGTCGTGGACATCGACGCGGCCGCCGCGAAGGCCGTCGCCGACGCCGTCGGCGGGCACGCGCACACCGCGGACCTCGCCGACGCGGAGGCGATCGCCGCGCTGCCCACCGCCGTCGACGTCCTCGTGAACAGCGCCGGGCTCCAGCACGTCGCCCCGCTCACCGACTTCCCGCCCGCGCGCTTCACGCTCATCCAGCAGGTCATGGTCACCGCCCCGTTCCTGCTCCTGCGGCAGACCCTGCCCCACATGTACGCGCGGCGCTGGGGCCGCGCCGTCCACATCTCCAGCGTCCACGGCCGGCGCGCGAGCGCCTTCAAGAGCGCCTACGTCGCCGCCAAGCACGGCCTCGAAGGCCTCAGCAAGGTCACCGCCGTCGAGGGCGCCCCGTACGGCGTCACCAGCAACTGCGTCAGCCCCGGCTACGTCCGCACCCCCCTGGTCGAGGGCCAGATCCAGGACCAGGCCGCCGCCCACCGCGTCAGCGACGACACCGTCGTCAGCGATGTGCTCCTGGCCCGCTCCCCGATGAAGCGCCTCATCGAACCCGCGGAGGTCGCCGCGGCCGTCCTCTGGCTGTGCGGCCCGCACGCCGACTTCGTCACCGGCACATCCCTGCCGCTCGACGGCGGCTGGACCGCGACCTGACCGGACGGCCCGCACGCCCCGGGGCACTCCCCGCGCCTCCCCGCACTCCGCACGACCGCCCGTACCCGTCCCCGCCGAACACCTGGAAGTGGCGCCATGGCCTCCCTGCCCAGCACCCCGCCCCCGCGCACGAGCCTGCCCCGCGTCGTCGCCGCGAGCCTCGTCGGCACCACCATCGAGTGGTACGACTTCTTCCTCTACGGCTCCGCGGCCGCGCTCGTCTTCAACGACCTGTTCTTCCCCACGGCCGACCCGCTCACCGGCACCCTCATCGCCTTCATCACGTACGCGATCGGCTTCCTCGCCCGGCCGCTCGGCGGTGTCGTGTTCGGGCACTTCGGCGACAAGGTGGGGCGCAAGAAGCTGCTCGTCCTCAGCCTCCTGCTGATGGGCGGCTCCACCTTCGCCATGGGCCTGCTGCCCACGTACGCGGCCATCGGGGTCGGCGCGCCCGTGCTGCTCACCGTGTTGCGCCTCGTACAGGGCTTCGCGCTCGGCGGCGAGTGGGGCGGCGCCGTCCTCATCGTCTCCGAGCACGGAGGCCCCGCACACCGCGGGTTCTGGGCGTCCTGGCCGCAGTCGGGCGCCCCCGGCGGCAACCTGCTCGCCACCGGCGTGCTCGCGCTGCTCGCCGCCGTGCAGTCCGAGGCCGCCTTCGAGTCCTGGGGCTGGCGCATCCCGTTCCTGCTGTCCGGCGTCCTGGTGATGGTCGGCCTGTGGATCCGCGTCTCCGTCAGCGAGTCGCCCCTGTTCCTCGAAGCGCGCGCGAAGGCCGAGGCCGCCGCCGCGCGGGGCGTCAAGGAGGAGACGCCCGTCGTCGAGGTGTTCCGCACCGGCTGGCGGCAGGTGCTCACCGCCATCGGCACCCGCTTCGGCGAGAACATCTCGTACTACGTCCTCACCTCCTTCGTGCTCGTCTACGTCACCAAACACCTGGACCTGCCCAAGAGCACCGCCCTGAACGCCGTCCTCATCGGCTCCGCCGTGCACTTCGTCGCCATCCCCGCCTGGGGCGCGCTGTCGGACCGCATCGGGCGGCGGCCGGTGACGCTCATCGGCTCGGTGGGCATGGCGCTGTGGGCGTTCTTCTTCTTCGGGCTCGTCGACTCCGGGTCGTTCGCCGTGATCACGGCGGCGGTCACCGTGGGGCTGCTCCTGCACGGCGCCATGTACGGGCCGCAGGCCGCGTTCATCTCCGAGATGTTCGACACCAGGGTGCGCTACTCCGGCGCCTCGATGGGCTCCCAGCTCGCCTCCATCGTCGCGGGCGCGCTCGCGCCGATCATCGCCGTGCAGCTCCTGAAGGAGTACGACTCGTCGGCGCCCGTCGCGCTGTACCTGTGCCTGGCCGCCCTGGTCACCACGGTCACGGTGGCCCTCGCGCGCGAGACCCGGGGCCGGGACCTCGGCCGCGCGGAGACGGACGCGCAGGGGGAGCCGGACGTACGAGAAGAGCCGGACGGGCGAGGCGAGCCGAACGGACCGGGAGAGCCGAACGCGCCGGGAGAGCCGGACGGGTCCGGGCGGCCGGGCGCGCGGGCAGAGCCGGACGCGCGCGGGCAGGCCGCGGGCGCCCCCACGCCGGTACGCTCCGGCGACCCCTCCTGACACGGCCCGCCGCCGCGGTCGTGGACATCCCCCGCACGTCGGAAGGCAGCCGCCCCATGGCAACCGCCCACGCCCGCCCCGGCACCGCACCCGCCCCCGACGCCGCCGCGGCCCTGCGGGAACTGTTCGACCTGCTCGGCCGGCACGCCCCGGCCGAGCAGTTCGCCCGCCCCGCGGCCGCGGCCAGGGCCGCCGGGGCGGACCGGACGCAGCTCGCCCTGATCGAGGACGCCACCGACGCGGCCCTCGCCGTCCGCCGCACCCTCGACCAGCACCGGCGCCGCGAGGCCGAGCTGTCCGCGCTCTTCGACACCGCGGGCGACCTGGCCGCCCTCACCGACCTGGACGCGGTCCTGCGCGCCATTGTGCGCCGGGCCCGGCTGCTGCTGCGCACCGACGTCGCGTATCTGACCCTCAACGACCCCGCCGCGGGCGACACGTTCATGCGCGTCACCGACGGCTGCGCCTCCGCGACCTTCCAGCAGCTGCGGCTCGGCATGGGCGAGGGACTCGGCGGGCTCGTCGCCCAGACCGCCCGGCCCTACGCCAGCGCCGACTACCGCGCCGACACCCGCTTCCAGCACACCCGCGCCATCGACACGGGCGTCGGCGAGGAAGGCCTGCGCGGCATCCTCGGCGTGCCGCTGCGCGTGGGCAGCCGCGTCATCGGCGTCCTGTACGCCGCCGACCGCAGCCCGCGCGACTTCACCCCCGACCAGATCGCGCTGCTCGCCTCGCTCGCCGACCACGCCGCCGTCGCCATCGACGGCGCCCGCCTCCTGGAGGAGACCCGGGCCGCGCTCGTGGAGCTGAACACCGCGACGGCCACCGCGCACGCGCAGAGCGAGGCGCTGCGCCGCGCCGCCGAGACCCACGACCGGCTCACCGACATCGTGCTGCGCGGCGGCGACGTGGCCGACGTCGCCGCCGAGATCGCCGCGCTCCTCGACGGCGGCCTGGTCATCCAGGACGCCGACGGCACCGAACTGGCCCGGGTGGGCGCCGCCGCGCCGACCCCGCCCGCCCGCGGCGTCGCCGCGTCCCGCGCCGGCGGCCGCGCCGTGCCCGTCGACGGGGTCTGGGTCTCCGCCGTGCTCGCCGGGCCCGAACTCCTCGGCAGCGTCGCGCTCAGCGGCCGCCCCGACCTGACCGACAGCGACCGGCGCCTGTTCGAACGCGCCAGCCTCGACACGGCGCTGCTCCTGCTCCTGCGCCGCACGGTGGCCGAGGCCGAGGACCGGGTGC
The DNA here is from genome assembly GCF_000720325.1 of Streptomyces sp. NRRL B-1347. Taxonomy (GTDB): domain Bacteria; phylum Actinomycetota; class Actinomycetes; order Streptomycetales; family Streptomycetaceae; genus Streptomyces. The sequence continues at coordinate 130,071 of NZ_JOJM01000031.1, forward strand.
GCGGCGAACTCCTCGACGACCTGCTCACCGCCGCGCACGCCACCGACCCGCGCCGCGCCGAAACCCTCGCCCTGCGCGCCCGCCGCCTCGGCGTGGACCTCACCGAACCGACCGCCGTGCTCGTCCTGCACGGCGAACCGGAGCTGCGCACCCGCCTGGCCACCCGGGCGCTGCGCCGCGCCCGGACCCTGCGCGGCCTCGCGGGCCCGCTGGGCGGCCACGTCGTCCTCCTCGCCCCCACCGCCGAGCCGGGCCCGCTCGCCGAACGCCTCGCCGCCGAACTCGGCGAGGCCCTCGGCGCCCCGGTGACCGTCGGCGCCGCGGGCCCCGCCGACGGGCCCGCGCGGCTGCCCGCCGCCCACGCCGAGGCCCTGCGCTGCCTGCAGGCCCTGACCGTCCTCGGCCGCACAGGCGAGGGCGCGAGCCTGCCGGACCTCGGCTTCGTCGGCGTCCTGCTCGGCGACCGGACGGACGTCACCGGATACGTCCACCGCGTCCTCGGACCCGTCCTCGACTACGACGCCCGGCGCGGCACCGACCTCGTGCGCACCCTGGAGGCCTACTTCGACCAGGGCGCGAGCCCGGCCCGCGCCAAGGACGTGCTGCACGTCCACGTGAACACCGTCGTGCAGCGCCTGGACCGCACCGCCCGCCTCCTCGGCGCCGACTGGAACACCCCCGCCCGCGCCCTGGAACTCCAGCTCGCCCTGCGGCTCAACCGCCTGAGCCGCTCGCCGGGGCCCCGTCGGGGCTAGCCGCGCGGTCCCGGCGCGGCTGCGCGGGCACGCCGTCCAGGGTGCCGGTGGGCAGCGGTTCCGCCACGCCCCCCGGGCCGGTGCCGACCGGGTCCGTGCGGTACTGGTGCGACTGGAGCTCGAAGAGTCGCCGGAAGACGCCCGGCCCCTCGGTGGCCATGAGCGTGGCGAAGTCGCCGTGCTCGACGAGCCTGCCCTCCTCCAGGACGAAGATGACGTCGGCCTCCTTGACGCTGTGCAGCCGGTGCGTTACCAGGACGATCGTCTGGTCCGCCGAGGCGAGCGCGCGGATCTTGTCGAAGGCGTCGATCTCGGCGGCCGGGTCCATGCTGCTGGTGGGCTCGTCGCAGATGAGGATGCCCGCGTCCCGGAAGTAGGCGCGGGCGAGGGCGATGCGCTGCCACTGTCCGCCGGAGAGGTCGACGCCGCCCTCGTACCCCTTCTCGCACAAGGTGTCCCAGCCGTGCGGGAGTTCGTCGAGGATCCGGTGCGCGTCGGCGTACGCGGCCGCCGCGTCCAGGCGCGCGGAGTCGTGGAACTCGGCCGGGCGGCTGATCGCCACGTTCGCGCGCGCCGTGAACGGCCACCGCTGGAAGTCCTGCGGCACGAGCGCCACATGGCCGAACACGTCGTCGCGGGCGAGCGCGCGCAGATCGGTGCCGTCCCAGGTGACCGTGCCCGACGACGGCGGGTACAGGCCCGCGAGGAGCTTGCTGAGGGTCGTCTTGCCGGAGCCGTTCGCGCCGACGAGGGCGATCACCTGGCCCCTGCGGACGCTGAGGGACACGCCGTCGAGCGCGTCGCGGGCCCGGCCGGGGTAGCGGTACGTCACCCGGTCGAAGGCGATCTCGGCGGGCGGCTCGGGCACCGCCGCCCCCGTGGCCGGGATGGCCCGCCGCTCGGCCTCCTCGCGGGCCCGGATGAGGTCCGTCATGAACAGGCTCTGTTCGTAGAGGTGGTGGATGTTCGTGACCAGGCGGCGCAGCCCCGCCGTGCCGCTGGTCAGCGCGAGGACGGCCGTCGCGCCCGAGGCGAGCGGCATGTGGCCGTGCGTCAGGAGCCAGGCCAGCAGGCCGTACGTCACCGCCGCCGTCAGGCCGGACAGGGCCGACGTGCCGAGGTCGGTGCGGGCCTCCAGGTGCGCGAGGCGCGTCTGCTCGTCCGACGCCTGCGCCGCCATCCGGTCGAACTGGTCGAGGAGGAAGGGGCCCGCGCCGTGCACCCGCAGCTCCGGCGCCGCGTCCTGCGAGATCAACAGGCGGCGCAGGGCGCCCAGTTGCCGCACGTGCTCCAGCCACACCTGCACCGACTCGTACGTCCTGCGCGCCGCCCGGACCGTGCCCCACGCCTTCGGCACGATCACGGCGACGAGCAGCGGAAGCAGCGCCGGGTGCAGCACGGCGAGGACCCCGCTGACGGCGAGGAGCGCCATCGCGGCCTCGACGATGCCGAGGGTGTGCTCGATGAGGCGGCGCGCCGCGGTCTGGCCGTGCTGCCCGGAGTCGAGGGCCGCGTGGAAGTCGGCGCGCTCCATGTGCTCCACCTCGACCCGCACGACGTGCTCCAGCATGGAGAGCGCGGCGATGCGCTCCACCTTCGGGCCGAGTCTGCCCGAGGCCGCGAAGGACACCGCCCGCAGCGTGGCCGCGAGCGCGCTCGCGGCGGCGACCCCGATCAGGGAGGGCAGCGCGTCCTGCACCCGCTCGGCCGTCGGGCCCGCCGCGAACAGCGACACCAGGACGCGGTTGGTGGCGAGAAGCCCGAACGCGGTCGCCGCGGCCTGCCCCAGCTGCGCCACCGCGACCACCACGAGCGCCACGGGGTCGGCCCGCCAGCCGAGGACGGCCGTGTGCCCGATGAGCGTGGGGATCTGCCGCAGGATGGTGAAGAACGACGTCTTCAGCTGCGCGCCCTCGTGCACGGTCCATCCCCACGAACTTCGCAACCGCCCCCCGAAGAGCAGCTGTTCGGGCGGTGCGTGCTCGGGCGGCGCGGCGGGGTCTCCGCCCGCCCGGCCGCGCCGCCGCCGCGCGCCGGCTCGTGCTGGATGGTGCTGCCGCACATTGCCCTCCCAGGTGTCCGTGGTCCCTTTGGGTGCTGGGACCACCCTCCCGGGGGAGCGGCCCCGGCGGGGTGCTATGGGCACAATCTGCGCGGGATGGGGTGAAATCGGCCTGGAATGACGGTGAACGGGGCCCGAAGTGCGCTCGTGCGACGGTCAGTTGTCGCAGGGGCCGCCGTGCGGCGCGGACGCGTCCGGGACCAGGACGACCTTGCCCGTGACCGTGCCCGACTCGGCGAGCCGCAGGGCTTCGGAGGCCCGGGACAGCGGGATCCGCGCGGCGACCTGGGCGGTCAGGCCGCCGTCGGCGAGCAGTGCGAAGACCTGCGCCAGGTCCGTGCGCAGCCGCGCGCGGAAGGCGTCGGCGCGGCGTCGCCCGGCCCAGATGTTGTAGAAGCGCGCGTGCCGGGAGTTCGGCAGCGCCTGCCACAGCGCGAGGCGCGCGAACAGCTTGAGTACCGGGGCCTTGGACGACCCGGCCACGTCACGGGTGGACGCCGTCCCGTACGACACGAGGGTGCCGCCGGGCGCGAGCAGCCGGAACGACTCCACGATCCGCTCGCCGCCCACGTGGTCGAAGACCGCCCGCACTCCGTCCGGCGCGAGCCCGCGAAGGCGCGCGTACAGCTCGGGGTCGCGGTAGTCGACGGGCGTGACGCCGAGCCCGCGCAGCGCGTCGTGGTGGCGGCGCGACGCGGTGCCGATGACGCGGACGCCCGCGATCCGGGCGAGCTGCGCGAGCGTGGAGCCGACGCCGCCGTTCGCGCCGAGCACCACGACGGTGTCGCCCGCCCTGACCTTCGCGGTGCGGTGCAGCATCTGCCAGGCGGTGACGCCGTTCACCACGAGCGTCTCGGCGTCGGCGGACGCGACCGAATCCGGTACGGGGACGAGGTCCGCGGCGGCCACCGCGACGTGGCTCGCCCAGCCGCCGGTCTTGGTGAGGGCGGCGAAGCGGCCGCCGGTGAGGGCGGGGTCGACGCCGGGCCCGGTGGCCACCACGCGCCCCACCAGGTCGTAGCCCGGCACGAAGGGGAACGGCGGCTGGTCGAAGTACTTGCCGCGCCGCATCTGCTGCTCGGCGAAGGAGACGCCGGTGGCCTCCATGGCGAGCAGCGCCTGCCCGGGGCCGGGGGCCGGGGCGGCCCGGTGGCGCACGGTGAGCCCATCGGGCTCGACGATCCCGGGCAGGACGACCTCGGTGGCCGTGGCGATGGGGGCGGCGGTCTTGACCATGGGTGTCCTCTTTCAAGGGAGTGAGCTTCTCGCTGAAGTTAGAAGCTATAACGCAAGCATGCATCTCTATCACTGAAGCCGTCAAGGAGCCGATGCCCGCCGGGCTGATCCGCGACGGCCCCCGCGGGGCAGAATGGGAGGGCTGCGCGTACGCGAACCGCGTGCGACCCGTACTCAGGAAGGCGAAGGTGCGGCGATGGAGAACCCGGCCCCCGGCCCGCTCACCCCCGGCCGGCTCGCGCTCGCCACCGCCACGCCCGACGACTGGCGCGTCGTCACCGGCTGGGCGGCGGACGAGGGCTGGAACCCGGGGCTGCGGGACGCCGAGTCCTTCTTCGCCCAGGACCCGGAGGGATTCCTCATCGGCCGCGTCGACGGCGAGCCGGTCTCGGCGATCTCCGTCGTCAACTACGGCGCGTCGTACGCGTTCCTCGGCTTCTACCTCGTCCGCCCCGACGCCCGCGGCCGGGGCCACGGCATCGCCACCTGGCGCGCCGCGCTCGCCCACGCGGGGGACCGCACGGTGGGCCTGGACGGCGTACCGGCGCAGCAGGACAACTACCGCCGCTCGGGCTTCGAGCACCGCCACGACACCATGCGCTACGTCGGCCCGGCGGCGCCATCGGGACCGGTGCCCGCGCACGTGCGCCCCGCCGCCGAGGTCGGGCACGAGGCCCTCCTCGCGTACGACAGCGCCTGCTACCCCGCGGACCGGCCGCGGTTCCTCGCCGCCTGGCTGAGCACGCCCGGGCACCGCGCGTTCGCGAGCGTCGTCGACGGCCGCGTCACCGGGTACGGGGTGCTGCGGCCCGCGCGGGACGGCGCCCGGGTCGGACCGCTGTTCGCCGACACCCGCGCGGACGCCGACGCGCTCCTGGACGCGCTGACCGCCGGCCTGGACGGGGCGGGCGTCGCGATCGACGTGCCCGAGTCGAACGCGGCCGCCGTCGCGCTCGTGGCGGCCCGGGGCATGGAGCCGACGTTCGCGACGGCGCGCATGTACACCGGGCCGGTGCGCGCCTTCGCGCAGGACCGGGTGTTCGGCGTCACCACGCTCGAACTGGGCTGAGCCGGAGCGCCCGGCGCGGGGAGCCGCGCCGCCGGTCAGGTCACCGTGAGCCGCCGCTTGCTCGTCGTCGCGGAGCTGTTGCCCACGTACACGTCGAACGCGCCCTCCTCGACGAGGAATTCACCGCGCGGGTCGTTCGTCCAGAAGCCCAGGTCGTCGGCGCCGAGCCGGAAGCGCACGGTCCGTGACGCGCCCGCGGCGAGCGTCACCCGGCGGAAGCCGCGCAGCCTGCGCACCGGCTGGGTGATGCTCGCCGCGAGGTCGTGGACGTACAGCTGCACCACCTCGTCGCCCTCGCGCGCGCCGGTGTTGGTGACGGTGACGGACACCTCCACCGCGTCGCCCGCGCGCAGCGCGCGGGCCGGGACGCCGGTGCGGCCGAGCCGCGGCTCGCCGATCTCGAAGGTCGTGTAGCTCAGCCCGTGGCCGAACGCGAACTGCGGGTCCGGCGGCAGGTCCAGGTACGTGGACGTGTACTTGTTGTCGGCGGCGTACGGCCGGCCCGTCGACTCGTGGTTGTAGTGGACGGGGATCTGCCCGACCGCGCGCGGGAACGAGACCGGCAGCTTGCCGCCCGGGTTGACCGTGCCGAACAGCACGTCGGCGATGGCGTTCCCGGCCTCGAGGCCCGGGTGCCAGGCCTCCAGGACGGCGGGCGCGCGCTCCAGCCAGCCGCCGACGGTCAGCGGGCGGCCGTTCACGAGCACCACCACGAACGGCTTGCCGGTCGCCGCGACGGCCTCGATCAGCTTCTCCTGCGCGCCGGGCAGACCGAGGTCGGCGCGCGCCGCGGCCTCGCCGCTCAGGGCGGGCGGCTCGCCCACGACGACGACCGTCACGTCGGCCCCGCGCGCGGCCGCGACCGCCGCCGGGATGCCGCCGGTGTCCTCGCCCGCGGCGCCGACCCCGAGGGCGTACGTCACCTCCGCGCCCGGCGCCGCCCGCCGGACGGCGTCGAGGACCTTCACCGACGGGTACTTCGCCGCCGCGGCCGGGACCGCCCAGGTGCCGAGCAGATCGTCGGAGTCGGCGAACGGGCCGACCACGGCGAGGGACGCGACGGACTTCTTCAAGGGCAGCGTGGCCGCCTCGTTCTTCAGGAGCACCAGGCAGCGGGCGGCCGTCGAGCGCGCGGCCTGCCGCGTCGCGGGGGTCGGCCCGTCGACGGCCGCGCCCTCGGCCTCGTCGACGTAGGGATCGTCGAACAGGCCGAGGGCGTATTTCAGGCCGAGGATCCGCGCCACCGCGTCGTCGAGGCGCCGCTCGCTGATCCTGCCCTCGCGCAGCAGCCGCTCGCCGTGCTCGCGGAAGTGGGTGCTGACCATCTCCATGTCGACGCCCGCGGTGAGCGCGAGCCGGGCCGCCGCCGCCCCGTCCTCGGCGAAGCCGTGCGCGATCAGCTCCTGCACGCCGGCCCAGTCGCTGACGACGAAGCCGTCGAAGCCCCACTCCTTCCTGAGGACGTCCGTGAGGGTGTGGGCGTTGGCGTGCGCCGGGACGCCGCTGATGGTGTTGAAGGAGGCCATGACGGTGGCCACGCCCGCCGCCAGGGCGGCCTTGAACGGCGGCAGGTACAGATTGCGCAGCCGGGACTCGGACACGTCCACCGTGTTGTAGTCGCGGCCGCCCTCGGCGCCGCCGTACGCGACGAAGTGCTTGGCGCAGGCGGCGACGCGGTCCTTCGCCCGGACGTCCCCGCCCTGGTAGCCCTCGACCTTGGCGGAGGCGAACTCGGCCGTCAGATACGGGTCTTCGCCGCAGCTCTCGGCGACGCGGCCCCAGCGCGGCTCGTGCGTGACGTCCATCATCGGCGAGAACGTCCAGTGCACGCCGTTCGAGCGGGCCTCCCGCGCGGAGACCTCGGCGTCGGTGCGCGTCACCCCGGGGTCGAAGCTCGCCGCCTGCGCCAGCGGGATCGGGAACGTCGTCCAGAAGCCGTGGATCACGTCGAGCCCGAAGAGCAGCGGGATGCCGAGCCGGGACTCCTCGACGGCGATGCGCTGCAGCGCGTTGGTGCTCTGCGCGCCGAAGGTGGAGAGCACGGACCCGAGGCGGCCCGCCCGCGCCGCGTCCGCTGCTTCTGCTGCGTTCTTCGCGCCGCCGCCCGGACCGGTGTCCCAGGCCCAGGCGAGCTGCTGGAGCTGGCCCAGCTTCTCCTCGACCGTCATGCGGTCGAGCAGCTCCTGGACCTCGGGGCCGGGGCGGGCGGGCCGGGGCGCGGCCCCGGCGACCCCGGTGCCGACGGCGCCGCCCGCGACGGCCGCGCCCCCCACCGCCGACAGACCGGACAGCAGCGTGCGCCTGCGTAGCTCTCGCATGTGTTCGCCTTCTCACGTCACAGTGGCGGGCAAGCGGGGGAGTGGCCACAAGAATTGAAGCGAAAGTACGGGGCGGGTACAGGGGGGTCAAGCGAGGCGGCAGAGGCAGTCGAGTGCTTCGCTTCCACGCTTGACCTCAAGATTGGTTGAGGTCTTACGGTTTCTCGCATGAGCATGGAAACCACGGCGTGGACGCAGATGTACAGCGTCATGAACGCCCAGCAGGAACGCCGCCCCTTCGCCCGCGCGACGCTGCGCCGCATCGCCGCCTTCGCCCGCCCGCACCGCCGCCGCATCACACAGTTCGTGCTGCTGAGCGTCGTCACCGCGGTGCTCGCCGTGGCCACGCCGATCCTCGCCGGACACGTCGTGGACGCCATCGTCTCCGGCGCCGAGTCCTCGCTCGTCGTCCGCTACGCCCTGCTCATCGCCGTCATCGCGGTCGCCGAGGCGGCCCTCGGCATCCTCAGCCGCTGGCTGTCGGCGACGCTCGGCGAAGGCCTCATCCTCGATCTGCGCACGGCCGTCTTCGACCACGTGCAGCGCATGCCGGTCGCGTTCTTCACGCGCACCCGCACCGGGGCCCTCGTCAGCCGCCTCAACAACGACGTGATCGGCGCACAACGCGCCTTCAGCAACACTCTTTCGGGTGTCGTCGCCAACGTCGTCACGCTCCTGCTGACCCTCGGCGTGATGCTCGCCCTCTCCTGGCAGATCACGCTGCTCGCCCTCGTCCTGCTGCCGGTGTTCGTGCTGCCCGCGCGGCGCATGGGCACCCGCATGGCGCGGCTCCAGCGGGAGGCCGCCCACCACAACGCCGCCATGGGCACCCGGATGACCGAGCGCTTCTCCGCGCCCGGCGCGACCCTCATCAAGCTCTTCGGGCGGCCCGCCGACGAGTCCGCCGAGTTCGCCGAGCGGGCGAGCCGGGTGCGGGACATCGGGGTGCGCACGGCCATGGCCCAGTCGGCCTTCATCACCGCCCTCACCCTGGTGTCGGCCCTCGCGCTCGCCCTCGTCTACGGCCTCGGCGGGTACTTCGCGCTCGAAGGCTCCCTGGAGGCGGGCGCCGTCGTCTCCCTCGCGCTGCTCCTGACCCGCCTGTACGCGCCGCTGACGGCCCTCGCCGGCGCCCGCGTCGAGGTGATGAGCGCCCTGGTGAGCTTCGAGCGGGTCTTCGAAGTACTCGACCTGGAGCCGCTCATCGCCGAGAAGCCGGACGCGGGCCGGGTGCCCGACGGCCCCGTCGCCGTCGAGTTCGACGACGTCCGCTTCGGCTACCCCGCGGCCGACAAGGTCTCCCTCGCCTCCCTCGAGGAGGTCGCGTCCCTCGACGGCCGCGGCGGCGCCGAGGTCCTGCACGGCCTGTCCTTCCGCGCCGAGCCCGGACAGACCGTCGCGCTCGTCGGCTCGTCCGGCGCGGGCAAGTCGACGATCGCGCAGCTCCTGCCGCGCCTGTACGACGCCGACGCCGGGACCGTGCGCGTCGGGGGCGTGGACGTGCGCGACCTGTCCGCCGACTCCCTGCGCGACACCATCGGCATGGTCACCCAGGACGGCCACCTTTTCCACGAGTCGGTCCGCGCGAACCTGCTGCTCGCCCGGCCCGGCGCCGCCGAGGACGACCTGTGGGAGGTGCTGCGCAGGGCCCGCCTCGACGACCTCGTACGGTCGCTGCCGGACGGGCTCGACACCGTCGTGGGCGAGCGCGGCTACCGGCTCTCGGGCGGCGAGCGGCAGCGCATGACCATCGCGCGCCTGTTGCTGGCCCGGCAGCGGGTCGTCATCCTCGACGAGGCGACCGCGCACCTGGACAACACCTCCGAGGCGGCCGTCCAGGAGGCCCTCGCCGAGGCCCTGTCCGGGCGCACCGCCGTGGTCATCGCCCACCGCCTGTCGACCGTGCGCTCGGCCGACCAGATCCTCGTGGTCGAGGACGGGCGGATCGTGGAGCGGGGAACGCACGAGGAACTCCTCGTGGCGGACGGACGGTACGCGGAGCTGTACCGGACGCAGTTCCTCTCGGGGGACGACATGGAGGTGGCCGCCTGACAGCCGTTCACGCTCATACCCCGCGGACCCGCCCCTTTCTCGGGGGCGGGTCCGCGGGGTATCGGGGCGTGGAAGGGCTACGCGGTCTTCTTCTCGTACGTCAGGAACACGGTCCCGCTGTCCAGGGCGTCCACCTCGGTGCGCTGCCAGAGCGTGGGGTCGAAGGGGGTCTTCTCGCCGAACAGGGGGATGCCCGTGCCCACAGTGAGGGGGGCGAGCTTGATGACGAGGCGGTCGATCTCGGCGTACAGGGCGCCCGCGAGCTCGCCGCCGCCCACGAGCCACAGGTCCTTGCCGGGCTCGCGCTTGAGCTCGCGGACCTTGGCGGCCGGGTCGGTGGCGACCAGCTCGACGGCCGGGTCGGGGCTCTCGGTGAGGGTCCGGCTGAACACGAGGTGCCGCAGGTGCGGGTAGCAGTCGGCGAACCCGGCGTCCAGGCCGATCTGATACGTGTGGCGGCCTTCGAGCACCGTGTCGAAGTGGGTGCCTTCGGCGGTGATGCCGAGCGCGGACCGCGCCTGGACGGGGAGCGTCTCGGGGTACTTCCCGGCGAGCAGGCGTACGTAGTCCTCGGCCACCGGCCAGAAGCCGTCAGGGCCGGTGGGGTCGGAGCCGTCGGGCCCGGCGATGCGGCCGTCGAGGGACATGGCGATGAAGTAGGTCAGCTTGCGCATACGGGCTCCAGGAGTGAGAAAGGCGGTGGTGGCGGTGCGGGGGCGGCGGCGGTTCAGCTGCGGCTGCCGGGCTTCGGGAGAGGCCGTGGGCGCGGCATCGAGTGCGGCTTGGCGGGCTGCGGGAAGGGACGGCGGTGCCGACCGGCGCGGAACTGGGTCTGGTTACGGACGTGGGTCCTGGCTCGCATCTGGACTCCTTCTGCGGGTCGCTGACCACGACCCCGACGGGCTGTGGACGGCCCGGGACGGGCCGCGCACGGAGCGTCCAGAGCACATCGGGTGATGTACTCTGTTCGCAGTGGTTAGAACGTAGTACTTCACTTGCAGTGGTGTCAAGGGAATCGAGAAGACGTCATGAGGCAGAACCCCGCCCGCCGTACCGCCCTGCTGGACGCCGCGATCGAGGTGCTCGCGCGCGAGGGCTCCCGCGGACTCACGCTGCGCGCGCTCGACACGGAGGCGGAGGTCCCCAAGGGCACCGCGAGCAACTACTTCGCCAACCGCGCCGAGCTGCTCGCCCAGGCGATGCAGCGCGTCCAGGAGCGGCTGATGCCCGCGGAGGACGCGCTCGCCGACACGATGCGCGAGGCCCCGTCCATGGAGCTGGTGAGCACGCTCCTCGGGCAGCTCGTCGAGCGGATGCGGGCCGACCGCAGCAGCCATCTGGCCCTGCTCGAAATGCGCCTGGAGGCCACCCGCCGCCCGGAACTGCACGCCGAGCTGAGCCGGTTCATGGCCGAGCAGCTGGAGGGCAACATCAGCTTCCACCTGGACGCGGGCCTGCCCGGCGACCGCACCGGCGTCGTGCTGCTCTACCTCGCCATGCTCGGCCTGATCGTCGACGACCTGACGGTGCCCGAGCTGCTCACGCCGTTCTCGATCGACAAGCTCATCGAGGAACTGCCGCGGCGGCTGCTGCGCTGAGCCCGGACGTGGACGCCCGAGACAGCGCGGGACGGGCCCTGGTGGGAGCCCTGGTAAGGGGCGGTTAGGGGTACTGAGGGCCCGAAGGCCGCCCTACTGTGGAGCGCGGAAGAGCCGCAAGCCGTGCCGCAGGGCTCTTCGGACAGGGCCGGTCCCGGAGCGGCGACTCCTTTCATTTCCCCCATGGAGGGATGCGCCGCTCCGGGCCGGTGTGCCGCCCCGCCGCCGGTCAGGCCCCGGGGCGCAACGTGATCGCGGTGAGGACCAGGCCGTCGTGCGTCAGCCAGCGGCCCGTGAGCTCCTGGGGAAAGCCCGGCTCCCGTACGGGCGGCAGGATCCGCGCGGTGAACCCGCCCGAGGCCGGGTCCGCGGACCGGTGGAAGACGACGTCGGCCTCCTCGAACCCCAGCGGCCTGCGCGTGAGCGGATACCAGGTCTTGTAGATGCTCTCCTTGGCGCTGAACAGGGCGCGGTCCCAGCGCACTTCGGGCCACCGCTCCAGATCCGCACGTACGCGCCGCTGCTCCACGGGCAGGGCGACGGCCTCCAGGACCCCCTCCGGCAGCGGCTCCGCGGGCGTCGCGTCGATGCCGACCGAGCGGACGCGCGAGGTCAGGGCGACGGCCGCGGCACGGTAGCCCGCACAGTGCGTGATGCTGCCGACGACGGCATCGGGCCAGCGCGGACTTCCCTTGACGTCGGGCAGGACGGCCGCGGCGGGCCGCCCCAGGTCCTCCAGGGCGCGGTGCGCGCAGTACCGGCCCGTGGTGAACTCGCGGCGCCGCGCCTCGACCGACCGCGCGATCAGGGCCTCCTCGTCGGGGTGCAGCACGACGCCCTCCGGATCGAGCCTGGATTCGCGGCAGACGACGTCCTCGGGAACGAGCCGCGCCAGCAGGGACGGCGGCGCCTGGCGCGTGCCGGTGCTCACGGCGTGCCTTCCTTCTCCCGGTCCTGCCGGTCTTGCCGGTCTTCGCGGTCTGTGCGGTTCGTCCCGGCCTCCTGGGCGGGCGCGGTGTCCGCGTGCTTGGTCTGGCCGCGTGCGGGCAGGTAGACGAGCAGTTCGGTGGCGACGAAGCGGACGACGAACGTCGTCAGGAGGGCGAGCGCGGTGGCGGGCAGGACCGTCATGTCCGCACCGTCGACGAGCAGCGCGATGAGGGGGATGCGCAGCAGCAGGTCGGCGTTGGCGAGCAGCGCGAACCGGCCGAGGCGGTCGGCCCAGTGCCGGTGTTCGCGTCTGCCGCGGAAGAGCAGCAGGTCGATGAGGACGAAGTTCCACAGCACGCCGAACTGGTTGGCCACGATCTCTGCGGGCAGGTAGTGCAGGCCCGCGCCGGTGAGCGCGGCGAGGCCGATGAGGTTGGGCAGGAAGCCGGACAGGCCGATGACGCCGAACGCGACGATGCGGGCCACGGGCGTCGCGGTGCGCAGGGACACGAGGTGGTTCAGGAAGCGCAGGCCCTCGCGCACGGTCGACTTCGACTCGCCCGCGTAGCGCTCCTGGAAGGAGAACGGCACCTCGGCGACCGTGCGCGGGCGGCAGCGGATGGCCAGCTCAAGGAGGATCTTGTAGCCCAGCGGCTTGAGGATGTCGGCCTGGGCGTGCACGGTGTCGCGGCGGATCGCGAAGAACCCGCTCATCGGGTCGCTGATGCCGCGCAGCGCCGAGGGGAAGAGGGACTTGGTCACCAGGGTCGAGGCGCGCGAGACCGCGACGCGGTAGCGGCCGGAGAGCCCGGCGTGGCTGCCGCCGCCCGCGTACCGGCTGGCGACGACGAGTTCGGCGCCCGTGCGGCGCCCCGTCTCCACCAGCTCGGGCAGCAGCGACGGCGGGTGCTGGAGGTCGGCGTCCATGACGACGAGCCACTCCGACGCCGCGGCCTTCATGCCCTCCACCACGGCCCCGCTCAGACCGCCCGTCGGCACCTCGCGGTGGATGACGTGCACCGGGAACGGGCAGGTGAGGGCGGCCCGCTCGATCGCGGCCGGGGTGGCGTCGGTGCTGTCGTCGACGAACAGGGCCTCGCAGTCCAGGTGGCCGGGCAGGGCGGCGGCGAGCCGGGCGAGCAGCTCCTCGACGTTCTCCGCCTCGTTGAACGTCGGGATGATCACGGTGACGGTGGTGCGCACCCCGTCCGGAGCGACGTGACCGAGACCCTCGGGCGCCGCGGCTTCCCCGGAGTCGGCGTCGGAGCCGGAGTGGGCGTCGGAGTCGGGGCCAGGGCCGGACACGGTCATCGGGGCACGCTCCCGGGTCGGAGCGCGCTCGGTGTCTGCGTTGTCGCCATCGTCGTCCTCTACGGGTCTGCGCGCGTGCGTCCCACGCGAGCGCGTCACATCGGCGTGCCCTGGCCGGCAGGCGTTTCCGGGAGGACCACGGTGACCGCCCGCGGGGGCGTGGCACGGGGAGACACGTCGGACCCGGCGAGGGCGGGGTCGCCGACAACCGCCGGCGCCGTCGGCACGGCCGTCGGCACCGCTGTCGTGCCGGTGTCGGCCCGGTGATCCTCCCGCCGGAGGCTATCCGCGGCCGATACCGCCCTCCACCCCTATCCGTCCCCTAGCGGGCCGCCCGCCGCGGCTCCGCGGTGTGGCCCAGCGCACAAAGAATGCTTTGCGACGGCGGCCGGGGCGTTCGGCCGAGTTCGCGTGCGCCCGGGGCGAGTTGCCGCTCCCGTTCGCGCGGCCAAAGCGAGCGGCGGCCGGAAACGTGCACGTAACAATGTGACGCGGACGGCACTCCGGTCGGCGGGTGCTCCCCGCCGTGCGGCGGGGCTTCCGCCGGTAACTCGGAGGTGACGTCGCCCGGGCCGGTGGGGCTCCTGGAAACTTTCACAGGGAATTTTGCCGTCGGATTGCCGCTGGATTGTTTTTGGTTTCCGTTCCGGAGGGGCTCCTTTGAGGTGCCCGCTGTGACGCTTGCCTAACGCATTCTTAACACCTGACAGGACAGGGGCGCCGATGGCCGGTCCGCGACAGGCCGTCAAATCGGTGTGGGGCGCGGGGCTTTGGGTAGCCGGAGCGGCAGTGGATCAAGAAGTGGCGGCTTCTGGAGGCAGGCCCCGGGGGGTAGGGCCGGGTGTGCCGTGCTTGCCGGGATCACCCCCTCATAGGGCCTGTGGTCAGGCATGTTTCCGGACAGTGTGGCTCGATGGGCGCTGGGTCACGGAGCCATGGCCGGTTGAGCTTTCTCCTTTCTCACAATTGGAGTTCAAGGTTCCGTATGGGTGCGACCGGTCGCCGGAGCCTATATCACAGACAGGGCCGGAGTGGGGAGGGCTGAACGTTGCGAGTCATCGTGGATTTGGGGGGTGGGCACGCTTCTTTCGGGGCTACCTCGGCGTCAAGTTTCAGTCATAGTTGTGTTGTTGACTGAGTGCCCCAAGAGTCCCGGCGGAGATATTTGGAATTCTCCCTGGTATCCTGCTCCAGGCTCCTGCGGCAACTTGATGAGTGCGATATGCGAATAAGGCGCCCAGTGCAGTTTGCGATAATTTCTTACGGGGAGGAAACCGCACTATGAGCCTGGTCGAGCGAGTCGATGAGTGGGCTCTCTTGGAGGACGTACTGGCGAACAGCGCGGAGCGGCCTTCCCGTGTTGTGTTGATAAGAGGGCCGGTGGCCACCGGCAAGAGCGAGCTGCTGAACAGCGTCGCCGACGAGGCCGAGGCACGAGGCCTGACCGTGCTCAAGGCGACGGGTTTACGAGCCGAGCGCAGGACGCCCATGGCGGTCTTCGGTCAACTGCTCCTCCACGCCGACCAGATGGCGGAGCAGGACGCCGGGGCGACCGCGCGGGTGGCGCGCCTGCTCGACGACGCCAAGTTCACCGCCATGCTCCGCGACCCCGACAGCGAGCGCGAGGAGCACGTACGCGCCCACGTGATGCGGTCCCTGACCATGGCCCTGCGCGGCCTGGCCCGGGGCGGGCCGCTGGCCGTCCTCATCGACGACGTCCAGTACGCCGACATCCCCTCGCTCCAGTGCCTGCAGTACGCGCTGCGCGAGCTGCGCGCCAAGCCCGTCGTGATCGTCCTCGGCCTGCGGACCGGGCCGCACGCCGAACGGCCCATGTTCAGCGCGGAACTGCTGCGCCACCCGCGCCTCACCCAGCTGCGGCTCACCACCCTCGGTGAGGCCGGCACGGCCGAGCTGCTGCGCGCCCACCTCGACGGGACCGCGGCCCACGGCCTCGCGCCCGACGTCCACCGGCTCAGTGGCGGCAACCCCCTGCTCGTCCGGGCCCTCATCCACGACCTGCTCGCCCACGGACCGCTCGACCACGACCACCGGGCCGCCGGGCAGGGCGCCGACAGCACCCTGCCCGCCGGGCGGACCGTGCCCGCGGGCGACGCCTACCGGCAGTCCGTGCTCAGCTGCCTGCACCGGGGCGAGGACGCCGTCCTCGCCGTCGCCCGCGGCCTCGCCGTCCTCGACGACGCCGCCTCCGACGCCACGCTCGCCGACCTGCTCGACCTCGACCGCGAGACCGTCGCGCGCTGCCTGCGCACCCTCGCGGCGGCAGGCCTGACCGGCGAGGGCGCGTTCCGCCACCCGCTGGCGCGGACTGCCGTCCTGGACGACCTGGCGCGCGAGGACCGCATCGGGCTGCACCGGCGCGCCGCGGGCCTGCTGCGCCGCCACGGCGCCGAACCGCCCGTCGTGGCCCGGCACATCGTCGCCACCGGCGAGGTCGAGGGCGCCGAGTCCCTCGACGTGCTGTGGGAGACGGCCACCCGCGCCCGGCGCGACGAGGACGTCTCGCTCGCCATCGCCTGCCTCCACCTGGCCGACGAGACCTGCCCGCGCGGGGAGCGGCGCAGCGAGATCCTCGCCGAACTGGCCCGCCTCGCCTGGCGGGTGCGGCCCTCGACCCTCGGTCCGCACCTGGGCGCGCTGCGCGCCGCCTTCGACGAGGGCTGGCTCGCCGAGCAGGCCGTGCCCGTGCTGATCTCGGGCCTGCTCTGGCAGGGCAGGTTCGACGAGGCCGCCGAGGTCGCCCGCAAGGGCCAGGTCGCCTACGAGGGGGCGTCCGCCGTCAGTGGATACCTGGCGTCGGGCTCCGTGCGCACCACCTACCCCACGCTGCGCGAGCGCATCGGCGCCGACAACTGGCCCGCCCCGCAAGGAACCTGGGACGTCCTGACGACGCCGGGCTGCGACCCCCGCGGCCGCGTCGGCGCCGCCCTGAACGCCGTCCTGTCCCGCGGCGTCGACCCGCACGCCGCCGACCTCGCCGAGACCGTCCTGCAGGGCACCCGGCTGAGCGACGCCACCCTGGAGACGCTCACCTCCGCCCTGTCCGTACTGATCTACTGCGACCGGCTCGGCCGGGCCGCGCACTGGTGCGACGCGCTCCTGCGCGAGGCCACCAGGCTCGGCGGCCCCGGCTGGCAGGCGCCGCTGTCCGCGGTCAGGGCGACCATCGCCCTGCGCCAGGGCAACGCGCCGGACGCCGTGCGGTACGCGCTCACCGCCCTGTCGTGGATCTCGCCCCAGGGCTGGGGCGTCGGCATCGGCTCGATCCTCGCCACCCTGGTCTCGGCGCACACCGCGATGGGCCAGTACGAGCAGGCCATGTCGTATCTGGACCACCACATCCCGGAGGGCCTCCCGGAGACCCGCTACGGCCTGGAGCTCAGCTACGCGCGCGGTCAGCTCTACGCCGCCATGGGGCGCGTGCGTCCGGCCCTCGACGACTTCCTGACCTGCGGCGAGCTGATGATGCGCTGGGGCATCGACCAGCCGGCGCTCGTGCCGTGGCGGTCCGCGGCCGCGGAGATGCACCTGCGCACCGGCGGCGAGGCCGAGGCCGACCGGCTCGTCAGGGAGCAGCTGGCCAAGTGCGGCCCCGGCCAGTCCCGCACCCGCGCCCAGACGCTGCGCGTGCTCGCCGAGGTGGCGGGCCTGCGACGGCACCACCACGCGCTGCACGAGGCGATCGAGGAACTGGAGAAGTGCGAGGACCGGCTCGAACTGGTGCGGGCCCTGGGGGCGCTGAGCCGTTCCCACCACGCCCTGGGCGACCTCGGCCAGGCGCGGATGATGGCGCGGCGGGCGTGGCGCATCGCGCGGGACGCGCGGGCGGAGGCGCTGTGCGAACAGCTGCTGCCGTACGGCGACGGCGAGGCGGGCGCGGCGGAGCGCCCGGCGCGGGACGGGGAGGCCTGCCCGGCGGAGGAACTCACCGACGCGGAGCGGCGCGTGGCGTCCCTGGCGTCCTTCGGGCACAGCAATCGCGAGATAGCGCGCAAGCTGTTCATCACCGTCAGTACGGTCGAACAGCATCTGACGCGGGTCTACCGGAAGTTGAACGTCTCCCGCCGCAAGGATCTCCCGCACGATCTGCTGGCGGACACGGCGTGCTGACCCGGCCGTGGCGTTCTGACAACGTTGTGCCGGCCGCCGGTGGCCACCAGTGGGGGGTGGCGGCCGCGGTCGGCGCCCCCGCTGGGGCGGCGGTGCGGGGCTCCGTCAGCGGGCGGTCGGCAGACAGCCGCAGCGCACCTGTCCCTCGCAGAACATGAACAGACGGTCCGTCATGCGCCGTGCCACCTCCGGGGACGAGGAGGAGAACACCACGGTCCCGGTCGACGCCGCGTAGCGGCCGAGGACCCGGTGGAGGATCTTCTCCGACACCTCGTCCACGTCGTCCAGGGGACGGCACAGCAGGAGCAGCTTCGGCACGTGCAGCAGCGCGCAGCCGACGGCGGTGCGGGAGCGCTGACCCGGGGTGAGCGCGGCGACGGGCGTGCGCTCGACGGACCGCAGGTCCAGGGCGTCAGTTAAGTCCGTCGCGCGCTCCGCGGCCGTCTCCGGAGGCAGACCGTGCCGCAGAGCCGTGCCCACGAGGACATCGTGAACTGCCCCTTCGGGCAACGGCATGCCCGAAGGGACGACCCCGACGAGCCGCCGCACGGCCTCGGGGTCGGTCCGGGTGTCCCGCCCGTGGACGGCGACGGTGGCGGCGAAGGACCCGCCCGGACCGTCGTCGTCGAGCAGCCGGTCCAGGAACCGGTCCGCCGATGCGTCGTCGGAGACGACCGCGAGGCACGCGTGGCGCTCGACCCGCAGGAGGCTGTCGTGGCCAAGCGCCCCTTCGTGCGCCGCCGCCGCGCCGCCGCCCGTGGGCCGCACCTCCAGGGCCATCGGCTCCAGCCGGGCTCCGCCGGGCGCGGCGCCCGGACGGTGGTCGTGCACCGCGAACCTTCGGCTCTCCGGCCCTGGATGCATGAAGCCTCCTCTGGATAGTGATTGTTGAACAATTCGTCACGCGGGAACTGATCCGGGCGTGTGGTGCGGCCACCATAGATCATTTCAAGGCGGCTCCTGACTTTCGTACAGTCTTCAGGATCGAAGCCGCGCTACTAAAGTACTCATTGCGTCTGGTGCAACATTTCGTGCCCCTTGAGAACCGTCGTTCGGGCGCGCGTTACGGTGCTATGAGCGTGAACGCAACAGTGACCGAGCGCGGGTGCGGGTGTGCCGGCCACGCACCTCTAGGTGCCGTAAGGGGATGTTGAGGGGTTTCTCCGTCCCCCGAAGGCGCCGAGATAATCAAGGGCACCGTCAGACGTGCCGTGTATCGGAGGCGATTCGCGGGCCCGACCGGCCCCCGTGGGGCAGGGCACGGGCCGTGCTGATCGCGGACCTTCCTCCTGCTGCCGCAGCCCGGCTCCCCCCGCGGCCGTCTGCAACGTACGCCGGGCCGGCCTCCACCACGGTCAGAGGAGTATCCGTTGGTTGCCCTCAACGGTAGTTCGCGTCTCGGGACAGCAGATTCCCTAACGATGCTGGGCCCGGACTTTCCCTTCGCGTACGACGAATGGCTGGCGAGTCCGCACGGCCTCGGCGAAATTCCCGCGGCGGAGTTCGGCACGCCCGTCGCCGTGATCGGGGCGGGGATATCGGGCCTCGTCACCGCCTACGAGCTGATGCGGCTCGGGCTGCGCCCCGTCGTCCACGAGGCGGGACCGGTCGGCGGGCGCATGCGCTCGGCCGCGTTCGAGAGCCGTCCGGACACCGTGGCCGAGCTCGGCGCCATGCGCTTCCCCGCGTCGGCGACCGCGCTGCGCCACTACATGGACCTGGTCGGCCTTCGCACCCGGCCCTTCCCCAATCCGCTCACCGAAGCCAGCGGCTCCACCGTCGTGGCCCTCGGCGACGACCGGCACTACGCCCGGCACGCGGGCGAACTCCCCGACGTCTACCAGGAAGTCGGCATGGCCTGGGACAAGGCACTCCAGGAGCACGCCGAGCTGTTCGCCATGGACGACGCGATCCGCCGCCGCGACACCGCCGCCATCAAAGCCATCTGGAACCCGCTGGTACGCGCCCTGGACGACCAGTCCTTCTACGGCTTCATCGCCCGGTCACCCGCGTTCCAGTCCTTCAAGTACCGCGAGATATTCGGCCAGGTCGGCTTCGGCGCGGGCGGCTGGGACACCGACTTCCCCAACTCCATCCTGGAGATCCTGCGGGTCGTCTACACCGGCGCGGAGGACGACCACCGGCTCGTCGTCGGCGGCTCCCAGCAACTGCCGCTCCGCCTGTGGTCCCACGCGCCCGACGACCTCGCGCACTGGCCGGCCGGCACCTCCCTGGAGTCGCTGCACCGCGGCGGGCCCCGCGGCGGCGTCGCCCGCCTTCGGCGCGGCCCGCGCGGCATCACCGTCCACGAGCACGACGGCACCGCCCACACCTACCCGGTGGCTGTCTTCACCCCGCAGAAACGCACCCTGGTCACGAACGTCCGCTGCGACCGGGCGCTGCTGCCCACGCCCGTGTGGACCGCCGTGGAGCGCAGCCACTACATGGGCTCGTCCAAGCTCTTCGTCCTCGTCGACCGCCCCTTCTGGCGCGAGCGCGACCCGCTCACCGGCCGCGAGGTGATGAGCACGACCCTCACCGACCGCATGCCCCGCGGCGTCTACCTCTTCGACGAGGGCCCCGACCGCCCCGGCGTCATGTGCCTGTCGTACACCTGGAACGACGACTCCCTGAAGATGGCCCCGCTGACCGCGGAGGAGCGCCTCGACGGCGTCCTGGACGCGCTCGCCCCCATCTACCCGGACGTCGACATCCGCTCCCGCCTCATCGCGCCGCCCCGCACGGTGACCTGGGAGACCGACCCCCACTTCCAGGGCGCCTTCAAGGCCAACCTGCCTGGTCACTACCGCTACCAGCGGCGCCTGTTCACCCACTTCATGCAGGACTGCCTCACCCCGGACCAGCGCGGCTTCTTCCTCGCCGGTGACGACGTCTCCTGGACCGCGGGCTTCGCCGAGGGCGCCGTGACGACCGGGCTCAACGCCTGCTGGGGCGTGCTGCGCCACCTCGGCGGCGCCACCCGGCCGCTGAACCCGGGCCCCGGCGACCTGTTCGCCTCGCTCGCACCGATCGACCTGCCCGACGACTGAGGTGAAACACATGACGGCAGGGGCCCCGGGGCGAAAGCTCCGGGGCGCCCGTGAACAGCAGCGGCATCAGGACGAGCGTGAACATCACGTCCACCTTGTCGCTGTTCACGGACGTCCCCAGGCACAGGCCGATCGACGCCCCGGCGAGCGCGCCCAGCGCGGCGATCCCCAGGGCGGGCACGGTCCGGCTGAGCGGCCACGACAGGTCGAGGAGCACCATGCCGACGGGCGTCATCATCAGGGACGCCACGAATCCGTACAGCGCCCCGAAGAGGATCTTCTCCACGGCCACCAGGCGCAGCGAGATGGGTGAAAGGAGCCGGTCCTCGATCTCGCGCGTGTACGAGAAGTCCACGACGAGCGGCAGTGCCGTGTTCTGCATGCCGCCGAGGAATCCGTTCAGGGCGAGCACGCCGGGCAGCAGGACGGAACTGTAGTCGCCGTCCACATAGCCCGCGTCGCTCAGCAGCACGCCGAACACGAACAGCGTGAAGAACGGCTGGATGATGGCCTGGCCGATGAACGTGGGGAACTGGCGCAGGGCGACGAAAACATCGCGCCACATGATGGCGCCGAAGGTGTGCAGCTGCCGCTTGGCCGGCGAAGCCCCGGTCCCCGAAGCTGCCGCAGTCGTCACGGTCATCGCAGATTCTTTCCGGTGAGGTGAAGGAAAACGTCTTCCAGGGAGACCTTTCCGATGCCGACGTCCGTGACCCGGTAGTCCCGTTCGGTCAGCGCGGTGAGCGCCGGCTGCAGCGCCTCGACCGGCTCGGTGTCGGTGTAGATGCGGAACCGGCACGCGTCCGCGGGCGGCGTCTCCGGGTCGACCTCGTCGACCTGGCGCACCCCCGGCAGGTCCGAGAGCAGCTTCGCCACCGGCTCCGGCCCCGCTTGCGACCGCACCGTCAGGGCGAGCGTCGAGTGCGCGGGCAGCAGCGTGCCCAGGCCCTCGGGGGTGTCGAGGGCGAGCAGGGTGCCCCGGTCCACGATGCCGACGCGGTCGCACAGCTTGGCGGCCTCGTCCATGTCGTGGGTGGTGACCACCACCGTCACCCCGCGCTCGGCGAGCTCCGCGACCCGCTCGTGCACGAACAGGCGGGCCTGCGGGTCGAGTCCGGTCGCGGGCTCGTCGAGGAACAGCACGCTCGGCCGGTGGATGAGGGCCCGCGCGATCATCACGCGCTGCACCTGCCCGCCGGACATGTCGTCGACCTTCGACTTGCGGTAGTCGGCCAGGCCCATCTGATCCAGGAGCTCATCGGCCCTGCGGCGCCGCTCGGCGCGCGGGATGCCGTGGTAGGTGGCGTGGAACAGCAGGTTCTGCCGCACCGAGAGCGAGCGGTCGAGGTTGTTGCGCTGAGGCACCACCGCGAGCACCCGCTTCGCCTGTCTCGGCCGCGCGACGACGTCCACGCCGTCGATCACGACCTCGCCCGAGGTCGGCCGCACCCGGGTGGTCATCATGCCCACCGTCGTGCTCTTCCCCGCGCCGTTGGGGCCGAGCAGACCGAACACCTCACCCCGGTGCACTTCGAAGCTCAGACCGTCGACCACGCGGCGTGCGTTGGCCGCGTACTGTTTCACCAGATTCTCAACCCGGACAGCGTATTCCACGCTGCTGACCCTAGAGCCGGGCGAGAATCCCGAACACCCCTGTATCTGCCCGGCCCCGCGGCCCGATAGGGGTTTGTTAGGGGTGGGTTCGGCACCTGTGCGCTGTTACCGTGCAGCGGTATTGTGGGCAAATTTATCCGAAGTGCGGTCAGGAATTCGCGGTACGATTTCCGGGGCACACTCTCTGAATTTTCCCCGAGTACACGGTCGGGGTCATCTCCCGACGTACAGTCAGAAATTTCTGAAAGCCATCACGGCCGGTGCTACGGAGTGGAACAATGAGCGACTTCGAGGAATTCGCAGCCCATTCTCACGCGGAGGCGCCCGCCGACGTGGAAGACCTGCGCGTCGCCCTCGAAGGCCGCTCGCGCGCGGAACAGGAGCGGCGGCTGCGCGCCGTGGTCACCGGGGAGGTCGCGGCCGTCCTCGGCGGCGCCGACGGCGACCGCCCGTCCGGCGATCTGTCCCGCCCCTTCCTCGACCTGGGCCTCGACTCCCTGACCGCGGTGGAGCTGCACCGCCGCCTCCAGCGCGCCACCGGCCTCAGGCTGCCCGTCACCGCCGTCTTCGACCACCCCACCGCCGACGCCCTCGCCCGCCACCTGCGCGCCGAGCTGTTCGACAGCGCCGACGACACGTACGTCCCCGCGGCCCGCCGCGCCGACGACGAGCCCGTCGCCATCGTCGCCATGAGCTGCCGCCTGCCCGGCGGCGTCGAGACCCCCGAAGAGCTCTGGCAGCTGGTCGCCGACGAGGTGGACGCCATCTCCGGCTTCCCCGCCGACCGCGGCTGGGACCTCGCCGCCCTGTACGACACCGACCCCGACCGGCCCGGCACCTCGTACGTCCGCGAGGGCGGCTTCCTGCACGACGCGGGGGAGTTCGACGCCGACTTCTTCGGCCTCTCGCCCCGCGAGGCCCTCGCCACCGACCCGCAGCAGCGCCTGCTCCTCGAAGCGTCCTGGGAGGCCCTGGAGCGGGCGGGCATCGACCCGGCCTCGCTGCGCGACTCCGGCACCGGCGTGTTCGTCGGCGCCGAGACCCAGGAGTACGGGCCCCGCCTCGGCGACGCCGGTGACGGCCTGGAGGGCTACCTCGTCACCGGCACCGCCGCCAGCGTCGCCTCCGGCCGCATCGCCTACACCCTCGGCCTCCAGGGCCCGACCATGACGGTCGACACCGCCTGCTCCTCCTCCCTGGTCGCCCTGCACCTGGCCGTGCAGGCGCTGCGCCAGGGCGAGTGCGCGCTCGCCCTCGCGGGCGGCGTCGTGGTGATGGCGTCGCCCGGCTCCTTCCTGGCCTTCAGCCGTCAGCGCGGTCTGGCGCCCGACGGCCGCTGCAAGCCGTTCGCGCAGGGCGCCGACGGCACGGCGTGGGGCGAGGGCGTCGGCATGCTCGTCCTGGAACGCCTCTCCGACGCCCGCCGCAACGGCCACAAGGTCCTTGCCGTCGTCCGCGGTTCCGCCGTCAACCAGGACGGCGCCAGCAACGGCCTGACCGCCCCCAACGGCCCCTCCCAGCAGCGCGTCATCCGCGCCGCCCTCGCCAACGCGGGCCTCGCCGCCGCCGACGTGGACGCCGTCGAGGCCCACGGCACGGGCACCACCCTCGGCGACCCCATCGAGGCCCAGGCCCTCCTCGCCACGTACGGCAAGGACCGCCCGGAGGGCCGGCCGCTGTGGCTCGGCTCCCTGAAGTCCAACGTGGGCCACACGCAGGCCGCCGCCGGTGTCGCCGGAGTCATCAAGATGGTGCAGGCGATGCACCGGGGCGTGCTGCCGAAGACCCTGCACGTCGACGAGCCGAGCAGTCACGTCGACTGGTCGGCGGGAGCCGTCGAACTCCTCACGGAGGCACGGGAGTGGCCCGCGCGCGAGGACGGGCCGCGGCGCGCGGGCGTCTCGTCGTTCGGCATGAGCGGGACGAACGCGCATGTGATCCTGGAGCAGGCGCCGCCCGTCTCCGAGTTGGCCGATGAGCCTGATGTCGCAGGTCAGTCCGGCGTGTCCGGTCAACCGGACGTGATCGTTCTGCCTGAGGCTGTCGTTCTGCACGAGGCGGTCGGTCGGTCCGAGGCGGCCGGTCGGCCCGACGGCTCCGCCGCGCCCTCCGTCATGTCCGGCCGGGTGCCGCTGGCCCTGTCCGCGAAGTCCGACGACGCCCTGCGGGCGCAGGCGGCGCGGCTGCGGGAGCGGCTGCTCGCGCGGCCCGCTCTCGAACCGCTCGACGTGGCCTGGTCGCTCGCCGTCACCCGCTCGCGGTTCGAGCGCCGCGGCGTGGTGCTCGGGCGCGACCGCGACGAGCTTCTCGCGGGCCTCGAACGGCTCGCGGACGGCGACCTCGTGGCCGGTGGCGCCGTCACCGGGCGTGCCGTCCCCGGCGCCGCCCGGCCGGTGTTCGTCTTCCCCGGCCAGGGCTCGCAGTGGGCCGGGATGGCTCGCGAACTCCACGACGAATCACCGGTGTTCGCCGCGCGCATGCGCGAGTGCGCCGACGCCCTCGGCCCGTTCGTGGACTGGGACCTGTTCGACGAGCTGGACGGCGGGAACTTCGACCGCGTCGACGTCGTGCAGCCCGTCCTGTTCGCCGTGATGGTGTCCCTCGCCGCCGTGTGGCGCGCGGCCGGGGTCGAGCCCGCCGCCGTGGTCGGCCACAGCCAGGGCGAGATCGCCGCCGCGTGCGTCGCGGGCGCCCTTTCCCTGGAGGACGCGGCCTGGGTGGTGGCCCTGCGCAGCCAGGCCATCGTCGAACTCTCCGGCCGCGGCGGCATGGTCTCCGTACCGCTGCCCGAGCGGCAGGTGCGCGAGATCCTCACCCAGTGGGACGACGACCTGTCCGTGGCGGCGGTCAACGGCCCCGCCCACGTCGTGGTCTCCGGTGCCGCGGCCGCCCTGGAGGAACTGGTCGCGCAGTGCGTGGCCCGCGACATCCGCGCCCGCACCATCCCCGTCGACTACGCCTCGCACTCCGCGCACGTCGAAGCCATCGAGGAGCACCTGGAGCGGGTCCTCGCCCCGGTCGCGCCCCGCACGCCCGACGTGCCGCTGTACTCCACCCTCACCGGGGACTGGCTCGCCGACGACACCCTCATGGACGCGGGCTACTGGTACCGCAACCTCCGCCAGACGGTTCTCTTCGAGCACGCCACCCGTGGCCTCCTCGCCGAGGGCCACGGCCTGTTCCTGGACCACTACTGGCTGACCGAGCAGCGCACCGACTCCGGCACACCGCTCGCCGCCACCGACGAGGCGGAGGCGCGCTTCTGGGAGGCCGTCGAGCGCGAGGACGTCGACGAGCTGTCCTCCACCCTCGGCGACGTGGCGCAGGGCGCGCTCAGCGAGGTCCTGCCCGGCCTCTCCGCATGGCGGCGACAGCGCCGCGAACGCGCCACCATCGACGCCTGGCGCTACCGCGCCACCTGGCAGCCGCTGCCGGGCGGCGCCCTGCCGCCCGCCCGACTGTCCGGTCCGTGGCTCGTCGTCCTGCCCCACAGCGCCCGCGCACACCGGTGGGCGACCGGGGTCACCGAAGCGCTCGCCGCCGCCGGCGCCGAGCCCCTCGTCCTCACCCTGGACGCGCGCGAGGCGACCCGTACACACCTGGCGGAGCGGCTGCGCGAGGCGACGGAGAACGCTGCGGCGGCGCCCGTCGGCGTCGTCTCGCTGCTCGGCCTCGACGAGTCCGCCGTCGCCGGTCACGACGCCGTGCCCGCCGGGGTCGCGGGCACCCTCGCCCTGGTGCAGGCCCTCGGCGACACCGGAGCCGAGGCCCGGCTGTGGGCCCTGACGCAGGGGGCCGTCTCGACGGGGCGCAGCGACCGCCTCGACCACCCCCTCCAGGCACACCTGTGGGGCCTCGGCCGTGTCGTCGCCCTCGAACACCCCGACCGCTGGGGCGGCCTCGTCGACCTGCCCCGCGACCACGACGCGCGCGCCGCGACCCGGCTCGCCGCGATCCTGGCCGCCGCCCGCGACGGGGGCGAGGAGGACCAGCTCGCCGTGCGCGGCTCCGGCGTCTTCGCACGCCGTCTCGTCAGGGGCGAGGCCACCGGCGCCGACCTCACCCGCGCCACCCGCTGGACCCCGCGCGGCACCGTCCTCGTCACCGGCGGCACGGGCGCCCTCGGCGGGCACGTGGCGCGCTGGCTGGCCCGTGAGGGCGCCGAGCACCTCGACCGCCCTGCACGACCTCACCCGCGGCCTCGACCTGGACGCGTTCGTCCTCTACTCCTCGGCGTCCGGCGCCCTCGGCAACGCGGGCCAGGCCAACTACGCGGCGGCCAACGCCTATCTCGACGCGCTCGCCGAACAGCGCCGCGCCGACGGCCTGCCCGCCACCTCCGTCGCCTGGGGCACCTGGGACGGCGCCGGGCTCGCCGACACCGCGGTGCGCGCCGACCGGTCCCGCCGTGACGGCATGCCGCCGATGGCACCCGAACCGGCCGTCGCCGCCCTGCGGGACGCGGTCGAGCGCGGCGACGCCACCGTCCTCGTCGCCGCCGTCGACTGGGACACCTTCCTGCCCGGCTTCCTCGCGGCCCGCCCCAACCGGCTCTTCGACACCCTCCCCGAAGTGCGGCAGCGGTCCACCGGCCCGGCTTCCGCGGAGGCGCCCGCGGGCCACGCCGTCACCGGGCCCGACTGGATACGGCGCCTCGCCCCCCTCCCCGGCGCCGAACGCGCCGCCGCCCTCCTCACCTTCGTCCGCACCCAGGCCGCCGCCGTCCTCGGCCACTCCGCGCCCGAGTCCGTCGACCCGGCCCGCGCCTTCCGCGAGCTGGGCTTCGACTCCCTCACCGCCGTCGAGCTGCGCAACCGCGTCCAGGCCGCCACCGGCCTGCGCCTGCCCGCCTCCCTGGTCTTCGACTACCCCAACTCCACCGCCCTCGCCGCCTATGTGGGCGAGGAGGCCTTCGGCACCACCACCGAGACCGGCGGCACGCCCGCCCCGGTGGCCACCGCCGCAGACACCCACGGCGACCCCGTCGCGATCGTCGCGATGAGCTGCCGCTTCCCCGGCGACGTCCGCTCACCCGAGGACCTGTGGCGTCTCGTCGCCGACGGCCGCGACGCCATGGGCGAATTCCCCGCCGACCGGGGCTGGGACCTCGCCGAGCTGTACGACCCGGACCCCGACCGGGCGGGCAAGAGCTACGTCCGCGAGGGCGGCTTCCTGCCGGACGCGGGCGACTTCGACGCGGACTTCTTCGGCATCTCGCCGCGCGAGGCCCTCGCCATGGACCCCCAGCAGCGCCAGCTCCTGGAGACCTCCTGGGAGCTGTTCGAGCGCGCGGGCATCGACCCGACGACGCTGCGCGGCACCCGCGCGGGCGTCTTCGTCGGCTCCAACGGCGACGACTACATCTCCCGCATGGCCACCGTCCCCCAGGACATCGAGAGCCACGTCCTCACCGGCAACGCCGTGAGCGTCATGTCCGGCCGCCTGTCGTACGCCTTCGGCCTCGAAGGCCCCGCGGTCACCGTCGACACCGCCTGCTCGGCATCCCTCGTCGCCCTGCACCTGGCGGCGCAGGCGCTGCGCCAGGGCGAGTGCGACATGGCCCTGGCGGGCGGCGTCACCGTGATGGCGTCACCGGACACGTTCGTCCAGTTCAGCCGCCAGCGCGGGCTGGCCGCCGACGGCCGCTGCAAGGCGTTCGCCGAGGCGGCGGACGGCACCGGCTGGGGCGAGGGCGTCGGCCTGCTCCTCCTGGAGCGTCTGTCGGACGCCCGTCGTCACGGTCACGAAGTCCTCGCTGTCGTACGGGGCTCCGCCGTCAACCAGGATGGCGCCAGTAACGGCCTCACCGCTCCCAACGGTCCGTCGCAACAGCGCGTCATCCGGGCCGCGTTGACCAACGCCGGTCTGTCGGCCGGTGACGTGGACGCGGTGGAGGCGCACGGCACCGGCACCACTCTGGGCGACCCCATCGAGGCGCAGGCGCTCCTCGCCACCTACGGGCGTGATCGTTCCGATGACCGGCCGCTGTGGCTCGGCTCCGTGAAGTCGAACATCGGTCACACCCAGGCGGCAGCCGGTGTCGCGGGCGTCATCAAGATGGTTCTCGCCATGCGTGAGGGCGTCCTGCCGCCCACGCTGCACGTGGACCAGCCGAGCACCCACGTCGACTGGTCGGCGGGCGCCGTCGAACTCCTTACGGAGCCCCGCGAGTGGACCGAGCGCGCCGATGCGCCGCGCCGCGCGGGCATCTCGTCCTTCGGCGTGAGCGGAACCAACGCCCACGTCATCGTGGAACAGGCGCCGGTCGAGGAGGTTACGGAGGTCGTGGAGCCGGTCGCGCCGGTCACGGCCGTGCCGTGGCTGGTCTCGGGCCGCACCGCGGAGGCTCTCCGGGCGCAGGCCAACCGGCTGCGTGAGTACGTCGACGCCGATGGCGGCCCCCATCCGGTCGACGTCGGCTGGTCGCTGCTCTCGGCCCGTGCCGTGCACGAGCACCGGGCGGTCGTCCTCGGCAGGGGCCGGGAGGAACTGCTGGCCGGACTCGAAGCGGTGGCGTCCGGCGGGCGTGGGGCCGTCACAGGCTCGGCCGTCGAAGGCCGCCTGGGCGTTGTCTTCACCGGTCAGGGCAGTCAGCGGCTCGGGATGGGCCGGGAGTTGTACGAGGCGTTCCCGGTCTTCGCGGATGCGTTGGACGAGGTGTGTGCTCATATTGATCCGTGGATAGAACGTTCGCTCCGGAGCGTGATGTATGGTCCGGACGCCGACCTGCTTGAGCAGACGGGTTATGCGCAGCCCGCGTTGTTCGCCGTCGAGGTGGCGCTCTACCGTCTGGCCGAGTCCTTCGGCGTACGTCCGGAGATCGTCGGCGGTCACTCCATCGGTGAGCTGGCTGCCGCGTACGTGGCCGGGCTCTGGTCTCTCGAAGACGCGGCTCAACTGGTCGCCGCTCGCGGCCGGTTGATGCAGGCGCCGGAAGGTGAAGTGGCTGAAGGTGTCGCATGCCTTCCACTCGCCGCTGATGGACCCGGCCCTGGACGACTTCCGTGAGGTCGCGGCCAAGCTGACGTACCAGGAACCGACACTGCCGGTCGTCTCCAACGTCACGGGTGAACTGGCGGACACCGCCGAGTTGAAGGACCCGGAGTACTGGGTCCGCCACATCCGTGAGGCGGTCCGGTTCCACGACGGCCTGAACGCCCTCACCGAGTACGGCGTTTCGACGCTCCTGGAGCTGGGCCCGGACGCCGTCCTGACGGCCATGGCGCACGACACGCTCACCGAGCCCGCCGCGCAGACTGGTCTGATCGCCGCCCTGCGGAAGGACCGCCCGGAGGCGGACACCTTCCTGACCGCTCTCGCCCACCTGCACGTACGGGGCATCGGCGTCGACTGGACCTCGGTGTACGCCCCGGTCGAGTCCCGGCGCCTTGTCGACCTGCCGACGTACGCGTTCCAGCGCGACCACTACTGGCTGGACCTCACGGAGTTCACGGCCGCCCCCGCGGGCGGGGGTGACGTCGACGAGGTGGAGGCCCGGTTCTGGGAGGCCGTGGAGGCCGAGGACCTGGAGTCGCTGAGCGCCGAGCTGGGCGGCGGTGCCGACGGCGGGGCGCTGGGCGAGGTGCTTCCGGTCCTGTCGTCGTGGCGGCGACAGCGGCGCGAGACCTCCACCGTCGGCCGGTGGCGGTACCAGGAGTCGTGGAAGCCGTTGACGGGCCTCAGCCCGGCGGCCTTCGACGGCACGTGGTGGGTGGTCGTGCCCGCCGACGAGGACGCGTACCCGTGGGTGGCGGCGGCGGTCGCCGGTCTGGAGGAGCGCGGCGCGCGCGTGGCCCGGATCCCGGTCGGCCCCGACGAGGCCAACCGCGAGGCGCTGGGCGGCAAGCTGCGCGAACTCATCGACGTACAGGGCGGGTCGGAGCTGCCGCGAGGCGTCCTGTCGCTCCTCGCCCTCGATGACAGCGAAGGTTCCGCCGACCCGACGGTGTCCGTCGGGCTCGAAGGAGTACTCGCTCTGCTCCAGGCACTCGGTGACGCCGAGGTGGCGGCGCCGCTGTGGGCCGCCACGTGCGGCGCGGTGACCACGGGCCGTTCGGACCGGCTCACGGCACCCCGACAGGCACCCGTGTGGGGCATGGGCCGGGTGGCCGCACTGGAGCAGCCCCAGCGTTGGGGCGGCCTGGTCGACCTGCCGCCGCAGCCCGACGAGCGGGCACGGCTGCGGCTCGCCGACGCGATCGGCGCGGCGACGGGTGAGGACCAGCTGGCGGTGCGCGGCTCGGGAGTGTTCGTACGCCGCCTCATACGCGCGGCGGCCGACGACGCGCCGATGGGGGAGTGGACGCCGAGCGGCACCGTCCTCGTCACCGGCGGCACCGGTGCGCTCGGCGGGCGCGTGGCGCGCTGGCTGGCCCGAGCGGGCGCCGAGCACCTGGTGCTCACCAGCCGTCGCGGCCCGGACGCGCCGGGTGCGGCCGAACTCCGGGCCGAACTGGAGGAGTCGGGCGTACGCGTGACCGTCGCGGCCTGCGACGTCGCCGACCGGGATGCGCTGGCGCGGCTCCTGGCGAACTACGCGGCGGCCAACGCCTTCCTGGACGCCTTCGCCGCCCACCGCCGCACCCTCGGCCTGCCCGCCCTGTCCCTGGCCTGGGGCCCGTGGGCCGGTGGCGGCATGGCGGCCGACGGCGGAGTGGTGGAGCAGCGCGTACGGGACAGCGGCATGCCCGCGATGGACCCGGACCTGGCCGTCGCCGCCATGGCCGCGGCCCTCGCGGCCGCGACGACGGGCGGCGGCTCCGCGGCGGTCACCCTCGCCGACGTCGTCTGGGACCGGTACGCGCCCAGCTACGCGACGGCACGCCCCCGCCACCTATTTGACCAGCTCCTCACGGCAGACCCGGCGGGGAAGCCGGCCGCCGGGCAGGAGCGGGCGCGGGCCGCGGACCCGGACACGGCCTCGCTCGCTGAGCGGCTCGCGGCCCTTCCGGCGGCGGAGCGGGAGCGGGCGGTACTCGACCTCGTACGCGACCACGTCGCCACCGTCCTCGGCTACCCGGCCGGCAAGACCGTGGACGCCGCCCGCCCCTTCAAGGACCTGGGCTTCGACTCGCTGACGGCCGTCGAACTGCGCAACCTCGTCGGCGCCGCCAGCGGACTCCACCTTTCGGCGACGCTCGTCTTCGACCACCCGACCCCGGCGGCCCTCGCCGCGTACCTGCGCGGCGAACTGCTCGGCGGCCTGGCGCCCGACAGCGCCCAGCACCCGGCCGCCGCCCCTACGGGCGCGGGCACGCCGGACGACGGCGACCCGATCGCGATCGTATCGATGAGCTGCCGCTTCCCCGGCGGCGTCCGCTCGCCCGAGGAGCTGTGGCGGCTGCTGCGCGACGGCAGGGACGCCATGGGTGACATGCCGGACGACCGCGGCTGGAACGTCGCCGAGCTCTACCACCCTGACCCCGACCACGCCGGGACCAGCTACGTCCGCGAGGGCGGCTTCCTCCACGACATGGCCGAGTTCGACGCCGACTTCTTCGGCATCTCGCCGCGCGAGGCCCTCACCATGGACCCGCAGCAGCGCCTCCTCCTGGAGACGGCGTGGGAGGCCTTCGAACGCGCGGGCATCGATCCCGCGACCCTGCGCGGCAGCCGCACCGGCGTCTTCTCCGGCACCAACGGCCAGGACTACGAGCACGTCCTGCGCACCGCCCCCGACCGTGGCGAGGGCTACCTCGGCACCGGCAACGCGGCGAGCGTCGTCTCCGGCCGCCTGTCGTACGCCTTCGGCCTCGAAGGCCCGGCGGTCACCGTCGACACGGCCTGCTCGTCCTCTCTCGTCGCGATGCACCTGGCGGCGCAGGCGCTGCGGCAGGGCGAGTGCGACCTGGCCCTCGCGGGCGGCGTGACGGTGATGTCCACGCCGGACACGTTCGTGGAGTTCAGCCGCCAGCGCGGGCTGGCCGCCGACGGCCGCTGCAAGGCGTTCGCCGAGGCGGCGGACGGTACGGGCTGGGGCGAGGGTGTGGGTCTGCTCCTGTTGGAGCGGCTTTCGGACGCCCGCCGCCATGGCCACGAAGTCCTGGCTGTCGTACGGGGTTCCGCCGTGAACCAGGACGGCGCCAGCAATGGTCTGACGGCCCCGAACGGTCCGTCGCAGCAGCGTGTCATCCGGGCCGCGTTGGCCAACGCCGGTCTGTCGGCCGGTGACGTGGACGCGGTGGAGGCCCACGGCACCGGCACCACCCTGGGCGACCCCATCGAGGCCCAGGCGCTTCTGGCCACCTACGGTCAGGAGCGCCCAGAGGACCGGCCGCTGTGGCTGGGGTCCATCAAGTCGAACATCGGCCACACCCAGGCGGCAGCCGGTGTCGCGGGCGTCATCAAGATGGTCATGGCCATGCGTGAGGGTGTGCTTCCGCAGACGCTGCACGTCGACCGACCGAGCACACATGTGGATTGGTCGGTGGGTGCTGTTGAGCTGCTTACGGAGTCCCGCGAGTGGGCCGAGCGCGCGGACGTCCCGCGCCGCGCGGGAGTCTCCTCCTTCGGCGTGAGTGGCACGAACCAACGATGGTCTGGACCCGGTGGACGTGGGTTGGTCGCTGTTGTCGGGGCGTGCTGTGCATGAGCATCGGGCGGTGGTCTTCGGCCGGGAGCGGGGCGATTTCCTGCGCGGCCTTGAGGTGCCGGTGTCGTCGGGTTCGGTG